>NZ_SMAF01000057.1 GCF_004343305.1 Pseudofulvimonas gallinarii | reverse complement strand
GATAAAGCAACATCCCGTCTGTAAATTCGCGACCTTTCGTTGGCGTTGGATCAGTGGTCTCCATCCATGTTGAGGTAGGCGCGACCGCTCACCCACTCCTCGGATATCTCCATGGCCACAGCGCTGGCCAAGCGTTCGCACGACGCCGTGTTCGGGAACAGTGTGGCGACCCGCGTGCGTCGTTTGAGCTCCTTGTTGAGCCGCTCCAGTGCATTGCTGGTCCGCAGGCGGCGGCGGTGTTCGGTTGGCATCGCGAACACGGCAAAGCTCTCCGGAACGGCCTCGGCGGCCCATGCAGCCAGCTTGGGCGCCTTGGTCTCCCACGTGGCCATGAAGCGCTTCAGCAAGCGCCTGGCTTCGTCGGCGTCCGGTGCGTTGAACACGTGGCGCAGGTCCGAGGCCACCGCCTTGCGCAGGGATTGTCGCGGCACGTACTGCCCCGCATTCTGCTGCAGGTGAAACTGGCAGCGCTGCCAAGGCACGGACGGGAACGTGGCGATACGCGCCGCCTTCAGACCGGCATGGCAGTCGGAGACGAACAGCTTCACACCGTGCAGGCCACGCTTGCCCAGTTGTTCCAGAAAGCGCCGCCAATGCACCTCCGCCTCGGACAGCTCCACCGAGATGCCCAGTACGTCCCGCTTGCCGTCAGGCGCCACACCCAGTGCCACCAGGACCGCTGTGTCGATGACCTGACCGCCATGGCGGACCTTCTCGTACCGGGCGTCCAGGTAGACGTAGGGGTACACGCCCAAGTCGCGCTCGCGCCAGGCCGCCAGTTCCTCATCCAGCAGCGCCGTGCAACGCGATACCTCGGTCGAGCTGACCTCAAAGCCGCACAGTTGCTCGGTGATTCGGGCGACCTTGCGCGTGGACACGCCCTCCACGTACATCTGCGCCAGTGCCAGCTTCAGCGCCCGCTCCGAGCGCAGCCCCTTGTCCAGCGATTGCGGGTAGAAACCCCCTTCTCGCACCTGCGGCACCCGCAGCTCCAGAGCGCCCATGCGGGTCTTCATGGTCCTTGTCTTGTAGCCGTTGGCGTAGCCACGACGGGCGTCGCTGCGTTCGTAGCGGCCCGCACCCACGTGTCGCTCCCGCTCCACGCGCATGGCCTCGTTGATCAGTGCAGCCAGCGCATCGGGCAGGCCGTCCAGCCCACGTTCGGCAATCAGTTCCACAGCAGACGGGCTCTCGGTATCCTG
>NZ_SMAF01000056.1 GCF_004343305.1 Pseudofulvimonas gallinarii | reverse complement strand
GAGGTCGCACGCTGCAGCAGTCGCGCGTCGAAAGCACTGATGAGTGCCACCCAGGCGCAGGACGACAGCCGGATCCGCTCGGCGATGGTCAATGCCTACCAGGACTCCTTCCGCAAGTGTCCCTGGGACGACCCGTCCTACTACCGCTGAGGCTCGCCATCGAGACCGCCATGCCGCGCCGTACTTCTCCGCTCCTGCTGATTGCCGTGCTTGCGCCCGCCGCCCGGTCGGCGATCATCGTCGTCAACATCCTCGACGACGAACACAACGGCGACGGCGACTGCTCGCTGCGCGAGGCCGTGCTGGCCGCCAACACCAATGTCGCCGTCGATGCCTGCGACGCCGGCCACAACAGCGGTGCCGGCGATCTCATTCTCTTCGTTCCCGCACTCATCGGCGGCGAAATCCAGATCAGCCAGAGTCTGGTCGTCACCCAGTCCTTGAGCATCGTGGGCCTCGATGGGCTGACGCTGCGTCGTACGTCCGCCCCGAACATGATCGTCGTCGACATGGCCCATCCGGCGCATGACTTCGCGTTGTCCAGCCTCTCCCTCATCGACGGCCAAGGCGGACCGGAGACAGGCTCCGGAAGCGCCGTTCAGCTGCGCCAGGTCGACCAGGCAACGCTGTCGGACGTGGTGATCAGGAACAACGCGCGCCCCGCCGTCGGCCGCTGGTGGTACGACCATCCAGACAAGACGGTGAATGAGCTGACGATCGAGGACTGCACGTTCGAAGACAATCGCGCCACGCCGGGGGGGCCGGGCGGGCGCGGCGGCGGTGCCGTCGTGCTGCACAGGGTTCCCCAGGTAACGATCGCATGCAGCGTTTTTCGCCACAACGGACCCGAGGGCCACGGCCCGGGTGGCGCGCTGCGGCTGGTGGACGCCGGCAGCACGGTCATTACCGATTCGCTGTTCGTCGGCAACACCGGCCGCCCGGGCGGTGCAATCCAAACCCAGGGAACCGTCGCTGGCGCCACGCTCTCGGTGATCCGGTCGACCTTCATAGGCAACCGGAGCGGCGGCCCGACGTCATTCGGAGGCGACATCTACATTGAAAGCCCGGTCAACGCCCAGATCGTCAACAGCACCTTCTACGACACGCGCAACGCCATCCATGTAGCCGAAGACAGCTCGGCCGCGATCCGGCACGCGACGTTCATCGGCAACACCGGTCGGGCCAGTTTCATCAGCAGCGCGTCGACGGGCCTCGCCAGCCTGTCCCATACCGCCCTTTTCGGCAGCGATGGTCAACCGCTGTACACGCATCACGACGGCGGCTCGATCAGGTCCAGCGGCTACAACCGCTTCCAGCAGGGCGATGACAGTTGCGACCTGGTCGCGACCGACCCGTACCTCGCCGACCCGATGTTGTTGCCGCTCGGGAATTACGGCGGTGCCGCCCCGGTCATGCTGCCGCGCATCGACAGCGTGCTGATCGACGTGGCGGGCACCGCGTGC
>NZ_SMAF01000055.1 GCF_004343305.1 Pseudofulvimonas gallinarii | reverse complement strand
AGAGCGTCAGCAGGATGGAAAATGCAGAATCAAAAGCCGTGAAGCTGGCGCTTCACATCGTGATGCCGTCAGGGGTTGACGGGGGAGTCCATACATGAATTGTTAGGCCCTGGCCCTGTGCTAGTGATGCTGCCCATACCAAGGACTAGCTGCTTCCGGAAGATAGGGCCAATCTGAAGGATTTGGCAGCGACAACTGAGCAGCCTTTGCCTGCTCCGGCGTGAGAAACAAGCCCCCAAGATCATTGCCACCGTTGATCGCGTACAGCCTGACGTCTGTGCCAGCAAGCTGGTCATTAACGATCTTAAAGAATACGTAGGTGGCTGCACCCCAGCTCTCATTCTCTTGGGTGTCAGGCGCGTAGATTACGTACTCCTCGCCGTTAGAGCGGATGGCGTAGCGAGGAAGGTCATTGTCAATAACCTGCTCTATACGTCCAGGATTTGGAATGTAGCGCTTGAGCTCTGGGAGCAGCTGATCGTAAGCACTGCCGATGCCGGTCTCCGCTAGATCCTCAGCGTCCAACAATATCAACTGGTCGTAATCAAGTTCCATAGGAGGTGGTTGAGCCTGGCAACTGGCAATCGTGGTGGCTAGGAGAAGTGCGGATATGAACTTAGCGATAGTCATAAGACAATGCCTAACGCTTGAGTTAAGCCGAGCCGCGAAGCGGCTTCGGCTTGGACGAATTGTTATGCGGCGCCGAGGAGCTGCTGGCCCGCCACAGTGCCCAGCCGACTAGCCCAACCCACAGGAAAAAACACAAGAATGTGATGCGCTGACCGATGCTGGCCATGCCAGCGAAGCGAAGAAACCCAGTAAAGATCGACGCGATTACCAGAGCGAGCGACGGCGTTGCTGCCCAGCGCCACGAGTTGACCTTCCGGAATAGTGAGGGCAGCCAGAACCCGGCTACCAAGAACGCGATGTAGCAGCCAAAGCTGCCCACGGTGTGCAGGAGCGTCGTCGTGGATTTGAAGTCCGCCATGTTGGCGGGGAACGCGCCGGACAGTGCCATAAGGAGGCCGGCAGCTACTAAAGCCATCGCCGGGCCATTGGCCCGGAGCCCGCGGCCCATAAACTCGCGCCGCAGGCCGATGCCAAGGAGTGCTACTGCGAAGCCCGGCAAGATGTATCCGAGAACGTTCCAAGCCCAGAGGTTCGGAGCATCCAGACTGCCCAGCTCACTGATGGCTTGGTCGGTGTGCGCGTAGTCCGGCCGCATGGCCGACATTGCTAGATAGACCGTCAAGAACCATAAGGGCGTGGCGATAGCGACAAGGCCAATCTTCTTTTGAGACATCATCTGCGGTGCGGTCCCTGTGCCGCATAACGCCTGAATTAAGCCGCGCCGCGAAGCGGCGTCGGCTTGGATGATCGAATGGACTCCCCCCGCGTCGCCACACGGCTTCGAAGAGCCAGACAGGAGCATAGTCTCCGGACACAGGATCACGAGAGGAGTCCGCCA
>NZ_SMAF01000054.1 GCF_004343305.1 Pseudofulvimonas gallinarii | reverse complement strand
AGCGCCGCTCGCGATACCTTGCGTCCGTCTCTCTTCATGTCGGGTTGGACAGCACTGGCGGACATTGGTTCCCTAATTTACTGACTTATGAGTAATGCGCCGTGAGGCTTGATCCTATCCCTTGACCCTCAATGTCACTGTCTCTCTTCAGCTTCCCTCGCCGGGACCACAAACCCGGCAGCGCTCGCTACATCCACCCCCTTATTCCTGGCGACCATAGCGGTGTGGAACCACCCGATCCCTTCCCGAACTCGGAAGTGAAACGCACCCGCGCCAATGGTAGTGTGGCTTAAGCCATGTGAGAGTAGGTCCTCGCCAGGAGCTTCATCACCTCAAACCCCCAGCAAAACGCTGGGGGTTTGACCTTTGGGGGCGTGCCTGGCCAACGCATAGTGGAAGCGCGGACATGATGCTGGCGGCCGCGCTGATGTGTGGTCTGTCAGGTTTGCTCTGTCATCGGGGCGCTGCTATCCTCAGTCGGGCGGGGTTCATGTGGCTACAGTGGCCGCCTCACACCCTGCGCTGGCCTGTCAGAGCGAGTCAGGCTTTTATGGCGACGGCATCCGGAAGTACGTTCGACCTTTCTCAGGGCGGCACATGGCGGTTCAGGACTGGCTGTTTGAAACACCAGGGTAAATCCGTATTTCGATGACTCATCGAGAAAGAGCATGCTGTCTCACCGTCAAAATCAATGTCCGCGCAAATTTTCGGGAGAATTCCGATGCAATTGAGAAGTGTTCTGTTTGCGGCCACGAGCGTGCTCCTCGGCGCTGGCCTGTCACCAGCATCAGCCGTCGCTTCGAACGGAGGCCTTTGCTGTCTTGACGCACGGGAAGACGTGGTGCGAAGCGTGCCGGCTGTGCCTGCCGGGAGCGGCGGTGATGCCGTGTTGGATTTCGAAGGTCTGGGGAACCAGGAACCGGTGGAGAACTTCTACAACGGTGGCCTCGGTGGCAACGGCTCCGGTCCTGGTCCGAACTATGGCGTCGTCTTCGGCAGCAGTTCGCTGTCGATCATTTCGGAGGAGGCTGGTGGTACCGGTAACTTCACCAACAACCCTTCCGGCGATACAATTTTGTTTTTCCTTACCGGCTCGGCTGTCGTGGATGTGGATGGCGGGTTCGATACCGGCTTTTCGTTCTTTTATTCGGCGGCGAGTAATCCCGGAGTCGTCCGTGTCTATGATGGGCCGGGTGCCACCGGTACGGTTCTGGCCGAGTTGAATCTGCCGGTTACGCCGCCGACCGGATCCACACCATATACATTCGACAACTGGGTCCCGTTTGGCGTCACGTTCAGCGGTGTCGCACGCTCGGTTGACTTTGGTGGAACGGCCAATCAGATCGGTTTCGACAACATCACGCTGGGTTCTGATGTGCCGGGCAATCCGGGTGGTCCGGTACTTCCACCGGCAGCTCCCGTTCCGGTTGTTGGCCCGCTTGCCCTGATTCTGATGACCCTCGGCGTGATGTTGCTTGGTTGGGTGGTGGCTCGCCGCTGATCGAGGCAACTTGCCGAGGCATGTGGAAGGCCCGGGGAACATTGCCCCGAGCTTTATCGTTGTGTTCCGGCCGAACGTACCAAGAATGTGACGGTATGGAAAGGACGCTTTCGGTCGCGCCGATGATGGATTGGACCGATCGGGATTGCCGGATTCTGCATCGGCGCCTCGCCCCGCATGCTCTTTTGTATACGGAAATGCTGCATGGCCATGCCGTCGTGCGTGGCGATCGGCAGCGTTTGCTGGGCTATTCGCAGGAAGAGCACCCCTTGGCCCTGCAATTGGGCGGCAGCGATCCGGCTTTGTTGGCGCAGGCGGCTCGGATCGGCGTCGAGCATGGTTACGATGAGATCAACCTCAATTGCGGCTGTCCGAGCGAGCGGGTACAGGAAGGTGCGTTCGGCGCCTGCCTGATGCGCGAGCCGCAACGGGTTGGCGATTGCGTGGCGGCGATGCGCAGCACCGTGCCCACCGCAGTTCCGGTGACGGTCAAGTGCAGGATCGGCGTCGATGACCAGGATGACTACGAGGCGCTGGAGCGCTTCGTCACGGCGGTTGCCGACGCCGGCTGTAGCGTGTTCATCGTGCATGCGCGGAAGGCTTGGCTGAAGGGTTTGAGCCCGAAAGAGAATCGCGAAGTGCCACCGCTGGACCATGAGCGTGTCTATCGCCTCAAGCGTGAGCACCCGGCGCTGTCGATTGTGCTCAATGGCGGCCTGACCAGTTCCCGACAGGTGCTCGATGCCCTGGGTCGGGTCGATGGTGTGATGATCGGACGGGCGGCCTATCACACGCCCTGGCTGTTGGCCGAGTTGGAACAGTGTCTTCATGCAACCCCGTTGCCTGATCGCCTGGCGGTGATTCGGGGTTTGCGAGGCCATGTCGAGTCGCGTCTGGGTTCGGGTGCACGTCTTGCCAACATGGCCAGGCATTGGTCCGGAATCGTCCATGGCCTGCCCGGCGCACGCACGTTTCGCAGGGTGTTGCGCGTATAGGAAGTTCAAACGCCCTTTTCGGGCAGTCTGCTGGGTAGGCGGCGGTCGCGCAAGCCCCGTTTTGGGCACGGATCGGACGTCTGTGA
>NZ_SMAF01000053.1 GCF_004343305.1 Pseudofulvimonas gallinarii | reverse complement strand
CGCAGTGGACGCAGGCGGTGACGTCGATGGAAAAGACCCGCTTGAGGCGTTGCGCCCAGCTCATCGAACGGCGCTTCTCCTCGGGGCTGCGCGGCTCGTCGTGGGCGCTGACGTCCACTGGCGCCGCATCGCCCGCAGGCCGCTTGCCGCGCCCCGAGGGCGTCAGCTGCGCACGCAGGTTTGCATTCGGGGCGAATACGCCGTGGAAGCGGGTGAGATGAGCGCGAGGTGGCGGGACCAGTGCCGCCAGCTTGGCGATGAAGTCCACCGCATCCCATTCGACATGCGTGGTCCCATTTCGCCACGGCGTCTTGAGCTGATACCGCACCCTACCCTGCGGTGAGATCGACAGCCGCTGCTCGCTGATCGCCGGGCGCGTGATGTAGCGGCACAGCTTTTCGAGCTTGTGGCTTTCGTGTGCTTCCGCGGCCACGCCGGCATGCAGCGAGAAGCCGCCGACCTTGCCGGCATCGCCCTCCAGCGAGCCTGCGTCACCGGGCAATGTTTGCAGCGTGACGACCTTGCGACCAGCGTCGCGACCGGTGGCGATGCGGTAGGTGATCGAACTCATCCGCAGACCGTCCATGCCGTCGTCGCCTGCCGCGCTGTCGGACAGAAACACGGATTCGTCCTCGCCTTCCAGCCAGCCTTTGCGCGTCAGGTGCCGGCAGACGCGATGCGCGATGGTGTTGGCGAGCTGCGTCAGTTGCGCAGAGGTGGGGGCACGGGCGCGGCGCAGGCGCGGCTTGCGCCGCGGGGGCTCGACGTTCGCGTCGTACACGCCGTCGAGCCACAGCATGTGGAAGTGAACATTCAGGTTCAGCGCGCTGCCGAAGCGCTGGATCAGGGTCACCGCGCCGCATTGCGCGCTGGCGTGGTCGACGCCGACTTGATCGGCTAACCAGCCGGCGATGACGCGCTGCACGATCACCAGCACCGGGCCGATGGCCTCCGGCTTGCTGGCGAACAGGAAGCGCAGCGGGTACGGAAAACTCAGCACCCATTGCCGCACCGGCCGCGGGCCAAACACCTCCTCCACCAGGTGCGCGCGCTCTCGGCCATGCGCCGCGCCCCGCAGCTGGGGCAGAAGCCGCGCTTCTTGCAGGAGAACGCCACCAACTGCTCAGTGCGGCACTGCTCGCACACCACGCGCAGAAATCCGTGCTCGAGCACGCCGCAGCGCAGATACTCGTCGAACTCCTCGCGCACATACTCGGGCAGCGGGCGGTCTTCTACCTCACGGCGCGCGAGAAAGTCCGGCCAATGCGCCTGCACCAGCGAATACAGCAGCGTGCGCTCGGGACGGTGAGGCGCATAGCGAGCCGTGGGCAGATGCGCTGCCGGCGACGTTGCGTGCGCCACGGCATCCTGCAGCTGCGACACGGTCGCGGCGAAGCGCGGCACGAAACACTCCGGTGCGATGAACCAGTTCGCGATAATCTACGAAGACCGATTCACGCTGGCTCGCTGAAAGAGACGTTCCAACTAAACCGCCTCACACACAAAAAATCGGACACGCCCATCTGCCGCCCTGACGTGGCCGCTTCTGCGGCCACGTTTCCTTGCCTCACCCTCTTGCACGGATAGCCAGACAATCCTCCATCGCGCTCTTGGCTGAGCGAGAATCACGGCGATACGTCGCCCGCTGGGCGCTCGCTACCACTACCGCCGACGATCCGATCCTGCACACGAACAGGCGAGCCGGTTCGCCCGGCACTGCGCCCCATCCGTCATGGCATGGCGGTGAACGTGCGGTTCACGGTATGTATGCTGACAATACTCAGCTTGGCGGCGCTGGCCAGCTCGTTCTTGTCGGAGATGCCGTCTGCATTGCTGTCGACCCAGATCGTCACCCGATCAAGCTCGGCACCGTCGATGATGCCGTCCTGATTTTCATCGAACAGTGCCCGGGCCTTTGCCCACCCGTTCGGGTACATATTCTGTTGCCCGTCGATGCCGGTTTCATTCATGATTTCGCGACCGTCATCCACGATGCCATTGCAGTTGGCATCGATCACCAACTGGCCGTCGCGTGAGTTCCATTCATGCACGGTGTCTAGAATGCCGTCGCCATTAATGTCGAACCTGACCTGCATCCCGCCGGTGATGTTGAGGTTTCCATCCTGGTCGAGGTCCATATAGATCGGATCCACCGCCGATGCAGGCCCGGACTTTGCCCGCCCAAGGGTTGCAGCCAGCGTCGTATCCCAGGCGTTTCCTTGGAATCCTTCCGGCGGCCAGGTGATGCTGAGCCCGGACAGCGGCTCGAAACCATCGGCGAAAAGGGTATGCGCACCGCCGCAGCCAGCAGGCGTGCCGCCTGGCTCAAAGCCATCGGAAAAAATGACCTGATCAGGCCCCGGAATGCCGGACGTGGCCCACAGATTGTCATCGCCTGCACGGACAAAGCTCGCCTGGTACAACAGTAACCCGATCACCACGCGGTGCATCAACCACGTGGAACGGTGTATCGGGAACCAGACTTGATACCTGCTTGTGATACGCATGGAGACCCCTCGACAACTTCCGCTCATGGCGTTGAACGCCTCATACCCGTTAAGGCGTCAAATCGCGGCAAATTGGCTCATGCACCCAGACAATGGCCTACGTAGTCAGATTGGTGGGCAACCCGTTCACCTTGTTGCTGCAACTGGAAGTGGGGGTATAGGAAGTTCAACCGCCCTTTTTGGCGAGTCTGGCGGGTAGGAAGCGGCCGCGCAAGCGCCGCTTTGGGCACAGATCGGGCACAGATCGGGGGTTCATGCGTGGGTTTTCGACATCGCGGGGCCACGCAGCGGCTCAGTGCGTAGCCATTTCTCACCGAATCCCGGCACAGGGCCGAGCGCAGCCCTGCGGGGTCGTGGCCGCATCGGATCGGACTCTGGCTTGGCTGCCGGCTGTGTGGCCGGCAGATCGTCACGCGGCCGGCGGCGGCGCGCGCGCTGCGGGCCGGTAGTGCGCTTGCTCCAGCGCGCCGTGCTTCTCGAAGTGGGCGAGGATGGCGCGGATGGCGGTGGGTTCCTCGATGCTGGCGACGATCCGTACCGCGCCGCCGCAGTGGGCGCAGGTGGTGATGTCGATGGAAAAGACCCGCTTGAGCCGTTGCGCCCAGCTCATCGCACGGCGCTTCTGCTCGGGGCTGCGCGGCTCGTCGTGGGCGCTGACGTCCACTGGCGCCGCATCGCCCGCAGGCCGCTTGCCGGGCCCCGAGGGCGTCAGCTGCGCACGCAGGTTTGCATTCGGGGCGAATACGCCGTGGAAGCGGGTGAGATGCGCGCGAGGTGGCGGGACCAGTGCCGCCAGCTTGGCGATGAAGTCCACCGGATCCCATTCCACATGCGTGGTGCCATTGCGCCACGGGGTCTTGAGCTGGTAACGCACCCTGCCCTGGAGCGCTATCGACAGCCGCTT
>NZ_SMAF01000052.1 GCF_004343305.1 Pseudofulvimonas gallinarii | reverse complement strand
GTGTCAGGTGCCGACACACCCGGTGCGCGATGGTAGCTGCCAGCTGGGCCAACTGCGCGGTGGTGGGCGCACGGGCGCGGTGCAGGCGCAGTTCGCGCCGCGGCAGCTCGGTGGCTTCCACGTACACGCCGTCGAGCCACAGCATGTGGAAGTGGATGCGCGTCCTTTTTTCCCTGCACGCTGCTGCGCTTGGCCTCGGCGTTGAGCTTCGCCGCGGTCGCGAGGTCCTTGCCGATCTTCGCGGTGCGCTCCTGCACGTCGAGGTCGTGCGCCTGGCGTTCGCGCTCAGCCTGCTCGATCGCCATCTCCTGGTGCGCAGGGTCTTCTTCCTGCCCCGGCGCCGGCTGGCCGTTGATCTTGCGGATGCGCGCGACCAGCTCGTCGCGGTTCGGGATGTCCGTCAGCTCGAACGCGATGTCGAGCAGCTGGATCTGCATGTCCGGCGGCAGCTTCGTGATGATCTCGAACATCTGCTGCGCCATCGCCATGCGGACCGTCTCGCGGTAGCCCTGCTGGTCGATGATGAAGTCGGCCGCCTGCTTCGAGAGGTCGTTCTTGAACAGGATCCCGCCCGTTTCCGGGTCGGCGTACGGCTCGTTGACGATCAGCCAGTCGACCTTCCCGCGCGGGCCGAGGATGCGCAGGCGCTTGGGGAGCGGCATGAACTGCTCGACCAGCGACAGCTGCTTCTGGCCGCTGATCTGCATGAACTGTCGGTAGTTGTCGAAGAGCTCCGCCGTACTCACGGAGCCCTGCTGCTGCTTCGCCTGGATGGCGACGCCGCTGATCGCACTGCTGTCCTGTCCGAGGTTCTCGCGCGTGACGCCGCTGCCCTCGAGGATGTGGTCCTTCGCCTCCTGCATCAGCTGGACCTGCCCCGGCACCAGCTCCGCGCCCCATTCCAGCTTGACGCGGTTGTGCTCGAGCGCGCCCTTCGCCACGCGGATGCGCGCGTCGGGGCGTGCGGCCTCGTCGAGGATCTCGTCCTCGTCCGCCTTGTCGATCGCGCCGTCCTCGAAGATGACGCGGTTGACCGAGAGCATGAACAGCGCCTTCGACCGGCGCTTGTTGTAGTCCAGCTGCGCATCGCGCATGCCGCGCACGTAGCCGTACGGCAGCCCGGTCCGGTCTTCCCGCTTGCACCAGATCGCGGTGAACGGATAGCGGTTGTGCTTGTACGGGCTCGGCGCCAGCGCCAGGAGCAGCTTCGGCACCCAGATCGCGTAGAAGATGCGCTCGGCGACGGCGTCCGTCAGCGTCGCCATGCCGCTGCTCACGGCCTTGACATGCGTCTCGTCCGCCCTGTCGAACTCGCGGCCGTTGAGGTCGGGGTCGAGACTCTCGATCCGCTGCACATTCTGCGGCCGCTTGAACCACGTTTCGATCAGCGGCAGGCGGCGCCGGTACTTCTGGTCGATGCTGCTGGTACCGAACAGGCGGTAGCCGTTGTCGCCGGCGCTCCGAAGGTCGCGGTGCAGGAACAGCGCCGGCATGTCCGCCAGGTCGTCGCTATCGCCGAGGTCCAACTCGGTCGCGCTCTTGGCCATGCCGTCGAGGGCGTCGGCGTGCGCCGGGAACATCACCTGCGCGTAGTCGAGGTCGACCCATTTGCGCCGGTGGATGTACCGGCAGTCGCGAAGGTCGTTGCGGCGGGAGAACGGGTCCCACCACATGACTTTCCAGTCCTCGTGGCGGACGCATACCGGCTCCGAATCGGGGTCCTGGATGATGCACTCCTCCAGCCAGCCGATGCCGACCTTCGCCGCGTGTGCGAACGCCGAGGAGCGCTCGAAGCCGGCCTGATTGACGTCGTCGATGTACTTGACGACCTGCTGCTTCGCCTGCGCGGACTCGTTGTCCTCGGGGCCGCGCGGGTGCACCTTGCCCTCGATGCGCGCGTATAGAACGGCTGGCTCGCACCCGGCAGCCGCGCGAACGCGGTGAACTCGCGCCCCGGTACGTTCGGCACCGCGCCGTACACGCTGCCGAAACCGCCAAGCGGACCGAGATCGGCGATGCCGTTCCAGTTCGCGTGGATCGCGCGCCGGCGCAGCTCGGCCGGCGTCGGCGCAAGCGGATCGGCGAATGCCGGCGCCGGCGAGCGCAACCCGCCGAGTCCGAGACCGGCGGACAGGAGATCGTCCGCGCCCCGATGCCCGGTTTCGCGTACCGGGCCGAACATCGGTTCGTTCGTCACGCGCTTCCCCTCCGGCGCGGGCAGCGCCGCGCAGGCCGAAACCGCAACCGCAAGAATGGCAGGCAACGCATGACGCATGCCCGCAGCCTAGCGCTTGCGCGTGGCAGCGGCATCGTACCTTGGTCGATTCCTTGCGACCCCGGCCAACCCCTGCGTCTTGTTGCCTGCGGGCGGTTCGCTCGCGCGCTGCCGCGCGCGACGCGCGATCACGAACCACCCGAGACAGGCGAACCCGCAATCAGCCCATCGCACGCCGACGACGCAGCCCCGCCGCCGCCAGCAAGGCTGCGAGCAGCAACAGCGCCCAGCGCGCATCGACCGGCACCGGCGTCGCCGTGGCGGCCACCGTCACCGCGAACGCGACCTCGACGCTGCAGTCGCCGGTGATCGGGCCGGTCTGGTAGCTGGTTCCGGTCAGCGTGCCGGCCGGACAGGTGCCGCCGATCGTGTCGACGTGGTGGCCCGCGTCCGGTGTCACCGTGAAGGTCGCGGCGCTGCCGTGGGTCACGCTCTGCGAAGCCGGCGCGATCGTGCCGTTGCCGGTCGCGTTGGCCGTGACCACGTAGACGGCAGGCGCGTCCGGCGCGAACGCGACCGTGACGCTGCAGTCGCCGGTGATCGCACCGGTCTGGTAGCTGCTTCCCGTCAGCGTGCCGGCCGGACACGTGCCGCTGATCGTGTCGACGTGGTGGCCCGCGTCCGGTGTCATCGTGAACGCCGCCGCGCTGCCGTGGGTCACGCTCTGCGAAGCCGGCGCGATCGTGCCGTTGCCGCTCGCGCTGGCCGTGACCACGTAGACGGCAGGCGCATCCGGCGCGAACGCGACGGTGACGCTGCAATCGCCGGTGATCGCGCCGGTCTGGTAGCTGGTTCCCGTCAGCGTGCCGGACGGACACGTGCCGCCGATGGTGTCGACGTGGTGGCCCACCGCAGGCGTGACGGTCAGCATTGCGGTGTCGCCGTGATCGACGCTTTGCGATGCCGGCGTGATCGTGCCGTTGCCGGTCGCCGTGGCGGTGACCGTGTAGGCGTTGATGGCGAAGGTCGCCGTGACCGCGCAATCGGCGGTGATGTTCGGCGCCGTCCAGGTGCCGTCGCCGTTGTCGGCGGGCGTGCAGGTGTCGCCGGTGACGGAGACCACGTGATGACCGACAGCCGGCGTGACCGTGATCGTTGCGGTATCGCCGTGATCGACGCTTTGCGAGGCCGGCGTGATCGTGCCGTTGCCGGTCGCCGTGGCGGTGACGGTGTAGCTGACCGTGGCGCAAGTCACGCTCACGGTG
>NZ_SMAF01000051.1 GCF_004343305.1 Pseudofulvimonas gallinarii | reverse complement strand
CTCACAGACGTCCGATCCGTGCCCAAAACGGGGCTTGCGCGACCGCCGCCTACCCAGCAGACTGCCCGAAAAGGGCGTTTGAACTTCCTATACGCTTGCGCGACCGCCGCCTACCCAGCAGACTGCCCGAAAAGGGCGTTTGAACTTCCTATACGCTTGCTCGTCATGCCGGCGAAGGCGCACTGCTGTCCGGGGAAAAACACGGCACCTGCCGGAATGCGCTGCGGCGTTCGTCCGTGGGCGTACCATGTGCCTGCATGTGTAGGCATTGGAGACCGGAAATGAACCATCTACTGCTTGCCCTCCTCATCGCCGCTGCGGCGCTTGCGTGGCCGGCGGAGGCTTTCGTCGGCCCGCCCACCCTTGACCCCGACGTTGCGCAGTCGGGGCAAGTCGTCCATCTCCGTCTGACAACGGGAATATGTGACGGGGTTCCTGGTGGAGCCAACAACCCCGCCATTTCCGTAAATGGCTTCGCTATAGACGTCCTTATTGAAGGGTCGCGGCGCTTTGACCCAATACTTTGCCCATTTCCCATAATAAACCATGTGTGGCCTATTGGCTCATTCTCACATGGCTCGTACAACGTAACCGTGCGATATCGGTTCACACCATTCGGCCTCCCCACAGTCATTGAGACCTTGGGGGTGTTGCCGCTCGAAGTGTTGGGAGGGCCGATAGCGCAACCGCAACCGGTTCCCGCTATCGGCTTGTCGCCACTGTTCGCCTTGGTTCTGGGCATGATGTACATAGGGAGACTTTTTTATGACAAGACGACTGCTAGGGTTGTCCCTGGCATTTCAGGCTCTGCTCTCCTGGGGAGGAGAGGCCGCCGGGCAACCGGCAGCGCTCCGGCCGAGGCTTCACGTCCTGCTATCCACCGACGAGGGGGCGCCAACGCCTGATTATGTTGTTGGCTCATGGAACTTCGAATCAAAAGCGCCCACCCCGGGCTTGGCGGTTGGAAACCCCCAGGGCGCCTGGTACTTGTTGCCAAGGCGAGCAACCGGAGATTTCAAGGCGCTGCTAGACGGCAATCCTGATACACCCAGGGCACGACTGGAGCGCTATATCGTTGTTGAGTATCCGGACCACATCAGTAGCGCGCTCGGGCGTACGGCGCTGCTGGCGGATCCGAACATCGAGGCGGTGTTTTTCCCCATTGAGCTGGAGCTATCGGCCGCCACGCTCCAGACCTTCGTCGTAGAGCAACCCGTTCCACTTGGTGGCGGATACAACTACGGCTGGGGGGATCTGAACCTGGCGAAGGCGTGGAACTACGCGGGTGGTCATGCGTTGGTTGGGTTGGTCGATACCGGACTGTCCACCAATCATCCCGAGCTCCGGAGCTTTACGCCAGCAGGCGCGTTCACGCGAGGCAACTTTCTGCCCGCCTACTCCTTGGACATCGGGGAGTGGCCCATCCCCAACAGCATCGTCGCAAACGTTGATGAAAGACGGCCGGGGTTGGTCCAGAGCCCTCATCCGTTCTGTCCGACCGATCAGAATGGCTTTGCGCCTATCGACTTCGTCGGCCACGGTACTCACGTGGCGGGTCTGGTTGGTGCCAATGCCTACGACGGGACCACGGTGGAAGGCGTCTGCAAGAGCTGCGGTATCGCGATATACCGGATTGTTTTCGGCAGGTGCTACAACGGCTTCGGCGTGCTCGCCGATCTAAACAGCGATGCCGCCGCAGCGGCGTTCACTTTCCTGGGTGATACCGGAGCGCAGGTGATCAGCAACAGCTTCGGTTTCGATCCGGGAGTCAGTGACTTCTGCGGCGCGAATCCGAAGAACGCATTTTGCGAAGCGCTCGATTACATCGAGAGCCGAGAGATCATTATCGTTGCAGCGTCGGGAAACAACCGCAAATGGATCGACTTCCCGGCTGCTGATTCCCGCGTTGTCGCGGCGGGTGGAACAGATGAGTTTTTGGACCTGTGGAACGAGGACAAGGATCCGCCGCCACACCACAGGGACGACTGCCCACACCCAGGACTTGATGATCAGTGCGGCTCCAACCGCACATTCAACATTCTTGACCCAAAGCAGGAGGTAGTGGCAGCGGCCAGGCAAGTCTACGGCACGATGTACGCCGGATTTGACTGGAATCCGGGCTATGGATGTGGGGATAGTTTTGGTCCGGGCATCGCGAGCGATGGCTACGGCAACTGCACCGGCACATCCATGTCAGCGCCACAGATTGCCGGTGTGCTGGGCTTGATTCGCTCGATCAATCCGCTTGTTGGAGCTGGCGACCCGGAGAACGCCATGGTCTTCGGTGTGCGCGATGTGCTGTCCTCCACGACCTATCAGGCACAGGCTGGCATCAGCTGGGGCTTTGATCTGGGCTACGGTCGTCCGGACGTGGAGGCAGCGGTGAAGCGCATGCTCGGCAAGGTTGCAGGCGCTACCACCAGGAACCGCGTGACGCCGCTTTTCAGCGTCTACGGCAGCGGCCCCAAAGATTACGCCTATACGACATCCCCGCACACGGCGACGGCGCTGCTCATAAACAGTGTCTCCAACTACGTCACGACCGGCACGGCGGTGCAGGGCTATCCGGCGTTTCCGCCTGATCCCTACATTCTCCCGTCCGATACGCCCCGCGCCAACACGTTCATCATGACGACCGAGTACAAGACCCGCGCCAGTTATCCGGACTTGGTGCCGCTGTACCTGCTGGACAGAGAGCGGAACTATCCCATCGGCTGCAATCCGTCCGTTCCGCCCTGCAATGCGAACAATCGCGACTACCTGCTGGCGACTGGCACGGGCGAGGTTGAGGCGCTGCACGCCGCAGGCTATCGCTATCGGGGTATCGAGGGCTATGTCTATCAGCGCTGCACGCCTGAACCTTCCTGCATTCCACCCGGCGCGGAGAAGCTGTGGCGGAAGTGCAAGACCGCTGATGATGACTGCGCCGTCTTCCTGGAGAGCCAGCGCGCCACCTTTGAAGGCATGGGTTACACCGCGACAGTGCCGGCCGGTTTCCCGCAGCATATCGGCTACGCCTACCCCAACGTCGATACCGACGGAGACGGGCTGATCGACGGCATGGAGTACGTGATCGGCACCAGCCACCTGCACACGGATACCGACGGGGATGGCTCGCCGGATGCGACGGAGTTCCCGCTGGCTGCGGTATCCAACAGCGATCCGTGCAACGGCACGTTGGCGGGTCGCTGTCCCGCGGACAAGCTGTTCGACAACGGCTTCCAGTAAGGAAAAAGCCCGGGCGGCGGGTGCCGTCCGGGCTTTGATCGCGATGGTCCGGAATCCCGGACCGGTCGGCGCGACTATCGGTTGCCGCTGTCGCTGGCTTCGGCGGCGACGCGTGCGCCGATCTCCTCCGGCGACAGGCGCTCGGTGGTCAGCAGGGCATTGACGCCCTGCAGGTCGTCGTAGTCGATCAGGCCGGCGGTGTACTTCAGGCGCAGACCGCTGAGGATGAACTGGTGGCGGGCGTTGGAGTAGTCACGCTGCGCCTGGAACAGCAACTGCTGCGACAGCAGCACGTCGACGATGGTGCGGGTGCCGACCTCGAATCCGGCCTGCGTGGCTTCCAGCGCGCTCTGCGCCGACAGCAGCGCCTGGCGGCGTGCCTCGACCGAGCTGATAGTCCGGCAAGGGCAACTACGGCTACAACGCCGCCACCGGCGAGTACGGCGACATGGTGCAGCTGGGCATCCTGGACCCGACCAAGGTGACCCGCAGCGCGCTGCA
>NZ_SMAF01000050.1 GCF_004343305.1 Pseudofulvimonas gallinarii | reverse complement strand
CATGCGCAACTGTCCGACATCAAGCTCCGGCCCGACCTGGTGCGCTCGTTCTTCGGGCATCCAAGTGTCGCCTATATTTCTGACTGATCAGTAAACCAAACAGCCTCCACGAAAGCCGGGGCGGTTCAGCTTCTTCAGCCGACTGTTCTCGGTCTCCAGCTCCTTCAGGCGTTTGGCCTCGGGCACGCTCATGCCGCCGAACTTGCTACGCCACAAGTAGTAGGAGGCTTCGCTGAAGCCGTGCTTGCGGCATAGCTCCTTGACCTGCAGCCCAGCCTCGGCCTCACGCAGGAAGCCAATGATCTGCTCTTCGGAAAAGCGCTTCTTCACGTCCAATCTCCTTCTCGTTGGGAATTGGACTTCAGATCCTCCTGCTACTCAAAATCGGGGGGGCGTCGGTTGGCCGCCCAGCGCGCACGCAGTTCGGCAGCCTCAACTCCGGCATGACGTCGAAGGCTGGCAATGGTCTTGCGCCACATGGGCAGGCAGGCGAGCGTGACCAGGCCCCAGCCGCCGACCAGGACCGGCGCGGTCGCGGCGATGCCGAGCAGATCGACAGTGCTGGCGCTGAACAGGATCGGTGACATCAGGCCGAGCACCATGACTGCCGCCAGGCGCAGTCCGGCGGCAAACTCGACGTTCCAGGTTGCACCGGGCATCGGCGGTGCAAGCTTGGCGCGGTATTCGTCCCAGCCCTGCAACGGGCTGGTGGCGCCAAGCGCCGCGAGCGCCCAGGGATCGGCGAACATCTCCGCGCGCAGGAAGGGATCGACGAAATAGATCGAGGCGACGACCATGCCGGCGCCGATGATCCCGAAGAACAGCAGGAGGCGCGCCAGCGCACCGGGGCTGGTCCTGTCGTTCGAGTCGGCGGCGACGTCGCTGTCGAGGCGGTCGCGGTCAAGCATCATCGGGCCGTCGGCTGGATCCGATGGACGCCGGCCTGCGTCCAGCGCCCGTGCCACCGAGCCGACGAAGCGATGAACGTGGTCGACGGTGACCAGGCGCGTTATTCCGCTTCGCTGCATCCGTCGCAATGCGGCGATTTCCGCGCCAAGCGGAATCCACTGGCTCAACACGACGTGGCACAGCACCAGCATCGGCGACCAGTCGAACAGGTACAGGCCGGCCAACGTCATGGCACCGTAGAGGATCGCGCCGAGTGCCCAGCGCCGGTCACGCGCGATGCGGCGCTGCTCGAAATAGGCGAGCAGTCCCGGCAGTTCGGTGCGGAAGCGTTCGAGGTCGGCGTCGTCGATGCTAACCTGTCGGTTGCGATGTTCGCGCTGCGCACGCGTACTCATGGCGAGGCGTCCTCGCCGGACAAGGGGCAGATCCACCATGGAGACATAGTCCGACTTCCACCCTCGATGCCACAACTGGAGGGCACAGCGTACCTCGCGATTGTCCCCGGCAGCCTTTCCTTATTGCCGGGATGGCTGCGTGCAGCCGTGACCCTCGCGGACTACCTCTGCGTTGCGCCCACTTCGTCCGCCATTTGCTTGAGCCACATGGGATTGTCGTCGAGCAGGCAGCGTACCGCGGCCACCGACTGCAGGCAGCGCTCCGATGTCCAGGGCTCGCCTGCTGAGGGTGCGGCGGGTGGCATCGCGGTTCGCGAATGCCGGGACCCGTCGCGGACCTGGCCCAGCTGTGGAACGTCCAGCAGCGCCGACATTGCGGCGTTGAAGGTCTCGCTGATGCCTTCGCAATCAGGCCGGGGCGGCATTGCCTGGACACCGCGCCAGGTGAAGTCGCCCGGCGACGCTACCGGAATGGCGGGATCGGCCGCCAGTACCTTCGTCGAGAGCAGCAGGCAGGCTGAGAGCAACAACGCAGTGCGGATCATTGAGCACCTGTTGGAAGTGGCATTGCAGCGGACATGTCCGCCTGATGGGGCACGGGCGGTCACACGTCGTTCCGCTTTGCCGCCCCAGCCTGCAGCCTGGAACCAAAAGATCCTCAGGGCGATTCGAAGCCGTCGCTGAAGATCACGTCGTCGGCCAGCTGGATGGACAGGAAGGCCTGGCCCGCGGAGGCGCCGGCACCGTTCCTGAGCGTGGCCACGAAATAGAACAGGCCGCTGTCGGACAGGTAGCCGTCGTCATTGCCGAAGGTGTCCAGGTACAGGTCGTCGTCGAACACGCCGTTGCCGTCAAGATCGACCGGGTCGCCCTCGCGGGCCAGCACGCGCTCGCCGTTCAGGACCAGGACGCCGTTGGTCCGGCTGTCGCCATTGGTGACGCCGCCGATGACATAGTCGCCTTTCGAATTGCCCACGTGCAGGAAGAAGCAGTCGGCGTAATCGCGGTCGCTCCAGTTCTCGCTGGCCAAGGGCGTGATCGGCCAGCCGAGGCGGGCGACGAGCTGGCCGTCGCTGTACACCCAGTCGATGCCGGCGACGTTGTTGCCGCGGACGAAGTAACGACCGCCAGGCGTCATGTGCACGCCGACGATGCCGTTGTTGTTGACCGGATTGGAAAAGCCCGAGCCGGGCAGCACCACGCCTTCCTGCACGACCACGTTGCCGTCCACGACCACCACGTCATCGGTGTCGATGGAGCCATCAAGGTCGCCCTGCACCAGGTAGTGCTCGCCGTCCGGCGTGGTCCAGAGGTCCAGGAAGTCGAAGTTCTGCCAAGGCTCGTTGCCGATCTGTCCCCCGGGGATCGTGACACCGATCTGAGCGAGCACCGTCGCGCCCTGGACGACGACTTTGTTCTCGTTGGCGGGCACGCCGCCGAGGCCGCCGGCGACCAACGCGACGGTGCCGTCGGTAGCAATGGTCGGCGATTCCAGGAAGGGGCCCCATGTCACGCCCGGCATGGCCGGTGCGGGCGAACCCGCCTGTGCGACGACCCCCAGCGTGCCGTCACTGCCGCCGGTAACAACGTAGGCATTGCTCGCGGCCGGACCATTGGTGACGGTGGAGAACACGAAGTCGCCGGCATCATTGACGCCGACCTTCGTATCCAGCGGGCCGACCAGCTCGCCGCTGGTCCAGGTGGCCGCGGTGCCCTCGCGCACCACCAGTTCGCCGTTGACCAGCAGCACTTCGTCCTCGGTCCAAGGCAGGTCGGCAAAGGCAGTCAATGCCCAGCTGCCGTTCGGGCTGCCGTAGACACGGTCGAAATGGGCGTTGCCGCCTCCCGGCTGGAAGCCGACGCCCGGCAAGCCGGGAACTTCGGCGGTCGGATGGCCCGCCAGGTTGCTGTAGATGACCTGCACCGCGCCGGGCGCGGCGGCGGCGATGGAATCGCCGACGGGAAGTCCTGCGCGGTGCGGAATGGTGATGTCCGAATCCTGCGCCTGGACGGCGCAGCACACGCCCGTGCCCAGGCCGAGCAGCAGCACGCTTCGCAAATTCATGTTTTCCCCTTTCATTCGCTGGCCGGTACGGCCGCAGCGCGATCCTATCATTGCCTGCGGATTCGCCCGCCCAACCAAGGTCGCCACGCGACACGCTGGGGCCGGCGCTCCGCAATGGCCAGCCACCCGGAATTGCTTCGCCGCTGTCGCTGCGGGTCAATTCCGAACGCGCTGCTCGTCATCCCCCAACGCCAAGGCTCGTCATCCTCGAACTTCCGGCTCGTCATCCTCATCCAGGCTCGTCATCCACTTCCAGGCTCGTCATCCGCGAACTTCCAGGCTCGTCATCCCCGCGAAGGCGGGGATCCAGTCGCACTTCCAGACATCCGGAGCGCTGGATTCCGCTTTCGCGGATGACGAGGGGGTGACATTACTCATAAGTCAGTAAATTAGGGAACCAATGTCCGCCACCGCTGTCCAACCCGACATGAAGAGGGCTCATCGCGGATTCGTGTGGGTGATTTCGGGCCTTGGAGGTTGCCAAGGTCCCTGTAATCCAGCCATCTTGTGGGCGCAGGAAGGCGGTTGATTCCTGCACTGACCTTGTGAACAGGATTTGCCGATGAAA
>NZ_SMAF01000049.1 GCF_004343305.1 Pseudofulvimonas gallinarii | reverse complement strand
GGCGATGGCCTTGTCGTCAGCGGTGGGCTTGCTGATCTTCTTCAGCTCTTCGACGGCGGCGGTGACCGCCTTGTCGATGCCGCGCTTCAGGTCCATCGGGTTCATGCCGGCGGCGACGGCCTTCAGGCCTTCGCGGACCAGCGCCTGCGCCAGCACGGTGGCGGTGGTGGTGCCGTCACCGGCGACGTCGGAGGTCTTGGAAGCGACTTCCTTGACCATCTGCGCGCCCATGTTCTCGAACTTGTCCTTCAGTTCGATTTCCTTGGCGACGGAGACGCCGTCCTTGGTGATGGTCGGGGCGCCGAAGCGTTGCCCGTCCACCAAGCATATCCGCTGACACTGCTTCATATGTCAAGCAGACCTCGTGCCATGTCCTCGCGGCACAGGCGCTGCCTGAGTGCGAGGAAGTACCCCATGGTCATCATGGTCACCGCCAACGGCGTCAACCACCATCCCCATCCCGCCTGTACCAGCCGATAATCGGCGATGAGGATGACGAGCTGCCGCCACAGCAGCAGGCCGAGTACCGTCCCGACCAGCCAGCCGATCGCACCCCAGCCGCCGAACGCAAGGCTCGCCCGCCACGCAAGACCGGTGGGCGTTGCCCCGAGGCAGGCTCGGATCGCGTTATCGCGACGAGTCTGCACGAAGTATTCGCGCGCGGTGTACACCATCACCATCGCCAGCAAGGCGATCGCTGCCAGCGCCGTCAACACGGACAGATAGGTGGTGGCGCGCACAGCTTGAGTCTTTTCGTGCACGTAATCAGTTACTCGATATGGAGCGGAAACGATAAATCGATCGGCGAAGCGCTCAAGTGCCGCCTGTAGGGCCTGCAACGAACCGGCACCCGGATGCCTGCGCCACACTAATTGAACGCGATCGTGTATGCCGGCCCGCAATGACCGGAACACCGCCGGCCGGCCACGCTCGTCACGCAACGAGAATCTGATCCCGCTTACCTCGCCGACCACGCTGGTACCCAGCGGGAGGAACAATCGCTGCATGGCGGCATCCAAGCCCTGAACCAGGACGGCATTGGCATCGCGGGTATCGGCGACATCGCTGCCGCTGGTAACATTGGCGCCGAGCATCCGCAGGACGCCCTCGGTCAAACCCACGTTCACCAGTAGATGCTCGTCGCCGCCGAGCACCTCGGCGCTACTGTCGTAGGCCCAAGGCGCGGGATGGATGAACCCCGCGTCGACCACGCCCTCGACGGCAAGCACCGCCTGCCGCACCTGATCGAGCGCCTGCCACCATTGCGCCTGATCGTGTGAGTCGAACGACACCATGCGCAGCTCGGCAGCGTAGAGGCCATCCATGCGATACCCGGGCGATAACGCGCCCTGGCGGACGAATTCGTGCAATAGGAACAGAGTCGGGATCGTCGTGGCGGCACCCAGCAACGCGGCCACCGCCACCATCAACCGGACTGGCCGCGTGGTGCGCGACACCCGTGCCCCGGCCATCTGTGCCGATGCGGGTCCGTTCCACATCGAGACCGCGCGCGTCAGCGTGGCGACGGCGACCAGAAGGACAGCCAGCGCTGCCGCCGTCATCGTTGCCCGCCACAGTAGTCCCAATGACACCGTGCGCGCCGCAACCCAATCTCCAAGCAACGGCAGCGTCAGCACCGTCACCACGGCCGCGGTTGCCGCCACCAGGCCAATATCGCGCGCCAGAGTCGACAACAGCCGCCGCACTCGATGCCGATGGGCTTCGCCCAGCAGGCGGCGAATACGATCGCTGTCTGGCGTCGCGACTGCACGGTTCAGACCCGATATCACCGCGAATCCGATCGCCAGCAGCCACAGGATCAAGCTGATTCCGGTCAGCCAGCCGGCACGTCGATCCAGCGCCTGGTCGCGATGGTCACGCAGCGTCGTGACGTTCCACTCCACCACGAAGTCGCTGGTGGGGTCACCGAGCGATGCCAGCGCGGCCTGCACAGCGCCTACGTCGAGCGAGCGTGGTTGCAGGATGAGAAGCTGCTGCGCCGATGCCGGTTTCAGCGGCGATGCCGGTTGCAAACAAGCGAAGGCATCCACCTCCATGATACTGGCGAATGCGCTCAGGAATGGCTCGTTGACGGCCGGGCCGACGTGGAACAGATGACCGTCTAGATGGATACGATCACCCGGCTGCAAGCCTAGCGAGGTCGCCAATGCGGCACCGGGAAACACAGTTTCGGTATCGCAGGACAGCGATCCACGGTCTACCGAGGCGGACAACAGGCGGAGCAGGCGGTGATCACCTATTGCCAGCCGCAATGCCTTCGGGCTGGCGTCCGGACGTGACAGCACCAGCGCCGCCGGTGACATCGCGATGGCGCTCGCCTGCGCTGGTAGCGCGCTCTCGACCATCTGCAGTCGTGCCGGCGAGATGGCTGCACGCAAGGTCGGGCCGTCCTCCATGCGCGCGACTAAGTCGGCGACCAGCACTTGTCGGTGCTCGCCGATATCGAGCACAGGCGGCGCCAGCAGGGCACGCAGGGCGTCTGCCGAGGCCAGCACGGCGCACAGCAACGCGAGCACCAGCCACACAGCCGACAGCCGCGCCTGCATCACCGGCCCGGCCGAGCCGCGACGAACCCGATCCACCACACCGGGTGGCGCTCGATCAGGATTTCCATTCCAACACTATCACCACCGCGTCGTTGGGCAACGCGGCGCTAATCGCTGGCAGATACTCGGCCTTCGCCTGCGAACATGAGGTGCACAAGGTGTCGCTGCCGTACCAGATGAGGACAGGCCGATCTCGCGTCGCAGCCTCATTGACCGTAACACCTTCCGCTTCGAGGCGCTTGCGGAGCGCAGGCCAGCGCGGTTCGCTGCACACTGCGGCGGGCCCGCTGGCCTCCAGTACAGACGGCAGGGCGGAAAGGGCGGCGTCGAGCTCAGGGCCGAAGTGATGCCAAGCCACGCAGCCCGATCGATCAAGCACCAATACGGCCGGCATCTGCAGGCGCTGCTGCGGAAACAGCTCGAGGATGAAGCCGGCGCCGGCTTCGCCACGCAGCTGCGGCGGCTCACCAGTGATCGCAGGGCCACTCGTGATCGCCAGAACGATGAACCCGAATAGATGAGTCAACGCCGCCAACGGTTTCATTTCGGCTGAACAACCCAGCAGTCGCCGTCCTTACAGCACAACGTGCCATTGCCCGGCATATTTGGTGGATAACATGTGGTCGGCCCGGCGAATGCCGGGGCACACAGGGACAATAGACAGGCCAATACAACAACGCGAGATTTCATGAGACACTCCTGAAATTTGAGTGGGATCAACTTCGAATTGCCGCATCGACGGCCTGCGGCGTCGACACTATGCGCAGAATCCCTATCACTGTCAATGGACATTTGCCGGCAGTGTCGAATGTGCACACAGCGCAAGCGGGACCGCGCACCGTTCACGACAGGAATTGGATCCCCGTCAACAATCGATAGTGACCTCACTCACTGTTCGTCGTGATCAGGGAAGGCTGGCGATTGGCGCGCCCGCCCGATCAGCCGTGCCGTCCGACACCTCGGCGCATCACAGCGACCCCGACAAGAGCGTGCGCAGCAAGCTACGCACCTAAAAAAGCAAAGCGAAGAGCGCCGCAGCCACAGCGTCACCGTCCCCACGCCCTGTAGGCGGGTAGCTTGCTGCCTGCCCGCTGCGGCCGCAAGGCCGCTGTTAAAGCTGCCGCAATCCAACCAAAGAGCGTGCGCAGCAAGCTACGCACCTACAAGAACGAAACGCGGCACGCGAGAAGTCGCCGGGGCGAAGACGGATTCGAGACCGGCACAAGTCAATTGCGCTTGTGTTGCCCGAATGCACGAAGCCCGGCACATGGCCGGGCTTCGTGGTCAAACCTGGGAGACGCCTGAATCAGAAATCCATGCCGCCCATGCCACCACCGCCGTGGCCGTGACCGTGGTCGGCGGCCGCTTCCTTCTTCGGCAGCTCGGCGATCATCGCCTCGGTGGTGATCACCAGGCCGGCGATCGACGCGGCGTGCTGCAGCGC
>NZ_SMAF01000048.1 GCF_004343305.1 Pseudofulvimonas gallinarii | reverse complement strand
CACCGTGAGCGTGACTTGCGCCACGGTCAGCTACACCGTCACCGCCACGGCGACCGGCAACGGCACGATCACGCCGGCCTCGCAAAGCGTCGATCTCGGCGAGCGCCTCGATGGCGGCCGCCTGCGCTTCCTGCGCAACCGCGCCTTCGCGATCAGCCGCAAGCGCATCGCCGCCGAACCGGACGAGGCCATCGATGTGTTGCGCTGGCTGGAACAAGTCGTGCGCACGCTCGACCAGTCACCCACCAGTGGCCCGGAAGGCACGCGCGTGCATTTCTCGCCGGGCGAGGACTGCCTGCGCGAACTGCTGGCCCTGTGCCTGCAATGCCGCCAGCACCTGGATATCTGCGTCTACACCATCGCCGACGACCGCCTCAGCGAGGCCATCCTGGCCTGCCACCGGCGCGGCATCACCGTGCGCCTGATCAGCGACAACGACAAGAAGTTCGACGACGGCAGCGACGTGCGCGCGCTACGCGACGCTGGCATTCCGGTGCGCGTGGACAACCAGCCGCACGATATGCACCACAAGTTCGCCCTGTTCGACCGCCGCATCCTGGCCAACGGCAGCTTCAACTGGACCCCGCAGCGCCAGTCGCTACAACGAGGAGAACCTGGTCATCAGCGACGATACGCGCCGGGTCGACGCTTTCGCCCGCCGCTTCGACACCCTCTGGCAACGCTTCGCCCGCTGAAACAGGCGCATCCAGGCGACCCGATCAGCCGGTTGCATCACCAGGATCGGCCGCACCCGCGGGGAATGACGCAAACGATCTCTTCTCGAGGCCGTCCTTGCGACGCACGGAACATACGTTCCGCGCTGAGCCCTGAACGAACCTGATCATTGCGTGCCCGTCTTCTCCAACCGATGAGAGGCCGATCCGGGCGGAGCGGTCACAACGTCTCGTGCTCGCAACCATCTACCACCCGCCTGCGAACGCGAAGTCGCTCCGCTCATCCTAGACTTGCTCTCCGTTCCAGTCGGCGCTCACTCGGACAGCAACTCGAAATCGTTGCAGAACACCCCGTCGGCACCGAACTGCGCGGCACACCAGTAGCGCACCGAGATCTCCAGCCACGCACAATGCGGCAACGCCGGCGAGTCGATGCACTGCTCCAAACGCCCGGACGTCCAGGATGATGCATGATCGGTGGCGGCGACGACAGGCAGTTGATCCGGCCCCAAGACATCGTCGTCCAATCGCGCGCGAATGATCACATAGCCCTGCACGGTCGACGGCAGACCTGCACCGGTGCAATGGACCACCTGGCCGGTAACGGCGCTGCCGCTGGCGGCACAGCTCATTGACGGTAGCGCACCCGATACATCCTGATACGCCATGCCCGGCGGCAGTGCGATTTTTACATGCGTTGCCGGCGACGTGGCAGCACCGATGTTTTCGAACTCGACATTCAGCTGGGCCTGTTGACCGGCCACCAGCTCACCGGAAAGATTGCTGAATGCGTTGATGACGATATCCGGTTCCAGTGCAGGCGCGGCTTCGAACGTCAGCCGTCCACAACCAAGAATGGACGGATCGGCAACGCATTCACTCATATCGACCGATTGCGACGGATTGGTCATGCGCACGTGAATCGCGTGGGGGCCAGGTATCGCCAACCCGGCAAGCACGTCGAAACGAACGCTCATCCATGCATTGACCAGATGCGGCAGGTAAGGCGTGGTGCAGGTCAGCAAGGTATCAGCACCCGCCGGCTCGGCGGCACACGTCCAGTTCGGCAGACCTGCTGCATCCACCCACGATATCCCATGGGGCACGAGAAATTGAAACTGCACGGGCGAGTTGTTCGAGTCATACCCGATGTTCTCGGGCTCCAGAACGACCGATACCCGAGCGCCATGTCGCCACGGCGAAAGCCACGCAGCGACGGGGCCAGCCTGGTCGACCTGCGAGCCGACCGTCCCCCACTGCCTGATCGACAAGGACGAGGGCTCCACGGTGATCGACATCTGAGCGCAACCGGTGTCGCTGGGTGAAGCGACGCAGACCAACGGCTCCGGCAAGGACACCTGGTCCGACTCGATCGTCACCTGGCTTGTCAGCGTCCCTGGCAGTGCGTCAGGCGGCGCTGCCAGGGTCAGCCGGACATAGGGCGCTTCCATCTGCACCGAAGACAAGGTTCCCGACCACACGCATTCCACGACGTTGGTCGCATCCACGTCGCACGACCATCCGTTGTTGTTGTGGCCGACGTAGCTCAACGTCGAACCTATCGGCACACGAAGATAGAAAGGCCCGCTCAGCACCTCGGCATCCATCTGCGACTTTTCGACAAAGATCGTCACGAAAGCGCGCTCACCGGTATGGAACGTATTCGGGACTACCTCCAGTTTCAGAGGGCCGGCTTGGGCGATGAGCGCATTCAATCCAAACGCCACTGCACAGCAACGCAAGATCAACGAAATCGTCATGGGCACCAGAAATCGGCAACAGTTGGGCGCGAAAGTATGGGCGTGATGAACTCGACACACCAGACAGAGCACCGTGTCGACTCTCAGCGCCCTGCCAGGGTGACACCCGCAACGATCTGATTAGTGGGAAGATCACCCCAGCCGGCGCACTTCACGCCATCCGAAATCGACACAATCTTTTACAATCACTGCGGCCCCTGAGCACGACACAACACACCTGGGACAACAACAGTCGGTCGGTGACCATGCGCTGCGAGCACCATTCCGCCTGCGGTGATGGCGCGCCATCACGGTCGCCACGCGGTGGTGCGCTCTTGCCGCCGATGCGGTTCCATGACCCGGCAGCGTGCCGACCAAGGCACGATCAGGGTGACGATGCAAGTCTGTGGTCTAGGTGGCGAGCGTGCGATGATCGGCGCTGACCGCAACGCCGTTCACCGTGCAACTCAATCCCGCCCAAAACGCATACGCTCGAGATCGAGCCGATCCAGATCGTCGGGATTGGGCGGAAGTTTGCGCATTCAGTGCCATACCGGAAAGGACAGGGCCGCTCACTGTACGGCAGCGCGGCAACTCGATCGACCACCAACGCACGCTCGGGATCGAAGGGCGCCGCCGGGGCCACCCACGGGGGCAGGCGCTGCTATGCTGCGCCCGGCTCCGGGGGGGAAAAGACATGACGATATCGACAAGGTTAGGGCGACGACGTCCGCGACTGGCCGCGCCCCTGCTGGCGCTGCTTCTGGGGGCCATGACCGGCATTGGCATGGGCGCCGATCGCGGCGATCAGCCCGGCAGCTGGCAACTCCCCGCCGGCCATCACGTTCCCGCAAAGATGGCGATGACGCTGGTGCATCCGCGTCCGGAGGCGCCCGCCTGGGCGTATTCCCGAAATGCCCACCCGGGCATCCGCTGGGAAATTCCCATCGTCGTCCAGGGCGGCGCCTGGCCGTTCCGCTACGTGCTGGTCGATGACGGTGGCGCCACCGGCCTAGCGATCGGCAGCGAGCTGGCTCGCCGTATCGACCGCGGATTCATCGTCCATGAGCGCACACCCGACTACGGGCTGTTGCACTGGGAGGATCCATTGCCAGGCAGCTACGCCATCCGTCTGCGCGTCGAAGACCAGGATGGCAACGACATCGAAGTCGACATCGCGCTGCTGGTCGGCAGCGCCGGCTGGGTGTTCGTCGATGCCGACAACGGCGATGATGACAACGGCGATGGCTCGGTTTCCGCACCCTTTCGCAGCATCCAGCGGATCCACGACGGCGGCCAGGCCTACACCGACCACCGCGTCTACCTCAGCGGCGTGGTGCCGATGGATGGCAACCATCCCGGCGGCGACCTGGCGATCAACCGCAGCGACTACCGGCACACGCCGGCCGTGTGGGTGGGAAGACCCGGTGGCAATGCCGTACTGGAGGCGTATGAGGGCCGTATCAGCCTGACCGCACCGGACTTCTACCTGGCCAACCTCGAGCATCGCCACCACATCGACTTCGTCCAGGATCACGGCAACTACATCCACATGATCACCGCCTGGGGCAACACCGCACGGGTGACGATGCACGACGTGAACTTCAGCCGCTTCCACGGCCACCCGGTCAATGCCGACCTGGGCAATTCCTCGGTCATCATGTTCACCGACCAGGGCTCACCGCGGAATCATGTCGCCATCGTCAACAACACATTGAGCGGCGACAACGGCATATTCACCAGCACCTACCAGCTGCACCATTCGGTGATCGAGAACAACCGCGCCGTGAACGCCCGCTTCGTCACCGCCGACCCGTCGACCTGGGCGATCTTCTGGATCAAGCGCTTCAACGAATTCATTTCCGTACGCGGCAACGAGTTCCGCGACGGCAACGAATGGGGCTCACCCGGCAACCTCAGCGCCGCCCTTGGCATGGATGCCGCGCGCAACATCGAGTTCGCCTACAACACCGTGCACACGCCCTACGATTTCGCCGATGGTCGCCACGGCGCCATCAAGCTGTTCACCAACTCCAGCCAGGCCAGCTACACCTGGACACCGGAAACACCGGTGTGGCTGTACCGGAACTCGCTGCGCCACCGCTTCAATTTCGAGGGCAACAACCTGGTCAACATGCCCGACGCCAACGTCGTCACCGAACGCAACGTGCTGGCACCGCGCGCCTGGCCCAGCCATCGCATCCTGCTCAACATCGACAACCTCGATGGTGACACCTACTTCGATGCATCCATGCGGCTGACCGGCCCGGCGCGGACCGCCTATCTGGGTCGCTACGGTGCAGAAATCGCGGTTCCGCTCGGCGATCTCATTTTCGCCAACGGCTTCGACTGACGATCGTCCGCAGGCCGTCGCTGCCCGCATTGCCCTGGCTCTCGTTATTGTCCCTGGCACGGATTCACATCAATTGTCACTGGCACTGCTGTGGCTCGACGGCGTGTACGTGGAAGCCACCGAGCTGCCGCGGCACGAACTGCGCCTGCACCGCGCCCGTGCGCCCACCACCGCGCAGTTG
>NZ_SMAF01000047.1 GCF_004343305.1 Pseudofulvimonas gallinarii | reverse complement strand
CACCTGCCGACCACCCTCAATCGCGACATCGACAGCTTACTGCCGCTGCGGCGCGATTGAATCCGGGGGTGGGGGTGTCCTTACCGGACGCTTACCGCCATTTACGTGACCGATACGCCGTACATTGAAGCGGCGCAACCAAGCGGAACAGCAACCGCGCCACGGCCCTGTCAGTAACCTCCGCGTGGACGAAGTGTAATCAGGGCCAGATCCCGCTGCTCGTCCTGGGAGAAGGTTCGTCCTTCAGTCACCATGATCCGCAAGCCGTCTGGCGATACAGCAGCAACCTCCAACTCGCGCCACGATGCTGGTTCGACGTCCATTGAATCGAGGGTGCGGCCCAGGGATACCATTCTGGTCAGGGGCGTATACACGAATGAATCTGAGGTACGGCCTGGATTCGACTTTTGAGCTGCCAGGTTATGCGGCCTCGTACTCGATGAAAGGTATGGATAAATCCCGTAGTTTCCAACTACTAATCCGCCATCGGGCGAGACGCTCACGATACTGTAGGCTGGCGTGCCCGTTGTTGGAAGTGGGAGTTTTCCAAGATACTTGACCCGCCCACTGTCCGTGAACCACACCCAGGGTTCTTCGCGGGCAGCATCCGGGGACAACGGATTCGGCGCCTCCAGGTCGTGAGCGGCACCACCAAAAACCATACGGCAGTCGGCGTTGCACGCACCCGGCCTTGCCGGCAGCCGCCTGCTCGGCGCCCTGAACCCCGGCGAACAGCGCCAGCTGATCGCCTTGCTGGAGAAGCTGGATAACTGGAGCAATTAAAAAGGTAAAGAGAATATCCAAAAGCCCTCTTGATTCGACTCGTCAGGCCCCTGCTTCACCATTCATTCGATTTCGGCTGAATACGCAGAAGCGCTGCCCGATAGCCGTACCGCAACGGGTTATCGAATTTAACCAGACCCGACAAGAGCATCCATTCTCCGTTTGCACTGATATCGGACACGGACATTGAAATCCACTCCAGTTCGACTTGCCAACTTGCCAGTATCTCCGATAGCGGGACCAGTCCGGTCGCCTGCGTCCAGACAAACCCAGCGCCGGTCAGTTCATTGCCGACGAAACGGGAATAACCTCCGACAGCCACTGTTCCATCGGCGATCACACCGTTGACGGTGTACGGCGCCTGCCCGATTAGCGCATCGTCAGGGGCTCGACCCAGATATCCGGAATCACCTGCGCCGCGCCAGTACCAAGCCTGTCGAGTCTTGGGATGTCCAGCGTCAATGTACGTCTGATCGCTTCCGAAGACGATTTCGCACAATTCATCACAGCCGCCAAGGAAGCCCAATTGAACACCCGATGCATCCTTAATTTCATGCGGAAGATCATCCCCCTCCCAGATCACGGCCACTGGGCGGGCGGTACTCCCTTGGGATCTCATTCCACGGCCAAGAACTCGACGACCATCCCGGCGAATCAGCATTGGCAATGCACCCCAATCATCTGGCTCGGGTAACACGCGTACACCTTCCTCGGCATGCCATATCCACTTCACAGTACGGCTGGCAGATGGACTGGGCATGCTGCTACCGCCCAGATACTGGAGATTGCGTGATGAGGCCGTGACATTCGCTTCCGGATAGGCAAGACCGCTCAAAGGCGTCCACCCCTCGGACCAGGTCCACAGGAATACCCACGGCTCTCCTTCCTCGGTCAGTCTGCCAACTGCAATAGCATCTCCGGCGTCTGAAAAATGCGTACTCCCAGCGCCGAGACCGGGAATGACCATCCACTTGCCATCTTTCCAGATCTGCTTTTGCCACCCGACATTATCTTCGCCGACCCGACGTGAAGCAACAACCGAACCATCGTTTGCAACATGCTGTGCATGAACAACAATACTTGGCTCAAATGGCTCGGCGTCACCGATGGGCAGCTCTACGAACGAGTGCAATTCGTATAGTTCTGTAAATGCCGGCCACGAATAGGGACAGGGCAACAAACGCAATCTCGTCAAACGACTCAACTCGAAAGACCCATCACCGAATCCGGCAAGGGGGGAACTGTATTCCGCGTATCCGCCCTCACAGGAAAGGTCAAGCGACAACCTACCCCACTCGAATCGCTCAACCTGGTCAGGATCAAAGTTTGCACCGAAACGACCGCCGCGCGTAGAGTGCATATCTGGGAAAACCACATTCCCTTGACGATCGACGCTGCCTACACCGAGCATCCAGTACTGGTTGCCCTCGTCGTCATAGCTGTACCAGGTCACGATGGCTTGATTAGGCGTCGCCCAGTGCATCGCAAATCCTTCGCCATTGTGTGACGGGTCATACCATGATCCACTCACCCCGGCGTACTCGGCTGTTTCCCTGCCAACAACACCATGCGGTGTCTCGCACCGTGTGCCCATCACCCGCGCCAGACGCTGCACATCGAACGTCTGGCTCTGGCCGAAGGCCTCATAGCTGAATTGACCGCTATCGCAACCGTCAAAGCGGAAGCTGGCCGAGCCCACCGCTTCGTGGACAACGTCGTCGGGATCGAAGTCGGGACCAAAGCGGGCACCACGGGTGACCACCAGCTGCGAAAAATCGATGCGCTCACCGCTGTCGCCATCGGCCACGATGTCGCCGGCAGCCGTCAGCCAACGCTGGCGACCCTGCTCGTCGTAGGTGAACCAGTACAACCACGCACCGCCGGCATCGCGCAGTTCCAGGACCCAGCCCTCGCCGCTCCGGTCAGCCGCATACCAGTGACCGGCATGACCTGACCGTATCGGCATGGATTCCGCAAAAACAGACGTTGACAAGAACAGAGCGACGATGGACACCATCACCTTCCCCGCGCGACCCCGCGACCAACGCTGTTCCAATGCCGTTTCGGATTGACGATTTTCCATGCGTTTCACCTTGCTTGCTACGTGTGCGATTGCGAGAAGCCAGGCCAGGCAACATACGTCACCTGGCCCATGGAATGCCTCAGAGGGGCGGCCCGCTCCTACAGAAGTACGACCTGTTGACGTTCGTGCTTCCGTATTCGTTGCTGGCCGTGACGAGGACGGTTACCCATGTATCCGATGGGCAAGTACCGTTTGCAGTCGTGCCCGATGTTCCTCCCCCGCTCCACGACCAGGAAACAGAGGTATCGCCTTGTGAGCTGTAACCTGTCGAACAAAAGAAATGGCTGTACCCCATGCCTTCACAGTACGGACCATCCAACGTGGGCGCCGATGACCCATGCTGGGTCAGCATCGTTCTGCCCATCAAACCCAGGCCGATGGTTACCGGCTGGAAATAGACATCGCCGGATACGGCCGGGTGTGCCGAACAATCCGGGGCTCCACCGACATTGATTCCCTGCACTTGCCCGGTCGATGCCGATAGATGAACGCCACCGGAATCGCCATCCTCTGTGCATCCGTTTATGACCTTCGTCAACGCTCCAACTGTATCGCAAGCACCCCAAGAACCAAAGCATTGAGAAACGTTCTTTGCGTTCACTTGACCGCAATATGGACCGCCACTGGTCCCACCATAGCGACATACCGTCGAGTTTATGCTTGCCTCAAGCACTCCGCTCCAGGCACCAGGCACATCAAGTGTTCCCGAAGAGTATCCATTGATCTCGGCGGTTGGTACCCAACCAGTGCCCGTTTGGACCCAGGCGGCGTCCCGTGGGTTGCCGGAATCGGTGGGCCCGGACAGGTCGAACGTGCTGTTCTGCGCCACGCCCAACGGCACGTCAGATCGAGTATGGATCACCTCCCCGGAAGGAAACTCGTTCTTGCCGTATGTGCAGTGACCAGCTGTAAGAAACCCTTGATTGACGGAAACACCGACAGAGCAGATCCAACTGCCGCCATAGTTGGTCTCCCAAGTATTGTTGCGCGTTCCATCTGCACCACGAACAGGCCCTGACGAAAACGGCGGAAGTTCGGTGACCGCATGAATCGATACGCTATCTTCGTAGTCGCGAAGCAGTTCGCTGACCGGACCAACGTCGTCGGCGCTGACGCCAATGGCAACCCGGTTGCCGATGTAGTCAACATGCGAGGAAAGTACCGTACGTTCCGTCAGGGCTTTGCCAATGATGGAAACGACCTGGCCGCGTTGTGCCTCCAGCGAGGCCAGAGAGCGTGCTACAAGAACCGGGTGGCCGCCAAGCAGCTGTATGCGGCTGAATTCCTCCTGCGCGGAAGTGGCGACTTTCAGTGAATTTGTATCCGGATCAAACCAGCTTCCTGCGTAGCCGGCCAAGCCTGCCTCACGGATGCGAAAGTCGTTCACGGCCGCCCTTGCTTCGCTCTCAAGCCGCTGTTTGGCGGATGCCTGATCGATTTCGTACAACTTCATCACAGCATTGATGGTAGCACTGTCAATCGCCCGGGGCGTGTCGTTGGCCTGCACGTATCCGCTGCCGAAAGCAGACAGTTGCACGGCAAGGGCCGCCGAAAGGATGGATGATGCTCTCATAACCATGTCTCCTGTTCCGATGAGTGTCTTTGCCAGTCCGGCGCCGCGTCGTGTCGCGCGCCGCCAGAATCAAGCCTGCTTTTTCATGTCGTTGTGATCGTTACCTCCGCTACTTCGTGATGGATTCGCTTGATTCGGCCGCTCGGGGAACGTGTGAACCCCATGAGGAACGGCAGCCGGTGCGCATCGCGAAAAACATTGGCGAACTCGACAATCTCAATCGCGTCCTGTGTGCGCACCACAGACAAGGAGCCACGAGCAGGCGGGTTGTCCCACCTATACCCGTGAATTCACGGCTCGAGCCGGCATATGTAGCTCGCGGCTGCCGATGCGAAGTGATGGATGGTGTGCGTATGCGAACGCACAATTGCCTGCCGCGGCCAAGCTACAGTTAGTCACCGCAGCAAGGATGTTGCTTGAAGGCCGAGTCGGTCAGTGACTTGCGCACGCTGCGGTTTCACGGCGTCACAAACACGAACGTGAAGAGGGTAAGCGTCTGCCGACGACACCTGTTTTCCCGGTCGCCAGCGGGGTTTGATGGGCACCCTCAATTCGATGGTGCCCTGTCATGCCCAGCAAGCGT
>NZ_SMAF01000046.1 GCF_004343305.1 Pseudofulvimonas gallinarii | reverse complement strand
CGCCGCTGCGTGGCCCCGCGATGCCGAAATCCCACTCACAGACGTCCGATCCGTGCCCAAAACGGGGCTTGCGCGACCGCCGCCTACCCAGCAGAATGCCCGAAAAGGGCGTTTGAACTTCCTATACGCGCGTGTTGGTCCATGGAGTTCACTCCAAAGTGTGATTGCACGAGTTTGGAACACACTGCTTTCATGTCGGCTGCTTTCGCGCCTTTTGCGCGGATGTATACCCGGCATGGGGGGCGAGCTGCCGGCTGCACGTCAGGTCACGGGCGCGCGTGCAAGCGCTCCAGGGCGTACCCGGGTGGCGGCAGGGACACTCCCGCAACCGGAACGAATACGCGGCGCGAGCGCCGCGCACGCGTCTGGACGAAGCTGCCTGTGACCCATCCGATGAAACCCGATCCGATCGATTGCCTCCCCTGCCGAGGTCCACGTACCCGGCTGCCGCGTGCCGCCACGCGCCGCGCGGTGCTGTGCCTTGCCTTGCTGGTCCCGATGCTGGCGTCCGCCGCCGTGCAGGCGGCGACCTGGACCGTCGTCACGCCGGGCGAATTCGATTCCGCCGACCCCCTCGGCGGCAGCGATTGTGACGCCACGACGTTCCAGTGCACCACGCTGCGCGATGCCGTCAATCGCGCCGAGGGCGGCGACACCATCGTTTTCGACCCGGCGCTGGACGGACAAACCATCACGCTCAGTCGCTATACCAACTGCCTTTCCCTGTCCGACACGGGCAGTGCCACCTGCCTGCCGCCGGCGGGCGGGTGGAGCGAAGGATACGTCAGCCAGTTCGGTCCGTCGGCCTTCTTCATCCGCGACCGCACCATCACCATCAACGCCATGGCCAACGGGCTCACCCGGGGCGTGGTGATCGCGCGCGATGCCGGTGCCGCCAGCTTCCGCCTGTTCGACATCGCCGGCGATGGCGGGCTGGAACTGGTCGGCCTGACCCTGCGCAACGGGCGGGCCGTCGGCGGCGGCGGCAATCGCGGTGGTTCGGCCATGGGCGCGGGCGGCGCGATCTTCAATCGCGGGCAGCTGATGGTGTACTACAGCACGCTGGTCGGCAACGTCGCCAAGGGCGGCACGTCCGGCACAAGCGGGGCGCTCGGCGGCGGCGGCGTGGGGCAATCCTCGTGGGATGCGCCGGGGGGCGGCCCGAATGGCGGGAACAGCGCCGCAGGCGGGTTCGGCGGCGGCGGCTACGGCTATCACTACGGCGGCGTGAGCATCGGGTTGGCCGGCGGGTTCGGCGGTGGCGGCGGTACGCCGGCCGGACCCGGTGGTTTCGGCGGCGGTGGCGGCGGCGGCCCGACAGGCGCAGCGGGCGGCTTCGGCGGCGGGCAAGGCTCCAGTTCGGCTTATTTCGGCGGTGGCGGCGCGGGCATGGGGGGCGCCATCTTCAACGATGCCGGCGGGGTCTGGCTGATGAATTCGACGCTCGCGGACAACCGGGCCGCCGGTGGCGGCGCCTATACCGGCCGGGGCTCCGGCCTCGGCGGCGCGATCTTCAGCTACGCCGGTACGGTGCGCATGAACTTCGTCACCGTGTACGGCAACCGCGTCGGGCTGGACGCCTCCGGCACCGGCGGTACCGCTTCGGGCGGCGCCGTCTACCACGTGGCCGATTCCAACGCCAACTGCGCGACAGGCGGCAACGTCACCTGCACCAGCGGCGCCGCCATGCTGGAGTTTCGCCATTCCATCGCGGCAGGAAGCGCCGATGGTTCGGGCAACGCGGTAGCCGACATCGTGATGCACCGGCTGAGCGGCGGAATGTTCATCCACTCCTACGACCCCGGCGAGTACCTGGTGGGTCAATGGAGCGCCGTCAACATGTCGGGAGCGCCGGCCAATTCCGATCCGGCGGAAATCGCCGCGCTGAATCTCGCGCCGATGCCGGCAACGCTGCACGGCGGTTTTACCGATGTATTGGTGCCGCTGGCGGGCAGCAGCGCGATCGATCGACTCGCCGACTGCCATGACTTTGCCGTCGACCAGCGCTTCGTGGACCGCCCGCAGGGCACGGCCTGCGACATGGGTTCCGTGGAACATCGCAGCGACGCGACTCTTGCGGTGACGGTCAGCGGCAGCGGCAGCGTGGATGCCGGTGCGACGCCCGCGCCGGTCTCCGGCGCGATTGCCGCTTGCGCGCAGGGCAGCGGCGACTGCGTGGCCGTCTACGACGGCGAGCGGATGCCCGAGGTCACCCTCGCCGCCACGCCCGCCACGGGCTGGCAGATCACCGGCTGGGGCGGCGACTGCATCGAGGATGCGGTCGATCCGCGCGTCGCCACGGTCACGATGGACGGCGACAAGACCTGCAGCGCCACTTTCGCCATCATCGCATACACGGTGGCCGCCAACGCGACCGGCAACGGCACGGTGACGCCGGCTTCGCAGAACGTGGATCACGGCGATACCGCAATGATCACGATCACGCCCGACGCGGGCCACCACGTCGACACGATCGGCGGCACCTGTCCGGCCGGCACGTTGACCGGAACCAGCTACCAGACCGGCCCGATTACCGCCGCCTGCATCGTCGAGGTCGCGTTCGCGCCGGACGCGCCTGCCGTCTACGTGGTCACGGCCAACGCGACCGGCAACGGCACGATCGCGCCGGCTTCGCAGAGCGTGACCCACGGCAGCGCGGCGACGTTCACGATCACGCCCGACGCGGGCCACCACGTCGACACCATCGGCGGCACCTGTCCGGCCGGCACGCTGACCGGCACCAGCTACCAGACCGGCCCGATTACCGCCGCCTGCATCGTCGAGGTCGCGTTCGCGCCGGACGCGCCTGCCGTCTACGTGGTCACGGCCAACGCGACCGGCAACGGCACGATCGCGCCGGCTTCGCAGAGCGTCGATCACGGTGACACCGCGACGCTGACCGTCACACCCGACGCGGGCCACCACATCGACACCATCGGCGGCACCTGCGCAGCCGGCACGCTGACCGGCACCAGCTACCAGACCGGCGCAATCACCGGGGATTGCAGCGTTACGGTCGCATTCGCACCGGACGTGTACACCGTGACGGCTTCGGCAACCGGCAACGGCACGGTGACGCCGGCCAGCCAGAGCGTCGATCACGGCAACACCGCGACCTTCACGGTGACACCTGACCTCGGCCACCACATCGACACCATCGGCGGCACCTGCGCAGCCGGCACGCTGACGGGAACCAGCTACCAGACCGGCCCGATCACGGGCGACTGCAGCGTCACCGTCGCGTTCGCGCCGGACGCGCCTGCCGTCTACGTGGTCACGGCCAACGCGACCGGCAACGGCACGATCACGCCGGCTTCGCAAAGCGTGGATCACGGCGACACCGCGACCTTCACGGTGACACCGGACGCTGGCCACCACGTCGACACCATCGGCGGCACCTGTCCGGCCGGCACGCTGACCGGAACCAGCTACCAGACCGGCCCGATTACCGGCGACTGCAGCGTAGAGGTCGCGTTCGCGGTGACGGTGGCGGCCACGGCCACGCCGGTGCCGGTCGATGCGCGCTGGGCGCTGTTGCTGCTCGCGGCCTTGCTGGCGGCGGCGGGACTTTGGACCGGACGCAGGGAAATGCAGGCATGAAGACCGATTCGGCCGCATTCGCCTGCCGGCGATCGGGAATTGGGGTACCGCGCCGCTTCGGCGCGGGCCTGTCCCATTTTGCAGGCGGGGTCGCCCCGCATACCGACACGCCAACCGGAGACGTACCCATGACAGCATTCCGACATCCGCGCGTTCTGGTCGACCGGGCGCGCACCGCCACGATCCGGGCCGCGCAGGCGTTGGTCGTGTTGTTGACGATGGTGCTGGCCGTATGCGCCCCCGTACAGGCTGGCGTGCCGGACGGTCTGGCAGCAAACGACTGGCAGGCGATCCAGGCACAGCTGCCGATCAGGCCGATGGGCTGGGACACGAGTGGCGGCGCCCTCCAGCAGGGCAAGCTGACCGCAGGGGATGCGCAGACGGGTGACTACCTCGGCTACTCGGTCGCCGTCTCCGGCGACACTGCGGTGGTCGGGGCGCATTACGAGGACACCGGCGGTTTCAATGCCGGCGCGGCCTACGTGTTCGTGCGCAGCGGCGGGAGCTGGAGCCAGCAGGCCAAGCTGGTGGCTGGCGATCCGCAGGCGAATGACTATTTCGGCTATTCGGTGGCGCTCGACGGCGACACCGTGCTGATCGGTGCGTATGGCAAGAGCATCGGTGCCGGCGCGGCCTACGTGTTCGTGCGCAGCGGCGGGAACTGGATCCAGCAGGACAAGCTGGTGGCCGCAGACGCGGAGGCGTATGACGGGTTCGGTTATTCAGTGGCGCTCGAAGGCGACACCGCGCTGGTCGGGGCGCGTTTCGAGGCCACCGGCGGCACGGAGGCCGGCGCGGCCTACGTGTTCGTGCGCGGCAGTGGGAACTGGAGCCAGCAGGCCAAGCTGGTGGCCGTGGATGCGGAGGCATATGACTGGTTCGGCTGGTCGGTGGCGCTCGACGGCGATACCGCGCTGGTCGGGGCGCCTTACGAGGGCGACGGCGGCAGTGCTGCCGGCGCGGCCTACGTGTACGTGCGCAGCGGCGGGAGCTGGAGCCAGCAGGCCAAGCTGGTGGCCGGGGATGCGCAGGCGGGCGACCAGTTCGGTTTGTCGGTGGCGCTCGACGGCGACACCGCGCTGGTCGGGGCATATGGCGAGAGCGCCTTTGCCGGCGCGGCCTACGTGTACGTGCACAGCGGCGGGATCTGGAGCCAGCAGGCCAAGCTGGTGGCGGGGGATGCGCAGGCGGGTGACTGGTTCGGCTGGTCGGTGGCGCTCGACGGCGACACCGTGCTGGTCGGAGCGCCTTACGAGGACGACGGCGGCACGGAGGCTGGCGCGGCCTACGTGTACGTGCGCGGCGGCGTGAACTGGATCCAGCAGGCCAAGCTGGTGGCCGGGGATCCGCAGGCGTATGACGTTTTCGGTCTGTCGGTGGCGCTCGACGGCGACACCGTGCTGGTCGGGGCGTATGGCGAGGACGACGGCGGAGCGGATACCGGCGCGGCCTACGTATTCG
>NZ_SMAF01000045.1 GCF_004343305.1 Pseudofulvimonas gallinarii | reverse complement strand
CCATCGAATTGAGGGTGCCCATCAAACCCCGCTGGCGACCGGGAAAACAGGTGTCGTCGGCAGACGCTTACGGAACACGCACCGTTCACCCCGATCCGGCCGCTTCGGCTGAGTAGGATTTCTGGTGGCGCAAAAGCGAAGGCCCGAGACGTTGGGTCTCGGGCCTTTGCGGTATGAAGATCCTGGCGATGACCTACTCTTGCATGGCTTAAGCCACACTACCATCGGCGCGGGTGCGTTTCACTTCCGAGTTCGGGATGGGATCGGGTGGGACCACACCGCTATGGTCGCCAGGAAGAAGGGGGTGGATGTAGCAAGGTTTGCGCGCGAAGTTGTCGCGCACGTTGAGGACCTGTAGAGAACGTGTCAGTGAGGGATAAGGGATAGGATCAAGCCTCACGGCTCATTAGTACGCGTTAGCTCAAGACATTGCTGCCCTTCCACACCGCGCCTATCAACCAGGTAGTCTTCCTGGTGCCTTTAGGGGACTTGTGTCCCGGGAGATCTCATCTTGGGGCGAGTTTCCCGCTTAGATGCTTTCAGCGGTTATCTCTTCCGTGCGTAGCTACCCGGCAGTGCCATTGGCATGACAACCGGAACACCAGAGGCACGTCCACTCCGGTCCTCTCGTACTAGGAGCAGCCCCCCTCAAATCTCCAACGCCCACGACAGATAGGGACCGAACTGTCTCACGACGTTCTGAACCCAGCTCGCGTACCACTTTAAATGGCGAACAGCCATACCCTTGGGACCGACTACAGCCCCAGGATGTGATGAGCCGACATCGAGGTGCCAAACACCGCCGTCGATATGAACTCTTGGGCGGTATCAGCCTGTTATCCCCGGAGTACCTTTTATCCGTTGAGCGATGGCCCTTCCATACAGAACCACCGGATCACTAAGACCTACTTTCGTACCTGCTTGACCCGTCGGTCTCGCAGTCAAGCGCGCTTATGCCTTTATACACACTGCACGATGTCCGACCGTGCTGAGCGCACCTTCGTACTCCTCCGTTACTCTTTGGGAGGAGACCGCCCCAGTCAAACTACCCACCATACACGGTCCCTGACCCGGATAACGGGCCTAGGTTAGAACGTCAAGCACATCAGGGTGGTATTTCAAGGATGGCTCCACAACCACTGGCGTGGCTGCTTCACTGCCTCCCACCTATCCTACACAGACGAACTCAACGTTCAGTGTAAAGCTATAGTAAAGGTTCACGGGGTCTTTCCGTCTTGCCGCGGGAACGCTGCATCTTCACAGCGATTTCAATTTCACTGAGTCTCGGGTGGAGACAGCGCCGCCATCGTTACGCCATTCGTGCAGGTCGGAACTTACCCGACAAGGAATTTCGCTACCTTAGGACCGTTATAGTTACGGCCGCCGTTTACCGGGGCTTCGATCAAGAGCTTCGGTTTCCCTAACCCCATCAATTAACCTTCCGGCACCGGGCAGGCGTCAGACCCTATACGTCCACTTTCGTGTTTGCAGAGTCCTGTGTTTTTGATAAACAGTCGCAGCGGCCTGGTCACTGCGGCCCCCCAATGCCCAGCCACGCATGTGGCCACACCAGGGGGCGTACCTTCTCCCGAAGTTACGGTACTATTTTGCCTAGTTCCTTCACCCGAGTTCTCTCAAGCGCCTTGGGATTCTCACCCTGCCCACCTGTGTCGGTTTACGGTACGGTTCCACAACAACTGAAGCTTAGAGGCTTTTCCTGGAAGCGTGGCATCAGTGACTTCAGGTCCGCAGACCCTGGTCTCGGTGCTCGGTGTAAGTGATCCCGGATTTGCCTAGGACCACCACCTACCGCCTTTCCCCGGGACAACCAACGCCCGGTACACCTAGCCTTCTCCGTCCCCCCATCGCATTGTTGCGAAGTGCTGGAATATTAACCAGCTTCCCATCGACTACGCATTTCTGCCTCGCCTTAGGGGCCGACTCACCCTGCGCCGATTAACGTTGCGCGAGGAATCCTTGGGCTTTCGGCGTGCGGGCTTTTCACCCGCATTATCGTTACTCATGTCAGCATTCGCACTTCCGATACCTCCAGCAGACCTCTCGATCCACCTTCACAGGCTTACGGAACGCTCCTCTACCGCGCACACCTAAGTGTGCACCCTAAGCTTCGGCACGTGACTTAGCCCCGTTAAATCTTCCGCGCAGGCCGACTCGACCAGTGAGCTATTACGCTTTCTTTAAAGGATGGCTGCTTCTAAGCCAACCTCCTGGCTGTCTGTGCCTTCCCACATCGTTTCCCACTGAGCCACGATTTGGGGGCCTTAGCTGTAGGTCTGGGTTGTTTCCCTTTTCACGACGGACGTTCGCACCCGCCGTGTGTCTCCCGGATAGTACGTGCTGGTATTCGGAGTTTGCAATGGTTTGGTAAGTCGCAATGACCCCCTAGCCATAACAGTGCTCTACCCCCAGCAGTATTCGTCCGAGGCGCTACCTAAATAGCTTTCGAGGAGAACCAGCTATCTCCGAGCTTGATTAGCCTTTCACTCCTATCCACACCTCATCCCCTACCTTTGCAACGGGAGTGGGTTCGGGCCTCCAGTGCGTGTTACCGCACCTTCACCCTGGGCATGGATAGATCGCCCGGTTTCGGGTCTACACCCTGCGACTATGCGCCCTATTCAGACTCGGTTTCCCTTCGCCTACCCTAGACGGTTAAGCTCGCCACAGAATGTAAGTCGCTGACCCATTATACAAAAGGTACGCCGTCACCCCACGAAGGGGCTCCGACTGCTTGTACGCATACGGTTTCAGGGTCTATTTCACTCCCCTCACCGGGGTTCTTTTCGCCTTTCCCTCACGGTACTGGTTCACTATCGGTCGGTCAGTAGTATTTAGCCTTGGAGGATGGTCCCCCCATGTTCAGACAGGGTTTCTCGTGCCCCGCCCTACTCACTTGTCATCACATTGGCCCTTTCACCTACCGGGCTATCACCGTCTATGGCCGGCCTTTCCAGACCGTTCAATTAAAACCAACATGACTTTTGGGCTGTTCCCCGTTCGCTCGTCACTACTGGGGGAATCTCGGTTGATTTCTTTTCCTCCGGGTACTTAGATATTTCAGTTCCCCGGGTTCGCTTCCAATCCCTATATATTCAGGACCAGATACTCCTAACGGAGTGGGTTTCCCCATTCGGACATCACCGGATCGAAGTCTGCTGCCGACTCCCCGATGCTTTTCGCAGGCTGCCACGTCCTTCATCGCCTCTGACCGCCAAGGCATCCACCGTATGCGCTTAGTCGCTTGATCCTATCGCCTCAACCCTCAGGTCAAACCGATCGGAACAACAACTGTTGTTACTATCGCTTACTTGCCTCAACGACACGTTTGTACAGGTCGACATGCTCAGCTCCACCGACACTCCTGCCGGCTGCCTGCACATGCCTCCTCAAAACGCTTGCTACATCCACCTTGTCAAAGAACATCGCCAGACCTCAACGTCCAGCCGATGCAAATTCGTGTGTGCGCAGTTACATTCCGGTCCCACCTGGTGGAGCCTGTCGGGATCGAACCGACGACCCCCTGCTTGCAAAGCAGGTGCTCTCCCAGCTGAGCTAAGGCCCCATGATTGGTGGTGGGTCTGGGAGGACTCGAACCTCCGACCTCACCCTTATCAGGGGTGCGCTCTAACCACCTGAGCTACAGACCCAATCAGATGACTGAAGACGTAGCCGCATACCCTTCTGGGCCAGGCGGCGTTCTCCGGAATGCAGGTCACTTGTGCGGACGCCCGTAAAGGGGTCGTCTCTAAAGGAGGTGATCCAGCCGCACCTTCCGATACGGCTACCTTGTTACGACTTCACCCCAGTCATGAACCACTCCGTGGTCGTCGCCCTCCTTGCGGTTAGGCTAACGGCTTCTGGAGCAGCCCACTCCCATGGTGTGACGGGCGGTGTGTACAAGGCCCGGGAACGTATTCACCGCAGCATTCTGATCTGCGATTACTAGCGATTCCGACTTCACGGAGTCGAGTTGCAGACTCCGATCCGGACTGAGAAACGTTTTCTGGGATTGGCTCCACCTCGCGGTATCGCAACCCTCTGTACGTTCCATTGTAGTACGTGTGTAGCCCTGGCCGTAAGGGCCATGATGACTTGACGTCATCCCCACCTTCCTCCGGTTTGTCACCGGCGGTCTCCCTAGAGTTCCCACCATTACGTGCTGGCAACTAGGGACAAGGGTTGCGCTCGTTGCGGGACTTAACCCAACATCTCACGACACGAGCTGACGACAGCCATGCAGCACCTGTGTTCCGATTCCCGAAGGCACTCCCGCATCTCTGCAGGATTCCGGACATGTCAAGGCCAGGTAAGGTTCTTCGCGTTGCATCGAATTAAACCACATACTCCACCGCTTGTGCGGGCCCCCGTCAATTCCTTTGAGTTTCAGTCTTGCGACCGTACTCCCCAGGCGGCGAACTTAACGCGTTAGCTTCGATACTGAGGGCCTAGTTGCCCACAACATCCAGTTCGCATCGTTTAGGGCGTGGACTACCAGGGTATCTAATCCTGTTTGCTCCCCACGCTTTCGTGCCTCAGCGTCAGTGCTGGTCCAGATGGCTGCCTTCGCCATCGATGTTCCTCCCGATCTCTACGCATTTCACCGCTACACCGGGAATTCCACCATCCTCTACCGCACTCCAGCCCGCCAGTTTTGGATGCCATTCCCAGGTTGAGCCCAGGGCTTTCACATCCAACTTAACGAACCGCCTACGCACCCTTTACGCCCAGTAATTCCGATTAACGCTTGCACCCTTCGTATTACCGCGGCTGCTGGCACGAAGTTAGCCGGTGCTTATTCCTCAGGTACCGTCATCCCCACAGGGTATTAACCCATGGGATTTCTTTCCTGATAAAAGTGCTTTACAACCCGAAGGCCTTCTTCACACACGCGGCATTGCTGGATCAGGCTTGCGCCCATTGTCCAATATTCCCCACTGCTGCCTCCCGTAGGAGTCCGGGCCGTGTCTCAGTCCCGGTGTGGCTGATCATCCTCTCAGACCAGCTACGGATCGTCGCCTTGGTGGGCCTTTACCCCGCCAACTAGCTAATCCGGCATCGGCTCATCCCGCCGCGCAAGGCCCGAAGGTCCCCTGCTTTCCCCGTTAGGACGTATGCGGTATTAGCTTGAGTTTCCCCAAGTTATCCCCCACGTCGGGGCAGATTCCGATGCATTCCTCACCCGTCCGCCACTCGCCGCCAGACCGAAGTCCGCGCTGCCGTTCGACTTGCATGTGTTAGGCATGCCGCCAGCGTTCAATCTGAGCCAGGATCAAACTCTTCACTTGAACTTGCAGGCCCCGAAGGACCAATCTTGCAAAGAGA
>NZ_SMAF01000044.1 GCF_004343305.1 Pseudofulvimonas gallinarii | reverse complement strand
AACAGGCCGGCCGCCGGGCCGCCGCCATCATGAGCCTGCTCGCCACCGCCAAGGCTAACGGCATCGAGCCGCACGCCTGGCTGGAAAACACCCTGGTGCACCTGCCGACCACCCTCAATCGCGACATCGACAGCTTACTGCCGCTGCGGCGCGATTGAATCCGGGGGTGGGGGTGTCCTTACCGGACGCTTACGTCTCATCAATCCGATTATATAAAATTCACCCGTTTTGTATTCCACTGACTGTCCGCACATGCGCGCATCAGCCTAAGGTATCAGGGTAAGTTATACGCCCGCAGTTGAATCGGCCAACAACAATATTATGATCATCTGACGCAATGGCCGCCGCAGGATATGACCAATGGTCTATTCAGAACAGAGGTCTATGAAGGCCGTAAAACAGACTGGCTCGGCTCTGTGCATCTGCCTAGGGCGCGCTTTGGTTGGTTAGCCGCAAATATGGCCGTTGTGATAATCTGTGTAATCGTGGCGCTTATCATATTTGGACGTTATGCGCCACGGGAAGTCGTCGTAGGTCGGGTAGTGCCGAAAGGCGGAATTGTTGACGTCAATTCAAATACCAGCGGTACCGTAGTAAACCTACTGGTTCGAGAGGGAGAGTTGGTTTCGCAAGGGCAGAAGCTTCTCGAAATCACCCCTGACATCGAGATTGCCCGGATCGGAGAGACGCTGACAGAGCGAATTGCAGGTGATCTCAACAGGCGTAGAGCAGTGCATATCGTTGGCATTCGACTTTTTGCATCGACGATGGCGATCCCGGTGGTGACATCCAGTACGGGCGGCACGACACTTCGCCTCAGCGCACGCGCGAGAGCATGCGCCGGTGGCCGATCAGCCGCGCCCAGGCGCTGCCGACGACGAACAGCGTGTGGTAGCCGGCTTCCAGGACGAGGCGGTTGCAGGTCGCCGCCGACAGGCGCAGCGCCGGTTCGGCGGCGCAGACGCGGGCGTCGATGTCCAGGCTGCGCGCCAGCGCCTGGCAGCGTGCCAGGTGGTAGCGGTTGCTGAGCAGCGCCACCGGCCCGGGTGGCAACAGGGCGCGCACTTCGCGCAGATTGTCGACGGTGTCGCGCGAGCGCTGTTCGATGTGCAGGCGCGGCGCCGCCTCGGGCATGCGCCGCAGCAGCCAGCGCCGTGCCGCTTCCGCCTCGCTGGGATGCTCCGGGCCATCGCTGTGGCCGCCGGTGAGCAGCAGCGGCAGCTGCGGATGCGCGCGCAGCAGGCGCAAGGCGTGACGCAGGCGGCAACGGAACTCGGCGTCGGGGCGGCCGTCGCGCAGTTGCTTGCCGAAGACGATGACACTGCGGGCATCGCCGGGATCGCGGCCGGCGCCGCGCGCCACCGACCAGGTGCGGCGCAGGAACCACAGGTAGACCAGGCCGGCACTGAGCAGCGTCGCCGGCGCTCCGACGACCAGCACGTGCAGGATGTCCGGATCGCGCCAGGGTGAACCGTTGCGCCAGCGGGGATTGCCCGACACCAGTGAACTCCTTCCGCCTCCGTCACGTCAGCAAAACAAGGGCACGACCGACCGACCGCCACAGTGCACCGGTGTGGCTAACCGCCCAAACAAAAGCTCTGCATATGACGCCGCGACAGAAAACCCGCTCTTACCAATTACGCGGCATCAAGCGAATGACCGCTGCTCTCATTACCGAAAGCTCACCGGGTCGCGTCGCTTCGACACTGCCGCTCAGGAGGATACGATCACCATGCGTCGTCACACTCACCGCGCTCCGACTGGTCCAATCCGACGCAATTTCAGACTCATGAAGAATTCGGCTCACGCTCACAATACCCGTGTGCTGCGTCCAGATATACGCGTCAGAGCCAGCGGTTTGGTCATTGGCATAGCTCCCCACCACCATGTTGCCATCGTGTGTAACATCCGCCACCCAGAATGGTGCGTAATAGTGGATCACCGCATCATCAGGTGTGCCGAGGTAGGCCATACGGCCCGGCGCCTGCCACCACCATGCTTGCCCGGCGTTGGGGTGATTGGCGCTGGGGACCACCTGATCAACTCCAAAGACCAATCCGCCATCAGAACTCACGGACAAGGCCCATGCCAGTTCGTGCCCGTCATTGTCGCGTAGCAACTCCGGAGGCTGGTCGTCCATCCAACGAACAGCTGGACGCCTTGGCATGCCATTAATCAGTCGCACCGTAATACCGACTACGACACCGCCATCATCGGAGGCCGCCCTCGGTGTTCCACCTCCAATCTCGTCACTGACACCCAACAGCTCAATCCCGGTACTTGATCTCCATTTCCAAGGGCGATCGCCAGCATTGGTCTCATTGCGCTTTCGACCGACGATAACGCTTCGATTCGGCGAGGCACCATCCATGCGGGCACCAAGCAGCGCCGCCTCATCGATCAGGCTCCAGACTCCTTCACTCCAAACTGAAGGCTTCGCATCTCGAACAGTGCTGCTGTCGTGTCGTGTTGAGAATATCGATGAACCATCGGGCGATATCAGGGCAAACGAATCCATACCCCTCAATGCTTGATCTGCTATAACTTCCCACTCCGCCTTATCGACAGTCGCTTTTAATACCTCACTTCTACCATTCTCCTTCTTTCTGGTCGCAACGATCAAACCGTCGTCTGAGATGTTCTGCACTTCGATATGCGCTACGAACGGCCCATGATCGACCTGCAACTCGGTGAAACTGAGTTCGTACAAGTCGATAAGCTTCGGCCGCTGCCAGGGACAGGCCACTTCGTGCAGGCTGGTCAGACGGGTGAGGTCGAATGCTCCGGCGCCAAAAGCCGGCAATACGGAAGCGTAGCTGGCGCTGCCGCCATCACACGCCAGTTCGAACGTCAGCTCGCCCCAGGCGAAGCGCTCGACATCGTCCGGATCGAAGGCGGCACCAAAGCGGGCGCCCCGTGTGGCATGAACATCGGGAAAGTGAATCCTTCCCTCGGCATCAAGCTGGCCGGTGCCGAGCATCCAGTATTGGTTGCCCTGCCCGTCGTAGCTGTACCAGGTCACGATCGCCTGATTGGGGCTGGACCAATGCAGTGCGTAGCCTTCGCCATTGTGCGCCAGGTCGTACCACGAACCACTTTGTCCCGCGTGGCCGGCCACCTCGCGGCCGGTTACACCATGCGGCGTCTCGCAACGGGTACCCATCACATGGGCCAGACGTTGTACGTTGAAACTCTGGCTCTGATTGAATGCGCTGTAACTGAACTGCCCGTTGTCGCAATCATCAAAGCGAAAACTGGCCGAACCTACATCTTCTCGCACCACATCATCCGGATCAAAGGCAGCGCCGAACCGCGCACCGCGGGTCACCACCAGTTGCGGAAAGTCGATGCGTTGACCGCCATCACCATCGGGCACGACCTGGCCCGCCGCCGTCAACCAGCGCTGCCTGCCTTGGCCATCGTAAGTGAACCAGTACAGCCAGGCATTGCCTGCATCACGCAGCTCCAGCACCCAGCCTTCACCGCTGCGGTCAAGGGAGTACCAATGTCCGGCGTGGCCGGAACGGATCGTCATGCCCTGCGCCCAGGCGAATGTGGTGCCAGCGATAACCAGGACCGCGACCGACAGCAAGCGGCCTGGCAAGCTTGTCATGTTCTTCATATCAAACTCCTTAACCCGAATTCAGCCCGCAACGGCAGCGAAACAGGTGAGCGGCGAGGCCGCTCACCTGTCGCCGTCCATCAAGGTGGCGAGCCGCTGTAGCAATAGAACGGAGTGTTGACTGTGCTGTTCCCGTAGGGGTTGCTGACTGTCAGCGATGCGGACGTAGGCCCGTTGCTGGGGCAAATACCGCCGAAACTGGTGCCGGATCCAGATTGAGTACCGTAGCCCCAGCTCAGTGATGTCGAGCCTTGCGAGCGGAAGCCGGTGTAGCACATGAACTGGCCCCAGCCCAACCCCTCGCAGAAGTTGTTTTCAACAACTGGAGCTGCCGCGCCATGGGTAGTCAGCATGGTACGCCCCATGAGGTTCAATGCCTGCTCGACAGGCTGGAAATACACCTTGCGGCTGCTCGGCTGCACCGCGGGTGGTGGCTTTGGACAGGTCGCCGGCGAAAACCCATCCAAACCCGCACCGCCTCCTACATTGACACCTTGGATCTGACCGGTGGCCGCAGCAATATGAGGTCCGACGGAATCCCCATCTTCCGTACAGCTATCGGAGACTTCGACCAGCCCTTCCATTTCGTACCAACTCTGAAACATCAAGTCGGCATCCATGTCGGTGATCGTTCCACAATGCGGACCGAACGTAGTTTGACCGTAGCGGCAGACCGTGGCACCCAACGTTGCCTTGAGCATTCCGCTCCAAACGGCAGGCACCGAAAGCGTACCATCGCTGTAGCCGTTGATCTGTGGCACAGGAGTCCAGCCCGGCTCAGTTTCCACCCACGCAGCATCCTGCGGCCCACCGATGAGGCCGTCAAAAGTGCCGTCCACGACCTCGCCATACTTCAAGCCGCCGGGTGTTTCGATCTCATCACCCGGATCTACGCAGTGCCCAGCAAACAGGAAACCGTCGTTGACCGATACACCGATGGAGCACGGAAAAACACCACCAGCCGGAAGACCTGCCCACGTCGCGTTCCTGGTTCCATTAGCGCCGAGAACCGGCCCGGACGAAAATGTCGGCGGGTGCTGTGCTGCAATCAGAATAACTGGCACATCCGTCGCTCCAAGGCTTGCCTGAGCTGCTTCCAGTTCGTTTCGCGCAACACCGATGACAACACGGTTTCTGATTACGTCGACACTCGCACGGGTCACCGTTCCGGCCGGCAAGGAGACTTTCAACCGCAACACCGCATCCGCACGCGCGTTCCGGAGCTGCTCCAAGGACCAATCTGCGCTTACAGGCAGTGCGCCAAGGTGTCGGATGAGATGAGAATCAGCCGGCTCGGCGCTGGCGACTTTGAGTGACAGCGTATTCGCGTCGAACCAGCTGCCAGCATAGCCGGCCAGGCCGATGGATCGGATATGTTAGTCCAGTTCGGCTGCCCGACCTTCCGCATTCAACCGTTCGGCCGCTTCGGTCTCATTCAGACCATACAGCGCCATGACTGACGCCAAAGTCGTGACTTCATAGTGACGAACATCACCAACACTTTGTGCGGATGCGCACAATGCTGATCCCAACATGGCCGCACTCAACGCCAGCCACAACCTTGCTTTGCTTTGCTTTGCTTTCGGACATGACACACCCTCCGCCAGGAAAAGGTCATGCATGCGTGAATAGTCGCCTTCACACGTGCCGCTGCTCGCAACCGGATTGGCGGCGAACGCTGGCATGAAAGCACACAACGCAGATCGGCATGTTAAACGTTTCTTACTAGGTCACATTTTGCGCGTTCATTTTCGCATTTAAAGGAAAACGGTACGCAGCTGGATCGAATTGCCCCGCGAGTTGACTGGTGGCGTCCCTAGCAGCCTTTTGCTTTTCTCCCGCGCCAGCGCTTGCTTTGCCGCCTTCGATTTGCGATACCGCACTCAGGTATAGCGAGGGCGTGCGATGCGTGGTGCAGATGT
>NZ_SMAF01000043.1 GCF_004343305.1 Pseudofulvimonas gallinarii | reverse complement strand
CGATGTTGTTGCCGCTCGGGAATTACGGCGGTGCCGCCCCGGTCATGCTGCCGCGCATCGACAGCGTGCTGATCGACGTGGCGGGCACCGCGTGCATACGCTGTCGAACTCCAGGATGCGGACACCCATCGCAAGGGCATCCACGTGCAGCTCACGACGGCACCCACCGCCGAGCTGGCCGTACCGCGACGGGTCCATCTGGTGCGTGGTCGCATCGACGGTGCCCTCGGCGAGCAGGTCAAGCTCGTCGATGCCGACATCATCGCCAGCGACGTGCAAGCCCTATCGCCATGAAACACGCCATCTGCGCACTCATGACGTTGGCGGCGCTGCTTGCCGGATGCGGCGACAAAGCGCCACCGGAACAGGCCTGGGAGGTCAGTCCCCCGCCCCCGGCACTCACCGTGGCATTCGGCGAACAGACGTTTGCCTTCGACCCCACCTACGCGGCATTCGCCACGCTCAGGCACAACCTGATCCTGAGCGATTCGGCCATCGTGAACCGGCCAGAGCGCGTGCCCGCCACCGTGCATCGGATCTACCTGGCCAACTACGACCTGCAACTGACCGATCCGGCGCAGCAGGACTACCGCCGCATCGATGCCGACGGCCAGTTCCGCGTGGAGATCCAGATCGAGGCGGACAAGGACGCCCCCGCCGACGCGCCGGTTCGCCCCGGAGAGTACGGGCCGGCAGCCACCCCGTTCGACCGCGTTTCATGGGTCGCCATCGACCGATACGGCAAGCCCGGCACCATGCTGGCAGGCAGCCAAGCCGCAGGAACCGTGAGGATCGTTTCGTCCACCCCGTCGGAAATCACTGCGGAGATCGACTTCTCCGACTCCGATGGTCGGGTCCAGGGCCGCTTCACCGCGCAACGGCTTCCGGAGGCATCATGAAGACGTTCGTCCTGTGTTCGATCCTTCTCGCCGCCTGCACGACGCCCGCCCTCGCGCAGGCTGAAACGGCGTGCGAAATGGCCGCTTTCGTCGCCAATACGGACAGCGGCGTCAGGATTCGTGCCGAGGCGGACTTGAAGGCGCCGATCGTGGGCCGGCTCCCCGCCAACGCCGGCGGCACGCTGGTGTTCATCCAGGGCGCGCGCAACGGTTGGCTGAAAGTCACCTCCGCCATCGACGCCAGCAAGACGCGCGTGTTCACCGGCACCGGCTGGATCCATGCGCCGCTGCTGGCGGTGCGGACCTTCAGCCGGGACGACTCCCTCGTCGACTACCACGCATCACCCGACAGGCAAAGCGACGCGCTCGGCAGCCTGCGTGCCGAACTCGACGTGAACCTGCTCGGCTGCTCGGGCGACTGGGTGAAGGTCGCCGTTCCCATGCGCGGCGGCGCGGACACGGAAGGCTGGCTGCCGTACGGTGCCTGGTGCGGCAGCCCCTGGGAGGACTGCATGTAAATCCCATTCGTCATCCAGAACCGAGATCCATCCATGCACCCCCGATCACTGAACCAGTCACTGAACCCAAACAGGAGAATCACCATGACCCGCACAACCTCCCTGGCCTCGTCCATCACGATGGCACTCGCACTTTCCGCCTGTGGTGGCGACACTGGAGCCTCCAGTGACACCAGTGCCAGTCCCCCTGCCGCGACCGCCGCATCCGGTACCGCGCCGGAACAGGCGACCATCTCCGCCGTCGAGTTGGAAGCCGCGTACAAGGCCGACAAGGAAGCCTGGATCGGCAAGCAGGTGACGGTGGCCGGCACCTATGGCGGACATGGACAGAACGTCGAAGGCGGCGTCGCCAAGGACTTCCACGTCATCGTCAACACGCCTGGTGCGAGCTTCAGCGAGCGGCGGAACGCTGCCACCTGCTATCTCGATCAGGCGCCGGCAGACGACGTCAAATCGCGTGGACCACAGGATGCGCTGATCGTCACCGGCACGGTCAAGGCGGTGCCGCGCGGTCTGGTCGACAACTACGCCCAGCTCAACCCCTGCCGGATCGTCCAATAAGAACCCACGCCAGGCCATCGGCTGGCACCAGGGCGGGCGCAGGCACCCCGTCCTTTTCGCGCCTGCGGAAAGGACGGGGCGCGGCGGCCCAGCTCCAGCCGGGCCTTGAAACCCACCTGTCCTTGCCTCGGACCACACCATGAAGCGCCCTCTGATCGCACTCGCTGTGCTGTCGACAACCATGGCCACCGTTCCCGTCCATGCCGAACAGTCCTGCAACACCTACGCCTTCGCGCTGGAACCGTTGCGCACCATCGAGCTGCGCGCCGGGGCAGGCGAACAGTTCGATCTCGTCGCCACGGTGCCCGCCGATGAAGGCGGCACTGTGTTCGGCATCGTCGGCGTCGAGCATCGCCACCTCGACATCCATTGGCTGAAGGTCGATCACGCTGTGGACTCCCGGAGCCGGTCGGTCTTTTCCGGCACGGCATGGGTGCCCGCCATCCAGTTGGCGGTCAAGTCGCATCCCCGCTACACGGTGTTCGTCGAGCCTTCGATGAGCGCCGAACCGGTCGATATTTCGCTGTTCGATGCGGTGCTGCCCCTGTCCGACTGCCGTGGCGAATGGGTACAGGTCGAACTGCCGGTCACGGGAACGGAAATCATCGACCCGCAGCTGAGGGGCTGGATGCCATCGGGTGCCTACTGCGGCAATCCGTGGATCGAATGCGATTGAAGGAGACCATGTCCATGAACCCGACGATCCGCCTGCTGATCGCCATCGCCGTGACCGTGTCTCCGGCAACGTGCCTGTTCGCCCAGGAAGTGGAAATACGCTTTCCCGAGGGGGAGGTTTCGACCAGCGTGTCGGGCAGCCTTACCGATCGTTCTCCCACCTACATCTTCTCCGGCGTGAAAGCCGGGCAGGAGGCCGAAGCCAGCCTCCAGTCGGAGCAGGGCCGCGTCATCTTCTGCCGCAGCGAGATCGACGCCTCCCATCGCACAACCGAACGGACCTCGGCGCTGGAAGGAAACCTCTACTTCTGCATCGAGAACCTGGACTGGAACAGCGGCAAGCCCGTCGCGTTCACGCTGACGGTATCGCTTCTGCCAACACCGCCTTCACCGAACCCCGAAGCAGCGGCGCCCGAACCACCGCCTGCCGCGCTCTGGCTGGGCACTTACCGGTCGCGGCCCAACACCGGATTGCGGCTGCGGCACTCGGGTGCCGCCCGCATGCATCCGGTTCCCGACATCGAGTCCTACGCGAAAGAAAGGAGCACGCAATGAAGCATCGTTTCGCATCCCTGGCGCTGATCGCGCTCTGCGCCCCCTGCCTGGCCTCCGCTGATGACCACGCCTGGATCGCGCAGGCCGCCGCGCAGGCACAGGCCATCGGCAACCGCGCGGACTACGAACTGGGGAGCGATTCCAACGGCCCCGGTTCGAACGTGCCCGTGGCAAGGCAGAAACTGCAGACGCTGCGCATGGCCCAGGGGCTGGCCCGGCAGCTCAAGCCGCAGCTCGCCGAATGGGAGCAGCGCAACGGCAGCGACATGGGCGATCTCTATCAACGCTTCGGCATGGACAGGGGCGATGAGGCATGGAAGGCGCAGCAGCAGGTGCGTCGCTTCATCGAGGCCGTGGAAGCGGCCGGGCCGCAAAACGCGCGCAACTGCATCGAACTGGTGGAGACCTGGGGCGTGGATGCGACGTACATCGCGCGGCTGCATCCGACCGTGCAGGTCAAGGCGGTCGAAGATGCCCGTGGTCTGGCGTCGATGTGCGACCAGTTCGCCCCGGACGATGCCGAAGTGAGGCAGGCCGCCGCGGCCCTCGAACCCCGCCTCGCGGCAACCCTGGAGCAGTTCGCCGAACTGGAACGCAAGGCGCTGGAATCCCGGGACTGGAAACCCTCCAGCGCCGGCGTTGCGCAGGCCGATGCGCTGGCCCAGGCGGTGAAGCAGTTCCTGTCCGGTCACCCGGAATGGGGTGGCAACCAGACCAAGGGCACCCAGGTGCTGGCCGTGTCCGTGCAAGGCGACTGGTTCGTGGCCGAACGCAACCTGCTCGGGCAACCGGCCAGATGGGGCCTGCCGGTGCACGTGGCGATCCGCACCAGGGCGCACAAGCCGGAGGTGGCCCAGGTCTACGACCTGTCGATCATCACCCCGACGGACAGGCAGGCCGCGCCGTTCGAGGGCTACTGGGTCGGCGACACCTGGATGGTGCTGGCTTCCCGGGTCAAATAGCGCCCACGGCGATGCCGTCATGCCGCAACGACATGACCACCCAGGCCCTGCAAACCTTCCTGCGCAGCCTCGATCACGGCGCGGTACGACAGGACACCTACGACCTCGAACATCTCACCGCGCTGACGCCCGCCGAGCGCACGATGGCCGAAGACGCCCTGCTGCACCGCGCCCGCCGCGACCACGACCGTCGTGCCATCCTGTCGCTGGCTGATCTGGGCGTCGCCCGTGCCATTCCCGTGCTCGAAGCCATTGCGGCGGATTCGGCCTCGCCAGGTGCCGTCTGGGCCAACCTCGCCCTTGACCGGCTCGGCGCCGACACCACCGAGCGCATCGCCCACGACGCGCTGTCCGCCACCTCATTCATCGAACGCTTCGCCGCCGTTCACGCATTGCGAAACCACCCCCGCCCAGTCGCGTTCAACGCGCTTGTGGCCAGCCTCGACGACCCGACTCCGGCCCTGCGATCGGAAGCCTATGCCGCGTTGCTCGATGCGTTCGGGCTGACGCCGCTCGTCCGCACCGCCGACGGGCAGCCGGAATTCAACGCTCCGCTGGAACGCATCCATCTGCTTGTTGCCAGTCCCCTCGAATCGCTCGCCCGCCGTGGCGCGGACGAGGCCGGGCGCTTCGTTCGGGGGCTGATCGACGGCAAGACCCCGCAGCAACTCGACCTGATCTACCAGCCGACCGCGCCCGCCGATTTCGGCGACGCGCTCGCCGCCGCGCTACTCGATCCGGCCACGCCCGTTCCTGTCGAGCGCGTGCGCGCCGCCACCGGACACGACCGCGCCTGGGCGGAAACCTTCCTCGTCGCACAACTCGCCGTATCCCGGCCGCGCGTCCCGGCCGCCATCGCCGACCTCGGCCTGACCTGGGCGCTGGACGCCCTGCGGGAAGCCCGGCGCGCCATCGGCGAGGGCGACGCCTATGCCAACGAGCTGGATACGGCCATCGCCCGCCTCGCAGCACCTGACAATCCCGGCACGCCATGACGGCACGCAGCGGCGGCAACGCGCGGCGTCCGCATCCGGGCCTCACACGGGCCACTTTCTGCCGGCCCGTTTATCACTGTTCAAGAACCGATCACGCACCGGTCATGACCTGAAGCGGGAGCGCGGGCACGGTGGCGCGGCTTTCGCGGCGATGATCGAACCGCGCCAGCAGGAACGCCGCCGCTTTCGGATGGGCGGTCCCAGGTCCGCGGCCCTGCTCCGGCCGGCCAGCGGGAACATTGGCAAGTAATGGAGAAAAGCGATGGAAACAACTCGTCCCAACACCAGTGCATTCGCGCTGATCGCAGCGCTGTGTCTTATCGCATGCGCCGGGTGCGGGTCCGGCCAGACGTGTACCGGCGAGATGACCGTGGATGGGCAAACCTACAAGGGGTCATCCGGCTACGCCGAACAGGCGATCGAGAATACCTGCGCCAATTACTGCGCGGCCACGGCATCTGGCAATCAGACGGCTGCCTGCACAGCGGAATGCATGCAGCAGTACCGCGACGGTGAGCGGCTCATCTGGGTGGAGTGCCCGTAAGTCCCGCGGCTACGCCTACCCGCAGGGGGTGCCGGATCCGCTGCCAGCGGAGCTCGAGGCCCAGCTGCCGAAGCCGCTGCAGAACCTGTCCGCTCCGCGACCCGAGACGGAGGCGGACAGCAAATCGGCGCTGACGAGCCGCTACCTGGCGCCCCACGCGTTGCAGGCGCGACTGGACCGGACCCTCGTCTCGTCGCCGTCGCAGAAGCCTACGCCCAAAAAGTAGGCATCGACCTCCGCCGCCAGGCGGAATATGTGGTCGTCGACGAGGCGCGCGCCGCCCGCATTGCCGCGGCCTACGACGCCATGGAGCATGCGCCCCAGGACCGCAAGGTCAAGGCCGCCTACGCCGATCTGATCAAGCAGACCCGGGCCCAGTACGACGCCCTGGTTGAGGCCGGCTACGAGTTCTACTAACAGTCCCATGGCAGCCAAAGAAGTCCGTTTCTCCGAAGACGCCCGCGCCCGCATCCTGGCCGGCGTCAACATCCTGGCCGATGCGGTCAAGGTCACCCTGGG
>NZ_SMAF01000042.1 GCF_004343305.1 Pseudofulvimonas gallinarii | reverse complement strand
CACAGACGTCCGATCCGTGCCCAAAACGGGGCTTGCGCGACCGCCGCCTACCCAGCAGACTGCCCGAAAAGGGCGTTTGAACTTCCTATACGCAGCGTGAGGGGCTTGGAAGGGGCGGCCCGGGAAACGTGCCGGAGGTGGGAGAGGGTCACCTCCAGCGGCCGGATTCCCGTCAGAGGCGGGAAACGGCGAGTTCGGCCAGCGGCCGCGTGATGTCAAGGTGTGTGCTCTCCTCCATCTTTCCGACCTTGGCCACGTTGACCTGGACGACAGTCGTGCCGGACAGCACCCACAGGGCCTGCCCGTTCCAGTAGGCCTTGTCACCGAGTCCCGGAACGACCTGCAAGGCCCGGCCAACCGCCTCCGCATTGGCCAGGTTGACGGCATCGAACTCTTCGGCGGTGTAACCGCCAACCTTTACGAGGACAAACTCCATGTCCATGGAGCCGCCGCGGTGCGTGCATTCGCGATAGGGATAGTCTTCACGCCCATCCTTGTACTCCGTCTTCTGGACCGGCGTGATGACGCCAGCCACGTCTTCCGCGGTAAGCAGTGCACACGGGTCGACGTCCACCCGGCGGGGTGTGGGAAGGGCCAGGAGACGGGTCACCGCGTCGTTGGCGGCGGCCGGCTTCGACGCTGTGCCGGGGGAACGTCCGGCAGCGGGTGGTGTGCTGGAAGAAGCGGATGCCTCAGCCCCGGGTTCAGGTCCTTTGGCGCAGCCGGTGAAGGCGGCACAAACCACCAGTGGAAGAAAGGTCCGGACGTACATGGCTGTTTCCTTGCAGTTGGATGGTGAAGCGTGGATGCCGTCACTCGAAGCCATCGTGGAAGATGGTGTCGGAGACAGGCTGCTGCTCGAAGGCGCCGGCATCGCAGTCGGCAAACCCGTCGCCATTGCCGTCCGCTGGCCGGGGTGCCCCGGTCATGTCATCTTGGAGGAGGGTACCCAGCGCATCCATGCAGGCATCCACGGGGACGAGATCCAGGGCGGGGCTGTCCGGGGCTGGTCGCAGGGCGAGCTGGTGGCTGCCGTTGGCTTCCGAGACGAGCTCAACCCCGGGATCCATGGCGAGGCTTCCGTTGCCGACTGCACATTCCTCCCGGTTGGACACGTTGTACCGCGCGAGCGAAAGGCCTGCGGGAGTTCCGGTCTGTGTTTCCACGACGCAGGCCCACTGGGCCTCGTAGTCCATGGCCGGGCTGCTCTGGAACAGGTTGCCGGCCACCACGGCATCCATAGGCTGGGCATCGCTGTAGCGGATGAGCATGTCCCAGGCCCGACCGAGGCCGCCGCCCATGCCGAGATTGTTTTCGTAGAAGCTGTTGAACACCACACGGACGATGCGTGGGGAATCCGGCTCGTTCTCGAAATCACTCGGGGCGACGATGGCAAGGGCGCCTGCGCCGTGTCCCGCCCAGTTCCGGGAGAACAGGTTGTTCTCGACGTAGGCGTGTGCATATTCGATGAACACCGCGCCGGCCTTGTAGCCCATGGCGATGCCACTGTCGCTGTTGGCATGGAAGCTGTTGCGCCGCAGGGTGACCGTGGCATTGTGGTGTCGCCATGCACCAATGGCGCTGATGGCGCCGCCCCGCCCGAAAATGTCGGTGGCGTTGGACACATTGGAATGGAATCGGCTGTCTTCGACCAGGAGCTCGAAACTGTTGGAGGTGTTCTGGCCGCTGGCCACATGGACGGCACCGCCCCAGAAGCCGGCGTTGTATTCGAACACACTGCTTCTGATCTCGTGGCTGTGGTGCACTGACAGCGGAGCGACCGCCGTCACCATGGCGATGGCCCCGCCTCTGTCTTCGGAAATATTGCTGCTGAACAGGCTGTCCCGGATGTCCAGGTCGATTCGCGACTCCATGACTGTGCCGATGGCGCCACCGTCGGCACCGGCCGTGTTTCCATGGAAACGGGATCCGTAGCTGCGCAGCGTGACCTGGCCGGCTGTGTCGAAGCCGATGGCGCCGCCCGAGCCAAGCGCCGTGTTGTGGTCAAAGCCGCAGTCGTTCAGGGTCACTGTCGCGCCACTCTGGATCAGCATGGCTCCGCCGTCGTTTTCCGTGAATCCGTTTTCCATGTCCAGACGTGAGATCTGCAGCGGTCGGTTCTCCATCTGCACGAGCATCAGGCGCGAGGTACCGTCGGAGACAAGGCGGACACGACGATTGTCCGGAGGAGCGATCCGGAGGGCCCCGCCGCCGGCGATCAATGGACCGGCCGCAGTATCGAGGTGGATGGTGGCCACCTCTCCCTCGAACAGGTCCCCGGCGAATCCGATCGAATCCATCCCGACCAGGCCACCGCCGACACAGTCCGGATGGACGGCGTTGTTGTTGCGCGCGTTGTTCATCGCCTCGCGCAGGGAGCACACGCCGTCATCGGCCAGGCTGTCATCAAGTGTGGTGACGGTGATATCCGCGGCGCAGGCCAAAGGCGTGATCAAGGCGAGCACGGGGAAGAGCAGGGCATGTTTCATGATGGTTTCCTGTCATGTTGGTCTGGTCAGCGCCAAGGGATTCCGATACCGTCATCCTCGCCGCGCTCGATCGGGCCGGCATCGCAATAGCCACCGGCGATCGGTGTGCCCGCGGTCCAGGGACGGGTGCTGCCACGGATGTCGACGGGGTCCGCACCGAGTGTGTCGAGGCACACCGCTTCCGGGACGATCTCGGATTCGATCGACGAATGGCCCGGGGCGGGGACCCACGGGCGTCCCGGCGCGGCCGGGTAGGAGGAGAGCGCGGATGTGATCGGCCGGTCGTCAGGGGCGATAAGGCCGCAGGTGAGGTCGCCGGAATGGAGGTTGAAACCCTGCGAGAGAGGGATCCACCCGTGATCGCACAAGGGGGCGGAGCGGGACCGCATCAGATTGGCCGTGAAGACGGCGGATTCGACGCCGGCCGGGTCGAGTGAGATCGACGGACCGCCCTCGTTGTCCACGACGGCGGTAAAGCGGAGGTCGAGCCGGCTGTCACCAGTCAGCGCAAGGGCACCGGCCAGGTGTCCGAGATTCCTGGTCAGGGAGCTGTTGACGATATCAAGTCCGCTGCCCCACGAATGGATTGCGCCGGCCTCCAAGGCACGGTTCCCGTCGAATACACTGCGCTCGACCACAAGGCCGGCGGGATGCGACACCGTGATGGCTCCGGCCCGACCGGAGTTGATGGCGTGGTTGCTCAGGAAGTCGCATTCACGGATGTGGACGGTGCCCGCTTCGCCTTCGATGTGGATTGCGCCACTTCCGCCTTCCTCAAGTGATTGGTTGGCAAGAAAGCGGTTGCCGGAAATCTCGACCGTGGCCTGCATGCTCCGTGGGACCAGCCGGATTGCACCGGAATGACCATGGTTGTGGATGAATTCACTGTCGCGAACCACCAGGTTCCGTGTCATCGAGGCGATGACAATGGCGCCGGCACCGTCCGCGTCGTGGGCGCGGTTGTTGACGAACCGGCTTCGTACAACCTCAACCTCGTCGATCTCCGTCAGCGTGTTCAGTACAACGGCGCCGGTGCCGCCGTGATTGTTGAGGAATTCGGAATCGCGGATTTCAAGGCGCTGGAGCCGCGTGTTTGGCACCGAGATCGCCGAGGCGTGGATCATCTGTTGTGAGATGTCCTTGAACCTCACGCCGTCGACAAGGACGCTTCCGGCGGTACCGATCAGAAGGCCGCGATTCATTCCGATGTTGCGCAGTTCGAAGGGTTCGTCAATGAGGCTGGTGACGACGACAGTGTCCAGGACGATGCGGTCCGCATCGCCTCCATCGATGACAAGGCTTTCGGCAATCTCCACGGGAACGGCCATCGAGATGCTGCCGGCAAGGCCTGGATGGAAACGTATTTCGTCGGGCATGTGGGGATCCCCGGCGGGGCAGCCGCGGGCGGGCATATTGGTGTTGGCCGCAATGACCGCGGACCTGAAGTCGCACTGGTAGAGAAGCGGGCGCGGGCTCAGGGTGTCGACGGTGATCACCGCCGACCGGGCGGATGGGGCCAGAACCAGAGCGAAGGTGAAGGCTAGGGCGGATCGCAATCCAGACGGATGCATGTCGTGGTTCTCCGGTCTAGGGGGATGGATGGTTGAATCCGTTCCTGAACAGGTAGTCGTCGATGTCCGGATTCCACTCCACGGCGCCGACGTCGCAACGCGCGATGGACCCGGATGCCGCCACTGGGCGGAGAGACATACGGGCATCATCGGTGACTGGATTGCCGAGCTCGTCGTGGCAAACGACGTCGGCATCGTCGATCAGGGGGCTGTCGATCCGGGGCAACAGGGTGGGTACATGCCCGCCGTAATTCCCCAGGGGCAGCAGGCGTGGATCGTCCAGTGGAAGATCGGTGTCGCTCGGTTCACAGGAGTCATCGCCCGTGTGGAACCGGTTGTATCCACCACTGCTCACGATGGCGCTTGTGCTCAGGCGTGTGCAGAGGCCACCGATGCTGCTCGGCCCGTAGAGAGCGGATCGGCCGATCTCGACCGTTCCCCCTACGGCGAGGTGTCCGTAACCGCTTCGTGTGTGGTGGAAGGTGGAGTGCGTGATCTGTGCGGAGCTTCCTAATGCGACATATATGCTGTTGCCGTTGTCGTGGAACGTTGTGTTGACGAAGCGGGCGGTCATGCTCTGGCCGATATTGACGGCTCCACCGAGTCCTTCCATGGCCTCGTTGTTGCTGAATGTGGATCGCAGAACCGAAACGCTCGCTGCCGCGTCTCCAAGGATCGATATCGCACCGCCCCGACGTAAGACGACGTTTTCCAGGAAGAATGAGTCGGTAATCGATGTGCTCTGGATTCGCGCCAGATTGATTGCGCCGCCGTCGCCGAATGCGCTTGGGAAATCACTGCGGTTGTTGATGAATCGGCTGCGTTCGACGATGACTTCGCCGACGCCGCGCAGCGTCATTGCGCCTCCACCCCAGTTGGCCGCCGTATTCAACTCGAATTCGGAATCCAGGACGGATACCTTGTTGACCGTTGTGCCAGGCGAGATGTCCTCGATGTAGGCGATGGCGGACTGCCTGTTGTTGACGAAGCGCATCTGCGAGACCGTCAGTCTGTCGACCTGGTTGATCTGGATGGCGCTGCCGTTGCCGGTGTGGTTGGCGGCGTTTCCTATGGTGAAGCCCGTGAACAGGGCGTCGTGGCCGGGGTTTGCCATGTCGACAAGAAACACCGGGCTGGACGCGGAGGCGTGAAGCGTCAGGGCGTAGGTACCGTTGCCGGAGATGGTGAGCGCCTGTGTGACCGTCATGGTGGCGTTCACCAGGATGGAACCCGAGACCGCGAGGTAGATCGCGTCCGGAATCATTGCGTGGCCTGCGGGACAGGCGTCCACGGCGACGTTGGTGTTTGCGGCCTGGATCGCCTCGCGCAGCGAACAGTCGCCGTCATTGTTGAGCTCGAAGTCGAGCGTGTTGACGATGATCAGCGCAGCCTGGGCGGCATTGGTGAAAGCCAGTACGAACAGGATCGAGGGCATTATGAGTCGGAGCATGGTGCTTTCCTTCCGGGGTGGCTCAGCGGTAATAGGAGGGGTCGTCCCACGGGCATTTGCGGAACGATTCCTGGTAGGCACGGACCATGGCCGACCGGATCCCGCTGTCTTCCTGTGCCTGGGTGGCACTCATCAGGGCTTTGGAGGCGCGGCTGGTGCAGCGTGCGACTTCCGGCGCCAGCTGGCGCGTGCAATCGCAACGTTCCTCGGCAATCCGGATCGCGGCCTCGATGGGGTCAATGCGTTTGCAGCCGGATAACTGGGCCACTGCCAGCACGCCCATGGCCAGCAGAAGGATGGGGCGGGCAGCGATGGGCGGACGGTGATGCACGTCGATTCTCCCTGTGCGACGTGCGTGCTGATGCAGGCGGCGTGCCAGCCGTCCTGAACTGCAAATTCAATGACGTGCGTGAGGGGTTCGCCCGATCGTGTCGCAATCGTGCGACGGGATGGCCCGGGCGTGAGACACGTACCGGCTCAGCCCTGATCGCCGGCAAGGAGGAGGAGCCGCTCCATGTCGGGCTGGTGTCGGCTGTGCAGCAGCGGCATGCGCTCCAGGGCGTCCGCCAGGAGCTGCACGGCCTTGCGGATGCGCCGTGGATCGTGGGGCGCGAGAACCAGGATGCGGGCGATGCGCGCCCGCAGGGGCGCGGAGGTCGTGTATCTGTCGGCCGCGTCCTCGACCAGCGCAAGGTCCGCGGCCAGCAGCGCCGGATCGCCGCGACCTGCCGAATGACGCCAGCAACGAAGACCAGAACCACGGCATCAACCTGGCGCTGCGCGCCATGGAAGCGCCGCTGCGCGAGATCGTCGCCAACGCCGGCGAAGAGCCGAGCG
>NZ_SMAF01000041.1 GCF_004343305.1 Pseudofulvimonas gallinarii | reverse complement strand
CGAATACGTAGGCCGCGCCGGTATCCGCTCCGCCGTCGTCCTCGCCATACGCCCCGACCAGCACGGTGTCGCCGTCGAGCGCCACCGACAGACCGCGCGGGCCGGCGGTGAGGCTGTTCTGGTTGTCCGGCACGGGCGCGCCGAAATCGGTGGTGAGATAAGTGGGTTTGGTGTCGCTGGGCTTGCTCATGGCGGGCGTCCTGCGTTGAAGGGAGTCCAGCCTAAGCGATGCGTCGTATCAATGGAAAATTGATTGTTTGGCTTGATTCAATAGTTATTGACTATCAAAGAGCAAGCCGCGTTACGGCTTCCTCGCTCCGACATGGCGCTGCCCACGTTTTTCCGCCAGTGCCACCTGGCGCTGGCGCTCGGCCAGACTGGCGCGGCGTTGCGCATCGAGCGTGTGGTGGCAGCGCGGGCAGCAGATGCCTTCCTCGTACAACGGCGAGGCGCGGTCTTCCGCGCCGAGCGGATGGCGGCAGGACCGGCACAGCGTGTGACTGCCCGGCGCAAGGCCATGACCGACCGCGACGCGCTCGTCGAACACGAAGCACTCGCCCTGCCAGCGGTTTTCCTGTGCCGACACGGTTTCCAGGTATTTCAGGATGCCGCCCTTGAGGTGATACACCTCATCGAAACCGCGCGAGCGCAGCAGCGCGGTGGATTTCTCGCAGCGGATGCCGCCGGTGCAGAACATCGCCACCTTTTTGCCGCGCAGTTCCGGGTGGCGTTCGAGCCATTCGGGCAGCTCGCTGAAGCTGCGCGTGGCCGGGTTTACCGCATCGGGGAAGCTGCCGATGGCCACTTCGTAATCGTTGCGGGTGTCCACCAGCACCACGTCCGGGTCGTCGATCAGGGCGTTCCAGTCGGCAGGATCGACGTACTGTCCGGCCTGCGTGGCCGGATCCAGGCCGGGCACGCCGAGCGTGACGATCTCGCGCTTGAGCCGCACCTTCATGCGATGGAACGGCGCGCGTGCGGCGGGCGATTCCTTGTGTTCCAGCGCGGCCAGACGCGGGTCGGCGCGCAGGAAATCCAGCACGGCGCGCACGTCGTCGGGCGTGCCTGCAATGGTGCCGTTGACGCCTTCGGCGGCCAGCAGGATGGTGCCGGAGACGTGGCGTGCTTCGCACAGCGCCAGCAGCGGGGCGCGCTTCTCGGCGTAATCGGGCAGGGTGGCGAAGCGGTAGAACGCGGCGGCGATGGTGGAGGCGGTTTTCATGGACGCGGATTCTACCGTCTTGCAGCGAAATCCCCATTCTGCGCGGCTTTCCCTTCTCCCCTTGGGGTGAACAGGGCTTTCGAGCGGCGCAGCCGCGAGCCTGCGAACGCCAGTCGACATGCAAGTCGGCTGGCAGGGTGGGTGCCCGGCAGAGCCTGCCCCGGACTCGATCCGGGGGCGGATGAGGGTACGAGCGAAGCGCGGCAACGAAATCTTGCGGCAAGGTTGGGTTGTCGCGCTTCGTCCGTACCCTCACCCCAACCCCTCTCCCGATGGGAGAGGGGCTTGATCAAGGCAATTGGTCTGCCATCTCCCGCAACGCCTGCACGAAAAAATGCCGATCGCCCAGCCGTGCGCGGCTGGCGGGGAGCGCCTGGCGCGCATGTTCGCGTGCCTGTTGGATACGGCCTGCGGCGTGCAGCGATTGCGCCTGCCAGAGCGCGAAGCGCACCTCGTCGCGGTTTTCGCGCAGTTGCCAGTGCACCGAGATCGGCCGGGTGCGGGCGCTGGCGAGTTCGGTGTCGGCCTGGGCGAAGGCGATGGCGGCGGCGTCCGGCTCGCTGCCATCTGCGAGCAGTACGGCCTGCGCTGCGGCGAGCAGGGCGGCGGCGTGGCCGGTGGATGAAGGGGCGTGCGTCAGCCAGTCGTGGGCCTGATGCCAGCTTGCCCATGCCTCGTCGCCTCGCCCGGCGCGGCACAGCGCCACGGCGCGCAGGGTTTGCGGGTAGATCGCATCGAGTCCGGGCCTGGCGTTGCCTGCGTGCGACTGCACGGCCTGCGAATACGCTTCGGCGGCAGCGTCGAAGCGGTCTTGAACCATCGCCAGTTCGCCGCGCATCAGGTAAAGGCCGCTGTCGAGCCGTCCGGGATTGAGGGCTTCGCTGTACTCCAGTCCGCCTTCGATCATGGCGTGCGCGTGTGCCGCATCGCCCAGATCGAAGGCGTGGGAGGCGTGGGTATGGGCGTAATAGCCGGCCAGACGGCGGTCGGGATAGCGTTGCAGGATGTCGCGCGTGCTGGCGTACAGAGTTTCGGCCGCCTCGAAATCGCCGAACAGCGCACGTCGCAGCGCGGCCATGTTCTGCACGTAGGCGCGCATGCGCGGATAGCGGTCATCGACGGCGGCCAGCGTGCGTTCGGCCCGTTCGCGCCCGCGTTCGCCCTGTCGCAGGGTGGTCAGGGCGCCGGCCAGCAGCACTTCGGCACCTTGCCGGCGCGGGTCGCTGGCCGGCAGCAGATCGTCCATCGCGGCCACGGCATCTTCCAGAATCGCAAGCGCGCGCACCGGCTGGCCTGCGTCCATCGTCATGGTGCCGACATGCGCGGCAGCATCGGCAAAGAGCAGGTCGCGCCTGCCGGGGAAGGTTTCCACCGCCGGGGCCAGATGCGCGATGAGGCGGTCGCGGTCGTCAGGGCGCGCCGCATGGCCGAACAGGTGTGCGTAGAGGGTCAGCGCTGCCAGCCCGGCGGGTGTGCGTGCGCGCCGCCAGTCCGGTGTGGTGCCAAGTTCGGCCTGCGCCAGTTCGAGGCCGCGATCGACGGCGTTGAGATCGCGATGCAGGGCCAGCAGCACGGCCAGCATTTCGGTGCGCAGTTCGCTGCCCGGCGGCAGTTCGCGCAGGCGCTCGCTGCCGCGTTGCAGCAGGTCGGCGACGGCGATGCGGTCGTCGGCATCGCGCACTTCGGTCTCGCGCAGCAGATCGAGCACGTAGTCCTTCATCGCCGTGGCCGATTGCGCCTCCTGCTGCGCGATGCGCGCCTGCCAGAGCACGGCGGCGATGCCCGCCAACAGGCTCGCCAGCGCGAGCGCGGCCATCGCCACGCCGGCGCGATGGCGGCGCACGAACTTGCCCGCGCGATAACGCAGCGTGTTGCCGGTGGCCTGCACCGGCCTGCCTGCGAGCCAGCGTTGCAGATCGTCGGCCAGCGCGGCGGCGGCGGTGTAGCGGCGCTCGGGTTCCTTGGCCAGCGTCTTTTCCAGAATCTGCGAAAGATCGCCGCGCACGGTGCGGCGGTACGCGGTGGCGTGGGTGGAACGCGCCGCCAGTCGCTGTGCTTCGGCTTGCCCGGCATCCTCGCTGGCGCTGCTGCGTGCAATCGCTGCGGTCAGCGTCTGCGGCGAAAGCTCGCGCACCTGCTGTCCGGCGCGCAGCACGTCGCCGCGATCCAGCGCGATGGGCGGCACGCCGGCCACCAGGGTGTAGAGCACCGCGCCGAGCGCATAGATGTCCGCACCCACGCCCACGGCTTGCCCGGCGAATTGCTCGGGCGCGGCGTATTCGGGCGTCATCGCGTAGCCGTGGCCGCTGCGGGTCAGGGTGAGGCCGTGTTCTTCCTCGCCGAGCAGCCTTGCGATGCCGAAATCCAGCAGCCGCACGGCGCCGTTGTCATCGATCAGGATGTTGTCCGGCTTCAGATCGCGGTGTACCACCAGTTGCGCGTGCGCGTACTGCACCGCCGCGCACACGTCCAGAAACAGCCGCACGCGGGCGGCGATGGTGAGGCGCTCTTCGTCGCACCATGCGGCGATGTTGCGTCCGCGCACGAACTCCAGCGCGAACCACGGGCGACCACCCTCCGTCACGCCGCCGTCGATGAAACGCGCCAGATGCGGGTGATCCAGCCGTGCCAGAATCCGCCGCTCGCGCAGGAAACGCACCTGCACATCGTCGAAATCGAACCCGCGCCGGATCAGCTTCAGCGCGACTTCCTGTTGAAAGTCCGCACCTTCGCGCTCGCCCCGATACACCACGCCCATGCCGCCGCGCCCAATGCGCTCGATCACGCGGAACGGGCCGAGAAGCGTGCCGATCAGGCGTTCGGTGGCGGCTTCGTCGGGTTTACTGCGGGGAAGCGCCGCGCCATCGTCGGAAATCTCCTCCAGCCGCGCCAGCAGCCGGCGCACCCGTTCGGCGAGTGCGGTGTCGTTGCCGCACTGTTGCGCGATCAGTGCCTCGCGCTCACCTGCTGGATAGTCGAGTGCGAGGCGAGCGAGGGACAGTGCGCGGCGTTCGCGTTCGAGGATATCCAATGCTGCGGTCCGGTGAGGGGAGAGACGGTGCTTCGTATCGTATGGTGCACGTCATTGCGAGGCACGATTCGCCCCGCAACAACCGCATGGGGATCAGTACCATGCGTTCGGAGCTACTCGAATCCGTTGGCGAAAATCTCAGGCCCGGCTTCCATGATTCGCAGCGTCGTGTAGCGCCTCTTGCCCGCCAGCCATGGCATCGCGGCGTAGTTTTCCGGGTAGCGCGCGTCGCCGGTTACGGTGAAAGTGCCATTGCCTGAAGCTACGATGTCCTTGAAGCCTGTGTGCCGGGTGCGATCTCCCACCGAGTTGCGCTCCGGGTAATACACCAGCGGCACATCGGGACGTTGTGCGCTGGTTGCAGGCGAGATCAGGGCTCCGGTGGCCGCATTGAGCACGGTGACGAAGCCATCCGTGATGCTTTCCGCTCCGGCCTGGGTGCGGTAGCCATGCCCTGCGACAGCCAGCTTGCCATCTTGAAGCGCGACGGCGAAGGGGATGTCGGTTGGCTGGAGGTGCGAGAAGGGAGGTGTGTTGCAGAATCCCGCTTCTTCATCGCTGCCGCCGAAGTGGCGTGTCCAGGTGGGATAGGTGGGGGCGGCTACGAAGGTGCTAAATCTGCTGACTGCCACTCCGTTTTTGCACGCGCGATCGGCTTCGGCCACCATGAAGAGATCGTCTTGGTCAACCACCAGCGCGCGACCACGGGTGTTGAACGGCCCGACTCGGAAAGTGCCTATCTCCTCTACAGATAGGTTGCCAGGTCTGATGTTGAGCTGAACAACATAGGACATGACATCTGGGTTATCAATGCGCGTTCCTGTGATGAAAACTTCGGGGATCACGGGGATGCCGTTTTCGACGCGGTAAGAACCCAGTGCGATATCGGAAGCCGTGCAATGAATGCTTAACGGGCAAGCACCGATGGAAGGCTTGATTGTGTTTTCGCTCCACGAGTGCAGTATGCCTGTCGTGGTTCCGACGCTGTAGCGCTTGAACGCGATGTGTTCCACCGCTCCTGGCTTCCTGCTCCCGATATAGAGGAGTTCGACGGAGCTTGAGGGAGTGTCGGGGTTGACGGTATAGGCCGCCAGTGCGCTGCCCCAGACGGTGCGTGCACTGGCCGGGGCTGAATCAACAATAAATCCGTTACTGAAACTTCCATCGGTGCCGAACACGTAGATCACTGCATCGAACCTGTTCAGGATCGGGCCGCTGTTGGTATTGGCCAGAACGAATATCTGGTTGCCGTGGACCACCATGTCCCGTACTTCGACGACATAGTAGTCAGTCAAGGGGTTGGGGATGATGACGTAGCGGTTGTTGGCACCGCCACCGTATCCATTGCTGCCAGGGTTGCTCCAGGCCACATACTGGCCTTCGTCGTTGTAGCGCACCAGCCCGATGGTCGTGGTGCCGACGGTTCCGCTGCGTGCCGGCACCTCGCCGGCGACGATCACATCACCATTGTCCAGCCGCACCATCTTGCGACCGATGTAGTTTTCAGCCACAAGACCAAGGCCGAAATTTTCGAGGAGATGCAGGCCGTTGTTGCGTGAAGGATCGGGAACATATTCGCCCGCCGTTGCGTGTTTTGCCCCGAACAGGGCAAGGCAGGCGGCGAAGGCGGCCCGGAGCCAGGAATGTTTCAGTGTGCGTGTCATGTCGGATGCCCTGTGAAAGGAAGTGATGGCGCTGCGCGAAGCGGGTTTGCGCGGGCGTCACAGGGGGTATGAGAAACAGCACGAAAGCCCGACATTGATATTTATTTTTCGTTCATCTTTTTGGCGCACGGTCGGCTCCCTTCCCGGATCAAGTCCGGGGCAGGCTCTTTGCGAGCGAAGGGGGCAAGGCCCCTTGGGCCGGTGCGCAGGGTCAGGCGTCGAAGCGGTCGCGCAGCCAGGCCTGGGCCAGCAGCCAGTCGCGTTGCACGGTACGTTCGCTGGTGTCCAGCGCGTGCGCGATCTCGGCCACGTTCAGGCCGATGAAATAGCGCAGTTCCACGACCCGCGCCATGCGCGTGTCGAAGCGTTCAAGATCGGTGAGCGCAGCATCCAGATCGACGATGTCGCTGTCGTCGGGAATCGGCAGCGACATGCTTTGGGCGAACTCGTCGCGCAACCAACCGCCGCCATGTTTTTCGCTGGCGGCGACGCGGGCGCGGTTGACCAGATGCTGGCGCATCATCTGCGCTGCGGCGTTGAGCAGGTGGGCGGTGCTGGAAAAGTCCGTGAGGCGACGATCAAGCAGGCGCAGCAACACGTCGTTCACCAGCGCAGTGGTTTGCAGCGTGTCGTGGCCTTCGTGCCGGCGTAGTTGCCCGGCGGCGATACGTCGCAGGTCGGCGTAGACCTGCGGCAGCAGGCGTTCGAGTGCGGTGCGGTCGCCGTCATGCCAGCGCCGCAGCAGCACGGTGACGTTGTCCTCGGGTTTTGTCTCGGAGCACATGGGTTCGGACATTAGTGCTGGGATGTTGCAGCGGGCAAGGCGTCAGGTTGCCGGTCTGCGCCCGGGCTTGAGACGCACGTAGAGCTGCTTGCGTACCTTCGCCACGACTTCGCCGCTGGCGGTTTTCACGTCCACGTCGAACCAGCGCAGCACCTGCGTATAGGAAGTTCAAACGCCCTTTTCGGGCAGTCTGCTGGGTAGGCGGCGGTCGCGCAAGCCCCGTTTTGGGCACGGATCGGACGTCTGTGAG
>NZ_SMAF01000040.1 GCF_004343305.1 Pseudofulvimonas gallinarii | reverse complement strand
GCAGGAATCGACCGCCTTCCTGCGCCCACAAGATGGCTGGATTACAGGGACCTTGGCAACCTCCAAGGCCCGAAATCACCCACACGAATCCGCGATGAGCCCGAAGGCGTTGAAGGACGTGTTGCCGTACAGCGACACGCCGCCGCCATTGCCCAGTGAAACGTTGTTGGCGATCACCAGGCCGGCCGGCGTGCGCATCGGCAGGCCCGGGTCGGCATCCAGCCAGCCGACCTCGATGCTCGACGCGGTGTTCACGCCGCCGGTGGCATGGATGCCGCCGCCCATGTTTTCCCACCAGTTGGCGCTGCCGTTGGCGGCGTTGTCGGCGATCAGGACGTTGTCGTTCTCGATGCGCAGGGTGGCGCGTTCGCCGACATAGATGCCGCCACCGAGCATGGCCTCGTTGTGGGTGATTTCGGTGGCGGTGGCGCCGCCGTGGATGGCCATGACGGAATTGCCGGTGACGGCGATCGCGCCGCCGAGTCGCGCGCGGTTGTCGAAGGCGCGGATGCCACGAAGGACGGCCGTTCCGCCCTGCAGCCAGACGGCGCCGCCGACCGCGAAGTCGCCGTTGACGATGCCGTGGCGTCCGCCGTTGCTGATCGCCAGCTGCCGCAGTTCGACGTTGCGGTTGTTGCCGATGTGGAACACCGGGTCGTGGTTGTTGCCCGAGACCTGCGCCCGCGCGCCGAGGCTGGGGATGGCGCTGCCGCAGGTCCAGTAGCCGCCGGCGATCAGCACGTCCGTGGCGGTGATCGTGAAATGGGCGTTGGTGGTTGGCGCATCGGCACTGACGCGGATCTCGTCGTGGCCCGGTCCGTTCGCCACCGCGGCATCCAGCGCCGATGCCAGGGTCGGGTGCGTGCACTGGGGTCCGGTGCCGACGAGGAACAGCGCCGCCGAGGCGGCGCCGTGCTGGAACAGGCCTGCCAGCGCCAGCAGGGGCAGATAACGGAACGGTTTCATGGCGAGCTCCCTGGATTCCACGGTTGAGACGGAGAATCTGGCGCCAGCCTTTAACCGGCTTCGAAAAAAATCCGTCGGGATCACCGACGGGCCGGTACGGCGACCCCGTCACGCCTCATCGGGCGCCTGCGGCTGGATGAGCGGGGCAATGGGGGCGGGGTGTTGCCGGCCCAGGTCACCAGGGCCGCTTGCCGGTGGCAGGTCGCCAGGGCCGGGCCGCGCGAGGTTGCCGGTTGTGCCCGGTTCGTAGAGCAGGCACATCGGCACCGCCAGCATCACCTGTGAGAGCACGTCGGGCGGCGGGACGATGGCGCCGACGACGAAGGCGCCGACGATCACATAGGGTCGGCTGCGTTTGAGCGCGCCGACATCGAGCCAGCCGGTGGCGACGACGATCACCGTCGCCACCGGTCCAGTGGGTACTGCAAGGATTTTTCCTGCCGCGGATCGGATGACAGGTAGCCGGCCTTCGTTACGCGCCGGGGACCGGCGGGTGTCAGTGCCGGCAAGGGGCGGCGACCGCTTGCCGTTATAGTTCGCGGCGATGAGCGCGGCGACCATTTCATTCGCGGCACTGGCCTGGCTGGGCCTGCTGTTCCTCGCCGCACTGGTCGGCGAAGCGCGTACGCGCCATGCGCGGCTGCCGGGTGCCTGGGTGTATGCGCTGGCGCTCGGCGTGCACTGCACGTCGTGGACCTTCTTCGGCACGGTGACGCAGGCGAAGCGTTCGGGCTGGTGGCTGCCGCCAACCTTCGTCGGCATGATCGCGCTGTTCGCCTTCGGCTGGCCCATGCTGCGCCGGCTGGTCCGCCTGGCGCATGAACGCAACTGCACCACGCTGGCGGATTTCGTCGCCGGCAGGCTGGGTCGAAGCTCGTCGCTGGCGGCGGTGATCACCGGCGTGATGCTGCTTGGCACCGTGCCCTACCTGGCGCTGCAACTGAAGGCGGTCAGCACCAGTTTCGACCTGCTGGTGCAGCGCGGAGACGATATTCCGCTGGCGGGCGACAGCGCGTTATGGGTGGCGGGCGCGATGGCGCTGTTCGCCATGCTGTTCGGCACCCGTCGCGCCGCCGCCAGCGACCGTCATCCCGGGCTGCTCCTGGCGATCGCCTGCGAGTCGGTGTTCAAGCTGGTGGCGTTGCTGGCCATCGGCATCTTCGTGGTCTTCGTGCTGCACGAGGGTCCGTTCGAGCTGGCGTCGACCGCGCGCACGCAGTTGCCGGCGCCCAGCGGTGGCAGCGACGGTTTCCTGACCCTGATCCTGCTCGGCGCACTGGCACCTTTCACGCTGCCGCACCAGTTCCATGTCGGCGTCGTCGAATGCGCCGATCCCGACGACGTGCGTCGCGCGCGCTGGCGCTTCATCACATACCTGGTGCTGATCGCGCTGCCGATCCTGCCGCTGGCGTGGGCCGGCAGCCTGGCGCTGGGTGATTCGATCAGTTCCGACCTGTATGTCATTGGCCTGCCGATGGCGGCGGGACAACCGGGCATTGCGCTGCTGGCATTCCTGGGTGGACTCAGCGCCGCCACCGCCATGGTGGTGATGGCGACGCTGGCGCTGAGCCTGATGCTGGGCAACCACTGGCTGGCGCCGCTGCTCGGTCGCAGCTGGGCGCGCGGCGAAGGTTCCGGCGACCTGCTGGGTCATGTGCTGTGGACGCGACGCATCGGCATCGCCGTGATCCTGCTGCTGGCCTGGGCGTATTCGCGCGTGCTCTTCGGCAGCGATGCGCTGGCCGACATCGGTGCGCAGTCGTTTTCGGCGCTGGGCCAGCTGGCGCCGGCCGTGGTCGTCGCGCTGTATCTTCCAAACTGGTCGTCTCGCGCGATCCTCGTGGGCACCATCGCCGGCGTGCTGGTCTGGGCCTACGTGCTGATGCTGCCGCAGGTGATGCTGTCGCAGGGCATGCAGCCGGACTGGCTGGTCGCCGGCTGGCTGGGCTTCTCCTGGCTGTCGCCGGGCAATCTCCTCGGCCTGGGTGCACTGGAACCGCTGACGCGGGCGACGCTGGTCGGCCTGGCCGTCAACGTGACGCTGCTGCTGGCGCTGGCGCGGGGGGGGCGCGACGAGGTCGCCCTGCAGGGCGGTGTCGCCCTCCATGACCTGCGCCGGTTGGCATCGCGCTTTCTCGATGCGCAGACGGTGGCCGGTCTGTTCGCCGGCACCGGCGGCGGCGTGGCGGATGCAACGCGACTGCATCGCGTCGAACACGCGCTCAGTGGCGTCGTCGGTGCCGCATCGGCGCGCCTGCTGCTCAACGCATTGCGTCGCCATGATGTCGGCGAACTGGAAACGGTGGCCGAGCTGGTCGGCGAAACGTCGCAGGCTCTGCAGGTCAACCAGCAGCTGCTGGAAGCGGCACTCGCCAACATGAGCCAGGGCATCAGCGTCGTCGACCGTGACCTGCGCCTGGTTGCCTGGAACCGCCGGTACGCCGAACTGTTCGACTATCCGGCCGAGCTGCTGCGCGTGGGTACGCCGGTCGCCGAACTCGTCGCCTGGAACGCCGCGCGCGGGCTGGCCGGTGATCCGGCCGATCTCACGCATGTCGAGCGGCGCCTGCGGCACATGCGCGCCGGCACGCCGTATGTGACCGAGCGCGTGTTCCCGGGTGGCGTGGTGGTGGAGATCCGCGGCAACCCGATGCCCGGCGGCGGCTTCGTCGCCACGTTCACCGATGTCACGGCGTTCCGCCGCACCGAGTCGGAACTCAAGCGCGTCGCCGAAACCCTGGAACAGCGCGTGGCCGAACGCACGGCTGAATCCGAACGCGCGCGTGCCGAAGCCGAGCGCGCCAACCGCGCCAAGACGCGTTTCCTCGCGGCCGTCAGCCACGACCTGGCGCAGCCGCTGCACGCGGCCAAGCTGTTCAACCACGCGCTGGGCCAGCGTGTCACCGACGCGGGGACGCGCGAAGCGGTCGGCAACATCGGCGGCGCGCTGGAGTCCGCCGAAGGCCTGCTCGCCGGCCTGCTGGATATTTCACGACTGGATGCCGGCGGACTGAAGCCGCAGCACCAGCCGTTCGCGCTCGCCGACCTGATGGCCGGACTGGGCAGCGAGTTCGGCGTGCTGGCGGCCCAGCGTGGACTGCAGCTCGACGTGGTGCCGACGCGCCTGTGGTCGTGCAGCGATCCGCAGATGCTGCGCCGGATCCTGCAGAACTTCCTCGCCAACGCGGTGCGCTACACCGACAGCGGACGCATCCTGTTCGGCTGCCGGCGTCGCGGCGACGGCATCGACATCGAGGTCTGGGATACCGGTCCTGGCATCGCCATCGATGACCAGCCGCTGGTGTTCGAGGAGTTCCGCCGGCTGCAGTCGCAGGGACAGGGGCTGGGCCTGGGGCTGTCGATCGCCGAACGCACCGCGCGCCTGCTTGGCCATCCGCTGTCGCTGCGCTCATGGCCGGGGCGTGGCACGGTGTTCTCGCTGCGCGTGCCGCGTGCCGCACCCGTTGTTCGCCCGGAACCGCCCGCGGCGGGCGAACCGTTGCAGCGTGACGGCGGCTGCGTGCTGGTCGTGGACAACGACGCCAGCGTGCTGCGTGCGATGGAATCGCTGTTGGCCGGCTGGAACTGCCGCGTGATCCCGGCGCGCACGCGCGAAGAGGCGTTGGCGGCAGCGTCCACGCAGCGACCGGACATCGTGCTGCTCGACTTCCATCTCGATGACGGCGTGACGGGACTGGCGGTGCTGCAGGCGCTGCGTGAAACCACAGGCCCGGTGCCGGCGGTGATCGTCACGGCCGACCACAGCGAGGCGGTGCGTTCGGCCGTCATCGCGGCCGATTGCCACCTGCTGCAGAAGCCCTTGAAGCCGCTGGCGCTGCGGGCGCTGATGGCGCGGTTGCTGTCGCGTCACTGAGCAACGCGGCGGCCCTTCGTCAGGCCGCGTTCGTCGCCGGCATCGGAAACCACAGTTCGGCCAGCAGGCCGCCGGATGCGCCGGCATCCAGGCGCAGGTGGCCGTCGTAGCTGCCGGCAATGTCGTCGACGATGCCCAGGCCGAGCCCGGAGCCTGGCGCGCGTTCGTCGAAGCGGCGGCCGCGCTCGGTGGCGGCTTCGCGCTGCGCCGGCGTCAGGCCGGGGCCGTCATCGCCGATCCGGATGCGCAGGCCGTCGCGGTCCTGCGCGACCTCGACATCGACGCGTGAGCGTGCCCACTTGCCCGCGTTGTCGAGCAGGTTGCCAAGCAGCTCTTCCAGGTCCTCGCGTTCGCCGATGAACACGGCATCATCGCCGGCGGTGCAGTGGAAGGCGATGCCGCGCGCGGCATGGATGCGCCGCATGGCGCCGAGCAGGTCTTCAAGCACCGGCCGGACCGGTGTGCGCCGTCCGGAGCCGGCACCGACCACGGCGGCGCGTCCGAGGTGTCGTTGCACCAGTGCCTGCATGCGCTGCAGTTGCCGGTCCACGGTGCCGCGCCAGTCCTCGCCGGGGCGTTGCACTTCGGCCGCCATCACGCTCAACGGCGTCTTCAGCGCATGCGCGAGGTCGGCGCTGCTGCTGCGTGCGCGTTCGACCAGGCGGCGGTTGTGCGCCAGCACGGCATCGAGTTCATCGACTACCGGCTGGATCTCCACGGGATGCCGGCCGTCGATGCGGTCGGCGCGACCTTCGCGCACGGCGCGTACCTGGCCAGCCAGCCGGCGCAAGGGTCGCAAACCGAAACTCACCTGCAGCCAGACGGCGACCAGCAGGCCGCCGGCAAGGACCGCCAGCGCCAGTACCAGCGTGCGCGTGAACTGCGCGATTTCAGCATCGAGCGCGGCGCGCGAGACCGCGACCTGCACGCAGACCGGCTGCGTGCGTCGGGGCAGGGCGATGCGCTGGCGGATCGCGCGCAGCGGCCGTCCATCCGGACCCTCGGGCGAAAGCCATTCCGGCCCGCCGGCCGGCCCGGCGGGACAGGTGGCCAGGCGGCTGTCCCACAGCGATCGCGAGCGTTCCCGCCGACCTTCCTGGTCTTCGACCTGCCAGTAGCGGCCCGAATAGATGTCGCCGTAGCGGCTGTCGCCGGGCGGCTGGCTGAGCTGCCATTGGCCTGCGCCGGCCGTGGTCAGGCCGGCGACCAGTTCGCGCAGCTGGTCGTTGAGCGCAACGTCGAAGCTGGCCGTCGCAGCGCGCTGGAAGGCGAACGTGAGGACAAGGCCGCCCAGCACCGTCAACGCGATCACCCAGGCGCAGGCGGCCAGGATGAGGCGATGGCTGAGCGAGCCGCTCATGCCTGTTCCGACAGGTAGAAGCCGATGCCGCGCCGGGTGTGCAGCAGATCGACGCCGAGCTTGCGGCGGATGCGGCCGACCAGCACGTCGATGACGTTGGAATCGTGGTCGAGGTCCCGCTCGTACACGTGTTCGATCAGTTCGCTGCGACTGACGTCGCGACCCTGGTTGTGCATCAGGTAGGCGAGGATGCGCTGTTCCTGCGCGGTCAGCGTGAGCGTGTCGCCGTTCAACAGGAAACGGCCGGCGTGGGTGTCGAACTGCAGCGGGCCGCAGTTGAGCACCGCTTCGGCGTGGCCGCTGGCACGGCGGATGAGCGCCTTGACACGCACCACCAGCTCGGGCATCGAGAACGGCTTGACCAGGTAATCGTCGGCGCCGGCGTTGAAGGCCGCGAGCTTGTCGTGCCAGCGCTCGCGCGCGGTAAGGACCAGCACCGGAAACTTCGCTTCGGCGCGGCGCCAGTTGCGCAGCACGCTGACGCCGTCGAGGCCGGGCAGGCCGAGGTCGAGCACGGCCGCGTCATAACTTTCCGTGCCGCCGAGGAAATCGGCTTCGCTGCCGTCGGCACAGGTTTCGACGACGAACTGTTCGGCACGCAGCGCATCGGCGACACGCTGCGCAAGGGCATCGTCGTCCTCCACCACCAGGATGCGCATCAGTCGTCGTACTCCTGTTCGAGGATCTCGCCAGTCGCCGCATCGACGTCCAGTTCCAGCACGCGGCCGCGGTCGTCGAGGATCTCGATTTCATAGACCGGCCGGCCGCGGTCGTCTTCGAGGTCGATTTCCAGCACGCGGCCACCGAAGCGCTCCTCGATGGTTTTCAGGATCACCGACAGCGGCAGGCGCTCGCCGGCGACGACGGCGGCACGCGCCCGCTCGTGGTCGCGGCGCTCCGATGCCGGGGCGGCCGTCGCCATGGCTGACGCCAGGGCCACGATGGCGAGCGCAATCAGTCGTTTGTCCATGCGCGCATGATGTCCGGAAGGATTACTGATCAGTCAGAAATATAGGCGACACTTGTATGCCCGAAGAACGAGCGCACCAGGTCGGGCCGGAGCTTGATGTCGGACAGTTGCGCATGGACCCGATCAGCCAGCTTCTCGCCACTACGCAGCGGGCTTCGCGCGACCCCGGTTCGCTTGGTGTAGCTCCAGACAAGCTCGTCCGGATTCAAGTCCGGCGCGTA
>NZ_SMAF01000039.1 GCF_004343305.1 Pseudofulvimonas gallinarii | reverse complement strand
CACAGACGTCCGATCCGTGCCCAAAACGGGGCTTGCGCGACCGCCGCCTACCCAGCAGACTGCCCGAAAAGGGCGTTTGAACTTCCTATACGCCGACATCCTCGGCTTCGTCGCCCACCACACCGGCCTGGGCGCGACCTCACCGTAAACGCCGCACCGCTGTCGGGCTGGTCCGCACCGCGCGCGGACCAGCCTGCCGCCATAGACAGGCCCGACTCATTGGCCGTGTACACCCGCCTCTGACTCCAGCCTCGCCTGCAAGCTTGCCGGTTCCAGCAATGCCGGGTGCTCGGCCGGGAAATGCATGCCGAGTCCGTTCCGGCATGTCGCGATGTGGCTGGCAGCCGTGACACGATCACCCCTGAGCAGCGCCAAACGCGCATGCAAGCAGTCGGCAGTGGCTCGCAACGGATGATCCGGTGCAAAGTGCGCATGCAAACGCACCTCCAGTATCTGCAATTCGGTCGCGGCATCATCGGCACGCTCCAGCATCAGAAACGTGCGCGCCCAGTTCGCATGGAACGATGCACTCTTGGCGTGGTATTGGGCCAACAACGTGTGGCCCACAGCGCGCGCCTCGTCCAACAGCGGTTGTGCCTTCTGCACATGCCCCGCTTCGGCCTCGGCCAACGCCAGCTTGGTCAGGGCATACAGTGTCCAGAAATGCTGGGTTCCCAGCACCTCGCGCCAGCGCACCAGCCGCGGTTCGAGCAAGGCAATGGCCTGCGACCATTCGCCCTTCCACAGATGCATCTCGGCGACGCTGTAGCCAGGAGAAAGCGAATCCGGATGCTGCGGTCCCAAGGTGCCGTCGAAGATCGTCTGCGCCATCTCCAACGCGGGCATAGCCTCGTCGAAACGCCCGACCTCGGTCAGGAAATCGCCGTAGTCCGCCAAAGCCCACGCCGTCATCGGGCTTTCTTCACCGTATTCGCGACGCTGGACTTCCATCAGACGCTTGAACGAAGCATCGGCCTCGGCGTAGCGGGCCAGCTTGCGCAGGCTCAATGCGCGGAACCACAACGCGTCGGCCAACAGCCTGGGGGCTCGCTCCGGATCGGTGCGCTCGACCACCGGATCGAGTGCGCCCACGGCCCGTGCCCAATCGCCTGTCTCGAACATCACCTTGGCATGCGCCACCGTGGTTTCATCGCTGCGCACGCCGGCCGCATCGAATCCGGTACGTGCCGCCACGCAAGCCGCGCCGGCAGCGACGACATCGCCGGCCATGCGCATTTCATTGCACAGGTGAAGATCAATCTCAGCCACGGCCGAGGGCCTGCCCTTCAGGCCGGCCGCCAGCACGCGGGCGCGCTGGAATATCTCGATGGCGCGCGCGTAGTCACCCCAGCCGGAATAGACATGGGCAATGCTGTGGTACACCTCGACAGCGCTTTCGGGCTGACTGGCAAACCGGGTGTCCACGGTTTCGGTCGCCGCGTCGATCGCCTGGCGCAAACTGACATCACCCGGTACGCCACCCACGAAGGGATCGGCTTTCAGCAGCAGATCCTCGGCCAGAAACGTCTGTACCGCCTGCGCTCGCCGCTGGTCATGTTCAGCCTGAAGACGTGCGGCCTCGGCTCGCAAAAACATCCACAGCGCCACCGCGAATCCGGCGAACAGGCTCAGCGACACGGCCAAACCCCAACGCCACCGCTGGCGCAAGCGCTGCAACTGCGTATCACGTAGCCGTTGCCGCTCGGCCTCTTGCGCCGCGGCCTGGCGCTCCTTGAGGCGATTGTCGAGCGTGCGCAGCCGTTGCGCCAAGCCACGCGCGTCGATCCGCCGGTGTTCCGGCTCGACCGCGGCAGCCAGGGCAATGTCCTCGCGCAGCAACGGCTCGCCGATGTCCGCCTCCCAACCCGGCGCCAGCGGTCGCCGCAGGTCGCCCGCCAATAGCTGGTACAGCAACATGCCCAGGGAATACACGTCGCTCTGCTGGGTCGCGGCCTGGCCGGCCAGCACTTCCGGCGCCAGGTAAAGCGGGCTGCCACCACCGGACGAAGCCTCGTCCACCGTGCCGATCAGGCTGCGGGTCAGGCCAAGCTCCGCCAGCTGCGGCGACAGGGCGGCCTCGCCCGCGCCCAGGTCGCCCAGCAGCACCCGCCAGCCATGCGGCGCGTCGGCATCGGCCGTCAGGTACAGGTTGTCCGGTTTCAGATCCTTGTGGACGATGCCGGTCGCATGCAATTCCGCCACGGCCTCGCAGACCTGGGCGCACAGGTCCAGGCGCGCCGCCTGCGGCAGCGATTTCAGCCGCTGTTCGTTCCCGGCCCAGTGGCGCAGATCGCCGTCCGGGTAGAACGGCATTTCGGTAAAGAACGGCGTGCGGGTGAGGTTCCAGCCCAACAATGGGACGACCCCGGCCGGATCGACCGCCATCTCGGCCAGATAGCGGGTCAATGCCACCTCGCGGCGCAAGCCGCGCAGGCCCGTCTCGCCGATGGCGAACTTGAACACCCTCGCCTCGCCCATCGCATCGCGGCCCACCGCCACCGCGCTGCTGGCACCCTTGCCCAGCCAGCGATCCAGACGCCACTGCGGACGCAACGGCAGGGAATCGCCCGAACGCAGACGATCGATGCCATCGGCTTGCGCGATCTCCACCGCACCGGCAACTTCCGCGGCCTTCACATGGACCTGGGCGGCAAGCCGGTACCCATAGCCATAGACGACCCGGATCGCCTCGCCATCCGCATCCAGAGCATGGCGCAGGCGGCTGATCGCCTTGTTCAAGGTGTTTTCGCTGACGACCCGGCCGGGCCAACCAGCCGCCAGCAGTTCGTCCTTGGTCACCACCTCGCCGACATGGCGCAGCAGAGCCAGCAGGATCTCGAACCCGCTGCGGTCCAGCGCCAGCGCCTCGCCACCGACGCTGACGGTGCCGCGCTCATCCAGCTGCACCCGCCCGAACCGCCACAGCATGGGCAAGTCGTGGTCGGGCCTGTGGATATCCATTCCCATCCTCACCTCCAACGCGGGTCACGGCTGCCAGACCGGCCATTGGCGGCCGGATTCTAGAACAAACATCGGCGAAGGAAGAATTCGTCAGGATTGGTCAGGATTGGGGAAAGATTCTGGCGCTGATATCCCGTTGAATCGACAACGGTACGTTGCAACCGTGGGGACGGGTTTTGAATAGGCAGCATCCGGGACGGCGTTGAACGCATGTCTGCCTGCGCGCAGAAGCCAGCCGAGAACATGTTGATCCACCAGGGAGAACCGACGCATGTACACCGTCAACATCGCCGATAAAGAAGGAGTCCTTATGAAACGTTCCGCGCGGGCACGAAATTGGAGCGTCCGCCTGGCCGTGTTCTGGCTGGCCCTGGCCGGCGCGACGGCGCAGGCGGCGATTCCAGCGAGCGAGCGGCAGGTGTTGCTTGATCTCTACAACGGCACGAACGGCGCAGGCTGGACCAACAGCACCGGCTGGGGCGGTGCGGCCGGAACGGAATGCGCCTGGCTGGGCGTCACCTGCGATGCGGGCGAGACGCATGTGCTCGAAATCAATCTCGGTGAGAACAATCTTGCCGGCACCTTGCCGCCTTCGCTGTCGAACTTGACGGATCTTCGGGTTCTTTTCGTACCGGGCAATCAAATCAGCGGCCCGCTTCCGTCGCTGTCGGGCATGTCCAGCCTGCAAATCATCCGCGCCTACGACAACCAGATCAGCGGCCCGATTCCGCCGTTGTCGGGACTGACGAATCTGCAAGTGTTCTCGATGAGCGGAAACCAGCTCACCGGATCGATTCCGTTGCTGTCCGGACTTGCGAACCTGTGGCTCTTCAATGTCAGCGAAAACCAGCTTACCGGTGCGATCCCCTCCCTGTCCGGCCTTTCCAGCCTTCAGGTTTTCTCCGCTTACTCGAATGGGCTCACAGGTTCGATTCCGTCGCTGGCGGGTTTGACGAACCTGCGGACCATCTCCTTTTCCTGGAACAACCTGACCGGCCCGATTCCCTCATTGGCTGGCCTGAATCTCGGATTTCTTGATTTCTACGACAATGACCTATCGGGGCTGATTCCCGATTTATCCGGACATACCAATCTGCAATACCTTTATCTCGGCTACAACCAACTGACGGGGCCGATTCCATCCTCGCTATCGGGTTTGACCAACCTGTTGGAAGTGTCGCTCGACAACAACCAGCTCACGGGTTCGATTCCGTCGCTGTCGGCGCTGGTGAATCTCGAAAGCTTCTGGGCAAGCGGGAATCAACTGACGGGATCGATTCCTTCGTTGTCGGGACTGACGAACCTGTGGGGCTTCGTCGTGACCAACAACCAACTGACCGGCACGATCCCGTCGCTGTCCGGGCTGACCAGCCTCACCACGTTCGGCGTCATGGACAACCAGCTCACCGGCTCCCTTCCTTCGCTGGCGGGCCTGGTCAATCTCGGCGACTTCGACGCCAGCCAGAATCAGCTCTCCGGCCCCATTCCATCATTGTCCGGCCTGACCAATCTCCAACACCTGTCGCTTGGCAGCAACCAGCTCAGTGGGCCGATCCCCGATCTGTCGGCTTTGACGAACATCCTCGGCATCAACGTCGAAAACAATCAACTGAGCGGCACGATTCCATCCCTGACCGGACTGAGCGAGCTGAAATGGTTTGTCGCGGGCCGCAATCAATTGACGGGCACCATCCCGTCATTGACCGGGCTGACCAATCTCGAGTATTTCGGCGTCCAGATCAACCAGCTCACCGGCACCATTCCTTCACTGGTGGGCCTGACCAATCTCCACGGCCTCGACGCCGGCGCAAATCAGCTCTCCGGCCCGATTCCTTCGTTGTCCGGCCTGACCAATCTTCAATACCTGTGGTTGGGCAGCAACCAGCTCAGCGGAACGATCCCGGACCTGTCGGCTTTGAGCAATCTCGTTGGCATCGGTCTTGATGGCAATCAACTGACCGGCCCGATTCCACCCTTGGCGGGACTGGAGCAGCTTCAGTTGTTTTACATCAGCGGCAATCAACTGAGCGGATCAATTCCATCCCTAAACGGATTGACGAGCCTGCAGGAGTTCCATGTGGGTTGGAATCAACTTGTCGGCGACCCACCCGCCGTTCCAAGTCCCAACAATCTATTGGCCGGCCGTTCTTTGCTTTGCGGAAACGATCTGAACCCGGTCGAGTCGCCGGAATGGGACGCCGCCACGGGCGAAACGCCATGGTACCAGAACTGCATATCCGATTCGATCTTCACGAACGGCTTTGAATTGCCGTGAACACACCGTGACAGGCCAGATGGTGCATGCCGTGCCGAAGCAACGACTGCTGGCTTGGCCCACATCCTGGGCGACCACGACCCTGTCTTCATCGACGGCGGATTCGAGCAGTACGAGCCAGCAGCAAACTCTCATCAATGCCTCGCAAGGAACGCCAAAATGAACACCACTCACTCGCCGGTATTGCCCAACTCACGCATCCAGATAACTCGCCTTGCGATGATTTCAGCCACGGCATGGCTTGCAGCGGCCGGATCGGTGAGCGCGCAGACGCCCGAACGAGGCGAGCCGGGTCTCACAGGCACCTTCACGCTGATCGGCCAGATGGTGCATGCCCGTACCGAAGCAACGGCCACCCTTCTGAACGATGGCAGAGTCCTGATCGTCGGCGGTAAAAACAACTCGGATCCCGCGATAGCGCAGGCGGAAATCTACGACCCGGCAACCGGAGGCTTCACGGCAACCGGTTCACTCGCGCAAGGCCGAACCTTGGCCACCGCCACGAAACTTGCTGATGGGCGCGTACTGATCGCGGGCGGCCAAACCCCCAAGGTACTGATAAGAGCGGCAGAGCTGTACGATCCCGCGTCCGGCACGTTCACTTCCGTGGGGGAATTGAATTATCCGCGCACTCTGCATGGCGCCGCGCTGCTCCAGGATGGGCGTGTCCTGTTTGTTGGAGGCTGGCCCAGCGGGAGCAGCGCCGAATTGTATGACCCGACCACGGGCCAGTTCTCCTTCACAGGCAGCATGAACGTTTCGCGCGTGTACTTCGGCACGATCGGGCTGCCTGATGGCTCGGTTCTGGTCGCCGGAGGCGGCTTCACCGACAGCGCCGAACGTTACGACCCGGCAACCGGAACATTCTCCTTGACCGGCAACCTTGTCGAACCGCTGGCGCCGTCGGCGGTCACATTGCTGTCTGATGGACGCCCTCTGCTCGTAGGTGGAAATACACCCGGCGGCTATACGGCCAACGCCCAGCTTTTCGATCCTGCAACCGGCACATTCACGCTGACCGGCCAAATGGCAGCACCGCGAAATGGCGCCAAGGCTGCCACGCTGACCTCCGGATTGGTACTCGTCGCGGGCGGGCATACGGCTGTCGAAAGCGCCGAACTCTACGACCCCGCCACAGCGACATTCACCAGCACGAATCCAATGACGGAAGGGCGCGCGGACTTCACCGCCACCGCATTGGCCAACGGTCGCGTGTTGATCGCCGGCGGCATCGGCTTTCACGGTGCGCTTTCCAACGCCGAACTGTTCACCCCGGAGCGGATCTTCCGCAACGGATTCGAATAAAACAACAATATTACTACATGGAGTTAACATGACATCGTCATCATACAGACAGCCACTGAACTGCCGCCGGCCGTTGCGGAATCGCGACGAGCGTCGTTCAAGCCAGAGCCTGGCCCAGGCGATCGCACCCCTTGTTCTTGCATGTCTCGCCCCGGCTGTCGCCGCGCAGAACGGATCGACGATGCACAGCATGGCACAGCGATGCCTTCGACGAACGCCGTGCCGAGCTGCAGGACGCGTTCGCCGACGCATCCAGCGACCTCCACCTGCCCGACCCGGCCGACCACGCCGAGGCGCTGGAGGAGCGCGACTACTACACCATGGCCAACGTGTTCTGGGTACCGGCCAGCGCCCGCTGGGAGGCCATCCGCGCCCAGGCCAAGCAGGCCGACATCGGCGTGCGCATCGACGCCGCGCTGGAGGCCATCGAGGCCGACAACCCGCGCCTGAAGGGCATCCTCGACAAGCGCTTCGGCCGCACCCAGCTGGAGCCCGGCCGCCTGGGCGAGCTGGTGGACCTGGTCTCCACTATCGGCTTCGGCGAAGGCCATCGCGCCAAGGACCTGCTGGGCGAGGTCTACGAATACTTCCTCGGCCAGTTCGCCAGCGCCGAGGGCAAGAAGGGCGGCCAGTTCTACACGCCCGCGACGGTGGTCAAGGTGCTGGTCGAGGTGCTGGCCCCGCACCACGGGCGAGTGTATGACCCCTGTTGTGGCTCGGGCGGCATGTTCGTGCAGAGCGAGAAATTCATCGAGGCACACGGCGGCAAGGCTGACGACATCAGCATCTACGGGCAGGAAGCCAACCCGACCACCTGGCGTCTGGTGGCCATGAACCTGGCCATCCGTGGCCTGGCCGCCGACCTGGGCAAGGAACCGGCCGACACCTTCCACCGCGACCAGCACCCGGACCTGCGCGCCGACTACATCCTGGCCAACCCACCGTTCAACATCAGCGACTGGGGCGGCGAGCGCCTGGCCGACGACAAGCGCTGGGTCCATGGTACGCCGCCCGCCGGCAATGCCAACTACGCCTGGTTGCAGCACATCCTGTTCCACCTGAGCCCGCGCGGCCAGGCCGGCGTGGTGCTGGCCAACGGCAGCATGAGCTCCAACCAGAACAACGAGGGCGCCATCCGCCGCGCCATGGTCGAGGCCGACGTGGTGGATGTGATGGTGGCGCTGCCGCCGCAGCTGTTCTTCAACACCCAGATCCCGGCCTGCCTGTGGTTCCTGGCCAGGGACAAGAGCGGCGCCGCGGTGCCCGGCGGCAAGCCGGCCCGCGACCGCCGCGGCGAAGTGCTGTTCATCGACGCCCGCAAGCTCGGCCGCATGGCCACCCGCGTCAATCGCGTGTTCGACGACGAAGACATCGCCCGCATCGCCGCCACCGTGCACCGCTGGCGCGCCGACGGCGAGGATGGCGCCGACGAACCCTATGCCGATGTGCCGGGCTTCTGCCGTGCGGTGAATCTCGCCGAGATCGCCGAGCACGGCCATGTGCTGACGCCGGGGCGCTACGTCGGCGCCGAGGAAACCGAGGACGACGACGAGGCGTTCAACGAGAAGATGGAGCGGCTGACCGCGCAGCTCGCCGAGCAGATAACCAAGGGCGCCCGGTTGGCCCGGTCGTCAGGGAACCGGACCGCGCCAGCGCGGTCCGATCCCGGCAACGACCCGACATCAAGGCCCCAAGGACGGGGCCGGAGCC
>NZ_SMAF01000038.1 GCF_004343305.1 Pseudofulvimonas gallinarii | reverse complement strand
AAGGCTGGAAAAGCGATTGATCGGCGGCTGATTGCCACGAAAACACCAGAACCGCAGAACTCGCGGGCTTCGTCTGACCGAATTTCAACAGGCTGTTATGGCAGTCCGAACCCGTAGCACTCCTCTGGGATCGGGAACCGCAGGTCTTCGCAGCCGCACTCGATGGCAGTGGGCAGCTTTGCGTGGCGATGCTCACGGAAGACCGCGTCCTGGTGTTCCGGCCGCAGCTGGATACCGCCCCAGTCATGACCTACCCGGACGTCGTGAGCATGGCGATCCTGCCGGGTGCCTCTCCTGGAGACAGCGCGGATCTGGTGCTGCACCACGCCCATGGAACGCTTGCGCGCTATGAAGGGCTTTTCGCAAGCCCATCGGTGTCGGTTTCCGGAGTGGATGCGGGAGGGCCCGTTGCCGCCTTCCGCCAGGCGCCATTCCAAACACCGCTCGTTGCCGTAAACACGCTGGGCCGGTTGTCCGTGCTGTCGTTTGACAGGCCCGAGCCACTGTTTTCGGCTCCAATGCCCGTGTGGGCGACGCGGTTGGCAGCCGAGGATATCGACGGCGACGGCCTGATCGAGCTGATCGCCTACGGGGGAATGCTGCAGATCTTCGAGGTGCCTGGGGAACTGCTTTTCGGCAACGGCTTCGATATCGCCGATCCCCGGTGACGGGCGGGCGTGCCGGGCGCGGGCCGGGGCCTTATAGTTGCCGCCCCGGCCCCGGAGCCCACCATGATCCTGATGATCGACAACTACGACAGCTTCACCTACAACCTGGTGCAGTACCTGGGTGAGCTGGGCGAGCAGGTGCACACGGTGCGCAACGATGCCATCGACGTCGACGGCATCCGCGCGCTGGCGCCGTCGCATATCGTCATTTCGCCGGGTCCGGCAACGCCTGACGAGGCCGGCATCTCGCTGTCGGTGATCCGCGAGCTGGGCGGTGAGTTCCCGATCCTCGGCGTCTGCCTGGGCCACCAGTCGATCGGCCAGGTGTTCGGCGGCAAGGTGGTACGTGCCAAAGCGATCATGCACGGCAAGACCTCGCCGGTGCGCCATACCGGCGTGGGCGTGTTCACCGGGCTGCCCGATCCTTTCGAGGCGACGCGCTATCACTCGCTCGTGGTCGAGCGTGACTCGCTGCCGGATTGCCTTGAGATCACGGCCTGGACCGAGACCGCCGACGGCGGCTTCGACGAGATCATGGGCCTGCGCCACCGCGAACTGCCGGTCGAAGGGGTGCAATTCCATCCCGAGTCGATCCTGACACAGTACGGCCACGACATGCTGCGCAACTTCCTCGACCAGCACCAGCGCACACCGCTGGCGGCCTGAGCTTCGCCCGTCACGGGCGGCACGTAGACGACACGGCGGGCACTGCTACACTGGCTGGCCCTCCGCGGCTCCAGCCGCCCCGTCCGAGGTGCGCCCACCGATGAAGCTTCGCCCGCAGGATGCTCTCCAACGCGTCATCGAGCATCGCGAGATCTTCCACGACGAAATGCTGGACCTGATGCGCGCGATCATGCGTGGCGAGGTCTCGCCGGCACTGACCGCAGCCATCCTGACCGGCCTGCGCGTGAAGAAGGAAACGATCGGCGAAATCGCCGCCGCCGCCACCGTCATGCGCGAATTCGCCGGCAAGGTGGAGCTGCCGGACCGCGCCAACCTGGTCGACATCGTCGGCACCGGTGGCGATGGCGCGCATACCTTCAACATCTCGACGGCGTCGATGTTCGTCGCCGCCGCCGCGGGCGCGAAGGTCGCCAAGCACGGCAATCGCAGCGTGTCCTCCAAGTCCGGCAGCGCCGACGTGCTGGAGGCGCTGGGCGCGCGCATCGAGCTGTCGCCGGAACAGGTCGCCCAGGTCGTCAGCCAGTGCGGCATCGGTTTCATGTTCGCGCCGATGCACCACGCGGCCATGAAGAACGTGGCACCGGTGCGCCGCGAGCTGGGCGTGCGCACCATCTTCAACATCCTCGGCCCGCTGACCAACCCGGCCGGGGCGCCGAACATCCTGATGGGCGTGTTCCATCCCGACCTGGTCGGCATCCAGGTCCGCGTCCTGCAACGACTGGGCGCGCAGCGCGCGATGGTGGTGTGGGGCAAGGACGGCATGGACGAGATTTCCATGGGCGCGGCGACGCTGGTCGGCGAACTGCGCGACGGCGAGGTCCACGAATATGAGATCCACCCGGAAGACTTCGGGCTGGCGATGGCTTCCAACCGTTCGCTGCGCGTCGGCAATGCCGAGGAATCCTGCATCATGCTGCGCGCCGCGCTGAACGACACGCCGGGCGTGGCGCGCGATATCGTCGCCCTCAATGCCGGGGCCGCGCTGTACGTCGCCGGACTGGCCGGCGACATCGCCGAAGGCCTGGCGAAGGCGCACCGGGCGATCGCCGATGGCAGCGCGCGGCAGCGGCTCGCCGACTTCGTCGATGCGACCCGGAGAACCGGTTGAGTCCGGCAGCAGGAGAAACATGACATGGACGCAGCTGCCTCCCACGGCTTCGCCAGCACACCCGAGCCGCCCTACTACGCGGTGATCTTCACCTCGCAGCACGGCGACAACCTCGACGGCTACGAATCGATGGCGCGACACATGGCCGAGCTTGCCTCGGTGCAGCCCGGCTTCCTCGGCATCGAGAGCGTGCGCGGCGCCGATGGCTTCGGCATCACCGTCTCGTACTGGAAGAGCAAGACGGCGGTGGTGGCGTGGAGACGCCACGCCGAACACAGCCTGGCGCAGGACCTAGGTCGCCGGCGCTGGTACCAGCACTACCAGGTTCGCGTGGCCAGGGTGGAACGCGATTACGCCGGGCCGCCGGCGATGCAGTCGAAGGGAACCTGATGAGCGATATCCTGCAACGCATCCTGGCGACCAAGCGCGACGAAGTCGCCGAACGGTCCGCCCGCCTGCCGCTGGTCGAGCTGCGCGCCCGTTGCGCCGACGCAGTGCCGACGCGGGGTTTCCTGCGCGCGCTGTCGGCACGGGCGGCCGACCGCCAGCCCGCCGTCATCGCCGAGATCAAGAAGGCCAGCCCCAGCCAGGGCGTCATCCGGCCGGATTTCGATCCGCCGGCGATCGCCCGCAGCTACGAGGCGGCGAGTGCGACCTGCCTGTCGGTGCTGACCGACGAACCGTATTTCCAGGGCGCCGACCTGTACCTGCAGCAGGCCCGCGAGGCGTGTGCACTGCCGATCCTGCGCAAGGATTTCGTCATCGACGCCTGGCAGGTGTACGAGGCGCGCGCGCTGGGCGCCGACTGCATCCTGCTGATCGCCGCCGCGCTGGACGACGGCCGCCTGCGCGAACTGCTGGCGCTGGCCGACTCGCTCGGCATGGACGCGCTGATCGAGGTGCACGACGAGGCGGAACTGGAGCGTGCGCTGGCGACCTCCGGCCCGCTGATCGGCATCAACAACCGCGACCTGCGCACCTTCTCGGTGTCCATCGACACGACCATGGGCCTGCGGGCGCTGGTGCCGGAAGGCCGCCTGCTGGTGACTGAATCGGGCATCCGCACGCGCGAAGACGTGGCGCGGCTGCGCGCCGCCGGCATCCACGCCTTCCTGGTCGGGGAAAGCTTCATGCGTGCGCCCGACCCGGGCGCGGAACTGTCGCAGCTGTTTTCCTGAGCCACTGCGGCCGCTTCGGGCCGCGGGGCCGTCACCCGGGCCGCCGACGGGCCGGCCCGGTGCGCCACGAGCCTCAGCGCTGGCGGTCCCCGGTGCCCGGACCGATGCGCTGCAGAAGCATCTTCGGGCCCTGCTGGGTGCCGTGGCCGAGGACGACGATGGTCTTGCCGCTGACCAGCAGCATGCCCTGCTCTTCCAGCTGCTTCAGCACGCGGCCGACCATTTCGCGCGAGCAGCCGACGATGCGGCTCATTTCCTGGCGCGAGATGCGGATCTGGCGACCCTGCGGGTGTGCGACCGCGTCCGGCTCATCGCAGAGGTCGATCAGTGTCTGCGCGACGCGGTTGGTCACGTCCATGTACGCCAGGCGGCTGACCTTGCGCGAGGTCGCCAGCAGGCGCTGCGAGATCTGCGAACCGATCTGGAACAGGATGCGCGGGCAGTCTTCCTTGAGCACGCCATCCAGCAACTGGAACAGGCGCTCGTAGCTGACCTCGGCCAGGTCGCAACTCGTGCGCGTGCGGATCATCACCGAACGCTGGGGCGTTTCCACGAACAGGCCCAGTTCACCGATGAAATCGCCCGGATTGACGTAGGCCAGGATGATCTCGCGGCCTTCCTCGTCCTCTGCGATGATGCTCAGTGAACCTTCGACCACGTAGAACAAGGTGTTCGCCGGATCGCCCGGCCGCATGATCACCGACTTGCTGGGATAGCGGCGGCGATGACACAGCGACAGGAAGCGCTCAGTCGAGACTCGGTCTGGTGCCAGTGATGCGGGCAATTGCATGGTCTATCCATCCCCCCGGATTCAGCCGCGACTATGATGCAAAGCACACTGTACGGCAACCGCCGACGCGGCCTGGTTTGCGCCGGGGGCTTGACGGGCAGATAATTCGCCGTCTGCGCGCCCGCGTCCGGGCCGTGCCCCAACCAATCGGTGATCCCCGACGTGGTCAAACCACTCCCGCGCCTGAAGCTGCAGGGCTTCAACAACCTTACCAAGGCCCTGTCGTTCAACATCTACGATGTCTGCTACGCCGTCAGCGACGAGCAGCGACAGCGCTACATCGAGTATATCGATGAAGCCTACAACGCCGACCGCCTGACGCAGATCCTGACGGACGTCGCCGAGATCATCGGCGCCAACATCCTGAACATCGCCCGCCAGGACTACGACCCCCAGGGTGCGTCGGTGACGATCCTGATTTCCGAGGAGCCCGTCGTCGACAAGAAGGCGGCCGGCCAGGTCGTGCCCGGTGCCGTGCGCGAGCATCCCGAAGAAGCCAGCGTGGTCGGCCATCTCGACAAGAGCCACATCACCGTCCACACCTATCCGGAAACGCACCCGCACGACGGCATCGCCACGTTCCGTGCCGACATCGACGTCGCCACCTGCGGCGTGATCTCGCCGCTGAAGGCGCTGAACTACCTGATCGAAAGCCTGGAGTCCGACATCGTCGTCATGGACTACCGGGTCCGCGGCTTCACGCGCGACGTGAAGGGCAAGAAGCATTTCATCGACCACAAGATCAACTCGATCCAGGATTACCTGTCGCGTTCGATCCGCAACCGCTACGAGATGTTCGACGTCAACGTCTACCAGGAGAACATCTTCCACACGAAGATGCATATCAAGGAGTTCGACCTCGACACCTACCTGTTCGAGTCGAAGGCGTCCGACCTGTCGTTCAAGGACCGCCTGCGCATCGAGCAGCGCGTGCGCGTGGAGATCGAGGAACTGTTCCACGGCCGCAACCTGCTGTAAGGGGTTGCCGAGGGGCGGTGCGCGGTAACGGTCGCCATTCCGGTTCCACGCCCCGCACTTGAACGCCGGCAGCGCCACTGCCGGCGTTTTCGTTTCCGCATGCGGCGGGCGTCGAGCCCGGCTGCGCTTGCCTGCGACGGCAGCGGCACAACGACGCCCGGCCGCCGACTGATTCCAGACCTGCCCCGGGCGCGTCGGTGGGAGGAAGCCGGACCCGGGCGCCCTCGAATTGCTATCTTTGCGCTATCGCGTCCGTTCGCGCCGATCCGGGGAGGACCGGTGGCCTGACCAGGGAAGGACCGTCCCAAGGAGCACGCCATGTTCGGCATCCGCTACGCCAAAGCCAGCCCCAGTACCTATCTGATCCAGTACCGCAACGGCCAGCCCGTGCGCGAAGGCGCCGGCCTGGCCTTCTTCTATTTCGCGCCCAGCGCTTCGCTGGTGTCGATCCCGATGGAAAGTGTCGATGCGCCTTTCATGTTCAGCGAGGTCAGCGCCGACTTCCAGCAGGTGACCGTGCAGGGACAGGTCACCTACCGGGTATCGGATCCGAAGCTGCTGGCGTCGCTGATGAACTTCACGCTGCAGCCGAACGGAACCGACTACGTGTCCGAGGATCCGGGCAAGCTGCCGCAGCGCGTGGTGAACGCGGTCCAGGTGCAGCTGCGCGCGGCCCTGCAGGGCCAGAAGCTGCAGGACCTGCTGCACGAATCCGAAGGCCTGGTGCAGGCGGTGCGTGAAGGCCTGCGCCGCCCTGATGGCCTGCCCAGCCTCGGCCTGGAACTGGTCAGCCTGGCGATCCTTGCGATCAGGCCGACGCCGGAAACGGCGCGCGCGCTGGAGGCGACCATCCGCGAGCAGATCCTAAAGGCCGCCGATGACGCCCTGTACCTGCGCCGCAATGCCGCCATCGAACAGGAGCGCGCGATCAAGGAAAACGAACTCAACACGGAGATCGCGGTCGAGACCAAGCAGCGGCAGATCCGCGAGACGCAGATGGATGCGGAACGCGCCGTGCTGGAAAAGCGCCTGCAGATCCAGGCGCAGGAAATCCAGGGCCGGATCGCCTACGAAAGGGAAAACGAGGCACTGACCGAACTGCGCGTCGCCAATGCGCGGCGCCAGGCGGACGCCCGCGCCTACGAGGTCGATGCGCTGGTCAAGACGGTCCGCGGCGTCGATCCGAAGGTACTGCAGGCACTGTCCCTGGGCAGCGCCGCGCCGGGCGCCGTCATTGCCGCCGCGTTCCAGGATCTGGCGCAGAACGCCAGCCGGATCGGCGAGCTGAACATCTCGCCCGACCTGCTGCAGGAACTGGTCCGGTCGCCCGCGTCACAGGACTGAGCCATGGACTCCCCGCAGCACCGGATCATCCTGGTGACGCGGCGCACGCGGCTCGAGGACCTGGTGGCGCGGCTCAACACCCTTGAACAGGCGCGGTTCTATGTCGAGCACATGGGCGCGGACTTTTCCGACTACGAGGCGGAACTGTCCACCTACCGCCGCGCCGTCGAATCCGCCGAGTCGCAGCTGCGGCGCTTCGGCCGCGTGCAGCGGCTGGAGCGCACGCTGGTGCCGAACTTCCTGTTCCCGCCGGACTGCCTGGTCGTCGTCGTCGGGCAGGATGGACTGGTCGCCAATACGCTGAAATACCTGCAGGGCCAGCCGGTCATCGGGGTGAATCCGGACCCGAAGCGCTGGGACGGGGTGCTGCTGCCGTTCGAGGCCAGGGATCTCGCCAAGGTGGTACCGGAGGCGCTGGCCGGTCGCCGCCCGTCGCGCGCCGTCACCATGGCGCGCGCCCGCCTCGGCGACGGACAGGAACTGCATGCGGTGAACGATCTATTCATCGGGCCACGCTCGCATGTGTCGGCGCGCTACACCATCCAGGTCGGCGAGCAGCGTGAGGTCCATTCGTCCAGCGGCATCATCGTCTCGACCGGGCTGGGTTCGACCGGATGGTTCCGCAGCCTGCTCACCGGCGCGATCGGCATGGCCGGCGCCGCGGGCGCCGACGAACTGCGGGCACTGCAGCTGTCCGGGTTTCCTTGGGAATCGCGGCACCTGTACTTCACGGTGCGGGAGCCTTTCCCGAGCCGGGCGACGCAGACGGCGCTGGTGTTCGGACGCATCGACGACGACGATCCCCTGCGCCTGACCTCGCTGATGCCCGACTACGGCGTGATCTTCAGCGATGGCGTCGAGCAGGATTTCATCGAGTTCAATTCCGGCATGGCCGCGGAGATCGGGATTGCCGAGCGACACGGCACGCTGGTGCAGTAGCGCGGCCGGTAGGTCACGGCTTTGCCGGCACCGCTTTACTCTGCCCTCCCTGGGCACCCGCAGCACCGCTGCCGTCAAGGAGGCACGCGGACGCATGCGCGAGCGCGGCTTCGTCATGATGTGGCGCAATGCCACCCGGGCGACGGAATACCTGCACATGCCGCCGAACCGTGTCGTCGAGCTCGGCGCACAGTTCGAGATCTGATCGCTTGACCGGCGGCGGTCGATCGGCAAGAGGATGTGCCGTGCCGCCATGGAACATTGCTTCTGACTCGACACCCACGTCGCACCGGCGGCGGTGCAGGACGGACGGCGCGCGTCGTCGTCGCGGCACATGCGGTCCGGGAGGCTGCCGATGCATCCCGTGGAACCCTGCCGGCACCGCTTGCCGGCACTGGTTGCCGGCATCGCTGGCTGGCCCTCCTGCAGGAGCTACCGCTACAACCCAAGGCGACAGTGAGTGGCATGGTCCATGTCGGCGGCCGAAGCGACGCACCGCGGTGGGACCGGGGCGCCCGGCTGGAGCCACCCAGGCATGTCGAAGCATTACTGATCAGTCAGAAATATAGGCGACACTTGGATGCCCGAAGAACGAGCGCACCAGGTCGGGCCGGAGCTTGATGCCGGACAGTTGCGCATGGACCCGATCGGCCAGCTTCTCGCCACTACGCAGCGGGCTTCGCGCGACCCCGGTTCGCTTGGTGTAGCTCCAGACAAGCTCGTCCGGATTCAAGTCCG
>NZ_SMAF01000037.1 GCF_004343305.1 Pseudofulvimonas gallinarii | reverse complement strand
CCCACCCCCCCCCCACCCCCCGCGCCGCGGCCGGGGGCGACGGGTTTGGTGACCCACCTCACCCGCAGCCCATCCATGCTGTCGTCGCCTGCAGCGCTGTCTGCCAGGAAGGCCGATTCGCCCTCCCCTTCGAGCCAGCCTTTGCGCGTCAGGTGCCGACACACCCGGTGCGCGATGGTAGCTGCCAGCTGGGTCAACTGCGCGGTGGTGGGCGCACGGGCGCGGTGCAGGCGCAGTTCGTGCCGCGGCAGCTCGGTGGCTTCCACGTACACGCCGTCGAGCCACAGCATGTGGAAGTGGATGTTCAGGTTCAGCGCGCTGCCGAAACGCTGGATCAGCGTCACCGCGCCGCAACTCGGGCAGAACCCGCGCTTCTTGCAGGAGAAGGCCACCAGCCTCTCTGCACGGCAGTGCTCGCACACCACCCGCAGGAAGCCGTGCTCGAGCACGCCGCAACGCAGGTAGGCATCGAACGCCTCGCGGACATACCCGGGCAGCGAGCGGCCCTCCGCTTCGATGCAGCTTCCGCGTCGATTCCGAGGTCGGCCGCGGCACGCCGACGTCGCCTACCGCCGCCAGCGTGCCGACCGCCTTGCCGCCGGTGACCGTGCGCGCCAACGGCAACGGCGCGCTGCCGCGGCAGGCGGGCAGCCCGCATGTGGTCCGCCCCGACTTCAGCGGCGTGAACAACGGCAACGCGCGTTCGATCGCTGGGCGTGACCTGGGCTACGGCCGCCAGATTGACGGCGTGCAGGTTTTCAGCGACGGCAGCGGCAGCGGTGGCATTCCGCGGACGATGACGACCGCGCAGATCGACAACCTGGCCAAGGGGGACCGCATCACAGAAGTTCCGTCGGCCGCATTCACGCGCCCTGCGCCGGGTGTCGCCCTGAGCATGGCCACCGGCGGCCAGACGCCTGTGCTGGGCGCGATTCGTCGGCCTGATACGGGCACGGTGTTCGGCCGTCAGCCGGTGTCGCCGGTGCGTGCCGCGCAGCTGGACGCGCAGCACGACATGGCCGACATCGCCAGCGGCAACATGCAGTCGGCGCAGGGCCGCGCTGCGGCGAACCTCAAGCGTCGCGCGGACAGCGGCGACCAGGCTGCCGCTGCGCAACTGCAGGCCATGATGATGGCCACCGGCGCCGGCGTGCCGATTGCCGGCCAGGTGCAGCAGACCGCAATGCAGGAGCAGGGCGCCACGCAGCGCGCAGGCATCGCAAGCGCGACCGACCTGCAGCGGGAGCAGATGGCCGGCACCAACGCGCTCGAGCAGGCGCGCATCCAGCGCCCGCCGGTGCACATCCCGCTGGCCGATGGCTCGCTGGGCGTCATGGGCCCTGACGGCACCGTGCGCCAGGCGACGATGCAGGACGGCAGCATCGCCCGGCCCATGCCGGCCGGACCGAACGCTGCTGATCAACGCAGTCGCGACGCGCGCCTTGCTCGCGTCCAGAGGAACGTCCAGGCGCTGCTGTCGCAGCTGCCTCCGTCCGAGGGCGGCCCGCCACCGGAAATGGTGCGCAGCCTGCGCATGCAGGCGCTGCAGCTCGAGGGCGCGCAGATTGCCGAGAACCCGGAGACGGGCGAAATGCTTTACATGCTCCCCGGCGAGCAGTGGGCGGCGCTTTAACTGAGGATCGACAGTGGCCACCAATCTGCCCGAAGGCTTCCGTATCCGCCGGCCTGACCAGCCGCCGTCGACCCCCGGCACGGCACCCGCTGCGACAGGTTCGGCGGGCTTGCCTGCTGGCTTCAGCATTCGCCGGCCGCCATCGGTCACTGCCGCGGCACCTGCGCGCGACCGCACGTGGGGCGAGGTGGCCACCGATACGGTCAGCGGCATTGCGCAGGGCGCCCTGAACCTGGGCGGCGCAGTGGCGCAGGCGGCCAATACGGTCACCGGCGGCGCGCTGGACCGCTACGTCGTGCGGCCCGCACAGAACGCGCTGGACCGCGCGCTGGGCGGCACGGGCGACAACGCTGTCGGCTTGGCCGGCGGCATCGGCGTCGGCACGCAGATGCTGCAGGAAGGACTGAGCGAGCCATTGAAGCGCGACCAGCAGGCCGTGCAGGACGCCGACGGATTCCTGGGCGCCGCCAGTGCGGTGATCCAGCGGCCGCGCATGCTGGGGCAGTTCCTGGCCGAGCAGGTGCCGATGATCGGCACGCTGGGCCTGGGCACCGCTGGCACCGCCGCGAAGGTGGGCCAGCAGGCGCTGGCACGCGGCGCGACGAAAGAGGCGGCCACCGAAGCGGCCAAGACCGCGGCCGAGCGTGGCCTGGTCGGCGCGAATGCGGCGCTGTCCGGCGGCTTCGCCTCGCAGGAAGCGCAGCAGACGGCGATGGCGCAGTCTGACGAGGCGTGGGATCAGAACCCCGAGTTTGTCGCGCTGGCGGCGGAAGTGGGTCGCGAGCAGGCCAAGCAGCAGCTGGCCACGCGCGCCGGCATGACGGCTGGCGCCATCGCTGCGCCTCTGGGCGCCCTGGGCGCGAAGATCACCGCGCCGTTCGAGCGCCAGGTGTTCACCGGCGCGCTGAAGGCCGGCGGTGCGCGCGGCATCGCCGCCGCTGCCGGCAAGGAAGCGCTGGAAGAAATGGTGCAGGAAGGCGGCGAGCAGTTCGGCAGCAATGTCGGCGTGCGCACGGCTGTCGACCCGCAGCAGGATCTGTTCGGCGGCGTGCCTGAAGCCATGGGCATCGGCGGCACCGTCGGAGGCCTGCTGGGTGGCGGCATGTACGCGGGCGGCCGTGCCGCGCAGCATCGTCGCCAGAGCCGCGCAGCGGCGGCGATCGAACAGAAGGCGCGGGAAGCCGCTGCGGCCATGTCGCAGGGCGGTCCGCCGCCTGGTCCGATGGAAAGCGCCGCGCAAGCTGCCGCTGCGGCTGCTGCCGCCGATCCGGTGACTGCCGCGAAGGCGGCGCTGGCCGAGCGCATGCAGCGCCAGCGTGACGCCGGCCTGCTGACGCCCACGACGCGAATGCGCATCCTGGGTGCCGTGGCCAGTGAATACGGCGTGCAGCCCGAGCAGATCCAGGAGCGCTACCCGGATGCGGCGCCTGGCTCAATCGCAGCCGCGGCCAACGCGGTGCCGGATCGGCCGCTGCCAGCTGCAGCGGAGCAGGGCGCCAAGTCGGGCAACTATCCGGAATCTCCGGATGGTTCGTTCAGCGACGCGGCTGCCGCCGCAGTCCCCAACCTGGTGGACGATTCCGGCAACATTCGGCGGGATGAATATCAGCAGCTCGCCAGCAAGATCGGGCGTGATGCAGCGCGATTCGTGGCAACGGCACAGGCCGAGGGCCGACCGGTCACGCTGGATGAAGCCCGGGCGTATCAGGAGCAGGAGCACGCACGCCGCGCGAAAGCGGTGGATGAGGCGCTCAGCGAGGAAGGTAAGGCGCGAAGCGACGCCAAAGAGCGCGAGAAAGCGGCCGCGCAGGCCGCGGAAGACAAGCGGTGGTTTGACGAGTGGACAGGAGGGTCGCTGGCCGATGGCCGCTACGAAACCGAAACCGGACTGACGTATGAGGTGCGGACATCGACCGACAAAGCTGGCCGGGTCAGGCAGATCATCTACGATGGCGCTTCGAAGCCGATAGGGCTGATCGAGAATGGGCAGCCCGATGCCGGCGCCCGTCAGTGGGCGCATGGCTTCACGGATGGATACCTGCGCCGCCAATCTGAAACGGCGGGCCAGCCGGCCAGCCCTGCCGCATCTTTAAGTTCTACGGAAACCGAAAGCGACCTTAGCGGCGCAGCCTTAACTACGCCGCCGGCCGCCGCCCTGCCCGAGGGCGCCCAGGCTGACCAGGGGACGCTGGCGCAGGGCAACGCCTACACGCCACCGCCCGCGCCCCGCGCTACCACACCGACCGAATCCGCCCCGCCGCAAGGCGGGGAACGGGCGGCCGTGCCTGAACCCCTGCCCGAGGTGACCAATGGACCCGAGACTTCAACCGGACCCGCAGCCGACCGACCCGCGATGGCTGGCGGCCCGGCCGGTGGCGCAGTCGCTGCTGCAGCGGACCCTGTCGCGGGTGAACCTGCTGTCGCCGCTGAATCCGGCGTGGCGCCCGTACCGGCAACCGGAACTGGCCCGGCAGTACCGCCGGTCGCTGGACCGGTGGGACCGGTCGCTGCTTCGGTAGCAGCCCCACGCATCGAACCGCTGGGCGAGAATGGCCTGCTGGTGCACGGCGACGTCGCGCAGACGCGCGAGCGCCTGGCCGCTGCTGGCTTCACGCGCCGCGGTCGCGTGCATTCGTCTGGTGCACTGCAGTTCGATCGCAAGCACCAGGCGGCCATCGAGAAGGCGCTGGCGCCACAGGAGCAGCCTGCCGCGGAACAGGCGCCGGCCGGCGTCGGTGCGCCCGTTGTCGACCAGGCCGCGCAGCAGTCGGCTTCGAGTCCGGGCGCCGCCCGCAAGCCCAGCGACCGCCGCACCAACGCCGAAGACCGTGCACGCATCGATGCGCTGCCGGCCGATGAGCGCGATGCGGAGATCGCGCGCCTGCGCGCCGAAGTGGACGAGCTGCGCCGCGCACAGAACACCAACCCCGTCACCGGGCTGCCGAACAAAGCGGCGTTTGACGCGGACGAGTCGCTGGGTTGGCCGGCGGTGGCCGCCATCGACATGGATGGCCTCAAGCGCCTGAATGACCACGTGGGCCATGAAGCGGCCGATGTGGTGCTGCGCCGTCTGGGCGAGCTGTTGCAGGGACATAGCAACGATGGCGTGCGGTTCTATCACCGCAGCGGTGACGAGTTCGCCGCGCGCTTCCGGGATGAATCCCAGGCGCAGGCCGCCATGGCCGCGATTCAACAGGCGCTTGACGGCGCTGTGATTCGCCTCACTGGTGCGGACGGCGTACAGTACGAGTACAACGGCATCGGGATCAGCTTCGGCACAGGAGCCAGCTATGAGCAAGCCGACGGAGCAGCCAACCGCAACAAGGCCGACCGACTCGCCGCCGGCCACCGGGAAGAAGCCCGTGCAGATGGGCCGCCTCGACGGCTCCGCGCAGTTCCCGTTCCAGAAGGGCGAGAAGGTGACGGCGACCGTGCTGCTGCCGGGCGATCCGGATTACCCGACGAAAGGCTGACCGCTGCCGATCCGGCTGCGGCCGAGCACCCGCTGGCGTCGTTGTTTGACACTCTTATCTCGGGCGCTGGGGTCAATATCACGACCGAGCCCTTCGTCGATGATGATGGGCACGAATACATCAAGAAGACGACATCGGCCACTGGCAAGCTGACGGCAGCTCAGAGGGATCAATGGAAGAAGGCCGTTGGCTTTGCTACCCATGCCACGATCGAGAACTCTGAACACTCGCATGCGAGCATTCAGCTGACCGGGAAGTATGTTGGCGAGGGCGGAAAGTACACGGCCAGCAAGATCGTCTTCATCAAGAAAGCCGAAAGCGGCAAGAGCGAAGGTGAGACAAAGCCCAGCGAGCAGGAGCTGCCGGCTGCGCCGCGCATCGAACCCTTGGGCAAGAAGGCCGTGCTGGTGCACGGCGACGTCGAAACGATCCGCGCGAAATTGGCTGCCGGCGGTTTCCCTGGCCGCGGCCGCATCCATTCCACCGGCGCCCTGCAGTTTGATCGAAAGCACCAGGCTGAGATCGAGCGCGCGCTGGCCAGTCCCCCTGCGGGGATTCCGTACAAGGATCTGGGGATTCCCGAGCCGAAGCCGCGCAACAAGGTGCGGAGCAAGGACGACTTCGACCCGGTTCACCACGACCTGCTGGACTGGATCGCCCTTCACGGCGGCCTGGATCGCGAGGCGTTCGCGTCGGAAGGCATCGACTCCGCGACCTGGCGCACGCGCGCCGCCCAGCAGGAGAACATGCGCTTTTTCGGCAAGCCGGTGTTCCGCAAGGCTGGCGGCATGTCGCCGCACGACCTGCGCGAGCGCATGGAAGAGGCCGGCTGGTTCGAGGGTGGCCGGTACGACGACGACGCGGTGCAGATGGTTATGTCGGCCGTCAATCAGGGCGAGGTGTTCAAGCTGCGCCCGGGCGTGGAAGCCGACCAGCTGATCGAGGGGTGGGAGCGCGACACGATCGACGAGCAGCGCGCAGCCGAGGTGGCTGCCGACCTGGGCTACAACGACGCGCGGGCAATGTATGATGCCATCGCCTACGCCGAATCGGTGATGGCACAACGGGAAGAGGCCGATGAACAGAGACGGGAAGCGGATCGACTGGCAGCTCGTGGAGCGTGGCCAGAAGGCGAAGCGGCAGCTCGAGGCGTCGAAGAAGGCAGCGCCACCGCCGTCCAGGAAGGTGGCGAAGACCGTGCCGCAGTTCCTGGCCGAGAACAAGGCTTCGCGCTCCAGTCAGGCCGACAGCCCCAAGCGGTAGAGACACGCCCCGCCGCAACGCAGCAAGGCCTTTTCGCGCCACCGACCAGCCGTGAGGCGATCGACGCGGAACGCCAGCGCCGCCTCGACGAGTTGAACGGCCGAACCGGCACCGGCCGGACCGACATGATGGCCGGCGACGGCGAGTTGTTCTCCGGACCGCGCCCCGAACAGGTGGATATCGAGGCTGTTGCGCCAGCTGTCCCCCTGCGAAACAATGGTGCCACCTATGGAGAAACCCGGCCGCTACACCGTGGGGAACGTGACAATGATGTTTCCGATACGGACGCTTCGCCTGGACGGCGAGCCTCCGCTCCGGTACAGCTCGACATATTCGTGCGCGTGCGCGGCGAACATCCCGTTGCCTCCCCCAACCTGCCCCAGCTGCGGCGCAGCGCAAAGCTCGTCAACACCGGAGAGTTCCGCACCGGATTCGACCGGGTAACCAGCTGGGAAGAAGCGGCGCATATCCTGGCGCCGCTGCGCAAGTCGCCGCAGGAGCAAGTGCTGGCCCTGGTCATGGACCGGGACAACCGGCCGCTGGCGGTGATCCGTCATAGCATCGGTGAGGTCGCATCTTCCAGCGTCGAACCGTGGTCGCTGATCGGCGCCATCTCGTCTGTTCCGGGCGCGCGCTCGGTGTACTTCGCTCACAACCATCCCGCCGGCAACCCGTCGCAGTCGGATGCCGACAAGCGCATAACGGCGAAGCTCGCCGAAATCATGGAAGGTAGCGGCATCGCGCCGCTGGGCATGATCGTCGTCGCGCCAGGAAGTCGGCTGGCGACGTTCTTCGATCCGAAGTCCGATGGATCGCGGGATATCCTCGGCAGGGTGCGCACGGCGCCGCGCAAGTCGTCGGTCCCGATGCAGGAGCGCCGCCTGCATCGCATCGTCAATCCGACGCAGACCATCGCCGGCCCGGACGACGTTTCCAATGCGCTGCCCGACCCGACTCTGCGCGAATCGGGTGTGCTGCTGCTGGACACCCGGCACAACGTCCTGGGCACGATCCCGGTGCCGACCGCCGAAATGGCGCGCCTGCGCACCGGATCCCCGGATCGCGGCACCGCACGCATCCTGAGCGAGATTGCCCGCGCCAACGCGTCGTCCGCCATCATTTACGGCACCGACATTGACGCTGCAAAGAACCTGGGCGAAATGCTCGGCAGGGCCGATGTGCGCGTTCTGGACATCGCGATCAGCGATGGTCGCCGGTGGGGATTAGAGGCGCAGTTAGGCGGCGCCCTGCGGACCGGTCAGCCGTTTTTCTCGCTTTCGGATGAGCAAGGAAGCGCCCGGCAGGCGCCGCAGATCGCGCCGCTGTTCCGCATGTCAGGGTCCGTCGACCCGACCGGCACGGAGCAGCAGCTACAGCGCCAGTTCGACCAGGTCGAACAGGCCATCAACGATGCGACGGACCAGTGGGGCCCGAACCAGCCCAGCGTGCACGTGATTCGCAGCCCGGAGGATCTGCCGGAGTGGATCAAGCGGAAGGATTCACGGTACAAGCGCGCCAATGGTGTGCGCGTTGGTCGCCAGGTCTGGATCATCACCGACCGGCTGCCGCGCGGCAAGGCCGTGCAGGTGGCGCTGAAGAAGCTGGCGCACGAGGCTGTTGGCCACTACGGCATCGACAACATCATCGACCAGTACCTGGACGTTGCGCCCGGTTCGCGCGCCGGCGACGCTGGCTGGCAACGGCTGACGGCCGACATCGTGGCCTGGCGCAAGAACCCGAATCTGCACCCGGCCGTGCGCAAGATCATGGACCAGGTGCAGCGCAACTACCGTCAGGGCGATGGCACGCCGCCGACCGATCTGGAGTTCGCACGCGAGGTGGTGGCGCACATGGCCGAGGAAGGCCTGCGCAACGGCATCATGGGCCGCATCGTCGCGGCGGTGCGCCGGTTCCTGCGGCAGTACCTGCCGAACCTGCGCGTCACCGATTCGGAGATCCGCGCCATGCTGGCCGACGCCGAGACGTGGCTGCGCCAGCAGGCGGCGCCGGTGGCGGGCCCACGCCCTGCGGCCGCGATGGCGTTTTCGGTAGGGGCCTCGCGCCTGCGCGACGACCCCATGGAGGTCAGCAGTCGCGCGCCGTGGGGCAAGACCAGCACCGAGGATCCGATCGGCGACCTCCTGGTGGTGGGCCTGGACTCCAGCCGCGCCAGCGAGAAGGCCTTCGAGAAGAACATCGCCCTGGTGCGCGAGTACCCCAACTACCGCCCGGCGAAGTCGGCTAGCACCACCGACCGCCAGGCTGAGCGCTTTATCGAGGCCACGAAGGACAACCTGCTGTGGCTGTACGACCAGGTGCCCGCCGAGATCCGCGCGCGCAGCCACCTGTGGTACGACGGCGCCAACAAGATCGCCAAGACCTGGGCGCTCAAGTACGACCTGCAGCCGGCCCAGATCGCCGGCGTGATGGCCGTGCTCAGCCCGCAGAAGGACTGGTTCATGAACGTCGACCTGGCGCGCCGGGTGATCGACACCATGGACGCCCATGGCGACACCCGCTGGAGCCCCGAGATGACCGCCACCGCGCAGCGCATCTTCGGCAAGCCGCAGTACGCCGACGACGTCAAGGCGATCACCGGAAAGACGCTCGACGAGGTCGACAGCGTGGCGCTGAAGGCCATCTGGATCCGCACCTACGACGAGGCCTACAACGACCGCACCTACGCCCTGCTGTCGCCCGAGGGCGACGCCATGGGTAAGGTGATGACCCAGAAGGGCGAGCCTGCCAAGGTGGCCTGGGGTGACCTGGGCGCGATCAGAAAGGCCGTGGCCATCATTCAGGATGGCTCGCTGAACAACATCAGCGCGCGCCTGGGCGGCGAGCACAAGGTCCGCAACTTCTACAACAACATCCTGGTGCCCAACGGCGCCAACGGCCACGTCACCATCGACACCCACGCCGTGGCCGCGGCACTGCTGCGCCCGCTGTCGGGATCCTCGATCGAGGTGCTGCACAACTTCGGCGGCGGCGGCGCGGCCAGCAGCGCCATCCACGGCTCCAGCGGCACCTACGGCCTGTACGCCGAGGCGTACCGCCGGGCGGCCGCCGAGCGCGGCGTGCTGCCCCGAGAGATGCAGTCGATCACCCGGGAGGCCGTGCGGGGATTGTTCACGCCAGGCTTCAAGTCCCAGCAAAAGAACGTAGACACCACCGACGGGATCTGGGAAAATTACCGCAAAGGAAGGCTTTCCCTTGAAAACGCAAGACAACAAATCCTCGAAGCTGCAGGCGGAATTGATGAACCTTCGTGGTTCCGACCCGGGGCTGGATCACCTACTCAAGAAGGGCAAGGTGACGCGGGAGTCGTACCTGGCGTACAACTTCCCGGACGGCGTGCCGTATCCATTTCCGGCCGAGCTGGAGGCGCAGCTGCCGAAGCCGCTGCAGAACCTGTCCGATCCGCGACCCGAGACGGAGGCGGACAGCGCTGGCCTGCTGAAGCGCCGCTACCTGACGCCCCAGCAGTTGAAGGTGCGACTGGCCCAGATCTCCGGCTCGTCGCCGTCGCCGAGCGATACGCCCGACAAGTAGGCATCGATCTCCGCCGCCAGGCGGAGTACGTCGCGGTCGATGAGGGCCGCGCCCGGCGCATTGCCGAAGCCTACGAGGCGATGGAGCATGCGCCCCAAGACCCGCAGGTTCGCGAAGCCTACGCCGAGCTGGTGCGCCAGACCCGCGCACAGTACGACGCGCTTGTCGACGCCGGCTATGAGTTCTACTTCGCCGACCGGGATGCCGATCCCTACGGCGGCAACCCCTGGAACGCGATGCGCGATCTGCGCGCCAACCAGCGCATGGCTGTGTTCCCGACCGCGGCCGGCTTCGGCAGCAACGAGGAGTTCGACCCTGCCAACAACCGCGTATAGGAAGTTCAAACGCCCTTTTCGGGCAGTCTGCTGGGTAGGCGGCGGTCGCGCAAGCCCCGTTTTGGGCACGGATCGGACGTCTGTG
>NZ_SMAF01000036.1 GCF_004343305.1 Pseudofulvimonas gallinarii | reverse complement strand
CTCACAGACGTCCGATCCGTGCCCAAAACGGGGCTTGCGCGACCGCCGCCTACCCAGCAGACTGCCCGAAAAGGGCGTTTGAACTTCCTATACGCCGGCGAGGCAGTGCTGTCACGACTGGATCAAGTTGCACCGGAGCGGCTGGCGATTTCTCCGCTGGTGAAGTTCGAGTGCCTCGTGGTACCGATGCGGGACGGGAACCTGGTGTTGCAGCATTACTACGAGCAAGGACTGGAACACTTCGTGCAGTTGCCGATGCCCGAGCAGGTGTTCGTGCAGGGTGCGCAGTTGCGGGCGCGGTTCGGGCTGAAAACGCCGGACGCACTGCATCTGGCGACAGCGCAGCATCATGGGTGCGAAGCGTTGTGGACGCACGATCAGCGCCTGGCCGCTGCATCGCACGGGTTGGCGGTCAACGTGCTGGGAATGTAACCACGCCCTGTCGCGCCCCACCCTCGCGCAAGGCTCATTGCCACAGATCGCCCCAGACGCCCTCGTTCCATTTCAGCGATGCACCACAGTGCAGCTCTACATTGCGCACATGCGCGCTGCCCATCGTGCCGTTGCCGTTGACGATCTGGCATGGCGGGCTGGGCTGGTTCTGCACGCTGACGCTGTAGCCCACGCCATTGGCCAGCGGCGAGGAAAAACTCCAGGAGCCGTTGCCGGCAATGGCGCGGTCCTCGCTCACGGCACCGGCGGAAAGCCGCAGCACCAGCCCGCTGCCGCTCAACCCCGATACCGTACCGCCGACCGTGCAGCAGGCTTCAAAACCATCGGAGAACAGCGGTTGTGCGGCAGGCGCGCCCACGCCGCTCAGCCCCAATGCCGCAATGGCAAGCAATCGGCCGCGCATTTCATTGATCCTGAAACAGGCCGCCCGCGCGCCAGTTGTATACGCCGGTCGCGCTGCGCTGATATCCACCGCTGACCGAGGCAGCTATGTCGCTGGCTTTGTTGGAGGCGCCTCCGCTGATCGAGGCCGCATAGCCTTCAGCGAAATTACCCATGCCGCCACTCACCGCAGCGTAGTTTCCGGTAGCCCGGTTGCCTGCACCACCGATGATCGAAACATTGAGGCCTTCGGCTTTGTTAACGATGCCGCTACCGACCCAGGCACCTTGGCCACTAGCAATATTGTTGTGCCCTCCGCTGACGATGGCATATAAACCGCTGGCGATATTCAGCTCGCCTCCGCCGACAACGGCATAATCGCCAATGGCCCGGTTGGTATGACCGCCTCCGACCGTGGCATGGATCCCACTAATGACATTATGTCGCCCTGCGACCCTTCCCGCATAACTGGTGTAAGCGTTCCCCCAACCCAGCACCAGATTGTGCGAGCCGCTGCGCTGGTTGCGTGCCCAGATACCACCGGCACCCGTGCAGCCCTCGCTATCCGCGATGTAACCGGGAAGCGAGCAGAACTGCGGGGCCATGCCGTCGGTTTCGTTGTAACCCACGATCAGATTGCCCAACCCGTTGGTGGCACTAGCGGTATCGTCGCTGCCATCCACCACCTGCACATTGACGCCGGTGAAGCGCACGGTCGGATACACCAGACTCGCCGTATTTGGATCGGGCACATGTTCCAGCGATACATGCGGCTCCAATGCCATCAGATTGCTGTTCTCGATGGCCTCCAGCCGCACCAACAAGGCTGCCACCTGCACTTCCAGCGCCGCGATGCGTGCGTCCTTGGCGTCCACCTCGGTTTTCACGGAGGCGAAGTTCTGGTTGACCTGCGCCGCCACCGCCGGCTGCCCGGCGACGAAGGTATGTGGAATCGTCAACTCGCCCGCCACGGCGGGCGAGGACAGCACGGCGCAGACCAGCAACGTGCGGAAAAACGGCATGGATTTCATGGTGAAAGGCCCATGTTGAAGGAAAGTGTGGATGTGGCCCAGATGCGGGAACCGCGCGTTACCGTTGCATTGGCGGCAAGCCCCGCATATCGGCTGGCTAGGGTTGCTCGAATCCATCGGAAAACAGCTCCGAGCCCTCCTCCACCGCGCCGATGTCGCACTTCCCGGTTCGGCGCTGATTGCCCAACTGGTCGAACTGGAAACAGGCTTCGGGATTGCCGCTGGCCGGGTTCAGCGGGCTGCCGGCGTTGATCAACGGGCTGTCCGGAGCAGGGAAATGCGCGGGCAGCAAAAGGCTGGTGCTCAGGGGAAGCAGTTTTGCATCGGTGTTGGGCAGGTTGCCAAAGCCGGGGGCAAAACCACAGGTGCCGTCGCTGTCGAGGTTGTGGCCGTCTATATCGTGGATGTCGCCAGGTGACACAGAGAAAATGCCGCAATCGCTGTTGTCGTTGCCCGCGAATACGCTGTTGCGGATGAACAGACTGTGGCTGCCCAGCACTTCGGCATTGCTGCTCCAGACCAGACCGGCGCCGTTGTTGCTGATAGTGGCGTTCTGAAGCACCACATCGCTGCCCCAAGTGTGTATGGCAGAAACGTTATCGCCGGAAATCGTGCTGCTGAAAAGTGCCAGTGAAGAGTATTCAAGAGAAACCGTCCCCTGGATTCCGAAAGCACTCTGATAGGTGAAATGGTTGTACAGGCTGCTGTTTTCGATGCGTAGGCTGGTGCCATATGTGACCCTGATGCCAGCGCCTTCGGGATTGGTCTCCAGCGGGCCGGTGTCGCCGGCATGGTTGGCGCGCAACTGGCTGTAACGCAGAAGCACGTTCGCACTATGCGCCCAGATGCCGCCGCCGGCATGCGCACGGTTATTTTCGAGAATGCTGAACTGAAGGGTGCCGCCGGTGCCGGGGTTGAAACGGATGCCACCACCGACCGAGGTATCAAGTGCCGAATCGGCCCACTGCGCATGGCCCTTGATGATGCGCACACCGCTGAGCACCAGATGGCCGGCTCGCACATCCAGCACCCGATCCCTGGCATCGCCATCGATGGTGGTGATGATGCCGGCTTGCGAGAGAATCGCCAGGCCCGCCACATCGGTGAGATCCAGGTCGCCGGTCAGCGCGGCATTTTCGTTGAGGCCGGGCCGAGTGAGCGTGTAGGTGCCGCCGTTCAACGCGATGATGTCAGGCCCGGCCAGCGCATTGGCTTCCATCACCGCCGCGCGCAAGGTGCATACCACGGGCGCGGAGGTGGCGCAGATGCCATCGCCGGGGTTGGCGTCGATGCGGTCGTCGAACGAGTTGGGCGTGAAGGTGGCGGCGCTGGATGCCGATGCGAGCGTCAAAGCCGCCAGCAGGACTAGACACAGCGGCAGAAATCCCCTGCCGTAGCCATTAAAACATCCGGTCAGAGCCAATGTCCGGCGCAGAGGATTATGGGGATTCATGCCGATTCTCCTGTTCGCGGCAAATACCTGCAATTGGTTACGGGCTCTCGAATCCATCGGAAAACAGCTCGATCCGCTCCACCGCGCCAATGTCGCACTTCCCGATTTGTCGCTCCACGCTCAACTGGTCGAACTGGAAGCAGGCTTCTGGATTGCCGCTGGACGGATCCAGCGGGCTGCCGGCGTCGATCAGCGGGCTGTCGGCGCGGGGCATGAGTGCATAGAGCGTTCTGTCGTCCCACTGCCATCCCCCCTTCGGGGGGCAGCACGAACCGGGGATCGGTATTGGGGAGATTTCCGAAGCCGCTGGCCAGGCCGCAACTGTCGTCGCTGTCCAGATTGTGGCCGTCGATGTCGATCGTGTCGCTGGCGGATATCGCTGATGGATTCCCCGAATGAGTGATGTTGATCGGTGGAATCTCCGAATAAATTCGGCAATCCAGATCATTGTTTCCGATCGCACTGTTGCGAACGAACAGAGTCTTGCCCGATCCCGAGATAAAGGGAGCATTAGCCCAATCCAGACCACACTCATTGTAAGCCAGCGTCACGTTCTGCAAAGTCACGTTGCTGGCGTTAGCTGCGATGCCACAACCAGCCCCCCGTCATGGATACCAATAATCGAGCTGCTGAACATGTTCAGGGTGGATTTATCCAAAGATATCGAACCGCGAAGCATGTTACTGGTTCCACCGAATGTGTAATGCGCATAAAAGCTGCTCCGCTCGATACGCACGGTCGCATCATTCACTGCACGAATATCTACCCCCAAGGGCCCGGGCAGCGCCTCGCTTGATACCATATTGCCCATGAAACGGCTATGATGGACATTCAGGGTTCCGCCATCGAGAAAGACACCCCCGCCGGCACCGGCGATATTGCTCTCGATCATGCTGAACTGGATCAAGGCCTCCTGGTTGCCCCGGCTCGCAGCAAAATGAATGCCGCCACCCTGGGTCGCGCGGCCACCGCCGATACGTAGGCCACTCAACATCAGACCACCCTGATGCACTTGCAGCACCCGGCTCACCATTTCGCCGACGCCTATGGTGGTGAAAGCACCGGGCTGTGACAGGATCATCAGACCTGCCGGATCGGTGAGGTCCAGATCCCCGGTCAGGGCCGCGTTCTCGTTGCTGCCTTCGCGGGTGATCTCATAGGTCCCGCCATTCAACTCGATGATGTCAAGCCCAGGCCGCGCATTGGCTTCCATCACCGCCGCGCGCAGCGTGCATACCACCGGATGTGCGGTGGCGCAGATGCCATCGCCGGGGTTGGCGTCGATCCGATCCTCGAACGAGTTGGGCGTGAAGGTGGCTGCCCACAGCGGCAGCGCCGAAATCAGCAGCAGCGCGGCGACGATGCCGCGATACCAGTTGCACGGGACGGTCGTACTCATGGCGTGATCCCGACATGACAGGACAGCGTTCATCGTAGGTCGCCACCTGCGCAGAAGAATCCGTCGTTTGAATGATAAAAATCGGGTTTTTCGGCATTGCCCCGGCCATATCGGCGGTTTTCCCGGGTCTCGGCAGGGAAAACGGGTATGGTTCGGGCATGTACCGGCAGACGCCCCCTTCCAGACCCGACACCCCGGTGTCGTCGGACGCGCTGATACATGCGCTGTACGCGGCGGTGGGCGATGACGCGGCGTGGAACGAGGTGGTGCGACAACTCGCCACCGCCTGCGGGGCCGGTACCGCGATGCTGGTGGTGAAGGGCGAACATCAACGCGATCAGGCGTTCTATGCGGCCTGGAATCACCCGGAGGCATCGGCGCGGGCGTATTCGGATCATTGGTGGCGTCACGATCCCTTCGTGCGGGTCGGCGTGCAGCGCGGTCTGTTCGTTGCAGGCACGGTGATGCTGGGCAGCGAACTGGTGCCGCCACGGCAACTATTACGAACGGCGTTCTATCGCAACTTCCTGCGCCACATTCCGGCGCGCCACCTGTTGACCTGCGTGGTTTCCGATGGCCAGACGCCGGACCAGATTCCACCCACGCACCTGAGCCTGTTCCGGCCCGATGGGGAAGCGGATTTCGATGCGGCAGACAAGCACTGGCTGGCCACACTGCTGCCGCACCTGCAACGCGCCTTTCGCCAGCACTGGCGTGTACGCCGGCTCCAGGAGCAGGTCGATCTGTACCGTAGCGGGCTGGACGAACTGGATTTCGGCGTGCTGCTGCTCGACCCGGCCCTGCGCGTGCATTACGCCAACCCGGCGGCGCGCCGCCTGCTGGACGAGAACAGGGCGAAACCGATCCTGTCGCTGCCGAGAAACGATGCGCTGGCGCACCTGCTGCGCGAAGCCGGCGGCGAAGGCGCACAGCCGCGCGTGCTGGTGCTGGAAACCCACGGTCGCCGCCTGCTGGCGATGACTGCACCGATGCCGGTGCAGCGCCCGGCATGGTCGCCTTCGCGTCCCGACACCATGCTGCTGTTGACCGATCAGGACGACACCCCGGCCACCCTGCTGGACTTTCTCGCGCAAGGCTTCGGGCTGTCGCGCGCCGAAGCGCGGCTGCTTCCGGGCATTTATCGCGGACAGCCGCTGGGCGAGATCGCCGATGCGCTCGGGATCAAGCCGAGCACCGCACGCAGCCAGCTATCGTCAATCCTCGCCCGCACCGGCTGCCAGCGTCAGCAGGATCTGCTCCGACTGCTGGGGAAGTTGCCGCCGCTGCGCGAGACGTGATCGCCCGCATTTCCCGCTCCACGCGTAGCAGGTCTTCTTCAGTATCCACTCCTGCCGGGAACGGTTCCGGGCTCAGTGCGGCGGCGATGCGCCAGCCGGCCTCCAGGGCGCGCAGTTGTTCGAGCGATTCGATCTGCTCCAGGGTGCCGGGCGGCATCGCGGCGAAGGCGCGCAGGTGCGCGACGCGGTAGGCGTACAAGCCGATGTGGCGCAGCCAGGTGTTCCCTGCCGGCAACGTGATGCGATCACGGGCGAAGGCGTCGCGGTGCCAGGGAATCGGTGCGCGGCTGAAATACAGGGCAAGGCCGTTGGAATCGCGCACCAGTTTCACGCAGTTGGGATCGAACAGTTCGTCGGTGCTGGCGATGGACTGGGCCAGCGTGGCGATCTGGGCACCGCTGTCGGCCAGAACCTGTGCTGCGGCCCGGATGGCGCGGGGCGGCGCAAGCGGTTCGTCGCCCTGAAGATTCACGACGATGTGGTCGTCGGTCCAGCCGCACAGCGCGGCGCATTCGGCCAGTCGGTCGGTGCCGGAAGCGTGCGTGGCGGAGGTCATGCACACGCTGACTTCCAGTGGTGCGAGTGCCTCGGCGATGCGGATGTCATCCGTCGCGACCACCACGTCGCGGGCGCCGGCCTCGCGGGCGCGTCGTGCCACGTGGACAATCATCGGCTCGCCGGCAATCAGGCGCAGCGCCTTGGCGGGCAACCGGGTGGAACCGTAACGTGCCGGGATGGCCACGGTGAATTCGAGTGTGCTCATCAGGTGTTTCCTTTGAGGTCGGCGAGCCGCGCCGATACCGCATCGAAGAACGCATCGGGAAGCTGCGCGGAGACCGGCACGGCATACCAATGGCCGCGTGCGAAACTCACACATTTCACCGCGTCCTTTTCGGTCATCAGCACCGGAAATTCGTCACCGAACTCCAGGTCAGCCGGGGTGAAGGCGTGGTGATCGGAGAAGCCATGCGCCTCGATGCGCAAGCCCCGCACACGCAATGCATCGAAAAACCGGTCCGGCTCGGCGATACCCGCGACGGCGTGGACGGCACGCCCGGCGAACGATTCCAAAGGAATGCTCTCGTCGCTGGCGAGCGCCACCGCAGACATCAGTTCCAGCTGCATCGCCACCTCGTCAGGAGCTGCTCTGCCTCCATTGACGACGATGAAATCACAGGCCGCGGCACGCTCGATCGGCTCGCGCAACGGGCCGGCCGGCAGCAGGTGGCCGTTGCCGAAGCGGCGCCGGCCATCGACCGCGAGGATTTCGATGTCCCGCGCCAATGCGTAGTGCTGCATGCCATCGTCGGCGATCAGCACATCGATGTCGTCGCTTTGCAACAGCAGGCGTGCCGCATCGATGCGCTTGGCGGCGACTGCAACCGGCACGCCGGTTCGACGTGCGATCAACAGTGGCTCGTCGCCAGCCACATGCGCGTCATCGTCCACGGAAACGCGATGCGGCCGTATTCCGGCTCGTCCATAGCCGCGCGAGATCACGCCGGGGCGAAAACCACGCGATGACAGCGCGTGAACCAAGGCAATGGTGAGCGGCGTCTTGCCGGCGCCACCCACGGCCAGATTCCCGACCACGATCACCGGCACGCCGACACGCTGCGCCCTGCGTTTGTCGCTCAGGAAATCTGCGCGACGCGAACGGGCAACGCGTTCGAACAGCATCGCCAACCCACGCAGCACCATGTTCGGTGGCACTGCGCCATACCAGCGCTGCTCCAGCCAGTGCGTCGCGCGGGCACGCCAGTTGGACACGATCAGCCTTCGGCCGCCTTGTCGCGGAACTGGAGTTGGTACAGCGCAGCGTACATGCCGCCACGTGCCAGCAATTCGGCATGAGGCCCCAGTTCGACAAGACGTCCGTGGTCCATCACCGCAATCTGATCGGCGTGCTCGATGGTGCTCAAGCGATGAGCAATCACCAGGGTGGTGCGGTCGGCCATCAAGCGATCCAGCGCATCCTGGATCAACCGCTCGGACTTGGTATCCAGTGCGCTGGTGGCCTCGTCCAGGATCAGGATCGGCGCATTCTTCAGCAGCGCGCGTGCGATGGCGATGCGTTGGCGCTGACCTCCGGAAAGCAAGGCGCCGTGTTCACCCACCGGGCTGTCGAGCCCCTCCGGCAACTCGCGGATGAATTCCATCGCGTTGGCGGCCTCGGCCGCGGCCTCGATCCGGTCACGGCTCGCACCGCCCAAGCCGCCGTAGGCGATGTTGTCGGCGACACTGCCGTTGAACAGCACCACGCGCTGGCTCACCAGTGCGATCTGCGCGCGCAGATCGGCGAGCCGATAGTCGGAAAGCGGATGGCCATCGAGCAGTATCTGACCCGAATCAGGCTCGTAAAAACGTGGCAGAAGGCTCGCCAGGCTGCTCTTGCCGCTGCCCGACGGCCCCACCAGCGCCGTCACCGAACCCGGTGCGCAGCGCAACGAAATGCGCTCGAGCGCAGGTTCGGTACGCGAGGGATAGCGCAACGAAACATCACGCAATTCGATGTCGCCGCGTGCACGTTCAAGCGGTCGTGTACCCGCGTCGACTTCCTCCGGAGCATCCACCACGTCGAACAGTTCGTCGGCGGCCGCGACACCGCGCTGCAACACCGACTGCACCGTGGTCAGGCGCTTGATCGAGGGCAGCATCACCAGCATGGCCGTGATCAGCGACATGAACGCGCCGGCGCTCATGGTGTCCAGCAAGTCGGGACGTGTTGCGCGCCACACGATGGCTGCAAGCGCGCTGGCCGCGACGAGCTGGATCGTGGAGGTGCTCAATGCGTTGGTGGTGGCGATCTTGAGGTTCAGGCCGAGGTTGCGGTGTGCCGCCTGCGAGAAACGATCGGCCTCGCGCGATTGGCCACCGTAGATGCGGATCTCCCGATGCCCCTGCACGGCCTCCTCCACCATGCCGGTGACATCGCCCATGGAGGATTGGATGGTTCGATTGATGTTGCGGTAGCGCCGCCCCACATGACGCCACACCAGACCGGTGAGCGGCACCATCACGAACAGATACAGCGTCAGGCTCGGACTGGTCCACAGCATCACCGTGATCATGGCGACCACGGTCAGCCCGTCCACGATCATCGTCTTGATCGCGTCGGAACTGGCCTGGGCCACCTGCTCGGCGCCGTAGATCACCCGCGACACCACCTGCCCGCCCGGCTCACGGTCGAAATAGGCGGCAGGCAGGCGCTGGTACTTGCCGAACACAAGATTGCGAAGGTCTCGCACCACGCTGCGACCGATGCGCGCCATGCCGTAATCTCCGGCGAACGTCGCCATGCCACGCAACACGAACAATCCGACCAGCGCCAGCGGCATCCACAGGATCACGTCCGGGTTTCGCGCGACGAACAGATCGTCGAGCATCGGCTTGATCAGGTGCACGAATGCACCCGAAGCAGCGGCATCGAACACCATGCCGATGATCGCGATGACCCAGAACGGCCAGTACGGCCGCACATAACCGAGCAGGCGCCGGAAGGTATCGCCACGTGTCGCACCGTCGCTCACGGGCTGCCTGACTCCGGCGGAACCGTGGCGATGGACAGACGCGAGAACCCCAGCTGCCCGATGGCCTCCATCGCGGTCACGACCGATTGGTGCGGCGTTTTCGCGTCCGCACGCAGGATCACGGCACGCGACTTGTCCTCGCCGGCCACCTTGCCGATGGCCTCGCGCAACGAGCCGACATCGCGCCGCAGGACTTCACCGCCGCCGACGAAATAGCGCCCTTCGCCATCAACCACCACCACGAGCGGATCTTTCGGCGTTTCGGCGATTTGACCCGTGGCTTCGGGCAGATCGATCTTCAACGTACTGCGATCCTGGAATGTCGTGGTGACGACGAAGAAAATGATCAGCGTGAGCACCACGTCGATCAGCGGAACCAGGCTGACTTCCAGCTCATCCTGCGGGCTGGCCGAGCCGATCCTCATGCGGCCGTCCCCCGGCGCCGAACGGGTGCCGCCGGCGGTGCGGGCTGTGCCACGCTGTCCAGTGTGTCGATCAGCGCCATGGCCTGGCGCTCCATCTCGATCACATAAGCGGCCACCAAACCACGGAAATATCGATGAAACACCAGCGCCGGGATGGCCACGCAGATGCCTGCGGCGGTGGTGACCAAGGCCTGGCCGATACCGCCCGCCAGTTGCGTCATGTCGCCGATGCCGTGATCGAGAATGCCGAGGAACATCCGCATCATGCCGATCACCGTACCGAGCAGACCCAGCAACGGCGCCGTGCTGGCGATGGTGCCCAAGGTGTTGAGATAGCGTTCAAGCTGATGCATCGCGTGCCGACCGGTGTCCTCGATCCGCTCGCGGATGATTTCACGCGGACGGCGACGCACATCCAGGCCGGCGGCGAGCACCTGGCCCAGCGGCGAGGTATTGCGCTGCGCATCGATGTGCTTGGGATCCAGATGCGTGTGCCGCGCCCACTCGCGCACTTCCTCGCCGAGCCCGGGCGGCAGCACCGTGCGGCGCCGCAAGCTCCAGAACCGCTCCAGCACGATGCCCGACGCGATCACCGAGATCAGCGCGATCGGCCACATCACCCAACCACCGGCTTTGAACAGTTCCAGCACGCGATGCTCCTTGCAGTTCGTCCCGGCTGGACCTGAAGCGCGGCATCGACAAGGCGGTCACCGCCGCCGTCGAAGAGCTGAAGAAGATCAGCAAGCCCACCGCTGACGACAAGGCCATCGCCCAGGTCGGCACGATCTCCGCGAACTCCGACGAGTCGATCGGCAACATCATCGCCGACGCGATGAAGAAGGTCGGCAAGGAAGGCGTCATCACCGTCGAGGAAGGTTCCGGTCTGGACAACGAGCTGGACGTCGTCGAGGGCATGCAGTTCGACCGCGGCTACCTGTCGCCGTACTTCATCAACAACCAGCAGAACATGAGCGTCGAGCTGGAAAGCCCGTACATCCTGCTGCA
>NZ_SMAF01000035.1 GCF_004343305.1 Pseudofulvimonas gallinarii | reverse complement strand
GCCCGCCAGGCGTAAAAGCTGGCCGGGCTGAAGCCGTGTTGCCGGCCCATCTCCGCTACCGCCATGCCGGCCTCGGCCTGCTTGATGAAGCCGATAATCTGTTCCGTGGCAAAGCGACTCTTGCGCATGTCCGTCCTCTCTGGATGACGGACTCTACCTGGATTCGAGTGGTACGGCTAAGGGGGGCAGGTCAGGCAGAACAAAGGAGACACCCAGGTCGCCTTTTTCCGTGGGGCACTGCGCGGTACCGCCTTTACCACGTCACTGTGCCGCCGCGACCTGGATCAGAGCACGTATTCGAACTGCTCGCGGAAGTGGTCGCGGAACTCATCCAGGGTGAACGACTGGTTCTGCGTGCCGGCGTGCTCGATCTTGAGCGCGCCCATGAGTGACGCGATGCGGCCCACCGTCGGCAGGTCGTAGTCGTTGGTCAGGCCGAAGATGAGGCCGGCACGGTAAGCGTCGCCGCAGCCGGTCGGGTCGGCGAGCTGGCGAGGTACCGCAGCAGGAATGGTGACCGACTCGTCACGCGTATGGATCAGCGAGCCCATGGCACCACGGGTGACGATGTAGGCGTCGACGCGGGATGCGATCTCCTTCACCGACCAGCCCGTCCGCTCCTGCAGCAGCTCGGACTCGTAGTCGTTGACGGTGACATAGTCGGCCATCTCGATGAAATGGCGGAACTCCTGGCCGTTGAACAGCGGCATCGCCTGGCCGGGATCGAAGATGAAGGGAATGTTCTGTTCGGCAAACTGCTGCGCGTGCTGGATCATCGCCGCCTTGCCGTCCGGTGCCACGATGCCGAACTTGACGCCACGCACGTCACGCACGTGGTTGCGGTACGACTCCATCATCGCGCCCGGATGGAACGCGGTGATCTGGTTGTCGTCCAGGTCGGTGGTGATGAACGCCTGCGCGGTGAAGTGGTCGTCCAGCTCGCGCACGTGGGCAAGGCTGATGCCGAGTTTCTCGAAATGGGCGCGATAGGGACCGAAATCGGCACCGACGGTCGCCATCGGGACCGGATCGCCGCCAAGGAGCTTGAGGTTGTAGGCGATGTTCCCTGCGCAGCCGCCGAACTCGCGGCGCATCGCCGGCACAAGGAAGGCGACATTCAGCATGTGCACCTTGTCCGGAAGGATGTGGTTCCTGAAGCGGTCTTCGAACACCATGATGGTGTCGTAGGCAAGGGAACCGCAGATCAACGCCGACATCAAAGTACTCCCGCAAATGGTTGGATTCCGTTGCCGCGTCCGACGGCAGCCGGCGTGTTGCCCGGCCGGCCGGGCGAAGGCTTCCAGGCGAGCCGGAAGGCACTTCCACCCCGGAAGACATTAATCCGTCTTAACACCCGCGCGCCTTCCTGCACCGATCTTGACTTGCCGATGCAATCTGTTGTGCGTTTGCTTGCCGGGCCCGCCTGCGGCCTTTACATTATCGCACCTTATGCCGGTAACGGCCGCAATTTCCTCTGCTCATGTTCAAAACCCTCCGTGGCGTCTTTTCCAACGACCTGTCGATCGACCTCGGCACGGCCAACACCCTGATCTACGTCCGTGACCAGGGGATCGTGCTGAACGAGCCCTCGGTCGTGGCGATCCGCCAGGATCGCGGCCCGGGCGGACCGCGTTCGGTCGCCGCCGTCGGCGGCGAGGCCAAGCGCATGCTGGGCAGGACGCCCGGCAACATCGTGACGGTCCGGCCGCTGAAGGACGGCGTGATCGCCGACTTCACGATGACCGAGCAGATGCTGCAGACCTTCATCCGCAAGGTGCACCGGTCGCGCTTCCTGCGCCCCAGCCCGCGCGTGCTGGTCTGCGTGCCCTGCGGCTCCACGCAGGTGGAGCGGCGTGCGATCAAGGAATCCGCCGAAGGCGCCGGCGCGCGCGATGTGTTCCTCATCGAGGAGCCGATGGCGGCAGCGATCGGCGCCGGCATCCCGGTGGCCGAAGCGCGCGGCTCCATGGTCCTGGACATCGGTGGTGGCACCTCCGAGGTCGCCGTGATCTCGCTGAACGGCATCGTGTATTCGCAGTCGGTCCGCATCGGTGGCGACCGTTTCGATGACGCCATCATCAACTACGTGCGGCGCAGCCACGGCACCCTCATCGGCGAGGCCACGGCGGAACGCATCAAGGTGGAGATCGGCTGTGCCTACCCGCAGGCCGAACTGCGCGAGATCGAGATCTCCGGCCGCAACCTGGCCGAGGGCGTGCCACGCATGATCACCATCAACAGCAACGAGATCCTCGAGGCCTTGCACGAACCGCTGTCCGGCATCGTTTCGGCGGTGAAGTCGGCCCTTGAGCAGACGCCGCCGGAGCTGTGTTCGGACGTCGCCGAGCGCGGCATCGTCCTGACCGGCGGCGGCGCGCTGTTGCGCGACCTGGACCGCCTGATTTCCGAGGAAACCGGCCTGCATGTCCAGGTCGCGGAAGATCCGCTGACCTGCGTGGCGCGTGGCGGTGGCCGCGCCCTGGAACTGATCGATCAGGGTTACGGCAACGATTTCTTCGCGGCGGACTGACGCTGACAGCCAGGGGCGGGCGTGATGGCCGTGACCGGCGAAAGGGATTCACTGTTCGCCAGCGGCCAGGCGCAGACGCTGCGCCTGATCGTCTACCTGACCGCGGCGGTCGCGCTGATGGTGACCGACCACCACAGCGGTTATCTCGAACGCATCCGCTCCACGCTCGCCGCCCTGGCGACGCCGCTGTACCGCGTCGCACAGGCGCCGGTGGAAGCGGCCCGCTGGCTGCACGCCGCCGCCAGCGAGCGCGTTGAACTGAAGCGCGAGAACGACAGCCTGCGCGCAAACCTGCTGCTCGCGCAGGCGCGCCTCAATGCCGCCCGCATCGAAACCGAACAGAACCAGCGCCTGCTGCAGCTGCTGGATGCCGGCCGGCGCTACCGCCTGAGCGGGCGCCTGGTGCAGGTGTTCGACATCGACATAGATCCCTACCGGCAGCGCCTGCTGCTCGACGGTGGTCGCGACATGGGTATCCAGCTCGGCCAGCCGCTGATCGACGCCTATGGCCTGATCGGCCAGGTGATGACGGTCGGCAGTACCACGACCACGGTGATGCTGCTGACCGATCCGCAGCACGGCGTGCCGGTCCGGAACGCGCGCACCAACCAGCGCGCGATCGCCTACGGCCTCGGACGCAGCGACCGCATACTGCTGCCGACACTGCCGATCAACAGCGATGTTCAGGTCGGCGATGAGCTGGTCACTTCTGGTCTCGGTGGGCGTTTCCCGGCGGGTTTCCCCGTTGCCGTCGTACGCGAGGTCGAGCCGGACGCCAACGGCATGTTCGCGCAGGCATTTGCTGAACCCTATGCCCGCCTGCAGCACAGCAGCGAGCTGCTGCTGCTGGAAGAGCATGATGCCGGCACCGACGTGGGCGAATGGCCTTCCGATGGCGTCGGCCCGCCGACATTGCCGGCGGACGAAGAAGCGGCGGTGGAGCCGGTCGAAGGAGAGACCCGGCCATGAACCTGGTGCCCCGCGCCGGCGCGCTGATGCCGCTGTCCATCCTGCTGGTCTACGTACTGACCCTGCTGCCGTTGCCGGGAGCGCTGCTGTATGCGAAGCCGTTCTGGCTCGGCCTTTTCATCATCTGGCTGTCGCTGGAGCGCCCGCGCAATGGCCGGATCGGTTTCGCCTTCTGCCTGGGCCTGGGCGCCGACCTGCTGCTCGGCACCTGGTTCGGCGAGCACGCCTTCCGCCTGGTCGTGATGGCCTTCATCGTCGGTCGCTTCCGCGCCCGCCTCCGCTTCTTCCCGCTCTGGCAGCAGACGCTCGCCGTTGGCGCGCTGCTGCTCAATGACCGCATCGTGGTCCTCATGCTGCGCAGCTTCGACGCGCCCGTCAGCACCGATGCCCTGTACTGGCTGCCCGCGTCCACGGGCATGCTGCTCTGGCCGGTGCTGGTCGTGGCCCTGGACGATCTGCGCCAGCGCATGCGCGTGCGCAGCGGATGATCCGCACGCCGCCGCCCGCGACGGTCAAGAACGTCCTCGCCGAGGCGCTGCTGTTCCGCGCCCGCACCATCCAGGCGCTGGCACTGGCCATACTGGCGGTGATCGTCATCATCGGTCGCTACGCGCAGCTGCAGTTGATCGAGCACGAGGAGCTCACCAGCCGCTCCGAGCGCAACCGCATCAAGCTGCAGCCGGTGGCGCCGGCGCGTGGACTGATCTACGACCGCAACGGCGTGCTCCTCGCCGACAACCGCCCGGCGTTCCGCCTGGAAATCGTGCCCGAGCGTGTCGAGGACCTCGACGCGACGCTGGCGCAGCTGCGCGACCTCGTCGCCATCGATCCCGACGACGAGCAGCGCCTCAAGGATCAGATCCGTGCCGTCCGTCGCTTCCAGCCGGTGCCACTGAAGTTCGACCTGTCCGAAGTGGACGTGGCGCGGATCGCCGTCAACCGGCATCGCCTGCCTGGCGTCGACATCACCCCCTACCAGACGCGCCAGTACCTTTATGGCGAGCTGTATGCGCACGTGGTCGGCTATGTCGGTCGCATCGACGCCGAGGACCAGGCTCGCCTGGATTCACGTCGTTACGCAGGCAGCACGCATGTCGGCAAGACCGGCCTGGAGCGCTTCTACGAAGACCTGCTGCATGGCGCCGCCGGATTCGAACAGCTGGAATCCAATGCCGCAGGCCGGCCACTGCGCGTACTCAGCCGCACGCCGCCCAGCGCCGGCAACCATCTCTACCTGAGCATCGACCACCGCCTGCAGATGGCGATGGTGCAGGCCTTCGGACAGGAAAGCGGCGCCGCCATGGCGGTGGATCCGCGCAATGGCGAAGTCCTCGCCATGGTCAGCCTGCCCAGCTTCGATCCGAATCCGTTTGTCCGCGGCATCGGCCGAAGCGCCTACGCCGAACTGCGCGATTCACCGGACCGCCCGCTGTTCAACCGCGTGATCCAGGGCGGCTACGAGCCGGGCTCGACGATCAAGCCGCTGATGGTACTGGCCGGCCTTGAGCTGGGGCTGCGTCGCCCCGACCAGGGCATCGCCTCGACCGGACAATTCCGGTTGCCCGGCAACTCGCAGGTCTATCGCGACTGGCGCGCAGGGGGCCACGGCTGGGTCGATGCGCGCGAAGCGATCGCGCAGTCGGTCAATACCTACTTCTACCAGCTTGCCGTCGACATGGGCGTCGACCGCATGAGCGAATACCTCGGGCAGTTCGGTTTCGGCACGCCCACCGGACTGGACCTGCTCGGCGAGACGCGCGGCGTGCTGCCGTCCCGGGAGTGGAAACAGGCGAATCTCCGCCAGCCCTGGTACCTGGGCGAAACCGTGATCGCCGGAATCGGCCAGGGCTACTGGGTGACGAGCATGCCGCAGCTGGCGCAGGCGTTGTCGATCCTGGCGATGCGAGGTGAACGCGCGCCGCTACACCTGCTGCGCGCGACGCAGGAAGGATTCGAGGCGCCGACCCGCCATCGCGAGACCAGCCGCAGTCCGGCGGTGCCGGTGCGCACGCCATCGAACTGGGATGTCGCCATCGATGGCATGGTCGCTGTCGTCCATGGCCCGACCGGCACCGCGCGTTCGGTGGGCGACGGCCTGCCATTCACGGTCGCCGGCAAGACCGGCACCGCGCAGCGCGTGTCGCGCCGGGAAGGGCAGCGTTCCGAGGACCTGGCCCGACATCTCCGCCACCAGGCGCTGTTCGTGGCGCTGGCGCCGGCGGAAGCGCCCGAGGTCGTCGTCGTCGTGATCGTCGAGGGCGGCGGCAGCGGTTCACGCACGGCCGCGCCGGTGGCGCGGCAGATCCTCGATGCCTGGTGGTCGTTCCGGCCCGGCGCGCCGGAGTCGCAGACATGAGCAAGCGGGCGGCATCGCGGCTGCGCAGCTGGACCGGCGGTTACGACCCGTGGCTGCTGCTGGCGCTGGCGCTGCTGGCTGCCCTGGGCATGGTCGTGCTGCACAGCGCCGGCGCAGCCGACGCGCAGCTGGCCTGGCGCCATGGCATCCGCCTGGGCGTGGGCCTCGCCTTGTTGCTCGCCATTGCGCAGATGCCGCTGCCCTGGTTGCGCAGCGTGTCGCCCTGGCTGTTCCTGGGCTCGATCATCCTGCTGCTGCTGGTGGCGCTGTTCGGCGAAGGACGCGGCGCGCAGAGCTGGCTGCGCTTAGGCCCATTGCGTTTCCAGCCGTCCGAGCTGGTCAAACTCAGCCTGCCGATGATGCTGGCTTGGCTGCTGCATTCGCAGACGCTGCCGCCGCGACTGGGCGTGGTGCTGGCGGCGCTCGGCGTCGCGGCCGTGCCGGTGTTGCTGATCGCGGAGCAGCCGGACCTGGGCACAGCCGTCCTGGTCGCCGCCAGCGCAGGCTGCCTGATCTTCCTGGCCGGCCTGTCCTGGCGCTGGATCCTCGGGCTGATCGGCACGCTGTCGGTCGCGGCTCCGGTGCTCTGGCATTTCATGTGGGAGCACCAGCGCAATCGCATCCGCACCTTCCTCGACCCGGAAGCCGATCCGCTGGGCCACGGCTGGAACGTGATCCAGGCCAAGATCGCCGTCGGTTCCGGCGGGCTGTCGGGCAAGGGCTACATGCAGGGCACGCAGTCACAGCTGGACTTCCTGCCTGAGCACACCACCGACTTCGCGGTCGCGGTTCTGGCCGAGGAGTTCGGATTCGTCGGCATCTGTCTGCTGCTGGTGCTGTGCGTGCTGATCGGCGTGCGTGGCGCGGTGATCGCCAACCGCGCCCGCGATACCTACTCGCGGCTGCTTGCGGGCACGCTGGCGCTGACCTTCCTGGTCTACGTGCTGGTCAACACCGCCATGGTGGCCGGCCTGGTGCCCGTGGTCGGCGTGCCGATGCCCTTCATCAGCTACGGCGGCACCTCGACGGTCACGCTGCTGACCGGCTTCGGCATCATCCTCGGTGTCAACCGCCACCAGCATCGCCGGCGCCTTCGCCGGCAAGCCCTTTGAACCTCCGGGCCTGCGGATTGTCGATCCGGAGGCATCCATTACCATCGCGACAGCCCACATCCAGGACCTCCCAATGCTGCGACGTGCCGCTCTAGTTCTCTCCGGCCTGCTGGCCACCCCGCTGCTGTATGCCCAGGAGGTGCCGGAACCGGCGCAGTTCATCCGCGAGCTGGCGGCCGAAACCGGCTGGCAGGAATCGGACATCCGCGCCACGCTGGATGGCGCGCGCAAGATGCAGAGTATCCTCGACGCGATTTCACGGCCGGCCGAGGCCAAGCCCTGGAAGGACTACCGGCCGATCTTCCTGACCGATGCCCGCATCGACGCCGGCGCCTCCTTCATGCGCGAGCATGTCGATCTGCTGAATCGTGTCGAGGCCGAGACCGGCGTTCCCGCCAGCGTGATCGCCGCCATCATCGGCGTCGAGACCAGCTACGGAAAGATCACCGGCAGCTACCGCGTGCTCGACGCGCTCTACACGCTCGGCTTCCACTATCCGCCACGCGCGGCCTTCTTCCGCGACGAGCTCAAGCACCTGTTCCGGCTGGCCGGAGAAGAGCAGCTCGAGATCGGCGCACTGAAGGGTTCCTACGCCGGCGCCATGGGCTGGGGGCAGTTCATTCCCTCCAGCTACCGCAACTTCGCCGTCGACGGTGACGGCGACGGCCGCCGCGACCTCTGGAATTCGCTGCCGGACATCGTCGCCAGCGTTGCCAACTATTTCGTCGAACACGGCTGGGCCCACGAAGGCGTGGTCGCCGAGCGCGCGACCGCGGCGGCGGGGGCGCGGCCCTTCGAGCGTGACGGCCTGAACATGACCAGCACGGTCGGCGAGCTGGCTGAGCTGGGCTACACCGTCGAGGCTGCGCTGGATCCGGCACAGCCGGCCACATTGCTGAAGCTGGAAGGCAGCGCCGGCGACGAATACTGGCTGGTGTTCCCGAACTTCTACGTGATCAGCCGCTACAACCGCAGCCCGCTGTACTCGATGGCCGTCCACCAGTTGTCGCTGGAACTCGAGAAGGCGCGCCAGCGCGGCCTGATCCGTCGCCAGTGATGCCGGGCCGCGCAATCCGGTTGGCGGTCGTCCTGATGCTGGTGGCGGCCCTGGCCGCCTGCGGCGGCAGGCAGCGCGTGCGCCCGACGACGCCGGCAGGCGCGCAGCCACCGGTCGACAGCGCGCGGCCGCTGGCGCAGGGCGAGGATCCATGCGCCGTGGTCTATGAACACGACGAAGCCGACTACACGCCAGGTGGACTGTACCGCCCGGGCCAGCGCGACCATGCACCGACCGGTCGTCCCGACCTGGAGCGCATTCCCGAACCCGTCGCGCGCGTCGAGCCGCTGAGCCGCTATGGCAACCGGCCGACCTACACCGTACTGGGCAAGACCTACCGCGTGCTCACGGATGCGCGCGGCTATCGCGAACGCGGCATCGCTTCCTGGTACGGCGCAAAATTCCATGGCCGCGCCACGTCGAGCATGGAGCCCTACGACATGTGCGCCTTCAGCGCGGCGCACAAGACCCTGCCGCTGCCCAGTTATGCGCGCGTCCGAAACCTGTCGAACGGGCGCAGCGTCGTCGTGCGGATCAACGATCGTGGTCCCTTCCACGAAGGCCGGGTCATCGACCTCAGTTACGTCGCCGCCCTGAAGCTGGGCGTGTACGAGACCGGCACCGCACCGGTGGAAGTAGAGGCCATCGTCCCCGGCGCGCCGGCGCCGCTGCCCGCCGGGCCGGAAGGTGCGACCGTATACCTGCAACTGGGCGCCTTCGCGCAGCGTGACAATGCCCTGCGCCTGCAGGAGGACCTGCGTGCCTCCGGAGAATCCACGCGGCTGGTTGAAACCGTCGACAACGGCATCCATCTTTACCGTGTCCATGCCGGACCGTTCGCCGGCGGCGAGGTCGAAGAGGCGAAGGCGCGCCTGCGCCTGCGCGGATTCCCGGCCACGCCCATCGTGATTGAAAACTGAACCGTACCCGGTGCGACCGTGACGATCCTGTCCTTAGACGTTACCGTGTCGGCCTCGCATTTCCCTGGCGCCGCCATGCCGGCCGCCATGCCAGCCAAAGAGAACACCGCGTGAGAACTGCCTTTTTCCTGTCCTTGGCGCTGACCGCCGGCCTGGCCTTCGCGCTTCCGCAACAGCCCGACCTGCCGCAGCCGGCGCCCGCGCCGCAGCCGGCACCGTCGTTGCCGCCACCGGCACCGACCACGCCGCCGCAGGTCACCGGCAGCGCGTGGGTGCTGCTCGACCATGCCAGCGGCCAGGTCCTGGCCGGCCATAACGAAAACCAGCCGCTGCACCCGGCCAGCATCACCAAGGTGATGACGTCCTACGTCGTCGCCGATGCGATCGCCCGCGGCCAGATCAAGGAAGACGACGAGGTCTTCATCAGCGAGCGCGCCTGGCGCCAGGGTGGTGCCGGCACCGACGGCTCGTTCAGTGGCCTGGCCGTGAACTCGCGGGTCAAGCTGGATGAAGTGGTACACGGACTGGTGATCCAGTCCGGCAACGATGCCGCCATCGCGCTGGCCGAGCACATCGCCGGCAGCGAGGAAGCCTTCGCCGACCTCATGAACCAGTACGCGCAGCGCCTGGGCCTGCGCAACTCGCACTTCGTCAATTCGCATGGCCTGACGGCGGAAGGGCACCTGATGAGTGCCTATGACATCGCGCTGCTGTCGCGCGCGCTGATCCGCGACTATCCCGATCACTACGCCCTTTATTCGATCAAGGAATACACCTACGGCGGCATCAAGCAGTACAACCGCAACGGCCTGCTGTTCCGCGATGGCAGCGTCGACGGCATCAAGACAGGGCACACCAGTGCCGCCGGCTACTGCCTGGCTGCGTCGGCCAAGCGCGGCGACCAGCGGTTGATTTCGGTGGTAATGGGCGTGGAGGGCAGCCGCAGCGAAGGGTTCCGCCTCCGCGAGGAGGGCAACCAGGCGCTGCTGAACTGGGGTTTCCGCGCCTTCGAAACCCACCGCCTGTATGGCGGCGGCCAGACCATTGCCGAGCCGGAAATCTGGCGTGCGATGAACGACACCGCGCCGCTGGGCCTGGCGAGCGACCTCTACGTCACCTTCCCGCGCGGCCGCTACGGCGAGCTCGTCGCCAGCATGGACGTGCCACCGCTGCTGATCGCGCCGCTGGACCAGGGCCAGGCCGTCGGCGCAGTGAAGATCACGCTGGATGGGAAGGTGCTGGCCGAAGCGCCGCTGGTCAGCCTGGCGGCCCAGGAAGGCGCCGGGTTCTTCCGTCGCACCTGGCATGATTTCCTGCTGCTGTTTGAATAATCCCGGAGCTGTCATGCAGAACATTGAAGGACAGGCCTACGTCTTCCCCGGCGCGTTCGAGGTCGCCGCGATGGGCGCGAGCGACGCCGGACTGATCGAAGCGCTGCCGGGACTGGTCGAGGCCGCGGGTGCCCAGGTACTGGCCGGATCGCTGCGCGTGCGCGAGAGCAGCAACGGCAACTACGTCTCGGTCAGTGTCAGCTTCCTGGCCATCGACCGCGTGCAGCTAGATGCCGTGCACGAGTCTGTGCGCAGCCATAACGGAGTGCGGTGGCTGTTGTGACGGCCGAACCCGCCGCAGCCGGCGCATTGTCCGGTGAAGACGCCGACTGCGTTGCCTGCCCGCTGCCGCTGATCGTCCGTGACCTCGGCCGCCAGCCCTACGAAGCGGTGTGGCGGGCGATGCAGCGCTTCACCGATGCCCGCGACGAGCAGACGCCCGACGAACTCTGGCTGGTCGAACACGACCGCGTCTTCACGCTCGGCCAGGCCGGCAAGCCCGAACATGTGCTCGCCGCCGGCGACATCCCCGTGTTGCCGGTTGATCGCGGCGGCCAGGTGACCTACCACGGCCCCGGCCAGCGCGTCGCCTATCCGCTGCTCGACCTGCGCCGCCTGCGCATCGGCGTGCGCGAACTGGTCTGCCGCATCGAACAGGCGGTGATCGACAGCCTGGCCGTGTGGAACATCGCCGGTGTCCGCCGCGACGGCGCGCCGGGCATCTACGTCGACGGCGCCAAGATCATGGCGCTGGGCCTGCGTGTGCGCCGCGGCTGTTCCTTCCACGGCCTGGCCTTCAATGTCGCCATGGATCTGCAGCCGTATGCGCGCATCAATCCCTGCGGCTTCCAGGGGCTGGCAGTGACCCAGGTGGTAGACTTGGGCGGTCCCGCCACGCTGGCGCAGGTCGATGCAGTCCTGGTGCCGCAACTGGCGGCGCAATTCGGCTTGTCGCCGCACCTTGCACCCGCGCCGGACCTGTCATGACCGACCCCGTCGTCGAACCGAAGTCCATCCCCATCCTGGTCGAAGGCGAGAAGCAGGTTGCCGCGGCCAAGATCGCCCGCAACACCGCGGGTTTCGATGCGGATGCGCCGGTACTGCGCAAGCCGTCCTGGATCCGCGTACGCCTGCCGTCGAACAGCACGGTGGCGACGCTGAAGGACAAGCTGCGTGCCAACCGCCTGGTGACGGTGTGCGAGGAGGCGTCCTGCCCGAACATCCACGAATGCTTCGGCAAGGGCACCGCCACCTTCATGATCCTCGGCGAGGTCTGCACGCGCCGCTGCTCGTTCTGCGACGTCGCCCATGGCCGGCCGAAACCGCCCGATCCGCAGGAGCCCGCCAACCTGGCCCGCACCATCGCCGACATGCGCCTGCGCTACGTGGTCATCACCTCGGTGGACCGCGACGACCTGCGCGATGGTGGAGCCGCCCACTTCGCGGCCTGCATCCGTGAAGTCCGGGCCCTGAACCCCGACATCCGGATCGAGATCCTGACGCCGGACTTCCGTGGCAAGGGCCGCATGGAGCGCGCGCTGGATGAACTGGCCATGGCGCCGCCAGACGTGTTCAACCACAACGTCGAGACGGTGCCCGACCTGTATGCGAATGTCCGCCCTGGCGCCGATTACGCCTGGTCACTGGACCTGCTCAAGCGCTTCAAGGCGCAACATCCCGATGTACCCACCAAGTCCGGCATCATGCTCGGCCTCGGCGAAACCCTGGAGCAGGTGCAGGGCACGCTGCGCGACCTGCGCGCGCACGATGTCGACATGATCACCATCGGCCAGTACCTGCAACCGTCGAAACACCATCATCCGGTCATGCGCTACTGGACCCCGGCCGAATTCGACGCCCTGGCCGACTACGGCTACCAGCTGGGTTTCCAGCACATGGCCAGCGGCCCGATGGTGCGCTCGTCCTACCACGCCGACGAAATGGCCCACGCCGCCGGCTACGCCGATGCCGCCAACGCGGATTGACCGCCCGCCCGCACCGGAGATGCTGGAATCGTTGCAGTTGTGCAGCGCAGGTCAGCTGCAAACCGCGCAACCTCATTGATCCCGCACTCATTGGGCCGGGATTTTCCCGTACAGCGCGGGTCATTTTTCGCCTCGCGCCATGTATGCGCGGAATCCCGCGTATGCAGCAATGATGTCGAAGGCAAGCCAGTTCAACGGCTAGCGGGACATTTGGAACATGGTTCGGCAGGTCACGCAGTGTGATCCATGTCAGGACTCCGCGCTCTTCAATTAGCCGAAGCGTCACCTTAGCCAATGCGCATGGGGTGGACCATGCGCCATTGTCTGTGTATGGTCAGAGCCGTTCGTGCGCGAACCATCTCGGCGAACTCCGACATCGGGCCGAGCGAAACGTTGTACCTGCGCGTTCGGGCGTGCAACGGAGGTGGTTGCGGCGGATACAGAGCGCAGCAGGTTGCGGGCGACTCCTATCCGATCTGCGTTTGAGTACACACGCAGCCGGAACTCGCCACAGGAGAAGAACATGAGAATGCCGATTGCTGGCGCGATCTTCGCAGCCGTTGTAACGCTGGCCTCGCCGGCATTGGCACAGCACGGGCCGCAGGTGCCACCGTGCGAGGGCTGCCCGACCTCGGCAACCGAGCGCCCCACGCCGCGGCCGGGAATGTGGTGGGATCCGCAGCGCAGCGGCACCGGCATGAATATGGAAGTGCAGAACGGCGTGCTGGTTGGCACCTGGCACGGATTCGACGAGACGGGTGCGCCGATCTGGTACCAGTTCAGCGGCGCACTGGAGCCGATCGCAGAATCCGACACAGGTTATTGGACGCTGGAAGCCGATCTGGTGCATTTCACCGGCGGTAACTGCATCGATTGCGACTACCAGCCTTCGGAAGTAGTGGGTGTCAGAGGCAGCATCGAGCTGACGGTCTTGCAGCGCAACCGTAAGCGTCTGCCGACGACACCTGTTTTCCCGGTCGCCAGCGGGGTTTGATGGGCACCCTCAATTCGATGGAGCCCCGTCATGCCCAGCAAGCG
>NZ_SMAF01000034.1 GCF_004343305.1 Pseudofulvimonas gallinarii | reverse complement strand
TGGGTGAGCGGTCGCGCCTACCTCAACATGGATGGAGACCACTGATCCAACGCCAACGAAAGGTCGCGAATTTACAGACGGGATGTTGCTTTATCCGTTACAGCGACGTTAATCCATTCAGCATCGACGTACACATGCTTATTTTCGGTTGATTCATGTCAAAACGTGGGCTACGGTCGATGCAAATTCTTGCATCGAGTTATCGCCGTGAACATGAAATCCGCATTGCAATCATTGATCACCGCATGTGTGGTCGCCTTGAGCCCGGTCGCACCTATCCTGGCGCAGGACACCAACGATGCGGTGCGCCTGAAGATCCAGTGGTATCCGACGATGTCCGAGGACGCGCTCGTCCACACGCGCATCTTCCTGGCCTTCCACAACGGCCAGTTCGACAGTTATGACTTCGACAAGCCACTGTCCGATTTCGTGTCTCATTGGATGGCAAGTTCGTTTTCCGAGGAGATGATCCCGGCATTCCTGGACACGTACCCCAACACCCAGGCGGACTGGATATGGAACCCGCCCATGACCAACGTCGGGTATCCCGGCGGGTTGCCTCCCCCTTGGAGAACGACGGTCACCGTAGACCCCACCAAGCATCGTTTCCTCTCCTACCTGTCGCGGCTCCATCCGTCCAACGACGCGTTCATAGGCAATGAGGATCCGTTCGAGATCGAGCTGTTCGACCACAACGGCAAGTTCATGGGACCGTTGTTTGTGGATGTCTACGGCAATCGCGTGGTCGATGCCGGGCTGTGTGTCAACGACGAACAGAACCTTTCGGGAATCGATCACAGCGGCCGGATCCTCTCCTGTCCGGAAAGTGAAGGCGTCGCTCGTCTGCACCCTGGATTCAATGGCTCCCATCGCAATCCCGATGGCCTGCCACAGCGGATACTGGGTGGGGAAACGCTTTACCACCCACCTTCCTCCGACCTCCACCTTGCCTACGATCCGATCAACGCCGACTTCTCGCGGCCCGGCTACCGGATTGGCCGGCTGCGTGTGACGCGCTGGGCGGCCACGGGCAACTGGTCCGGTTCGTGGTACAGCCCGGAGCGTGCCGGTGAAGGCTTCAACGTGGAACTGGTCGAACCGGCACCGGGTGAAGCGCGCACCCGCATTCTGGTCTACTGGTACACCTTCAAGCCGGATGGCAGTGGCGAACAGGTCTGGTTGGCCGGAATGGGCGAATTGGACGCCGACGATGGCGTTGCCGCCGATGTCGAGATGTACCTCACCACCGGCGGCGAGTTCACATCGACCAGCAATCCCGATCTGGTGGATCGCGAACGCTGGGGAACAATCAGGATCGGCTTCGGCGACTGCGCATCCGGTCGGGTGTTCTACCAGCCCGACGATCCCGACTGGCCCAGCGGCGACTACTACATCAATCGCCTCAGCCCGCAGATCGAAGGGCTGGGGTGGGTTTGCCAGCGTACCCCCGATGCCCGACTGATTCTGCCCGAGGATTGAGTTTCTCAAGACATCGCAGATCGGAACAGGTTGCTGGAACCGGACCGAACAGCGTGCACCCCGCGCCTTCGTAGGCGGGTAGCTTGCTGCCCGCTGCGGCCGCCAGGCCGCTGTCAACCCTGCCGCAAGCCCAAACAAGAAGCGTGCGCAGCAAGCTACGCACCTACAAGAGCGAAGAGCGAAGAGCGAAGAGCGATCACCGCCACTGCCCCGCGCCCTTGTAGGCGGGTAGCTTGCTGCCCGCTGCGGCCGCCAGGCCGCTGTCAATGACGCCGCCGCCGCAACCAAAGAGCGTGCGCAGCACGCCGCGGCCGGTGTTGGCGATAGAATCGCTGCATGAGCGAACACTTGCTGCACAGCACCGAGCTGGACGTGCGCTGGGGCGATCTGGATGCCTTCAACCACGTCAACAATGCCGTCTATCTCGATTACATCCAGGAGGCGCGACTGCGCTGGATGGTGACACTGGCGCCCGGCTGGCACGACGATGACGTGCAACCGGTGGTGGTCAATGTCAGCAACAACTACCGCGGCGCCGTCGCCTGGCCGGCGCGGCTGCGCGTCGATCTATCGGTGGGCCGGATCAGTGAACGCAGCCTCACCCTCAACCATCGCCTGGTCGACGCCGGCCATCCCGATACCGTGTACGGCGACGGGCATGTGGTGATGGTGTGGATCAGCCGTCACAGCGGCCAGGCCGTGCCACTGCCCGAGCCGATCAGGACCCTGGGAACCACGATATGAGCCTGAGTGCCGCCGATGCCCTGAAACGCCTGCGCGAAGGCAACCGGCGTTTCGTTTCCGACGACCTCGACAGCGACGCCGCCATCGATCGCGCCCGCCGCACCTCGGTCGCGGCGGCGCAGAAGCCGTTCGCGATCATCCTCGGCTGCTCGGATTCCCGCGTGCCCGGCGAGATCATCTTCGACCAGGGACTGGGTGACCTCTTCGTCATCCGCGTCGCCGGCAATATCGTCGCGCCTTCTCAGATCAGCAGCGTCGAGTTCGCCGCAGAGCGCTACAACACCAAACTGGTCGTTGTGCTGGGCCATTCCAGTTGCGGCGCTATCCTCGCCACCGTCGAGGAGCTGACGCGCACCGATGGCGGCCACTCGCGCAACCTGCACTCGATCGTCGACCGCATCCGTCCGACCGTGCAGCCGCTGCTCGCCACCGAGCTGCGCCATGACCACGACGCCCTGGTGCGCAAGGCGGTGCGTGCCAACATCCGCGCCTCCGCCAACCAGCTGCGGCATGGTTCCGCGGTGCTGGAAACGCTGATCCAGAACGAAGGCGTGCGCGTCGTTGGCGCCGAGTATTCGCTGGAAACCGGCGAAGTGGAGTTCTTCGACGGTGTCGACGGACTCGTCTGACCGGCAACCGGAAAACCAGGGCCCGCCGCGCATCCTGCCATGGCTGGCCCGACTGCCGTTCTACGCCTGGGCCGCGCCCGCCAGCCTGATCGGCCTGCTGGTCGCGCTGCCGGCCTTGCTGGCCGGCGCCAGCCTGCGGCGCATCGACGGCACGCTGGAAGTCGCCGGTGGCCGCCTCCCCGTATGGCTGCGCCGCCTTCCCGGCGGCATCGATGTCGCCGCGATCACCTTCGGGCACGTCATTCTCGGCCGCGATGCGGCGACACTGGGCCATTGCCGGCGCCATGAACAGGTCCACGTCCGCCAGTACGAACGCTGGGGCCTGCTGTTCTTTCCGCTGTATCTCGGCTCCAGTGCCTGGCAGTGGCTGCGCGGGCGTGACCCGTACTGGCACAACCGTTTCGAAGTGGAAGCCTATCGCCTGGAGCGCGAACCGCCGGAGGCCGCCGGCCGCTGATCGGTGGGCGGCGCCGTCAGCGCTGGACGAGCTCGATGTCGACGCTGCTGCCGTCTGCAAGATCCAGGGTAACAGTGACCTTTTCGCCAGGCGACAACGGCGCCCGCGGACGGAACAGCATCAGGTGCTTTCCACCGGGCTGCAGCCGCACGGCTTCGCCCGCCGACAGTTCGAGCCCAGGCATCCGGCGCATGCGCATGACGTCGCCGTCACCCACCATTTCGTGGATCTCGATGGCGCCGAACGCCGGGCTGCGCGCACCGCTGACAGTGACGGCCGTATCGCCGCCGTTGTGGAGCTCGACATAACCGGCGCGGACCGAGGCGCCGGGCGGCGCCTCGCGGATCCAGCCTTCACGGCCTTCGATCGCGCCGGCGGCCGGCCCCGCAACGGCAATGCCGGGCATGAACAGCGAGGCCAACAACAGTTGCACAATACGCATTCCAGTCACCCGATCTGATTCAATAACGCATTACTGGTCCAAGGATAGCGCCTCATGCCCTCCTCCCAGGCAAAGGCCGCGCTGATTGCCACCCTCACGCTTGCCGGCGCGACGGCGTCGTGGGCAGCCGACGGTGGCGGTCCGCGGTATGCACTGACGATCTACACCACCGACGATGCCGCCCCGCTTTTCAGCGGACCGGTGGACTACGAGCCGCCGCCAGGGTATGCGCTCGTGCATGAACGCCGCAGCAGCGAGGTCGGCGCCGGTCGTGGCACCCTCACGCTCAACGGGTTCCCGCGCTACCTCGATGCCGGTGCACTGACGATCACGCTCGAGCAGGGCCATGTCTTCAGCCAGCGCTTCGAGTCCGAACCGCTGCGCAGCGATCGCGTGCTCGAGCGCAGCATCGGCCGGCAGGTCACGGTGGAACAGTACCTGGGCGATTCGCTGGTCGAGATCAGCGGCGAACTGCTGTCCTCGGCGCTGCCGCTGGCGCTGCGCATGGCCGACGGCAGCATCGTCAGCATCAACGACTACAGCCGGTTGCGGCTGGCCAATCCGCCCTCCGGCGTCAGCGCCGTACCGCAGTTGCGGCTGGGCGTCGAAAGTCCGCGCGCTGGCGTGCAGGACCTGCAACTGAGCTATCCCACCGCAGGCATTGCGTGGCGACCGGAGTACGTGGCGCGGCTGAAGGGCGGCCGCGACTGTCGTGTCGATTTCGCCAGCTTCGCGCAGATCGTCAACCAGTCCGGCCACAGCTTCTCGTCGGCGCGCATCAAACTGGTAGCCGGACCGCCGGAACGCGAGAACCTGGCGAGCAGCGGCAACGGCAGCGGCCTGCCGCCGTTCCGGCTGGCGAACCCGGCAGACCTTCCGAATGGCAGCAGCCAGCAGGTTGCGTTGATTCCCGAACAGCGCGGGCAGCGCTGCAAGGCCGACCTGCTCTATGTGGGCCAGGCACTGCGCGTCCATCCCGGTCGCGTGCCCATGACCGATCCGGCCTATGGTGCCGGTGGCATGCGCCAGGTCCGTCGCACGCTGAGCTTCAAGCTGTCCGGCGACGCCACGATCCCGGCCGGCCGCGTCCGCCTGCTGGCCGAAGACGAAGTCGACGGCACCCTGGACATGCTGGGCGAAAAACAGATCGCCGGCACGCGACCGGACCAGCCGCTGGACCTCGGCATGGGCATCGCGCCGGGCCTGCGTGGTGAACGCCAGGTCACCGACTTCCTGCAGGAGCCCGACGGGCTGGCCGTCGCCGAAACCGTGAGCGTGCGACTGCGCAACAGCAACGGAACGAGGCAGCAGGTCCGCGTCCGCGAGCATCTCTATCGCTGGACGCGCTGGGACATCGTCCAGTCCAGCCAGCCGTTCGAACGTCGTGACCATGACGCCATCGAGTTCCTGCTCGACGTGCCCGCCAACGGCGAGGCGTCGATCAGTTATCGTGTGCGCTACCACTGGACGGAACAGTATCAATGACTCTCGGCATCACCGACCACGACGGCGGCATCCGCGTCATCCGCCTGCAGCGCCCACCGGTCAACGCCCTCGATCCCTCGCTGGTTACGGCGCTGGACCAGGCGCTTCGCACTGCGTTTGACGAAGGCATCGGCGCGATCGTGCTGGCGGGTGGACCGAAGGTCTTCAGCGCCGGGCTCGACGTGCCGACACTGCTGGGCCTGGACCGGGCGGCGATGCGCAGTTTCTGGCGCGATTTCCTCGGCGTGGCCGAACGCCTCGCGCGCTCGCCGGTGCCGGTCGCCGCGGCCATCGACGGCCACAGTCCGGCAGGCGGTGCAGTGCTGGCGCTGTTCTGCGACACGCGCATCATGGCGCGCAGCCCGGACCCGGAAAAACCTTTCCAGATCGGCCTCAATGAAGTGCAGGTCGGCCTGCCGGTGCCGGCGGCGATCCAGGCCGCCCTGCGTCGCCAGGTCGGTCCGCGTGTCGCCGAACGCCTGCTGGTCGCCGGTGCGATGGTCGACAGTGCCACCGCACTGTCGATCGGCTTCGTCGATGCGCTGTGCGAAGCCGGCCGTGCCGAAGCCGATGCCCTCGACTGGTGTCGGCGCCACCTGGCACTGCCCCGTCGCGCCATGCTGGCCACGCGCGCGGAAGCGCGGGCCGACCTGGCGGCGCTGTTCGATCACGCCCAGGTCGACATCGACGCGGCTACCGAAGCCTGGTTCAGCGACGAAACCCAGGCCACGATGAAGGCGCTGGTCGCACGCCTGCAGGCCGGCCGCGGCTGAAATCCCGGCCGCGCCAAACGCCAGCCATCGACATTGAAGCCCGACGTGGATCAACCCCATCCGGGACGTGCCGCTCACCGGGCGCCGGTTCGCCGCGCGATCGGGGGCGCAGACCCACCGGAGTCGTCCGACTGTTGCCGACCCGCCCGGTGAGTGGCCTGGCCTGTCGCCTGCGCAGCCGAAAGTCGTCAACGCCGGCTGCGGCGCTGCCGCTTTCAGTCGCCGGTTGCGACCGGCCGCGCGGGATCGACGATCCAGCCGCTCCACGACGGTGCATACAGGCGCGCGCCCGTGAGTCCCGCGTACTCCATCGCCAGCAGGTTGTGGGCGGCGGTCACGCCGGAGCCGCACATGTGCACCACCTCGTCCGGCGAGCGGCCGTCGAGCAGCGCCAGGAATTCCCCGCGCAACCGCGCCGGCGACTTGAAGCATCCGGTGTCGTCGAGATTCAGCGAGAACGGCCGGTTGCTCGCGCCAGGCACATGGCCGGCGCGACTGTCCAGCGGCTCGACGTCACCGCGGAAGCGCGGCGTGGCCCGGGCGTCGAGCAGCAGGACGCGCTGCGCAGCCACCTCGCGCGCCAGCGCGTCGGCGTCGAGGAGATATCGGCCTTCGTCCCAATGCGCGGGATAGTCCTCCCTGCCCTGTAACGGCAAGTCCGCCGCCACCGGCAGGCCGGCCGCCCGCCATGTCGGCCAACCGCCGTCAAGCAGGGCCACCTTTTCATGTCCGCACGTTCGCAGCAGCCACCACGCGCGTGCTGCCGCCAGGGCGCCGCCGGCGGCGTCGTAGCAGACGACCTGGTGGTGCGGCTGGATCCGCCAGCGACCAAGGATGGCGGCGAACACGCGCGGATCGGGCAACGGGTGCCGGCCGAGGCCGGAGCGGCCGGTATCGGACAGGTCGGTATCCAGGTGGGCATAGTACGCGCCCGGTATATGCCCGAGGCCATAGGCCTGCCAGCCGGCGTTGGCATCGCCGAGTTCAAAGCGGCAATCGAGGATGCGAAGGTCAGGATCACCCAGGCGGGCCGAAAGCGCCGACGCGGGAATCACGCTGCTGAAGTCGGTTGCATTCGTCGCGTTCACACCGGTAGTCCTCGCAAACGTTCAAGCAGGCGCTGAAGGATCATCGCCGTCGCCCCCCAGATCGTATGGCCCTCGTAATCCAGCGCCATCAGCCGCATGCCCAGGTCCGGCGTGCGCGCGTAAGGCCGCCACGCTTCCGCACGCGCCGCCAGCGCGAGCGGCAGCTCGAACGCGGCGCTGACTTCGCCTTCATGCAGGCGCAGGCGATACGCGGGATCCAGGCGCGCGACGATGGGTTGCACCGTGAACTGGCTGATGGTCGCCAGCGGCTCGACCCGGCCCAGCGCGCGGATCGACCCGGCGCCGACGCCGACCTCCTCCTCGGTTTCCCGCAGCGCCGCGCAGATGGCATCGCCATCGGTGTCGTCGACGCGACCACCGGGAAAGCTGATCTGCCCGGCATGGTTGCTGAGGCCATCCTGCCGCCGCGTCAGCAACACGTTCAGACCGTCCTGGCGGGGCACCAGTCCGACGAGCACGGCGGCCGGGCGCAGCGGGCGGTCGCCACGCCAGTAGCTGCGCAGGACCTCGAGATTCGCCGGCGGCATCGCCGGCTCCTCCTCCAGCGGCAGCAACCTTTGTGCCAGCGCCGACCAGTAGTCGAGGCGATCAGCGGCGCACACGTTCGGCCTCCCGCTGCGGCAGCACCTCGTCCATCATCCGCTGCCGCTCGCTCTCGTCGAGGCTGAGCCAGGCGCCGATCTCTGCACCCGTGCGTGCGCATCCGATGCAGTAGCCATCGCCGTCCAGCGTGCACACGCCGACGCAGGGCGACGAAATGGCGACAGGTTTAACGCGGGTATTCAAGGCAATGTCATCCACACGCCGTGCGCGGCGCGCAAAAGAAAACGGGGCGGATCGCTCCGCCCCGTCAGCATAACCGGTCCGTGTCCGGACCTTACTTGACTTCGAGCAACTTGATGTCGAAAGCCAGTGCCTCGTTCGGACCGATCGCCGGCGGCTGGCCGCGTTCGCCATAGGCCAGTTCCGGCGGCAGGAAGACCTGCCAGTGGTCGCCGGTCTTCATGCGCGGCAGCACTTCCTGCCAGCCACGCAGCACCTCGTCGACCTTGAAGCTGACCGGCTGGCCACGCGCGAAGGAGCTGTCGAACTCCAGGCCGCTGGCAGCCAGCGAACCGCGGTAGTGGATGCTGACCTCGCTGGTGGCGGTCGGGCTGCGGCCGCTGCCGGCCTCGATCACGCGGTACTGGATGCCGTTCGGCAGCGACTGGATGCCGGTCTTGCCGCGGTTTTCCGCCATGAAGCGGTCGCTCTTGGTCTTGTTCTCGGCCGCGAGCTGGCGCATCTTGGCGACGGCTTCGTCGCGCATCTTGGCCTGGAACGCCATGAGGTTGGCGCGCATGTCCTGTTCGGAGACGGTGGGATCGCGGCGCGCATGGGCGTCCTGGATCGCACGGATCACCGTGTTGATGTCGATATCCGCACTCTTTTCGCGGAAGTCCGAACCCAGCTCGTAGCCGATGGCGTAGCTGAGCTTGTTCTTGTCGATGGCGGGTGCCTGACCCTGACCGCTCTGCGGATTCTGGGCAACGGCGGCGGTGGCAAAGAGTGCCGTGGCAAGGATCACGGCGCGACGCAACAGCATGGAGACCTCCAACGAACGGGACGGATGGGTGAGGCAAGGCGCGGATTATAGGGGAACGGACCCGCCGACGCCGGAGCATGGAGCGCGCCGGTCAGGGAAAGTTCCGACGCGGCGCGTCCGATACCCCGCAACGATGCGGGCAGGCCGTTCGCCGCCGCTAGAATGAACGGCCTTCTGTCCCGTTCCAGGAATGCCTGCCATGAGTTTCGCGACCCTTCTGGTCAGCAACGAAAACGCCGTACGCACCATCGCCATCAACCGCCCGGACAAGCTCAACGCCCTGAACCGGCAGGTGATTTCGGAGCTGCACGTGGCCTTCGACCAGGCCGCCGCGGACGACGGCGTCCGCGTCGTGATCCTGACCGGCGGGGGTGAAAAGGCCTTCGTCGCCGGCGCCGACATCAGCGAGATGACGGCGATGTCGCCGGTACAGCTGCGCGACTTCTCGCGCCAGGGCCAGGCCCTGATGACGAAGATCGAAAGGCTGGGCAAGCCGGTGATCGCCGCGATCAATGGCTTTGCACTGGGTGGCGGCTTCGAGCTGGCGATGGGCTGCCACCTGCGCCTGGCCGCCGATACCGCGAAGATCGGCCAGCCGGAAGTGAAGCTCGGCCTGGTTCCGGGCTTCGGTGGCACCCAGCGCCTGCTGCGCCTGGCCGGCCGTGGCGCCGCCCTCGAACTGTGCCTGACCGGCGAGCCGGTGGACGCGCTGCGTGCCTTCCAGCTCGGCCTGGTCAGCCGCGTCGTCGCCGCCGCCAACCTCGCCGGCGAGACGGCGGCACTGGCCGGCAGGCTGGCGGCGCTGGCGCCGCAGGCGCTGCGCGGCGTCATCGATGCCATCGCCCATGGTGGCGAAGCCGCCCTCGACCAGGGCCTCGACTACGAGACCCAGGTATTCGCCGTGCTCGCCAGCACCGACGACATGCGCGAGGGCACGTCCGCGTTCCTGGAGAAGCGCAAGCCGACCTTTACCGGCCGCTGAGCCGAGAACGCCGACGCGGAGACCGGCGCGTGATCGTGGTGGCCAAGCTGGTCGGCGCGCTGCTGTACCCACTGACGCTGGCGCTGCTTGTCCTGCTGTCCGCACTCGTGCTGTGGCGTCGCCGGCCGCGCTTCGCGCGCGGCCTGCTCGCCGCGGCGGTGTTGTGGTTGTGGCTGTGGTCGACGCCGTGGCTGGCGGAACGTGCCGCCGGCACGCTGGAATCCGCCCATCCGCCCGTCGCCGCCGCCGACCTCCCGGCGGCGGATGTCATCGTCCTGCTCGGCGGCCTGCTGTCACCGGCGCCCGACGGAACCGATCCCGATCTCAACGCCGCCGCCGACCGCGCCTGGTTCGCGGCGCAGCTGTGGAAGGCCGGCAAGGCGCCGGTGGTCCTCTGCAGTGGCGGCCCGGCACCATTGGCGCGCACGTCGGTACCGGAATGTCCCGGGGTGTCACGGCTGCTGCGCGACATGGGCCTGCCGCCGGAGGCGATCCTCGTCGAGGCCGATAGCCGCACCACCGCCGAAAACGCCCGCCACACCCGGGAGCGACTCGGGGCCGGCCAACGTGTCCTGCTGGTCACCTCTGCACGGCACATGCCGCGCGCCCTGGCCGCCTTCCGTCGCGCCGGCATCGACGCCACGGCGGCGCCCACCGACCACCAGTGGCACGACGGCCAACCGTTCGCGTTGATCGACCTGCTGCCGTCGCCGGCAGCGCTGGCACTGAGCACGACCGTATGGCACGAGTGGCTCGGGCGCGCCTGGTATTCGATGACAGGCTGAACCGACGCGACCATTCGACCTTCGCAGGGCGCATGCCGGCTGCAAGTGTCCGACGCGCAAGGCTATAATCGCCTGCTGCGAAGCACCATCACGGACCGCAACGGTCTTACCCTTCTCTGCCAGAGTTGAAGCGTGGACGCAAATCAGCGACAGGCCTTCCAGGCCTCTACCGAGCTGGGCACCGGCAACGCCGCCTATGTCGATGCCCTTTATGAGCAGTACCTGGCCGATCCGGCCTCCGTGTCGGAAGCCTGGCGCAAGCGCTTCGACGCATTGAAGGGACGCGAAGCCGGCGACGTGCCGCATGGCCCGATCCAGGCGCAGATCGCCGAGCTGGCGCGCAGCGGCCAGCGCCGGGCGGTCGCCGCCCAGCCCGGCGACGGCTTCTCGCACAAGCAGGCGGCGGTGCTCAAGCTGGTGACCGCCTACCGCTCGCGCGGCCATGTCGCCGCCGACCTCGATCCGCTCGGCCTGTGGGAAAAGCCGGCCGTGCCGGATCTGTCGCCAGCCTTCCATGGCCTGGGTGACGGCGACCTCGACAGCGAATTCGACACCGGCTCGCTGACCGGTCCGAGCCGACTGCCGCTGCGCGGCATCATCGACCTGCTCAAGCGCACCTATACCGGCAGCATCGGCGCCGAGTTCATGCACATCACCGATACCGCGCAGCGGCAGTGGTGGCACCAGCGACTCGAGGCGGCGGCCGGCAAGTTCGGTTTCGACGCCGAGTCGCGCAAGCGCCTGCTGCTGAAGCTCACCCAGGCCGAGGGCCTGGAGCGCTACCTGCACACCCGGTACGTCGGCCAGAAGCGATTCTCGCTGGAAGGCGGCGACAGCCTGATCCCGCTGATGGACACCTTCGTGCGCAAGGCGGGCGCCTCGCGGGTGCGCGAAATGGTCATCGGCATGGCCCACCGTGGTCGCCTCAACGTGCTCGTCAACACGCTCGGCAAGCCGCCGCAGCAGCTGTTCGCGGAATTCGAAGGTCGCCACGACGGTCCGGAAGATCCGGCCCATTCCGGCGACGTGAAGTACCACATGGGCTTCTCGTCGGACGTCGCGACGCCGGACGGACCGCTGCACCTGGCGCTGGGCTTCAACCCCTCGCACCTGGAGATCATCGACCCGGTGATCGCCGGCAGCGTGCGCTCGCGACAGACGCGTCGCGGCGACGACGCCCGCGAGCAGGTGCTGCCCGTGCTGCTGCACGGCGACGCCGCCTTCGCCGGCCAGGGCGTGGTGATGGAACTGTTCAACATGTCGCAGGCGCGCGGCTTCAAGGTCGGCGGCACCCTGCACGTGGTCATCAACAACCAGGTCGGCTTCACCACCAGCCGGCCGGACGACGCCCGTTCCACACTGTACTGCACGGACGTCGCCAAGATGGTCAACGCGCCGGTGCTGCACGTGAACGGCGACGACGTCGAGGCGGTCGCCTTCTGCGCCCAGCTGGCCTTCGACTACCGCCAGCAGTTCAAGCGCGACGTCGTCATCGACCTGGTCTGCTACCGGCGCCACGGCCACAACGAGGCCGACGAGCCGGCGGCAACGCAACCGCTGATGTACAAGACCATCCGCGCTCACAAGACCACACGCGAGCGCTACGCCCAGACGCTGCAGGACAGCGGCATCATCAGTGCCGACGAGGCCAGGGCGATGGTCGACAGCTACCGCGACCGCCTCGACAAGGGCGAGGTCACCATCGAGCTGGCCGAAGGCATCGCCAAGGATGATTTCGCGCTGGACTGGACGCCTTACCTGCACCACCGCCTGGATGAGCCGGCCGACACCGGCGTCGCCCGCGACACCCTGCTCGACCTTGCAAACCGGATCACGACGCTGCCCGAGGGCTATACGCTGCATTCGCGCGTCGCCAAGATCTACGACGACCGCCGCAAGATGACGGCGGGCGAGCTGCCGATGGACTGGGGCTATGCCGAGAACCTGTCCTACGCCAGCCTGCTCAACGAAGGCTTCCGCCTGCGCCTGGTCGGCCAGGACTGCGGGCGCGGCACGTTCTTCCATCGCCACGCCGTGCTGCACGAACAGAACACCGGCCAGTCCATCCTGCCGTTGCAGTCCGTCGCCGGCGAACCCGGTCACGTGCAGATCTACGATTCGGTGCTGTCCGAAGAGGCCGTGCTCGCCTTCGAATACGGCTACGCGACCGCCGACCCGCAGACGCTGGTGATCTGGGAAGCGCAGTTCGGTGACTTCGTCAACGGCGCCCAGGTGGTCATCGACCAGTTCCTGTCGTCGGGCGAAGCCAAGTGGGGCCGACTCGCCGGCCTGGTGATGTTCCTGCCGCACGGCTACGAAGGCCAGGGCCCGGAGCACAGCTCCGCGCGCCTGGAGCGCTTCTTGCAGCTGTGTGCGCTGGACAACATGCAGGTCTGCACGCCGACCACGCCGGCACAGATGTTCCACATGCTGCGTCGCCAGATGAAGCGTCCCGCGCGCAAGCCGCTGATCGTGATGACGCCGAAGTCGATGCTGCGCCACAAGCTGTCGGTATCGACGATGGATGACCTTGCGCAGGGCGAGTTCCAGCGCCTGATCCCGGACAGTACCGCCGGTGACGCGAAGAAGGTGAAGCGCGTCGTCGTCTGCGCCGGCAAGGTCTATTACGACCTGCTGGAGGAAGCGACCCGCCGCGGGCTCACCGATGTCGCACTGGTCCGCGTCGAGCAGCTGTATCCGTTCCCGCGCGACCTGCTGAATGCGGAACTGTCGCGCTTCGCGCAGGCGAAGGACGTGGTGTGGTGCCAGGAAGAGCCGATGAACCAGGGTGCCTGGTACCAGATCCGCCACCACCTCGAATACTGCCTCGGCGAGACGCTGCCGAAGGCCAAGTTGCACTATGCCGGCCGCTCGCGTTCGCCGGCGCCGGCCTGCGGCCACCTGAGCACCCACGTTGCCGAACAGCAGGGCCTGGTCGACCAGGCGCTCAGCGGCCGCCTCAACGGCAACGGCGCCGCCGAGTAATCCCTTACCGTCGCGACTGACCGCCCCTTTCCACGCACAATACTGCCCGTACCAGGAAACCCGTCCCCATGAGCCTCGAAGTCAAAGTCCCGGTCCTGCCCGAGTCGGTCGCCGACGCCACCATCGCCAGCTGGCACAAGAAGGTCGGCGACAGCGTCAAGCGCGACGAGAACCTGGTCGACCTGGAGACCGACAAGGTCGTGCTGGAAGTGCCGGCACCCGCCGACGGCGTGATCAAGCAGATCATCAGGAACGAAGGCGACACGGTCACCAGCCAGGAGATCCTGGCGATCATCGAGGAAGGCGCTGCCATCGCCCCGGGCGCGGCCGCGGAAACCACTGCCGCGCAGGCCCCGGCGGCGCAGGTGCCCGCGGCGACGCCGGCCAAGGCGGCCGCAGACGGCCCGGCCCTGTCGCCGGCGGCGCAACGCGTCGCCAGCCAGCATGGCGTCGATCCGGCGTCGGTGAGCGGCACCGGCCGCGACGGCCGCGTCATCAAGGAAGACGTGCAGCGCGCGATGAGCCAGCCGGCGGCTGCCGCCGCGGCGGTCCCTGCCAGCGGCCGCGGCGAGCGTCGGGTGCCGATGACCCGCATGCGCGCCCGCATCGCCGAGCGCATGATGGAATCGAAGAACTCCATCGCCATGCTCACCTCGTTCAACGAAGTGAACCTGGCCGCCGTGTCGAAGATGCGCAAGGAACACGGCGAGGCGTTCGAGAAGGCGCACGGCGTCCGCCTCGGCTTCATGAGCTTCTTCGTGAAGGCGGCGGCCGAGGCGCTGAAGCGCCATCCGGTCGTCAATGCCTCCACCGAAGGCAACGACATCCTCTATCACGACTACGCCGACATCTCGATCGCCGTGTCGACGGACCGTGGCCTGGTGACGCCGGTGCTGCGCAATGCCGAGACCATGGATTTCGCGCAGATCGAGAAGGCGATCGCCGACTACGCCAGCAAGGCGCGCCAGGGCGGCCTGCAGCTGGAAGACCTCCAGGGCGGCACCTTCACGATCACCAACGGCGGCGTCTTCGGCTCGCTGCTGTCGACGCCGATCGTCAATCCGCCGCAGAGCGCCATCCTCGGCATGCACACCATCAAGGAGCGTGCGATCGTCGAGAACGGCCAGGTCGTCGCCGCGCCGATGATGTACATCGCGCTGAGCTACGACCACCGCATCATCGACGGCAAGGACGCGGTGACCTTCCTGGTCGACATCAAGAACCAGCTGGAAAACCCGCACCGCATGCTGCTGGGCCTCTGACCGGCCGACCCGTGACGGGCTCCCGCCTGTCGCGATGACACGGAAGCCCCGCTGCTCCGGGATCGGAGGGCGGGGTTTCCGCTTTATGCCGGGGCGAATCATCCGGCTGCGCGTGCGCGGCGATGTCGGGCAGCGGCTGGCGTCCATGGGAAACGTCCCACACGCAAGGGCGTGCGTGCACCGGCGATCTACTCGAACCCGTTGGCGAACAAGCCATCCCGCTGCAGCAGGCCGATGTCGATCATGACGCCGGTGTCCAGCAGCGAAATGTCGTAGCGGCGACCGCGGTAAAACACGACGCCGTTCATCAGTTCGTCGATCAGGCTGGGTGCGCCGCTCCCACCCTGGCCGTGCGCATGAGCGGAATGCGGCGGGTCCAGACCAATCTGCAGGCCGCATCCCAAGCGCGGCAGCGGACTGCCCTCGCGCCAGAATGGGGTCGTTTCCTCCACCGAAGCGCTCCTTGGCTGCCAGGCCCACCCGCGCGTCGGATTGCCCCAGTGCTTGTTGTTGCCGGTGGTGAGAGCCGGCGGTGTTCCCCACGCCGCCCCTGCAGCAGGGCCCATGAACAGCGTGGGCGCAACGGGCAGGAACCAGCGATCGGAGGTTGATCCATAGGTCGGTGGCGTGGTTCCGGTCACCGGATCGGCCCAGCCGTTTTAGGCCAGGACATGGCCCATCTCGTGCAGCATGACGCTCAGCGCGTCGACCTTGTCGAAAGGCACCGGCGCCACGCGATTGACCGGATCGGGGTCGAACCAGAGGTCGTTGCGGAGGCCAGGCCAACCGCAAAGTCCGCGTCATGCTCGAGGAACGAGTTGGGATCCTCGCCGGTCAGCAGTTCGTAGGCGGCACCTTCGTAATACAGCGTGCGTCCGTCAACGACGAGGCCCGCCGGCCCGGCAACGGCGCTCGCCGCGCTGGCCGTTGGCTGGTCGTTGACGAAAAGCCGGATCGAGATCGTGGCCTTCTCGACATGGTCGATAACCTGCAGCCATCGCCGCCCGGCCTCCTGTACGTGCTGGGTGAGCAACTCGCGCTCACCGGCCGTGAGCACCGATGCGGACGCGTCGAACTCGACCTCGAAGTCGACCTGGGCGGGCACGGCCGCTGGCACGGCAAGCGCGGCCAGTCCCAGCACCCTGGAAAAATGCCTTGCGATCATCACCGTCCCCCGCTGCAATGCAGCCCCGGACGTCAGGATACGCCGACGTCCGGACGAAGTGAGAACGGCGTCTCAGGCGGTTCTGCGAATGCGGGCACCCAGCGCGCCCAGCTTCTCCTCGATGTTCTCGTAGCCGCGATCAAGGTGGTAGATGCGGTCGATGAGGGTTTCACCGCTGGCCACCAGGCCACCGAGGATCAGCCCGGCGGAAGCGCGCAGGTCGGTGGCCATCAGCGGCGCGCCGCTGAGCGTGTCGACGCCGCGGATGATGGCGGTATGGCCGTCCAGGCGGATGTCCGCACCCAGGCGGCGCAGCTCCTGCACGTGCATGAAGCGGTTTTCGAAGACGTTCTCGGTGATGACGCCGACGCCGTCGGCGGCACAGTTCAGCGCCGTGAACTGCGCCTGCATGTCGGTGGGAAAGGCAGGATGCGGCGCGGTGCTGATGTCCACGGCGCGCGGGCGGCGCCCCTGCATGTCCAGCCGGATCCAGTCCTCGCCGGTTTCGATGACGGCACCGGCCTGTTCAAGCTTCTCCAGGACGGCATCCATGGTGTCGGGGCGCGCATGGCGCAGCGTGACGCTGCCGCGGGTGATGGCGGCCGCGACCAGGAAGGTGCCCGCTTCGATGCGGTCGGGCAGCACGGCGTAATCACAGCCACCCAGCCGTTCGACACCCTGGATGATCAGCGTCGAGGTGCCGATGCCCTCGATCCGCGCCCCCATGCGCACCAGGCAGTGCGCCAGGTCCGAGACCTCCGGTTCCTGCGCGGCGTTCTCGATGATGGTGGTGCCCTTGGCCAGGCAAGCCGCCATCAGGATGTTCTCGGTGCCGGTCACGCTGACCACGTTCATCACCACGCGGGCGCCGTGCAGGCCACCCGGGCAGCGCGCCTTGATGTAGCCGCCCTCGACGTCGATTTCGGCGCCAAGCTTGCGCAGGCCCTGGATGTGTTCATCCACCGGCCGCGAGCCGATGGCGCAACCGCCGGGCAGCGAGACCTCGGCCTCGCCGAAGCGCGCCAGCAGCGGTCCCAGAACGAGGATCGAGGCGCGCATCGTCCGCACCAGCTCGTAGGACGCGACATGGTTGTTCACGCCGCGCGGATCGGCCTGGATGCGCATGCGGTCACCGACCACGAACCCGACGCCCATGCGGCCCAGCAACTCGACCATCGTGGTGACGTCGCGCAGGTGGGGCACGTTTGACAGTGTCACCGGCTCGTCGGCGAGCAGGGTCGCCGCGAGGATCGGCAACACGGCGTTCTTGGCGCCGGATACGGCGACTTCGCCGGAAAGCGGGACGCCTCCGGCAATCAGGATCTTGGCCATTCAGCTTGGGTCCGGGTGTCAACGGGAATAGTGGCGCGTGCGCTGGCCTGAACGCTGTTCAGGTTCACTGCGACGTTCAGCGCTCGTCAGGCGTCAGGGTCCTGAGCGCGAGGGCATGGATGGCCCCACCCATGAGATCGCCCAGCGTTGCGTAGACGAGCCGGTGCCGCTGCAGCGGGCGCAGGCCGGCAAACGAGGGGGACACGATCTCGGCTTCAAAGTGTACGCCGTCGTCGCCGTGGACACGGACTTCGGCATCCGGCAGGCCGGCCTGGATCAGTTGGCGGATCTGTTCAGCATCCATGCGTATTCGCGAATCGAGGAGTCGATGATGTACAGCTACAATACCAGCTTGTCCGACGTCGAACTGAATCGGCTCACAGAGGCCCGCGAAGACATGAGCGCCCATCCCCGAGTCGTTCCCGCGGCCATCGCCAGCGACGCCGAGTCCCTGGCCCGCACCGGCCGCCGGGTGTTCGAGATCGAAACCCGCTCGCTGGAGGCCGTCAGGCAGCGGATCAATGGCGACTTCCACCGCGCCTGCCGGCTTCTCCTGACCTGCGAAGGGCGCGTCGTCGTCTCCGGCATGGGCAAGTCCGGCCATATCGGCAACAAGATCGCCGCAACCCTCGCGTCCACCGGCACGCCGTCCTTCTTCGTCCATCCGGCCGAGGCCAGCCATGGCGACCTGGGCATGATCACCGACCAGGACGTGATGATCGCGATTTCCTATTCCGGGGAATCCGACGAGCTGCTGACCATCATCCCTGTGCTGAAGCGCCAGGGTACGCGCCTGATCGCCATGACCGGCAACGAGCGCTCGTCGCTGGCGCGCCTGGCCGACGTGCATCTGGACGTCGGCGTCGAAGAGGAAGCCTGCCCGCTGGGGCTGGCCCCGACCAGCAGCACCACCGCTTCGCTGGTCATGGGCGACGCGCTGGCCGTGGCCCTGCTGGAAGCGCGCGGTTTCACCGCCGAGGATTTCGCGCGGTCACATCCGGCCGGCAGCCTGGGCCGGCGCCTTCTGCTGCACATCAGCGATATCATGCACACCGGTGACAGCGTTCCGCGCGTCGGGCCCAGCGCCAGCGTCGCCGACGCACTGGTTGAAATGACCCGCAAGGGCCTGGGCATGACCGGCATCGTCGACGATGCCGGCCGCCTGCTGGGCGTGTTCACCGACGGCGACCTGCGCCGCACGCTGGACGACGCCGCCATCGACCTGCGCGATACGCCGGTGCAGGCACTGATGACGACGCGCGCGAAGACGATCACGCCCTCGCGCCTGGCTGTCGAGGCGGCGCATCTGATGGAAGAACACACGATCCATGCGCTGCTGGTCGTCGAGGACGACGGCACGCTGGTCGGCGCGCTCAACATCCACGACCTGCTGCGCGCCCGCGTCGTCTGAGCGCCTTCCAGGCACACCGAGTCGGGCGGAAAGCAGCCGGCCCGACCACGGGATCGAAACCGAATCCAGTGATCCCGCCTCGAAGCGCCGGCGTTGATCCCACCTTTAAGGGCGGGCCTGGATGCTGCAGAACAACCGCGGCGGGATGCACCGTAAGCGTCCGGTCGCGACACCTGTTTCCGCGCTGCTGATTGCGGTGTGATGAGTGCTCCGGATTTGAAGGAGCGCACTGATGAAGAGCACGCGG
>NZ_SMAF01000033.1 GCF_004343305.1 Pseudofulvimonas gallinarii | reverse complement strand
GTTCGCACGTTCGTATCGGTGCGTTCTGATCTTCGCGTCAGACATTGCCGCGGCGCGGGCACAACAAAAAGCCCGGCATCGCTGCCGGGCTCCGGCCCCGTCCTTGGGGCCTTGATGTCGGGTCGTTGCCGGGATCGGACCGCGCTGGCGCGGTCCGGTTCCCTGACGACCGGGCCAACCGGAGCCGCGCAGGAGCGGGCGCCGATGGCGGACGACTTCGCCGACGACGACATTCCGTTCTGACGAACACCTTTTCTAGACTGTAGAGAAAAAGATTGCAGAAGCCCCGTTTTTACGGGGCTTCTCTTTATCTTCGACTGATTGCAGTGGTGAGAACGGCTGCTATAGTTCTCTACATGTAAGAACCGGTTAGAAAGGACGTGCGGTGGCCCGAATTTCAGTCCATGTATTTGGTCAGGGCGAGCGTGTCCCGATGCTTCACGATAGTCGGGGTATGCCGCTCTTCTATCCGACCCTCTTTGCGACGGCTCAGCTTCGCAACGCCGGTGCAGCGGTCAACACCATCCGGAACAAGCTGGCCGACATCGTTGTGCTCTTGCGTTGGGAGCGGTTGCGATCAAGAGACCTAATCGCAGAGTTCCGCGCCGGGCGCTTTCTCACAGTTGCCGACATCGTCTCATTGCGCGACTTTGCCAAGCTCGACATGCGTGCTCAGTCCGACTCGGAAGATGGAGACGCCGATTCCGGGGGGCGTGTTGTCGATTTCCTTGAGGCGAAAGTTGCGCCTGCCGCGTTGGAGCCTGTCATTGGCGGGCAGCAACACTTCAATCGATTGAGCACGATTGCCGACTACTTGGAGTTCGTGGCATCGGTTGTCACGCAGCACCGTCGCTCGGCTCAGATTGCCCAAGATGTGGCAGGGATGGCAAAGGCCATTCGAAAGCATCGCCCCCGTGGGTTGAAGCGGCAGGCCGGAGACGACGCTGATCTCCGATCTCCGCAGTCCGACTTGGTCGACAGATTTATGGCAGTGGGCTCGGTGGACGATCCGCGAAACCCCTTCAAGAATCCGGATGTCCGCCTTAGGAATGCAATTCTTTTCGGCCTCCTGAGATTCACCGGGATGCGCATCGGCGAGGTGCTGAGCCTGCGATTGGATCAGATCGACTTGGGCGATGAGCCAAAGGTGTGGGTGCGGCGAAATCAGGACGATGAGGGAGACTCCCGCCGCTACCAGCCAGTAGCCAAGACCAAGGAGCGCCTGCTCCCGATACCTCAAACCCTCGCAATCCAGATGGATCATTACGTTATGCGCATACGGGCCAAGATCGGCCAGGCGCGCCGGCATCCTTACCTGCTAGTTACGCATCACAAGGGCAGCGCGTTGGGTCAGCCGTTGTCTATCTCTGCGGTAAGCGCGCGTATCTTCGGTGCAATGCGCAAGGTCGATTCAGCTTTTGCCGGCGTACACCCTCATGCATTCCGGCATCACTTCAACTATGAGCTTTCAGTCAATATTGACCGGCATAACGCCCGAGTACGAGGTGTCGGCGATATGACTCATGCCTCCCTTGTCAGTGAATCCAAAGAGCTAGACATTCGCGCGTTTCTCAACGGGCAGAGAAGTAAGACCTCCGGTGCCGTCTACAACCGGCGACATACACGCGAGGCCAGTGAACGAGCAGCTCGGGAGGTCCAATTGGGTATTCATTCCTGTGCGCCAGTGATGACATGCAAGGACACAGATGAATCCAGCTAACCAGAATCGGGTACAGAGACGGGCTGCTGCTGACAGCTTGGTCCTTTCCAAGGACGGCTACAAGTTCAAGCCGTCTGATAGCCATTGGCAGCTGAACAAGGATGTGCGGATTTCCCTGGTGCTTCCAGGGCCAATCGACGCAGCAACCGAGGCGGGATTTCGATCAACCCTGATTCGGTACGCAGAGGAGGCGTCTGCCCGACACACTAGTAACATGGTAACAATGTTCAGGCGTTACTTGCGTGACACCGGTGCAACGCATGTTACGGAAACCGACCTCATAAACTGGCGAGCCAACCTAGGGATAGACAAGCAATGGAGATTGGGTGCCCTAAAGGGCTTTTTGCTAGCCTGGTACGACTATGGCTTTGAAGGAATGTCAAAGGAAGTTTCCGATCTGCTGGAAGGTTGGCGCATCGCCGGCAATGAGAAGGGCGCTGCGGTGGCCGGTGGCTGCCCTGAAACGGGCCCGTTTACGGATCTTGAGATGGAGGCCCTCTTCAATTGGGCGAACCAGGCTGTCGTACAAGGCGAGGTTGCTTTCGAGGACTATGCCTATCTGCTGGCCTTGGCCATGACGGCGAGGCGTCCAGTTCAAATTGCAGCGCTTCGTGGTAGAGACCTCGTGGAGGAGAGCAGCAAGGGCGGAGGTAAGCTTTACCGACTCGACGTGCCGCGGGCGAAGCAGCGCGGCAGTAAGTTCCGTGGTGCCTTCCGGTCCCTTCCCATTCTCGAAGATCTCTACTTGGTCTTGCGGAGTCTCCATCGCCAGTCTGTGGCGGCGATATCCGCGGCCGTCGGACAGGTGCTCGATCCAGAGCTGGCCAATGAAGTTCCGATCTTCCTCAACAGGGGGAGGCTGGGGAACATCACCGAAGTTGAAGAGCTAAGGGCATTCCTGTTTGGTGACACTCCCGATGTGCTCCATGCGACGACATCAAGCTTGGCGATTTCCTTACAGCGCTGCGGTAAAGCATCGCTTGCGCGATCAGAGCGTACCGGCGAGTTCATTCGTCTGTCGGCAAACCGTTTCCGACACACGCGCGGAACAAAGCTGCGGCGGGAAGGATTCGGCGCCCTCGTTATCGCTGAGCTGCTGGATCACTCGGACACCCAGAACGTCAGTGTATACACGAAGAACACGGCGCAAGAAGCCGTGATCATCGACAGACACATTGGAGCCCAATTGGCCCCGTTTGCGCAGGCCTGTCTTGGCCGACTGGTTCGCTCCGAGCGAGAGGCAATTCGCGGTGATGATCCTCGAAGTAGGGTGCCGAACAGCCGTCAGAACGCGGTCGGAACTTGCGGGAACTACGGTTTCTGCGCGAGCGGATTTCGAGCTTGCTACACCTGCTATCACTTTCAGCCGTGGATGCACGGACCTCACCGGGAGGTGCTCGAAGACCTGTACGCGGAGAAAGATCGTGCACGCGATGCTGGTTGCCCCGATGTCATCGTCAACGCCAACGATCAGCTGATTCTCGCTGTGGAGCATTGCGTACAGATTTGCGACGAGGCTAAGGCGCTGGAGGCAGTGGACTCCGGAATGATGGCATCTGACCATGGCTAACGTAGTCCAGTTCGTCCCGCGTGGTGACCGCGATGCCAAGGCGAATCTGGAAGAGTTCATTCGCATGGCGAAAGACGAGTTGACTGCCTTCGCCGACGGCGGCGCTTGGGCTAGTAACAAATGGCGGCAGGGTGACACCGTCATCGTGTTCGCAACTAAGACTGCGCATATGGACTCGTATTCGTACACGCCAATGGCCGAGCCCTTCATGGATTTTGCCAAGGCCTATGTGCGGTACTCCTTCAGCCACAAGCCGGTAAAGAGCCTGGCTGTAACAGGTCACGCGCTGCGTTGTATCGAGGCAGCACTCCAAAGCACTCCTGGGCCCGCCGAGGTCGGGAAGTTGAACGTGGCCTTGATGGATGTTTGTGCTTCCAAGTGCAGGGAATACTTCTCCAGCGAAGATGTGAAATACCAGACGGGGCGTGCACTGCAGAGGATTTTCGACTTTCTGAGGGAGAAGCGTCTTGTCCCCTCGTTGCCGGCTTGGAAGTCACCCTTCAAAAAACCCGTGATATTGACGGAGCACCTTGGAGATGCGGGTCGAATCTACAGAGAGGAAAAGCTCCCCTCCAATGAAGCCATGCTCGCTTTGGCTGACGTCTTTGCCCAGGCTGATGACGTGGAGACTCGCTACTTCTCGTCCATTCTGGTCTTGTTGATGGCAACACCGAGCCGCATCTCGGAGGTGATCGGGCTTCCCACGGATTGCCTTCAGTGGGAGGACGATCAGTCTGGAGTACCACAAATGTACCTGCGCTGGCGTGCAGCAAAAGGTGGGGGGGTGATGAAGAAATGGGTCGTACCTGTCATGCAGGACGCAGTGCAAGAGGCAGTGCGGCGACTGATCGAGATCGGAAAGCCAGCGCGGGATGCTGCTCGATTCGCCTTCGACAACCCCGACAAGTTTCTGAGTCATTCCAATTGCTTGGCCAATCCGGATCAGATCGGGGATCGTCCACTGACTCCTAATGAACTTTGCGCAGCAGTCGGGCTAAAGCCCCCGAAGAACGGAGGCCGCCTGCTCGACGGATCGCTAAGTTGGTGCCAGGTCAAAGCTGACGAGCGCATTCAGCCGCTGATAGCCACAGGTTCTGTTAGTTACTCCGACCTGGCAAAAGTCGTTCTGAACACCTACGCCGGGGATTGCTGGCCTTGTATCGATAATCGAGGTCTAGTCAAGACCTGGGAGGCGTTGTGCCTTCATCGCGAGAACGAGTTTCACAAGGAGTTCTCGGTGAAGCCGTTTTCCTGGACGCTTCCTAATGCCAATAGGGTGAACGAGCGTCTGTCTCCAGCGAGGGGTATGTCTCTTTTAGACCGGTATGGGTTCCAAAACACCGATGGAACCAGCTTTAAGCTGACCACACATCAGATCCGGCACTGGCTGAGCACGATGTGCGAAAGGGCCGGCATGGATGACTACACGCTTGCGCAGTGGGCGGGGCGGGCGAGAAGCGCGGACAATCGACATTACGACCATCGGTCTCCGGAAGAACAGCTGGAGGAAGCAAAGCACCTGCTCCCCTTCGAGCCTGCTCCCTTGCTGGAGCGGATCCAGCATCGCCAACCCGTTAGCTACCAGGAGCTTGGCGTCGATCGTCTGGGCACTGCCAAGGCCACGCTCTACGGCATGTGCGTCCATGACTACGCGATGGCGCCTTGTCAGAAAGAGCGCGAGTGCATGACTTGCCAGGAGCACGTGTGCATCAAGGGTGACCACGTTTCATTGGACCGGATCTGTTTGCTCGAAGCGCAGACCCAGCTCTTGCTCGAGAAGGCGCAGAAGGCGCGCGAGGAAGGCGATTTCGGTGCTGATCGCTGGGTCGACAACCACAAGTGGAAGCTGGCGCATGTTAGGGCGATGCGGATGGCGCTCGAACATCCACAGGTCTCTGATGGTTCTATCCTGCGAATTCCCGAGGGACATGATCCTTCACCGGTTCTTCGTGCGTTAATCGAGCTTGGCGTGGTGGAGACTCCGAGCCTTCAGGCCATCAATCCCAAAGTGATCCCGTCGAAGCTGGCCTGACGTCCGATGCCCAAGCAGATCATCACCAAAGCGACCCTGCCCAAGATCATGCGGGAGCTTGATCGCTGGGAAGGCAAACTGACCTGGCCGCTATTCTGTGAGCGCGTCGCCAAGGTGCTAGGCGTGGCGTCGATCTCGAAGCACACCATGTACCTGTACCCCGCCATCAAGGCGCGCTTCCAGCAACGTCAGAAGGACCTTCGTGAGGCGAGAGACGCACTCCCGAGGGACTACACGCTCGAGGCCGCCACCCGTCGAATCGCGGATCTGGAGGCGCAGGTCAAGCGGCTGGATGAGACCAACAGGTTGCTACTCGATCAGTTCCGTCGCTGGCAGTACAACGCCTTTGCAAATAATGTGCGCATGGAGCTGCTGGAGTTGGACAAGCCACTCCCGGAGGTCAACCGATCTGGGCGACGTCGCGAGAAGATTACCAAATCGAAGGGTAACAGGTATTAATAAACGTGTAGGATGTTCTTGGAATGGATTAAATTTCCTCTCTGCCTCGCTTAGGTGAGCGACGTCGATGGGTGAGGAATCTTCTGATGCCACGGGTGGGGACAGTTGGGATGCCACCGACAATGGCTACGAGGGTGGATCTCATCCAATGCCGCGCGCCCTGGAAGACGAAGGCGGCAGTCGAGCTGGCGACGCTGGAACGGGTGTCTTATTCAAAACGCAACATCGACTTGCGCCGATCGGCTATGTCCAGTCAGCGGAAGCTCAGGTAATCTACCGCCGGCGACTCGCAGAGCCGAGGTCGCTGAATCCGTGTAACCTGAACCAAACAACCTGGACGAAAGCCTACGCGTTTCGAATCACGCTGACACAAGAGTCTCTAGCTCTTCCTGTAGGGCACGGAGTACCTGATTGTCTCGTCTCCTACCATCGTGACCAGTATGCCGTTATTGCCGCTAGGCAGCTCAGGGAAATGAGTGGGCACTCGGTCGAGGGGCAGGTCTAAGTTGCGCGGCTGACCGGAATTCTCCTGAAGCAGCGCGGTGATATCGACTCCAGGTAGCGCCCAATCAGGGTTAGAGTCCCACGCCACCATGAATGCCAAGGGGTAGAACTTGAGCGTATAGACGAGCACGTTCCCATGCGTGGTTATCGCTGCATGACCAGCAGACACAAACTCCATATGATCTGGATATGGCCAGAGGTGGATGCGCGCGCCGTCAGGAAAAGAAAGGGTTCGGTCTAGAAAGTAGTTCCGCATTGCTACGACGTTGGGCGCGTTGACTGCCTGCGTCTCGTTTGAGGCGGCGAGTAGGTGACCTACAACTGCTCGCCCTAGAAGCGCTGGAGTGACTTGCACTGGAAGTTCCTTCGTCGCAATCCTCGATTGGATATGAGTGTCTACTCGTCGCGCCAGCGCAATCAATTCTGGGTCACACTGCGCTCCAAGTAGCCTGTTGTTGCAGTCCGCACAAAGCGTCCTAAACTTCACGCCTCGCTGAAACATCCTTCCACGCTGTTTCGCTACGGTCGAGGGGTTAGGTGCATATCCGAGATCGTATAGTAGACGCTGACCTATTCGAGGTGCTCCCTTGGGTGGAACATGATCTTCAGTTAGGTTGCCAAAGATGGCGCAAATTCTACATAGACCTTGCAGGGGGCCTCGGGCTGACATAACTGAGATTCGCTAGAATACTGGCTGCATAAGGTACTACAATACGGCATTGGGCTGGCGAGAATTACAAAATCGCGGCCGGTCGACGGGCCATCGGCATTTCGCCGATCCAATATTGGGGCCTTAGCGCCGCCGGTTATTGATGCTGATCACCTCGTAATTTGTGGCGGCGTTGGCTCCCTGAGCCCTTCACCGGATGCCGACTGTGCTCAAGTCGACCCATCCTGAGTGATATACGATGATGATCGAGCAATGTGCGGTGAAGCCAACACCCATGGTGCGCGGATTGTAGGGCCAGTCGAGCGAAGTCCTTACCATTGACGAGGTGGCAGTCCTATTTGAAGGCAGGAAGGCTGGCCGTCTATCAACTGGCCATTGTGAGGACGTTGCCGCCATTCAAGCTCGAAGGAACGGCGTTTTCGCCGAGGCGAGTGGATCGTTGAATTGCGAATGCATCAGCAAGGAGGCGGGGAAGGATGGAAGGTGGAGCTGGTGAATGGGGGAGCGTCGACAGTTCACAAAGCCCGGCCAACCCGCGGCAGCTTGAGGCCATCCTCGCTATTGACGGCCCGGTGCTTATCATCGCGGGCCCGGGATCGGGTAAGACCTTCACTCTGGTCGAGCGCATTGTCTATCTGATCAAGCACAAAGGTATCGCGCCGGAATCGCTGCTGGTCGTCACCTTTACCGACAAGGCCGCTCGCGAGCTGACTACGCGTATTTCCACCCGGTTGGCCGAGCTGAACATACAGTTCAACCTGAACGAGATGTACCTCGGCACCTTCCACTCCATTTGCCTGCGGATGTTGGAAGATTACCGCGAGTTCACCCGGCTCAAGCCCAGCTTTACGCTGTTCGACCAATTCGACCAGCAGTATTTCCTTTACCAGCACCTCAAAGACTTCCGTGCGCTGCCCGACGCCCAGCACATCATGGGCGATGACCAGACGGGCCGCTGGGCGCAGTCGGAGAGCCTGCTCAAGTGGCTCAACAAGGTCAGCGAAGAAGCGCTCGATGTGGCCAAGCTGGCAGTGGCCACTGAGGTGGAGATCCGTGCGCTGGCCGCCTGCTTTGCCAAGTACCAGGAGCTGCTACACGAGCACAACTCGCTTGACTTCTCCGGCATCCAGTACGAGGCCCTGCAACTGCTGGAAAAGCGTCCGGAGGTGCTGGCGCAACTGCAAGACAAGCTCACCCACCTGATGGTGGACGAGTACCAGGACACCAACACAATTCAGGAGCGCATCCTCCTGCTGCTGGCGGGAGAACGCCGCAATCTGTGCGTGGTGGGTGACGACGATCAGGGCCTGTACCGCTTTCGCGGGGCCACCATCCGAAACATTCTGGAGTTTCCGGCGCTATTCGATGACGGCCAGTGCAAGCAGGTCAAGCTCACCGTCAACTACCGCTCGCACCCGGACATCATCCGCTTCTATAACGAGTGGATGAAGGAGCAGCAGTGGGACGACGGTAAGCGCTCCTTCCGCTTCGCCAAGCAGATCATGCCGCGCGAGGACGATTTTCCGGACGTGCCCACGGCAGTGCGGCTGGCCGCCAGCGACGACAAGGGCGAAACCACCAACTGGCACGCCGAGGTGCTGGCCTTCCTGCACAGCCTGAAGGCGTCTGGCAAGCTGGCGGACTGGAATCAGGTGGCCTTCCTGTTCCGCTCGGTGAAGAACGAAAAGGTGGTAACGCTGGCGCGTTTCCTCGAAGCGCAGGGCGTGCCCGTGTTCTCGCCCCGCTCGAATATGTTCTTCGAGCGTGAAGAAATCCGCCTGATGATCGGTGCGCTGATCTTTCTGTTCCCGCAGTTCCCGAAGGTGCGCGCGTGGGCAGAAGGCGTGCATCTGGACATCTGGGACTACTACGACCAGCACTGCTTCAAGCCCTTCACCGACGAGCTGCGCAAGCCGGAGAACAAACCCCTGCTGGACTGGGCACGCCCGCTGGCCAAGCGCCACGCCGTGCTCACGCAGAACACCGACTACGCCTTCTCCGGCCTGTTCTACCAACTGCTCCAGTTCCCGCTGTTCTCGCGCTTTCTCACCGATGAGGCCGTGCAGGGCGTGGACAAGGGGCGCGCGGCGCGCAACCTCGGCACCTTCTCCAAGCTGCTCACCAAGTTCGAGTACCTGCATTTCGTCAGCGTGTTGAATCCGCAGTGGCTGGAGAAGAACATCCGCGACCTGTTCAACCAGTTCCTGCGCTTCCTGCAGGATGGCGGCATCGGCGAGTACGAGGACGAATCCGAGTACGCGCCCAAGGGTTGCGTGTCGTTCCTTACCATCCACCAGTCCAAGGGGCTGGAGTTCCCGGTCGTCGTCTGCGGCTCGCTGGAGGCGGTGCCGCGCAAGCAGTACGGCGAACTGGACGTGTTGCTGGAGGATGGCGGCTACCTCTCGAAGGAGCGCTTCGAGCCACTCGACCACATCAAGAACTTCGACTTCTGGCGGCTGTTCTACACGGCCTTCTCGCGTGCGCAGAACCTGCTGGTGCTGGCGGCGCAGGAGCGTCAAGGCCGAGGCCTGGGCAAGTCGCCCTCGAAGTATTTCGAGCGCCTGTTCTACGAGCTGCCGAGCTGGCGCGACGTTGACCTCTCGATGCTGACCTTCGAGGCCGTCAAACAGATCAACCTTAAGCGCGAATACTCGTTCACCTCGGACATCACCGTGTTCGAGAACTGCGCCGAGCAGTACCGCTTTTTCAAGGAGCTGGAGTTCGCCGCCATCCGGGAAAGTCCGATGCTGTTCGGTACGCTGGTTCACCAGACCATCGAGGACATTCACAAAACGGTGCTGCGCGGGGAGGAGTCCACCCTTAGCCGCGATACCATCGAAGGTTGGTTCTCGGCCAACTACGCCATGTTGTCGAAGAAGGAGCGCGTGTACCTTGCGCCCAGCTCGCAACAGGCGGCGCTGCTGCACGTGCTGCGCTACTACGAGCGCGAGAACGGCAACTGGGATCGCATCAAGGAAGCCGAGGTCGAGATCTCACTGGTCAAGGATCAGTACATCCTCAAGGGCAGCGTCGACCTGATCCGGGGTGAGCACGACACGGTCGAGATCATCGACTTCAAGTCGGAGAAGAAGCCCGACATGGAGAAGGATCGGGATCGGCTGCGCCAGTACCAGAGCCAGCTGGAGGTGTATGCCCATCTGGTCGAGGAGCGCACCGGCCAAAAGGTCAGCCGGATGCACCTGTACTACACCGGCGAGGACGGCGGGAACCCCTACGTTTCCTTCAGCAAGGACGACCGCGCCATCGGCAAGACCATCGCGCGCTTTGACGACATCGTGGCGCGCATCGAGCGGCAGGACTATCGCATGGCCGCACGCCCGGCCAAGCTGTGCCAGAGCTGCGACATGCGCGCCTACTGCGACAACAAGAACTGGAAATTCAGGAAAAACGACCAATGAGCAAGAACACCCCTGCGCAGGAGTCCCTGCAACTGGCCACGCCCGATGGTGGCACCACCCACGTCGAGAAATACGAGTTCGAGCCGATCAAGGGCTACCCGATGCTCAACTGGCGCGGCAAGCGCCCGTTCACCTCGACGCAGTACTACCCCGCGCAGCTGAAGGAAATCCACGGCGAAGAGGTGGACGGCTGGCGCAACAAGATCTTCTGGGGTGACAACCTGCAGGTGATGAGTCACTTGCTGAAGCAGTTCAGGGGCAAGGTTGACCTGATTTACATCGATCCGCCGTTTGATTCGAAGGCTGAGTACAAGAAAACAATAAAGACCAAGGGGCAGCAAGTCGAGTCTAGTCAAAACACCTTTGAGGAAAAGCAGTACTCCGACATTTGGACGAACGACGAGTATTTGCAGTACATGTACGATCGTCTCGTTCTCATGCGAGAGCTGCTTTCAGAGACGGGCAGCTTCTACTTGCATGTGGATCAGAACAAAGGTCATCTGCTTCGGTGCATTTGCGACGAAGTGTTCGGTGCCACGGCATTTCAGCGAGAGATTATTTGGCGGATCGGATGGATCTCCGGCTACAAGTCAGTCGCAAAGAATTGGATCAGAAATCACGATACTATTCTTTTCTACACAAAATCGAGCAATTTCACTTTCAATAAGGAATACATTCCCTATCCCGATGGTTATACGCGACGTGATGGAGGTGAGCCAACCGGGGCCGGTTACCCAATCGAAGACACCTGGAATTGCAGCGATCTGGATCGGCTCGATTCAATCCAAATCATGAGCTTCTCCGGGGAGAAGGTCGGATATCCTACGCAGAAGAACGAGAATCTGCTTAGTCGAATAATTCGCGCCTCATCGAAACCTGGAGATCTGGTATTCGACTGCTTCATGGGCTCCGGCACCACCCAAGCCGTTGCCATGAAACTCGGCCGCCGCTTCATTGGCGCGGACATCAATCTTGGCGCGATCCAGACGACCACCAAGCGGCTGATCAAGGTGGCTGAGGAATTGCGCCAGAAGCAGCTCGACCCCGACACCAAGTACTACACTGGCTTCGAGGTCTACAACGTCAATCACTACGACATCTTCCGTAACCCGGTGCAGGCCAAGGAACTTCTGCTTGAGGCTCTGGAGGTGCAAAAACTGGAATTCAGCACCGTGTTCGACGGCGAGAAGGACGGCCGCATGGTCAAGATCATGCCGGTCAACCGCATCGCCACGCGAGCCGACCTGAACGAGCTGATCGCGGGGTTCGACTACAAGGCCTGGGAGCGCAAGCAAAACGAAAGCCCGAACCGCCCGGTCGAGAAAATCACCCTCGTCTGCATGGGCCACGAGCCGACTTTGCGGGCAGAACTGGAACTGGCCGCCAAGCCCTTCAAGATCGACGTGGAGGTGGTGGACATCCTGCGCGACAAGGCCGATCTGGAGTTCAAGCGCGACTCGCAGGCCAAGGTGTCCATCAAGAAGGGCGAACTGGTCATCGAGAAGTTCTATCCGATGAACCTGCTGCAAAAGCTCTCTCTGCAAAAGGAAGCGGTCGAGGACTGGAAAGAGCTGGCCGAGTCGGTGCTGATCGACTGGAACTACGACGGCGCGGTGCTGCAACCGGCGGTGGTGGACATCCCTGGCAAGAACGAGATGGTCAAGGGCGCGTACAAAGTGCCCGACGATGCGGGCACCATCCGCGTGAAGATCACCGACCTGCTGTCGGAGTCGTGGGAAGGGAGCGTGGCCAATGGCGACTAAGCGCGTAGCCAAGGCGGTCAGCGCGTCGCTCGACTTCGCCTTCTTCCAGTTCCTCTGGCAGTTCTATCAGGCCAACCGGGGCACCATCCGCCAGCACTACAAGGAGCTGACCCGCAAGTTCCTCGACTTCAACAACCCGGATCGCAACCCCAAGGCCTTCCTGCGCCAGCCGCAGTTCGAGGCGCTGGAAACCTACGTCTTCCTCAAGGAGTTTCTCGGCAACGCCAAGGTCGAGGAAATCTTCCAGCAGTGGTTCGAGAAGCAAGGCCGCTTTGCCGACCGTGCCGAGGGCGGCGTGGTGTCGGGCAGCGCGGGCCAGGTCGGCCTGTTCGACACGATCACGCAGGATCAGTACAAGGCCGTGTTCGCGGCCATGCGCAAGAATTCACGCGCCTACCCGAACTACATCTTCGCGCTGACGATGGGTACCGGCAAAACCATCCTGATGGCGACCTGCATCTTCTACGAGTTCCTGCTGGGTAACAAGTTCGAGAAGGACGCGCGTTACTGCCACAACGCCCTGGTGTTCGCGCCGGACAAGACGGTGCTGCAGTCGCTGAAGGAAATCGAGTCGCTCGACCTGACGCGCGTGGTGCCGCCGGAGTACGTGAACTTCCTGACCACCCACCTGCGCTTCCACTACCTCGAAGAAGCAGGCACCTCGCTGGATACGCTGGACCGCTCGCGCTTCAACATCATCGTCTCGAACACGCAGAAGATCATCCTCAAGCGCCAGCACAAGGAAAAGACCTCCGTCGACAAGCTGTTCGGCGCGACCGGCGAAACCCTGGCCGCCACCGGTGTCTATGCCGAAGCCGCCGACCTCTACAACTTCGACCAGCCGGAAGAGGAAGGCGAGCTGACCACCAACCAGCGCTTCGAGAAACTGCGTCGCTTGGAGCAGCTGGGTATCTACGTGGACGAGGCGCACCACGCCTTCGGCAAGGCGCTGGCCAAGGACATGGGCCTGGGCACCAAGGAAACCGACACCAGCCTGCGCACCACCATCGACATCCTCGCCGCCAGCCTGAACGCGGCGGGCACCCGGGTGGTGGCCTGCTACAACTACACCGGCACGCCCTACGTGGGGCGCGAGGTGTTGCCGGAGGTGGTCTACGCCTACGGCCTCAAGGAGGCCATCGACAAGGGTTTCCTCAAGAAGGTGACCCTGCACGGCTACGCCAACACCCGCACCGACGAGTTTGTCGACATCTCCATCGACAATTTCCTGAAGGAGTCTGGCGAGCTACGCCCGGAAGGACTGCTCCCCAAGCTGGCGTTTTTCGCAGCCACCGTGGAAGAACTGACGGAGGAACTGAAGCCCGCCGTCGAGCGCGCGCTGCTCAAACACGGCATTCCGACCTCGCGCATCCTTGTCAACGTGGGCGACAGTAAGATCACCACCAACGACGACATCCGCGAGTTCAACCGGCTGGATACCGAAAGCTCGGAAAAGCAGTTCATCCTGCTGGTCAACAAGGGACGCGAAGGCTGGAACTGCCGCTCACTGTTTGGAGTGGGCCTTTTCCGCGAACCCAAGTCCAGGGTGTTTGTCCTGCAGGCCACGATGCGCTGCCTGCGCGCCATCGGCGAGGCGCAGCACACCGGCCACGTCTTCCTCTCAGACGCCAACCTCAACACGCTCAATGACGAGCTGCAGCAGAATTTCCGCATCAGTGCCAACGAGATGCAGAGTATCGGCAAAGACAAGGAGCGCGTGGAAGTGCGTGTGGTGGAGCCACCCGTCAAGATCAAGCTGGTGCGCGTGCGCAAACAGTACCAGATGCGCGAGAAGCAACTGTTGGCGGGGCACGAATTGATGCCTGAGTGGGCGGATAAGCAGAAGTGGGGCGAGCTGATCGAGAAGTACCGCTTGATCGAAACGCAGCAGGACGGGCTGACCGCCGCTGACGCGGCGCGTGCCTCCAGCAGTCGCACCTTCGACCTGACTGCCCGCCGCGAGAAGCGCACCTTCTCGACGATGACGCTGGTGGCCGAGGTGTCCCGCTATCTAAATCGAAACCCTCTGGAGATCGAGGATCTGCTCGACGCGACCAAAGAAGGCACCGATGAACTGGTGGCCATCGCCAACGAGTTCAACGAACTACTCTACGACGAAATCATCCCGCGCCTGTTCCGCCAGCTCTACGATCTGGACGAATTTCAACAAACCGAGGAGCACGAGGTCGATCTGATCAAGGTGCCCGCGAACGGCTTCTACGAGGTGTCGGCGGCCAAGGACAAGATCGTGCTGATGCACGATGCGCGGATCAAGGACGAGGAGCGCGCAAAGAGCTTCCACCTCGACACCTATTGCTTCGACTCCGGCTCGGAGAACTGGCTGTTCTGGGATCTGCTGCGCGAGCAGCGCGTGAAGAAGATCTACTTCACCGGGATGTTGACCCACGGCCGGTCCGACTTCTTCATCCAGTACATCGACCCGGATTCGCGCACCGTGCGCAGCTACTACCCAGACTTCATCTTCCAGCGCGAGGAGCCGGACGGCAGCCTGAAGTACGTGATCGTCGAGGTGAAGGCCGATAACCAGATAGAGGACGCCGTGGTGCAGGCAAAAAAGGACTTCGCCCAGCAGGTCGCAGTGGCAAGTGGGATGGAGTATCGGCTTATGAAGTCCACGGACGCCGACAGGCGGCACTACAGGTTGCTTCTATAGACGAATGCTGCTCAATGTGAACCGCTGCGGTTTCCGCGGAGCGAGCGAGCGCCTCGTCGAGGTCGGGCACTCCAGGCACCCTGAAGGGCTTGCGGGACGGTTGGTTACGTCATACTCCCGCCTCCAAGCAGACGACTGATAGCGTTACGCCAAGCCCTTGGCTGACTCGAAGTAAGGTGGAGAGCTGTAGATTTTTCTCGCCGCGCTCAATCGCGCTGTAGTACGTCCGGTGCATCTCGATCATGTCCGCGAATGCCTCCTGGCTGACATTGAGTGCTTCGCGACGGGCTCTGATCGCAGACCCGAGGCGGTTCATGACTTCGTCCGGTTTCATGGCGGGCACCGTAAGGTGGCGCCACTTTCAGCTCTACAGCCATACAGGTAGACTACCTATAGGTAGCGCCCCAGGAGGCATGATGCTTTCGATCATCGATTCCGAAACTGGCCTGGCCATACAGGTACCAATAGCGGTGCATGTCGAGTGTGCTTTTCGACGGCAGATAATGGCGCTCCAAGGTTCTAAGGCAAACGACTTTGCAGAGCGGCTCGCCCCGCTGCTGAGCAAGGCCCTCGTCAATGCGATGGATCCGGAGTCCAAGCCGCCTACTGAACAGGAGATCAGGCAAGCAGCGATCGTCTCCGCCAAGTCTGGCGTCGCCGTGCCACAGGAGGCATGGAGTTCGAAAGTTCTGCTCCGAGAGTTTATGGCGAAGAATCTGACGTAGTACAGCACTTGCTTTCTATTTCGGGCTTGACTGCCTGCACCGACTGGGTAAAGATCGGTTAAATGTCCTCTACCGGACATCGCACGCCGGCAGATACGGCGCATCATGAAGTGCCTCATCGCTGAGGCGAAGCAATTGTTTCATTGGCCTGTTCAGGCTAACGAAGATCCGCTGGTCCCGAGACTAGCCGGCATCAAAGGCGAGCCAAGCGATTTTTCAGGTCCGCCATCTCCTTGGCTGAAATTCAGTTTTCGTTCAGATCATTGAACTGTTCTGACTTCTGCTTGGATAGTTAAAAAACCGGTGCAAATTCCGCCGGAATCCCCGCTATCTCTACAGTTTGCTCGGCATCGGTCGCGATAGAAACGCGTAAGTATTTGACATCAAAGGATTAATTATGTTTCATCCTGCATGTTCGTGTGCACAACCATTTTAGCGAACACATCACGCCATCCTGGCGAGAAAGGTTCGAGAAGGGCCCCGCATGGCGGGGCCCTTCCGTTTTCATGGGTGGGAAGGCGAATGCGCCGGTGCGCCATCCGGTGCAGGGAGCGGGGACCTTGCCTCCTGGCCGGGGGCCGCCGCGGCATCGGGAGTGCCGGGCGGACGGACGAGCCGGAGCGGGCCCGGCGCCTGCGGCGATTCGTCGCCCGCGCAGATGCACGCCGTCATCGCCTTTGCCGGGCGGGCGTCTCCTGGCCGGGCGGGTATTCGTCTGGACCAGGCCGCACGGGGGCACGTGTCCCGTTGCCGAGACGGCAGTCGCGGCCCTGCGACGGCACGCCAACGTCAGCGCACGCAAGTCCTTGAATCGAAGGGGCGCGGAAACTGGCACGCCACCTGCGATGCGATTCGCATCAATGCCGGGGCGGTCCGCCGCCATCCTTCGCCCGAGCCGGTGGGTGGCGTTCACAGGCATGACCGAACGCCGCATGGGATGGGCGGCGACCGCCGCGCCCGATGTGGACGCCGATCCGGAGTCCGCGATGGCCGTTCCGGCCAGCCCGTTCAAACAAGGAGAGCCGATCCGTGACCCCGCGCAAAACGCACCATCCGCTGATTGCCGCCCTGCTGGCACTGCTGTCTGTCCCGCACGCGGGCGCCGCGACGATCGTGGTCACGACGCACGCCGATGCCAATCCGTCAGTCACCGATGGAGAATGCTCGTTGCGCGAGGCCCTGGCCAACGCGCGCGCCGACTCGGCCCAGTTTCCCGATTGCGCCCCGGGCACCGGCGATGACGAGATCACGTTTGACGAAAGTCTGTTCCGCCTTGGCAACCTGTTCACGGTAACAATCAACCTGGTAGGCGGGCTTTCTGCCAGTTCCACCTCGGGTCCGGCGCACGCCCTTGCGATCCGGCCACCACCCCCGGTGGGTCCCTATACACCGCGAGTACGGCTCGTGGCATCGCCCGAGTCACCCCATACCGTCATGTCGGTGAGATCCACGGCGGCGCCTTTCACCCTGGAGCGCATCAACATTGAAGGTGGTCGCGGAATCACGGGCGGTGGCATCAACCTCGAAAGCCAGAGAGCCACCTTCGACAACGTCCACTTCATTGGCAACCGGGCCGATGGGTCAGGTGGAGGGGCACTGATGCAGCGCTATGGCGCCGGTGAGACGTTCTCCCCACGGCCACGCCGTTCGTACTGGAGCGGACCAACATCGAGGGCGGTCGCGGCTTGGGCGGCGGCGGTGGTATTCGCCTCATGAGCGACGATGCCACCTTCGAATCGGTCCACTTCATCGACAACCAGGCCGACAGCGGTGGCGCGCTGGGCCAGCTGTACGGCAATGGCAACCTGCGCATCAGCAATGGCCTGTTCCAGGACAACCATGCGGCGGATGGCCGCGGCGGAGCCATCGAGCTGGGTTCGATAAATCCGGCGCATCAGGTATCCATATTCAACACCAGCTTCATCGGCAATCAGGCCGGCAGCGATGGCGGTGCCATCCTTTTCGAGGTAGCCGAAGGCTTCAGCGGCATGGGCACGCCCTTGCTCGATATCGCCTATAGCCGGTTCGTGGACAACAGCAGCGGCAGGAACGGTGGCGGCCTCTTCGCCGCAGCGGGTTTCAATGTCAACCAGCGCATGCAGGTGCAGATCAGCGACAGCCTGTTCCGGGGCAATCAGGCCAACAGCGGCTTGGGCGGCGGTGTACGCGTGGAAGGTTTCAGCGCATCCCAAGCTGGCCAGACCCGCGTTCACATCCAACGCAGCAGTTTCATCGACAACCGCGCCGCCGACGGCGGTGGCGGCGGCCTGGTCGGCTCGAACCTGGATATGCACGTCGAAAACAGCCTGTTCGCGGAAAACCATGCCCTCGTTTCCGGTGCCGGCCTGATCCATGGTGCTTCCGACGTTGATTCGCCGCCCCGCACGCTGACGTTGATCGGCAACAGCTTCCACCGGCAGACGCAGACTTACAGCGTGCCAGGACGCAGCCTGTATCTGCTGTTGCCGCCGGACGCAAGTGGCTGGACATTGACGTTCTCAGGAAACCTGTTCGACCCAGCCTCCAATTCGTCGGGCAGCGACGAGTGCTTGATCGGTTTCATCGAAAGTGGCAGCACACAGCCGCCGACGCTTCAGGGGGGCGACAACCTTTCGCCGGAGGCCAGTTGCCTGTTCCTCGGCGCGACGGATATCCAGGCCAACCCGATGGTGGCGGCCAGCGACAGCGGCAACGCGCTGAAGCCGCTGCTGTTGCTGCCGCAGCCCGGCAGCCCGGCCATCGACGCCTGGCCTGCGGACGCCTGCACGAATCATCTGGAGCAGCCCCTCACAGGCGATCTGCGCGATGCGCCGCGCCCCGCCGATGGTGACGCCTCCGGGGTTGCCGATTGCGACATCGGCGCTTTCGAGCTCCCCGCGGTCATCGCCGATCCCATCTTCGCCAACAGCTTCGAGTAAGTCGCCCGTCCCGTTCAAGGAGGACCTTGCCATGCCCCTGACATCCTCGATGCACCGCCCGCTACTGGTCATCCTCGCCATGCTGGCGATGCTGCCGTGCCACGCCGCCACGATCACCGTCACTACCGTCGCAGACAACAGCCCACCGATCACCAATGGCGTGTGTTCGCTGCGCGAAGCGCTGGCCAATGCCAGCAACGATGCGGCCACCTACCCCGACTGTCCGGCAGGCACGGGCGATGACGTGATCACGTTCGGCAATCACCTGTTCACCGCCGGCAACCAGTACACGGCCACGATCAATCTGGCAGGCAGACTGGTCGCTGGCACACCCACCGGCACGGCACGCTCACTGGTGATCCGGCCGCCCCTCCCGGCGGGCGGCAACTCACCTCGCGTGCGCCTGGTGGCCTCGACCGGCTTGCCGTACGCCATTCTGGACATTCTGCCCACGGCCAAGCCGTTCACGGCGGAGCGGATCAACATCGAGGGTGGGCGGGGTTCAAACCGGGGCGGTGGCGTCCGGCTCCTCAGCGAGGACGCGACGTTCAATGGCGTCCACTTCCTCGAAAACGAGGCCAAGGGCGGTGGCGCGCTGCACCAGTTGAACGGCAACGGCAAGCTGCGCATCGTCGACAGCCTGTTCCTGTTCAACATCGCGATGGAAGGCATTGGCGGAGCCATTCTGTTGGAGTCGACAAACCCGGCGCATCAGGTCTCAATCGTCAACTCGCGCTTCCAATCCAACCATGCCTACCAACACGGCGGCGCCATTGGTTTCAGTGTCAACACGAGCTTCAGCGGGTCCGATACGCCCTTGCTGGAAATCGTTCGCAGCCAATTCGATCGAAACACCAGCTACGGGGCCGGGGGTGGCGTTTACGCCTCTGCCGAGGCCAACGCCGACCAGCGTATGTCGTTGCGGATACACGACAGCCTTTTCTGGAGCAACGAGTCCGACGCCGGAGGCAACGGCTTGTTCGCAAGCGGTCACCCGCTGGACGACCAGGGCAGCGTGGAGATCCTGCGCAGCAGTTTCATCAACAACACATCGCCCGAAAACACCAGCGGCGGCGGTGTTTTCGCCCGGGACCTGCATCTTTACACCGAGAACACGCTGTTTGCAGGGAACAGGGCCAGATCTGGCGGCAGCCTGGCCTACTACGCCAGCGCCAGTTCGCTCCCGCGCACGCTGACCCTGATCGGCAACAGCTTCCAGCGATATACGCTGACCGGCACTCAATCCGGGCGCTTCCTGTACCTGCAGCTGCCGGCCAATGCCAGCGCCTGGGAGTGGACGTTTGCCGGCAACCTGTTTGACGCGCCGCCTGCCGAGAACTGGTGCGTCCTGCTGGGCGGCCTTAACCAGCTTCCGACGCTCCGCGGCGGCAACAACCTTTCGTCGGAATCCAGTTGCCTGTTCCTCGGCGCAGCAGATATCCAGGCCAACCCGATGACGGAACTGCGCAACAGCGACAACCCGCTCACGCCGCTGCTGTTGCTCCCGCAACCGGGCAGCCCGGCCATCGACGCCTGGCCTGCGGAAACGTGCACGAATCACCTCGATCAGCCGCTTGACCACGACCTGCGCCACGCACCGCGGCCCATTGATGGCGACAACACCGGCACGGCGGACTGCGACATCGGCGCGTTCGAGCTGACGTCGGCCGACACCGACCCCATTTTCGCCGACGGCTTCGAGGACTGAGCCATGACCATACGGGCGCCACTGACCTTGTTGTTGACACTGATGGTTGCCGCACCAGTCACTGCCTCCCGCCGCGACGAGGTACATGCACGGCACGTGGAACAGGCGCGCCAGTTGCGCCAGTTCTATCTGGATCGCGGCTTCATGGCGACATTGCCGGATGCCCGAGACGGGCGCGCGCTGGGCGTGGCTGGCGCGCGCCGCAGCACTTTCGGTCTTTCCGGTGCGCCGAGCATCAGCGGCGAACTGCGCATCGAGCGGCTGGAGGGTCGGATGCGCCTGAGCCTGCTTCGTACCCGTGACGCCTTGAAATACGGACGCACCGCGCGGGTGTCGGGCACGGCCTCGGTGACGCAAGGTCGTCTGCTTGTGTACAGCCGCATGACGGCCGACCCGTGGAACATGGCGCGGGCACTGCTGGATACCGCCTCCAGCCGACCACCTCCTGAGGATTTCCGGTTGGAGGGTTGGACAGTGACCGAGATTCCAGCGGGCCAGACCATGGCCTTCAATGCGCAACTGCTCACCATGGGCGGGGATTACATGCTGGTGCTGGAAGCCCCGGATGGCGTGGCGGAGGGCATCCGGCTGGTGCTGGACGGGCGCTGAGAGGCGATCGAGCCGCTGCCAGTCATTTTTGAGTTGTTCAATCACAAGGAGGGTTCAACATGAAGCGATATCGGATGGGTTTGTGTGCAATGGCAATGCTTGCCCTGACGCTGGGCGGCTGCGGTTCCGGCGGAATGGAACTGGTGGTGGATGGCTTCGCCAGGGAATTCTCGCCGCAGGCGGCCTTCGTGACCGCCAATTCCTCTGGCGGGCATTCCATCCAGATCGTCAACTACCCGGTAACGATGGGTGAGACCTACGACTACGAAAAGATCCGCGCGACGCAGAACGGCCAGTACCGGGTCGACCTGTCACTGGTGAAGGAATCAGCCAGCGAAAAGCGGCCGCTGTTGCCGGGCGAGTACCTGCCACAACCGAACAACCAGACACCGCGCGACAAGCTGGTGCGGGTGACGATCTATGGCGGCGTCGAGGGTACCGAACAGCGGCTGGCGGAACTGGACTACAGCGCCGAACTCAAGGGTGCACTGAACATTCTTTCCGTGGATGGCGAGACGGCACGTGTGCGCATTGAGGCGCAAGGCGGCAATTTGACATCGGTGGCCGGGGAGTTCCAGGCTCGGTTGTTGCGCTGAGTGGATGCGCGTTCAGTTGAGGCCATTGCCGCCGGTTTCCGCCGCCTGCACGGCCTGCGCCAGCGCCTGGGTGCGGTAGTAGCCGGGCGACCAGGCGCGCGCCACGGCCAGCATGCGGCCGGCGGTGGCCAGATCGCGGCTCTCGATGGCGAGGTGGCCGGCAAGTATGGCCGCTTCGGCTTCGATGTCGCTGGCACCGACGCTGCGGGCGCGCCGCACCGTTTCCAGCAGCAAGGCCAGCGCGTCATCACGCTGATCGCGCGCGGCCATCCACTGGGCACGGACCATGGCGTGGCCGCGTATAGGAAGTTCAAACGCCCTTTTCGGGCAGTCTGCTGGGTAGGCGGCGGTCGCGCAAGCCCCGTTTTGGGCACGGATCGGACGTCTGTGAGTGGGATTTCGGCATCGCGGGGCCACGCAGCGGCG
>NZ_SMAF01000032.1 GCF_004343305.1 Pseudofulvimonas gallinarii | reverse complement strand
TGGGTGAGCGGTCGCGCCTACCTCAACATGGATGGAGACCACTGATCCAACGCCAACGAAAGGTCGCGAATTTACAGACGGGATGTTGCTTTATCTCCCGCGAAGGCGGGAATCCAGGGCGCCTTGAATCAGGCGAAAGACACTGGATCCCCGCCTTCGCGGGGATGACGAGCCCGGATTGCGAAGTGTCGACTCGAGCTACGCACTGAATGGGGAACCGGGTCCATTCTCCGTGATGGAAGCCCCGACGGCGAAGCGCCACTTGCTGACCTAAGCAGCCGTTCGACATCCCCGCAGAATTCAGTGCGCCTGGCCGGTCGTCATCCCAGCGGACTCCAGCGATCTCTGCCATGCGTCATTCCTGCGCCGGATGCCAGCCCGCCGCCACGCCGTCATTCCCGCGAAGGCGGGAATCCTGGGCTCGCGCCCGCGCTCGTCATTCCCGCGAAGGCGGGAATCCAGGGCGCCCTGAATCAGGCGAAAGACACTGGATCCCCGCCTTCGCGGGGATGACGAGCCCGGATTGCGAAGTGTCGACTCGAGCTGCGCACTGAATGGGGAACCGGGTCCATTCTCGGTGATGGAAACGCCGAAGGCGAAAGCGCCACTTGCTGACCTAAGCAGCCGTTCGACATCCCAGCGAACTCCAACGATCTCCGCCATGCGTCATTCCCGCGAAGGCGGGAATCCAGGGCGCCTTGAATCAGGGGAAAGACACTGGATCCCCGCCTTCGCGGGGATGACGAGCCCGGATTGCGAAGTGTCGACTCAAGCTACGCACTGAATGGGGAACCGGGTCCATTCTCGGTGATGGAAACGCCGAAGGCGAAAGCGCCACTTGCTGACCTAAGCAGCCGTTCGACATCCCCGCAGAATTCAGTGCGCCTGGCCGGTCGTCATCCCAGCGGACTCCAGCGATCTCTGCCATGCGTCATTCCTGCGCCGGATGCCAGCCCGCCGCCACGCCGTCATTCCCGCGAAGGCGGGAATCCAGAGCCCCTTGCCGTCGTCATTCCCGCGAAGGCGGGAATCCAGAGCCCCTTACCGTCGTCATTCCCGCGAAGGCGGGAATCCAGTACGCCTTGATTCAAGGGAAAGACACTGGATCCCCGCCTTCGCGGGGATGACGGCCACAAACATCGACGCGAATTCACGGGCGGCGGTCGCGTTGGCCCCGCCGAGGATGGCTCCGTCGTCGAAGGGCACCGCATGCTCTACCGTTGAGGGCATTGCCATCGGCTGAAGCCGCAAGGCACCCGGCAGCACGCAGCGCCGGGACACCCTGCACCGCTGGGCGCTGGGCGCTGGGCGCTGACCGCTGTGCATCTGTCGCGGAAATCACATCGCGTGAGCAGCACCGCAGCGCCGGTCACAGCGGCGCGAAAAGCGCGTCCAGGTCGCTCTGGTCGAAGCGCAGGCGCTGGCTGCTGCCGCCTTCCAGGACAGCACGCGCCAGTTCGGCCTTGCGTGCCTGCAGGGCCTGGATCTTTTCTTCGACGGTGCCGGCGCACAGCAGCTTGTAGACGAACACCGGCTTGTCCTGGCCGATGCGGTGCGCACGGTCGGTGGCCTGCGCCTCCACCGCCGGGTTCCACCACGGGTCGTAGTGGATCACCGTGTCGGCCGCGGTCAGGTTAAGGCCGACGCCGCCGGCCTTCAGGCTGATCAGGAACACGGGTACCTCGCCGGCCTGGAAGCGTCGCACCAGCCCGGCCCGCGCCGCACCGGGTGTCGAGCCGGTCAGCATCTGCCGGGCGATGCCGGCCTTTTCCAGCGCCTGGTCGATCAGCCCCAGCATCTCGGCGAACTGCGAGAACACCAGGACCCGCCGCCCTTCGTCGACCAGCAGTGCCAGCAGTTCCAGCAAGGCTTCAAGCTTGACCGAGGTGCTGCGGCGACGTGCGGTGTCGAGCTTGACAAGGCGCGGATCGCAGCAGGCCTGACGAAGCTTCAGCAGCGCATCGAGCACGACGATGCCGGCCTGCGACAGGCCACGTTTGGCGATGGCCTGCTGCACGCGTTCGTGCTGCGCCAGGCGCAGCGCCTCATACAGGCTGCGCTGATCGCCGGCCAGCTCCAGCGTGCGCACGATCTCGGTCTTGGCCGGCAGGTCATCGAGCACGCTTTCCTTGCGCCGACGCAGCAGCAGCGGACCGATGCGCCGGTTCAGGCGCGCCTGCCGGTCCTGGTTGCCGTGCTTCTCGATCGGCGTGCGATACAGGCGCGCAAACTCGCGCTCGCCGCCGAGCAGACCCGGCTCGACGGCATCGAACTGCGCCCACAACTCGCCCAGGTGATTTTCCAGCGGCGTGCCGGTCATTGCGAGTCGTCGCCCGGCGTCCAGTTGCCGAACCGCCTGCGCCGCCTGCGAACGCGCGTTCTTGATCGCCTGCGCCTCGTCGAGGATCAACAGGCTGAAACGATGCTCGACCAGGCGTTCACGATCGCGCGCCAGCAGCGGATAGGTGGTGATCACCAGGTCGTGGTCGCCGATGCGCTCGAAGTGCGGATGGCGGTCCATGCCGTGCAATACCAGCACGCGCAGGCGTGGCGCAAACCGAGCCGCCTCGTCGCGCCAGTTGCCGACCAGGCTGGTGGGACATACCACCAGCGCCGGCATGCGAAGGCGCCGCGCCTGCTTCATCACCGTCAGGTGCGCCAGGACCTGCACGGTCTTGCCCAGGCCCATGTCGTCGGCCAGGATGCCACCCAGGCCGGCACGATCCAGGAAGTTCAGCCAGGCCAATCCTTCGTGCTGGTAGCGGCGCAGTTCGCCGCGGAAAGTGGAAGGCGGGCTGACCGGTTGGTTGGCAGCCTGGCGCAATGAATCCAGGTGCGCCTTGAGCGTTTCGCTACCGCGCCAGCGAAGTTGGCCCGAATCGTTCAATCGCGACAGGTTCTCGGCCTGGCTGCGATGGACCCGCAGCGTGTCGTGTTCGCCAACTTCGATCCACTCAAGCAGGGGCGCCAGCAGTTCGCGCAGACGCGCCAGTGGCAACGCCACGCGGCGGCTGGCGTCGAGGTTCACCGTCCAGGTCGCCTCCGCCGCTTCACCTTGTTCGGGCTGCAGCGGGAAGTGACGATCACCGAGCAGGCGACGGAGGATCGGCAACAGGTCGACGCGCTGGCCATCGATGTCGATGCCGAGACTGAGGTCGAACCACGCCGAGCCGCCGGCTTCAAGGTCGGCGTACCAGTCGCCCAGTTCCGCCCAGTGACGGCGCGGGAAGCCTTCGAGGTATTCGATCTGGAAACCATTGGCCTCCAGTCGTTCCAGCACGTCGGCCCATTGATCGGGCGCGGCGATTCCGGGGGGATGGTTCAACAACCAGTCCGAGCGATCGAACGCATCGCCGGGCAGGCCGTGATCGGACGCCAGCAGCCATGCCATTTCAAGTCCAGCCTCCGCCATTGCACCGAGGGCCTGCGACTCCGCCTGACCGTCACGGTGCACCCGCACGACGGCATCACCGTTACGGCCGACGAACACCTCGACGTCGGACGATTCCGGGACGCGCACGCCGTCGTAGTCGAAGGCCAGCGTCGCCACGCCCACCTGCGCCGGCGCATTCGGATGCGGGTAGCCGTAGCTGCGCGCGCCCAGCGGTGCGGTGTCGAGCACGCGCACAGTGAGGACTGGCTGCGGCGTCGACCGGATGTCGCGGATCGGACCAGGATCCGCCGCCCTGGGCACATCGACCGGCAGTGACAGGCGGCCCAGCGTGGCATTGAACTCGTCCACCTGTTCGATCGCCAACGGCGGCGCCTGCAGCATGGCCGCCAACAACCGGCCGTCGCCCTCGATCGGGGCGAGCCAGCCCTCGCCTTCGGCCAGCAACCAGGCGACGTCACCCTGCAAGAGGTCGAGTGCGCCCTCGACGGGACCGGCGTCGAGGAACAGCGATTGCCGGCCATCGTCCAGCATGCGCCAGACCAGACGTTGCGGCACGGCTGGCCGCAGTTGCAGGGCCGGTCCGGACACGTGTTCCAGATGCGCAGGATGTCGCTGCAGCAGGCGTTGCAAGGCACGCGCCTGCTCGGGACTGCCCACCTGGGTCCAGCGCAGGCTGCCTTCGGGATAGGCGGAACCTGATCCCAGCAACAGCAGCAAGTCGTCCTGGTCGGCGTCGCTCCAGCCACCTGCGGGTGCGGGCTGCAGACGGCTGTCGACCCGCGACAGGCCTTGCGGCGATACCCACGATTTCCTGGTCCCGCGTCGATACCAGGTCGGTGCGACGCGCAGCGAGTGCAGGCTGCCGTGATGTCCGGCCGACTTTCCCGCCGAAACGAGAAAGGTGAACAAACGTTCCGGCGACTCCGTAGACGACGCCGGCTCTGGTGCCGCCTGCGCCGGCGACATCTGCATCGCGTGCACCTGTGACAACCAGATTCGCCAGGCCGCCGGTGTCGGCTGCCCTCCGGAACGGGCACGAGCGGACGCGCTCACCCGCCGCGCTACAGCCGGCGGCGGACGAACGGTGCCAGCACGCCCGGGCCAATGCACCGGCGAGCGCGTCGCCGCCACCTGCAGCACGGCCACGACATGCTTGCACTGCGCTCCGACCGGACAACTGCAGCGACCGCCGACGAGCAGGCGATTGCCGCGCCAGGACAACGACACGTCAACCGCATACACGCGACCGGCGGATCCTGCCACCGTGGCGGCCAGGACCATCGAATCCGAGTCGACGGCGATGGCCCGGATTTCACGGACGGCACCGCGGCGCGCGTAGTCGGCACCGCGCGCGCGGGTACGCTCGTCGAACAAGGCCAGCCAACCCTGCTGAGCTAGCAACTGGTGCAGATCAATGCTGTCCATCAGTCGACCGAACCCGGGCGCACCTTCGCCGCGCCGGTGACGTCGTTGGACGCGCCTGACGTCACCATTGCACTGTCATCAAGATTGCGCCACAGCGTCCGGCTGCCCGACCTGGAACGCCATCGGCGCACACTCCCGTCAGCCGCCGGCGGAACCGCCGCCGCCGACGCCGCCCTTGGTCAGGGTCAGCGGGTTGAGCAGCTTGTCGAGCTGGCCCTTCGCCAGGCCGGTGCCTTCCAGGGCGACGTCCTTGACGGGACGTCCTTCCTTGTAGGCCTTCTTGGCGATGGCGGCGCCCTTCTCGTAGCCGATCACCGGGTTCAGCGCGGTGACGAGGATCGGGTTGCGCTCCAGCGCGCCGGCGATGATGTCGGTGCGCACCTTGAAGCCGGCGATGGCCTGGTCGGCCAGCGCAATGCTGGCGTTCGACAGCAGCTGGATCGACTGCAGCAGGTTCCAGGCGATCATCGGCAGCATCACGTTGAGCTGGAAGTTGCCCGACTGGCCACCGACGGTGATGGCCGTGTGGTTGCCCATGACCTGCGCGCAGACCATGGCCATGGCTTCCGGGATCACCGGATTGACCTTGCCCGGCATGATCGAGCTGCCCGGCTGCAGCGCCGGCAGTTCGATTTCACCCAGACCGGCCAGCGGTCCGGAGTTCATCCAGCGCAGGTCGTTGGCGATCTTCATCAGCGACACGGCCAGCGTGTTCAACGCGCCGGACAGCTCGACCGCCGAATCCTGGCTGGCGATGCCTTCGAAGTAGTTGTCGGCGCTCTCGAACGGCACGCCGGTGAGGCGCTTCAGTTCCTGCGCGACCTTCGGACCGAAGGCGGCATCGGCGTTCACGCCGGTACCGACGGCGGTGCCGCCCTGCGGCAGCTTGCGAACGCGCTTCATCGCGTCTTCGATGCGGGCGATGCCGCTGCGCACCTGCGCCGCCCAGGCGCCGAGTTCCTGGCCGAAGGTGACCGGCATGGCGTCCATCAGGTGGGTGCGACCGGTCTTGACGACCTTCCTCAGTTCACGGGCGCGCAGCTCGATGGCCTTCGCCAGGTGCTTCAGCGCCGGCAGCAGCTGCTCGTGCGTGGACACGGCGGCGGAGACCTGGATCGCCGTCGGGATCACGTCGTTGCTGCTCTGGCCCATGTTGACGTGGTCGTTCGGATGCACCTTCAGGCGCGCATTGCTCGCCAGGTGCGCGATGACCTCGTTGGCATTCATGTTCGAAGACGTGCCGGAACCGGTCTGGAACACGTCGATCGGGAAGTGGCTGTCGTACTCCCCGTTCGCCACCGCTTCGGCGGCCTTGCGGATGGCACGGGCATGCGCGTCCTTGAGGAAGCCGAGGCTGCTGTTGGCCTGGGCGCAGGCCGACTTGATCAGGCCCAGCGCGCGGATGAACTGGCGCGGCATGGCAAGGCCGGAGATCTGGAAGTTCTGCACGGCGCGCTGGGTCTGGGCGCCATACAGCGCGTCGGCGGGCACTTGCAGTTCGCCCATGCTGTCGCGCTCGATGCGGTAGTTGCTCATGGTGACTCCGAAAACGGTGGGGAAATGAAGCGGGAAAACCGGCAAATTATAGAGCCTGCGCGGCTTCCGGGCCGGTTCGGCGGCGCCACGATGCGCCGGGCCGTGCGAAAATGGGCCGATTCCTTCACGCCGCCCTGCCCATGGAACTCTCCCCGCTGACCGCGCTGTCCCCGCTGGATGGCCGCTACGCATCCGCCAATGACGGTTTGCGTCCAATCCTCTCCGAATACGGCCTGATCCGCGCCCGCGTGCAGGTCGAGGTCGAATGGCTGATCGCCCTGGCCGGCGAGCCCGGCATCGTCGAGTTGCCGCCCTTCGACGCCGCCACCGTCGAGCGCCTGCGCGGCTGGGTGAGCGCCTTCTCGGTCGCCGACGCGCAGCGCGTCAAGGAGATCGAGCGCACCACCAACCACGACGTCAAGGCGGTCGAGTACTTCCTCAAGGAACGGCTGGCCGGTGATGCCGCAGTCGCGCCGGCGCTGGAGTTCGTGCACTTCGCCTGCACCTCCGAGGACATCAACAACCTCGGTTACGCGCTGATGTTGCGCGACGCGCGCGACCAGGTGCTGCGTCCGGCGCTGGACGGCATCGAGGCGACGCTGCGCGCACTGGCGCACAAGCATGCGGCGCTGCCGATGCTGTCGCGCACGCACGGCCAGACGGCGTCGCCGACGACGCTGGGCAAGGAAGTCGCCAACACCGTCGCCCGCCTGCGTCGCCAGCTGGCGCAACTGTCCGCCGTGGCGATGCCCGGCAAGATCAATGGCGCCGTCGGCAACTACAACGCGCACAGCGCCAGCTATCCGCACCTGGACTGGCCGGCGTTCGCCGAACGCTTCGTCACCGGCCTGGGCCTGGACTTCAATCCCTACACCACTCAGATCGAGCCGCACGACGGCATCGCCGAACTGTGCGACGTGCAGCGCCGCATCAACACGGTGCTGCTGGATTTCTGCCGCGACGTCTGGGGCTACATTTCGCTGGGCTATTTCCGCCAGGCGGTGAAGGCCGGCGAAGTCGGTTCCTCGACGATGCCGCACAAGGTCAATCCGATCGACTTCGAGAATGCCGAAGGCAACTTCGGCGTCGCCAACGCGCTGCTCACGCACTTCGCCGAGAAGCTGCCGATCAGCCGCTGGCAGCGCGACCTCACCGACTCCACGGTGCTGCGCGTGCTCGGCACCGGCTTTGGCCACACGATGGTGGCGCTGAAGGCGCTGGCGCGCGGCCTGGGAAAGCTGTCGGCGAATCCGGAGCGCCTGGCCGAAGACCTCGACAAGGCCTGGGAAGTGCTGGGCGAAGCCGTGCAGACGGTGATGCGCCGCCACGGCCTGCCGGAACCCTACGAGCAGCTCAAGGCTTTCACGCGCGGACGCCGGATCGATGCCGCGGCAATGCGCGAATTCATCAGCGGACTGGCGCTGCCGGATGCCGATCGCCAGCGCCTGCTCGAGATGACGCCTGCCACCTACACCGGCCTGGCGCAGTCGCTGGCCGAAAAGATCTGAGGTCACCATGTTGCGTCGCACTGTTCCGGGCGCACCGCCCATCGTCGTCGACGGCCGCGGCCAGCCGCCGCTGGGCATGTCGCCGGCGAAGTTCCTGCGCGATTACTGGCAGAAGCATCCGCTGCTGATCCGCCAGGCGTTCCCGGGTTTCCAGGCGCCGCTCGACGCCCATGACCTCGCCGGCCTGGCCTGCGAGCCGTATGCGCTGTCGCGCCTGATCGTGCACGACGCGACGACGGACAGCTGGCAGGTCGAGCATGGCCCGTTCGAGGAAGAGCGCTTCGCGCATGTGCCCGAACGCGACTGGACGCTGCTGGTGCAGGACGTCGACAAGTGGGATCGCGATGTCGCCGCGCTGCTGGAACACTTCCGCTTCCTGCCCGACTGGCGCGTCGACGACGTGATGATCAGCTACGCCGCACCCGACGGCTCGGTCGGCGCGCACGTCGACCAGTACGACGTCTTCCTGCTGCAGGGCAACGGACAGCGCCACTGGGCCATCGACAGCCGGCCCGGCGCGCCGCAGGCGTTCCGTCCGGACCAGGACCTCAGGCTGCTGCAGCGGTTCGATCCGGACCACGACTGGGTGCTGGAACCGGGCGACATGCTCTATCTGCCGCCGGGCGTACCGCACCACGGCGTCGCCGTCGGCGACGAACGCTGCCTGACGTTATCGGTGGGCCTGCGAGCACCGGCGGTCGGCGAACTGGTCGCGGACTTTGCCGACCACCTCGCCGAGCGCCTGCCGGAGGCGCTGCGCTACAGCGATCCGGACCTGAGGCCGGCGCGCGAACCGGGGCAGATCGACGCCGTCGCGCTGGCGCGCGTGCGTGAACTGCTGCGCCAGACGCTCGATACCGACGACGCCACGGTGGCGGACTGGTTCGGTCGTTTCATCACGCGTTACCGCGCCGCCGGCATGGCGGCGCCGCGTGCGAAGCCGTACACGCCGGCCGCTTTCAGCAAGCGGCTGTCCACCGGCAAGGGCGTGCTGGTCCGTCATCCGCTGAGCCGCTTCGCCTGGCAGGCGCGGGGCCGGAATGCCGACCTCTTTGTTGCCGGTGACTGCCATCGCTGCACGCCGGCGCTGGCACGCCTGCTCTGCGATCCGGCGCCGCTGCCGGTGCAGGCCGTGCAGGCCTGCAACGACACCGAACGCGAACTCCTGCGCACGCTGGTGAATGCCGGCCATCTCGAGTTCGGGCGATGAAACCAGGGGCTTTCCGCATCGTCGATGCCGATTACGAACGCGACGTGGCGATGCTGCGCGCGATCCGCGAACCGGTGTTCGTGCAGGAACAGAACGTGCCGCTGGACATGGAATGGGACGAACTGGATCCGCTGTCGCGGCATGTCCTGGCCCTCGACGCCGACGGCCAGCCGATCGGCACCGGCCGGCTGACGCCGGAGCAGCGCATCGGCCGCATGGCCGTGCTGCCCGACTGGCGCGGTCGTGGCATCGGCGAGGCGATGCTGCGCCGCCTCGTCGACAGCGCCCGCGAGCTTGGCTACGCGGACATCGAACTGCATGCGCAGGTCAGTGCGATCGGGTTCTACGAGCGCAACGGCTTCGCCGCCTACGGCGAGGAATTCGAGGAAGCGGGCATCCAGCACCGGCACATGCGTCGCGCGCTGCAAGCCGGATCCTGACGGCACCGTCGCGCGATCCGGCGACGCCGGAAAAGGGACTATGATCGCTTCGCGCAGCGGAGGATACCGCATGAACACCCGACCGGTCCGCACCACCCTGCTCCTGATCACCCTGGCCTGCCTGGCCGCCTGCGGCACCATCGACCGCATGACCGGCGAAGGTGAAGCGCAACGCATCCGCGCTGGTGGCATCGCCGCCATCGCCACGGTGATCGACATCTGGGATACCGGCATGACGCTCAACGACGATCCCGTCGTCGGTTTCAACCTGAGCGTGCAGCCGCCGGATGGCGAGCCCTACGCGGCGCAGACGAAAGGACTGGTCTCGCGCCTGCACATCCCGCGCATCCAGCCGGGTGCGGTGCTGCCGGTGGCGATCGACCCGGCCGACCGCAGCCGCGTCGCGTTGGCGATCTACGAAGACCGCTGAGCGCTTGCGCAAGCGCCCGGTCGCGCGCGCTCAGGCCAGGCGCGTGCCGTTCGGGACCGGCCGTTCAAGCGCCGTGAGCACGACGCCCTCGTCGGTCGGGAAACCGGTCAGCAGGAACTCCGAGCGGAACGGCCCGATCTGCTTCGGCGGGAAATTGATGACGCCGACGATCTGCCGGCCGACGAGATCGGCGGCGCTGTACAGCGCCGCGATCTGGGCGCTGGTTTTCTTTTCGCCGTAGGGCCCGAAATCCGCCCAGACCTTCCAGGCCGGCTTCCGCGCTTCCGGGAATGCCTCGACGCGCGTGATCGTGCCCGCCACCATGTGCATGCGCAGGAAGTCTTCCCAGGCGAGGTCGGCGGGCGGCGGCAGGTGCGGCTCAGCCATGGCCCCGCTCGGCCAGCAGCGTGCGCAGGTGCGCCAGCGTCGGCGCCGCGAGGTCGGGATCGTCGAGTGCATAGCGCAGCGTCGCCTGCACCAGGCCCAGCTTGTTGCCGCAGTCGTAGCGCGTGCCCTTGAAGCGGTAGGCGTGCACCGGCGAATCCGCTTCGATCAGCGCCTCGATGGCATCGGTCAGCTGGATTTCATTGCCGGCGCCGGGCGCGGTGCGTTCGAGCAGGTCGAACACGGCGCCGGACAGCACGTAGCGACCGACCACGGCCAGCGTCGAAGGTGCGCGCTCCGGCGCCGGCTTCTCGACGATCGCGCTCATGCGCAGCACGTCGCCATCGCGTGCCGATTCGTCGGCCAGGGAGACGATGCCGTAGCTGCCGGTCTTTTCACGCGGCACGTCCTGCACGGCGATCACGCTTGAGCGCTCGCGCTCGGCGACTTCGACCATCTGCGCCAGCGCGCCGCGCTCGCGGTTCCAGATCAGGTCGTCGGGCAGCAGCACCGCGAAGGGCTCGTTACCGACCACCGGCCGCGCGCACAGCACCGCATGACCCAGGCCCATCGCCTCGCTCTGCGTCACGAACACGCAGCGCACGCCCTCGGGCAGCGTGCTGCGCACGGTGGCGAGCAGGTCGTCCTTGCCCTTGAGTTCCAGCCGGTGTTCCAGCTCGTAGGCGGTATCGAAGTAGTCGGCAATGGCGTGCTTGTAGCGGTTGACCACGAACACCAGCGTCGTGCAGCCGGCTTCGACCGCTTCGTTCGCCGCGTACTGGATCAGCGGCATGTCGACGACCGGCAGCATTTCCTTCGGCACCACCTTGGAGGCCGGCAGGAAACGGGTGCCCAGTCCGGCGACGGGAAACACGGCGGTACGGATCCTGAAAGGTGTGCTCATGCTCATGCGCTCTCTCGCGGGCGGATGTCGGGGATGCGCTGGAACTCCGGCACGAGTTCGTGCAGGAGGCGATGCAGTTCGGCTTCGTCGAAGGCGGCCACGGCGGCCGCGCTGCGGTCGAGCTGTCCAAGCAGCATGCCCCAGTCGGCCTGGCGCGACTGCGCCAGGAAGATCTTGCGGTGGCTGGTGTCGAGGTAGCGTTCCTGCGGATGGAACAGTTCCTCGCGCAGCTTCTCGCCGGGGCGAAGGCCGGTGTAGGTGATCTCGATGTCCTTGCCCGGGCGCTTGCCGGCCAGGCGGATCATCTGTTCGGCGAGGTCGCCGATGCGTACCGGTTCACCCATGTCGAGCGCGAAGATCTCGCCACCCTGCCCCAGCGCGCTGGCCTGCAGGATCAGCTGGCAGGCTTCCGGGATGGTCATGAAATAGCGCTCCATGTCCGGGTGCGTGACCGTCACCGGGCCGCCGCGCGCGATCTGCTCGCGGAACAGTGGCACGACGGAACCAGCGGAATCCAGCACGTTCCCGAAGCGCACGGTGATCACGCGCATCGGCGTGTGCGCGGCGAAGCCCTGGCAGAACAGTTCGGCGATGCGCTTGCTGGCGCCCATCACGTTGAGCGGATTGACCGCCTTGTCCGTGGAGATCAGCACGAAGCTTTCGACGTCGCCAGCCGCCGCTGCCTCGGCCATCGCGCGGGTGCCGAGCACGTTGTTGCGCACCGCCTCGCGCGGCTGCGCTTCCAGCATCGGCACGTGCTTGTAGGCGGCGGCATGGAAGACATGCTGCGGACGATGGCGGCGGACCAGTTCGCGGGCGGCGACCGGATCGCTGCAATCGCCGAGCACGCCGGTCAGCACCAGCATCGGGAAATGCATGCGCAGCTCCTGCTCGATGCGGTACAGCGCGTACTCGCTGCGCTCGAGGATGATGAGCTCGCCGACACCCAGCCGCGCCACCTGCCGGCACAGTTCCGAGCCGATGGAACCGCCGCCGCCGGTGACGAGGATGCGCCGGCCCGCCAGTCCGGTTCGGATTGTCGTCCAGTCCAGCTCGATCTCCTCGCGGCCGAGCAGGTCCTCGATCGCCACTTCCTTGAGCTGGTTGAACTGCGAGCGGCCGGCGATGACGTCCTTGAGGCGCGGCACGGTGCGGAAGGGCAGCCCGGTTTCCTCGCACAGCTCGACGATGCGCTGCATCTGTGCCTTGGTGGCGGTCGGTATGGCGATGACCAGCAGTTCGGCGGCGACTTCGCGGGCGATCTGCGGCAAGCGCTCGATGTTGCCGAGCACCGGCACGCCGCGGATGCGCGCGCCACGCAGCGCGGTGTTGTCGTCGAGCAGGCCGACGGCGCGCCAGTTGCGTTCATGCGAGAGGTCGCGCAGCAGCGCCTCGCCGGCGCTGCCGGCACCGAGGATCAGCACGCGCTGTGACACGCGGCGCTTGAGCAGGTCGAGTCGGCTGTCCTTCCAGTAGCGATAGGTCAAGCGCGGCGCCGCCAGCGCCAGCGTGGCGATGAAGGGATAGGCGACCAGCACGCTGCGCGGCACGCCTTCCAGGCGGTTGAACAGGAACAGCGCCAGCGCGATGGCGAGCGCGCCGACGACCGCAGCGCGCAGGATATTGGCGAGGTCCGGCAGACTGGCGAAGCGCCACAGTCCGCGATACAGGCCGGTCCACCACAGCACCAGCGCCTGCGCGACCAGCACCACCGGTACTTCACGGCCGAAAAGCCCGGGCTGGCTGTAACCGACGCCGGACATCCAGAAACGCAGCCACTGGCTGACGTACCAGGCCAGCCACACCATCAGCAGGTCGTGGATGACCACGGCCAGGCGCGGATGGATCAGTGCGAACAGCCGGCGAAGGCGTGCCATGGCTCAGGCTCCGGAAAAACCGGCCGAGGCGATGGTCCCGCCCTGCGCCACCCCGGCAGCTGCCATCAGGCGCCGCGCTCCCGCTGTTGCACGCGCGGCGCGCACCACAGCCGGCCGAGGAACCAGACCAGCAACGCCAGCAGCAGCACGATGCCGGCCGGCATGAAATGCAGCGGTCCGCCCTCCAGATACCGCGTCCACACCAGCATCGGCAGCGCGACCACGAGGTTCCAGCCGAGATAGGCCAGGCTCACCCACAGGTGGCTGCGGCCAGCGCGGATGAAACGCTGGTACAGGTGCTCGCGATGGCCCTGCCAGAAGCGCTCGCCGCGCAGCATCCGCAGCAGCAGCGTGGCAGTGGCATCGACCAGGAAGGCCGAAGCGATGATGAAACTCTCGGACAGGCCGAACAGCTTCTGCACGACACCGAACAGCGCCGCGGCCGCGAAGGCCAGGCCGATGAAACCGGATGCACCGTCCCCCATGAACACGCGTGCGCGCGGCCAGTTCAGGGTGAGGAACCCGAGCGCCGCCGCGCCGGTGAGCATGGCGAACGCCGCCATGCCGTATTCGCCGCCGATGAACAGCTGCGCCGAGAGCGTCGCGCCATACCAGGCGGCCTGCCAGGCCAGCAGCCCGTTGCTGCCGTCCATGAAGTTGTGCAGGTTGATGCTCCAGGCCAGCGCGAGCACGGCCAGTGCGACCTGCCACGCCGGCCAGCGCAGGCCGAACGCGCCCTCGAGCATCACCCAGGCGACGATGCCCGCGGCGACCAGATGCACGAGCAGGCGCAGCAGCGCCGGCCGCGGCGACCGGTCGTCAAGGAAACCAATGGCGGCGACCAGCGCCAGTGCCAACATGAAAAAACCCGGTCGCACCGGCCAGGCGTGCGCCCAGTCCAGCGCCGGCACGGCGAGCATGCCGACCATGACCATTCCGATGCCGCCGCCGCGGGGAACGGGAAGGCTGTGCGAACTGCGCGCGCCCGGCGTGTCCATCGGCAGCCACTGCCGCTTCACCGGCAGCCAGGCCAGCAGTCCCGCCAGGATGGCGGCGACAAGACCGGCAATGCCGCACAGCAGTGAAAGATGCAGGACCGGACTCATTCGCCAAGCAGCCGGTGCTGCGGTTTCAGCGTGTCCCAGCTCTTGCAGCTCGGGCACTGCCAGTGATGGCCGCGGGCGCCGAAACCACAGCGCTTGCAACGATAACCGGCGCCCTGGTCGAGCATCCGTTCGGAGACTTCGGCAATCGCCGCCAGCACCGGCCGCGTTTCCTCGTTGGTGTGGCGCAGGCCGATCTCGGCGAGGCGACGCAGGCCTGGCACCGAGGGATGGCGGCGCAGCTCGCGGGCCAGGAAGAGTTCGCCGGCGTGCTCTCCTTCGTTCCTTTCGATCTCCTGCGCCAGTGCCAGCACCGGCGCGATGCCCGGATAGCGCGCGGTGACGTCGGTCAGGAATTCACGCGCGCGCTCGTTGTCACCGAGTTCGCGATAGCAGGACAGCAGGTCCGGCAACAGCAGCGACAACACGTCGGGATCGACGCGGGCGGCGCGCTCGTAGGCGCGCGCGGCGCGCGCATGGTCGCCGGCCTGGCGCTCGAGGTTGCCGAGCAGGATCTCGGCACGCGCGCAGCTGGGATCGGCCTTCAGCGCCAGCTCCAGCTCCTCGCGCGCCAGTTCCAGATGGCCCTTGTTGCGTGCGCGCTCGGACAGCTCGCAGCGGTAATGAGCGACGGCGGCACCCTGCGGGCGGCCGGTCAGCTGCTCCAGGCGCTCGGCGTGGTCGATCGCCTTCACCCAGTCGCGCTCGGATTCGTAGATGGTGACCAGACGACCCAGCGCCTCGTCGGTATCGATGCCGGCGGCCACCAGGTCGGCGAACAGGCCTTCGGAGCGGTCCAGCAGGCCGGCGCGCATGTAGTCCTCGCCCAGCTCGAACAGCGCCGCGGTCTTCTGCGCCTTGCTCAGGTTGTCGCGCTTGAGCAGGTCCTGGTGCAGGCGGATGGCGCGACCGACTTCACCGCGACGGCGGAACAGGCTGCCCAGCGCCAGTTGCGTCTCGACCGCTTCCTGGTCGAGCTCGGCGATCGACAGGAAGACCTCGATGGCCTTGTCCGGTTCTTCGTTGAGCAGGTGGCTGAGGCCGCGGAAATAGCCGCTCGACAGGCGGTCGACGCGGGCGCCACTGATGAGTTCGGTGCCACGACGGGCGAAATACCAGCTCGCCGCCGCAACGACAGGAAGGAGCAACCAGAACAGGCCAAGCTCGGACATGCCTGCTCCCGATCAGTCGTCGTCGCCGTCCGAGCTCAGCGGCACGACCGCGGCTTCGGAGGCATTGACGCGTTCGCGCAGCTCCTTGCCGGGCTTGAAATGGGGAACGTACTTGCCGGGCAGCGCAACGGCTTCGCCGGTCTTGGGATTGCGTCCGACACGCGGCGGACGGTAATGCAGCGAGAAGCTGCCGAACCCGCGGATCTCGATGCGGCCGCCTTCGGCCAGCGTGCTGCCCATCCGCTCCAGCACCTGCTTGACGGCCAGCTCGACGTCGGCCTGTTCAAGATGCTTGAGCTGCTCGACGAGTGCTTGAATGAGTTCCGACTTGGTCATCGCGACTCCTTCGCTCAGGCTGAGCCGGGCCCCGTCGGGCCCTGTTGCCCGGCCGGGAGGAATAAACAGGCGCGACGCCGAAGCGTCGCACCGGGAATAACACCGCAGCGCGTACCTGGTACGGCTGCGGTCGTGTCGCGCACCCGATGTACCGGGCGCGCGACCGGCGCGCCAGGCGATCAGTCGCCCTTGCGCATCTGCTCCTTGAGCAGGGCACCGAGGTTGGTGGTGCCGGCGGAAGCGTTCTGGTATTCCTCCAGCACTTCGGCCAGCTCGGCCTCGTCCTTGGCCTTGATCGAGAGCTGCAGCAGGCGGCCCTTGCGATCCATGCCGATGAACTTGGCTTCCACTTCGTCGCCCACCTTCAGGAACTGGGTGGCGTCCTCGACGCGATGCTTGGCGATGTCGGCGGCGCGGACATAGCCCTCGACGCCTTCACCCAGGTCGACCAGCGCACCCTTGGCATCGACTTCCTTGACCGTGCCCTTCAGGACCGAGCCCTTCGGGTTGACGGCCATGTAGGTGCCGAACGGATCCTGCTCGAGCTGCTTGATGCCCAGCGAGATGCGCTCGCGCTCCGGATCGACCGCCAGCACGACCGCTTCGATCTCGTCGCCCTTCTTGAACTGGCGGACGAGGTCCTCGCTGGTGCCCTGCCAGGAGATGTCGGAGGTGTGCACCAGACCGTCGATGCCGCCGTCCAGGCCGATGAACACGCCGAAGTCGGTGATCGACTTGACCGGACCGGAGACCTTGTCGCCCTTCTTGTGGATGGCGGCGAAGGTTTCCCACGGGTTCGGCGTGCACTGCTTCATGCCCAGCGAGATGCGGCGACGCTCCTCGTCGACGTCCAGGACCATGACTTCCACGTCGTCGCCGACCTGCACCATCTTGGCCGGGTTGACGTTCTTGTTGGTCCAGTCCATCTCGGACACGTGCACCAGGCCTTCCACGCCCGGCTCCAGCTCCACGAAGCAGCCGTAATCGGTGACGTTGGAGACCTTGCCGAAGAAGCGCGAGCCGCTCTGGTAGCGACGGCCGATGCTGACCCACGGGTCATCACCCAGCTGCTTCAGGCCCAGGGAGACGCGGTTGCGCTCCTTGTCGTACTTGAGGACGATGACGTCCAGCTCCTGGCCGACTTCCACCACCTCGGACGGATGGCGCACGCGCTTCCATGCCATGTCGGTGATGTGCAGCAGGCCATCGATGCCGCCGAGGTCGACGAACGCACCGTAATCGGTGAGGTTCTTGACGACACCCTTCAGCTTGGCGCCTTCGATCAGGCGCTCGATCAGCTGCTCGCGCTCGACGGAGAATTCGCTCTCGACGACGGCGCGGCGCGACACGACGATGTTGTTGCGCTTGCGGTCGAGCTTGATGATCTTGAACTCGAGGTCCTTGCCTTCCAGGTAGGTCGGCTCGCGCACCGGACGGATGTCGACCAGCGAACCCGGCAGGAACGCACGGACGTCCTTGATGTCGACGGTGAAGCCGCCCTTGACCTTGCCGCTGATGCGGCCGGTGACGGTGGCGTTGTCGGTCATGGCGTGCTCGAGCTCGTCCCAGACCATGGCGCGCTTGGCCTTCTCGCGCGACAGCATGGTCTCGCCGAAGCCGTTTTCGAGGTATTCGAGCGCGACCTGGACTTCGTCGCCGATGTTGACATCCAGCTCGCCCGCCTCGTTGCGGAACTGCTCGATGGGAATGACGCCTTCGGACTTCAGCCCGGCGTTGACGATGACGACATCGGGCTTGATGTCGACGACGACACCGGAAACGATGGCGCCTGGCTTGAGCTTGGCAAACGCCTGGCTCTGTTCAAACAGTTCAGCAAAACTCTCGGACATAAAGATTCCAGTTGATCCACGGGCCGGACGAACCAACCCACCTGTCGATGGCGCATGCGCGCCGTTGATGACACCCCGACCCTCCACGACGGAAGATCGGGACCGCTGCGGATGCCAGTCCCGGCACACCCGCTGAAAAGTTGCTTACTGCGATCCGTGCAGAACGACGTGATCGAGCACGGCCTTGACGACCTGCCCGATCGACATCCCGGTGGAATCGATGCGCAGGGCATCGTCCGCCGCCTTCAGAGGCGCCACGCTGCGACCCATGTCGCGTGCGTCACGCGCCTGGATTTCCTCCAAAAGGGCGGCAAGTGTAGTAGCAACGCCCTTTTCCATCAACTGTTTATGGCGCCGCTGCGCCCGCTCCTCGGCACTGGCCGTCAGGTACACCTTGTACGGTGCGTCCGGAAACACGACGGTGCCCATGTCGCGGCCGTCGGCCACCAGGCCGGGCGCCTGCCGGAAGTCCCGCTGGCGCGCCAGCAGGGCGTCGCGCACGGCCGGCACGGCGGCGACGGCGGAGGCGGCGGCGCCGGTGTCCTCGGTACGCAGGTCGGCGTCACGGGGGCGACCTTCCAGATGGACCGAGACGCCCTCGCCGGCCGGCTGGAAGCTGATCGGCAGGCGCAACGCCAGGGCCGCCAGCGCGTCCGCGTCGTCCAGGGGAATGCCGCGATCCAGCGCCAGCAGCCCGACAGCGCGGTAAAGCGCGCCCGAATCCAGCAGGTGCCAGCCCAGCGCCTCGGCCACCCGCTTGGCCACCGTTCCCTTGCCCGAACCGCTGGGCCCATCGATGGCAAGGACTGGGACCGTCGAGGGCGTGCGGGCGGTGGAATCGGTGCTGCGGTCGGGCATCTTCGGCTCGTGGCAATGCCGGCCGATGGCGGCCGGTGGACGGGATTCAGGCGGCGGCATGGCCGGGAAGCGAGCCGTTGCAGCTGCGTAGGCTACCAAATCCGGACCGTTGCGGACTGAAGGAATCGCAAAGGCACGAGCGGCGCCCGCCCCGCGAGGCAGTCGTCGTCAGGACTCGCGCGGGCGCGACGCCGGCGGCTCCATCCCCAGCTGCTCCAGACGGCGGTAAAGCGTGGCCCGGCTGATGCCCAGGCGCCGCGCCGCTTCGGTGACCCGGCCGCCACACTGGGCCAGCGTGCCGGCAATCACCTGGCGTTCGGCCTCCGCCAGCGCGGCCGCCAGGCCCGTGCCCACCGGCTGCTGGCCAGGGGTCTCGCGGATATCGGCGCGGAACAGGTCGGAGGAAACCGGCTCGCCTTCCTCCACGAACAGCGCAACGCGCGACATTTCCCGCTCCAGTTCACGCACGTTGCCCGGCCACGCGTAGCCGCACAGCGCATCGATGGCCGCCTGTGTCAGCCCGCCGCTGCGGATGCCACGCGCCGCGCAGGCACGGGACAGGAACAGCGCGGCCAGTCCCGCAATGTCTTCGCGCCGGTCGCGCAACGGCGGCAGTTCGGCACGCCAGTCGGCGATGCGGTGGTAGAGATCCAGGCGGAAGCTGCCGGCCTTGACCATGGCGGGCAGGTCCCGGTGCGTCGCTGCGATGATGCGGACGTCGGCGGGCAGCGGACGGTGGCTGCCGACGCGATACACCTGCTTTTCCTGCAGCACGCGCAGGATGCGCGCCTGTGTATCCAGGCTCATGTCGCCGATCTCGTCCAGGAACAGCGTCCCGCCGTGCGCCAGCTCGAAACGTCCGGCGCGGGCCTGGACGCCGGTGGCGACCCCGGATTCGATCCCGAACAGCTCGGCATCAAGCAGGTCAGCCGGCAAGGCGGCGCAGTTCAGCACCAGGAACCGGTCGTCGGGTTCACCGGACGCTTCGTGCAGGTAGCGCGCCAGCAGCTCCTTGCCGGTCCCGGATTCCCCGGTGACCAGGACGTTCAGGCGGCTCTGCGCAAGGCGCGCCGCGTCGCGGTAGATGTCGCGCAACGCCGGCGATGACGTGAGGGGCGGTTCGGCGGCCGTGGAAGTGGCAGGCTGCGCCGGCGCGGACGGTGCGGCCGGATCGGACAGGACGAGGACCGCCAGCAGCATCCGCGCCACCGACTCGGCACCGGGCCGGTCGTCCGCAGGTACGCCATGGATGCGCAACCGGTAGGGGCCAAGGCCTGCGCTCACCGCTTCGCCTTCGAGAATGCCCGCACAGGCCAGCGTCGTCCGTTCCCGGGTGATGGCGGCGCCACAACCCAGTCCGGCAGCCACCAGCGTGCTGGTCATCAGGACCGCCGTCTCGTCCGGCGACCCGGCGCCTGCGATGCGAACCAGCAAGGGCTCGAACTCACGCAGGCAGAAGCGGACAACCGCGGCCGCCACCATTGTCGGCGCGGCGTCGCGACCGTCACGCGGGACTTCACGGACCGGGTCGGCGCCGAAGACCGCGACCGCGTCATCTTCGGCGACATGCTCGATCGCCAGTTCGACATCGCCGAGCCGGACTTTCTGTCCGGGTGAAAGACGCACGACACCGGCGAGGCGCGCGCCTTCGAACCAGGTGCCGTTGCGTGAGCCCAGGTCCTCGAACTCGAGCTGGTCTTCCGCCGGCTGGACGCGAACGTGGCGGCGCGAGACGGTCGGATCGGCGATCACATGGTCGCAGTCTCCCGCCGAACCGACCACCGCACCCTTGCTTCCAATGAGCAGGCGCAGCTCCCTTCCGGCCAACCTGCCCCGCAATCGCCAACGCATCAGCATTTTCTCCGCAGACCCCGACGCTCCCCGGACGTATAGTAGGACAATGCGATTCCGGACCGCCGTGCCTGTCAGCGCTGGCGCCACCAGCCGCGTCCTGCGCGTGTTCGACGAGACGCTCGGACGCGAAGTAGCGCTCAAGCTGCTGCATCGCTCCGATCCCGACGTGATCGAACGCCTGCGGCGCGAAGTCCAGGCACAGGCACGGCTGGACCACCCGCATATCGCGCGCGTCCATGGCACCGGCGACTGGGAAGGCCAGCCCTACATCGCGATGGACTTCATCGATGGCCAGCCGCTCGACCAGGCGGCGGCTTCGCTCGACGACCGCGACAAGGCCGCCCTGGTCGCCGACGTCGCCGACGCACTGGATTGCGCCCACCGCCATGGCCTGGTCCATCGCGACCTGAAACCCTCCAACATCCTTGTGGCACGGCGCGATGACGGCAGGCCACATGCCTTCGTCATCGACTTCGGCATCGCCCACGACACCACCACCGCCGACGACCTGACCCGCACCGGCCAGATCCTGGGCACGCCCGGCTACATCGCGCCCGAAGTCGCGGCCGGTGCGCACTTCGACGCGCGTTCGGACATCTACAGCCTCGGCGTGGTGCTCTATGAGCTGCTGGCCGGTCGCCGCCCCTTCCTGGGCAGTTCGGCCGCCGAGGTCATCGTGCAGTCATTGCGGCGCGAGCCGCCGCCTTTGCAGGCGCTTCGCCCGGACATCGACCCGGCGCTGGCGCGGGTCGTGCGCCAGTGCCTGGAGCGGGACCCGGATTGGCGCTATCCGAGCGCGTCAGCGCTGCGCGACGACCTGCGGGCCTTTGCCGCGGGCCGCAGGGTGGAAGCGCGCCGCGACAGTCCCTGGCTGCGTCTTCGCCGCTATCGCCACAACCATCCCTGGCGCGCCGCGATGGCGACCGCGATCGCGGTGATGGCACTGGGCGTGGTCGCGCTGCTGCTGCACTCGGCCTGGTTCGCCCGGCAGCAGGCGTCGAAGGCCCAGCGTTTCATGGAGTTCGCCGCCGGCATCGAAGGCGGCATCCGCATGCACTACCTCATGCCCGCGCATGACATCGGACCGGCCCGCGGCGACCTGCGCGCGCGCGTGGACGACTTCGCGGCCGCGCTGCGCAGCGACAACGGGCCGGCGGCCCGCCATGCCGGACGGATGGCCCTGGGCCGTGCGCTGGTCGCACTGGGCGACGACGGCAACGCACGCCACCACCTGATGCAGGCATGGGCAAGTGGCGAACAGTCGCCCGACCTCGACCGCCTGCTGGGGGAGGTACATCTGCGGCTGTACTGGCAGGCGCAACGTGAAGCCGCCGCCATCGCCGACGAGGAACTTCGCGCCGAACGCATCCATGATGCCAACCGGCAATTGCGCCAGCCGGCGGAGCACCATCTCGAGCGCGCCGCCAGCAGCGGTCACGCCCAGGGCGCGCTCGCGGAAGCCCTGCTGCACCACCTCCGCGACGACCGTGACCGTGCGCTGCTACGTCTGGATGAGGTCGCCGGACGCCTTGACTGGCCGGTGGACGCACTGCTCTACGGCGCCGGGATCCTGCAGGAACGAAGCCTCGAGCACGAGCTCGCCGGCGACATCGCCGCCGCCCTGCACACGCTTGTGCAGGCGCGCGAGCGTTACGTGCGCGCGGCCGACATCGCCCGCAGCCACCCGCAGGCCATGGAGGGACTGTGCACGACCGGAGGCCGCCTGCTCGGACTGGACCGGCAGGAACGCGCGGATGAAGACCTGACCAGCCTGCTCCTGCACAGCTGCGACCTGGCGATCGCACTGGATCCCGGGCGGCCGGAGAGCTACTCGGCAAAGAGCAGTGCGCTGGCCGCGTATGCGCAGCGCCAGCGTGCACGGGCGCAGGCACCGGACGCACTGGTCGACTCGGCCATTGACACCGCGCGCACGGCGCTGGCGTTGCAGCCGGACTCGCTGCGCGCGCAACGGGCCCTGGGATCGCTCCTGACCACACGCGATGCCTGGCAACTGGAAACCGGAACAGCCGAGGACGAGGCCTTCATCGAGGCCATCGATGTGCTGTCACGCGCCCAGGTACAGGATCCGGCGAATGCCGCCGGGGCAATGGCTCTGGTCCAGGCCCACCTGCTGCGCGCGCGCCTCCTTGCCACCCAGGGCCATGACCCTGACAGCGAATACCAGAAGGCGGAACAGGTCCTCTCCGCCGTCGCACCACCCGCGGAAGCGCCACCGGTGATCGAGGCCCAACTCGCCGAAACGCGCGCATGGCGCGGTTTCCACCTGTACGATTCGGGAAAGGATGCCGAACCGTTGCTGCGCGCCAACTACGATCGCATCCGCCTGGTCCGTCATCGTGCGCCCGGACACCCGCGCATCGACCGCGCCTTCGCCTACGCGGCGTGGACCCTGGCCGATCTGCTCTGGCTGATCGGACGTGATCCCGGGATCGAGGCGATAGCCGCTGTCGAGGCCTATGAGGCCCTGCTTGGACGCGATCCCACCGACTACAACAGCCTGTTCAATGTCACCAGCCTGCTCTATGTGCTGATCGACCATCGCCTTGACCAGGGCGAAGACGTCGCGGCGATGATCGGGCGCCTGCAGCAGCATGTCGACAGGCTGGTCGCCCAGGCCGGGGACCGCACCCCGATCGACGTCCAGCTGCAGGCGCTGGCACTGCTGCAGGCAAGGATCGCCATCAGGGACAATCGCGACCCGCGCGCCCTGTTGCGGGCGAGCCGGCAGCATTTCCAGAAAGCCGCGGCGAACCCCATCGACCGCAAGTCCGCCCTGTTGCAGTTCACGGAACTGGTGGACCTCGAACACCGCTGGCGCCGCGCGAACGGACGCAGTGACCCGGCCTTGTTCGAGTCCGACCTGGCGCTGATCGAGGCGGCAGCCGACGAATACCAGGAGGCCGCCCCGCTCC
>NZ_SMAF01000031.1 GCF_004343305.1 Pseudofulvimonas gallinarii | reverse complement strand
GTTCGCAATTGCCGACGCCAGTAGCCGAAGCTGGCCAACGACAACGCATGCCGCCGGCAATACGCCGACTGGCTCAGGCCACTGGATTGCCAGGCCGCCATATGGGCCGCCCATCGGGTACGCTTGCTGGGCATGACAGGGCTCCATCGAATTGAGGGTGCCCATCAAACCCCGCTGGCGACCGGGAAAACAGGTGTCGTCGGCAGACGCTTACTACTATTCGACCCCGAAGTGGGGTGTAACGTCTTTTTTAGCGGGCCGTGGCGGGCCGCGTCAATCGGAAAATCTCCAAGGGAATCAATGCCACATGCCGATGTGGGCGGGTTTGCCGTATCGAAAGCTGCCCGTGTTATCCGGCATGGGTGCAGTGTTATGTATTATCACGGCGACGATACGGCCATAACGGGGCGTCCAATCCGCAGGTGGAGCCCCGGCTCTTCGACGAAGCTTCCCGACGCTTGAGCCTGAAACGCTGCACCTCGGGCACCGAACAGCCCGACTTCTTGCTGGACGCCACCGCTCTATCGGAACGCGCCCCCGCGGCATCCACGTGTCGGGTGGTGGTGCGGAGTTGGAACGATCCCAGAGCCTGCAGGCGACACGCTTTCCGTCGCATCCGGCACGAAGATCGCGCCACTGACGGTTTCGCGAGGTGCCGGCAGTCAAATCGCCTTCCGCGCGGTGTCCGCGGTGGGAGAAGCGTCAGATCGCCTTGGAGTACCGCGCCGGCGCAGCCGTGGGCTGGCCGAGGTAGGCGTCGAAGCACATGGCGATGATGCGCATGAGCAGGCGGCCGCGTGCGGTGGCGGTGATGTGTCCGGCGTCGACTTCGACCAGGCCATCGGCCTGCAGCGGCGCCAGGCGCGCCAGGGCGTCGGCGAAGTGCGTGGCGAAGTCGATGTCGAACTTGTCCTCGATGTCGCGGATGTCGAGCGTGCCGTGGCACATCAGGCGCTGGATGATGTCGTTGCGCAGCAGGTCCTCGGCGCTGAGACGCAGGCCGCGCCAGATCGGCAGGCGGCCGGCATCGACGGCTTCTTCCCATTCCGACAGGTCGCGGTGGTGCTGGCTGAAGCTGTCGCCGACGCGGCTGATGGCGCTGACGCCGAGGCCGAGCAGGTCGGTTTCGGCGTGCGTGGTGTAGCCCATGAAGTTGCGGTGCAAGGTTCCGCTGCGCTGCGCGCGCGCCAGTTCGTCCTCGGGCAGCGCGAAGTGGTCCATGCCGATGTAGTCGTAGCCGGCGGCGGTGAGCTTCTCGATGGCGAGCGCCAGCAGCGCCAGCTTGCCGTCGGGGCTGGGCAGGTCGGCGTCGTGGATCTGCTTCTGGGCCTTGAACAGGTCGGGCAGGTGGGCGTAGCCATAGACGGCGAGGCGATCGGGCCGGGCGGCGATCACGGTGTCGAGCGTGCGGCCGAAGCCTTCCAGCGTCTGCCGCGGCAGGCCGTAGATCAGGTCGACGTTGACCGAGCGCATGCCGTGCTGGCGGCAGGCGTCGATGACGGCCATCGTCTGCTCGACGCTTTGCACGCGGTTGACGGCGGTCTGCACGGCGGGATCGAAGTCCTGCACGCCGAGGCTGGCGCGGTTCCAGCCGGTGGCGGCGAGCTCGCCGATGTCGGCGGGGCTGACGAAGCGCGGGTCCAGTTCGATGGAAAAATCGCGGTCGGCGGCGCGACTGAAATGGAACTGCCGGTCCAGGCTCTCGAACAGCTCGGCGAGCTGGCCGGGCGCCAGGAAGTTGGGCGTGCCGCCGCCGAGGTGCAGCTGGATCACGTCACGGTCGCGGTCGAACAGCGGCGCGACCAGCGCCACTTCGCGCAGCAGGCGCGCCAGGTAGATTTCGCCACGGCTGCGGTCGCGGGTGATGATGCGGTTGCAGCCGCAATAGAAGCACGGGCTGGTGCAGTACGGGATGTGCAGGTACAGCGACAGCCGGCGTGGCACGGCGTCGTCGTTGCTGCGCGCGATCTGGGCGCGGAACTGCGTCTCGTCGAAGTCGGGCCGGAATTGCGGTGCCGTCGGGTACGAGGTATAGCGCGGCCCGGGCCGGTCGTAGCGGCGCAGCAGGTCGGCATCGAAGCTGAGGGCGGTGGACATGGCGAGGATACTGCGCGTCGGCCGGCGCGGGCGCCTTGATCCGGATCAATCGCCGGGCGGGTCGTTGCGGGATGCGTTCAGCAGTGCACGGGTGGCCTGCAGGAACGATTCCACCGGGACCGGGCCGCTGGCCTCGCTGCTGGCGCGGCGTCGGCCGTCGGCGTCGAGCAGCACCAGTTCGCTGGTGTGGTTGAACTCGCCATCGGCCAGGGCGCGGTAGCGGACGCCCAGGGCCGCAGCGAGACGGCGCACCGAAGCTGCGTCCGTCCGGACCAGCGACCAGCGGCCGGTATCCAGGCGGCGGCGGTCGCTGATGCGCTTCAGTGCGGCGACGTCGTCGCGGTCCGGGTCGATGCTGACCAGGACGATGCGCAGGCCATCGCGCTCGGATGCGTCCAGCGCGTGTTCGACGCCACGCGCGCTGTCGATGATCAGCGGGCAGATGTAGCGGCAGGAGGTATAGAACATCGCCACCAGCACCGGCTTGCCGCGCAGCGAGGCGAGGGGAAAGTCGCGGCCGTCCTGGTCGGTCAGCGTGACGTCCAGGTGGTACAGCGAATCACCGGGCAGCGGCGTGTTGTCGGCGCCATGCAGGGCGCCACCCAGACACAGCGCGGCCAGGGCGAACAGCATGCGTAGGCTCATGGCCTGGCTCCTTCGATGGACCGCGCGCAGCGGAAGCCGAGATTGCCGGTGACGTCGGCCGCCTGCAGCGACGACAGCATGGCGATGCGCATCAGGACCGCATAGTTCTCGCGGTCGTCGGTGGACAAGGCGCCGGCGCCACAGAACTGCATGACGTCGGGATCGCCCTGCTCGCGGTTGTCGGCCGAGACCAGCATGGCGGCGTGGTCCTCGACCCATTCCCACACCAGGCCGTTGAGGTCGTGGATACCATGGACGGTGGCGGTGCCCTGGGCGATGTCAGGCAATGGCGTGTTCGACGGTCGCGAATACCAGGCGAGGATCGCCTCGCGCCAGGCCGGATCGCTGCGCGCATCCTCGCGCTCGGCATCCGCGGCGGCGGCATATTCCCACTCCGCCCAGGTCGGCAGGCGCGCGCCCTGCGCCCGGCAGTAGGCGTCGGCGGCGAACCAGCTGACCCGCGTCACCGGCTGCGTCCCGCGGACACCGGGACCGAGTTGCACCGGTCCATGCCAGTGTTCCAGGTAGCGGCTTTCGGCGAACACCGCCGGCACGCGACCGCGTTGCCAGGCCGGATCGTGCAGTACGAAGCGCAGGAAGTCGCCGTTGCTGATTGGCGTGCGCATCAGCTCGAACGGCGCGACCTTCACGCCGTCCGCCTGGTCTTCCCAGCGCAGCACCGACGCGAAGGCGGCGTGTCCCGGCAACCGGATCCAGATGTCGGCGTCCGCGGCCAGCGCGGACGTCGACAGCAGTGCGGACAGCAGCAGGGTCCGCGTCTTCATGGCTAGTGCGCCGCGCCTTCCGCGCGCGGTGTGCTGGCGCGGATCTGTTCGACCTTGTCCCGCTGCACCTGCCCACCGCCGTTGTCCCAGGAATTGAGGACGTAGGTGAGGATGTTGGCGATCTCGTCGTCGGTGAGCTGGCTCATCGGCGGCATCACCGAGTTGTAGTCCTCGCCGTTGACCTTGACCGGACCGGTGAGACCGTTGAGGACGACCTTGATCAGCTCTTCGTGACTGTGCGACTTCACCCAGTCCGAGGACGCCACCGGCGGGAACACGCCGGGCAGGCCGGCGCCATTGTCCTGGTGGCAGACCGAGCAGGTGCCGGTGTAGAGCGACTTGCCGGCGGCGATCTGTTCGTCCAGCGTCAGCGTGCCCGAGGCCGCCGAGTCGGCTGCCGTCTGCACCGAAGCCAGGCTGGCCACCTTGTCGCCCAGGTACACCGAATCCACTTCCTTGCCCGAATAGATGGCGAGGTTTTCCGGGCCATCGACGGTGAGGATGCCGAGCGCGCCCTTGTTGAACGCACGGAAGATCGAGTGGTCGACCAGCACGTAGCTGCCCGGCACTTCCAGGTGGAAGTCGGCGATCATCGCGCCACCGGCGGGAATCAGCGTCGTCTGCACGTTCTCCTGGTAGCGCGTGCCGCCCTCGTACCAGACCTTGTCGAAGATCTCGCCGATGACGTGGAAGCTCGACACCAGGTTCGGGCCGCCGTTGCCGACATAGAGGCGCACCGTCTCACCGACGCTGGCGCGCAGCGCGTTGTCGCCGGTCAGCGCCGTTTCGGCGCCGTTGAACAGCACGTAGGTGGCGTTCTCGTCGATGGCCCGCTGCATGTCGAACGGCGCGTAGCCCTTCTCGCGGTACTTGGTCGTGGTGTAGAAGTCGCCCTGCATGACGTAGAACTCCTTGTCCACCGGCGGCAGGCCTTCCGGCGGTTCCACCAGGATCAGGCCGTACATGCCGTTGGCGACATGCATGCCGACCGGCGCCGTCGCGCAGTGGTACACGTACAGGCCCTGGTTGAGCGCCTTGAAGGTGAACTGCGAACTGTGGCCGGGCGCGGTAAAGGTCGAAGAGGCGCCGCCACCCGGACCGGTCACGCCGTGCAGGTCTATGTTGTGCGGCATCTTCGAGTCGGGATGGTTGTGCAGGTGGAACTCGACGGTGTCGCCCTGGCGCACACGGATGAAACTGCCGGGCACGGTGCCACCGAAGGTCCAGAAGGTGTAGTTCACGCCTTCGGCGATCGGCATGTCCTTCTCCACCACCTCCAGGTTGACGATGACCTTGGCAGGGTAATCGCGACCGGTGGGCGGTGGCACTTCCGGCGGACTGGTGAGGATGGCCTCGATCGGCTCGCCCTGCGGCGGGCCGAAGTCACCCTTGCGCGATCCGCCGGTGTCGGCGACGGCATTGGCATGGGCCGCTGCCGCCGCCGGCGGTGTGTCGCTGCGGCAGCCTGTGACGGTGGTTGCAAGGGCAAGAATGGCGGCGATTACCCATTTCCGGTTTGCCATGGTTGTTTTCCTGGAGTCGAAGAAGTCTGGCCGCCACTGTGCGCCCTGCGCACTCCAGACGCCGTGATCTGCATCAGCTTTCGATGAGGGGGCGCCGGCAACGAACGGTGGCGATGGTAACGCGGATTCGCCGCGTCCCCGCATCCCGGGCGCGGGACATTTTTACGCGGGCAACAGATCAGGCAAATCTCAACGCCGACGGTGGCCGCCAGGTGAAGATCCCGGCAGCGTCGGCATGCGCAGCAGCACCACGGTCACCGTCGTGGCGATGCCGACCAGCAGCAACGATAGCGGCATTGGCAAGCCGGACAGCGTGACCGTCAGCACAATGCCCGACCACAGCATGCACAGCGCCAGCACCTTGTTGCCCAGGGCGATGCCGCGCCGGGTCTGCCAGTCGTCCAGCGCCGGTCCGAGAACCGGCATCGCCAGCAGCATGGCGTGGCAACGCTGCGAGGCGCGCGCGAAGCAGGCGGCCGCCAGCAGCGCGAAAGGCGTGGTCGGCAGGATCGGCAGCAGCGCACCGAGCAGCCCCAGTGTCAGGGCAAGCCAGCCGATGACGATCAACAGCCAGCGCATGCCGGAACTCCGTGCCTGCTCAGCCGGCCAGCCATCGCAGCAGGCCCAGCGGATGGTGGCTGCGCGCCACCGAGTACATGAAGCCGAAGCAGGCCAGCGCCGCCAGCCACCAGGCCAGGCGTTTCCCGCGCGCCAGGCCCGGTGCCAATGCGCGGTAGCCAAGGACGATGTAGACCACCAGTGCGACCAGCTTCACCGTCAGCCAGTGGTTGCCGAACAGTGCCGCCGGCAGGATGGCCACCAGCATCAGTGCCGCGGTCAGCAGCACCGTGTCGATGCTCCAGCTCAGCCAGCGCAGCGGATCGGCGCGCGGCCAGCGCATGCCGGCCAGCATGCCGGCACCGCGCAGCGCGAACAGGCCGACGCTGGCCAGCGCGCAGGCAATGTGCACCATCTTGATCTGTGGGTAGAACTCGATCATCGCGGTTTATCCGGGTTTGCCATCGGCACGCGGCCGCAGGTAGATGCCGGCGTTGCGCAGCACCCAGGGCAGGAAGGCGACGATCCAGGCCAGGGCGGCGAAGCTGTGCCAGGCCCAGGTGTCGTTGACGAGTTCGGCGGCGACGCGCATCGCCGCTGCCGCCTGCACCACGGCGAAGGCGAACCAGGCCGTCGCCGACATCGCCAGCGGCCGTCCGGAATGGCCTTGTGTTACCCGCGTCACCATTGCCACCAGCAGCGAACCGAACAGGCCGATGGCCAGCGCATGCACCGGTGCGCGGCCGAGCAGGAAGTCGCCGCTGTAGACGAACAGCAGTGACTGCGCCGTGTACAGCGCGAAGGCCATGGGCAACCAGCACAAGGCGATGAACAGCACGATCAGCAGCCCGGGCAGGCGCACATCGGCCTGGTTCGACACCGGCCAGATGCGCCACAGCCAGTAGCACGACAATGCTGCCAGTGCGAGGTCGGGCAGCCACAGCCAGGCATAGGTGTGCGTCAGCTCCAGCACCAGGTGCACGGCCAGCAGCAGCCAGATCGCCGCCAGCAGCCACATCGGCTTCCAGCCACGGTAGCCGGGCACGATGTTGCCGGCGAAGAACGGCAGCATGCGGTGGACCACGGTGAGATAGATCGGCAGCAGGAAGCCGAGGATGCCCAGCTTCAGCGCCGCGAAACCGAGCAGGCCTTTTGCCGGCGCATGCCACCAGGCGATGAACAGCAACAACCCCACCAGGCCGACCGTCAGCGCCAGCAGGCAGCTCACCGCATGCCAGTCGCGGTGCCGGGCACTGCGCAGCACGCTGCCCAGGCTGAGCAGTCCCGACAGCCAGCCGATGGCGCTGGCGAACAGGCCGACATGCAGCACCTGCGGAATGCCGCACAGCCCGATCAGCGTCAGCGCCTGGCCACCCAGCAGGCCCAGGCCCACCGGCACGTAATGCCAGCGATCGAGCGACGGCTGCCCCAGCCAGCGCGGAAACACCGTCAGCAGGAAACCGAAAATGAAGGGCGTGAACACCTGATAGGACATCACCAGGCCATGGCCCCAGCCGGCCGGCATCGGTGACGGCGGCTGCGGCATCGGCCACAGCTGCCAGCGCAGTGCCACTGTCCACAGCAGCCACCAGGTCATCGCCGCCAGCACATTGAGCGCGCCGACGAAGAACAGCAGGCGGTGCGGCGCCGCCAGCAAGGTGGCAGGCGAGGGCAGCAGCGAGGGTCGGGAAGGGTTCCTGTCCATGGCGCGAAGTGTCGTGCAGCGGCGTCCAGTATGCGTTGATCCAGATCACCCACACCATGCTTGACAGGGATACTTAGGAGTCCTATCGTTCAGCCCATGCTCACCTCCACCCCCATGTCGGCACCGACGCAGCGGCAGCAGGCCGCCCTTGGCCTGGAGCGGCTGGCGGCGCTGGTGCGCGCGCAGTCCTGGCGCAGCGATGGCGCGCCACCGTTGCCACCGACGCAGGCGACCGTGCTGCGCATGCTGGCCGGCAGCGGCGAAGGCTTGCGTGCCGGGCATATCGCCGTGCAACTGGGTGTGTCGGCGGCCAGTCTCAGCGATTCGGTCAAGGTGCTGGTCGAGCGCAAGTGGGTGCGCCGCAGTGCCGATCCGGACGATGGCCGCGCCAGCCTGTTGCGTCTGACCGCCGCCGGCCGCCGTGTGGCGCAGGCGCTGTCCAGCCCGGGGCAGGGCATGGACCGACTGCTTGCCACGCTGCCGGAAGCCGATGTCGGCGCCTTGCTGCGGCTGACGCAGTTGCTGGTGCGCGCGGCGCAGGATCAGGGGCTGGCCAGCGGCCTGCGCACCTGCCTGGGTTGCCGCTTCTTCCGGCCCTATGCCAGCGGCGACCGGCAAAAACCGCATATGTGCGCGCTGGTCGGCCAGCCCTTCGGCGATCCCGACCTGCGTGTGGATTGCCCCGAACACGAACCGGCGCCGGCCGGCCGCGCCAGCGATGACGCGCGTCGCCTCGCCGCAAGCATTCCGTCACCGGAGACAACGGCCGACGGATAACAGAAGGGCGGTGCCCGACTGCAATCGGACACCGCCCGGATTCCCCCCACCACTCCGTTCAAGAGCAAGCAAGAGGAAACCCATTATGCGACATAAAGCCGTGTTCTATCACGCCGGTTGCCCGGTCTGCGTCGAAGCCGAACAGCAACTGGCGCAGGCGCTGGATCCTGCCCGTTACGAGGTGGAGATCGTGCACCTGGGCGATGCCCGCGGGCGCCTGGCCGATGCCGAATCGGCCGGCGTGCGTTCGGTGCCGGCACTGGTCATCGACGGCCAGCCCTTCCACATCAACTTCGGTGCCGCGCTCGCGGACCTGCGCTGAGGAGCGGGCACATGAAAACCACCGTTCCAGCCCTGGTCCTGGTGCTGGCGGCAACGCCGCTGCTGGCGCACGAGGGCCGCACGCACAGTGGCGGCATCAGCGTCGACGCCAGCGAAGCGGTGCGCGCCGACTTCGATATCGTCCACGCGAAGATCAGTACCCGCGGCAACATCGCCACCTTCCACATGGCGGTGTCCGGCAAGGCCGGGCAGTCGCGTCCGGCGGCGACCGGGCAGCTGGCCGGCAGCGATGTGTTCTCCTATGTCTGGCCGACCAGCATCGACCCGTGGGAAGTCGGCTTCGAGCGCGGCAGCGGCATCCTGGCGATGGCGGTGACCGCGCACCCGGACTTCGACGACACGCCGCTGTTCGACGAGAACGGCGATGGCGATCCCGGCAACGACGGCGATCTCTGGCACAGCCACTGGGTCGTGCTCAGCCCCAACCCGGCGTGTGGCGAGGACGCGCTGGCGGTGGTGGACATTCCCGACGGGCCCAAGCCGCGGTTGCCGAAGACCTGGCCGGGCCTGCCGATCCTGATCGACAGCCCGGGCTGGAGTCCACGGCTCGCTGACGAGGTGGTCGAGGTGCGGGTGCCGTTCGACGACATCGGCGTCGTCGAGGCGGCGAGCTTCGACGGCGTCACCGCCGGACTGCGGGTGAACGCCAGCGTGCACGCGCCGCTGCTGTGCGTGGTCGACGTGTTCAAGATCGCTTCCGGCGATCTCGGCCTGCCCGGCAAGCCCAACCGCTGAAACGACATCGGGCCCGTTGCGGGCCCGGTGTCCATCTGAAACGAGGTGAAGGTCCGGCACCGTCAGGGTGCCGGACCTTGGCGGCGCTCAGTCGCGCGGTGCGGCACGGGCACTGGCACCCGACGGCAGCGATTCCGCCGACTCGCGTGCCGGCCACCACAGGCGGATCACGAACCAGGCCAGGGCCAGTGCACCGACGCTGAAGATGGTGTCGCCAGGCACGCGCAACCACACCAGCAGCTGGATGATCGGCTGCTGCATCAGTTCCGCCGAGCGTGCGTACCAGTAGCCGTGCTCCAGCGCAGAGGCCAGCTGGATGATGCCCATCGGCAGCAGGGTCAGCGCCGCCATCAGTGTCAGGCCGATGTTCAACGACCAGAAGCAGGTCTTGAGCACGCCTTCGTTCCACACTGCATGCGGCTTGATGCCGCGCAGGCAGAACAGCATCAGACCGACCCCAAGCATGCCGTAGACGCCGAACAGCGCGGTGTGGCCATGCAGCGGCGTCAGGTTCAGTCCCTGCATGTAGTACAGCGGCAGCGGCGGATTGATCAGGAAGCCGAACAGGCCCGCACCGACCAGGTTCCAGAAGGCGACGGCGACGAAGAACAGGATCGGCCACTTGTAGCGCGCCATCCACGGCGTCGCCTTCTGCATCGACCACTGGTGGTAGGCCTCGAAGCCGATCAGCGCCAGCGGCACCACCTCCAGCGCCGAGAAGCTGGCGCCGATCGCGATCACTGCCGTCGGCGTGCCGCTGAAGTACAGATGGTGCAGTGTGCCGAGCACGCCGCCGGCCATGAAGACAATGGTCGCGAACAGCACGGCAACCGTGGCGAGACTGGCGCGGATGAGCCCCAGCTTGGCGAACAGGAAGGCGATGACCGCGGTGGCGAACACCTCGAAGAAGCCTTCCACCCACAGGTGCACCACCCACCAGCGCCAGTATTCGACCATCGACAGGTGCGTGTGCTCGCCCCACATCAGGCCGGCGCCGTAGAACAGGCCGATGGCGACGGTGGACAGGAACAGCAGCGTGGTGATCGACTTCATCTCGCCGCCCTTGCGGATCGCAGGCACGAGGCAGCGGCCGACCAGGGTCAGCCAGATGCCGAGACCGAGGAACAGGAACCATTGCCAGAAGCGGCCGAGGTCGACGTATTCCCAGCCTTGGTGGCCGAACCAGAAGTTGTTGGCGAGGCCGAGCTTCTGCATCACCGCGAACCACTGCCCGGCGAAGGCGCCGACGACGATGATGAGCAGGCAGACCCACAGCACGTTGACGCCGAGCCGCTGGAAGCGTGGTTCATGGCCGGAGATCGCCGGTCCGATGTACAGGCCCATGCCCAGCCAGGCGGTAGCGATCCACAACACGGCCAGCTGCGTGTGCCAAGTGCGCGTCAGCGAATAGGGCAGCACTTCCGACAGGTTGATGCCGTAGAAATCATGGCCTTCGACCTGGTAGTGCGCGGTGATCGCACCGAGCAGGATCTGCACCAGGAACAGCGCGATCACGACCCAGAAGTACTTGGCACTGGCGCGCATCGACGGCGTGACCTTGATGTCGGCCAGCGGATCGGTGGCGGGCAGCCTGAAGGCGTGGTCCTCGCGATGCGTCGCGTAATACCAGCCGAGCAGGGCGATGCCGGCGATCAGGAACAGCACGCTGAACACCGTCCACAGCAGCAGGTGCGAAGGCGGTTCGTTGCCGACCAGCGGATCGAAGGGCCAGTTGGCGGTGAAGCTGATGTCCTGGCCCGGTCGTTGCGTGACTGCCGACCACGCTGTCCACCAGACGAACGCCGCCAGTTCCTGGCGATGTCCGGCGTCGGGCACGGTGTCGTTCTTCATCGCGTAGCCCTTGCGCAGCTCCAGCAGGGCCGGGTCGCTGCCGAACAGGCTGTTGTAGTGCGCGGCCACCGTGGCGATGGCGGCGGCGCGCTCCGGCGCGATGGTCACGGTGTCGCGATCGGCGTCGAAGGTGTTGACGCGGATCTGCGTGCGCAGGCGTGCCTGCAGGGCCGCCCGTGATTCCTCGTCAAGGGCGGCATGGTCGGCCGCGCCGCGCTCGCGCGCCATCAGGTCCAGCCAGGCGATGGCTTCGCGGTGCAGCCAGTCGGCGGTCCAGTCCGGCGCCACGTAGGCACCGTGACCCCAGATCGAACCGAGTTGCTGGCCACCGATGGACTGCCACACCTGGCGTCCGGTCTCGATGTCGCTGCGCGTGAAGACGACGCGGCCGTCCGTCGTGGTGACGGTCGCGGGTATCGGTGGCATCTGGCGATGGATCTCGCTGCCGACCCAGAGCAGGACGGCGAACGAGGCCGCCAGCAGGACGGCGAGGCCGGCCCAGAGCTTGCGGGTGGACATGGTGCGTGACTCCCGGTGAAAGGTCGCCGGCATGGTCGGCCGGTGTCGGGAGGACTGCACTGATCCATGTCAGCATCGGCGCGACTGGCGCCGACGCGTGCTCGCGTTCGGTTTTCGGCGCTATTCGCGCAGCACGCTGGCGGCGAGCGCAGTGAGCAGGTCGAGATCGAGGATCTCCAGTTCGCGGCGCTCGACGGCGAGGATGCCATCGTTCTGAAGGCGGCGAAGGACGCGGCTGACCGTCTCCGGCGCCAGGCGCAGGTAGTTGCCGATGTCGCTGCGTGTCATCGACAGATGGAAGCGGCGGCCGGACAGGCCACGCGCCGCCAGTCGCCGCGATACCGTCAGCAGGAAGGCCGACACGCGCTCGTCGGCGCTGTAGTCGCCGGCGACCAGGGCGGCCTTGCCGATGTCCTCGCTCAGCAGCCGGAACAGCTGGTGCTGCAGGCCGGGCATGCGCGTGGCGAGCAAGGCCATCTGCGGGAACGAGAAACGGCACAGCGCGACGGTGTCCATGGCCACCGCATTGCAGGGATACCGCGCCGGGTGGATGGCATTCAGGCCGATCACTTCGCCGGGCAGGAAAAAGCCCAGGACATGTTCGTCGCCATGGTTGTCGATGACGTAGGTCTTCACCGTGCCGGCGCGCACGGCGGCAATCGCCGTGAACGGATCGCCTTCGCGGAAGATGACATCGCCTTCGTGGTAGGGACCGACATGCTCGACCAGGCAGTGCAGGTCACCCAGCGCGGCCTTGTCGTAGCCCTGGTCAAGGCAGGCGGCGGAGAAGGCGCAGGTGCTGCAGAAGCGCATTTCATTGCCGTCGTCCGTGGCGGCCGGATTGGGCAGGCTGGCGCCAAGGCGCGGCGAACTCATCATCGATCTCCTGTGCAGGCCGCCGGGCATTTCTGCCCCGGGCCGATCCTCCGCCGCCGCAAGGCAAGGCTGCGGCAATGATACGTGAGGCGTCCACCAGGCAGGAACGCGGTGGCGGGTGTTGCCGTCGGGCCCGGCCGCCGTGGCGCGGATTCCGCCGCGCACGGCGGCCTCCGCCGTTCAGCGGGCACCCCGCTGGACCCGGACGCACGCGGACACCGGCCGGGATTCCACGTCGGGAGGTCGCAGCAAACCGTGCGCCATCGCCGTCCTGGCATCGTCGACCCAAGCCCTACGGCGCGCCTGGCCCGCATTGCCTGGCGGTAGCGGCGGCAACCGCGCACGACGTCGCGTCCGCCGCACCGGACCGGTGGTGGACGAATTGCCGCCGTCGCGTCGCCATGGCAAGGTGCCGGGGTGCGAGGCAAGGGGCGGCCGTGACGGATTCCAGCATTACCACCTTGATCGGCCAGGCCCGCGGCGGTGACCGCGAGGCGTCGGACCGGCTGTTCAGTACGCTGTACAACGAACTGAAACGGCTGGCACGCGGCCAGCTGTCCGGTGGCGATGCGCCCATGCACGCGACCTCGCTGGTCCACGAGGCCTACGAGAAGCTCGCCCGTGGCGCCACGGTTGCGATCAACGACCGCGAGCACTTCTATGCGGTCGCCGCGCGGACCATGCGCCAGATCGTCATCGACCATGTCCGCGCCCGCGATGCCCAGCGTCGGGGAGGTGGCGTGCGCGTGGATTCGCTGGATACGGGTGCGTTGCGGATCGCCGGGGCCGAAGGCGGTCGAGAGGACCTTCTCGCCCTGGACGCCGCGCTCACCCGGCTGGGCGAGCTGGACCCCCAGCTGGCGCGACTGGTCGAACTGCGTTTCTACGGTGGCCTGGAGCTGGCCGAGATCAGTGGCCTGATGGACCGCTCGGAACGGTCACTCAAGCGCGACTGGCGGCGTGCCCGTGCCTTTCTCTATGCCGAACTGGACGATGGCGGGGCGATCACGACCTGAGCGGCCAGCTCGTGTCGTCATGCCCAGGGAACCAGTTTGCCGGACTTCGAGCGAGAGTTATGAACTGTGACGCGGGAAGTGCGGGATACTCCGGCCCCATGAATGCTGCACGGATTTCCCGCCCTGGCGGCCTCATCCGGACTGCGCGGGTGGCGTTCCGAAACCCTTCGTTCGCCCCCGGGCATGGACGCGGCTGGCTGCTGCTTGCCGCACTGCTGCTGTCGCCTGTCATGGCCGTTGCCGCGCCCGGTTGCGATGATCTGCTCACGCGTGCCGACGAACTGAGCAGCCTGCGCGACGTTGATCCGGCACGGGGCGTCGAAGAGGGCCGGCGACTGCTGGAGCAGGCCAGGCGGCAATCGCCGCGCTGCACCCTGGGCGAATCGATGCTGATGGCGGCCATCGGGCGCAACCTGCACATCCTGGGTCGCGTCGATGAGGCGATTCCCCTGCTTCAGGACGCCATGGAGCGCCTGCCCGAGGAGGCGACGACGTCGCAGAGGGCGGGCCTGCACCGCACGCTGGGCGTGTCGCTCGCCGATGCCGGCGAATATGTGGCGGCGCTGGAACATTACCTGGACGCCCTGGCCGATACCGAAGCCAGCGGCGACATCCTTGATGCCGCCAAGTCGGCGGGCAACATCGGCAACCTCTACAACACGCTCAACGAATTCGACCTCGCGAGGGAATACCACCAGAAGGCGCTGGCCGGCTTTTCCGAGGCCGGGTTCCGCGAAGGGGTCGCCGGCACCTACGTCAACCTGGGTGCCGTCGCCCTGAAACTCGCGGCGAGGGCGAGCCAGGCCGGCGATCCGGAGGGCGAGCGGCGGGCGCTGCACGAAGCGCTGGAAAACCAGCGCCAGGCGCTCAGGCTGTTCGTCGACCTGGGCAACGAGCGTGGCGAAGGCCATGCCGAGACGAACATCGCCCATGTCCTGTCCAGCCTGGGCCGGCGCGAGGAAGCGCTGCCCCATTTCGAACGGGCGCTGGCGCTGCATCACCGCATCGGCGACCACCGAGGCGAGCTGAATGCCCGCGTCACCCTCGCCGACATGCTGACCGCGATGGGACGCTACGCCGAGGCGCGCGAGCAGCTGGAACTGGCCGACGGCGTCGCCGAGGACGTACCGCCCGGCGTCGCCCTCCAGCTCGCCGGCGCCTGGGTCACCCTGCACGAAGCGCTGGGCGAATACGCCGAGGCGCTGCGCTGGCACCGCGAGGTGCAGCGTCTGTCAACGGTGCTCGCCGACGAGCAGTACAACGCCCGCGTGCTGGAGTTCCAGGCGCGCTTCGACACCCGCCAGCAGGCCAAGGAAATCGAACTGCTGCGCAGCCAGGCGGCCGTGCAGGAACTGGAGCTGTGGCGCCAGCGCATGATCCTCGGCCTCGCGATCGCTGCGGTGCTGGCGGTGGCCATCCTCGTGGGCGTCCTCTACAGCCGTCTGCGCCTTGGCCAGCGCGTCGCGCGCGAACTTGAACGGGCCGCGTGCACCGATCCGCTCACGGGCCTGGCCAACCGGCGGCACATGGTGGACCGCATCGAGCGTGCGGCGCGCGCGGTGGAAGCAGGCGGCGACAGTTTCGCGGTGATCATGATCGACATCGATCGCTTCAAGGCGATCAACGACCGCCACGGGCACGGCGTTGGCGACCAGGTGTTGCAGGAAGTGGGGCGGCGGCTCGGCAGTCGCCTGCGCCATGCCGATCTTCTGGCGCGCTGGGGTGGCGAGGAATTCCTGGTCCTGTTGCCGGGAACCGACCTGGAAGGCGGCCAGGTCGTCGCCGAGAATCTCCGCAACGCGGTGTCGGCGACGCCCATGCAGACGCCGTCGGGCCGGCTTCAGCTCAGCATCAGCCTGGGCGTGTGCGCACATGCCGCCGGCATGGGCGTCGACGAATGCATCAGTCGCGCCGACCAGGCCATGTACGCGGCCAAGCGCAGCGGCGGCAACGGCGTCGGCGACACGGATCCCGATGCCGACCTGGTGGCGGCGCCGTCGACCTGACGACCGGCGGCCGCTGCCGTCGTGCTGCCGGGCGGCGGCATTGCCGGTGCACAGGGGTGCGCGATGCTGCCATGATGGACCGCACCAGCCAGGGGAGCCGACATGTCCGTTCACGAGGTCTATCCGTACCTGTGCGTCACCGACACCGCCGCAGCCATCGATTTCTATGCGCGTGCCTTTTCGGCCCGCGAGAAGTTTAGGCTGGTCGAGCCTTCGGGCCGGATCGGCCACGCCGAGATCGAGCTGGGCGGCGTGACACTGATGCTGTGCGACGAATTTCCCGAGTACGGCATCCGCGCACCGCAGCCCGGCACGGGTACGCCGTTGTCGATCCACCTGCATGTCGATGACGCCGATGCGCTGATCGCCCGTGCCGTCGAGGCCGGGGCGACACTGGAACGGCCTGCGGCCGATGCCTTCTACGGCGAGCGTTCGGGCAGCGTCATCGATCCGTTCGGGCATCGCTGGCTGATCGGGCACAGCATCGAGGAGGTGTCGCCCGAGGAAATGCAGCGGCGCTATACCGCCCTGTTCAACGAAGACGGAAAGCAGTGAGCCCCGGGTGTTTGGTATCGGCGGCATGCAGGGCAAGGCAGCCCCCGGCCCGGCATCCGTTCGGCCGAGTCAGCGCAGCAGTGCCAGCGCGTGCGCGCGCGTGCTGGCGGTGAGCGCCGCCAGGTCATAGCCGCCTTCCAGCATCGAGACGATCCTGCCGCCTGAATGCCGGTCGGCGATGGCCACCAGTTCGCCGGTCAGCCAGCCGAATTCGGCCTCGTCGAGCTTCAGGCCGGCCAGCGGATCGTCGCGGTGCGCATCGAAACCGGCCGACACCAGCAGCAGCTGCGGCCGGAAGGCATCGACGCGTGGCAGCAGGCGCGACCGCCAGGCGTCGCGGAACGCTTCGCCGTCGGCGCCCGCTGGCAGCGCTGCGTTGACGATGGTGTCGTGCGGTCCGTTTTCCGCGTCGCGCCCGCTGCCCGGATAGAGCGGCCACTGGTGGCTGGAGGCAACCAGCACGCGGGCATCGTTCCAGAAGACGGCCTGGCTGCCGTTGCCATGGTGGACGTCGAAATCGCAGATGGCGACGCGCTGCAGTCCATGGACATCCAGCGCACGCGCCGCCGCGATGGCGATGTTGTTGAACAGGCAGAAGCCCATCGCCGTCGCCCGCGTGGCGTGGTGACCCGGCGGTCGCACCGCGCAGAAGGCGCGGCTTCGCGGTCCGGACATCACATGGTCGACGGCCGCAACGGCGGCTCCGGCGGCACGCAGCGCCGCCTCCAGCGAGCCTTCCGCCATCGCGGTATCGGGATCGAGTTGCCGGTACTGGCCGGTTCCGCCGGCGGCGAAGACGCGATCGACATGCGCGCGGTCATGGGCGTGCAACAGGTCGTCGCGCATGGCGCGCGGCGCCTCGTGCAGCGCGCAGTGCGTCAGACCCGGCGAGTCGAAAGCGGCGAGGACGGCGGCCAGGCGCGCGGGCTGCTCGGGATGGCCGGGTACCGGATCATGGCCGGCACAGGCCGGATGGGTGAAGACAACGAGACTGGCCGGCTGCGACGTCGATGTCATCGCCGGCCCGGATGCGATGCGGTCATCGGATGGACGCGGCGCGCGTGCATCGCATCGGCCTCGTCGTGGCGGTGCGGCTCAGGCCTGCGGCTTGCGGCGGTGCTCGTTCTTCCAGAGCACTTCGCCGGCGCCCGCCTCGCGCGCGAGCACGCGGGCGATGACGAACAGCAGGTCGGACAGGCGGTTGAGATAGCGGATGCACTGCGGTCGAACCACCTCGACCCGCGACAGGGCCACCAGGCCGCGTTCGGCGCGCCGGCAGACGGTGCGCGCCAGATGGCAGGCGGCTGCTGCATGGCCACCACCGGGCAGGATGAAATCCTTCAGCGGCGGCAGGTGTTCGTTGAAGCCGTCGAGCAGGTCCTCCAGGCGCGTGATGTCGCCGTCGAACACCAGTTCGGTGCCCGGCGGCAGGCACAGCTCGCCGCCGAGATCGAACAGGTCGTGCTGGACCTGCGTCAGGGCCGCGGCCACCGCGTCCGGAATGGCATGCGCGAGGACCATGCCGATGCCACTGTTGAGTTCATCAACCGTGCCATAGGCATCGACGCGCAGGCTGTCCTTGCCGGTGCGGCGGCCGTCACCGAGCCCGGTGCTGCCATCGTCGCCGGTGCGCGTGTAGATCTTCGAAAGGCGGTTGCCCATCCCTGGCGGCTCAGGCCGCGCTGGCCTGGCGCAGTGCCGGCCAGCGGCGGCGCAGGATCTCGTAGCCACCGAACAGTACGGCCGACCAGAACAGTGCGCCAAGCAGCGTCCACTGGAAGAACGGAATCGCCGCGACGTAGCACGGCAGCAGGCCGGTGGCGCAGGCGCTGTGACCGGGCACGGCGGATGCGGTCAGCCAGACGGCGAAGTTGGTCACCACGAAGAAGATCACGGCGCCGGCCAGTGACCCGCCCATGACGCGGCCGCCGGTGACCCGGCCACGCAAGGCGAAGCCGGCGACCGAGCACAGCAGGATGCAGGCATAGACGGCGATGTGCGCCGCCGAGAACAGGTGTTCGGCATACAGGCCACCACGCAGCGCGCCCAGCACCAGGTCGGACAGCACCATGGCCGCGATCGGCACGATGATCGCCAGGTGGCGGCGGGCGAACCAGGCACCGGCGAACAGCGCCATCGATTCGATCGGCGTGAAGTTCGGCGGGTGCGGCAGCAGGCGGGCGAGGGCGGCCAGCACGATCATGCCGGTGACGGTTGCGGTGCGCGGGTTGAACAGGCGCTGGGCCAGGGTCATGGGTGATCTCCAAACAAGCCGGCCTCGAAGTGCGAGGCATTCCAATAGCATAGCTCAAAGCGCCCGCGCCGCCGCCGCATCGCCGACACATGCGCGTGATCCATGCGCAGCAGCAGCGCGTGCTGCAGCGGAATCGAAAGCGCGTGGCAGGCCAGTGCGCGCAGCGGGCCGGCATGGCTGGCGACCAGCAGCAGGTCGTCATCGCCGGCGCTGGCGACGGTTTCATCCAGCCATCCACCGCAGCGCTGCGCCATCTGCGCGAACGATTCACCGCCGGGCGGTGCCTGTCCCGACCAGTCCGCCAGCCATTGCTGCAAGCCGTGGTCGCCGCGGCCGTGCAGCAGCGACCAGGGCTCGCCGTCCCAGTCGCCGAAGTCCTGCTCGTCGAGGCGGGCATCGACCTGCGGCAGGCGTCCGAAGCGGCGCGCGAACGAGACCAGTGCTGCGTAGCTGCGCTGCCTCGACGAGGCCACGAGCAGCGTCGGCGCCGGGTAGGTCCAGGCCGAGGCGAGTGTCTCCATCTGCTGCCGGCCGGATGCCGACAACGGTACTTCGCTGCGGCCGATGCAGCGTCCCCCGCTGCCAGCGGTGTCACCGTGATAGAGCAGGACCAGTCGCCTGCCGTCGCCGTCGCCCGCTACCGATGGAATGCAGGATGGCCGGAGTATCATCCAGCGCATGGAACCTGACCACACCGGCGTACTCATCATCGGGGGCGGACTGGTCGGCACCAGTGTCGCCCTGGCCCTGGACCGTGCCGGCGTCGACTGTACGCTGGTCGAGACGCGCACGCCCACGCTGGCGCTGGCCGATCCGGATCGCGAGCGCTACCTGGCGCTGTCCGCGGCCACGGTCAACGGGCTGGATGCGCTGGGCGTATGGACGGCACTGCGCGGCAATGCCGCCCCGATCACCGGCGTCCACATCAGCCGCCGCGGTGGATTCGGCCGCACGCTGCTGCGCGCCGCCGACCACGGCGTGCAACGCTTCGGTGCGCTGGTGCCGGCGACTCGGCTGGGCCTGGCCCTGGAGACCGCGGTGGCGCAGGCCGGTGGCGTGCACCGCATCCTGCCGGCGCAAGTGACAGGCGTCGACATGGCCGGGGGCGACGCCCTGGTCACCGTGCGCGAAGGCGACCGCCAGCGTGTGCTGCGTGCCGGTATCGTGGTCGGCGCCGACGGTGCCGACTCGTGGCTGCGAGGCCAGCTGGGTTTGCCCGTCGAGCGCGGGGACTATGGTCAGGATGCGCTGGTGCTCAGCGCCGCGACCACGCGCGCGCACGAGGGCGTCGCCTACGAGCGTTTCCTTGATGACGGCGCCATCGCGGTACTGCCGCTGGAGGGCCGTCGGGTCGCCCTGGTCTGGACGCTGTCGCGCGAGCAGGCGGCGCGTATCGAGGCGTTGGACGACGGCGCGCGCCTGGCGGAGTTCCAGCGCGCGTTCGGCCATCGACTGGGACGCCTGCAGGCACCGGGGCGGCTGTTCCGTTATCCGCTTCATCGGGTGTTCGTGCCGCGGACCGTCGCCGGTCGAGCCGTGCTGGTCGGCAATGCGGCGCAATCGCTGCACCCCATTGCCGCCCAGGGTTTCAACCTCGGTTTCCGCGATGCGCTGGTACTGGTCGAGGAGCTGCTTGCCGCGCGCCGCGCGGGCGAAGACGCAGGCACTGCGCTGTTGCGCCACCAGGCGCGCAGGCAGCCGGATCGCCGCCGCATCGCTGGCTTGAGCCACGCGCTTGCACGCTGGCCGTCGGTGCGCGCCCCTGGCATGGGCGTGCTGCGCAGCCTGGGCTTCGGCGTGCTCAACGGCAGCGCCGGCCTGCGCTCTTCGCTGGTTCTCGCGACGATGGGCCATGGCGCCCGGTCGCCGCTGGACAGCCTGCACGAGGCCGCGGCATGACCGCGCGCCTGGATGTCGAGATCGCCGTCGTCGGTGCCGGTCCGGCCGGCCAGGCGATGGCGCTGGCGCTGGCCGATTCCGGTTTCAGCGTCGCACTGGTGGATGCCGGCGGCGCGGCAGCCGCGGCGTCACGCTCCGACCTTCGCGTGTTCGCGCTCTCGCTGGCCTCGATGCGCCTGCTGGCTTCACTTGGGGCCTGGCCGCCGCCGCAGGCCGAGCGGGTGCAGGCCTACCGGCACATGCACGTCTGGCAGGACGATTTTTCCGCCGCGCTGCATTTCGATGCTGGCGAGCAGGGATGGCCGCAGCTGGGCTGCATCGTCGAGCATGGCGTCCTGCAGTACGCACTGGCACGACAGCTGGAGCGATACGACCGATTGCAGTGCCACTGGCAACGGCGCGTCGTGCAGTTGGGTCACGACGCCGACGCGGTGCTGCTCGGCCTCGACAATGGCGAGCAGGTGCGCGCGCGCCTTGCCGTCGCCGCCGATGGCGGCGCCTCGCCGCTGCGGCAGCTGGCCGGCCTGGCCGTGGATCGCCGTCCCTACGGACAGAGCGGCCTGGTGGCGAACCTGCGTTGCGAACGTCCGCACGGCGACACTGCCTGGCAGCGGTTCCTTCCCGACGGCCCGCTTGCCCTGTTGCCATTGGCTGGCCTCGATGAAGGTCACGGTTTTGCCGCCGGTCATGCCTGTTCGATCGTCTGGACGCTGCCCGAGGCCGAGGCGGAGCGCATGCGGATCGTGCCGCCCGACGAATTCGGGCGCGAGCTTGAAAACGCATCCCAGGGCCTCCTCGGCCGGCTTTCGCTGCAGGGCGCGCGGGCTGTATTTCCGCTGGCACGACAACTGGCGGCACGCTATCACCACGGCCGGGTGGTGCTGGTGGCCGACGCCGCGCATGTTGTGCATCCCCTGGCCGGGCAGGGCCTGAACCTCGGGTTCCTCGATGTCGCCGCCCTGTCGCAGGTACTCTGCGAAGCCCGCCGGCGCGGCCTTGATCCCGCACAGCCGGCGGTCCTGGCGCGTTACGCGCGCTGGCGACAGGGCGACAATGCCATGGCCGCCCGCGCATTCAGCGCCATCGGCGCGATGTACCGCAGCCGGTTTCCGGGCTTGCCGTCACTGCGTGATGCCGGCCACCGGCTTGCCGGCGCCCTGCCGCCGTTGCGGCGACAGCTGGTCATGCATGCCGCCGGGCTGGCCGGCCGCGTGCCGGATCGCTGTCGCAAAGCCCCGGCCAGCGCGGGTTGATCGACCCGGCAGGCCGCCGCGTCTTCAGGGCGTGCCGTCCTGGCCGAAGGCCATGACGAAATTCACCTGCGTCTGCGACTGGATGTAGTTCGGATTGACCTTGCGCACGTGCTCGATGGCGAGCTCCGGCGACATGCCTTGGTGGGCGATCAGGAAACACGCCAGCATCAGCCCGGTGCGTCCCAGTCCGCCACGGCAGTGGAACACCAGGTTGCGTCCGCGCTGCACTTCGACATCGAGGTCGGCGAGAACGCGCCGGCAGGCCTCGACATCGGGCGCCTGCATGTCGTCGATCGGGAACCAGACGATGTCGATGCCACCCGGATCGACGTCACCGAGTTTCAGTGGCGCTTCGGTCAACGTCACCAGCACGTCGACGCCGAGTGCTTCGACGGCCGCGAGGTCGCCCTCGAGATCGCCGAACAGGCCCGGCTGGTGCATGCCACCCAGTCGTCCGGGAATCACCCAGCGGAAACCCAGTTCGCGGTCGGTGGCCGGCGGCGCGTGCGGCGCCGGTTCCGGTTCGACGACGTCCTCTTCGGCGACGTCCGCGTGGGTGATACGGGACGCCGGCCAGGCGCTGCCGGACAGCAGGAACTCACGCGCCAGCTCCGAGGCCGGCTGCTCGAAAAAGCGGTCCGCCGGCGCGACCTCGACCAGCATGCCGCCGGTGATGAAGACGACCCAGTCGGCAACGCGACGCACCTGGTTCTTGTTGTGCGACACCATGATCACGGTCAGGCGCCCGCGCAGCTCGTAAAGCAGCTCCAGCATCCAGTCCTCGTCCGCCATGGCGACATCGCTGAGCGGCTCGTCCAGCAGCAGTACCTCGGGCTGGTCCAGCAATGCCCGGAACAGCAGTCCGGCGCGATGGATGGCCAGCGAGCACTCGCCGACATCGCGGTCCAGGCAGTGCATGAAATGCCGGCTGGCCTGGAAGCCTGCCAGCAACTGTTCGAGTCGGGCATTGGCGACTTCGTCGTTCGGCTGGTTGGCGAGGATGTTCTCGCGCAACGTCCGCTTGTAAAGGCGCGCCTTCTGCGGAATCAGCTGGATCGGTTCGGAGGCATGCGTGCCGGCGGAAGGGCCAGCTGCACGATGCAGGCGGATCGAACCATCCGACCAGCTCGACGGTACGAGCGCATCCAGGCCGACCAGGTGCCGGACCAGCGTGGATTTCCCGGCAGCCACCGGACCCACCAGCGCGGTGACCGCATTGCGCCGGATGGCGAGGTAATCGACGTGCAACACTTCCGCGTGGCCATAGCCGACGCGAAGGCCCTCGATCTCGAGGGCCACGTCCTGCATGGACGTCACAGCAGGGCCTTGATCGATTCAGCGGCCTGCTTGCTCCGGACCAGGAGCTGTCCGAGATTGACCATGCGGTCGGCGAGAACACCGATGAAAAGTACGTCGTCGGTATCGCCAACGGTCACGAGGGAGAGGATCTGCTTGCCCGTGCGGACAATGACGTCATCGAGGCGGCCTTCCGGATGAAGGTCGCCCGAGATCGATTTGCCAAGGCCGAGCAGCGAGCCTGCCATCGGCAGGCTCGCGGCAACGGTGTCCTTGTCGTACTTGCCCGCCATGTCGATCAGGTGGCCGTCGCAGGTGGCGAGGAAAGCGCATAGCGACCGGGGCAGGTCGTGGATGCATTCGCTCAGCAGCGCACGGACGTCCCTGATGACGTCGGAGGAGCTTTCGTTGGTCACACTTTACCCTGGGTGGCGATTTCGCGCGTCTTCATCAGGGCGAGGCCAAGGTTGGTGTCGATGCGGCAGATGACCACAGCGACCACGCTCTCGTTCGATTCCAGACGCGCAAAGATATGGAGGAGGTTGCGCGAGGACACGATGATCTCACGGAAATAGTGGCCGGTATAGGCGTCACCGCGGATCTTCTTGAAGGTGTTCTCGATTCCGAGAACCGTGTCACCTTCGAACATGTCCTTGGTGGCGGCGGCCACCATGTCGAGGACGGCCTGCGGATGCGAGTCCACGGTCTTCACGGACAGCAGCATGCCCGTTCCCATATCGACGATGCCCGCGGCGATGGCCTTCGGTACGTTGGTCAGCATTGCCTGGACGATCAGGTCGGCGCTCATAGGTAAAACTCCCTGGCTTGAATAATGGCTTGGTAATCAAAGGTGCACTCAGGCGGTCGCGACCGCTCGGGTGCTCAATCCCGACACTGCCGTCAGTGCACGCAACACACTGCCGCGATTGCGGGGGTCCAACGGAACAACGGGTGCCCTTTTGCCGAGCAATGCCGTCAGCGCCGCGTGGAAGTTTTTCGGAACCCTCCCTTCGTCGATATGGGTCAGCCCGACGATGAGGGGCCGACCACGGCTGTCGCCGAAGCCTTCGAGGTAGTCCAGGTACTGCACGATGTCGCCCAGGGGATCCGGGCTGCTCATGTCCATCAGGAGGATCGCGGCATCGGCGCTCTTCCGGGTGTTCTCGATCATGTGCGCGAAGCGCAACTGGCCGGGCGTGCCGAACATGCGCATGTTCAGGTCGCCGAGCGGGCATTCGCCGTAGTCGATAGAAATGGTCGTGCGCGCCTTCATCGTCGCCACGTCGTCAGTGGCCGAGGCTTCGGTGGTGCGCGCGGGAATCGTCGAGGCCGTGAGGATGGCGGTCGTCTTGCCCGAAGCCGGCGGACCCACGAACAGGACGTTGAATGGCGCCTTCTCCTTGCGCAGGCCGAAGCGTTCCAGGAACCCGGACACCCGGCCGCGGTCGGGCGCGGCCTGTTCGACGGCGCGACGCGGCTGCTGGCTGGCGCGGCCGAGCAGCGACGCGACCCAGCTCTTGCGCGGATTGATCGCCTGCGAATCGGCGACGACGACATGGCTGCCGGCCTGGTTCAGTGCGCGCGTCACGGATTCTTCCGTCAGCGGCCAGTCCAGCTCGACCACCGTCCGGTTGCCGGCAGCGTTCACCAGCTCGATGTAGCCATCGCTGCTGTTCTCGCGCGGCGGCACGATGCGGCAATGCGACTCGTCATCGACGTCGCTGATGCGCCAGGCGTGGAGCAGGCGGGACTGCGCCAGCACGGTCGCGCAGCGCAGCTTGGTGCGGTCACGCTGGGCGAGGGCTGACACGGAAACCACGACCTGTTTGGACCTGGCGGGTGCCGGACGGATCTCGCGGACCTCCACCGGCGCCCGCTTCAGGGTATGCGACAGACCGGCGGCGCGGTTCAGTGCAACAAAGCCACCTGATGCCTGCGTATGCATTGCCACTCACTCCAACTGCGATGGGAACGGTGGCGTATGGTGTGGCGTGCATCACGTTTCCAAGCTGAATCCGGTCGCGTAAACCGGCCGCGTAACAATTGTTAACGACACTGTCATTCGATTTCATGCTAGGTACCTGGAGGCTTTCATTCGCTCACATTCGGTCACGCAAACTGCCCCGGTGGAGCAGCTCAGGCGACGACGGCCTCCTGCGACGACGACGTGCGGGCGGCACCGGTGAGCACCTGCAGCGCACGCCGCATGCTCGCGGGGTTGCGCGGATCGAGCGGGACGGTCGGCACGCGCCGGCCGAGGGCCTCGCACAGGTCGCGGTGGAAGTGCTTGGGCAGCTGGCCGGTATCGACATGGGTCAGTCCGACCATCACCGGGCGGCCCTGCTCGATGTGGGTCGCGATCAATGCGGCATAGCGCTGCACGTCTTCCAGCGGATTCGGGCTGGACAGGTCGGCCAGCAGGATCACGGCGTCGCAGCTGGCCAGGGTCTGGTTGATCATGTACGCGAAGCGCAGCTGGCCGGGCGTGCCGAACATGCGCAGGAGGTAGCCGCCGAGTTCGCATTCGCCGTAGTCGATCGAAATGGTCGTCCGCGATTTCAACGTGCCGACATCGTCGGTGGCAGCCGCTTCCGTCGTGCGTGAGGGGATGGTCGATGCCGTGGTGATCGCGGTTGTCTTGCCCGAACCCGGCGGACCGGCGAACAGGATGTTCATGGTTGGCGTCGAGGCGATGATGTTTTGCCTCCAAGTTCCCTTGGACCCGCTCGTCCCGGATTTGTGTGAGTCCGCTCCGGGTCAGGCGGCTTGCCGCAACTGTGCATCCTGGTGC
>NZ_SMAF01000030.1 GCF_004343305.1 Pseudofulvimonas gallinarii | reverse complement strand
GAATGGACCATACAGCGCCGCTACCTGACGCTGGAAACCTTGGCCACCATCGGCGACACTTCCACCGTCAACTTGCCAGCCGTGGCCAGTTGACCGAAGCCGACGCCCATGTCGGCGCGATGACGACTGTTACACCACGGATTGGGACACGATAGCAGTACACGCTGCCGTCAAGGGTGAGGGCGCAGGCGTGGGCGCGTCCGGCAGCGACCGCGACAACGCCTTCGAGGACGCCGGTCGCCGTTCTCACCGGAAATCCGGCCCGCGGATGGTCCTGATGTGCGGCGGCCTGGGTTTCATCCTGCGCGAGCAGTCCTTCGATGCCGTTCGGCAGCCGGTTCACGCCCCAGCAGTGCACCCGACCGGTATACAGCGCGGCACAGGTATGCGCGCCGCCGGCCGAGATCGACAGGGCCCCCGGCATGGGAGAACCGTCGTCGAAGTGCACGCGGGCGGGATAGCCGCTCGACGGCCCGGGATCAATCGTGCCCAGTCGGCCTTTGTCGGCGCGTCCCCAGCACCACGCTTGCCTGCCCGAGTCGATCGCGCAGGCATGTCCGCCCTGGTCGACACCGTTCTGCGCCGGGTTGCCGGGGCTGACGCTGACCTGCGTCATCGCCCGCAGCGTCCGCGCATCGCTGGTGCGGATGATCCGCGGCGAATCCGCGTACGTGCCGTAGACGCGGGTGACGATGCCGTGCCGGTTGCCTCCCCAGCAGGCGATATGGCCGTTGTCGACGATGCCGCAACTGGTGTCACCGCCACTGTCGATGGTGACGGGTCGCATGGCATGGGTCGCCGGACTGGCCAGCAACAGGAGCATGGCGAATGGGGCTGTGCGGGTTCGCATCGATTCGTCCTCGTCCGCGATGAAGCCGATGCCGCGGTGGAACCCGTGGGCATCTGGCGCAGGTGAGGATGGACACGCGCGAGGATCGCGATTCCCGCCAGCTATTGCCGCCGGCGGACGCCAACAGTCGTGCCGGTGTCCTGCCTGGCGGCGCCGGTCGGCGCGGGGCGGGCAGTGCCGGAATGCCGGCTGCAGGTAGCCGGCGGCCCACAGCCGGCTCGCGAAACAGGAACGGCCGCGTCGTCCGTGCCCGGGGTCAGCGACGCAACAGGCGCCGGAGCAACCGCCAGCCGGCGTGCTCGAACTTGCCGATCGGTCCGGCGCGCAGCGCCGCCTGGGCCTCCTCGAGCTGCCTGGTCAGGTTGCTGACGTCCCGATACAGGCGCTGGTTGTGCATGTCGCGGCGCTTCAGCAGCACCCTGAGCTCCTGGACATCCGTTTCGGACAATGTGTGGCCGGCCTTGAAACGATCCGGCAGCGGCCTGTCGACATAGACGGTGGAATGCGTGTCCGCCAGTTCCTCGGCCGGCCTGTCCGTGGTGTAGAAGTACAGCGCGACGGACTTGCGGCTGAGCCCACGCTCGTTCTCCGGCAGCTGGATCGGCGGGAAGCCGTGCCAGCTCCATTCGGTGGTCTCGAAGATGACGGCGCGGTTGAACAGCGGCGTCACGCTGAGGATCTGGTTCTGTTCGCTGCGCGGATCGGAATGCAGCTGCAGCGAGCCGCCCCATTCGTCTTCCCAGCGATGGTTGAGATAGACGATCAGGTTCAGGCGCCGGTGCCACGGTTCCATCGGGTGCCGGTTGAAGTCGATGTGGGCGTCGAGATCCTGGCCGTGGCGGTTCTCGTGGGTGCCGCCGCCGAAGTACCAGGGGTCGTACAGCAGGTTGTCGATGCCGGTCACCTGTCCGACCAGATCAAGGAATCCGCGGCTCTGGATGAGATCGTCCAGCTGCGCGAAGGCCGGGCCCAGCTCGCGGATGCGCTCGACCGTGGACTTGCCCCCCAGGCTGCCGTCCTCGTTTCGCGCATTGCCGCGCTCGAAGTCGGGGAACTCTGCCAGCAGGGCGTCGGCGAAATCCTTCGACAGGAAGTTGTCGATGACGAGATGGCGGAACGGGAAGGCGGACTGGAACTGGGTGCGCAACACCTCACGGCGGTCGTGGACGTTGCGGTCGATCAGTGTTGAGCTGGTCATGGCGAAGGTTGACGCGCTGCCGGGTGGGAAAACGCGAAGTCTAATGCTTGCCGGGTGCGGCGCAGCCTGGGCGATGCCGATGGCGGGATGCCGTTCACTTCCGGCAGGGCATGGCTGTGGAGTCGCGGGTGCTTCGCCCGCCGAGCCGGTACAATTCCGGCACCTTCACCCTGCAACGCCGGCCACCGGCCCGAACGCCATGTCCCAGACCTCCGCCCCGATCGCCGCCAATGCCGCCCGCCGCTACGAAGTCACGCGCGACGCGCTGCCCCTGAGCTGCCCGACGCCGGAGATGGCGCTGTGGAACTCGCACCCGCGCGTGTACCTGCCGCTGGAGGACGAGGGCGAGGCGACCTGCCCCTACTGCGGCGCCGAGTTCGTGCTGGTCGATAGCGGCACCGTCTGATCCGGTCCAGACCGGCGTGCAGGACCATGCCGATCGCGCCTTGACGGTGATGCAGCTGCTGCCGGCTCTGGACGGCGGCGGCGTCGAGCGTTCGACCCTCGAGATCGCGCAGGCCCTTGCGGATGCCGGCCATCGCAGCGTCGTGGTCAGCGCCGGCGGGCGCTGGCTGCCGCGGCTGCTGGACACCGGCAGCACCCACGTCGAATTGCCGGTCGGGCGGAAATCGCCGTGGACGCTGCGGCTGGTCTTCTCGCTGAGGCGGTTGATCGCACGGCATCGCCCGGACGTGCTGCACGCACGTTCGCGACTGCCGGCATGGCTGGCCTGGTGGGCGCTGCGTGGGCTGCCGGCAGCGCAGCGCCCGGCGTTCGTGACCACGGCGCATGGCCTGAATTCGGTCGGCCGCTACAGCGCCATCATGGCGCGCGGTGATCGTGTGATCGCCGTGTCCGACACCGTGCGCCAGCATCTGCTGGCGAACTACACCGTGGACGCCGGGCGCATCGAAGTCATCGAGCGCGGTATCGATCCTTCCACCTGGCCGCGTGGCCACCGGCCCGATGACGGCTGGCGCGCGCGGCTGGACCGGGAATTTCCCGCCCTTGCCGGTCGCCGGCTGCTGCTGCTGCCGGGACGCGGCACGCGCCTGAAAGGCCATGGCGCGGCGATAGCGCTGCTTGGCGGACTGGTGCAGGCTGGCGGGAACGTGGCCCTGTGGATGCCCGGCGCGGATTCGCCGGGACGCGGGCGCTACCTCGACGAATTGCGCGCACGCGCGTCCGAGCTGGGTGTGCTTGACCGCATGGTGGCCTCGCCGCTGCGCGACGACATGCGTGACGCGATGGCCGCTTCCGAGCTCGTCCTGCAGCTTTCTGACAAGCCGGAAGCATTCGGTCGCACCGTCGCCGAGGCGCTGTCGCTGGGCCGGCCAGTGCTGGGCTGGGCGCATGGCGGCGTCGGTGAACTGCTGGCACGTCATTTCCCCGAAGGCGCGGTGCCGGTCGGCGACGCCGCGCACCTGGTGCAACGTGCAAGCCGGTTCCTGGCGGCGCCGCAGGAGGTGCCGCCATTCGCCGGCACGACGCTGGCGCAGATGCAGGCGCGCACGCTGGATCTGTACCACCGGCTCTCGTCCCAGGTGCCGGCGCCATGAGTGACGCGTCGCCCATGGACGTGTCGTCGTGGAGCGCGGCGCGCCCTGCGCCGATGCCGTTGCGACAGCTGTTGCCACCACTGCTGCTGTGGCTGGTGCTGGCGCTGTTGCCCGTAGGCCGGATCGCCGAACTGCCCTTGCTCGCCGGTGCCGGCTGGGGCGTACTGCTGCTGTTCCGGGACGCGCGCGCACTCTGGCGCCTGCCTGGCGTGCGGCTCGCACTGGGTCTGTTCGCCTGCTACTGGCTGCCGTCGCTGTTGTCGGCGTTCGATGCCGTCGCGCCGGAAAAAACCTGGACGCAGGTCGCGGCGCACATGCGCTATGCGCCGTTTGCGGTATTCGCAGTGGCGACGATGCGCGACGCCGCGCAGTGGCAGTGGCTGCTGCGCGCCAGTGCGCTGCTGCTCGGACTGTGGATCGTCGATGCCTGGCTCCAGGCGTTCACCGGCGCCAGCCTGGGCGGTCGCATGGATGGTGATCGCCTCAGCGGCATCTTCGGTGCCGACAACCTGAAACTGGGCGGCGTTGTCGCCACGCTGTCACCGTTGTTGCTGGCGTTCCTGCAGCAGCGACTGGGCTGGCGCGGTGTCTTCATCGGCGCAGTGGTCGCAGCGGGCGTCATCCTGCTCGCTGGCGCGCGCGCGGCATGGTTGGTGTATGCGCTGGTGCTTGCCGGCGTCTGCCTGCGTCCCTTCGCCGGACGCGCGCGCCGCGCACTGGTGATGCTTGCCGCGCTGCTGGCGGCCGCGGCGGCGCTTGGCTATGCCGCCTACCTGTCCTCTCCGCTTTTCGCCGCGCGCGTGGACCGCACCCTGCTGCTGGTCAGCAGCGAGGCGGACGATGTCGATCATGCGCTCGCCGGGCGACTGCCGATCTGGCGGACGGCGCGCGACATGGCGCTGGCGCATCCTTTCAATGGCGTCGGCGTCCGCGGCTTCCGTCATGACTATCTGCAGCACGCGGCCGCGGACGACCCCTGGCGCGAACAGCAGGGTGCGCTCCATCCGCACCAGCTCGTCCTCGAAGTGGCGACCGAAACCGGACTGCCCGGTCTTGTCGGCTGGCTGTTCGGTGTCGCGCTGCTGTGGCGAGGCGTCCGCCGGGTGACCCCGGCCGCCCGGCTGCGCGCGTGGCCGCCGCTGCTGGCGCTGGCGGCGATGTGTTTCCCGCTCAACACCCACTATGCATTCCACTCCAGCTGGTGGGGTCTGTTCTTCTGGTGGGTGCTGGTCGCCGTGCTCGTCGCCCTGCATGCCGATCGTGCACGGGCCGTTCCGGAGAGCGGCTGACCGGCGGGCGCCATGGCGTCCGTCGAGCCACGGGGGTCGCGATGGCTGGAATGCGTCGTTAAATTGGATCCAGCCACTGCAACCGGAGTGCCCATGAACGTCGTCAAAGCCTTTGGCCGGCTCCTCCTCGGTTCCCCGGTCATCGCCGCGGGCATGCTGGCCGCCGATGACACCGCGTCCCACGCCGGAGAGATCCTGCGCTGGCAGGCCGGGCGGGATGCGGCCCTGCGCGAGCCGGATGGCTGGTTGAGCTTCACCGGTTCCGGAACCGTCCCAACCGGGTCACACAGCGTCGGCAGCGGCACAGACCAGGACATCGTGTTGCCCTCCGGTCCGGCGCAACTGGGCGTCGTCGACGTCGATGCGGAGGGCGACATCCACTTCACGCCGGCCGCGGACGCCGGTGCCACGATCGCCGGCAAGCGTTTCCGGCGCGAACGGCTGCTCACGCAGCGTGACGAGGGTGGGCCAACGCGCATCGACATCGATGCGGCGTGGTTCTATGTCGTGCGGCTGGCCGACGGCAGTGTCGGCTGGCGCATGCGCGACCCGTCGTCGCCGGCGCTGACCGGGTTCAAGGGCCTGGACTATTTCCCGATCGACGAAAGCTGGCGGATCCAGGCGCGCTGGCAGCCCTTTGACGAGCCGGAGACGCTCGAGCTGCTGACCTCGGCGGGCACCCCGGATACCGGCAAGGTGCCGGGTGTCGCCGTGTTCGAGCGCGACGGCGGGGTGTACACGCTTCGACCGATCGTCGAAGCCGACGGCCAGCTGTTCTTCATATTCGCCGACCGCACCAGCGGCCGTGAGACCTATGGTGCAGCGCGATTCCTGTACGCCAATCCGGCGGTCGACGGCAAGGTCGTGCTCGATTTCAACAAGGCCTACAACCCGCCCTGCGCGTTGACGCCGCACGTCGTGTGCCCGCTCGCGCCGCCGGAGAACCGCCTGGCGCTGGCCGTGACCGCCGGCGAAAAGAAGCCGCCGAAGTAGCGCATGCCCGCGACGGGCGTCACGGCAACGTGGCTGCCCGGCCTGGCGGATGCGGCAATCCATACAATCCCGCGTTCGCTCGTTGCGGAACCGGCATGGCTGCCGGCGGCGGTTCGCGACGGCATCGGCCGGGTGGCGAAAACAGTCGGCGCCGACCGTCCGGCTGCTCTTCGTTGACCACGACCGTGCCGCCGGGCCGGCGCAGGCGGCCGTGGCGGCGGGCTCGCCGGGATGCACGACGCCACGGCAAGGAATCGACGCTGTTACATTGTCGCACCGGACAGTGGAGGCGGTGTTTTGCGAAAGGATTCTTTGCGGCGTTGGTGCTGGGCGTGGCGGGCCTGCTGCCCGCGGTTCTTCCATCCGGATCGGTGCGTGCCGACGACGGCTTCTCCTCCGGTCCGGCTCCCGAATGGGTACGGATCCAGCCGGTGCCCGCGGCATGGCCGTCGGAGTCGTCCGCCAATGGCGGCGCCAACTGGCGCATCTGGCTGCTCGATGCCCAGGTGGACCGCCGCGGCGGCGAAGCGGTGGCGTTCTACGAACAGGTCGCCGAAGCCCGCACCCGCGAGCTGGTCGGCGAACTGGCCCGCTTCAGCATCCCGTTCAATCCCGAATTCCAGTCGCTGACGATCCACGACGTCGAAGTGCGGCGCGATGGCGAGTGGGTGACACGCTTCGATCCGCAGCGCGTCACCCTCGCGCGGCGTGAAGCCGCCTTCGAAGCGGACATCGCCACTGGCGTGATGTCGGCACTGATCGTGGTCGATGACGTGCGACCCGGCGACCTGGTCCGCTACCGCGATTCCGTCCGCGGCGAAAATCCCGTGCTGGCCGGCATGCTGCACGACGAGTTCCGCATGACCTGGCACGACCCCATCCTGCGCCGCCATGTCCGCGTCCTGTTTCCGCGCGGCGCCGAAGTGGATGTGCGTCCCTTCGGCATCGAGGCCGAGCCGGTCGTGCGCAGCAAGCGCGACGGCACGGAAGTCGTGCTGCTGCTGGAGAATGCGCCCGTCGTGAAGGTGGCCGGCGACCTGCCCGCGTGGTACGACGCCTATGCCAGCGTGCAGATCGGTCCGCGCCGGAACTGGTCGGAAGTGGTGGCATGGGCGTTGCCCCTCTATCCGGAAGGACAGCCCCTGCCGGATGAGCTGGAGCAGCGCATCGCGCAATGGCGGTCCCTGCCCGACGCGCAGTCGCGCGCGGCAGCCGCACTGGAAGCGGTGCAGGACGAAGTGCGCTATTTCAGCGTGCTGTTGGGCGAGAGTTCGCACCGGCCATCGGCGCCGTCACAGACCTGGCTGCGCCGGTTCGGCGACTGCAAGGACAAGGCCTGGCTGCTGGCCGTGCTGTTGCGCCGGCTGGATGTCGACGCCGTGCCGGCCCTGGTGTCCTCGGGCGGCAACCGTCGTATTGCCGAGGGTATTCCCGCCGCCTCGCAGTTCGACCACGCCATCGTGCGCGCCCGTATCGACGACCGTACCTACTGGCTGGATCCGACGCTGACGTTGCAGCGTGGCACACTGTCGGACCGCTCGGCCTTCGACTTTGGCGTCGCCCTTCCGGTCGCCGCCGGCGTCGGTGCGCTGGAGGCGGTCAGTGGAGACGTGACGGCGACCTGGGCGCAGAAGGTCCAGGAACGCTTCGAGCCGTCCGCCGACGGCACGCGCATCGAGTTGACGGTGGACACCGTGCGTTCCGGCCGCATGGCCGAGCGCATCCGGCGCGAACTCGAGCGGCAGGGGGAGGCGGAGCTGGCCAGCGGCTATGCCAACCACTACCGCCGCCTCTACGGCGAACTGGAGGTGCTGTCCCCGCTGCAGGTCGAACACGTTGAAGCGGACGGCAGCGTGCGCCTGCGCGAGCGCTACGCCCTGCTCTCGCCGTGGGAGCCGTCGCCGGCCGGACGTCGCCTGATCGACCTGTATGCCGATGGCGTGGCCGACCCGATCGAGTTGCCCGCCGACCCGGTCCGCGGCCATCCCCTGGCCCTGCGGCATCCGGTGAAGCTGGAACAGGTGACGGAATTCGTGCTGCCGCCAGGCTGGCGCCTGCACGCACTGCCCGAGGCCGAGCAGGTCGAGGACGACGCATTCTCCTACCGGCGCGAGGTGTCGGAACTGGCCGGTCGCATCGTGGTGCGACACGCCTACGCGTCGCGGGCCGACCACGTCACGGCGGCGGCAATCCCGCAGCACGTCGCGCAGAGAAGGCAGGCCAACGGTGCCCTGGGATTCCGGCTGGCGCTGGCGATGGCGGCTTCCCAGGCGCAGGGGGACCGCCAGGAACGCATGCGCCGGCTCGTCAGGGATCTGCTCGAGGCAGGCGAGGGCGGCCAGTGACCCGGCGCCTGCCTGTGCTGCTCGCCTGCGCGCTGCTTGCACTTTTTCCGCGGCCGGCGCCGGCGGCGGATGCCGGGGCGATTCCCATGCCCGGCGAGATCGATCCGGCCACGCTGTGGGAACGGGTCCTTGCCGGCGGCGACGCCGCGAAGATCTACGGCGGCTACGAGCTCGTTGACCGGTTGTGGCCGGTCGACGGCGAGCTGGATGCGGAGGCCTGCAGCGGTGCGCGCGACGATCTGGACGGCCATCTGCGCACCAATCCGGTGGGGATCGCCCTGTGGTGGCTGTCGTTGCGTTGCGCCGAAGCCATGGGCGATGCGGCGAGAGCCGACCGTGACAGCGAGGCACTTGCCGCCCTGCTCCGCCATGCCTTGAAGGATGCGCGTATGCCGTCGCTGCTGGACCGTCCGATTCCCGTGCTGGCCCAGTACGACGCCGACGCCATCGTCGAGGTTTCCGGACAAACACGGCTGTACAGCTACTACGACAGCTCACGCACGGGCCGGCATCTTCCTCTGGTCGTGGCGCTGTGGGATGAAGCTGCACGCCGCGAGCACATCCTCGTTTTCGATTTCCTCGCGCCGATGGTGCGCCTGCAGCGCATGGAGATCGCCGGGTCTCCGGCGTTCCGCTTCCTGTTGAGCCGGGACCTGCTGACTGCGGCCGAGGATGGGGAAGACAGCGCGATCGGCATCGGGCGGGCGATCCGTCGCATCCTGTTTGAAACGCCGCAGGCGGAGCGTGCCGAAGCGCTGCGCAAGGCCGGCGAACAGGAACTCACCGGTGTCGTGCTGGAAGTCGCAGGTGCCTGCCTCGAGGCGGCGAGGGACACCTGCGCTGAAGCGGCGGTCGATGTGCTGATGCCGCTGGCCGAGCGTCGCCTGGCCGCCTGCGACGCTGCCAGCGGCAAGTTCGGGCGTGCGGTCCAGCGTCAGGCGGAGGTCGTTGCGCTGCTCAAGCAGGCGGGCGCCGATGAAGGGCAGATCGAGCGCTTCCGCGAACGCCTGCGGCTCTACCAGCGTGGCGAGGTGCTGATCGAGGGGCGGGACTGAATCCCAGCGGCGGCGGTCACATCACCAGGCTGATGGTGAAGCTGCCGAACTCCGGCCGTTCGCGCTGGCCCTGGAATTCCCAGGTGCGGTAATAGCGGGCGAAGGCGAACTTCCAGCGCGCGTAGGTCAGCACCATGCCCCAGCCGTAGTCGGCGACGAAATGGCGCGCATCGACGCTGTGGCTGTGCTTGAAAGTGTTGCCGTCCAGCGCGATGTCGTTGATCACGGCGCGGCCGTCGGCGGCAACGAACAGATGCCAGCCCAGGCCGGTATTGCGGCTGATCGCCAGCGAGGGCGCGGTGTTCTCGCCTGCCGGGCGCAGGGGGGAGCTGCCGAAATCATCGGGCAGGCGGAAGCCGAACCGCCATTCGGCACCGACATTGGCATGGCTTCCGAGATTGCCGAGCGCGCCGCCCCAGTGGCTGATGGCATCGTGGCCCCAGCCGGCATTGCTGGAGGCGAAAGGATGCCGGTGCGATCGCTCGTGCACGTACTGGACAACGAATTCGTCGCCGATCTGGTTGTCCCAGCCCTGGAAATGTTCCTCGCCGATCAGGCTGTGCCAGCCGTTCTGCACCTGCTCGCCGCGTGCGGATGGACCGACCATGCCCAGGCGCAACTGGCTGTGGCGCAGCTGGTTGGCGCGGCGGGCGTTGTAGCCGAAGCCGAGCAGGAAGGCGCCGACATAGGGACGGTCATCCTCGATCAGGTCGGTGCGGCGGTAGTCTTCCGGCGTGAACAGCGCATGGCCGAACGAGAACACCATGTTCTGCTGTTCGAACGGCTGGTCATGGAAACGGCGCAGGTAGCGGTTCAACCAGCGCGCCGGCGTCGGCAGGCAGGGGTCGCGCGTGTAGTCGGACAGGTTGGGCGATACCAGCGTGAACACGAGACCGTTGGTGTAGCCCTGGTCCTGGCCGCGGCCGCCGAACAGGTCGTTGTCGGAGCGCATGTTGACGACAGGATCGCCGCGGTCGACGCAACGCGTGCTGTCGGTCTGCGCGGATGCGCCCGTCCAGCAGGCGAGGGCCAGCAGGGCGGCGGGAAACGTTGCGAGGCGGTGTCGGGTCATCGGGTGATCACGGACTGGGCCGGCCCTGCCGGCGGAACAGCTCGCAATTGTGGATCATGGTGACGGCGACGACGACGCCGTGCCGGCCCGGCGCGCGGGCGGCGTTCAGTAATGCGGCGGACGCTCGTCGGCGGGCAGGCCGCGTTGGCGGTCGCCGCTGGCTTCCACCTGCGCCTGCAGGGCCAGGCACAGCCGCTGCAGGCGCTCGATGTCGCGCTGCTGGGTCGCGAGCGCGTCGCTGAGCTGGCGCAGGGCATCTTCCTGCCAGGCGATGCGGGTTTCGATTTCGATCAGTCGTGCTTCGTCCATGCGTGAGCCTCACTGTCCATGACCGACAGGGTAACAGTCCGCGCGCAAGCGGGCTGGTCGTGCGCTGCATGGCCGTTTGCCGCCGCTACAATGCCACCACTACACCGGAGCCCGAGCACCATGAATGTCGTGATTCCCAAGTCTGCGCCGCGTCGCCGCGTCGGCTGGCGCCTCGCGGCCTACGTCCTCGGCGCGCTGCTGGTCCTCGTGCTTGCGCTGATGTGGTGGTTCGACAGCGAGCCGGGCCTGTTCGATCCGGTGAAGGAAGCGCGCGCCGGACTGCCGGCCGGGAACACGCGGCTGGTCGAGGGCTACACCACCGTCGCCACGCTCAAGCGCGTCGCCGACACGCTGCTGCACAAGCGCGGTGGCTATCTCAGCAACGACGTCATGCCGCCCGGGGTGTTCATGGACAACATGCCGAACTGGGAGTTCGGCGTGCTGGTCCAGGTGCGCGACCTGACCCGCGCACTGCGCAACGACTTCTCCCGTTCGCAGACGCAGAGCGTCGAGGATCCCGACCTGCAGGAAGCCGATCCGCTGTTCCACTACGCCAACGACCGCTGGATCTTCGTGTCCACCGAGAGCCGCTACCGCCAGGGCATCAGCCGCCTCGACGGCTACCTCGAGCGCCTGGTCGACGGCGATCCCTACAACGCCCAGTTCTATGCCCGCGCCGACAACCTCGCCGACTGGCTGGCGGTGGTCGAGAAGCGGCTGGGTTCGCTGTCGCAGCGGCTGTCGGCCAGTGTCGGTCGCGTACAGGCCGATGTCGACCTCGCCGGCGATCCGGCCGCCACGCAAACCAAACCGACGCCGCCGCTGCGCGAAGTGCGTACCTCGTGGTGGCAGATAGACGATGTGTTCTACGAGGCGCGTGGCGCGACCTGGGCGCTGATCCACCTGCTCAAGGCGGTCGAACACGATTTCGCCTCCGTGCTGGCGAACAAGAATGCCGGACCGAGCCTGGCCCAGATCATCCGCGAGCTGGAGCAGACCCAGGCGGCGATCTGGAGCCCGATGATCCTCAATGGGCGGGGTTTCGGCTTCTTCGCCAACCATTCGCTGGTGATGGCGAACTTCATTTCGCGCGCGAACGCGGCGATCATCGACCTGCGCGACCTGCTGCAGCGCGGCTGATCGCCGCGCCGCGTCGCAGTTGCAAGGGCGGATGGTGAAGGTCAGTCGTCGACGCCGCGCCGCATCAGCGTGGACTTGCCGAACAGGCTTTCCACCAGGTCCACCGCCAGCAGTGCGGTCTGGTTGTGGTTGTCGTACGCCGGATTGACTTCGAAGATGTCCAGCGACGCCAGCCGGCCGGTGTCGGCGATCATTTCCATCACCAGCTGCGCTTCACGATAGGTCGGGCCGCCGGGCACCGTCGTGCCGACGCCGGGCGCGATCGCCGGGTCGAGGAAATCGACGTCGAAACTGACGTGCAGGTGGGTGTTGTCGTCCATTCCCGCCAGCGCCTGCTGCATGACGCCACGCATGCCGACCTCGTCGATGTAGCGCATGTCGTAGATGTCCAGGCCCACTTCGTGCACGAAGCGCTTCTCGCCGGCATCCACCGAGCGGATGCCGATCTGCCGGATCGACCGGGTGTCCATCGCCGGCACATGCCCGCCGAGGCTGACCAGTTCTTCCGGGCCATAGCCGCAGAGGCAGGCCACCGGCATGCCGTGGATGTTACCGGACGGCGTGATCTGGCTGGTGTTGAAGTCGGCGTGCGCGTCGAGCCACAGCACGCGGAGGGTTTTCCCAGTGGCGCGGCAGTGATTGGCAACCGCGGTGATGGAGCCGATGGCCAGGCAATGGTCGCCGCCAAGGAGGATCGGCATGCGGCCGCCGACCAGTTCGGCCGCCACCGCGTCCATGACGGCGCGATTCCAGGCCGTCACCTCCGCGAGATGGCGGTAACCATCGACCGGGCCGGTCCAGGGATTGGGCGGTCCGGCAAGGTTGCCGCGATCGAGGACATCGAGGCCGCGCAGGCGCAGCCGCCCGTGCAGGTTGGCGACGCGCAGGGCTTCCGGACCCATCGAGGCACCGCGATGGCCGGCACCGACATCGGTGGGCGCGCCGATCAGCGCTACAGGTGGATAGTGTCGCGACATGGTGGGCTGCCGTTCTGGAAAGAGTGCGGCAGTTTACCGCGCCCGTCCCCAGCGCCCCCTGCGCCGCGGTATGGAGCCAGGGCCGACCGTGTGCGGATCCGCCGTTCGCAATGGTCGCGTGCGCCCGGAACGGCGCGGCTCAGGGCGTCGTACTGGCCGTCTTGCGCAGCAGGTCGATCAGTTCGAGGAACGCCTGCGACATCCGCAACGGCGGCCGTGCACCGGGACGCGGACCACCGCTCCCCCAGGCCGACAGCCACTGTTCGAGCAGTCGCGCCTGGCTGCCGATCCCGGCATAGCCGTAACTGCCGGCGGACCCCGCCAGCTTGTGCAGCGCCTGGCGCAACGGCGTGACGCGGTCTCGGGCCGGGCTGCTGGTTGGCAGCGGCCACAGGGTTTCCAGTTCGTCGGCCTTGTCAGCCAGGCTGGCGCGATAGCGTTCGTGCAGCGCGTCGATTGATTCAGCCATGGCGTCGCCTCCGGATACCCTGACGAGGCATTGTCCTTGCCTGCGGCAGGCATGCAAGTGCCAGCGCCGCATTCCTGAAGCAACGGGGCGGCCGGGGTTGTCGCGACGCCGGGCTGCGTCGATGATGGGCAGCCCAACCAAGAGGAACTGCGATGGGCTTCCGACTGCTTCCGGTCCTTCTGGGCGCGCTGGCGTGGGTGCCGGCCACCGCGCGGGCCGATATCGATCCGATTGTCGAGGCCGAACGCGCGTTTGCGGCCGATGTCGCCGACATGGGCGTCCGCGATGGCACGCTGCGCCATCTCATGGAGGAATCCGTGGTGTTCCGGCCATTGCCGGTGGCTGCGCGCGGCTGGTACGCGGCGCAGGAAACGCCGGATTTCCTGCTGCAATGGCGTCCGTGGTTCGCGGAGATCGCCGCGTCCGGCGATTTCGGCTGGTCCATCGGACCATGGCGGTCGAGGACGCTGGAGGAAGGGCTGCGCCCTGACGGACACGGCTTCTACGCCACCGTGTGGATGAAGGACGCCAATGGCGACTGGAAAGTGCTGGTCGATCATGGCGTCAGCACGTCAGCCGCCGCGAGCGGGCGCGATGCCGTCACCGCGCTGGGCGAAGGCCGGTCGGCCGCCGTGGAAGGCAGTTTCCTGGTCAACACGCGCTACCAGGGCCTGATGGCGGCGGCGCTGCGGCTGCCTTCGGCGCAGCGTCCCGGTGGCGAGGAGGTCGAACGTGCATGGCTGGACGAGGATCTGGTGCTGCTCCGCCCCGGCCGTCCGCCGATCCAGGGTCATGATGCGGTCCGGCAGGTGGTGCTGGGTGAAGTCGGTGCCAGCGCGCCGGACCTCACGGTCATGGCGGCCAGCGGCGATCTCGGCGTCAGCATCGGTGGCGAGCCGGAGCACGGTGCCTACCTGCGCATCTGGCGGCATCGCGACAACGCGGGCTGGCTGCTGGCGGCGGAAGTCGCGGTACCGGTGACGGCGCCGCCGGCTGCGGGCCCGGACAGCGAGGCGCCGCAGCCGGAGGCGGAGGAACAGGCACCCTCCGCGGACGACGCGACGGTTCCCGCCGAAGCCGCCGGCGAATGATGCCGTTGCAGCCAGTGATGCGCTGACCGCCTTGGCCCGACCCTCTTCTCCGAAGGCGCGCCGCACGTCGCGCGGCAGATCCCGCGGCAGCACACGCAAGCCGGCAAGCTGGAAGCGCCGGCTCGCACGCTGGCTGCTTTGGCTGGCGGTCGGCTGGTTCGGCATCACGCTGGCACTGGTCCTGCTGTTCCGTTTCGTCAACCCGCCGCTGTCGAGCTTCATGTTCCAGCGCGTGGTCGAGGCGACCTGGAAGGGCGATCCGTCTTTCCGCCTGCGCCATCGCTGGGTGCCGCTGGCGCAGATCGCGCCGGCCGTCCCACTCGCCGTGGTCGCCTCGGAAGACCAGAAATTCCCCGATCACCACGGCTTCGATTTCGCGACGCTGCGCAAGGTTGCGGCCGAGCACCTGGCGGGAGAAGGACGCCGCGGCGGCAGCACCATCAGCCAGCAGACCGCGAAGAACCTGTTCCTGTGGCCGGGCCGCAGCTGGGTACGCAAAGGCCTGGAAGCGTATTTCACGGTGCTGATCGAAACGACCTGGCCGAAGCGGCGCATCCTCGAGGTGTACCTCAACATCGCCCAGTTCGGGCGCGACATCTACGGCATCGAAGGCGCCGCGCAGGTGCACTTCGGCAAGTCGGCCGCGCAGCTCGATGCCGGCGAAGCCGCGCGCCTGGCGGCGGTCTTGCCGGCACCCAACCGCCATTCGCCGCAGCCGCCGTCGCCGCACGTGGTGCAGCGCTCGGCCTGGATTCAGCGCCAGATGCAATTGCTTGGCCCCGACCATCTCGAAGGCGTCGTGCCCTGAACGGTGTCCTGCCGTGGAGGCGGGGCGCGCATGCGTGTGACGCTGTCAAGCGCGACGGCGCAAGCGGCGGCGCGCTAGCATTCGCGCCATGAACCAACGCCAGTCGCTTGCGGTCGTCGTGCCTGCCTACAACGAAGGCGAGGGCCTCCATGCCTTCCATGCGCGCCTTGCGCCGGTGCTGGACGGCCTCGATCTCGACAGCCGCGTCATCTATGTCGATGACGGCAGCAAGGATGACACCTGGGCGGTGATGCAGGCGCTGGCCGCCTCCGACCCGCGCGTGGCGACCTTGCGGCTGTCCCGTAATTTCGGCAAGGAACTGGCGATGACCGCCGGCCTGGACTACGCCGATGCCGATGCTGTCGTCGTCATCGACGCCGACCTGCAGGATCCGCCGGAGATCATCGCGCAGTTCGTCGAGCGCTGGCGCGAAGGTTACGACGTGGTCTACGGCACGCGCGCCGAACGTCATGGCGAGAGCTGGCTGAAGAAGGCGACCGCGGCGATGTTCTACCGCTTCATCGGCCGCATCAGCCCGACGCCGATCCCGGCCGACACCGGCGACTTCCGCCTGCTCGGCCGGCGCGCGCACCAGGCCCTGAAGGGGCTGCGCGAGCGCCACCGTTTCATGAAAGGCCTGTTCGCCTGGGTCGGCTTCCGCCAGGTGGCACTGGTCTACCAGCGCGATCCACGCCACGCCGGCACCAGCAAGTTCAACTACTGGAAACTGTGGAACTTCGCCATCGAGGGCATCACCTCGTTCTCGGCGGCACCGCTGAAACTGGCCACCTACGTCGGCGTGCTGACGGCGCTGGTCGCCTTCGGCTTCGGCCTCTGGGTGGTCGGCAAGGCCATCGTCTTCGGCGATCCGGTGCGCGGCTATCCGTCGCTGATGGCGGTGATGCTGTTCCTCGGCGGCGTGCAGCTGATGGCGCTGGGCGTGATCGGCGAATACCTGGGGCGGCTGTTCATGGAATCCAAGCAGCGGCCGCTGTACCTGCTGGATGTCGTGGAACCGGCCCGGCACGACCGCGAGCCGCCGTTGCCGGGCGCCTGAACACCGGCGCCGCGTCCCGGTTCGCCCCGCCTGCGCCGTCGCGCTACACTGGCCGCGGCCACGGTCGGAGAACGGCGATGCGCAACGCACGACATCTTCTCGAAGGCAAGGGCGACGCGATCTACAGCGCGGCGCCACAGGATTCGGTGCTGACGGCGATCCGCCGCATGGCCGAACACCATGTCGGTGCGCTGCTGGTCATGGACGGCGAACGGCTGGTCGGCATCGTTTCCGAACGCGACTACGCACGCAAGGTCATCCTGATGGACCGCTCATCGCGGGACACGGCGGTCGCGGACATCATGGCGGCGCCGGTGATCACGGTGACGCCGACCACCACCCTCAGCGAGTGCATGCACACCGTCACCACGCAACGCATCCGCCATCTGCCCGTCGTCGACGGCGAGCGCGTTGTCGGCGTGTTGTCGATCGGCGACCTGGTCAAGGCCGTCATCGACGAACAAAGCGAAGAGATCGAGCAGCTGCAGACCTACATCACCCGCTGAGTTCGCGCCCGCGCTGTCGCGACGGCGACAAGTTGCGGCGGGTTTGACAGCGGCCTTGCGGCCGCAGCGGGTAGCAAGCTACCCGCCTACAAGGGTGCGGGGTTGCTGGTGGTGCGTGGCGGTGGCCGCTCTTCGCTTTTGTAGGAGCGTAGCTTGCTGCGCACGCTCTTTGTCGGGGTTGCCGCTGATTCGGCAGCGGCCTGGCGGCCGCAGCGGGCAGCAGGCTACCCGCCTGCAGGATGCAGGTCGCGGGCGCTGCGCGCCGGCAGCGCCTTGTGGTCAGAAGCTCATGAAGTAGCCGCCGTTGACGGGGATCATGGCGCCAGTGATGTAGCCGGCGTCGTCGGCGGTGAGGAAGTCGACGGTGCGGGCGATCTCGGCGGGTTCGCCCAGACGACCGACCGGAATGCTGGCGACGATCTGCTCGCGGATCGTCTCCGGCACCGCCATCACCAGCGCGGTGCGGCAATAGCCGGGCGCGACGGAGTTGACGGTCACGCCCTTGCGCGCCACTTCGCGTGCCATGGCCATGGTGAAGCCGTGGATGCCGGCCTTGGCGGCCGAGTAGTTGGTCTGCCCGAACTGGCCGGTCTGGCCGTTCACCGACGAGATGTTGACGATGCGGCCGAAGCCGCGATCACACATGCCATCGACGACGGCACGGCAGAGGTTGAACACGCCGTCGAGATTCACCTTCATCAGGTCCAGCCACTGCGCCTGGGTCATCTTGCGCAGGCTGACATCGCGGGTGATGCCGGCGGCGTTGACCAGGACATCGATGCGGCCGTGCGTCTGCGTCATCGTCTCGGCAAAGCGCTGGCAGGCGTCGAAGTCGGAAACATCCAGCGGCGCGAACCCGATCTGCCCGGCGAAGTCGGCGGTCTCTTCACGGAACTGCGCCAGCCTGTCCTCCCGTTGCGGCAGGTCGGCGGCGATCACGTGGCGGCCGGCGCGGGCGAGGTGCCGGCAGATTTCCGTTCCCAGTCCACCGATGCCACCGGTGACGACGGCGATGCGCTTGTCCATGCAGTCAGGCTCCAGGGTGCGCGCCGGGATGCGGCGCAAAAGAGCCCGGATGGTAGGCAGGCCTCGACGGGGCGTCAAACCACGATCGTAGGGCGCGGCAGGGTCGTCCACCTGTTCGATGGCCGCAACGAACGCTCGGGGCGGTGGCGCTCGATGATGGAGGAGCGGGCGCGCGACTTCGTCGTGGAAGCGCCGGGGTTGGGGAACGCCAGCCCCAGGACAGGGCAGCGGCGCCCCGGCTTTCGCGGCAACGGCAGAGCTTCAGGTCGACAGGCGAACGGAAAAGTGCCGGCTTGAACGGAAGCGGGGCGCCGGCATGCCGCAGGCGCGGCGGATCAACGCGGTGTCTTGACGCCGGGCTTGGCCTTGCTGGCGTCGGCGGTCTCGCGCTGCATGTGGTTGGCCGCCTTGAGCAGGCCCTGCTGCATGTTGTTCCAGAGGTCCATGTTGCGCTCGGCGAGGTCGTTGAGCATCGACCATGGCGTCCGCCCGAGCAGGCTGCCGAGCTGGTCGCGGAACTGCTGCTGCTGGTCCATGAAGATCTGCAGGCTGCGCTCCAGGTAGTTGCCCATGAAGCCCTGCATGGAATCGCCGTAGAAGCGGATCATCTGGCTGAGCAGCTTGGTCGTGAACATCGGCTGCCCCTGGCCTTCGTTCTCCGAGATGATCTGCAGGAGCACCGAACGCGTCAGGTCGACGCCGGTCTTGGCGTCGCGGACCTCGAATTCTTCCTCGTCCATCACCAGCTGCCGGACGTCTTCCAGCGTGATGTAGCTGGAGATGGCAGTGTCGTAGAGGCGACGGTTGGGGTACTTCTTGATAACGCGGATGTCGGCCATGGGGCCAGATCGTAGCAGGGGCTGTTGCGACGCACCAGCAAAGCCGCGTGGCCGCTGAGCGCCCGGCGGGCGCTCCCGCGCCGCCGGGCATCGGAAGGCTGCGGCCGTTACCAGCCCATGTGGTGGCCGCCGTTGATGTCGAGGTTTGAGCCGGTGATCCAGGCGGCCTCGTCGCTGACCAGGAAGGCGACGGCATAGGCGATCTCTTCCGGCTTGCCGAGCCGGCCGGTCGGGATGTCGGCGACGATCTTGGCGCGGACCTCTTCCGGCACCGCCATCACCATGTCGGTGGCGACATAGCCCGGCGACACCGTGTTGACGGTGATGCCCAGCTTGGCGTTCTCGCGCGCCAGCGAGATGGTGAAGCCATGCATGCCGGCCTTGGCGGCGGCGTAGTTGGCCTGGCCGTACTGGCCCTTCAGGCCGTTGATCGAGCTGATCTGGATGACGCGGCCCCACTTGCGCTCGCGCATGCCCTCGATGACCGGGCGGGTGACGTTGAAGCAGGAATTGAGGTTGGTGTTGATGACCTCGTGCCACTGCTCCGGCGTCATGCGATGGAAGGTGGTGTCGCGGGTGATGCCGGCATTGTTCACCAGCACGTCCACCGGACCGACCTGCGACTGGATCGTCGCGACCATTTCGGCGGCGGCGGCCGGATCGCCGACATCACCGGGCACGATGGCCATGTCGAATCCCTTTTCCTTCATCCGCTCCTGCCAGGCGCGCGCCTTGCCCTCGTCGCGGTAATTGGTCACCACTTTCAGGCCGTTCCGGGCCAGCCGCTCGCAGATGGCCGAGCCGATACCGCCGGTGCCGCCGGTGACGAGTGCGATGCGCGATGTCATGGTTTCCTCCTGGACCTTGGAAAAAATGTGCGCACCGGGCGATGCGCAGGCGATCAGTGTAAACGTCCGCCGGACAATGCCATGTTGCAGTGCGGCTGGCGAACAGCCGGCCAATGAGCCGGAAACGTCAGCCGGAAACGTCAGCCGGAAACGTCAGCCGGAATCGTCAGCCGGAATCGTCAGCCGGAATCGTCAGCCGGAATCGTCAGCCGGAATCGTCAGCCGGAATCGTCAGCCGGAATCGTCAGCCGGGAATGTCAGCCGGGAATGTCAGCCGGGAATGTCAGCCGGGAATGTCAGCCGGGAATGTCAGCCGGGAATGTCAGCCCGGAATGTCAGCCCGGAATGTCAGCCCGGAATGTCAGCCGGGAATGTCAGCCCGGAATGTCAGCCCGGAATGTCGTCGCGTCGCCACGCCGCGGCAGGCACGCCGAGGCCGCGATCCGCACCGGGCAGCCGGAAGTGTGGAATCGCCGCCTCGAGAAGCGCGGGGACGTTGCCGCCTGCGGGCAGGGCGGCGGCAGGGACATCGAGCAGGGCCAGCGCATGGCGCAGCGCCGGCACCGGATCGCAGGCATCGACCGGTGCGGCGAAGGTCTGCTTCGACAGCTTCTGCCCGTCGTCGCCGAGCAGGACCGGGATATGCGCATAGGCCGGCGTCGGCAGCGCGAGTGCACGCTGCAGGACGATCTGCCGCGCCGTGGAATCAAGCAGGTCGGCGCCGCGCAGCACTTCGGTGACGCCCTGCGCGGCATCATCGACCACCACGGCAAGCTGGTAGGCCCACAGGCCGTCACTGCGGCGAAGCACGAAGTCGCCGACATCCTTTGCCACGTCCTGCCGCCGGAGGCCCTGCACGGCATCATCGAAGGTCAAGACACCGGGCGGTGCAAGCAGCCGCCAGGCCGGCTGGCGCTTGCTGCCGGCATGCGGCTGGCAACGCCCGTGATGACCGCCGGCCCTGAGCAGGTCCGTGCGTGAGCATCGGCAAGGAAAGGCGAGGCCGGCGTCGACCAGCTGTTGCAGGGCGACGGCGTAGGCCTCGCCCCGGTCATGCTGGAACAGGACCGGCTCGTCGGATTCCATGCCAAAGGCTGCCAGCGTGGTGAGGATCGATGCGCTGGCGCCGGACACTTCGCGCGGCGGATCGATGTCCTCGATGCGCAGCAGCCAGCGTCCGCCCAGGCTGCGCGCGCGCAGCCAGCTGGCCAGCGCCGCCAGCAGCGAGCCGAAGTGCAGCGGCCCGGTCGGCGAGGGCGCGAAGCGGCCCCGGTAAACGGGCGCTAAAGCGGATGGATCAACGGGCATGTCCGGTCTTGATGGGCGGCCACGAGGCCGCACGTATAATCCTCGCCGAATCCATCTCCCTGGAGAAGTCCAAGCCATGAAGCGCATCCTGCTCTTCGCCGCCACCAACATCGCTGTCCTTGCGGTCCTGACCATCGTCTGCAAGCTGCTCGGCGTCGATGTCTACCTGGCGCAGACCGGCCAGGACTTCACGCACCTGCTGATCTTCGCAGCCATCCTGGGCTTCACCGGGTCGCTGATCTCGCTGGCGATGTCCAAGAGCATCGCCATCCGCTCGACCGGCGCGCAGGTCATCGATCCGTCCAGTCCGCGCAGCCAGACCGAGCAGTGGCTGGTGCAGACGGTGCACCGCCAGGCCGAGCAGGCCGGCATCGGCAAGCCGGACGTGGCGATCTACGACGCGCCGGAAATGAATGCGTTCGCCACCGGCATGAACCGCAACAACGCGCTGGTCGCCGTGAGCACCGGCCTGCTGCAGCAGATGGGCCGTGACGAGGTCGAGGCGGTGCTCGGCCACGAGGTCGCGCACGTCGCCAACGGCGACATGGTCACCATGGCGCTGCTGCAGGGTGTCCTCAATACCTTCGTGATCGTCGCCTCGCGCCTGATCGGTCGTGTCGTCGACCAGGTCGTGTTCAAGAACGACCGCGGCCCGGGCATGGGCTACTGGATCACCGTGATGGTGCTGCAGGTCGTGCTTGGCATGCTGGCGTCGATCATCGCCATGTGGTTCTCGCGCCAGCGCGAGTTCCGTGCCGACCACGGCGGCGCGACGCTGGCCGGTCGCCAGAAGATGATCAATGCGCTGCGTCGCCTCGGCGGCAATGCCGGCGTGTCGACGCTGCCGGAAGAAGTGGAAGCCTTCGGCATCAGCGGGCGCATGGCCGACGGCCTGAAGCGGCTGTTCATGAGCCACCCGCCGATCCCTGAGCGCATCGCCGCACTGGAAGCGAGCCGCTGACCGGCGCAGGCGGGCAGCCACCGCGAAGGCCGGCAGCGATGCCGGCCTTTTCCGTTTCAGCCCGGTGCCGGATCGACCTCGGCGCCGCGTTCCGCCAGCAGTGCACGCAACACCGAGCGGTGGCAGCGCGATTCGTCCTCGCAGTAGCAGCCGACTGAAAAATGGCTGCCGTGCGACAGCGCCGCCAGCAGGTCCAGTGCCTGGCGCGCTTCGGGCCTGCCCATCTCGCTGCGATAGCGCTTCACGAACCTTGACCACGCCGCTGGGGTGGTCGCGTCCTGGGCCTGACGGACCAGTTCGGCACTGGGCGCAAGCAGCGGCAGCCAGGTGTCATACCAGTTGTCCTTTGCGAATCGCGCCTTCGGTACCCCGCGCGGGGGCCGGCGGACCGTGCCGATGCGCAGGCCTTCGCCTGGCGCGCGCGGACTGCCAAGTCGGACGATGCGGATGGTCATGGTGATGTTCTCGTGTTCCCCGGGCTTCCGGTTGCCACTTTAGACCGCCGTTGCGAAAAAGAACCGCCTGCGGCTATCGCCGTGTTCAGGCGGAACCGGCACAATGTCGCGAAGACGCCCGGTCGCGTTCCGGTCAACGGCCCGCTGGCGTTCCGATCCACCGTTTCGCCACCCGGACACCACCATGACCCGACTTCCGACCATCGCCGCCAGCTTCGTGCTCGTCCTGTCCGCCTGCACCTGGGTGAAGCCCGATCCAGCCGGGGCGAAGGTGCGCGTGGCCTACGACGGCAATACCGGTTCCTGCACCCGGGTCGGGGAGATCGGTGTCGGTGTGCGTGACCGCATCGTGCCGGGCATCGACCGCAACGAGCTGAAGGTGCGCGACGAGCTGGAATCGCTTGCGCGCAACGAGGCGGCCACCCTGGGCGCCGACACGATTTCGGCGGTGGCCGATCCGGTCGACGGCGAGCAGCGCTTCATCGCCTGGCGTTGCCGCTGAGTCCCTCGGATCCGGCAATCGCGACCGCAACAGCGGGCGCCGTCCCACCCGTTCAACTCCCGCGACCTGATCGTGGCCGGAACGATTTTGCGCGCAACCTTGCTGCTGCATGACCCCGTTTGACATGGTGCCGCGTTGCATCGACATTCGGGCAAGCTGACAAGGGAGTGTTGCGATGAATCTTGGAACGATGGCGGCCACCGCCGCGGTGGCGCTGGGCATGGCGGCGGGTGCCGCGCGGGCGCAGACGCAGGTTTGGATTCCGCCCGACCAGGGCCTGGAGCCGATCCGCCTGGACTCCGTCGACATCGACATCGACGTCGAAGGCTTCATCGCCCGCACGCGCATGGAACTGGTGTTCGCCAATCCCAACGGCCGCGTGCTGGAAGGCGAATTCGTGTTCCCGCTGGCGCCGGGCCAGACCGTCTCCGGCTATGAGCTGGAGGTGGCCGGGCGCCTGCGCGCCGGCGTGGTCGTACCGAAACAGACCGCGCGCGTCGCCTTCGAGAACATCATCCGCCAGCAGATCGACCCGGGACTGGTCGAGCTGACCCAGGGCAATGTCTTCCGCACCCGCCTGTATCCGCTGCCTGCGCATGGCAACAAGCGCATCGTCCTGCGCTTCGAACAGGTGCTGGTCGAGGATGGCGCACAGCAGCGCTACGTGCTGCCCCTGCACTTCGATGCGCCGGTACGTCGATTCGCGGTGAAGGCGCAGGCGCGGACGCTGGGCGCGGCGGATGCCGGCGTCCCGGCCTCGCCGGATCCGTCGCTGCGGTTCGATCGCGCCGGTGAGTCCTGGGTCGCCAGCTTCGAGCGCGCCGATGTGAAGCCGCAAAGCGAGCTGTCGTTCCAGATTCCGCGCCAGGCGACGGCCAACTGGATGCTGGCGCTGGATCCCGTCGATCCGGAATGGGTCACCTGGGTGGCGCGCGTCGAGACCGGCATGCCGGTGGATGCCGACGCGCCCGTGGTACCGCGGCGGATCGCCGTGTTCTACGACGCTTCCGGCAGCGCGCGGGAACGCGATCGCGAACGCGAGCTGGCGGCACTTGCCGCGTACCTGCGCCGGCTCCCACGCGTCACGGTGGACCTGATCGCCTTCCGCGACGCCGCCGAGCCCGCGCGCAGCTTCAACATCGAGCGCGGCGATGCCGGTGCCTTGCTCGACGCGATCCGTGCACTACCGCTCGATGGCGGCAGCAGCTACGGCGCCATCGATTTCGCGCAGGCAGCGCAGGCGCAGCGGGTGCTGGTGATCGGTGACGGCCTGAGCAACTTCGGTGATGCGGAGCCGCGCGCCATGCCGGCTTCCGGCAACGCCATCGTGCATGTCCTGCATGCCGCGCAGAAGCTCGATGCCGCACGCCTGGATGCGATCGCCCGGCGCGGCGGTGGCGTGCGCATCGACCTGATGCACAGCAGCGCCGATGAAGCCGCGAGCGCCCTGGGCCGGCGTCCGTGGCGCGTGCTCGCGCTCGATGCGGGACGGGCCGCTTGCGTCGATGTCACGCCGGCGGTGCCCTCGACCGTCGAACGCAGCCTGCTCATCGCCGGACGCTGCCGCGGACTGGATGTGGATGCGGGGCTGCAGCTTGCTTTCGGTCGCGGCGGTGAATCGGCCGGCCATCACGTCCACCTGCGCGGCAATGCCTGGCGCGCGAAGGGCGACATGGCAGCGAGCGTGCATCGACTGTGGGCACAGTCGCACCTCGCCGACCTCGACGCCGATCCGCGTCCGGATACGGCGAAGATCACCGCGCTGGCGACGCGCCATGGCGTGGTGACGCGGCACACGTCGCTGCTGGTTCTCGATCGCATCGAGGACTATGTCCGCTACCGCATCGAACCGCCGGAAGCCGAGTTGCGCGAGCAGTACCACGCGCTGCTGGCGTCGACGCCGAAGACGCCCGAAGACGCCGGCCGCGACGCACGGATCGCGTCGCTGGCGCAGCAGTGGCGAGAGTTCCGCGACTGGCACGGCCGTCGCCATCCCTGGCTTGAATCGGTGCTGGTGGCCCTCGCGCAACAGGAAAATGCGCGCTGGCGCGCCGTGCCCGACAGCGTCGACGGCGCGGCTGCTTTGCGCGAGCGCAGCGGGCGGTTGCTCAAGCTCAGCGAACAGCTGGGTGAGCGCTGGCTGGACGAAGGCGGCGATGCCGCGACACGCAGGCGCTGGGAGGCGGAAGCGGCGACCGTGATGCGCGATCTCGACCAGCTGCGCCGTCGCCGCCTGCAGCTGGCCCCGGAATCGGAGTCCGCCGCTTCCGGCGCAAGCGACCGGCCGGTGCCGACCGGTGGCGCCATCGCCGAAGCCGGTGTGGCCCGGCGCAGGGCGGTACGCGACAGCGATGAAGCGCCGGTGCTGGCCTCCGCGCCGCCACCGCCACCGCCACCGTCGGCGCCCGCGCCTGGCGAAGCCACGGCCGCGGTCGCCGCCGAGGAAGCGGCGCCGGACGCCTCGTTGCCGCCGTTGCTGTCGGCCGGCATCAACATCGCCGGCTGGAATCCGGATACGCCCTACCTGCGTATGCTGCGTGCCGCCGACGATCCCTACGCCGCCTATCTGGTCGAACGCGAACAGCATGGCAACGCACCGTCGTTCTTCCTCGACTGCGCCGATTACTTCCGCGAGGAAGCGAAGAATCCCGGCCTTGCCGTGCGCGTGCTGTCGAACATCGCCGAGCTCGGCCTGGACGACACGGCCCTGACCCGCGTGCTGGCCTATCGGCTGGCGCAGTGGGACCTGTACGCGCTGGCGGTCGGACAGTTCGAGTCGGCGCTGGCGCAGCGTCCGGAAGAACCGCAGAGCTATCGCGACCTCGCGCTGGCGCTGTCGCGCCTGCCGCAGCCGCAATGGACCCGCGCGGTGGAACTGCTGTGGCAGATCGCCACCGGCGAGTGGCACGGCCGTTTCCCCGGTATCGAGCTGATCGCCCTGCATGAACTCAACGACCTCCTCGCCAAGGCGGGAAGTGGCGTCGATGTCTCGGCGCTGGCGATACCCGCCGAGCTGCTGCAGCCGCTGCCGATCGGTCTGCGCGTGGTGCTGACCTGGGATGCCGACAACACCGACATCGACCTGTGGGTCATCGATCCGGTGGGCGACAAGGCGTATTACGGCCAGAACCAGACGCGCACCGGTGGCCACGTCAGCCGCGACTTCACGCAGGGCTACGGGCCGGAGGTGTACACCATCGCGCGACCGCTGCCCGGCACCTACCGCATCCAGGCCAACTACTACGGCGACCGGCGCCAGAGTGTCAGCGGTCCGGTGACGGTGCAGGTGGAGTTCCAGACCGGTTTCGGCGAAGCCGGCGGCGAACGCCAGGCGATCACGCGTCGCCTGGAATCCGGCAAGCAGACGATCGACCTGGGCGAGTTCACGGTCGGCATCGACTAGTCAGTCAGCCCCTGGCGCGCAGTGTCGGCCGCTCCGGCACTGCGCGCCTTTCGGCGGCGACTGCATGCGAATCCGGGACGCAGCAACCCCTTTCGGGCCTCTGCGGATTCCCGCGGCCCGGCCGATGTGCAATGCGGCTCAGGCCGCGCCCTGCCACTCCATGCAGGCGCGCCGGGTCAGCGGGCCGAAGCGCAGGCGATCGACGAGGTCGGCCAGTGCGTCACCATCGGGTGCGGCGGGACGATAGGCATCGATCGCCGTGGGCACGGGCGCATCCAGCGCGATGCCGGTGAGCCGCCGCATCAGCAGGATCTGCTGGACGCGTTCGGCGATGGCGCGGGCGATGCGCGGCGCGCCGCGCAGCCGCATGGCGGCGATGCGGTCGATGTTGGACAACACCCCGGACAGGCCGCCGAAGTGATGCAGCAGGATCGCCGCGGTCTTGCGGCCGACGCCGGGTACGCCGGGGATGTTGTCCACCGGGTCGCCGACCAGCGCCAGCATGTCGGCGATGTGCTCTGGCGGCACGCCGTGGCGGTCGACGCAGCCGCGTGCGCACCAGCGCAGGTCGCGGCCGTAGTCCCACTGTTCGTCGCCGTGTGCGAGCAGCTGCGACAGATCCTTGTCGGCGGAGACGATGGTGACGCTCTGGCCCTGCGAGCGCAGCACGCCGTGGGCGCTGCCGATCAGGTCGTCCGCTTCGTATTCGCCATCGGCCAGGCAGGCGATGCCTAGCGCGCGCACCAGCTGCTTGCAGGCCTCGAACTGGCGCTTCAGTTCTTCCGGCGCCGGATCGCGGTTCGCCTTGTACGGCGGATAGATGCGGTTGCGGAAACTGCCGGAGAGCGACTCGTCGAAGGCCACGGCGATGTGCCGCGGCGACTGCCGGCGCAGGAACTCGAGCAGGAAGCGGGTGAAGCCATAGACGGCATTGCTGGGCCAGCCATCGGCATCGCTCATGCCCGGGTCGATGGTGTGCCAGGCACGGAACACATAGATGCTGGCATCGATCAGGACGGCCGGTGCCGGCGCGTCCTGCGTGGCGGCGCGCGACGTACCGCTCACGCCGGCCAGCGGCTCAGCAGTGCGGCGACATCCGGTCGCGGGCGGACGACCGCTTCCGCAGCCGGTGTGCCGATGTGCACGAAGCCGATGACCTGTTCGTCGGCGGACAGGCCCAGGGTCGCGTGGATGTCCGGATGGTAGGCGGCCCATCCGGTCAACCACTGCGCGGCGAAGCCCAGGGCGTGGGCCGCCTGCAGCAGCTGCAGGCAGACGCAGCCGGCGGACAGCTGCTGCTCGATCACCGGCACCTTGTGGCCGGGCGTGATGCGGCCGACCACCACGACCACCAGCGGCGCGAACGAGAACCGTGTGCTTTCCTTTTCCAGCGCCGCTTCCGTAGCGTCCGTATGCTCGCGACGGAAGATGTCGGCCAACGCCTGGCCCAGCTGGCGGCGACCTTCGTCGCGCAGTTCGATGAAGCGCCAGGGTGCAAGTCGGCCGTGGTCGGGGACATGCACGGCTGTCTGCAGCATCTGCTGCAGCTGGCCGGCATCCGGCGCGGGTTCGCGCAGCTGGCGGCTGGGCACGGAGTGTCGCTGCCGGAGCAGCGCGATCAGCGGATTTTCCATGCGCGGATTCTAGCCGACGCCACCTGCAGCGGCTGGATGCGCGTCGCGCCTGCCCGGCCACGCCTGCCTGCGGCGCCGCGACACGCGACCCGCGGGGAGCGGTGCTAGTATCGGCCGCTCCAAGGGTGGGGGCCACACATGGCTGTAACGATCGGCGTCATTCGGGAGACGGCGCAGGGCGAACGACGTGTCGCCATGGTGCCGGATGTGGCGAAGAAGCTCGGTGCAGCGGGCATGGAACTGGCGATCGAGCGTGGCGCGGGCCGGCCCGCCGGTTTCGCCGACGAGGCCTATGGCGTTGCGGTCCGTGAGGACGCGCAGTCCGTCTACGCCGCTGCCGACATCGTTTTCGCCGTCCAGCCGCCGACGCTGCAGCAGGTCGCCGCGCTGCGTCGTGGCGCGGTCGTCATCGGCGCACTGGCGCCGTATCGCGAGCGCGAGCTGGTGAAAGCCCTGCGCGATGGTGGCATCACCGCCTTCGCACTGGAACTGCTGCCGCGAACGACGCGTGCGCAGGCGATGGACATCCTGTCATCCCAGGCCGCCGCGGCCGGCTACAAGGCCATGCTGATCGCCGCGCAGGCGGCACCGAAGTTCTTCCCGATGCTGACCACGGCCGCCGGCACGGTGCGGCCGAGCAAGGTGCTGGTGATCGGCGCCGGTGTCGCCGGCCTGCAGGCGATCGCCACGGCGCGCCGGCTCGGCGCCATGGTCGAAGGCTTCGACGTGCGTCCGGAAACGCGGGAGCAGATCGAGTCACTGGGCGCGAAGTTCCTCGACCTTGGCGTCTCCGCGGCCGGCGAAGGCGGGTATGCGCGCGAGCTCACCGCCGAAGAGCGGGCGCAACAGCAGCAGGCGCTGGCCGATCACCTCAAGGGCATCGACGTGGTGGTGACCACCGCGGCCGTGCCGGGTCGGCCGGCACCGAAGATCGTCAGCGCGGCGATGATCGCCGGCATGAAGCCGGGCGCGGTCATTGTCGATCTCGCCGCCGAAACCGGCGGCAACACCGAGCGGACGCGCGCCGGGGAAACCGTGGATGTCGACGGCGTGGTCGTCATCGGTCCGCTCAACCTGCCGGCGCAGACCGCCACGCATGCCAGCGAGATGTACACGCGCAACCTCTTCACGTTCGCGCAGTTGCTGGTCAGGGACGGCGCCGTGGCCATCGACTTCAACGACGACCTGGTGGCCGGAAGCTGCCTGACCCACGATGGCGAAATCCGCCACGGCCCGACACGCGAGGCCATCGGCCAATGACCAGACCGCATGACATCGCCGGCTGCGCGCAGCCGCATTCCATCGAGGGGGTGGACTGAATGGACGGATTCCTCGCGCTGTACATCTTCATGCTTGCGGCCTTCACCGGCCACGAGATCATCGGCCGCGTGCCGGTGATCCTGCACACGCCGCTGATGTCGGGGTCCAACTTCGTGCACGGCATCGTCCTGGTCGGTGCCATGGTTGCTTTGTCGCACGCGCAGGGTCCGGTCGAACAGACGATCGGCTTCATCGCCGTGCTGCTCGGTGCCGGCAACGCCGCCGGCGGCTACGTGGTGACCGAACGCATGCTGCAGATGTTCAAGTCCAGCAAGGGAGATGGCCGGTGAGCACGATCCAGGCCTGGCTGCCGACCCTGATCAAGGCGTGCTATTTCCTCGCCGCCTTCCTTTTCATCTATGGCCTCAAGCGCATGGGCTCGCCGCGCACCGCGCGTCGCGGCATCGTGCAGGCCGGTATCGGCATGGTCGTGGCGACGCTGGCCACCTTCCTCATGCCGGACATGCACAACTATGTGCTGATCCTCCTCGCCATCGCCCTGGGTGGCGGCGTCGCCTGGTGGACCGGCCAGCGCGTGGCGATGACCGACATGCCGCAGATGGTCGCGCTCTACAACGGCATGGGCGGCGGTTCAGCCGCGGCCATCGGTGCCGTCGAGCTCTACAAGGTCTCCGGCGGCACGCTGGTCGCCGGCCATGTGCCGGTTGCGCTGGCCGTGCTGGGCGGCATCATCGGCACGGTGGCGTTCTCCGGTTCGCTGGTCGCCTTCGCCAAGCTGCAGGGCTGGATCGACAAGCGCTTTCTGTGGCCCGGACAGAACCTGCTCAACGGCCTGCTGTTTCTGGCCGTGGTCGGGCTTGGCGCCTGGCTGGTGTATTCACCGGACCAGACGCTGCTGATCGTTTTCTTCGCACTGGCCCTGCTGCTTGGCGTGCTGATGACGCTGCCGATCGGTGGCGCCGACATGCCGGTGGTGATCTCGCTGTACAACGCCCTGACCGGCCTTGCGGTGGCATTCGAGGGTTTCGTGCTCGGCAACGAGGCGATGATCATCGCCGGTACCGTGGTCGGTGCGGCCGGCACGCTGCTGACGCAGCTGATGGCGAAGGCAATGAACCGGCCGCTGTCCAACGTTCTGTTCACCGGCATCAGCGCCGCCTCCGGCGGTACCGAGATCGCCGGCGAGCAGAAGCCGGTCGATGCCGCCGATGCCGCTTCGCTGATGGCCTATGCCGAGCGCGTGGTCATTGTGCCCGGCTATGGCATGGCGGTCGCCCAGGCGCAGCACAAGCTGTGGGAGTTCTGCCAGGGCCTGATCGCCCGCGGCGTCAAGGTGAAGTTCGCCATCCATCCCGTCGCCGGGCGCATGCCCGGCCACATGAACGTCCTGCTCGCCGAGGCCGGCGTGCCCTACGACCTGATCGAGGACATGGACGACATCAACCCGGAGTTCCCGAACGTCGATGTCGCCCTGGTCATCGGCGCCAACGACGTGGTGAATCCGGTGGCCAAGACCGACCCGTCGTCGCCGATCTACGGCATGCCCATCCTCGACGTCGACCAGGCCCGGAACGTCATCATCATCAAGCGCGGCAAGGGCAGGGGATTCGCCGGTATCGAGAACGCCCTGTTCTATGCCGACAACGCCCGCCTGCTTTATGGCGATGGCAATGCGGTCGCCGGCCAGCTGGTGACCGAGCTCAAGCAGCTCGACGGCTGAGTTCCGATCCGGCCGGCGAAAGCGCCGCCGTTGCCGGCCGCGGATCGCCGCGCGCCGTAGCCGCCGCCGGGAGGCACGCCCTCGTCGACGTCGATGGCAAGTACCGGCATCGCGGTCTCCGGTCGCACGGCCGGGTTGCGCAGGGACATTCTTCCCGGCACCAGGCCGTCGCATCGGCTCCAGCCTGATCGACTGCGGACGACGGACCGTCACCGGCACACCGGCCGGGCGGATCACCGGGCGCGCGCCTGCGCACAGTCGGCGCATCGGGTTGTCGGCCAGCAGCCGCGCGGCGCGTGCGCCCGGGCACCCCGTTCTCCGCTGCCCCGTCGACCGGGCGATCCCTGCGTGCCGCTGCGACCTTCAAGGGGCTCCTGGGCGCGCCCGGAACTTCCGCGCCGGAAATCCTGGCAGTGCCATTCCAGCCACACGGCCGCCTGCGTTCAGAGGGGAAGCGGTCCGGAAAAAGGGCTTGGGGTCCAGGAAAACAGGACGTCCTGTCCGTAAGTCGTCCATTGCTGATTGTGCTGTGCAAACATGTGTCAGGCAAGAAAACGTGATCGGACAGTGGGCGGTCACATGATAGGATGCCGCGCCGATACGTGGTCACGGTCACGTTTTGGTTGAGCACTACGACACTTGTTCGCACCGGAAGGTGAGTGTCGGAGAGGCAGCGCAAAGAAACAAGAAGAACAAGCTCGGCGCCATGTCCGTGCGCCTGGCTGGAGCGCGGCTGCCTTCAGGACGGCCGCGAAGGCCCTTTTGTGCCCGCAAACATGTAGTTCCGCAAAGGAGATGCAGGTGTCTGATCGCAACGTTGAACCCCGCCGGGACGTCTCGACTTCGCTCCGTCGCCGACTCTGATGCGATCGTGTCCCAATCCGTGGTGTAACAGTCGTCATCGCGCCGACATGGGCGTCGGCTTTGGTCAACTGGCCACGGCTGGCAAGTTGACGGTGGAA
>NZ_SMAF01000029.1 GCF_004343305.1 Pseudofulvimonas gallinarii | reverse complement strand
CACCGAGGCCTGATCGACCAGCCCTGGCAACCGAACCCGCAGGCCGTTGCTCAGGCACACCTCCACCCACGGTGAGGACAGCGACACCGGCGCCGACGCCACCTGGATCGGAACGAGCGCACGCGTCACCGGCACATTGGCATCCGGTTCATCGGTGCGAAGCTGTCGGCGCCAGTAGCCGAAACTCGCCAGCGATAGACCCTGTCGCCGGCAATACGCCGATTGGCTCAAACCGCTGGATTGCCACGCGGCCACATGGGCCGCCCAGCGTGTCCGCGTGCTCTTCATCAGTGCGCTCCTTCAAATCCGGAGCACTCATCACACCGCAATCAGCAGCGCGGAAACAGGTGTCGCGACCGGACGCTTACAGATCAACATCAAAATGACATAAGCGTAACACCTTGTCACTGTATAATATCCCTATCAATAGGATGGCGATCACCATCAAGGCAAGGAAAGGCCAGTTCGTGGCTGGAACTGGCCGGGGATCCGTTGCAGGTGTCCCTTGAACCTGCAACGGCAGGACACCAAGCGCTTCTATGACCGTTGGCAACCCGAAAGGAGTAAATCGATAGCGCACAGTGACACTGTAAGTGCCAGGACCAAATGTCCCGATAGGCCAGACATGATTGACTGTTGGAAACGGGCAGAACAACGGGTCAAATCGTCTGATCGCATCGATCAGAACATCGATGGACTGGCCGTTGATGGTTATGGCTGGATTGTTTGCGCCACCTAGAACTCCATCGCACACACCCGTCGTCAGGTGGAGATTGACGACTTGTCCCGGTTGAGCAACCTCCGGGGCGAGCGCGGGCGGGTTGACGAAGGCTCCTGCCGACTGCGTCAATGACACGATAGCGATGAGGAAAGCGAACAGTAGAGGTTTCATTTCAGTCTCCGCGATGTACCTGCACATGCAAGCACATGGTACGCCCACGGGCCAGCATGCTTGGCGGACACACGGAACCAGCGTTTGAAACAGACGGTTTCTGCGAACCATTGACCGCTACGCCAACCAAAGCTGCCAAACACGCCAAGGCAGTCGGATCGGGATAAGCAGGCCGGCATTTCTCGCAGCCGTCCGGCACGAGGGCGTCGAGACTATGGCGTGATGCAGCACGCGGACTAAGAGACAGCAAGGGCGTAATCAACACGATACCGACCCGATTCGAAGGAGCACGCCACGCTACGGCGAGTGCATCGGTAGCCGCAGCAGTAACGTGCAGGAAATGCGGGCTAGATATCGGAGCCAAGCTGTTTCAGCAACTCACTGCGCTGTCGGTTCGACATTGCATCGAACCGCAGGATCAGCCACGCAAGCTGGTCGTCCTCGCAGTGGAAGTAAGGATGGGGAACCTTGAGCGTCTGAGCCACCAGCCTCTCCATCTGATGCCCCGGTTCATGCAGCCCGGTTTCATATCGGTTGATCCGGGCACTGGCCACGCCCGGGTCGAGCCCCGGCGGCCACCCCAAGTCGCCGCTGCGACAAGCCTGCCCGCAAAAAAAACGACGCCTCTTTCAAGCGTCGCGAGAATACGGCTGGGGTGGCGGCTTGACGACCATTGGGCTTACAACTGAGCCTGAATGAAGGGCTCATCATTTTTTTGCCTTGCCGCCGACGCGCATACATCGAGTTTCGTAGTGCACTGCCGAGCGTCCGTCGCCGGAAGAGATCGGTGCGCGCGTCGCCTCCTTGCCGGCAGTCTACTCGTCCCATGCACACCGTTTGGTGCAGCAGCGATCCTACGCCTCGAAACGTGACGCATGTCATCGTATTGGCGAATTGGTCGCCACCGCTGGCCGCGAACCCACAGAATCTCCTGAGATCGCCCCTGCCGTCCGGCTCACGGATCCAACAACTGCCCGCCATCGTGACCTGCAGTCATCAGGCCGACTTCCCACATCAGAATCCGGATACCCTTTCTTTGCCGTGCCGCGTTCTGCCGGGATCCACGCTCCAATGCGCTTGTCACCGCGTCGCGCCGCACATGCTCCGCGTGCCGACCGCCGGGACCGGATTGTCCGCCCGCCGCCGCGACATCGCGCATGGCCAGGCCCGCAGCCATCCCCTGCCGTGAAACGACAACCCCGTCCCTGAGCATTGCCAGATGAAGCGCCACCGGAAACGCGGCATCGCCCTTGCGCTGCTTGCCGCGCTGCTGACGGTCTACCTCGTGAACGCGGCCTGGCTCGCACCGGCCGGCGATGGCCGGCCACGCCTGATCGCGCATCTCGGCGTGCACCAGACCCACAGCAGGCAGGACGTCGACCGCGATACCTGCACGGCAGACCTGATCGAACCGCCGCGACACGACTACATCGAGAACACGATCCGTTCCATGCAGGCCGCCTTCGATGCCGGCGCGGATGTCGTCGAACTCGACGTGCATCCGACCACCGACGGCCACTTCGCCGTGTTCCACGACTGGACGCTGGACTGCCGCACCAATGGCACGGGCCGAACCCGTGACCACGACCTGGCAAGGCTGAAGGCGCTGGACATCGGCCATGGTTACAGCGCCGATGGCGGACGCAGCTTTCCCCTGCGCGGCCAGGGCATCGGCCAGATCCCCAGCCTGGCCGAGGTCTTCGAGGCCTTTCCGGAAGGGCGTTTCCTCATCAACTTCAAGAGCCGTGATGCCGGCGAGGGCGACCGGCTTGCCGTCATGCTGGCCGAGCGACCGTCCTGGCGCGCGCGCGTCTGGGGCGTATACGGCGGTGAGGAACCGGTGGTTCGCGCGACCGGACGCATTGAAGGGCTGCGCGGTTTCACGCGGCCTGGCGTCGAGCGTTGCGTGAAGCGGTATCTGCTGATGGCATGGACCGGCGTGATGCCGGAAGCGTGCGGGAACACGCTGGTCGCCATTCCGGTCAATGTCGCGGCCTGGATGTGGGGCTGGCCCAACCGCCTGCAACAGCGATTCAAGGCGGCCGGCAGCGAGCTCATCCTCACCGGCTCGACCGCGCTGACGCGGCCGCGCACCAGGGGACTGGATTCGCCGGCGTCCCTGGGCGACGTTCCCGCGACGTTCGACGGTTACCTCTGGACCGATCGCATCGAGATCATCGGACCGGCCTTGAAGTCCGGCAGCGCGCGCTGACATCGCGAAAACGGCATCGCGTTGCCGCTATGCTGGACCCACGCCCCGTCAACTGCCGAAGGCACGCCCATGACCCTCGCCGCCACCGCCGTCATCGTGCTGGTCGCCCTGCTTCACCTGTACTTCCTGGTGCTGGAAATGTTCTTCTGGGACAAGCCGCTGGGCCTGCGCACCTTCCGGCTGACGCGCGAGTCGGCCGCCATCAGCAAGACCCTGGCTGCCAACCAGGGCCTCTACAACGGCTTCCTCGCCGCCGGACTGGCCTGGGGCCTCTACCTCGGCGATGCCGGCCGCCACATCGTGCTGTTCTTCCTGGGCTGCGTGATCGTCGCCGGCGTGTTCGGCGCGCTCACCGTCAGTCGCCGCATTCTGTACGTCCAGGCATTGCCGGCCGCGATCGCATTGACGCTGGTGTTGCTCGGACGGAGCTGAGCCCACAAGTCACCCGCCGCGCGTTGCCACGACGGTCGCCGGGAATACTCAGGTCGCCGCGACGGCGCGGTGACGACCTTCGGTCTTCGCCTGGTACAGGGCCTGGTCGGCCAGTTCGAACAGGCGCGCCGCCACCGGTTCCGGCAGACCATCACTGCAGGCCACGCCGATGCTGAGGGTTATCGGGTCGTCGGTGATGCCGCCACTGTCGACGGGTCCCAGCAGGCGCTGGGCAACGTCCCGGGCCTGATCGAGGTCGGCGCCGGGCAGGATCGCCGCGAATTCCTCACCGCCGTAGCGATAAACGGCATCACCGGGACGCAGGTTGCGGTCCAGGTGGCGCGCCACCAGGCGGATGGCCTTGTCGCCGGCGGCGTGGCCATGGCTGTCGTTGAAGCGCTTGAAGTGGTCGATGTCGATGACCAGCAGTGACACCGGCCCGCCCTGGCGGCCGCGAAGGAATTCCAGTTCCAGGTGCTGGTCGAAGGAGCGGCGGTTGAGCAACCCGGTCAGTGGATCGGTGAAGCTGTATTTCTGCAGGTCGCGCACGCGCGCGGAGAGCGCCACCGACAGCAGTGTCATTTCCAGCAGGGAACCGATCTGGAAGCCGTTCTGGGTGAGCACGTTGTTGGGCAGGATGCCGAACGCCTTCAGCATGTAGGCGAACACGGTCAGCAGCATGGCGATCCACGCCAGCATGAAGTAGCGCGCCGGACGGTAGCCCGCGAGCAGTGAACGCGTGCCCATGAACAGGATCAGGGCGGTGACCAGGATGGTGACGTGGGCGATCGGCACCACCACGGTGCCGTACGGCAGCACGAATGAGCCCAGCACGATCAGCCCGGCCATTGCCTGCAGGATCTGTGCGATGCGGTCGCAGCGCGGCAGCATGCGCTGGGCGTCGAGGAAGCCGCGTGTGAACTGCAACGCGAAGATCAGCGACAGTCCCAGCAGCACGACCAGGCTCTGGTTCGCCCAGGCCGGGCTGTTCGGCCACAGGAACTGGTAGCTGAAACCGTTGTGGACGCCGAAATGCAGGCCGAACACCACCGCGTACAGCAGGTACCAGAAGAACACCCGGTCGCGCACGGCCACGAAAATGATGAGGTTGTAGAAGATCAGGGCGATGAAGCCGCCGTAGTAGATGCCGTAGGCGAGCTGCTCGACGCCGACCTGTTCCAGCAGCGGCACGGGCGCGAACAGCTTGAGGCTGATGTCCATGCTGCCGCCGGTGGCGTAGCGCAGCAGGACCGGCACGGTCTCGCCCGCCGGCACGACCAGCTGCGACACGAAGTTGCGCAGGTCGATATCGCGGCTGGCGAAAGGCTTGCGGTCGCCGGTATGCAGGTGGCGCGTGCCACCACGTCCATCTGGCAGCCACAGGTCCAGGTGGTCGATCAGCGGATAGTCCTGGCGCAGCAGCAGCACCGCCGGTTCGCTGCCCGTGTTGTGCACGGCGAAACGCACCCACCACACCGACGTGGAGAAGCCGAAGTTGGGACCGGCGGCGGGCACCGGCGCGTAGCCGGTCGCCCTGCGTGCGGCGTCGAAGTCCAGTTCGCCTTCGACATCCTCGAGGATTTCCAGATGCGGGGTCAGGTCCAGGCGGTCGAAATCCGGCGTCACTTCGACCACGGGTTGCGCCCAGACCCGCGATGCCAGCACCAGCAGCAGGCATGCCATGCCCAGCCGCAACATTCCCTGCGATCGGCCCATCCTCGCCTCGCGTCCCCTCAGCGCGACCCGCGGTCGCCGGTGGAAGTGTAATGCCGGCTCCGCACGCCGATGCAGGTACGGGTCATGACGCCACCGCCTCGGGTACCGGCGCTTCCTGGTCGGCCAGGCGCTGGAACCATTCGGCCACCGATGCGCAGCCATCGCTGCCGGTCAGCCGGCTGGCGATCTCCCAGCCCAGGGCGCGATAGGCCTCGAACTGCGCCTCGCCGAAAAACTGGTTCGAGGTCGGTTCGTCCGGAAACAGCGGGTGGCCGCGCCAGTAGGTGTAGATGTCGGCGCTGAGTCCTTCGCACATCATCGGCCGCAGGTAGAGGATCTGCCCGGTGCTGCCGTCGGCGTAGCGGATGCGGCCAAGGCGCCAGGGCCGCTGCGCGGCGCCGCGCTCGCGCTCGCGCGCGAGGCCATCGACCGCCAGTTCGATCTCGGCGCCGAAATCGACGCGCACGCGTTCAATGGCGCGGCCAAGATCACTGAAATCCAGGTCCGGATCGGCGCCGGCATCGCTGACGACGATGTAGCGCAGGCGACGGCGGATCAGCTCGTAGAGCCCCAGGTTCTCGAAATGGCCGCCGTCGCTGAGATGGATGTGCCGGTGCGATTCGGACAGGCCGATGCCAAGCATCTCGCGGCCCAGCAGTTGCCACCACAACAGGCGCGGCACCCAGCGCGCCGGCGTGCGATCGGGGTTCAGGCCCCAGAAACCCAGCCGCACGTTGAGCAGCGCCATCAGGAAGCTGACCGCGCGGCCGCGGGTCGCATGCGTATCCGGATCGATCGCCGCGGCGGAAATGGTCATCGCGCTGGCCATGGTGCCGGCATCGCCGCCGTAGTCGTCGCTGCGCCGGAATCCGGTCGCCGTCGACCCCAGCCACAGCGGTGTCAGGAAGAAGCTTTCGCCGGCGCGTGCCTGTCGCTTGGGATCGCTGGAGCTGCAGGTGTTCAGGCAGGTGTTGATGACCGGCAACGGCGCGCCATGTTCGGGGCGCAGCCGATGCAGGTGGAACTCCGGTCGCGGCTCCGGGATGCCGCCTTCGACGCGCGGCATGAAAGCGCCGAGCAGGCGCGAACGGTAGTAGGCGAACATCGACACGCGGTTGACGTCGCAGGTGAAGGCGAACAGCAGCGAGAGTCCGAAACAGACCGCGAAGGCGGTGCTGGTGACGACGTCGAGTTCCACCGCGAGGTAGTAGCCGAGCAGGATCACCCCGTACACCAGCAACGCCAGGCCCAGCATCGCGAGGCCCTCGCGACCGGCGCGCGCCCGTGCCTGCCCGACCAGCAGCAGCACGGCACCCAGGGCCAGCGCGGCGGCATAGTCGAGATGGATGCCGGCCTGGCGCATCCAGTCGCTGGAGGCACCGGCGAGCGCGGCATCGCCCGAGCGCGCCGCGAGCGGAATCAGTCCGAGTCCGATCAGTCCGACGGACAGCATCAGCAGCTTGCCCATGAACAGGCGCAGGGTCCGGACCATGCCCTGCGAACGGGCGCGCAGGCTGCCGACGATGAACCCGAAAACCACCGCGACCAAGGGAAAGGCCACCAGCATCCACAGGCCGGCACGCAGTAGCAGCCAGAAGCCGTCGTGACCGGCCGGCGCCGCCTCGCCCGACCAGGCCAGCCAGCCCGGCCATTCCGCGGTCCACCAGTCGCGGCTGAGCAGCCAGAGCAGGAGCAGCAACGGTGGCCCCAGCACCAGCAGGTTCAACAGCGTCGCCGCCAGGATCGAGGCGACCAGCGTCCACATCGAGAAGCCCTGGAACGCGATGAGGAACTTGCCGTTGAGGCGCAGCCAGTCGAGGACGTTGCCGGAACCGTCGGCCAGGCACGCCTTGAAAACGTCGTCGCCGGCCGCTGGCAGCACGTGGCGCAGCCAGTGGAAACAGTTGGCGATGTAGCCGCCACCCGACACCGAGGACAGCACATCGACGCGGCGCAGCAGGTCGGCCCTGGCCAGCGACTGCAGCAGGCCGAGGTTGAACACCGCCGAGCGGATGCCGCCCCCGGACAGGGCAAGGCCGACCTCGTCGTCATCCGGGGGTGGCAGGCCGGCAGCCGCACGGCGTGCACGCAGCCACTCGCGCTCGTCGCCGTGGACGCGGCCGGGGTCGCGCGTGAACGTCGCGTCCTGCGATCCATGCGCGTTCATGGCGCAACCCCCGGCAGGCCGCAGTCGGGCGACTGGAAGTCGGCGGGCGTCTCCGGATCACGATGCACCTTCAGGTATTCCACCAGCGCCCAGCGCTGTTCATCGCTGAACGCCGGGCCGATCACGCCGGGCGGCAGCGGATTCGCCCGAGGGTCGGCGCGGTGATTCGCCCAGGTCTGCGCGTCGGCGCTGAAACCGTGGCCGGCGTTGCTGTTGCCCTTGACCGTGGTATCCAGCCAGAAGCCGTCGTCGGTGCCATCCTCGTCCGGCTCGGTGACATAGCCGACATGCAGCGGGTCGTAGTCGCGACGCCCGACGAAAAAGCGCTTGCTGCGCCGGTCGGGCGGCAACAGCATCTCGTAGAGGCTGGGCACCGAGCCGTTGTGCAGGAATGGCGGCGTCGCCCACACGCCCGCCAGCGGACGCGGCTTGTAGCCGGCGATCTGCTGCGGCAGGTCCAGCGTGCCGAAGCCTTCGATGCACTGCTGTCGCGTGTAGTCGATGCCGTTCTCGCGGTAGTAGCGGTTCTTGATCAGCAGGCCGAGCAGGTTGAGGCCTTCGCCTTCGGTCAGCGAGGCCGGTTCCAGCCGCGCCAGCTGCCGTTCGATGTCCGCTTCGGCACCGGTGACGTCCCAGGCCAGCCAGTCGGTGTGGCAGTCAAGGTCGCATTCCCAAGGCAACGGCGGCGCCTGCGTCGGTGCCGGCGATGCAAGCGCCAGTTCTATCGCGGCGAAGCTGTCGCGCGGCAGGAAGGGCTGTGGCTGTGAATCCGGATCCGGGTAGGCCTCCAGCAGCGCTTCCAGCAGCGTGACGTCCATGCCCAGCGCGCGGCGGCCGTCGATGACTTCCCGCAGCCGGTAACGCGCATCGCGCGCCAGCTGCCGGACCAGCAGCGGACGCAGGAGGCCGGCGATTTCATCGCGGTCCAGGCCGGCCGCGGTCAGGTCGTACCGGCGGTCGATGAACGCGCGCGCGGCGGTCGCGTCGGTGCCGATGTGGTCGACATCGATGACCTCGATCCGCCACTGCGCCCACGGTCCGGGCTTGCCCGGCGCCTCGGCCTGCTGCTGCGCCGCGCTCGCGACGTGCGGGCCGTGGCAGTGGCGGCAGTGGCTTTCGAACAGTTCGCGACCCTGCTCGACCTTGGCCGGGTCGACCGCGCCAAACAGGTCCTCCGGCCAGGCCGGCGGCTTCAGGTGCTGCAGCGCGTGCTCGATGCGCACCAGGTTCGGCACCATGACCGAGCTGTCAAGCCGCTGGTCCTTCGGCAGCGGATTGCCGTAGGTATCGGTCAGTCGCAGTACCGCGCCGACACCCATCGCCTCGCCGACGTTGCGCGCCAGCGGCTGGCTGACCGAACCGTTGTACTGCACCCAGTCGAACTTCCAGATGTTCCACAGATACGGGTAGCTGACCGGCGCGTCGGCGACCTGGTAGTTGCCGGGCACCAGATGGTCGCCGAAGGCGGTGTTGGCGATGCGTCCCAGCGCATCGGTGCGACCGAAGCCCTCGCGCACCGGATACAGGTGGCGCAGCGGATTGTTCTGGCCGGTTTCCAGCAGAGCCTTGATCGTGCTCCACAGCGCCTCCTTGAGCGCGGACTTGCCGGCCGGATAGCGCGCGCCGATCACCTTGCGGGCGAAGCGATTGAACTTCGGCGGGTTGAAGTAGGTGGCGATCAGTGACGCCGCCAGCGTCGGCGCGAAGGAACCGCGCTGCATGTCGGTGAAGGCGTGCATCGCCTGGCCACCGTCGATGCGCAGTGCGACACGACGGCCGTCGGCACGCGGATAATGCAACTCGCCGGTGTGGCAGGCCGAGCAGGTGATGTCGAGGACGTATTCGCCGATGGCAGGACTGAAGTGGCGCGTGAACCCCACCGGCAGCTGGTCCGGATTCGCCGGCGTCGATTCCGGATCGACCAGGAAGCGGTAGCGGCGCATGTGTTCGGGATCGGCGAAACGCGCGGTGCCGAACGGCATCTCCAGGTGCACGAACCAGTCGTAGCGCATCGCTGTGGTCAGCACGCCCTGCGGCAGCGAGGTGCCCTGTGGCGTGTAGTACCAGAGCTGCCGCTGTGGCGCATCCATCTGCGTGCCCCAGCCCTGGTCGGCATAGACATACTCGTCGATGGGCTCGTAGGCGGGGATGGTCGAGGCCGGCAACAGCACGTAGAGCGTGAAGGCACCGACTGCGAGGATCAGCAACACCAACACCACCCACAACAGCCAGCGCAGCAGGCGGCCCAGCGGTACCGCCATCAGGCGCTGCCATTGGCGCACAAGAAAACGCGGCTGCGCTGCCGCGCCGTCAATGTTGCTATTCATGCGTTGTCCCCTTTCAGCGGCGCAGGCCGTCTCCCGCCGCAACTCTAGCAGGCCGGGACCGCCGTTGCGTCCTGTCGCTCAACGAGCGCGAACGATCACTGCTGCGCATCGATCGCCGCGGCACATACCGGCGCGCATTCAAGGGCACGGCCCGTCGTCGGTGCAGGAGATGGAGCACAGGCTCATGGCAACGCCACGGCGATGCACTCGCCTGCGTTGCGGTCGTGGCTGCGGGCGACGAGTCAGTCGACGGTGGGCGTGCCGGCCAGGCGGGTGCGCGCCTCGTGCAGCAGCGGCGGCAGTGGGCAATGCAGCGCGGCGCAGGTGGTGCGCAGCAGTTCGGCCTCGGCGACGTCGATGCGGCCGTCGTTCGCCATCGCCTGCGTCATCGCCGCGATCAGCATCGACTTGGCGACAGGACCGAGCTGGTCGAGCTCGACCAGCGCAGGGCCCAGCCGCAGCGACCAGTCCAGCGGCAGGTCGAACTTCAGCGTGATGCTCTGGCCCAGTTCGGCCAGGCCGGCGGCGAACGCGCGTTCGGCAGCGCGACGGTCGTCGGGATGACCGACATCGGCCAGCAGCGACAGCACCAGTCCGATCGCGGGCTGCACCGCCGGCAGCGACTTGCGTCCTTCCTTGGCGTCGCGGGGCGACAGTACTTCGTCGATGTGCTGGCGCAGCAGGAAGCCGAGGCAGAACTCGAACAGGCTGACGTTGCGGTCGGCGACCACCAGCGCCTGCACGACGTCGGCCGTATCGCGCAGATGGCCGGCCGGCATGCGCCGCAGCGAGGAGAAGGCGATCTCGGCGATCGGCAGGCGCTGCATCGGATGCAGGGCGGCCGTCAGGCGCGTGAGGGCATCGGCATGCTGAGCGGCCCTGGCGTCGAATTTCTCCGCCACGGCTGCCAGCTGCGCTTGGCGGATCGCGCCCGGCTCGGCCAGCAGCAGGGCGGCGAGCACGGGCATCGCCAGGTCGGGCTGGTGCGCCGCCTCGTCAAGGCCGGCGGGCAGCGAATCGTGCAGCAGCCCGGCGGTGCGGTAGTCGTCGGCGCCCGGGCTGCCGACCTGTTCGAGGACGTCCCCGGGTGCGAGCGCCGCGGATGCGGCCGCGGGCAGGCCGGCGATGATCACCGGCGCGGGAATGGCAGCGCCGGCCGGACCCAACACGCGGGTGAATTCCAGGTCCGGCAAGGGTGCGCGGCGCTCTTCGGCCGCGGTCCGTACATCGGCGCTCTTCTGCTGCCGGATCCATGCGGTCAGGTCGGTCAGCTTGAAGCCCGGTTCCAGCGCGCGGATGCGTTCTTCCAGCGGCGGATGCGTGGCGAACAGCTTCGAATAGCCGACGCCATCGCCGAACATCATGTGGCTGACCTCCTCGGCATCTGTCGCCTCCAGCGTCGAGCCGTGGGCATGGGCGGCGATCTTCTTCAGGGCGCCGGCCAGGCCGGCGTTCTGCCGCGTGAACTGCACGGCGGAGGCGTCGGCCAGGTATTCGCGCTTGCGCGAGATGCCGGCCTTGATCATGCGGGCGCAGAACAGGCCGATCGAGCCGATCACCAGCAAGGCGACGCCGAACATCACGATGCCGCCGGAATTGCGGCCGCGTGCACGCATCAGGATGCGGCCGATGACGGCGAGGAAGGTGATGCCGGCGAGCCAGCCGATCAGGCGCAGGTTCAGGCGCATGTCGCCGTTGAGCACATGGCTGAACTCGTGCGCGATGACGCCCTGCAGCTCGTCGCGGCTGAGTTGTTCGATCGCGCCGCGGGTGACGCCGATGGCGGCGTCGGTGGTGCGCAGTCCGGCGGCGAAGGCGTTGATGCCCGGTTCGTGTTCGAGCACGAAGATCTGAGGCACCGGCACGCCGGAGGCGATGGCGATCTCCTCGACGACGTTGCGCAGGCGCTGGTGGTGGCGGTCGCGGCTGGACGGGGGGATTTCCGTACCGCCCAGGCTGCGCGCGACCGCCGCGCCGCCTTCACGCAACTGGATGGTGCGGAACAGGCTGGCGCCGGCGATGGCCGCCACCGTAAGCCCTCCGGTCCAGGCGATCACCTTCCAGTTCGAGAACAGGATGCCCTTGCCCTGGGCGACGCGTCCGCTGTCGCCCAGGCCGAGGAACACCATCAGGACCGCCGTCACCGCCACCACGATGGCGATGACGGCAATGCCGAACAGGATGACCAGCCGCTGGCTGTCGCGGCGCGCCAGTCGCTGGCGCTCGAAGAAGTTCGTCGCCATCGCCGTTCAGACGCCTGTGCGGGGATCAGCCGAAATCGACGCGCACGGCCTTGCGCATTTCCTCGTTCTCGATCTCCAGCAGGCTGGCCGGCTGGAACGCGAACGTATTGGCGATGAAGCTGCTCGGGAAGACCTCGCGCCGGTTGTTGTAGTTCATCACGGCGTCGTTGTAGGCCTGGCGCGCGAACGCGACCTTGTTCTCCGTCGAGGTCAGTTCCTCGCTGAGCTGCATCATGGTCTGGTTGGCCTTGAGGTCCGGATACGCTTCGGACAGCGCGAACAGTCGACCGAGGGCGCCGGACAGCTGGTTCTCGGCACCGGACAGCTGCTGCATGGCCGCCGGGTCGCCCGGATTGCCCTTGGCCTGGCCGAGGCCGCTGACGGCGGCGTTGCGCGCCTGGATCACGGCTTCCAGCGTCTCGCGCTCGTGCGCCATGTACTTCTTGGCGATCTCGACGAGGTTCGGGATCAGGTCATAGCGACGCGTCAGCTGGACGTCGATCTGCGCGAAGGCGTTCTTGTACGCGTTGCGCGCCATGACAAGGCCGTTGTAGATGCCGACGGCCCAGAGCACGAGGCCGACGATTACCGCGAGAATGACCCAGGACATGTTCGACCTCCTGTGAATATGGATTGCCGTTGCGGCTAAGATGCGGCCAGTCGTCCGCGCGCGCCGAAGAATACCATGCGTTTCCTGCCGTACATCGCCGCCGTCTGCCTGTTCGCCGGGGTCACACCGGCAATCGGCGCCGCCCCCGATCTGGTCGGGCGCGCCTCGATCGCCACGCCGCTGCCGCCGGAGCAGCAGCGGGTGCAGTCACTGGCCAGCGACATCAGCGACCTGATGAAGCGGATTGCCGACGTGCCGCAGGTGGCCGGCCTCGCCGGCGTCGTCGTGCACGAAGGCCGCGTCCTCATGGCCGAAGGCGCCGGCGTCACCGACGTGGCCAGCCAGGCGGCCGTCGATGCCGACACCGTCTTCCGGCTCGCCTCGCTGTCGAAGGCGTTCGCCGCCACGGTCGCGGCGCAACTGGTGCAGGAAGGCGTGCTCGACTGGGACATGCACGTGCAGCCGTGGCTGCCCGGCCTGGCGCTGGCGAATCCGGAAGACACCAGCCGTCTGACCCTGCGCGACGTACTCAGCCATCGCGTCGGGCTGCCCTTCAACACGCTGGATCGCCGCCTGGAAGCCAACGAACCCTATCCGGTGCTGGTCGAGACGCTGCAGTCGATCCCGATGACCTGCAGCGTCGGCGACTGCTTCGGCTATCAGAACGTCGCCTTCAGCCTGATCGGCGACATGGTGTTCGCGACCACCGGCAACTTCTATTCGTTCCAGGTCGAGAAGCGCATCTTCACGCCCCTGGGCATGCACACCGCCACGCATGGCCGCGAGGCGCTGGAGTCCAGCAGCAACTGGGCACGCCCGCATGTGCTCCGGTCGGGGCGGCTGACGCTGGAGACCCCCAAGGACACCTACTATCGCGTCGCACCCGCGGCCGGCATCAATGCCAGCGCCAAGGACCTGGGCCAGTGGCTGATCGCGCAGATGGGCGGTTTCCCGGACGTACTGCCGCCGGAACTGCTGGCCGAGCTGCATACGCCGCAGGTCGAGACACCCTACGAGATCCGCGGCACCGGCTGGCGCACGCAGCGCCTGCGCAGCGCCTCCTACGGGCTGGGCTGGCGGATCATGGATTACGCCGGCGAACGGATGATCTTCCATGCCGGCGCGGTGCAGGGTTATCGCGGCATGATCGGCTTCCTGCCCGACCGCCGCTTCGGCGTCGCCTTCGTATGGAACAGCGAGAGCTACGTGCCGGCCGGCCTGCTGCCGGTGGCGATGGACCGCTACCTCAACCTGCCCGAAGTCGACTGGATCCAGCTGGACCGCGTGCTCCATGCACAGCGGCCGGCGACGACGCGCCGCACGCAGCGGCGCTGAAGGCCGGCTTCGGCAGCGACCTTCTGCCGGCGGACGACCAGGAGTCACGGATCCCGCGCGTCCCCTGCCGCCTGCGGGAATGGCGATGCGTGACGCCCGTGCTCGCGTCGATCCGTGACGCCGCAGAACCGGAACGGAGGCATTGCACCGACTGCCGACCGGTCGGCTCGCGGCACGGATGCGGTCGGTCTTCCGGCCTGTCTGCTTGCCCGTTCTCAGCAAGCCGGTTCCGGCTACCGTCCGCATGCGCTGCGGCGCTCGGCCGGTCCGACCCGGTGCTGCTTCCACATGCGCCGTACCTGCATCCCGCGGTTCCCGGAGGTGATGACCGCACTCGCGGCTGACGCTGCGCGTCGGCGGCCACGCTGCAAGGGATCACCGCCGTGCGTCGATACGCGCCCGACATCAGGTATCGCCGCCCGTGGCCAGCGTGCAAGGCATCTGCGATGGCTGCCGATCGACGCACGTGTCCCGGTCCTGCCGCGGCGCCACTGGAACGCATGCCGCGATCTCATTGCGGTTCCGCGGCGAGCACCATCCCTGCACCTGGATGCGGCTTCGCGACGGTGTTCATGCCGCGACCTGGATGCGGCCTCGCGACCGCGCTCATACCGCGAGCTGGGGAACCGGTGTTCGACAGCGTTCTGGCGCACGCTGTCCTGGGCGCGGCTCCGTCGGACATCGACCCGCTCGCGGACGGTCGTTGCCGACGGCGGGCGATGGTCCCGACCGCCCTGCCAGCACGCGTCATGAAAAAGGGCGGCCTGGGCCGCCCTTCCCCTGGCTTTCCGTGTTGGGGACCGCCGTCAGTCGAGACGGAAGTCGAAACGCTGGCGCAGACGCGAGACAACCGGCTGGCCATTCTCGTAACGCGGCTCGAAACGCCACTGCTGGATCGCACGCGTCGCGGCACGGTCGAAGATGCGCGCCGGACGGCTGGCGACGACCTGCGCCTCGCTGACCGAACCATCGACGCCGATGGTGAATTCCACTTCCACCCAGCCCTGCTGGCGACCGCGCATGGCTTCACGCGGATATTCCGGATCGACGCGGGCGAGGATGCGCGCTTCGCGGACCGCCGGGGCCGCGGCCGGAGGCGCAGCCGAAGCGGTCGTCGTGGTCGTGGTACGCGGCGTCGTGGCCGGCGACGGCGTCGGTGCGGCAGGCGCCGACGTCGTAGTCGCCGGTGCGGCAGGCGATGTCAGGCTGGCGAGGTCGGACGCCGGTTCGGCGGCCGGCGCCGGCGCCGGCGCGGGTTCCGGTTCATCGGGCGTGGCCGTGCCCGCGGCGGCGGCTGCGGCCTGTGCCTGCTGGCGCTGCTGCGCGGCGGCTTCGGCGGCCGCGGCGGCTTCACGCGCACGATCGATGCGCTGGCGCAAGTTCACCACGGTGAAGGAGTTCGGGTTCGACACCGCCAGCAGATCCGCGAGGCGGCTGGCATCGTCGAAGTCGCCGGCGGCCACCGCCTGGTCGGCGCTGCTGACGGCGATGCCGTAAAGGTCGTTGAGCGCTTCGCGCGCCGACACGTTGCCGGGATCCTGCTCGAGGACGGCGAGGTAATACTGGTAGGCGTTGTTGTTGGGCGGCGAGACCATGCGGCTCTGCGCCATCGCGGTACGCGCCTGGGCGAGCAGCGCATCGATATTGCCGCGCGACCCGCCATCGGTTGCCGGTCCCGTCTGGATGGCGCCCAGTGTCTGCAACTCGGTTCCGCCGGTGAACATGCGGATGCCCAGCACGACAGCCAGAATGGCAATGATCGCGATCAGCGCGATGATCAGGCCGCGCTGAAGTCGATCGATGGGATCTCGGGACTGCTGTGCCATACCGGGTACCTCCTTTCCCTGTAACCCGTTGTTTTACCCGTTCGACCTCGTCCGGGCAAGAAAACAAATGTGTCTTGCCGACGGCCGCGCGGGCGGCCCTGCGGCCATCGGCGCAGCCGCTACGGCCTTACTCGGCCAGCGGGCAGACGATGCGCGTCACCCGTTCGTCGGCTGCGGTGTCCCCCGGATCACTGACGTACACCGAGCGTATCGGGCCGGCGCGGCGAAGACCCTGGGCCGTCACGTAGGCGTCGAGCTTCACCATGGCCGCATCGAGGCCGTCGTACGGTCCGACATGCTCGATGACGAAGGCGCGCGACGCCGGGATGCGCAGCAGGCCGACGCCTTCGCTTTCCTGCACGGCACCGGCGACGCGCACCGGCAGTGCCGCCTGGAAGCGCCAGGTCGCCGCACCGGGTTCGCTGGTCAGCGTCAGCGGCTGGCCGATGATCTCCAGGTCCTGCGCGGCGGCGAACGCCAGCAGCCGGCCATAGAGATCGCCGAGCGTTGCGGCGGCGGCGTCCATGTCGCCGGCCGGCACCTCGCCATCGGCGACGATGGCGTCGAAGGCGGAGGTGGTCATGTCGGCGACCTCGAGGTCGCTGAAATCGACGTCGGGTCCGGACTCGACCAGCGTCTTGAGCCGTCCGAGCCCCTTGTCATAGTCGGCGCCGATGTAACGCGGCATCAGCAGTCCGAACCAGCGGGCAAGCGGTCCATTCAGCGCCGTCTCGAAGGTCCACTCCACGCGGCTGGCGTCGCCGTCGCCGCTGATCAGCAGCAGGGCCCGCGCCGGATCGGGAAAGCCTTCGAAGGCGACTTCGGTTTCCACGCGCGAGGGCGCTTCGCTCGACACGATGCGCAGCGTGCCACTGCCGGCGGCATCATTGCCCGACCAGTGCAGCGCCGAACCGGCACCCCGCTCCGGTCCTTCGTGACGGTAGGTCGCGGACGGATCGAGATCGAACCACGGCGACCATTCATTGAACCGGTGCAGGTCGTTGACGACGGCGAAGACCTGGCCGGCGGGCCGGTCGATGCGGACCTGGCGCGAGATGCGCGCGCGATCGGGCAACAGGTAGGCACCGAGAAAAAAAACGACGGCGAGCAGCAGGAACAGGGCGATCAGGAACTTCAGCAGTCGTTTCATGGCGACGGATCGTCAGGGGCCGGGTGCGCCATTACAGTGCGGCACCGTCATGAGCACAAGGGCGGCCCGGACTTAGTGAGCGCGACGGCGCGACGGACGCAGGTGGACGTCAGCGCCTAGGACATGGGTGCCGGGACATGCGGTCGCGGCGAGGCGGCCACAACGGGTCGGGGAATCCGGGGAGACTGGAAAGGCGGATACGGACGGCACCGCCTGGTGGAACTGCCCTCCCCGCGCTGGGCGACACGGGGAGGGTGGCAAGGGTCATGACGTCGGCGAAGCCGACGCTTTATTACTGCACGGTGCTGCTGAGGACCGGGGCGATCGGCGTCGTCACCGGCTTGACCGCCTTCTTCACGGCAGGCTTGGTCTTCTTCGCCGGACGCTTGGCCGCCTTCTTGGCAGCCGGCTTGCGGGCCGCCTTCTTGGCAGTGGCCTTCTTCGCCGTTGCCTTCTTCGCGGTCGCCTTCTTGGCTACCTTCCGGGTCGCCTTCTTCGCGGTCGCCTTCTTGGCTACCTTCCGGGTCGCCTTCTTGGCGGTCGCCTTCCTGGCGGTGGTCTTCTTGGCTACCTTGCGGGTCGCCTTCTTGGCGGCCTTCTTGGCGGTGGCCTTCTTGGCGACCTTCTTCGTTGCCTTCTTCGCGGTGGCCTTCTTCGCCGTCGCCTTACGGGCGGTGGTCTTCTTGGCTACCTTGCGGGTTGCCTTCTTGGCCGTGGCCTTCTTTGCAACCTTCTTCGTTGCCTTCTTGGCGGTGGCCTTCTTCGCAACCTTCTTCGTTGCCTTCTTGGCCGTGGCCTTCCTGGCTGCAGGTTTCTTCGCAGCTTTCCTGGTAGTTGCCATAGACGTCTTAGCTCCTCGTTAGTGGTTGTGTGTGTTGCCCAGTGAAACTCGAACGCAGCAAACGCCGGGCGGCCGGTTGGTGGAGTTATGGGGATGGTCGGCCGACCGACGTGGATGAAAGTCGGGGATGGTGGGCGGTGCGCGGCTGGGCTGCCGCGTCATTCGTTCTGATTGTCAGCTGCAGGGACCGTTTCGGCACTGTTCTGAAGCTCTCTGGACCGTCGCCACCGGGTTGCGATCCGTGGGTTGCGCAGAAACTAATCACTTGCATCCACGGTGTCAATCGTCTAGACGAAGATTCCGTCATTTTTTTCTCACGTCGATCATCGCTTCATCCGCAGCGGTCGTGACAATGATCGTTCGCGTGTTCCGGAAAACGATGCCGATGCCGCTGGAGCGCGCTCCGGAAACCTTCATCCCGATGCGCGCCGGTCGCGATGCATCGCTGCGATCATTCCTCGCCTTCGATCAGTTCGGCGTAGGCGTCCGGATCGAGCAGCTCTTCCAGTTCGCCCAGGTCGCTGGCCTTCACGACGAAGATCCAGCCTTCGCCGAAGGCATCCTCGTTGATCGTTTCGGGCTTGTCGGACAGCGCGGCGTTGACCGCGACGATCTCGCCGGACACCGGCGAATAGACGTCGGACGCCGCCTTCACCGACTCGACGACGGCGCAGGCGCTGCCGGCATCGACGCTGTCGCCGACCTGCGGCAGTTCGACATAGACCAGGTCACCGAGCAGTCCCTGGGCGTGATCGGAGATGCCGACCGTCACCGTGCCGTTGTCCTCGACGCGGGCCCATTCGTGGCTCTTGAGGAACTTGAGGTCGCCAGGTATCTCGCTCATGTTGCTGCTCTCCGGGGTCGTTGGGGAGGATTCTAATTCAGGATTTCCGGACCGGGTGGAAACGTCACAGTCCCGGTCGCGCCTGGCCATCACGCACGAACGGGATGTCGACGGCGCGTGCCGGCAGTTCGCGTCCGCGGATGTCGACGCGGAAGGAGGTGGCATCGCGCGGCACACGCGCGAGTGCGATCGACTTGCCGGCCGTCGGCGAGAACGTGCCGGAGGTGATGACGCCGTCGCCGGCGTCGGTGATGACGCGCTGGTCGTGGCGAAGCACGCCCTTGTCCTCCAGCACCAGGCCGACGAGCCGCTGCGGCACGCCGGCGTCGAGCTGCGCCTGCAGGGCGGCGCGACCGAGGAAGGCGCGCTCGTCCTTCATCGCCAGCGTCCAGGCCAGGCCGGATTCCAGCGGCGTCGTGGTCTCGTCCATGTCCTGCCCGTACAGGTTCATGCCGGCCTCCAGGCGCAGTGTGTCGCGTGCGCCGAGTCCGCAGGGACGCACGCCTGCATCGACCAGCTTCTGCCACCACGCGACCACCTCGCTGTCGGGCAGCACGATCTCGTAGCCGTCCTCGCCGGTGTAACCGGTACGGGCGATGAACAGGCCGTCGCCTTCGATGGCGGCGAAACGGGCGAGCGCGGTCGCCGACTGCGAGGTCGCCGTCGACAGCAGACCGTGCACGCGCTCTCGTGCCGTCGGCCCCTGCACGGCGATGATCGCCATCTCCGGCCGCTCGGTGACAGTCACCGCGTAGTCGGCGGCATGGCGACGGATCCATGCCAGGTCCTTGTCGCGGGTGCTGGCGTTGGAGACGATGCGGTAGCGGGTGCCGGCCAGCCAGTAGACGATCAGGTCGTCGATGACGCCACCCGTCTCGTTCAACATGCAGGTATAGAGCGCCTTGCCCGGCGTCTTCAGCCTGGCGACGTCGTTGGCGAACAGGTGGCGCAGGAAGTCGCGGCTGCGATCGCCATCCAGGTCGATCACCGTCATGTGCGAGACATCGAACATGCCAGCGTCGCGGCGGACGGCGTGGTGCTCCTCGATCTGCGAGCCGTAATTGATCGGCATGTCCCAGCCGCCGAAATCGACCATGCGGGCACCGAGCTGGCGATGGACGGCATTCAATGGGGTCTGTTGGCTCATGTCCGAAAACTTTCCGTAGGTAACGGGGCCGAACTATACGCGCTGCGCGAGGGGGATTCAGCAGCGGCGGCCGGATGGGAGCGGGGGGACGTCACGCACGCGACAGCAGGAAGGTCGCGCGCGTTCGCCTCACTCAGGACCGACGTGCAGCCGATAGACTGCGCGACCGTCGTCCGTGTCCGCCACGCGCTGCAGTCGGTGCGGACCGAACGAGGGTTCCGCCGCGAGCCCGGCGCGCGTGCTGAAGGTGACGTTGGCCTGCGGCGGCAGCGGCGCGAATCGCCAGGGCGGGGCGGACCGCGGGTCGCGTCCGTCGACGACGCGGCGCTCACGCAGCCAGTCGATGAGCACGTCGCGATTGCCGGCCTGGGTGTCGACCACCAGTGCCGAGGCATCGAAGCCGAACGACTGGCCGTTGCCGGCGCGGTAGTTGTTGGTCGCGACCAGCAGCCATTCCTGCGGATCCACCGCGCGGCCGTCGGCATGGCGCAGATCGACGATGCGCGCACCGGCCTCACGCGTGAGGTCGATGACGTAGCGGACGCCGTCGATGACATCGAAGTTGTAGCCGGCCACGCCGGTGTCCACCAGCGGCTGCGGCGTCGCGACGTCCGGGTCGATGCGGTTGAAGCGTTTCGCCGACTGCTCCAGCCAGGCCTTCAGTTGCGCACCCGTCACCTTCACCGCCACCAGCGTGTTCGGATAGAGGTAAAGGTCGGCGGCATGCCGGATCGCCAGCGTCCCGGCGGCGACCTGCGTGTAGTCGTCCGGTCCGGCGCTGCCGGTCTTGAACGGTGCCGCCGCCGACAGCAGCGGCAGGCCGCGCAACTGCGGCCAGTCGGCGTCGATGCGTTCGCGCAGGTAATCGACCTGGGCGCGGTTGACGACATCGAGGGCGCTGGTGTCGCCGACATCGGCGAAGAAGGTGGTCATCGCGATCCGGGTTTCGGCGATCGGCTCCTCCAGCCAGGCGAGCGTGCCGGCATGGGCCTGCGCCACCAGCCCGGCGACCTGCGCATCGGGCGTGACGCCCGACGCGTCCGTCGCGCCGTGCGGCAGCAGCAGGCTGCGGCTGTCGTCACGGTCGACCTGCCAGCGGCCGTCGCGGAAACGCAGCGACAGTTCGATCACGCCCAGGGCGCGACCCCAGAATGAAGGCATCACCGCCGGAACGCCGTGCACGCGCCCGGCGCCGGCATCGACGCCGGGCAGGTCGCCATAGGCCGGCCGTGCCGAGTGCGGATCGGGAAACCGCAGGTGTTCGTGACCCAGGACCATCGCATCGACCAGGCCACTGGCGGCGACATGCCAGCCGGGGTTGTCGAGCGTGCCATCCCACGGCCGCGTGTCGAGCCCGCCGTGTACCAGTGCGATGACGACATCGGCGCCATCCGCGCGCAGGGCCGCGACCTGCCCGCGCGTGGCATCCAGGGCATCGACCATCCGCACGCGACCGGCCAGGTGCCGCGCATCCCATTTCATGATGCCCGGCGGCGCCAGCGCGACCAGGCCGATGCGGACGGGCTTGCGGACGACCTCGCCTTTCGCGTCGCGCGCATGCAGCTGACGCTCCAGCAGCAGGCGTGGCGGCAGCAACGGCCGGCCATCGTCGGCATGCACCAGGTTGGACAGCAGCAGCGGGAAACCGGGACCGCGACAGTCCGCCTGCCCGTCGTCGAAGGGCACGCCGGCCACCTGTGACAGGAAAGGCAGCCCGTAGTTGAACTCGTGGTTTCCAAGGGTGCCGGCGTCGTAACCGACATGGTCCATGGCGACATGGATCGCCAGCCGGTCTTCGCAGGCGGGCGGCTGGACGCGTGCCTGCCAGTCGGCCAGCGGCGTGCCCTGGATGGTGTCGCCATTGTCGACCAGCAGGGTGTCGGCGTATCGCGCCCGGGCCTGGGCGACCAGTGTCGCGACGCGGTCGAAGCCGACGGTGGGATCCTCGCGCCGGCGGTAGTAATCGAATCCGAGGACATTGCCATGCAGGTCGCTGGTCGCCAGCACCGCCAGCGTCGCCTGCCATTCGTCCTCGCCCCCGCGCGGCCGCGTGGCGGCACAAGCAACAAGCACGCACAGCGCGGTGACCGCGCCGGCGAATCGGATCAGGGGCTGGACCATGAGGGGTACTCCGCGCTGTGGCGGATATTGTCCCTCAGGTGGCGAGCGGTGGCGCGTCGCCTTCCGGCGATTTCGGCAGCGTCAGCCGCACGCCCAGCCCGCCGTCGGCACGATTGGCCAGCGAAAGACGGCCGCCGTGCGCCTCGACGATCTCGCGTGCCAGCGCCAGCCCCAGGCCGGTGCCGCTGCGCTTGGTCGAATAGAACGGCACCAGCGCGCTGGCGATGACCTGGCTGCTCATGCCCGGACCGCGGTCGCGCACCTCGATCCACCAGTCCCGCGCCGACTCGCCAACGGCGAGCTCCACGTCCGCAGCGGCCGAGCCGGATTCATGCGCGTTCTTCAGCAGGTTGATCAACGCCTGTTCGAGCTGCGCCGGGTCAGCCTGGATGACGGCATCGTCCGCCAGTTCGCAGCCATGCCGGAATGCATACTGCACGGACAGGCGCATCGCGAGCGCCTGCCACGGAATCGCCTCCCGGCGCGGCAGTGGCAGCTTGGCGAAGGCGGCATAGCCACGGATGAACTCGCCGAGGTGTTGCGCGCGCTCGCCGATCGTCGCCAGCACTTCATCGAGGCGGCCGACGTCACCGCGCGCGGCGAGCATGCGTCCGGAGTGGGCGAGCGAGGAAATCGGCGCCAGCGAGTTGTTCCGCTCATGGCTGATCACCCGGATCACCTTCTTCCAGCTGGCCACCTCCTGGCGGCTGATCTCGCGCGTCATGTGCCGGATCAGGTACAGCTGGTGCCGCTGGCCATGCAGGCGGAACGAGCGCGTGGCGAGATGGAACACTTCCTCCTGTCCCTGCAACTCCAGCGCGAACAGGCCTTCGCGGCGCGCCCGCACGGCTTCCTGCAAGGTCTCCGGCATCGCCTGCAGCAGCGCCTCCAGGGTCTGCCCTTCGAGGCGGTGGCCGTCGTTCATCAGGTGGCGGGCGGCCAGGTTGGCATGCACCACATGGCCGCGGGCATTGGTCAGCACCACCGCGGTGGGCGCGTTCTGGATCACGGTGTGCAGCAGCAGCTCGCGCTGGAACAGGGACTGCCGTTCCGCACGCAGCACGCGGCCCAGTTCATTGTGCGCGCGCACCAGGTCTCCGAATTCGTCGCGGCGGTTGCTGGCGATGCTGAAACTGAAATCACCGTCGCGGAACGAGATCACCGCGCCGGCCAGGGCGCGCAACAGGCGCGCCAGTGGCCGCGTCAATACATAGGCCACTGGCATGCACAGCAGCAACGACACTGCGACGGCGACGGCAAGCATCGGCCCGGGCGCCAGCGTGGACCCGGCGAGGAGCCGGCCCAGGCCGACACCCGCGAGCATCGCCAGCAGCAGCATCAGCGTGAGGCGGGCGGGAATCGTCAGGCGGATGCCAGGCAGTCCTGCGTCGCCGTGTCAGGGCGCGCGGGAATACCGGCCGCCTGCAGCAGGCGACGGATCGAGCCGCGGCGCCAGACGCAATGCCCTGGCGGTCGCTTCACGCACGCGCCGGACCCAGGCCCAGTTTTTCCATGCGCCGGTAAAGCGCCTGGCGGCTGAGTCCGAGTTCGCCGGCCGCCTGCGCGACCACGCCGCCGGAGCGCTCCAGCGCGCGTTCGATCGCCTGCCGGTCCGGCTCGGCCGGTGCCGACGCGGCCATCGGCGGGCGTGCCGGTGGCGCCAGCCCGAGATCGTCGGCCTCGATCAGGCCATCGCGACAGAGCAGCCGCGCGCGCAGCACCGCGTTCTTGAGTTCGCGGACATTGCCGGGCCAGTCGTGCGCCAGCAGCAGGCGGCGCGCGTCGGCGGACAGCCGCGCCTGGCCGGCGAGGAAATGCTCCGCCAGCGCGAGGACGTCGTCGCGGCGCTGCGCCAGCGGCGGCACCTGCAGCTCGATCACGGCCAGACGGTAGAACAGGTCTTCGCGGAAACGCCCGTCGGCGATCATCGCGCGCAGGTCGGCATTGGTCGCAGACAGCACGCGCACCTTCACGCGCTGCGTGCGCGTCGATCCCAGCCGTTCGAACTGGCCGCTTTCGAGCACGCGCAGCAGCTTCACCTGGCTGGACAGCGGCAGGTTGCCGATCTCGTCTAGGAACAGCGTGCCGCGGTCCGCGGCTTCGAAGCGGCCCTCGCGCGCGCGTCCGGCGCCGGTGTAGGCGCCGGCCTCTGCGCCGAACAATTCGGCCTCGACCAGCTCCGACGGCAGGGCGCCGCAGTTGACCACAATATAAGGACCGTCGCGGACGCTGGAGTTGGCGTGCACGATGGCCGCGATGCCTTCCTTGCCGGCGCCGTTCGGGCCGGTGATGAGCACCGGGAGGTCCGAGCGCGCGACCTGGCCGGCGAGATTGACGACGCGTTCCATCGCGCCGGAGGCGACCACCTGGCCACAGAGGTCGAAGCGCTGCGCCAGAGCAGCCAGCGCCGAGCGCTGCTCGGACTGGTAACGCCGCGCCATCCGGGAGGTTTCCGACAGTTCGAGCAGGTTCTCGACCGACGCCAGCAGCTTGTCGTCATCCCAGGGCTTGCCGAGATAGTCGGCGGCACCGGCCTTCACCAGTTCGACGGCGGTCTCAAGACGCGTCCAGCCGGTCAGCAGGACCACCGGCAGGTCGGGACAGCGCGCGCGCAGCGCATGGAACAGCGACACGCCCTCCTCGCCCGAGGTCGTGTCGGCACTGAAGTTCATGTCCTGGATGACCAGGTCCACCGTCTCGCGATCGAACACGGCCAGGCCTTCTTCCGGCGAACCCGCCGTCAGCGTGCGGATTTCGCGCAGCCCGAGCAGCACGGACAGCGCCGTCGCCACCGCCGGGTTGTCGTCGATCACCAGAACCGTACTCATGACCTGTCTGCCCATCCGGTCGCGCTCCCGATGCATGATGCATCCGGATGCGCGGACCGGTGAATAGGTTGCACCGGGCAGGCATGGTATCGACCGCTCATCGTGCTGTCCGGTTTTTCCGTCAGGCCGTGCGCGTCGCCAGCGCCGGCGTGACCGACGCCGCACGCGACGCCGGACCGAGCACCGCCAGTTGCCCGAGCACCGCCATTGCCAGTGCACCCATGGGCAGGTAGGGCCATGGCAGGCGGGCGGTATTGAAGTTCTGCATCAGCCAGGCATTGAAGCCGTAGGTCAGCAGGGCGCCGAGCAGGATGCCGAAGCCGATCATCAGCGCATTCTCGGTCTGGAAGTAGCTGCGGATGTCGCCTCGAAGTGCGCCCAGCGCGCGCCGGGTGCCGATCTGCTTCATGCGGCGGGTGACCCAGAAGCTGGTCAGCCCGACGATGCCCAGGCCGGTGATCACCAGCATGGCGACCATGGTGCCGCCGAGGATCGACATCATCGCGTGGTCCTGGCGATAGACGCGCGTGCGCGCCTCCTCGATCGAACGCATGCGCCGCACCAGGCGGCCGCTGTGGCCGTCCTGCAGCGCCTTCTCGACCTGCGGCATCAGCGCGTCGCGCTGTCCGGGCTCGGCGCGGACCAGGTAGCGCGAGAAGTTGCCGTCGATCTGGATGGCCGGCACCAGCACCGACTGCTCGACGTCAGTCCAGCCCACCCACGGCACCTGCAGACGTTCGACGATGCCGATCACCGTGACCGGCTGGTTGTCGTTGGCAATACCGTAGATCTGCCGGCCCACGGCGCCACCATCCGGGAACAGGACGTCGGCCAGCGCCTGCGTCAGGATGGCGACGCTGGACTGGATGCGGGTGTTCTGGTTGAACTCGCGCACGTCACCGGCCTGGAACGCGCGACCTTCGACCAGCCTCACGCCGAAGGCGTCGAGGCCGTGTTCGTCCATGAAATACATTGCCGCCGGTTGCACGCCGCTGCTGTCCACGCCGCGCCCCGGTTCGGTGGTGACGCCGGTACTCCAGCCGCCGTTTGTCAGCGGCGTCGTGTTGGTGCTGGTGGCATCGATCACCCCGGGCAGGGCGCGCAGGCGCGCCAGATCGGCGTGGATGGTGTCGCGGACGTCGTAGTCGGCGGCGAAGCCGAGGCTGTCGATGGTGAACGTGCCCGTCTCGTCCATGCCGCTGGGGCGGCCGACGCGCGTGCTGCGCTCGAGGACGATGAACAGGCTGTTGCAGATCACCGCCAGGGTGATCGCGACCTGGACGACGATCAGCGCCAGGCCGGCCTTGTTGCGCATCAATGCGGAGAAAATCGGTCGCATGGCCATGGCGGGCTCCTAGTTCGACTTCAGTTGCAGGGCGGGCGTGACCTGGCAGGCGCGCCATGTCGGGAACAGCCCGGCCAGCAGGCTGGCGCCAATGGCGGCCAGCACCACGATCGCGGTCATGCCGGCGTCGAGTTCGGCCATGCGGCCGGTGGCGGTGTCGCCATACAGCGCGCGCAGACCGATCAGGCCCAGCCAGGTGAGCAGCAGCCCGAGCGCCGCGCCGGCAATCCCGATCACGCCGGACTCGGTGAGGAACTGGGCGAAGACCTGCTTCCGGCTTGCGCCGACCGCGCGACGCAGGCCGATTTCCGGTGCGCGCGCCATGAACTTCGCCAGCAACAGGCCGACGGTGTTGATCAGGCAGACGATCAGGAAGGCGAAGGCCAGCCAGGTCTGGGTCTGGGCATCGCGGCCGACCACGCGCTGCTGCGCCAGCCACTCCGCGACGGTGTTCACGCGGTTGTTGAGCGGGCGCGGAAAGCGGCCGCGGGCCTTCTGCTCCTGCACGTAGGCGTCGAGGAAATCCTTGTAGCGGGCCGCGTCGGCGGCCCCTTCGAGTTCTACCCAGAACGCCATCCAGATGCAGTCCGACGCCAGCCACGCCTGGTAGCCGGCGCCGGGATCGCTGAAGCAGTTGTTGTTGGCACTGGACGTCAGCTCCTTCTCGATGCCGATGCCGAAGGGCACGAAGACATCCTCGACATCGGCGAAGGCGCCGGAGGAGATCTCGTAGAAGCGCGGCTGCGGCTGCCAGGCGTCAAGCACGCCGCTGACGATGTAGTCCTCGCCCTGCATGCGCAAACGGCGGCCGACGCTGTCGGCGCCGCCGAACAGGCGGTCGTTCATGGCGCGCGAGATCACCACCACGCGGGCATTGTTGTCGTCGGACTGGCGGTCCCAGCCGCCGCCGAACAGGAACGGCACGTCGAACATCGGGAAGAAGTCGCCGTGCGTGAACAGCACGGTCGCCAGGAACGGCTTGACCTCCGGGTTGGCCGGCTCGACGGCGAGGAAGTTGGGGAACATCGCCGCCTGCCGCCTGGCCTTCCGCGCGTTGTGCAGCGCCATGGAGTCCTGGTAGGTCATCAGGTTGGGCGGATTGCCCTGCTCGTCATAGGGCTGGTTCGCCGACCAGTTGTCGACCTGCGGGCGATAGACGCGATCCTCGCGGTGCGCCATCGGATTGCTGGACATGCCGCGCAGCACGGTCAGCGCGGTCATCGCCGCGCCGATGCCGAGCGCGATGGCGGCGACCATCAGCGCCGTCAGCACCGGATTGCGGCGCAGGCTGCGCGTGGCCAGCCAGAAGTAGTAGCGGGTCATGGGCGTTCGCTCCGTCTCAGGCGTTCACGGCCGCAGCAGGGTTCGCCGCGGCGGCCGCCGGACGCGGCGCCGCCAGCCGCGGGCCGTCGTCGAGATCGCTGACCTGGCCGTCGATGATGTGCACGTTGCGCTGCGCACGCGCCGCCAGCTCGTGATCGTGGGTCACCATCACGATGGTGGTGCCCTGCTCGTTGATCGACTCCAGCAGCTCCATGACGCCACGCGCCATCAGCGAGTCGAGGTTGCCGGTCGGTTCGTCGGCCAGCAGCAGGCGCGGCTCCCCGGCCAGGGCGCGGGCGATGGCGACACGCTGCTGCTGGCCGCCGGACAGTTCGCTGGGGTAGTGCTTCATGCGCGAGGCCAGGCCGACCTTGGCCAGCGCTTCCTCGATGCGGCGACGGCGCTCCGGGGCCTTGAAGCCGCGATAACGCAGTGGCACGTCGACGTTGTCGAACAGGTTGAGATCCGGGATCAGATTGAAGCCCTGGAAGATGAAGCCGATCTTCTCGTTGCGCAGGCGCGAGCGGGCATCGTCATTGAGGCCGCGTACGTCGACGCCATCCAGGTGGTATTCGCCGGCGGTGAAGGTTTCCAGCAGGCCGGCGATGTTGAGGAAGGTGGTCTTGCCGGAGCCGGACGGCCCGGTCACCGCGACGAACTCGCCTTCGCGCACGTGCATCGACAGCTCGCGCAGCGCATGCGTCTCGATCATGTGGGTACGGAACACCTTGCTGAGCTGGTTCATGCGAAGCATGTCGTTCGTCCTGGTTGTGTCCTGGGAGGTGCGGGGTGGGAAGCCGCGCCGGGGCGCGGCGCCCGGGATTCAGTTGACGAGCACGCGCTCGGCGTCTTCGAAGCCGTCGGTGCCCGAGATGACGATGCGCTCGCCTTCGGCCAGGCCGGAGATCACCTCGATCTCGGTCAGGCTGCCGACGCCCAGTTCGATCGGGCGACGCACGGCGACGCCATCGACGAGCACGTAGGCGAAGCGGCCACTGCCGGCGTCGACGAACGGACCGCGCTGCACCTTCAGCACATTGGGCCGTTCGTCGAGCAGCACGCGCGCCTGCAGGCGCTGGTTCTGGCGCAGGCCTTCCGGCTGCGCCCCGGCGAAGCGCAGGCGCGCACGCACCTGGCCGCTGACGACTTCCGGCGACACCGAAGCCAGCTCGGCCGGGAAGGCGCGACCCTGGAACGTCACCTCGCCGGCCAGGCCGGGAACGAGGTCGTCGGCGAAGCTTTCCGGCGCGTCGATCTCTATTTCCAGTCGGCTCAGGTCGATCACGGTGAGCAGGCCGGCGTCGCGGCCGACGGCGCTGCGGTCGGCGACCAGCAGCGTGCCGACGCGTCCGTCCACCGGTGCCCGCACGGTCAGCTCGTCGACGCGGCGGCGCAGGTCTTCGACCAGCAGGCGCTGGCGGTCCAGTGCCAGTTCGCGGCTGCGCAGTTCGAAGGCCAGCGATTCCTTCTCCAGGTCGACGTCGGCGCTGGCGTGGGCATGGCCGAGCTCGGCTGTGCGCAGGGCATCACGGGCGCGCAGGTGGTCGACCTCGCTGATCGAGCGTGTTTCCCAGGCGGTGTCGGCGCGCTGCATTTCACGGCGCGCGGCGAGCAGCGCGACCTCGGCCTCGTCGCGGGTGCGCGAGCTGAGCAGCTGGCGCTTGCGGATGTCGATGCGCGCGCGCGCGACCTCGATCTCCAGGCTCTCAAGCGTCGACTGTTCGCGCGAGAGCTCGTTTTCCAGCTCCGGGCTGGCCATCTGCGCCAGGGCAGCGCCTTGCGCGACATCGTCGCCCGCCTGCACATTGAAGGTCACGGTGCCGGCGGCGGGCGCGAACAGCGTCGGGCTGACCGCGGCGACGACGCGGCCCTGAACGGCGATGTCGCGCAGCAACGTGCCGCGTTCGACCACTGCCGTGCGCAAGCGGTCGCCGCTCACCGAGCGCGTGGCGGAAAACGTACGCAGCAGGGACGGCACCAGCAACACGAGCAGGACGACGGCGACGGCGGCGATCGCCAGCCACCTGATGCGCCGCGAGCGCTGTTCGCCGGCGGCGGGGGAAACGACCCGGTCCTGCGCCGAGGTGTCGCGAATGCCGATGCGGCTGCTGCCATCCATGTCCGGACTCCTGTTCATGGCAAGCGTGAAGCATCAGCCGTGCCAACCGCAGAACGGAACGGATTCAATGGTTTGTCGCCAACGCACCGCTGTCCGGCGAGGCGGGCGGACGTCCGCGCCGGTGACCGCCGCGGGTCAGAACATCACGTTGATCATGACGATGGTGACCAGCATGAAGATCAGCGCCAGCGGGCCACCGACGCGGAACAGGTCGCTGGTGCGGTAGGCGCCCGGGCCCATGATCATCGCGATCACCGGATTGGTGACGGTGAAGAAGTTGTTCGAGGCGGCGACGCCGACCAGCAGCGCGTAGGCGGCCGGGTTGTGGCCGGTCGCCAATGCCGCGTTGATCGCCAGCGGCACCATCAGCACGGTGGCGCCGACGTTGGACATCACCATGGCGAAGAAGCTGGTCAGGGCGACGATGAACAGCTGTACCGCCAGCGCCGGCATGCCGCCGATCACGCTCAGGCTTTCCTGCACCAGCCAGGCGGCGGCGCCGGTGGTTTCCAGCGCGTAGCTCAATGGAATCAGGCTGGCGAGCATGAACACGGTCTTCCAGTTCACGGCGCCATAGGCTTCCTCGACGCTGAGCACGCCGACCAGCATCATGCCCACGGCGCCGGCGAACAGCATCACCGGCAGCTGGTCGGCGCTGTACAGCGCGAAGCCGACGGCGGTGACGAACAGCACCAGCGCGTGCCACAGCTTGTGCGGCCGCTGCTCCTGCTTGGGAATGTCGGTGACGACGACGTAGTCGTGCTTTTCCGCGGCATGCGCCAGGTCGCGCCAGAAACCGTGGAAGACCAGGCAGTCGCCGGCGCGCAGCGTGGTTTCGCGCACGCCCTGGGTGATGACCTGGTCGCCGCGGCTGACCGCGAGGATGCTCAGGCCCAGGCGCTTGCGCAGGCGCAGCTCGGAGGGCTTCTTGCCGATGAAGCGGCTGCCCGGCGGCATGACCGCTTCGGCGATGCCGGCGCGACTGGGATTGAAGAAATCGGCGAACTCGCGCAGGCGCGGACGCAGCGCAAGCACGTTGTTCTGGGCGAACTGCTGCACCTCCTCGCGCGGGCCGAGCACGCCCAGCGCGGTGCCGACCCAGATCATCTGGTCGGCCGGCGGCGCCAGGCGCGCTTCCGAGCCGACCTTGATGGCGAGGATCAGCGGCGCGCCATGCAGCTGCTCCGCCTCGGAGATCGCCATGCCGACCAGCGGGCTTTCGGCGGTGACGACCAGTTCATAGATGTCGCCTTCGATGCCATAGGCCCTGGCGAAGTAGCTCTCGGCGCGTGCCGGCGTCGTTTCCTGCCGGCGCAGGCGCTCGGGCATCAGGTGCGGCGCAATGAAGGCGAAGTAGCCGATGCCGGCGACCAGCAGGGCCAGGCCCACCGGCGCCACCGCGAACATCGCGAACGGTTCCAGTGCGTTGGCGCCCGACGGCAGGTTGCGGTTGGCGCTGACGATCAGGTCGTTGAGCACGATCAGCGGCGAGGAGCCGACCATGGTCAGCGTGCCGCCGAGGATGATGCAGCAGGCGATCGGCAGCAGCAGCTTGGCCAGCGGCAGGCCGGTACGCGCGGAAATGCGGCTGGCCACCGGCAGGAACAGCGCGACGTCGACCGGGTTCTGCAGGAAGCCGGAGATCACGCCGGACAGGCTCGACAGCAGCACGGTCAGGCGACGTTCGATGCCGCCGGACAGGCGGATGATGAACTGCGCGGCGTACGCCATCACACCGGTGCGTTCCAGGCCGGCGCCCATGATCATGGTGGCGATCACCGCCAGCACGGCATTGGAGGAAAAGCCCTGGAACAGCTCGTCGCTGGGCACCAGGCCGAGGATGCCGAGCAGGACCAGCACCAGCGGCGCGACGATGTCGGCGCGGATCCACTCGCCGACCAGCATCACCACAGTGAACAGCAGCAGGCCCAGGACAAGCAGCATGTCCGTGGTGAAGACCAGTGCGCTGCTGTCCATGGCTCAGGTGGTCAGGGTTTCGTAAATCAGGTCGTGGACGGGATGGCCCAGGCGCAGGCCGCGCTTCTCGAAATGCGTCAGCGTCCGCGACGCCGGCCGCTCGCTGTAATGACCGGCACCGGCGCTGTTGCGCCAGCCGGGCGCCGCATCCATCACCTCGAGCATGTGTTCGGCATAGTGCGGCCAGTCGGTCGCCATGTGCAGGCGGCCGCCGGGCACCAGCACGCGGCGCACGCGTTCGGCGAACGCCGGTTGCACGATGCGGCGCTTGTGATGCTTCTTCTTCGGCCAGGGGTCGGGGAAGAACAGCCGCAGCTCGTCGATGCTGTGCGCCGGGATGGCGCGGTCGAGCACCTCGATCGCATCGTGCTGGAACACCCGCAGGTTGCCCACGCCGGCCGCGGCGGCATCCTTGAGCAGGCGACCGACGCCGGGGCCATGGACCTCGATGCCGATGAAGTCGGTACCGGGTTCGGCCTGCGTCGCCTCGCACAGCGCCTCACCGTTGCCGAAGCCGATTTCCAGCACGCGGCGGGCACGCCGGCCGAAGACGGCGTCGAGGTCGAGCGGCGCGTCCCCGGCCACCAGGCCGTAACGCTGCCAGTGTTCCTCGAAGGCACGCGCCTGCGCCGCCGTCATCCGGCCCTGGCGCAGCACGAAGCTGCGCACGGCGCGGTGGCGCGGATCGGACGTGTCCGGGGGACTGGCGTCGCTGGCCGGGTCGATGCCGGCCATCAGCCGATCAGTCCATCCAGCGGCGACGAGGCGCTGGCGTGGCGCCGGCGCGCAATGCGGCCGGCGAGGAAGGCTTCGCGGCCGGCCTCGATGGCCAGGCGCATCGCCCGCGCCATGCGCACCGGCTCGCGGGCGCCGGCGATCGCGGTGTTCATCAGCACGCCGTCGCAGCCCAGTTCCATGGCGATGGCGGCATCGGACGCGGTACCGACGCCGGCATCGACGATGATCGGCACCTTGGCGTTCTCGATGATCTCGATCAGGTTCCAGCGGTTCTGGATGCCCAGGCCGGAGCCGATCGGCGCCGCCAGCGGCATCACCGCGACCGCGCCCAGCTCCTCGTAGCGACGCGCCAGCACCGGGTCGTCGCTGCAGTACACCATGACCTGGAAGCCTTCGCGGACCAGCGTTTCGGTGGCCTTCACCGTTTCCATCACGTCGGGATAGAGCGTGGTGCGATCGCCCAGCACCTCCAGCTTCACCAGGCTGTGGCCGTCCAGCAGCTCGCGCGCCAGGCGCAGGGTGCGAACGGCGTCATCGGCGGTGTAGCAGCCAGCGGTGTTCGGCAGGATCGTGAAACGGTCCGGCGGCAGTACGTCCAGCAGGTTCGGCTGCGAGGGATCCTGGCCGATGTTGCTGCGCCGGATGGCAACCGTGACGATCTCGGCGCCGGCCGCCTCGGTGGCCTGCCGCGTTTCCTCCAGATCGCGGTACTTTCCGGTACCGGTCAGGAGGCGCGATTGATAGGTGCGACCAGCGATGGTCAGCGGCTTGTCGGCGCGCGCGGGCGCCGCTTCGGGGAGGTTCGTGGCCATTGCCGCCTATTGTGCCGCAAGCGGCGCGGCATCTCGACCGCCGGCCGGTCAGCCGCCGCCGATGGCGTGGACGATTTCGACCTCGTCGCCGGCCGCCAGCGCATGGGTTTCGTGGCGGCTGCGCGGCACGATGGTCCGGTTCACCTCGACGGCGACCCGGCGCTCGGCCAAGTCATTGCGGCGCAGCAGTTCGGCCACGGTGCAGCCTTCCGGCACCGCGTGGGTTTCGCCATTGAGCAGGATGTCCATGCCGCCATTCTAGCCGCTGCATCACGGCGCGATCCGGACCGGCGAACGGTGCGTGACGGGCGCGCGTTTCCGGTTACGATAGCGCCGCAACCACCGCATCGGAGACCGCCATGCTCAAGGAGTTCAAAGAATTCGCCACCCGTGGCAACGTGCTCGACATGGCCGTCGGCATCATCATCGGCGCCGCGTTCACCACCATCGTCAGCTCGCTGGTGGACGACATCCTGATGCCGCCGCTCGGCCTGGTCCTGGGCGAGCTGGATTTCTCCAACCTGTTCGTCACCCTCGGCGGCGGCGAGTTCGCCTCGCTGGCAGCCGCGCGCGAAGCCGGCGCGCCCGTCATCGCCTACGGCCTGTTCATCAACGCGGTGATCAAGTTCCTGCTGGTCGCCTTCGCGCTGTTCATCCTCATCAAGCAGTTCAACCGCTTCAAGAAGCAGGCCGACGCCGCGCCCGCCTCACCGCCGGCCGAAGAAGTGCTGCTGACCGAGATCCGCGACCTGCTCAAGCAGCAACGCGGCTGAGATGAACGGGATGGGCGACGCGGGTCGCCCGTCTCCGCGACAACGCCGGTCTGCCGCTGCGGCAGCCGGTGCAGGCTTCGCAAGCGGCGGGATGTGCCGCTATGATCGACGCCAGTGCGGGTGTAGCTCAATGGTAGAGCTGTTGCTTCCCAAGCAACTGACGAGGGTTCGATTCCCTTCACCCGCTCCATTCCAACTCTCAGGAGGAAGATATGGACGCTTGTTCACAAACGGGCGATGTCGCCTCCTGCGACTGGCAGTCATGGACCACGATTCCGTGGGATGTGGCGAACCAGTACGTACGGAGGTTGCAGGCTCGTATTGTTTTGCCTCCAAGTTCCCTTGGACCCGCTCGTCCCGGATTTGTGTGAGTCCGCTCCGGGTCAGGCGGCTTGCCGCAACTGTGCATCCTGGTGC
>NZ_SMAF01000028.1 GCF_004343305.1 Pseudofulvimonas gallinarii | reverse complement strand
GCGCCGCTCGCGATACCTTGCGTCCGTCTCTCTTCATGTCGGGTTGGACAGCACTGGCGGACATTGGTTCCCTAATTTACTGACTTATGAGTAAGGGCTCGGTCCCTATGCGAACACGGATCATACGTGTCGCACGCATGGCCTGAGTATACTCTCGGCCTGTCGATCTACCTGGATACCGCCATGCGTCTGGCCCTGCTCGCCCTGTTTTCCCTCACCACCCTGGCCGCCTGCGGCAACAAGGGCGACCTGTACCTGCGCGATCCCACCGCCCCGCCGCCGATGAGTGCAGCCGACCAGGCCGCGGCCAAGGCGGCCGCCGAACGCGATGCCGCCCTGAATCCACCGGCGGAGCCGCAGACGCGCAAGCGCAAGCGTCGTCGCCGCGATTGAGGGAGCGCCCGTGCGCTTCACCAAGATGCACGGAGCCGGCAACGATTTCGTCGTCCTGGACCGGCGTGACGGGTCGCCCTTGCCGCCGCGGCATGAGCTGGCGCACATGGCCGACCGGCATACCGGCATCGGCTGCGACCAGCTCATGATCCTCACGCCGGCGCAGCGCCCGGGCAGCGTCGCCGGGTACCGCATCGTCAACCAGGACGGCAGCGACGCCGGCCAATGCGGCAATGGCGCGCGCTGCCTCGCGGCGTGGTTGCATCGCGATGGCGCCCTGCAACGCGAGGGCGTCCTCGACAGTCCGGCCGGACCGGTGTTCGCCCGCGTCCTCGACGAGGGTTTCGAGGTCAGCCTGTCCGCACCGCGCTTCGACGCGCCGTCCATCCCGATGACCGGGGTCTCCAGCGACGAAAGCGGGCACCGGTTGCGCGTCGGCGATTGCGATGTGCGCTTCGGTGCCGTGTCCATGGGCAACCCCCATGTCGTCATCGAAGTGGACGAGATCACGGCGGCTCCGGTCGAACTGGCCGCGACGCTGCAGTCGCATCCGGCGTTTCCCGGCGGCTGCAACGTCGGCTTCGTGCAGCGGGTGACGCGCGCGCACCTGCGTCTGCGCGTCATCGAGCGCGGCGTCGGTGAAACGCTGGCCTGCGGTTCCGGCGCCTGCGCCGCGCATGCCTGGCTGCATCACCAGGGCCGCGTCGACGAGCACACCGCCATCGACCTGCCTGGAGGCCGCCTCGGCGCCACCTGGGCCGGCGGCCGCGAGGAACCGGTCCGCCTGTCCGGCCCGGCCACTTTCGTCTTCGAAGGAACCTGGAATTCATGAGCGACCGTCCCAGCTATGGCCCGGGCGCCACGGAAGTGGCGAGCTTCCTGCGCCGCAATCCCGATTTCCTCAGCAAGCATCCCGACCTGGCGCTCAGCCTGACCGTGCCGAAGGAGCATGGCCAGGGCGGCGCGGCATCGCTGGCCGGCTACCAGCTCGACGTGCTGCGCGACAAGAACCGCGAGCTCACCCGACGCATCAAGGAGCTCGTCGACATCGCCAGCGAGAACGAGTTGCTGATGCGTCGCGTCCACGCGCTCAACCTTGCTTTGATGCGCGCACTCACGCCCGATGAGAGCATCCGCCGCCTGGTCGCCGCCCTGCGCGAGGATTTCGGCACCGAACACGTCCGCCTGCTGCTGCATCGCCCGGACCCGAAACTGCCCGCCGCCGACTGGCTGCTCGCCATCGCCGCCGGCGATCCCGGGCTGGCGCCGCTGGCCGACATCCTCACGCGCGACCAGCCGCTGTGCGGCAGGTTGTCCAGTGACCAGCTGAAGGTGCTGTTCAACGACATCGATGCCGCCAAGGTCGCCAGTTGTGCACTGCTGCCGCTGCGCGAACAGGGCCTGCTGGTCATCGGCAGCACCGATCCCAACCGGTTCCATCCGGGCCAGGGCACGTTTTTCCTGGAACTGATCGGCGAAACCGTGGCCGCCGCACTTCGCCGCTATGGCGGCAACTGACGCCACCGTCGCCCTGCACCGCGATGGCGGGTTCGATCCCGCCGCCGACGTCGAGGCGTTCCTGCAGCATCTGGCGGTCGTGCGCCGCCTGAGCGACAACACACTCGCGGCCTACCGGCGCGACCTGCAGCGTCTGCTTGCCTTCCTCAACGAGAATGCGCTGGCCGACTGGCGCGCACTCGATCCCGAACACCTGCGCGGCCTCGTCGCGCGCGAACACCGCCGCGGGTTGAGCGGCAAGTCGCTGGCGCGCTGGCTCGCTGCCGTCCGCAGCTTCTGCCGCTGGCTGCTGCGCGATGGCCGTCTCGATGGCAACCCGGCCGCCGGACTGCGCGCACCCAAGGTCGGCCGCAAGCTGCCCTCGGTACTCGACGCGGATGCCACCGGCGCCTTCCTCGACGGCATCGCCGGCCACGAGGATGATCCGCGCCTTGCCGCGCGCGACCGCGCCCTGTTCGAACTGGCCTACTCGTCCGGCCTGCGCGTCAGCGAGCTGGTGGCGGTGCGCTGGACCGACTTCTCACCGGATCGCACGGAACTGCGTGTCGTCGGCAAGGGCGGCAAGACGCGCATCGTGCCGGTCGGCCGCAGCGCCCGCGAAGCGCTGGACGACTGGCGCGGCTTCTCGCCAGGCGATGACTGGGTTTTTCCCGGTCGCGACGGCAAGCATCTCGGCGCCCGCGCCGTGCAGATCCGCATCCGGCTGCTCGGCCAGCGCCAGGGCATCGCCCAACGCCTGCATCCGCACCTGCTGCGCCATTCCTGCGCCAGCCATGTGCTGGAATCCTCGCAGGACCTGCGCAGCGTGCAGGAACTGCTCGGCCATGCCGACATCGCCACCACGCAGATCTACACGCACCTGGACTTCCAGCACCTGGCGCGTGTCTACGACGCCGCCCACCCGCGCGCGCGCCGCAAGGGCAAGCACCAGGCGTAGTGCAAACTCCACCTGTTCGCGGCGCCGTCCCGGCGAACCTGCACCGCCCGCCCGACACAATCCACTGACGCCACCTGCGCGGGACATGGCTTCCCGCGCCTCACACCGGACATGCCGGCCCGTCCTCGTTGGTGCAACAAACAATAATTAAAACCGATCAATCCGATATACTTCCACGCTGCAGGTGGAACTGTTCCACTTGAACTATCAAGGAGGAGCAGCGTGGACAATTCGACGGCAACCGTACTGGGCAGGATCACTCGCCTCACGATCTGGTCGCTCTATGCGCAATTCGCCATTTCGATCGTGTCGCTCATCTCCCACATCATGGAGTGGCGGCTGCTCGAGGACATGGAGGCTGGACGTTTTGCGGACGAGGACACAATGATGCGGGCTGCGGACGGCAATGATCTACGCCAGCTTGTCATTGCCTGGATTGAAATAGGCATCTTTATCGTCTCCGCCATCCTCATTATGCGCTGGATATACAACGCCAACCGGAACGTACGCGCCCTGGGCGCCACCGGCATGGCGATCACGCCCGGCTGGTCGGTCGGCTGGTTCTTCGTACCGTTCGCCAACCTGGTCATGCCCTACAAGGCGATGAGCGAACTCTGGCGTGCGAGCGCCAGCCCCAGCCGCTGGAACACGGAGGAAGCCCCTCCGCTGCTGCCGTGGTGGTGGTTCAGCCTGCTGGTGTCCGGATGGCTTGCCCAGGCGGCCTTCAGATACAGCCGCAAAGCAGAGACCATCGACGCAATGCAGACCGTGGGCATCCTGAGCATGCTGTCGAACGTTGCTGGACTGCTGGCACTGCTCGCGCTGATCCGCATCATTCAGCGCGTCTTCGCCATGCAGGCATCAGTCACCACATCGGGTCTGGACCGGCCCGAAGACGAGGTCTTATCGGATCCTCCAGAACCCCTTGCGAGCTGATTTCATCCGATTGGCCTGCCATTGCGAAACAGCGATTGCGAACCAACGTCGTGGCTCCAGCGATGAAGCCGGACGGAGGTCACACGCATGAAAATCACTTTCCTGGCCGCAGTACTGACCGGCCTGCTCCAGACCGGCAGTGGCGGAGTCGATCGGGCCTGACGCTGCAGGAGATTCATGCGCGGCGTGTCGTGCCACTCGAAAGCGGGGTCCAGGATGCCGCAGCGGCAACGACGCTGCTGACGACGTACGGCGATATTCCGGACCGGCAATCAACGAGGCTGGCGTGCTGACGACGGCCGATGCCCGAGCCGCCTACCTGGCTGCATATGCGACCGCGTTCTACGGCTTCCACTACCTTCCCGAGCAGGCGCCAGCGCTGTGGGAGGACACCTGGATCTGGTTCGAAACGCTCAACGGACGTGGTGGGATCAGCGATCGCGAAGCGCCCTTCCTGCATCACCTGCTCACTTCGACGCGCCAGTTCGAGCGCGCGGAGCAGGTGCGGCGGAGGCATCCGCAGGCCGCACTGCCACCGACACCGCCCATCCATCGCGCGGCCGATTTCGATCCGGGCGGATGCGTACGCCGACGTCGGGGTAGGTCACGCCGTCGACGGTGAGGTCGGCGAGGATCAGTGTTTCCGAGGCGTAGTTGTCGCGCAGCAGCTGCAACCAGTTGGCGTCGTGGAACTGCGGACTGAAGGTACGGAGGGTCTCCGGATCGTAGAGGTCGGGCACCTGGGCGAACGCGACCTGGCCGAAGGGGAATGCGCCGAGCAATTCGGCGCGGATAATCAGACATTTCATGGCGGTTCCGGTCAAAAGGGTGTGGCGGGCAAACCCCGACCTTCGCCGGCAAACTGGGAGGAAACGCGGAGCGCGCGGTGCTTGCAAGCCGTCCGCCTGCCCCCATATGGGCCATTCAGCCGACGAGAGCCGCCCGTGAGCCAGACCCCCAGTTTCCACGCCACCACCATCGTCTCCGTCCGCCGCGGCGCCCATGTCGTCATGGGCGGTGACGGCCAGGTCACCCTGGGTCATACCGTGGTCAAGGCCAATGCCCGCAAGGTCCGCCGTCTCGGCCGCAATGCCGACATCCTGGCCGGCTTCGCCGGCGCCACCGCCGACGCCTTCACCCTGTTCGAACTGTTCGAGGCCAAGCTCGACAAGCACAACGGCCAGCTGGTCCGCGCCGCGGTCGAACTGGCCAAGGACTGGCGTACCGACCGCCGTCTCGGCCGGCTGGAAGCCATGCTGGCGGTGGCCGACCGCGAAGCCTCGCTGCTCATCAGCGGCAATGGCGACGTACTGGAACCGGAAGAAGGCCTGATCGCCATCGGTTCCGGCGGTCCGTATGCGCAGGCGGCCGCCAAGGCGCTGCTGCGACACAGCCAGCTCGATGCGCGCGCGATTGTCGAGAACGCACTGGAGGTCGCCGGCGACATCTGCATCTACACCAACCACAACCGGGTCATTGAAGAGCTGAACGCAGGGGAAGGCCTGCCGGGCGTCCGCGCCTGAGCCTCGGCGCCGGCCTGGCCGCGCGCGCACGTTCCGACCGCTGCTTCTTCGAACCCCTGACAGGCATCCCCATGAACATGACCCCCCGCGAGATCGTCCAGGAGCTGGACAAGTTCATCATCGGCCAGCATGGCGCCAAGCGCGCCGTCGCCATCGCGCTGCGCAACCGCTGGCGGCGCATGCAGCTGGAGCCGAAGCTGCGCAACGAGGTGACGCCGAAGAACATCCTGATGATCGGCCCGACCGGCGTCGGCAAGACCGAGATCGCCCGCCGCCTGGCGACGCTGGCGAATGCGCCGTTCATCAAGGTCGAGGCGACCAAGTACACCGAGGTCGGCTACGTCGGCAAGGATGTCGAGCAGATCATCCGCGACCTCGCCGACACGGCGGTGAAGATGGCGCGTGACCAGGCCAAGGCGCGCGTGCGCAGCCAGGCCGAGGATGCGGCCGAGGAACGCATCCTCGATGCCCTGCTGCCGCGTCGACAGACATCAACCGGCATGGGTTGGGGCGAGCCCGCCGGGCACGGTGACGGCGACAGCCAGTCCGAAACGCGCCAGAAGCTGCGCAAGCAGCTGCGCGAAGGCAAGCTCGATGATCGCGAGATCGAACTGGAGCTCGCCTACAACGTCGGCATCGACATCATGGCACCGCCGGGCATGGAGGAAATGACCAGCCAGCTGCGCGACATGTTCAAGACGATGGGCGGCAACCGCACGCATTCGCGCAAGCTGAAGATCCGCGCCGCGCTGCCGCAGCTGGTCGAGGAAGAGGCCGGCAAGCTGGTCAATGACGACGAGATCAAGCAGGCGGCGGTCGAGAACTGCGAACAGAACGGCATCGTCTTCATCGACGAGCTCGACAAGGTGTGCAAGCGCAGCGAAGCGGTCGGCGCGGATGTCTCCCGCGAAGGCGTGCAGCGCGACCTGCTGCCGCTGGTGGAAGGTTCGACGGTGAGCACCAAGCACGGCCCGGTGAAGACGGACCACATCCTGTTCATCGCCTCCGGCGCGTTCCACCTCGCCAAGCCCAGCGACCTGATCCCGGAACTGCAGGGTCGCTTTCCGATCCGCGTCGAGCTGTCGGCGCTGAGCACCGAGGATTTCCGTCGCATCCTGAGCGAGCCGGACAATGCGCTGACCAAGCAGTACGCGGCCCTCCTGGGCACCGAAGGTGTCAGCATCGAGTTCACCGCCGACGGCATCGCGCAGCTGGCGGAGATCGCCTGGAGCGTCAACGAGCGTACCGAGAACATCGGCGCGCGCCGCCTGCACACGGTGCTGGAGCGCCTGCTCGACAGCGTGTCGTTCGAAGCGCCGGACAAGTCCGGCGAGCGCTACGTGATCGACGCCGCCTACGTGCAGTCGGTGCTGGGTGAGCTGGCCGGCCACGAGGATCTCAGCCGCTACATCCTTTGAGGGCGCTCCGGCGGGAACGGCATTATCCGGGCGCGTGGCGGCCGCCATGCGCCCAGTCCTTCTCCACCCGGCGCACATGCCCCGCGGCACGGCGGGCGGGCTGACGTGGCAAGTCCAGCGCACGCTTCCTCCCCCGCCCCATGATGCCGGGGCCGCCGCCGCTGGCGGCGGACCGCCAGCCAAGGCGAGAATGCGGCTCATGCCCATTCCCGAGGATCCGCGCGCGTGACCACGATCACCGTGATCCTGCTGATGCTGCTGGCCGTGGTGGTCAGCGCCATGATCGTCCGCGCGTCGCCCTTGCCATTGCCGCTGCCACTGGTGCAGATCGCGCTCGGTGCCGCCATCGCCATGGCAAGCAGCTACCGGGTGGAGCTCAACCCGGATGTGTTCTTCCTGCTGTTCCTGCCGCCACTGCTGTTCCTCGACGGCTGGCGCATTCCCAAGGACGACCTGCTGCGCGACAAGGGCACCATCATCGAGATGGCTTTCGGCCTGGTGATCTGCACCGTGCTCGGCGTCGGCCTGCTGCTCAACTGGCTGATCCCGGCGATGCCGCTCGCCGTCGCCTTCGCCCTTGCCGCCGTGCTGTCGCCGACCGATCCGGTGGCCGTCGCCGCGGTGGCGCGGCGCGTGCCCATCCCGAAGCGGATCATGCATATCCTCGAAGGCGAATCGCTGCTCAACGATGCCTCCGGCCTGGTCTGCCTGCGCTTCGCCGTCGCCGCCGCGATGACCGGTGTGTTCTCGCTGCCGCAGGCGGCGCTGACCTTCGTCTGGCTGGCGGTCGGCGGACTCGGCATCGGCTACGTGGTGACGCGGACCATCACCCTCGCCAAGGGCCGCTTCGCGGCGCGCTATGGCGAGGATGGCGGTTCGCAGATCCTCATCAGCCTGCTGATTCCATTCGCCGCCTACCTGGCCGCGGAGCATGCCCACGCCTCCGGCATCCTGGCCGCGGTCGCCGCCGGCATCACCATGAGCTACGCGGAAACCACCGGCAGCGCCCTGGCGACCACGCGCATCCGGCGAAACGCGGTCTGGGACACGGTCCAGCTGGCGCTCAACGGCATCATCTTCGTGCTGCTTGGCGAACAGTTGCCGCATATCGTCGACGGCGCCGCCGAAGCGGTCAGCGAATCCGGACACCACAGCCCCTGGTGGCTGCTGGTCTACGTGCTGGTGCTCAACGCCGCACTGGCGCTGATGCGTTTCGCCTGGGTATGGCTGAGCGTGCGCTTCACCATGTTCAGCCGCAGGTCGGACGGCAGCGCATTCCGGCCCGGCCTGCGACTGATCGGGGCGATGTCGGTGGCCGGCGCGCGTGGCAGCATCACGCTCGCCGGCGTGCTGACCCTGCCGGTGGTGATGGCCGACGGCAGCGATTTCCCGGCCCGCGACCTGGCGATCTTCCTGGCGGCCGGCGTCATCATCCTGTCGCTGGTGGTGGCCAACACGCTGCTGCCCTGGCTGCTGCGCGGACTGGTGTTGCCGCCGGAACCGTCCGCCGCGCGCCATGCGGACGAGGCTCGCGTCGCCACGGCGCGCGCGGCGATCCGCGCCATCGAGGCCAGGCAGCATGAGCTGTCCGAAGGCCAGGCTGACGCCGCGCTCTATGCCCAGGCCGCGTCGCGGGTCATGGGCCTGTATCGCGAGCGCATCGACGGACGCGACGATGGCGCCACCAGTGCCGACGAGGCGCGGCGCTATGAAGAAGCGGAAACCGCCCTGCGCCTGGCGGGACTGGCGGCCGAGCGTGACGAGCTGTTCCGCCTGCTGCGGCGAAGGAAACTGGAGGACGAGGTCGCGCGCCGGCTGATCCGCGAGATCGACCTGCAGGAGGCGCGTTACCGCGGCTAGCCGTTCGGACACGCGGGTGCGTAACCACTACGCCCGGTGGTGCGCAGGCGCGTTCGTCGCGCTTCCGGCGGGTCACGTTGGCATTCCGTCGACCGTGACCCGCGCCCCGGCCCCGTCGATACCGTCCCACTGGCCGACATGCCTTGCCGCGGCCCGGCAAGCATCGCACCGGGTCGGCCACGCGAGGTCGCCGGCTGGCGGGTACCGCATGGATTTCCCGACGCCGCCGACAACGCCCCGAACGTACCGCGGACGGCGCGCTTCGCAGGTCGTGCGCCACCGTACCCGGCATTCCACACGCCTTGCGCCTTGAGCCTTGCGCCTTGCGCCTTGCGCCTTGCGCCGTGCCCCTCACACCTCACGCCTCATACCTCACGCCTCATACCTCACGCCTCACACCTCACACCTCACACCTCACACCTCACACCTCACACCTCACACCTCACACCTCACACCTCACGCCCAACGCCACCGGTTGCAGGTTGCACTGCAGCTTCGTGGACAGGCCGCCTGCGAACTTCAAGGCATGCGCTGCGACAGTTCGGGTCGGCTGCAACAAAAAGAAACCCCGGCACTCGGCCGGGGTTTCCTTCACCGCGGGGTCACCGGAGGCTCAGGGCGTACACGCCGCCGGGACCTGTGCGTTGATGCGCACGTTGTCGAGGAAGAAGCCGCCTTCCTCGGAACCCGGGTCGGTGCTCAGGCGCCAGCGGATCAGCACCTGCTGGCCGGCCCAGGCGCTCAGGTCATGGCTGACCGACTGGTAGGTGCCGCTGGCGAAACCCGCCGATGTGCCGTTGAACGCGCCCTGGCTGGCCGGATAGCCACAGGTGTTGATCGGCGGATTGCCGGTCTGGCTGAAACTGCCCGGGTAGCCGCCCACCGGGGTGATCGGCGTCCAGCTGGAACCACCGTCACTGGACAGCTCGACCACCACGCCGTCCCAGTCGGCCTCGATCTGCCAGCGCGCGATGTACTGCAGCTGCGGCGAACCGGCCGCCAGCGTCACCGGCAGCGTCATCAGGTCGGCGCAGGTCAACGACGGATAGGTCGCCGCATTGGCGCTGCGGTAGCTGAAGTTGCCCTGGCCCGGCAGCAGGTTGCTGATCGACCACGGCGTCTGCATGTCCATGTAGGTGTTGTCGTCGATGTCGTCGACATAGACGCCGGTTGCACCGGTGCCGACGCCGACCGGCGTGGCGTTGAGGATGCGCGTACCTGACTTCACGTTGCCTTCCGCGTCGATGGCGTCGATGCGGTAGTAGTACGGCTGGCCCGACGACACAGCGGTGTCGGTGTAGCTGGTGGTCGCGACGGTATCGATCAGCTGCGGCGACGTGAACAGGGGCGAGGTATCGCGCCAGACGCGATACGACAGGCTGGCCGCCGGGCAGTTGCTGGTGCCGGCATCCCAGCTCAGGCCCACCGAGCAGGTGGCGTTCTGCATCTGCCGCTGCGCAGTGCTGTCGTCGAAGTCCGGGACCAGCGAGCACTCATCGGCCGACACTACCTCCACGCATTCGCTGGACATCGGTCCTTCGCTGCCTTCGGAGATGCCGCGCATGCGGTAGGCATAGGTGTATCCGCCCTGCGTGCGCGCATCGACGATCACCGGCGTCGCCCCCTGTCCGACGTAGCGGAACTGGTCGTTGCCGACGGCCGCGCAGGTGCCGGTCGCGCGATACAGCTGGTAGCCCTGGGCACCACCCACCGGCGCGGCGCTGATGGTGATGCCGGCCGTATCGTTGCTGGCCACGGTCAGGCCGGAGGGCGCAGCGATGCGTTCATCGGCATCGAAGTTGTGCGCGAACAGCCGGTCGAGCACGCCGAAAGAGGCGCCGACGACAAGGGCATAGCCCTGGCGATGGCTGCCCGGACGACCATTGCCGGGCACGGCCGTCGCCTTCACGCGCAGGGTGTACGTGCCGGCGGCGGGCGCGGTCAGGCGGACCTGCTCGACGGTGTTGCGGTCATCGCGGCTGCCACCGGGAGTCGACTGGCCGGCCGTATAGACATTGCCCAGGTACACCGTCGCACCCGGCGCCACCAGTTCGAGGTCGAGGTCGTTGACCAGCGTCACGCCGGAGCCGAGCGCGCCCTCGACGTCGTACCACACCAGCGTCGCGCGCAGCTCCTGGCCGGCATGGACGTCAAGGGTGAATTCCTCGACGTCACCGGTTTCCAGGCCGGCTGCATTGCTGCGCATCCAGTGGCGGTGGCGGCGTGCGTCGCCTTCGAAGTAGACGCTGTTGGCCAGCCACATGCGACCCCAGCCGGCATTGTTGTCCGGCCAGCTGGCGGTGAACGGCGCCGCGCCGTTGATCAGCGCCGCCTTCATCAGCGCACCGGTCGGTTCGAGCGCTTCTTCCGGCACGCGCCGGCCCAGCGGATAGAAGCCGTCCATGAAGTACTGGCGCAGCAGGGCGGCGCCACCGGAAGCGGTCGGCGTCGCCATCGACGTGCCGGTCTTGCTGGAGGTGACCGCCGGCTCGACGGTCGCCCCGTTGTTGGTGTCTCCGGCGGCGGACACGATCGACACCGCCGGCGCAAGGATATCCGGCTTGCGACGGCCGTCGTCGGTCGGGCCACGGCTGGAGCTGGTGTACATCGTCGTCGCGAAGCCGTGCGCGGTTCCACCGATGGTGTTGATGTTCTTGCCGTTGCCCGGCGACCCGATGGTGTTCGCGCCCGAACCGCTGTTGCCGGCCGCGATATTGACCAGCAGGTTTTCCGTCACCCAGGTCGCGGCGTCGCCGCGCTGGTCGTTGCCGCCATAGGCGCCGGCGCTGGTGTTGCCCCAGCTGCCGCTGTGGATGCCGGCGCCGCCGGCGTAGGCCTGGACCAGCGTCGCACCGAAGTCGGTGATGCTCAGGCAACCGCTGGTGTCGTTGCCGATGTCCTGCATCAGCACCTGTGCATTCGGTGCCATGCCGTCGCCATTGGTGTAGTTGGCAACGGTCGGTGACGAGAACGGGGAGGCGTCACCGAGGATGCTGCCGACGACATGCGTGCCGTGGAAGTTGATCGGCGACGAAGTCGGCGAGCAGCGGACGTTGCCGGCATCGTAGGCGGTGGCGCCGGGCTGTACCCAGTAGCCGAAGACCTTGCGGTCCGGATAGGTGGCGCCGATGGCCGGCGGCACGGGTGCCGGATCATCGGCATCGGTGAGGATCTGGTTGACGCCGGCGCCGAGGTCGAGGGCGGTGAACCATTCCTCGTTGCGGTCGAGGCCGGAATCGGACACGGCGACGATCTGGCCGGTACCGAGCAGGCCGCGCTGCCACAGCGGCGCATAGGCCAGGTCGAGCGTCGCGCAGTTCGGACCGGCACCCGCGCACGACGGCGTATTGTTCTGGATCGGGCCGACCGAATCACGATTGGCCGGCTCCGGCTGCAGGTAGGGTTCGATCCACGCCACGCCGTCGAGCACAGCCGCGTGGCGGAGCAGCGTTTCCATCTGCGCTGCCGGCACCACGACGCGAACGGATGCCAGGCCGAGCGCGTCCACCTGCGGACCCAGCTCGATGCCGGGAATCGCGCTGGCCAGTTCACCGGCGATGGCGTCCGGACGCTCGCCACGGAAACCGTGGATTTCCAGTTCGATCGAACCGGACGGCGCCTGCGATGCCAGCATGCTGCCGTCCAGCAGTGCCGGGGCCAGCTTGTAGCCGGGCTGGTAGGCACCCGCCCAGCGCACGCCACCACGCCGGGCAAGGCGCTCCTGCACCCCGGCTGTCCAGCGCACCTGGTAGGCGTTGTTGGGCAGGAAACCGACGATCTCCGCGCCCTCGGCCTTCAGGGCGTCACGGACTGCGGCGGCCTGGCCGGGTTCGAACTGCACGATGCCGTAGCGGCTGCGCGGCACGGTCGGCAGGCGATGCGAGGCGAAGTCGAGCTGCTCGACCAGCGGGTCGAAAGCGCCGGCGCGCAGCAGGATCATTCCAGGCGCGCTGCGAAGCGCGTCCAGCTGTTCCAGCGCCAAGGGCGAAGGCGCAACCGCGCGCAGGCCCGCGCCACCGGACACCGGCGGCGCCGCCGCGGCGACCGAGGCGGCCAGCGCGAGCGCCAGCGCCGTTTTCTTCAGATGCAACATGGTTCCCTACTCCTGTCAGATGGTGCGGTTCTGACAGAGCCCCTCATCGCAAGGCGGTCGATGCTGCGCATCGGACCGCGCGACGCGACCCCGACAGGCCCTGTCCAGCCCGATGCGTGGAAACCGGCACCGACCCGACATGGGCCTGCCAAGAATACGCCTGCGGCAACTGTCGACCAGTGCCCCTTTGCACCGTGCGGATTGCACTAGACTCGGGCGGCCAGCGCCGTCCATATCCAGACTCCAGGAAGGAACGCGCTGACGCCATCCGGTCAAGAAGGGGACGACCATGCGGGCACGCAGCATTTTCATCGCGCTATTGCTGCTGGGCAGCGCCGGCGCAGGCCAGGCACAGACGCAATGCAACGGCGCCGGCCTGCCGAATCCGGTGATGTTCGTCCTGCAGTATCCGGTGCCCAACGACTTCGCCACCATAGGCGCGGTGTTCGCCAACCATCGCGCCGGAATCGCGGGCAGCGGCCGCGGTGGCGACCTGATGGTCTGCTACCCCGATGGCACGCTGCGCAACCTGACCGCCGAAGCCGGCTTCGGCACGACCGGCTTCCAGGGCGCGCAGTCGATCGTCGTCCGTGATCCGGCCGTGCACTGGACGGGACAGAAGGCGGTGTTCGCCATGGCCATCGGCGCCCCGACGCAGCAGTACCAGAATCCTTCGCACTACTTCCAGCTGTACGAAGTGACCGGCCTCGCGCAGGGGCAGACCGCGAGCATCAGCGTGGTGCCGAACCAGCCCGCGCAGTACAACAACGTGCAACCGGCCTACCTGCCCGACGACCGCATCGTGTTCGTCTCCGACCGCCCGCGCAACGGCCAGCGCCACCTTTATCCTCAACATGACGAATACGAATCCACCGCCACGCCGACCGGTCTGTGGCGCCTGGATCCGGCCAGCGGCGAACTGATCCTGCTGCAGCATTCGCCATCCGGCTCGTTCGATCCGCTCGTCGACCGCCACGGCCGCATCGTGTTCACGCGCTGGGACCATCTGCAGCGCGACCAGCAGGCGGAAGGGACCGGCAATTACTACGGCAACTTCAACTGGGCGTCGGAAGCGGCGGATGCACCGCGCCTGGACACGGTCGAAGAGGTGTTCCCGGAACCGCGCCTCAACTCGGGCAATGTCAACGGCCTGCGCTTCAACCATTTCTCGCCGTGGCAGATCCGCGCCGACGGCACCGGCGAGGAAACGCTCAACCACATCGGGCGCCACGAGCTGCACGCCTACTTCGACCGCAGCTTCAACGACGATCCCAGCCTGGTGGAATTCATCGCCGGCGGCACGCCACGCCCCAATCCGAACGCGGTGCTCAACCTCACGCACCTGGCCGAGGATCCGACGACGCCCGGCCGCTACCTGGGCGTCGACGCGCCGGAATTCGGCACGCATGGTTCCGGCCACCTGGTCGCCTTCGTAGCCACGCCGCAGATGCAGGCGCGCGACCTGGTGATCCAGTACCTGCATGACCGCTCGGCGCACGGTTTCTACGAGAACGGCAACGCCCCGGCGGCCTTCAGCGGCCGCTACCGCAATCCCGTCGTGCTCAGCGACGGCACGATCCTCGCCGCGCACACCACGAGCGCGAGTTATGCCTCGAACCTCGGCACGCGGCCGGCGCCGGTACCGTCGTACCGCTTCCGCATCCGTCGCCTAGCCCCGGCCGGCAGCGGCCAGTTCGCGCCCGGCGCTGCGCTGACCGACGGCATCGAGCGCAGCGTCAGCTTCTGGGACCCGGACGTGATGGTGACGTACAGCGGCGAGTTCTGGGAGCTGTCGCCGGTCGAAGTCGTCGCCCGCGAGCGCCCGCCGCTGCAGCTGGAGCCGGCGCCGGAGCCACCGGAACAACAGGCCGCGGCCGCCGCCGGCGCGAATCTGGAATCGCTGCGCCAATTCATGCGCGCCTGGAACCTCGGCCTGGTCGTCGTGCGCAACGCGACCACGCGCGACCGCCTGGACCGCCAGCAGCCCTTCAACCTGCGCGTCCCGGGCGGCGTTCAGACGCTGGGCAATGGCGGGCGCATCTACGACGTCACCGACATGCAGATGTTCCAGGCCGACCAGATCCGCGGCATCGGCGGCATCAACAACCCTCGGCCGGGTCGCCGCGTGCTGGCGCAGGTGATGCACGATCCCGCCGCCTTGCGCTTCCTGCCGCCCAACCCCGATGCACCGGACGGCTCGGCCGTGATCGCCAGTGACGGGTCGGTGGCGATGTTCGTCCCGGCGCGACGCGCACTGAGCTGGCAGCTGACCGGTCCGCAGGGCGAGGCAGTCGTGCGCGAGCGTTACTGGCTGACCCTGCAGCCCGGGGAGATCCGCGCCTGCGACGGCTGCCACGGTTCGACGCCGACCAACCAGGCTGGCCAGCCTGTCGCGGCAAACATGCCGATCGCCCTGCGCGACCTGCTGGGCTGGTTCGCCGCCAACGGCGACCCGCTGTTCGCCGACGACTTCGAATAGCAGCGCACTCCGGAGAGGCGGCGCCCCGTTCCGGCGCCGCCCCCGCCTGCGCATGGCCCCGCCGCCAGCGGCCGCGTAGCCGGACCCGGGAGCGCCGCGACAACGATCTGGCCGACATGGCAAAGCGCGCGGCCGGGCAGGCAAAGCACCGTCGCGTCCGATTCCTGCGATCAGTTACCCGCCACGGATCCGCCGTGGCCGGAACCCAGTGGGAGATTCGACATGACGCAACCGTCATCCATCACACCGGCCTCCGTGCGTGGCCGGCGGCTGGCCCTGCCGCTCGCCTTTGCCCTCGGCCTCGCCGGCACCGTCAACGCCGAAACCGTGGTACTGCCTGCCCGGAAGCCGCTGCACCCCATCGACGCACCGGCGTCCGGCATCCATGTCCGATCCGTCGAGCTGCCCGACGAAATGTCGAGCGTCACCGGCACGCCGTTTACCAGCTCGGCCGTCCTCGACCGTTCGTTCGGGATCCTCATCGGTGGCAGCTTCTCGGTGGCCGGCGCGCAGAACATCATGCGGGTAGCGCCGCAAGGGGACTTCGACCCGAACTTCGCCAGGCTCACGCTCAACGACCGGGTCTTCGCCATTGCCAACCACGTCAACGGCAGCGGCTATTACATCAGCGGCGCCTTCGACGAGGTGCGCCTTGACGGCACCGTCGTCGACGACCACCGCCACGCCATGTCCATCCACTACGGTGGCGGTGCGCCCACCATTGAAGGCGGGTTGCTGCCACGCCTTGACGGATTCGCCCGGCTGATGCTGGAGTCATCCTTCCACAGCCAGGGCAATACCCGGCAACTGCTCATCGGCGGGGATTTCCACGCCGCGAACGGCAGCACCGTCCATCTGCTCGGTCGTTTCAACACCACCGGCGGCCTGCTCGCGGCCTACGACATCGATGACGGCAACCAGGTGCGCACCCTTGCCAGCTATCCCGACGGCCGCGTGCTGGTGGGCGGCATGTTCCCGGCGCCCGGGTCGCCTGGCCACTATTCGATCGTGCGCCTGAACCCGGATGGCAGCCGCGATCCCAGCTTCCTCGCCAGCGCCACCGAAGGAACCGGCCGCGTCAACGTCATCGCCATCCAGCCCGACGGCCGGATCGTCATCGGCGGCAATTTCCAGTATGTCAACAACGTGGCACGGAACAACCTCGCGCGCCTGCATCCCGACGGCACGCTCGACCCCACGTTCCAGGCGAATACCGACGGTGATGTCTATTCGATCCTGCTGCTGGGCGGTGGCGAAATGTTCGTCGGCGGACACTTCACGTCCATACAGGGCAGCACCGCGTCGGGCCCGCTCGCCCTCCTCCAGGCCGATGGGACCCCATGGGTCGTCACGCCTGCGGACGGTGCCGTGTACGGGCTCACCGGCACTTCACGCACCGACATGATTGTCACCGGCGGGCTCACCCAGCTGGGCGGCGGTCCGACGCCGCATCGCTTCGGTATTGCCAGCGTGATCCATCCGAGCAACTCGGAGCAGTTCGTGGTCCAGCCGGACGGCAGCTCACTGGTTTTCCGCCTGAAACGGAACGGCCTGCTGTCCCTGCCAGCGCGCACTTTCATCCTGGCGCTGGACGCCCGGGCCACATCGCTGCCCTGCCACGGCGATGCCGAGCAGCTGGCGCGCGTGGTCGCCAACCTGGTCGGCAACGCGCTGAAGTTCACCCCGCGTGGCGGGCGGGTGCGCGTGCGCACCGCTCACGACGACCGCCGCATCGGCTTCCGTGTCGACGACAGTGGTCCCGGCATCGACGCGCAGTGGCGCGAGCGCATCTTCGACCGCTTCCAGCTCACCGGCAACGCCACCTTGCGCGCGCAGGAGGGCACCGGTATCGGCCTGGCGCTGTGCAACGAACTGGTCCGCCTGCACGACGGCGGCATCGAAGCCGGCGACAGCGATCTGGGCGGCGCCTGCTTTACCGTCTGGCTGCCTGCACACGCCCGCGGATCGACGGCGCCTTTGGTGGGCTTTGAACCGGATGCGCGGGAAGACGCCCCGGCCACGACCGCCAGCGCCGACGAGCGACCGCCTTCCACACCCGCCGATCCCGACGACGGGAGCCAGCGCCCGCTGCTGCTCGTGATCGAGGACCAGGACGACCTGCGCCTGTATCTGGCCGAGCTGCTCGCCGGTGACTACCGCGTCGCCACCGCCTGCAACGGCGAAGAGGCGCTGGCGCGCATTCCCTCGCTGCTGCCGGACGCCATCGTCTCCGACGTCGTCATGCCCGAACGCGATGGACTCAGCCTCGTCGCCGCCCTGCGCGCCAACGGCGACCTTGCCGGCATACCCGTGCTGCTGTTGACCGCGCGTACCGGCGTGGACGACCAGGTCACCGGCCTCGCAACGGGCGCCGACCACTACCTGACCAAGCCGTTCGACAGCCAGGTGCTGCGCGCACACGTTGCCGCCATGCTGGCAACGCGGCTCAGGCTGCAGCGCCTGCTGCAATGTGCACCGTCATCACCGGCGCCGTCGTCCAGCCGCCGTCCGCTTGCGCAACGCATCGACGAGGCCTTGCAGGGGCTGGCGCACCAGCCGGAGACGAGCGTGGCCGAACTGGCACATGCCACCCATGCGTCCGAACGTTCGCTGCGCCGGCACTGCCAGGAACTGTTCGGCATGACGCCGCTGGAGCGGCTGCGCCAGCATCGCCTGATCCGGGCCCGCGGCCTGCTGGAGCAGGGTGCCGGCACGGTGTCGGAAATCGCCTACGCCGTGGGCTACGGCAACCTGGCCGCTTTCAGTCGCGCCTATCGCGAGCACTTCGGGGTCGCGCCGTCGACGCACCTCGGCAGGAAGGCATCGACATCACTGTGCGGACGCGGCGCGGAGGCGCACCCTGGCATTCAATGAGCGCCAGCCGCCGCGGCATGCCCATCGATGCGGACAGCCCCAGCGCGCGCGACGGCGGGACACGACCACAACCCGCGCCTGAGCGCGAAGGCTTTGCGCCGTCGCGCCGGTGCCATAATGCGCGCCCTTCAACCGGCGCCCGTCCATGACCGCCTCCAGCCAGGACCCGGCAATACGCCCGACGCAACCCTCGCAGGTGCTCCAACCCGACGCCCATCCACTGCGTCGTCTTGCCGCCTATGCGCGCGACCGCCAGCGCGACGTCTGGCTGGCAACGCTGTACTCGGTGCTGAACAAGCTTTTCGACGTCCTGCCCGAAATCCTCATCGGCGTCGCCGTCGACGTGGTCGTGCACCAGCGCGAATCCTTCATCGCGCGCATGGGCCTGCCCGATCCCGTGCACCAGCTCCTGCTGCTGACCGGCCTGACCATCATCGTGTGGGCTCTGGAATCGCTGTTCGAATACCTGCTGGCGCTGAAGTGGCGCAACCTGGCGCAGGACCTCCAGCACCGCCTGCGCCTGGATGCCTACCGGCACGTGCAGACGCTGGATCCCGGCCGCATCGAACGCGAACGCAGTGGTCGGCTGATGGCGGTGCTCAACGAGGATGTGCACCAGATCGAACGCTTCCTCAACACCGGCGCCAACGACCTGATCCAGGTCGCCTGCTCCAGCCTCCTGGTCGGCGCGGTGTTCTTCGTGCTCACACCCAGCCTCGCCGTGCTCGCCATCCTGCCGGTACCGCTGATCCTGTTCGGCGCGTTCTGGTTCATGCACCGGCTGGCGCCGCGCTACGCGGCCGCGCGTGAGGCGGCTTCGGACGTGTCGCGCCGGCTCGGCAACAACCTGCTCGGCATGGGCACCATTCAGGCCTACACCGCCGAGGACTTCGAAACGGCGCACATCGCCCAGGCCAGCGATGCCTATCGCCAGCGCAATGCCGAAGCCATCCGCGTGGCCGCTGCGATCACGCCGGTGATCCGCATTGCCATTCTCGCCGGCTTCGTCGCCACGCTGCTCTATGGTGGCCTGCTCACGTTGCGCGGTGATCTCGGAGTCGGCAGCTACTCGGCACTGGTCTACCTGACGCAGCGGCTGCTCTGGCCGTTGACACGCCTGGCCGAGATGACCGATCTCTACCAGCGTGCGATGACGTCGGTCACGCGCGTGACCGACCTCATGCGCCTGCCGCCGGCCCGTGATGCCGGCACGCGCACGCTGCCCGGGCCATCCACCGGTGCCGTCGGTTTCCGCGGCGTGCGCTTCGCCTATGACGGTCGGCCTGTGCTGCACGGCATCGACCTGGAGGTTCCGGCCGGCCGGACCATCGGCCTGGTCGGCGCGACGGGCAGCGGCAAGAGCACGCTGCTGAAGATGCTGCTGCGCTTCGAGGACCCGGATGCCGGCTCCGTCACCCTGGACGGCATCGATGTCCGCGAACTGCCCCGCAGCCTGCTGCGTGGCCAGATCGGTTTCGTTGCCCAGGATCCATTCCTGACCGATGGCACGCTGGCCGAGAACATCGCCTACGGCGACCCGGCGCCGGACCGGCAGCGCATCGAGGCCGCCGCACGCGCGGCGGAAGCGCACGACTTCATCGCCGCCACGCCGTCAGGCTACGACAGCCCGGTCGGTGAACGCGGCCTGCTGCTCTCGGGCGGCCAGCGCCAGCGCATTGCGCTGGCCCGCGCGCTGTATCGCGATCCGCGCATCCTGGTGCTGGACGAGGCCACCTCCGCCGTCGACAACGAAACCGAGGCCGCCATCCAGCGCTCGCTGCAGCGGGCGGCCCAGGGTCGCACGCTGATCGTGGTGGCGCATCGCCTGTCCACCGTGCGCCAGGCCGATGCGATCCACGTGCTCAACGAGGGCCGCATCGTCGAATCCGGCACGCACGGGCAACTGGTCGCGCGCAACGGGCTGTATGCGACGCTGTGGCGACTGCAGACGGGCGAGAACTGCTGAGCTGCCGCGACGACGCCATCATCGACCGGTCGCGCCACCGGATCCGGCCTGCGCCTGCAGAATCGGCGTCGCGAGCGGCCACCCGCGGCCCGCTGCGCTCAGCGTGCCGGTACCAGCTGTCGAGCCTGGATGCCCAACTCGCGATTGGGGTCGAAGTTCGGGTCGTTGGTCAGGAACTGGCGGCCGTCGGACAGCTGCCAGGCATGGTTGTAGTGGATCGACAGGTCGACCTGCTGGCCGGTGGAAGGATCACGCCAGGGCTGCACTTCCTGGATCGCGTCGATGCTGGCTGCGTGCATGCGCTCGCTGGCGGCCGACGTATTGTTGAAGATCTGCGTGTTGATGCGGCCGATGTCCGCGATCGTATTCATGCGGATGTTGTGGCGCGCGGTCATGCCGGCCATGGTGATCTCGTTCATGCGCCGGTCGTGCCAATTCTGGATCGCGGTCTGCGCCAATTGCCGCGCTTCCTGCAGGCGGCCGATGCTCCACTCCGAATAACGCCTGTACCAGTCCTCGTTGTAGCGCAGCGAGCTGCGCACGCGCTCGGCGAACTGGAAGTCGAGCAAGCCGTCCGGCGCGCGCACGCCCAGCGTCAGGTTCGCATTCACCAGCAGGCCGCCCGGCGCCAGGCGCGTATGCGTCACCGAAGACACCAGCGTTTCGCGCATTTCGTGGCCCTGCAGCGTGTAGGCGATCAGCAACTCGCCGGCATAGACTGGATAGGTCGCGCCGGGATTCGAGATGTCCGGGCGATCCCGGTACGACACCACGCGCATGTTCGGCCGGGCATTGCGCGCGACAAATTCGAGGTAGTCGCGGACCATCACCATCGGCGCCGTCGGACAGGGATCGAAAGGGTCCACGGGCATCGTCGACACCTGCCAGCCCATCGTCGGCATGAGGGCGATGCCATGCAGACCGTCCGGTGACGAGGCATCCAGCGCAAGGCGCGGCGCATTCCAGACACACATCGTCGACCTGTCCCAATCCACCTTGCCTTCCGTGCGCCAGCCGCCAGGCACATCGACATTCATTGCCGACATGGGCTGACCGAATCCCGCGCTGTCCACGACCTCGACACGCTGCAACTGCCCGGCCGTGGGACGCGACGCCTGCGCGATCCGCAAGGCCTCGGCGCGCACTGGACGCCAGTCGAAGAAGATGCCGCGTTCGTGCGCCTGGACGGCCTGTCCGGCGGCCGCTTCTGCGTTGGCGTCGAACGGGGCCTGGAGGACGGCCGCAACCGTCAGGGTGGCGAGGCAGCGAAGGATCAGTCGGCGGCGAATCGAGGCGTTCATGGCGTGGCTTCCCGTGGATGGCGGACCGGCGCGTCTGGCCGTTCATCCCTTCCTGCGCAGATCGCGCCCGAATCGGCTCACGCCGCCTGAAACTCGCCGCCTGAAACTCGCCGAGTGAACACGCCGCCCGAAACACGCCAGTGAAAGATCGCCATGCACCGCTGAGCCGGTTTCCCCGGATCGTGCGCCTTCAGAGACAAGGCGGCCATGGTGGCCCGCCACCGCGCCCCGCGCTGACCACCCGACATTGGAGAGCCTCATGAACCGTTCCCGCCACAGCCGCCGCAACGCCTTCCTTGCCACGGCGCTCACGCTGTCGTGCAGCTTTGCCGTCCAGGCGCAGCAGGGTTTCGACCAGGCGCCGGCCTATCCCGCCCCGCCCACGCAGCCCTCCGGTTATCCGTCCGCCGCACAGATGCCGCCGACGGGCCAGACCGGCTATCCGTCCGGCCCCGGCATGCAGCAGCCGCCGAACCCGGGCATGCACGGCGGCGTCAACGGTGCCATGCCGGGTGGCATGAGTGGCGGAACGGGCGGTGGAATGAGCGGCGGCATGAACGGCGCGCCCGGCGGCGGCAATCCGGCGCAGGCGATCGTGCAGATGGAGATGCAGGATTTCGGCGTGCCGCCGCAGCAGCAGCTGCAGACGAACCTGCATGGCCCGACACCGACCAGCATTCCCGGCGGACAGGTGGTGACCACCGACCGTCTGCTCGCGATGTACCAGCAGGGCATGCAGAACGGCAGCCTGCTGGTGTTCCACGTGCTGGGACCGGGCCCGACGCTGCCGAACGCGCAGAACGCCGTCGGCGCCTCGCAGGCGGGCACCTTCCAGGACCAGACGCAGCAGCAATTCGGCCAGTACCTGCAGCAGGTGACGCAAGGCAACAAGGCGGTGCCCATGGTGTTCTACTGCCAGAGCACGCAATGCTGGATGTCCTACAACGCGGCATTGCGCGCCATCAACATGGGCTACACGCAGGTGTACTGGTACCGCGGCGGCATCGAGGCCTGGCAGGCCGTGCAGAACATGGCGATGAATGCGAACGGCGGCATGAACATGCAGCAGGGCGGTGCCATGCAACCGCCTGCCGGCTACCAGAACGCCGGTTACCAGCCACAGCCGAATCAGGGCGGCTGGTAACGACAGAAGGCGCGATCGATGCGCGCGCCCTGCCCCGCCGTGACCGGAGCAGGGCGCCGATTCGCGCCTCTATTCGTCGCGCTGGCGGCAGACGGACAGCGGGGGCCGACTGCGATCGGCGCAGAGTTCACCGATCTGCCCGGCGATCCGGTCGGACGTCGAGCGGGGCACCGAGTCGATGCGCGGCAACATGTCGCGGGCGAAGCCGAGCATCGTGGCCGCTTCTTCACGACGTTCCTGCGCCATGCGCACGGCGGCCAGCGCCGACAGCGCGTTGACATGCAGCGGATGCGGCGCACCACTCGCGTACAGGCGATCCGCCATCGCCATCGCCTTCCCGGCCCACTCTTCCGCCAGCGCCAGATCGCCCTGTGTCAGCGCCAAGCGCGCAAGGTTCACCATCGGCACCAGCTTGTGGGCGTGGTCGCCGCGCAGGGTTTTCTCCAGCATGGCGATCGAGCGCTTCTGGAAATCGATCGCCGCCGGCAGGTTGCCACGATCCTGCGCCAGCCTCGCCTGGCTGTTCAGCACAACGCCCAACTGCGGCGCCCCGTCCGGATACAGCCGTTCCAGCTCGCGCTGACCCTGGTCGTACAGTTCTGCGGCGCGGTCGAGATTGCCCATCGAACGGTGCGCCTGGGCGAGGCTGATCGTCGTGAGGGCACGATTCTCCTCGAACAGCGCCTCGTCCTCGGGACGGTTGACGTGTTCCATCGCATCCAGCGAGCGTTGCAGGTAACCGGCCGCCTTGGCGTGGTTCTCCATGATCAGGTGCGCAACGCCCAGGTCGTTGAGGGCGCCGGCATAGGTGGGCAGCTGCGTGTGTCCGCTCTCCTCGATGCGGCCCAGGATGTCCTCGTAAATCGCGACGGCCTCGGACATCCGGCTCTGGTCCTTGCGCACTGCTGCCAGGCCATTCAGCGCCATCAGCACGCGATGGTCGTGGCGACCGAACAGGCGTTCACCGTCCTGGGCAGCGCGTTCGTACTGCTGCCCGGCCGCTTCGGTGCGGAAGCGCGCCTGCAGGCTTTCGGCCAGCGTGTTGCGGATGTCGACGGCAATGTCGGGACGGTCGGCGAAGCGTTCGTCGATCTTGCCGGCGGCTTCGTCAAGGGCATCGCCCAGCGTCATCTCCTCGCCGGCGGCAAAGGGATTCGACACCTGGATGACATCGGTGAGGAAGCGGTTGACCAGCGCCATGTCGGCGGCGGCGCGATTCGCCTGTCGCGCCTGCCAGAACGCCGCGGCAGTCGCGGCGAGGATCGCCAGCAATGCCAGGGCGGCGGCGGCGGTGCCAATGCGGTGGCGACGGACGAACTTGCCGATGCGGTAACGCAAAGAATCCGGATGGGCGAGGACCGGCTGCCCGCGCAACTGTCGTTGCAGGTCATCGGCGAGTGCCTGCGCCGATTCGTAGCGACGGACCGGATCCGGGTGCATGGCCTTGGCGACGATGCGTTCCAGGTCGGTGCTGATGCGTGCCAGCCGCGCGCGCCGTTCGCCATCGGGCAATGGCGCATCGAGCAGGGCGCGCCGCAGTTGCGAGCGCGCGCCGGTGCTGATCAGGCGTTCGGCCTGCGCCGGGCTTTTGTTGTCCATGCGGTAAGGCCGCACGCCGGTCAGCAGTTCGAACAGGATCACGCCCAGCGAGTAGATGTCCGAAGCCGTCGTCAGTGCTTCCTGGCGCAGCTGTTCGGGGCTGGCATACGCCGGCGTCATGGCGACGAACTGCGTCTGCGTCGCGCTGCCATCCGGCGCATCCGGTTCGAGGATGCGGGCGATGCCGAAGTCGAGCAGGCGCGGTTCGCCATCGGCGCCGACAAGGATGTTCTGCGGTTTCAGGTCGCGATGGACGATCAGGTGCCGGTGCGCCGCCTGAACGCCGGCGCAGACCTTGCGGAACACGGCAATGCGCGCCGGCACATCGAGCCGCGCCTCGTCGCAATGCACCAGCAGCGATGGGCCATCGACGAATTCCATCGCCAGGAAGGGTTCGCCTGCGGCGGTCTCGCCGCCGTCGAGAATGCGCGCAATGTTGCGATGATCGAGGCGGGCGAGCAGCCGCCGTTCGTTCTGGAAGCGGCTGACCAGCTGCGCATGCTGCGCGTGGCCGATGAGCTCGCCAGTGCGGATCAGCTTGATCGCCGCCAGCTGCTCGTAGGTGCCGTCGTCACGGCGACCGAGATAGACCACGCCCATGCCGCCACGATCCAGCTCGCGGACGATACGCCAGGCACCGAGGCGATCACCGGCTTTCGGCAGACCATGGCCACGGTCCCCGGGGGCCGCAGCAGCCAGCGACGGCGCGAGCGGCGTTTCCAGGAACGTGTCGGCTTCCGTGGCGGCCGCCAGCAGTTCGCGAAGCCTTGCGAGGACGCGGTCTTCCGCCTGCAGTGTTGCCAGCCAGGCGGCCCGCTGCGACAGCGGCAGCGCCAGTGCCTGTTCCAGCAGCCGCATCGCGGTCATTTCCACCGACAGGTCCATCGCGGCTCCCCAGTCTCCGACGCGTTCGCCGCTGCCAGTGTAGCGTCCCGGCCGGCGCCGGCTGCCTCGACGGCGAATGCGCGCGCGAATGGAAGCGAGGGAAACCCGGAAAATCCGGGCGTGTTCGGCTCGCGTTGGCATTCGGGCGGTGCGGCGCGGTATTTCGCTACACTCGGGCACATGGAACCTGCCGTGACCCAGCTTCTTGCCGACTGGCGCCAGGGCGACGCCGGTGCCCGCGACCGACTGATCGGCGCGCTGTACCCGGAACTGCATCGTCTGGCGGAACAGCTCTTCCGTCGCGAGCGAGGCGATCACACCTTGCAGCCCACGGCCCTGGTCAACGAGGCCTGGCTGCGGCTTTCCGGACTCGATGCCATCGAAGCCAACGACCGCGGCCACCTGTTCGCGGTCAGCGCACGGCTGATGCGCGAGATCCTGATCGATCACGCCCGTCGTCGCGCGGCGGCGAAACGCGACGGCGGCGAGCGCATGTCGCTGACTCACCTTGAACAGGTCGGCGAATCCGACGATGTCGAGCTGCTCGGCCTGAATGACGCCCTGGAAAAGCTGGAAGCGATCGACCCGGCCAAGGCACGCATTGTCGAATTGCGCTACTTCGGGGGCCTGAGCATCGAGGAAACCGCCACTGTCGTGGGGCAGTCGCCGGCGACGGTGAAACGACACTGGCAGGCCGCCAGAACCTGGCTTTACGACGCGCTGAACGGCGCTGGCTGAGCCCGCGCGCACACGCAACGCGCGGCATGCGCACGTCGTCGCACAGGCAGGAGTGAAGGACCCAGCGCGCTGCATCGGACCAAAACGATGGCGGCCCGGTCCCTGTATGGCGCAGTTGTTGACCGCACATCCAGACTTCGTCACGCCCACGCAGGCCGCACACCAGACCTCGTCACTCCCGCGAAGGCCGCACACCCCAACCTCGTCATGCCCGCGAAGGCCGTACACCCCAACCTCGTCATGCCCGCGAAGGCGGGCATCCAGCGGCTGTGGCGAAGAAGCACTGGACACCCGCCTGCGCGGGTGTGACGGCGCTGTGTTTTGGCGGGCGATGCAATCCCGGCCTCTGCGGCTTCGGTGGACGATGCGCGTTCGGCCACTTCGAGGCGGAATCGCGACCGCACATCCGGACTACCTCATCCCTGCGCAGACCGCACACCCAAACCTCGCCATGCCCGCGCAGGCCGCGCACTCCAACCTCGTCATGCCCGCGCAGGCGGGGAACCTGTCTTCCGTGCACGCATACGATCTGGATGCCCGACTGCACGGGCATGACAGGTAATGCGGCGGGCGGCGATCAGGCGCACCGCGGCGCTGCCCGGAGCGGGACGATCCTGGAAGACAGCAGCGCGCGCTTCGGGCTTGTCATCCCCGGAAGCCGGGTTCCAGCCGCTCTGTCACGCACGCACTGGATGCGCGCCTTCGCGGGCATGACAGGTAATGCGGCGGGCGGCGATCCGGCGCACCGCGGCGCTGCCCGAAGCGGGACGATCCTGGAAGACAGAGCGCGCGCTTCGGGCTTGTCATCCCCGGAAGCCGGGATCCAGCCGCTCTGTCACGCACGCACTGGATGCGCGCCTTCGCGGGCATGACAGCAAGGAGCCGGTCGACGACGCGGGCTGACAGCATGGCGCCGGTCGACGACGCGGGCATGACAGCAAAGGAGCCGGTGGACGACAGGGGCATTCCCGGGACTCGCCGCACCGACTGCACGTTCACGGAACGGCGTCGCGACAACACCGTCGTTGGCCTCAGCCGGCGAATCGCTGTCAGGGGACGCCGGTTGCGCCGCCGTCGCCGTCCCTGGCCCTCAGCCGGCGAAGCCGCCGCTGTCGAGGAACGCCTGTTCCGCCGCCGTCGTCTCGCGTCCGAGCACGGCGTTGCGGTGCGGATAGCGGCCGAAGCGCACGATGATGTCGCGGTGTTCGATGGCGAACGGCAACGAGGGCCCGCCCAGTGTTTCGTACAGCGCCACCGAAGCGTCCTGGTCGGCGAGGTCCTCAGAATGCATCAGCGGCAGGTACACGAACGTGCGCAGCGCCGGCTCGACCTGACGGTCGATCCCGGCCGCGACGATGCGGCGGGTATACCTGCGTGCCAGCGGATCGGTGGCGAACATGTGCGCCGTGCCGCGGAAGGCGTTGCGCGGGAACTGGTCGAGCAGCAGCAACAGCGCGACGGCACCGTCAGGCGTCTCCGCCCAGTGCTCGCAGCGGCGCGCCGCCGCTGCCATGTGGTCGCCAAGGTGGCGCTCGCGGAACCGGGCATCGAAACCGTCGTCCTTGCCGAACCAGCGCTCCGGGCCGGCCTCGCGCCAGAACGCCATGACCGCGGCGATGGCCGCGGCATCGTCCGCCACATCACCGGCCATCAGAAACGGATCCGGCCGGTGAGGATGTCCTTGAACATCACCCAGTCGCCGATGAGGCTGTACAGCGGGTAGGTGAAAGTGGCCGGCCGGTTGCGCTCGAAGAAGAAATGGCCGACCCATGCGAAGCCGTAGCCGACCAGTGGCACTGCCAGCAGCCACCACGGCGCCAGCAGCCGGGCGATGACCAGGGCGACCAGGACGACAATCAGGGCACTGCCGACGAAATGCAGGCGTCGGCAGGTCGGATCACGGTGTTCGTTCAGGTAGAACGGGTAGAACTCTCGGAAAGTGGCGTAGCGTTGGCTCATGCCCTTGATGATAGGCAGGGCGGCCCCACGCTTCATGTTGCGGGCCAGCAATCCGGCCGGCGCGCCGAGGCCATCCAATAGACAGAGCCTATCGAAACGATCCTGTATTTCGATTTGATCTATCTATCGTGGCACTCTAGGATGCCCAACGTCATCTATCACTTCCCTCCAACCAACGAGGATCCATGCGATGTCGCTGATCAACACCAAGATTCCCGCCTTCAAGGCGAACGCCTTCCACAACGGCAAGTTCGTTGAAGTCTCCGACGCCTCGATGAAGGGCAAGTGGTCCGTCATGATCTTCATGCCGGCCGCCTTCACCTTCAACTGCCCGACCGAAATCGAAGACGCGGCCGAGCACTACGCCGAGTTCGAAAAGCTGGGCGCCGAGGTCTACATCGTCACCACCGACACCCAGTTCTCGCACAAGGTGTGGCACGAGACCTCGCCGGCCGTCGGCAAGGCGAAGTTCCCGCTGGTTGGCGATCCGACCCACCAGCTGACCAAGGCCTTCGGCGTGCACATCGAGGAAGAAGGCCTGGCCCTGCGCGGCACCTTCGTGATCGATCCGGAAGGCACGATCAAGACCCTGGAGATCCATGACAACGCCATTGCCCGCGACGTCACCGAGACCCTGCGCAAGCTGAAGGCCGCGCAGTACGTCGCCGCCCATCCGAACGAGGTCTGCCCGGCCAAGTGGAAGGAAGGCGAGAAGACCCTGACGCCGTCGCTGGACCTGGTCGGCAAGATCTGATCCACCCGCACCACAGCGGCCCCGTGCGCGGGCGGCCTCCTCCACCGCCCCGCGCACCGCACGCATCCCTCCGGGGATGTTTGCGGCAGCAGTCGGCCATCGACCACTCCTGCCGCAAGCGTCCCCGCCCACCTGATCCAGCGGAGTCCCGCCATGCTCGACGAAACCCTCAAGACCCAACTCAGCGCCTACCTCGAAAAGCTGGTGCAGCCGATCGAGCTGGTCTCGTCGCTGGACGACGGCGACAAGTCGAAGGAGCTGGGCGAACTGCTCGACCAGATCGCCAGCCTGTCCGACCTCATCACCCACGTACGCCGCGACGACGACGCACGCCGTCCGTCCTTCGCCATCGGCCGCACCGGCAGCGATGTCCAGGTGCGCTTCGCCGGCATCCCGATGGGCCACGAGTTCACCTCGCTGGTGCTGGCCCTGCTGCAGGTCGGCGGCCATCCGCCGCGCGTCGAGCCTGACGTCATCGAACAGATCCGCGCCCTCGACGGCGACTACCTGTTCGAAACCTATTTCTCGCTGAGCTGCCAGAACTGCCCGGACACCGTGCAGGCGCTCAACGTGATGAGCGTGATCAATCCACGGATCCGCCACGTCGCCATCGACGGCGCCCTGTTCCAGGCCGAGGTCAACGCCCGCGAAGTGATGTCGGTGCCGACTGTGTTCCTCAATGGCCAGCCGTTCGACAGCGGCCGCATGAGCGTCGAGCAGATCGTCGCCAGGCTGGACACCGGTGCCGCCGCGCGTGCCGCCGAACAGATCCGGGCCAAGGACGCCTTCGACGTGCTGGTGGTCGGCGGTGGTCCGGCCGGCAGCGCCGCGGCGATCTACGCCGCGCGCAAGGGCATCCGCACCGGCGTCGCCGCCGAGCGCTTCGGTGGCCAGGTGCTGGACACGCTGTCGATCGAGAACTTCATTTCCGTCAACCACACCGAAGGCCCGAAGCTGGCCAACGCGCTGGAGAACCATGTCCGCGACTACGACGTGGACATCATGAACCTGCAACGCGCGACGAAGCTGATCCCGGCGAGCGAACCGGGTGGCCTGGTCGAGGTCGAGCTGGAAAACGGCGCCTCGCTGAAGTCGCGTGCGGTGGTCCTTTCCACCGGCGCGCGCTGGCGGCAGATGAACGTGCCCGGCGAGAACGAATACCGCAACAAGGGCGTGGCCTACTGCCCGCACTGCGACGGCCCGCTGTTCAAGGGCAAGCGCGTGGCGGTGATCGGCGGCGGCAACTCCGGCGTCGAGGCGGCCATCGACCTGGCCGGCATCGTCGCCCATGTCACGCTGATCGAGTTCGACAGCAAGCTGCGCGCCGACGAGGTCCTGCAGCGCAAGCTGCGCAGCCTGCCGAACGTGGACATCATCACCAGCGCCTGCACGACGCAGGTCCTTGGTGACGGCCAGCGCGTGACCGGCCTGTCCTACCGCGACCGCGGCGACGACAGCCAGCACGAGCTGCAGCTGGAAGGCATCTTCGTGCAGATCGGCCTGCTGCCGAACACCGAATGGCTCAAGGGAACGGTGGCGCTGTCGCCGCGCGGTGAAATCGTCATCGACGAGCGTGGCCAGACCAGCGTGCCGGGCGTGTTCGCCGCCGGCGACTGCACCACGGTGCCGTACAAGCAGATCGTCATCGCCATGGGCGCCGGTTCGACCGCCGCCCTGTCGGCCTTCGACTACCTGATCCGCACCAGCTCGCCGGCGAAGCAGGACGACGCACTCGCCGCCTGAGCATGAAGGCCCGGCTGCGACCGCCGCCGGGCCGTTTCACCTGCATCCGTCGGGAGCTGCCTTCGCCATGAACCTGCGTGATCTCGGCTACCTCGTCGCCCTCGCCGAACACCGCCATTTCGGTCGCGCCGCGGAAGCCAGCTTCGTCAGCCAGCCGACGCTGTCCATGCAGATCAGGAAGCTCGAGGACGAACTTGGCGTCGAACTGATCGAGCGGCATCCGCGCCACCTGCTGCTGACACCCGCCGGCGAACGCGCGGTTGAACGCGCCCGCGTCATCCTGCGTGAAGCCGAGCAGATCCGCGAAGACGCGCGTCGCAGCCGCTCACCCGAAGCCGGCAGCCTGCGCGTCGGCCTGTTCCCGACCCTGGGCCCGTACCTGCTGCCGCATGTGGTCTCCAGCGTTCGCCAGCGTTTCCCGGAACTGGAACTGCTGCTGGTCGAGGAAAAAACCGAAGACGTGCTGCGGCTGCTGCGCGAAGGCCAGCTCGATGCCGGCATCCTCGCCTTGCCGGTCAACAGCGACCAGCTGCATGTGGAACCGCTGTTCGAGGAACCTTTCGTGCTGGCGGTGCCGCAGGACCATCCGCTCGCCGCCAGCGCAGGGCCGCTGCCGGTTTCCGCCATCGAAGGCGAGAACCTGCTGCTGCTCGAGGATGGCCATTGCCTGCGCCACCAGGCGCTGGAAGTCTGCCACCTGGCGGGCGCCGGCGAACGCAGCGGTTTCCGTGCCACCAGCCTGGAAACGTTGCGGCAGATGGTCGCCGCCGGCGTCGGCATGACGCTGCTGCCGCTGCTGGCTGTACAGCCGCCGGTCGCCGTGTCCGGGTCGATCCGCCTGATTCCCTTCGAATCGCCGGCGCCCAGCCGCCGCATCGCCATGCTCTGGCGCAGCTCCAGCGCGCGTCGCGAATTCCTGCCGAAGCTGGCCGAAGTCTTCCGCACCCTGCCCGCCGGCCTGCTCGATCCGGCCACCGCGATTGCCCGCCAAGGGCCCGCCTGAGCCGACCCCGACATCCCGCGCGGACCTCAGCCACCAGCACGTCATCCCGTCCAGGCCGGACGCCCGCACCCGTCACCCCGCAGCTCCAAATCCGCCCGCCACCGCACCCAGGCGGGACAACGCCAGCTCGTCATCCGCGCAGGTGGACCAGCGCGTCATCCCCTCTCAGACGGGAAAATGCGAGGCCGTCATCCCCGCGCAGGCGGAATCCAGTCGCTCTTTCACGCAATGCACTGGATGCCCGCCTTCGCGGGCATGACGGACTTTCAGGCTGGCGGCGTACACGCGGCACTGCGTCACTACCGGGCGCGGGAAAACAGACCGCGCTTCTGTCGCGTCATCCCCGCGCAGGCGGAATACACCAGCGCGGCATCCCGCCTTGGGCTGGAAAACGCGAGGGCGTCATCCGCTCGGACTGGACACCATCAGCTCGTCATCCCCGCGAAGGCGGGGATCCAGTCGCTCTTTCACGCAAAGCGCTGGATGCCCGCCTTCGCGGGCATGACGGACTTTCAGGCTGGCGGCGTACACGCGGCGCTGCGTCACTACCGGGCGCGGGAAAACAGACCGCGCTTCTGTCGCGTCATCCCCGCGCAGGCGGAATCCACCAGCGCGGCATCCCGCCTTGGGCTGGAAAACGCGAGCGCGTCATCCCCGCTCAGGCTGGATACCGCCAGCTCGTCATCCCCGCGAAGGCGGGGATCCAGTCGCTCTTTCACGCAAAGCACTGGATGCCCGCCTTCGCGGGCATGACGGACTTTGAGGCTGGCGGCGAACACATCGCTTCGCCGCGCATTACCGGATGCGCGCGCGTGCGGGCATGACGGACGGGACTTTTCGCCTCAGACACGGACGTCTCGAAACGCCCGCGTTCGCCTCATGACAGGGCCCCGCATCGCATGCCCACCCGCATGACGGCAGTCAGCTGACGACGCCGAGTTCGCGGCCGACGCGGGTAAAGGCATCCACCGCCAGGTCGAGGTGCTCGCGCGCATGCGCCGCGCTCATCTGCGTGCGGATGCGCGCCTGGCCCTGCGGCACGACCGGGAAGAAGAAGCCGATCGCATAGATGCCTTCGTCGAGCAGGCGCGCCGCGAATCGCTGTGCCAGCGGCGCGTCGTACAGCATCACCGGGACGATCGGATGTTCGCCAGGACGCAGCTCGAAACCGGCTTCGGTCATGCGCTGACGGAAGTACGCCGTGTTCTCGACCAGCGTGCGGCGCAGGTCGTCGGCGCCAGACAGCATGTCGAACACTTTGATGCCGGCGGCCACCACTGGCGGCGGCAGCGAGTTCGAGAACAGGTAGGGACGCGAGCGCTGGCGCAACATGCCGATCACTTCGGCGCGACCGGTGGTGAAGCCACCCAGCGCGCCGCCGAGCGCCTTGCCCAGCGTGCCGGTGATGATGTCGATCTTCTCCAGCACGCCCTTCACTTCCGCCGACCCGCGACCGGTGGCGCCGAGGAAGCCGGTGGCGTGGCATTCGTCAATGTGGACCAGCGCCTCGTACTTCGCCGCCAGCGCCGTGATCTCGTCCAGCGGCGCGATGTAGCCGTCCATGGAGAACACGCCATCGGTGGAGATCAGGATGTTGCGGGCCCCATCGGCGCGCGCCTGCTTCAGCTGCTTCTCCAGGTCGGCCATGTCGCAGTTGCCGTAGCGGTAACGTCTGGCCTTGCACAGGCGCACGCCGTCGATGATCGAGGCGTGGTTGAGGCTGTCGGACACGATCGCGTCCTCCTCGCCCAGCAGCGGCTCGAACAGGCCGCCGTTGGCGTCGAAGCAGGCGGCATAGAGGATGGTGTCCTGCTTGCCGAAGAAGGCGGCGATCTTCGCCTCCAGTTCCTTGTGCAGGTCCTGCGTGCCGCAGATGAAACGCACGCTGGCCATGCCGAAGCCATGGCTGTCCAGCGCCGCCTTGGCGGCGGCGATGACCTCCGGATGGTCTGCCAGGCCCAGATAGTTGTTGGCGCAGAAATTCAGCACGTCACGGCCGTCGTCAAGGCGGATCTGCGCCGTCTGCGGGCTGGTGATGATGCGTTCGGACTTGAACAGACCCTGTTCACGGATCGATTCGAGTTCGGCGGCGTAACGGGCGATGGCGGCGGGCGCAGCAGTCATGGGCAGGACATCCTCGGCAGGTGGTTCGCCCGCCATTGTCCCGCAAACGCCGGCCGCGGCGCAGGCCGGAAGTGGCGACGGTCCGTCGCAGGTACTAGTCTTCCGGGCTTTCCGCCCGGCAATTGGGAGCGCCCGCCATGCTGCGACACAGCATCACCCTGTTGGTCCTCGCCTCGCTGGCTACCGCCGGCCACGCCGCCGAAGGCGTCAAGCCGCGCCAGGCGGATCCCGCCTATCTGGCGACCATCGTCGATGACGAGCCCAACCCGCTGCCGCGGCATCGCGCACCGTGGGAACGCGCGGTCGAACCATGGGAAATCCGCGGCGCGACCGCGCCACCGGAGGGTTATGTCCGGGCGCAGGCCGAGTACGAATACAACCAGGGCATTTTTATTCGCTGGGGCTCTTTCAACGCCCTCCATACCTCAATGGTCGTTCCGATTACGACCGCCGAGAAGCCGGCGAAAGTCTGGATTGTGGTGAGTGGGCAGACGCAGGAAAACTCGGCCCGATCCGTTTTGCAGGGTGGAGGCGCCAATCTCGACTATGTCGAATTCATCCAGCGCCCTTCCGACAGTGTCTGGATCCGTGACTATGGTCCACGCTTCATCGAGAACGACGGTGAGCTGGCCATCTCCGACCATACCTACAACCGCAATCGCCCGAACGACAACCTGGTGCCTTCGGCGGTTGCATCTCTCTGGGACGTGTCGCTGTTCGATACTGGCCTTCGCCATGGCGGCGGGAACTTCCATCTTTTCCGCAATCGCGATGCCTTCATGACGTCGCTGATCTTTGACTCCGTGGAAGGCAACCCCGCACTCACTGAGCAAGACGTCATTGATCGCTACGCCGACCATCAAGGTCTGAACCTGACCATTACCGACCCGCTTCCCAAGTCATACGACAGCACCCAGCACATCGACATGTGGATGCTGCCGGTCGGCGACGACAAGGTGATCATTGGCGAATATGCGGCCAGTGAAGGCGGTGGCGTGCCGCGGGCAGTGACTGAAGCCACAGCCGCAGATATGGCCGCGCGGGGTTACACCGTGTTCCGCACGCCCGGCTGGCGCGCCAGCAATGCCCACCACACCTATACGAACTCGGTGATCGTCAACAAGACGGTGCTGGTCTGCCAATTTGCTGGCTATCCCACGCAGAACGCGCAGGCCGTGTCCGTTTTCGAGGAGGCGATGCCTTATCACGACATCGTCCCCATCGACTGCAGCGACATCATCGGCCTGAGCGGCGCCATCCACTGCATCGTCATGCACGTGCCGCATCCGGTGCTGTTCCGCGACACCTTTGACGGACACAGCTACTGATGCATCGTCCGACTCAACCCGTCGCCGGTTCCGTGCCGGCGACGGCATAGGGCACGCGCGTCACCACTTCCCAGCCGCGCCGCGTCAGTTCGCGCAGGGCGCGATCGGACAGCGTGCCGGTCAACAACAGCAGGCGCGGGCCCGTTGACAGCGCCGGCTGCTCGAAGAATCCGGCGGCGGTTTCCGTCCAGCTGAGGAAATCGATCGGGAGCGGCAGCACGAGGCGACCGTCGCGCGTGGCCAGCGTCAGGCCGGCGCCGACGGTATCGATCTGCGCTCCGCGTCCGACCTCGCCGAGGTAACCGCCGGCCAGTCGCAGTGCATTGGCCATGAAGCGTGCCTCGACGTCGTGGTCGGCGGCCAGTGCCAGGTCGAGCAGGTGTTCACAACCGCTCCGCGGTGCCAGCGCGTCCAGCGCGTCCACCAGCCGCGTCTGCACGCTGGCCAGGAAGGCGCGGTGGCGGATGAAGCGACGCAGCTGGAACCCGTCGCCGCACCAGCGCTCGAGCACCTCGCGGTTGCGTGCTCGCAGGTCTTCGGGATCCATCGACCACACCAGCTCGTTGACGCGTTCGCCCTGGCCGAACGCTTCACGGGTGCCTGCCGGCAGGAAACCCAGCAGCTGGTCGACGCCGAACTGTCCCGCCGCCGCGCTCCAGGCGAGGCGGTCGAGTCGTTCATTGAGTGCCGGGTTGCGCGTGGCGGTATAGGGATCGATGCCCAGGTGTCGCGCCAGCGCGCGGCGCGCGCTGCCGTGGCTGACCGCGTCTTCCGCCTGGCGCACCACTTCGCGACCGGCGCTGGCGTACCAGGGCCGGTCGGGGCGCGGAGGTCGATGCGCGCGGCCGCCGGTCATCGGACCATCGACCGCTTCGGGATCACCATCGTTGCGCGCACCGTGGGCGATGCGGTCGCCATGCTTGCGGAAACGACCACCCCACTTCGCCAGTTCCTTCTGGAAGTAGCGCAGCACGCCGGCCGGCAAGCCGGCGATGCTGCCCAGCGGATCGCGCACGACCTGCGTGACGGCGCGGGCGCGACTGCCGGCGCTGTCGGCGGCGGCACGCAGGAAGGCTTCGCCGTGACCGACAGTATCCAGTGCATTCAGCGCCGCCATCTCGATGGCGCGCTCCTCCAGCAACTCGATGCTGTCGGCGATCAATGGCCCATCATCGGTGAGCAGCGTGAAGCGTGCCATGAAGCCGACCACCGGCACCTGCGCCTCGACGCGGTAACCCGGCCCGGCCAGCAATGCCGGCGACACCAGCGTCGCCGCCGCCAGCACCGGCTCGGATTCGAAGGCCGCTGCCTCTTCGCCGCGCAACGGCAAGGCTGTCATCGCCGTCATCGCGGCAAGCAGGATCGCGGGTCGGATATGGCGGCGCATGGACGTTCGAAGGAAACCAGGCATCAGGGCTGCGCATGATGCCGCCTGCCGATGAACCGCATCCAACGCGGCGGCACCGGCCGGCGTCACGCCCGCGCCGCGTGGACAGCACTGCCTCGAACTGCCACCATGCGCTGGCTGACACCATGCGGGGGAATGGACAATGTGGAACCGGTCAATGCTTTTGCTGCTGACACTTCTGGCCAGCACTGCCGCCCAGGCGCGCTGTCCGACACTGTCCGATCTTTCCTGGGAGATGACGCCGACCGGAAGCAGCTACGAGGCATCGTTCCGGCTGACCGTCTATGGCGAAGTGTTCTGGGGCTTCAACGGCACCGTCGACGGGAGCACCATCAGCCTTGACGCCTGGTTCACCCATTAACAGCTTCCTCCGCCGGCCACCGTGCGTTTCACGACGCTCGAGTTGCCGCCCGGCGACTACCAGCTCGTCCTGCAAGGCTTCCAGGCCGGCTATCCGACCGATTACTGCCCGGCGCAGACGAGGTCGCTGCGTGTCGGAACGCCACAGGCGCAGCCGGTGGATGCGCTCGGGGGCATCGGTACCGCACTGCTCGCATTGCTGGCGCTGTGCCTGGCCCTGCGGCACCGCCCCCGCCCAGGATAGACACGCCGCGAGAACTGCCGATCCCGCGCCCTTGTAGACGGGTAGCTTGCTGCCCGCTGCGGCCGCCAGGCCGCTTTGCACAACAGGCACCGAAAGCAAAAGCGCGCGCAGCAAGCTACGCATTTGAGAATGTCCCGGGATGGCATCTCGGCTTGTGGCTGTGCGCCGTGTTTGCAGCCTTTGTCGGGCCGTGGCGCGGAGTACGCCTGCGGGTATCAGGACAAGGTCAGCGCGGCCTGTAGAAACGGCGCGAGCCAACAATGATCCACGTGCACACGACCATCCCGGTAACGACCAGTACCAGGGCCAACGCGCCTTCCGATGGACGTCCCAGACCTGCCCACAACGCATTCGCCAAAGCTCCCAACGGCAACAGCAGGGCACGCCGCGCCGCCCAGCGGTTCAGGGCCACCGGCCTTGTGACACGATCGTAGTCGACGTTGGAAAGGGATCTGCGCGAGCCTGACAGATACATCATGGCGACGATCCCCGCGAGAACCGCAAAGGCGATAATGTGGGGCACGGCCGCGCCCAGATCGAACACTACGTCCATGAGCAGACCACCTTGCCGCACTGGCCGGCGTCCATCAGGTCGAAACCGCGCTGGAAGTCCTCGATGCGGATCTGGTGCGTCAGCACCTTGCCCAGCGGGAAACCGGTCAGCACCATCTGCGTCATCTTGTACCAGGTCTCGTACATGCGCCGGCCATAGATGCCGTGCAGAACCAGGCCCTTGAAGATGACCTTGTCCCAGTCGATACCGGCGCCCCTGGGCAGGATACCCAGCAGCGCGATCCTGCCGCCGTGGTACATGCAGTCGAGCATGTCGTTGAAGGCGTGGGCGTTGCCGCTCATTTCCAGGCCGACGTCGAAGCCTTCCATGTGCAGGTCGTTCATGACCTCGCGCAGCGATTGCTTGCCGACATTGACCACGCGCGTGGCGCCCATGTCGGCGGCGAGCTTCAGGCGGTAATCGTTGATATCGGTGACGACGACGTTGCGCGCACCGACATGCTTGGCGATGCCCGCAGCGATGATGCCGATCGGGCCGGCGCCGGTGATCAGCACGTCCTCGCCGATCAGGTCGAACTCCAGGGCGCAGTGCGCGGCGTTGCCGTAGGGATCGAAGAACGCCGCCAGCTCACTGGGAATCTGGTCGGGGATCGGCCACAGGTTGCTGGCCGGCACGGCGATGTACTCGGCGAAGGCGCCAGGGCGGTTGACGCCGATGCCGACAGTGTTCGGACACAGGTGCTGGCGACCGGCGCGACAGTTGCGGCAGCGGCCGCAGACGATATGGCCTTCGGCGGAGACGCGCTGACCGACCTCGTAGCCGTGCACCGCCGAACCCACCTCGGCGATGCGGCCGACGAACTCGTGGCCGATGACCAGTCCGGGCTGGATCGTGCGCTGCGACCACTCGTCCCATTTGTAGATGTGCAGGTCGGTGCCGCAGATGGCCGTCTTCTCGACCTTGACCAGCACATCGTTGGGGCCGATCTGCGGCACCGGCACGCGCTCCAGCCAGATGCCGGGGCCGGCCTCGCGCTTGACCAGGGCGTTCATCATCTCGGACATGGCGGCATTTCCGGGCACAGGTTCGGGGGCGGCAATTATACGACCCCGTGACCTGCACCCGGAGCCTGGCCGCGCAGCCTGCGATCATGAAAACGCGCGCGAGGGGGCGTCGTCCGCACGCGGTCGGCACTGCAACGGCTGAGTCACCACCGGATGTGGCCATGTCGAATCTGGCCGACGACTGAATGCAAACCCGCACGGCTCCGGCGCGCGTTGTCCGGTTGCGCGAGGATCGCCGGCTTACTCATAAGTCAGTAAATTAGGGAACCAATGTCCGCCAGTGCTGTCCAACCCGACATGAAGAGAGACGGACGCAAGGTATCGCGAGCGGCGC
>NZ_SMAF01000027.1 GCF_004343305.1 Pseudofulvimonas gallinarii | reverse complement strand
CGGATTTCATCCGGCGTCAGCGCCCGGTCGAGGGCGGCGGAGCGCTAGACGTGCCGACTCGGCAGGGCGCTGCGCGGGTGGGACTGGATCAGGCCGCAGGTCAGCGCGTAGTCGAACATGCGCTTGAGCAGCCCGCGCACCTGGCCGGCGGCGGCGTCGAAGCCTTGTTCCTTCTTGCGCCAGATGACGCCGCGCACGTCCTCGGCGGTGATGTCCCGGACCGGCTTGCTGCCGATGTGCGGCAGGATGTCCTTCTCCAGGTAGCGGCGGGGCATGGTCACGTCCTTGCGGTCGCGTGCTTGGATGTCCTTGAAGAAGCGTTCGGCGAAGTCGGCCACGGTGGCGTCTGCTGCGCCGGCCACCTTCGCTTGCTGCTTCTTCTTTGCCGGCGATTCGCCCATCGCCACCTGCTGGGCCGCCTCGTCCCGCTTCAGGCGAGCGTTCTTCAGCGTCAGCGCGGGGTACTTGCCGAGCGTCAGCTTCTCGTACTTGCCATTCAGCCGGTAGCGGTAGCGCCAGACGACGCCTCCGGTCGGGAAGACCTCCACATACAGCCCCCGGTCGTCGGTGACCGTATAGGTCTTGTCCCTGGGCTTGAGTGCCTTGAGCGCGGTGTCGGTCAGTGCCATCTCATCCTCCGTATGTCCAAGTAGAAGGATGAAAGACAAGAATCCAGCTACTTGGAACCAAACTTGGACATAAAAGCGAGTGGCTTTGACTGTATCACCAAATCACTCAGAAGACGAAATTTCCTTTGTTTACGCGGATTAAGGCCACACCATCAGACGTCAGTGGATGTCCTTGGACCCGACCTCACTTCCCGATGCAGAAGCTGGAGAAGATGGCGCCGAGCAGGTCGTCGGGCGAGTAGGCGCCGGTGATCTCGGACAGCGCCTGCTGCGCCAGGCGAAGTTCCTCGGCGGCGAGCTCGCCGGCCCGGTCGATGTCCAGCCGCGCCAGTGCCAGGTGCAGGTGCCCGCCGGTCCGGCGCAGCGCGTCGACGTGGCGGGCGCGGGCGCTGAAGGTGTTCTCGACGCTGTCGGCGGCGCCCGCCAGCCCGGCCAGGTGGGCGCGCAGCGCGTCGATGTTTTCGCCGGTCCGCAGCGACACCCGCAGCACGGTGGCGCCGGCCGCGCCGGCGTCCGCAGCGCGCGATCCGGCGGCGGCGGGAGCGCGGGCGCCGGGCAGGTCGATCTTGTTGAGGAGCACCGTCAGCGGTACGCCGGCGGGACACTCCTCGCGCAGCGCGGCGAGATCTTCGGGATGACGCGCATCGACGACGACCACGACGTGGTCGGCGCGGGCAAGCTCGGCGCGGGCGCGGCGCACGCCTTCGGCTTCGACGGTGTCGTCGGTTTCGCGCAGCCCGGCGGTATCGACCAGCGTCAACGTGGCACCACCGACGCGCACGTCCTCGCGCAGCACGTCCCGCGTTGTCCCGGCGATGTCGGTGACGATGGCGCGTTCGCTGCCGGCCAGCGCATTGAGCAGGCTGGACTTGCCGGCGTTCGGGCGGCCGACGATGGCGACGACCAGGCCGTCGCGCAGGCGCTGGCCGCGCTCGGCCGCTTCCAGCAGCTGCGCATGGGCGTCGATGACGGCGCCGATGCGCGCGGCGATCTGGCCGTCGGCCAGGAAGTCGATTTCCTCTTCGGGAAAGTCGATCGCCGCTTCGACATGCAGTCGCGCTTCGACCAGTGCCTGCAGGAGCCGGCCGACGCGTTGCGAGAACTCGCCTTCCAGCGAGCGCTGCGCGGCACGCGCCGCGGCGGCACTGCCGGCGGCGATCAGGTCGGCGACGGCTTCCGCCTGCGCGAGGTCGAGCCGACCTTCAAGAAAGGCGCGTTCGGAGAATTCACCCGGACGCGCCGGTCGCGCACCCAGCGCGTGGAGTCGTTGCAGCAGCAGGTCGAGGAGGACCGGGTTGCCGTGGCCCTGCAGTTCGACCACGTCCTCGCCGGTGAACGAATGCGGCGCCGGGAAGTAGAGCAGCAGACCGCTGTCCAGCGTGGCGCCGTCGGCGTCGCGGAAGCGTACGTAGTGGGCGTGGCGCGGCCGGGGCTGGATGCCGGTCAGGCGCCGGGCGATGTCCGGCGCCGCGGGGCCGGAGAGCCGGACGATGCCGATGCCGCCCCGTCCGGCCGGCGTGGCGATGGCGGCGATGGTGTCGCGCGCCGTCATCGCCACGGGTTCCCGCGCGGGCCGGTCAGGCCTTCTCGCCGGCCTCGATGCGCTTGGTGATGAACCATTGCTGCAGCAGGCCGAGGGCGCCGTTGGTGGTCCAGTAGAGCACCAGGCCGGCCGGGAAGAAGGCGAACATCACCGAGAACATGATCGGCATGAACTGGAAGATGCGACGCTGGATCGGATCCATGCCCGGGCTCGGCGACAGCTTCTGCGTCAGCCACATCACCGCGCCGTTGAGCACCGGCAGGATGTAGTACGGATCGCGGGCGGAAAGATCCTGGATCCAGCCGAAGAACGGCGCGTGGCGCAGTTCGACGGATTCCAGCAGCACCCAGTACAGCGCGATGAAGACCGGGATCTGGACCAGGATCGGCAGGCAGCCACCGAGCGGGTTAATCTTTTCCTTCTTGTACAGGTCCATCATCGCCAGGTTCATCTTCTGGCGGTCGTCGCCGTACCGTTCCTTCAGCTGCGCCATGCGCGGCTGCAGCTTGCGCATCTTCGCCATCGAGCGGTACTGCGCTTCGGACAGCTTGAAGAACACCGCCTTGATCAACAGGGTGACGAGGATGATGGCCAGGCCCCAGTTGCCGACCAGGCTGTGGAACTTGTCCAGGGCCCAGAACAGCGGCTTGGCCAGGAAGGTGAAGATGCCGTAGTCGACGGTCAGCTCCAGGCCCGGGGCGACGTCCGGCAGCACGTTCTGCAGCTTTGGACCGACCCACAGGCGCGAGGTGTCGCTCCACTCCTCGCCCGGCGCGACCGTGGTCGCGGTGGTGCCGACCTGGCCGATGGTGAAGCGCGTCGGCTGGCTGTTCGCCACCTGCGAGGTTTCGTAGCGGTTGGCCTGCCCGGCCTGGGGAATCCAGGCGGCAAGGAAATAATGCTGGAGCATGCCGGCCCAGCCGCCGGTGATGTCGCGGCGCAGCGGCGCACTGGCGACGTCGTCGAACTGCTGCTTTTCGTAGCGCTCTTCCGGGCTGTACCAGGCCGGGCCATGGAAGGTGATGGCAGTGGCGTCGGTGAAGGAAAAGCCGGCGCGGGTGCGCAGCGGCACGCGCTGCAGCTGGCGATAGACGGTGCCGACCCAGGGCGCGCCACTGTCGTTGCGCAGCTGGTGGCGCACTTCGACCGTGTAGTCGCCGCGACGCAGGGTGATGGTCTTGCGTACGCTGACGCCGCTGGGGTCGGTCCAGGTGAGCGGCACTTCGACGCTGTCGCCGGCGAGGACGTAGCGGTCCTGCTCGACCTGGTAGAGGGCGGTGTGGTCCGGCGCCACGCCGCCGCTGCTGACCAGGCCGCTGCGGGCGTGGAAGAGGCGGGCCGGGTCGTCGCTCAGCAGCTCGACCGGCTGCTCGGATTTCAGCGTCACCGGGTAGTCCAGCAGCTCGGCGGAGACGATGGTGCCACCGCGGCTGTCGATGACCAGGCGCAGGACGTCGGTTTCCACCGTGACGCGGCGACCGGCCGGCACCACCGCCGCCGAGGTGGTGGCGGCGACGCCCGGCACTTCCCCGGCGACGGTCGGAGCGGCCGGAACGCCTTCGGCGCTGCCTGCTTCCGGCGTTGCGCCGGGGGCGGCCGGCGTGCCGTCGACGGCGCCGGTAGTGAGCGCGGACGCGCTGGCGGTGGCCGGCTGGTTGAAATCGCCCCAGGCCTGCCAGAGCAGGTAGGCGACGAACAGCCAGGCGACGAATAGCAGGACGCGGGTATTGGGCATGAGTCTGGCGGGCGGGCGCGGGGCCCGTCGTGTCGGGAAGGCAAAGGAGGGGGATTGTCGCGGTTCGCAGCGACCCGATCAATCAAGCGCGCAGACGCGGCCAGGCGTCGAGGAGGTCGCGCCAGACTTCGCCGCGCGGCGCCTGGGCGGCTTCGGGCTTGGCGTTGACGACGATATCGAGGTTCGGAAGCGTCGCCATGGCGAGCCGGAAGCTCTGGCGGATCTGCCGGCGCAGTCGGTTGCGGACCACCGAGCGCTTGTCGACACGGCGGCTCACCGCCATGCCCAGGCGGGCATGGTCGAGTTCACTGGCTGCGAAGTGGAAGCGGAAGTAGCGCGAGTTGCGCTTCAGCCGGGCGACGAAGACGCGGTCGAACGCCGCCTTGCCGCTCAGCACACTCGCGCGCGTCGTCTTTGCGGCGCGCACGGCTGGTCGGTTCCCGCTTACGGGATCAGGCGCTTGCGACCCTTGGCACGACGGGCCGACAGGACCTTGCGGCCATCGGCGGTCTTCATGCGGGCGCGGAAGCCGTGCGTACGGGCGCGCTTGAGGTTGCTGGGCTGGAAGGTGCGTTTCATGGCGGCGGACCCAAGGTCGTCGGCAAAGGGCAGGCATTGTAGGCGCTGGAGCCTGGCGGGTCAAATGCGCCGCTCCGGCGGGGTTTGCCGGCGCCATGGCGAATCGGGCCCGGCGCCGCATCGCGACCGGTTACACTGATCCACCGCACACGCGCTGTAACGAGAGAACCTGATCGCGATGGCCGAATTGTGGCAGCGATGCCTGCGCCGCCTGGAAGGCGAACTCAACGCCGAAGACCTGCACACCTGGCTGGTGCCGCTGCAGCCGCAGCAGTCCGGCAGCGGCGAACTGCTGCTGTACGCCGCGAACGTCTATGTCGCCGAGCGCGTGCAGAAGCATTTCCTCGAACGCATCCAGGAACTGCTGCAGGCCTTGAGCGGGTCGCCGGTGGTCGTGCGCCTGAAGGTCGGCCAGCGTCCGAGTGACGAGCCGGAGGCCGCCGAGTCGCGTTCGTCCGGCGGCGAACGCCTGCCGCCGATCGAATCCAACCTCGATGCCCGATACACCTTCGACAACTTCGTCGAGGGCAAGTCCAACGAGCTCGGCAAGGCCGCCGCGCTGCAGGTCGCGCTGAAACCCGGCGAGGTCTACAACCCGCTGCTGCTGTACGGCGGCACCGGCCTGGGCAAGACGCACCTGCTGCTGGCCGCCGGCCATGTCATGAAGCAGAACCGTCCGGGCATGCGGGTGGTGTACATGCGCTCGGAGCGCTTCGTCAGCGAGATGATCCGCGCCCTGCGCAGCAACCGCATGGACGAGTTCAAGCGGCAGTTCCGCAGCGTCGACGCGCTGCTGATCGACGACATCCAGTTTTTCGCCGGCAAGGACCGCACCCAGGAAGAGTTTTTCCACACCTTCAACGCGCTGTTCGAAGGCAAGCAGCAGATCGTGCTGACCTGCGACCGCTATCCCAAGGAGGTCGAGGGCCTGGAGCCGCGCCTGAAGTCGCGCTTCGGCTGGGGCCTGAACGTCGCCATCGAGCCGCCGGATTTCGAGACGCGGGTCAGCATCCTGCTCAGCAAGGCGCAGGCGATGGAACTGACCCTGCCCGACGATGTCGCCTTCCTGATCGCCAAGCGCATGCGTTCAAACGTGCGCGAGCTGGAAGGTGCCCTGAACACGCTGTCGGCGCGCGCGAACCTCAGTGGCCGGGCGATCACGCTGGAATTCGCCCAGGAGGCGCTGCGCGACCACCTCAGCGTCCAGGAGCGCCTGGTGAGCATCCCGAACATCCAGAAGACCGTCGCCGACTATTTTGGCCTGCGCCACGGTGACCTGGTGTCCAAGCGGCGCCAGCGCTCGGTGGTGCGGCCGCGGCAGATGGCGATGACGCTGGCCAAGGAACTGACCGAGCACAGCCTGCCGGAGATCGGCGAGGCGTTCGCCCGGGACCACACCACGGTGCTGCACGCCTGCCGGGTGGTGCGGAAGCTGGTCGAGACCGATGGCCGGGCGCGCGAAGACTGGGACAAGTTGATCCGTTCGTTAACCAGTTGAGGGCTTGTGGATACACTGTGTCTGAAAACCCGCCGGAAAGTTATGCACAGAGTCATCACCGTCCGGTGAACCGGTTTCCGCACAGGCTTTTGTGTCTTAAATCATTGATTTGATTAATGTTTTGCGGGTTGTTGCGGCGCCTGGGAGGTGCCAACAACAACAATCTTCAACAGATAAGAGCATCTAGTTAGAGGTCTGCCCATGCGTTTCCAAATCCAGCGGGAAGCACTGTTCAAGCCCTTGCAGGCCGTCATCGGTGTGGTCGAGAAGCGACAGACGATGCCGATTCTGGCGAACCTGCTCGTGTCGGTGCGCGCGGGGCGGGTTTCGTTTACCGGAACCGACCTGCAGCTGGAGATCATCGGCAGCGCCGACGTGAGCGATTCGGTGGATGGCGAAGTCACGGTGCCGGCGCGCAAGCTGGTGGATATCTGCCGTGCCCTTCCTGACGGCAGCACGGTGACGGTTGAACAGCAGGGTGACCGGGTCATGGTCAAGGCCGGGCGCAGCCGGTTTACGCTGGCGACGCTGCCGGCTGCGGAGTTTCCGGCACTGGAAGCGCGCGAGATCAATGATGTCCTGGAACTGCCGGAAGGCGTGTTCAAGGATCTGATCGATCGCGTCGCCTTTGCGATGGCGGTCCAGGATGTGCGCTTCTATCTCAACGGCATGCTGTTCGACCTGCGTGACGGCTCGCTGCGGGCGGTGGCTACCGACGGTCACCGTCTGGCGACTTGCCAGGCGGATCTGCCAGGTCATGCCGGTAGCGACCGTCAGTTGCTGCTGCCGCGCAAGGCGGTGCTGGAATTGCAGCGGCTGCTCGAAGGTGGTGACGACATTCTGCGCCTGGAGTTCGGCCGCAGCCATCTTCGCCTGGGTCGCGCCGATGTGCAGTTCACGTCGAACCTGATCGACGGGCGTTTCCCGGATTACGAAGCGGTGATGCCGATCGGTGCCGACAAGCAGGTCAGGGTGGACCGCGAGCAGCTGCGGGCGGCGTTGAGCCGCGCCGCCATTCTGTCTAACGAGAAGTACCGCGGAGTAAGGCTGGAGGTCAGTCCGCAGCAGCTTCGCATCGTGGCCCACAACAGTGAGCAGGAAGAGGCGGTGGAGGAGCTCGGCGCCGAGAGCAATGCCGATGGACTGCAGATCTCCTTCAACGTGACCTACGTGCTGGATGCGCTGGGCTCATTGCGCGCCGAGCTGGTCGACCTGCGGCTTCGTGATGGCAATTCCAGCTGCCTGATTTCGGATGCCGACGACACCCGCTCCCGCCATGTCGTCATGCCGATGCGCATGTGAATGATGTGAGCCCCTTGGCGACGCGGATCGGATTGATCCGCGTCGAGTCTTTCAGGAACCTGCAGTCCGTTGAACTGCATCTGGCTGACGGATTCAACTTCTTTTCCGGTGGCAACGGGGCGGGCAAGACCAGTGTCCTGGAGGCTGTGCATGTCCTTGGACACGGTCGCTCATTCCGGACCGCGCAGGCCGGTGATCTGGTCAGGGTCGGCCGGGAGCGCTTTTCGATCTTCGCGGAATGCCGGCTTGGCCTGGCGGCTGCGGGCCACGACACACGGCTGGGTCTTGGCTGGAGCCGCGACGGCTGGACGCTTCGCCGCAACAACGAGGCGGTTCCCATTCTGTCGGATTTTGTCCGTAACCTCCCGGTGGTGACCCTGGATCCCGGAAGTCACGAACTTATCAGTGGCCCGTCGGAGCTCCGGAGACGGTTTCTGGACTGGTTGTTGTTCCACGTGGAACCGGATTTTCTGTCCGTCTGGCGTCGCTATGCGCGGGCGCTCCGGCAGCGCAACGCAGCCCTTCGCAGTCCATTCGGCGTTTCGGACCGGGAACTTTCGGTGTGGGAGAAGGAGCTGGTCGAGGCGGGGACGCGGGTTCACGACCACCGCGAGCGTCTGGTCTCGGAGCTGCGCACGGAGTTTCTGCCGCTGCTGGCGTCGATCGCACCTGGTTTACCGGTCGAGGGAATCAGGCTCAGGTCGGGCTGGTCTTCGGATACCGGACTCGCGGACGCTCTGCGTGAGGGCCGCTCAAGCGACCGGGAACGTGGCTTCACGCAACGGGGACCTCACCGTGGGGACTGGCGCCTGCAGCTCGGCAACGGGCTGGATCATGACCAGTTGTCCCGGGGTCAGGGCAAGCTGGCGGCATTGACGAGCCTGCTCGCCCAAGCGGCCCTGCTGCGGAAGCATCGGGGAGACTGGCCGGTTCTGTCCTGCGACGATCTGGCGGCCGAGCTCGACGACGAGCATCAGGCGAGGTTGCTGGAGTGGCTCTCCCGGACGGGTGCCCAGGTCCTTATAACCGGCACCAGCACGTTGACGTTGCCGACGACGGCGCCACCGGCGCGCATGTTCCACGTGGAACAGGGCCGCATCGCCCAACTGCTATAATTACTTTCTCCGCCCGCGCACGGCGCGGCAGGCATCCACGAGCACTGGCTGGCATGACCGACCAATACGATTCGAGCAAGATCAAGGTATTGAAGGGCCTGGAGGCCGTTCGCAAGCGCCCCGGCATGTACATCGGCGATACCGATGACGGCACCGGCCTGCACCACATGGTTTTCGAAGTGGTCGACAACTCCGTGGACGAGTCGTTGGCCGGCCATTGCACCCGGATCCGGGTCTGCCTGCACCAGGATGGAACGGTATCGGTGGAGGACAACGGCCGCGGCATCCCTGTTGACATTCACAAGGAAGAGAACCGTTCCGCAGCGGAGGTCATCCTGACCGTCCTGCATGCGGGCGGCAAGTTCGACGACAATTCCTACAAGGTGTCCGGTGGCTTGCATGGCGTCGGCGTGTCCGTCGTCAACGCGCTTTCCGAATCGCTGTGGCTGCGCATCTGGCGCGACAACATCGAGCACGAGCAGGAATACGCCCACGGCGAGCCGCTGTATCCGCTGCGCGCCCTAGGTCCGACCGAAAAGCGCGGCACCCTGGTGCGCTTCAAGCCCAGCGCAAAGACCTTCACCAACCTCGAATTCCATTACGACATCCTGGCGAATCGCCTGCGCGAGCTGGCGTTCCTCAACTCCGGGCTACGCATCGAACTGGTGGACGAGCGCGGGGAAGGGCGCACCGATGTCTATCAATACGAAGGCGGCATCCGCTCCTTCGTCGAGCATCTGGCGCAGCTGAAGACGCCGCTGCATCCGTCCGTGGCCTATTTCGCCGGTACCGAATCGGATATCGGCGTCGAAGTGGCACTGCAGTGGACCGACGCCTACGAAGAGCGGATGTTCTGCTTCACCAACAACATCCGCCAGAAGGACGGCGGCACCCACCTGACCGGTTTCCGCGCTGCCCTGACACGCGCCTTGTCGGGTTACATCGAGCGCTCCGGCCTGGGCAAGAACGCCAAGGTGCAGTTCGCCGGCGACGACATGCGCGAAGGCCTGATCGCGGTGCTGTCGGTGAAGGTGCCCGATCCCAAATTCTCGTCGCAGACCAAGGACAAGCTGGTCAGCTCCGAGGTGAAGGGTGCCGTCGAAACGCTGATGGCGCAGAAACTGGCCGAATTCCTCGACGAACATCCCGCGGATGCCCGCGCGATCACCGCCAAGATCGTCGAAGCGGCGCGTGCACGCGAGGCCGCGCGCAAGGCCCGCGAGCTGACGCGCCGCAAGGGTGCGCTGGACATTGCCGGCCTGCCTGGAAAGCTGGCCGACTGCCAGGAAAAGGACCCGGCGCTGTCCGAACTGTTCCTGGTCGAGGGTGACTCCGCCGGCGGCTCCGCCAAGCAGGGCCGCAACCGCCGTACCCAGGCGATCCTGCCGCTCAAGGGCAAGATCCTCAATGTGGAAAAGGCGCGTTTTGACAAGATGATATCTTCGGCGGAAGTCGGCACGCTTATCACCGCGCTCGGTTGCGGCATCGGCAAGGACGAATTCAACGTCGACAAGCTGCGCTACCACCGCATCATCATCATGACCGACGCCGACGTCGACGGCTCGCACATCCGCACGCTGCTGCTGACGTTCTTCTACCGGCAGATGCCGGAGCTGATCGAGCGTGGCCACATCTACATCGGCCTGCCGCCGCTGTACAAGATCAAGCAGGGGCGCAACGAGCAGTACATCAAGGACGATGCCGCGCTGGATGCTTTCCTGATCGCCAGCGCGGTCGATGGCGCCGAACTGGCGTACTCGCCGGATGCGCCGCCCCTGACCGGCGCGGCGCTGGAAAAGCTGATGACCGAATACCAGAACGCGCAGGCCATCATCGCGCGGCTGGGCACGCGCTACGACCCCGCCGTCCTGCAGGCGCTGGTCGACACGGCGCCGCTGGCGACCGACCAGCTCGGCAACACCGCGCTGGCCGAGACCTGGATGCAGACATTGACCGCCAAGCTCAACACCGACGGCCTCGGCCGGCCGCATTACCGGCTGTCGCTGGAGAGCGATGCCGAGCAGGGCCCGACCCTGCGCATCGAACGCCAGCACCATGGACTGTCGGTCCTGCAGCACTGGCCGGTGACGTTCTTCAATTCCGGCGACTATCGCCAGCTCACCGCGCTGGCGTCGCAGCTGGCAGGCCTGATCCAGCCGGGTGCGCAGCTGCGCCGTGGCGGACGCGGCATCGCCGTCAGCCAGTTCGCAGAAGTCGCGCGCTGGCTGCTCGAGGAAGCCAAGCGCGGCCGCACCATCCAGCGCTTCAAGGGCCTGGGTGAAATGAACCCGGAACAGCTGTGGGAAACCACCGTCAATCCGGAAACCCGGCGCCTGCTGCAAGTCACCATCGAGGACGGTGTCGCCGCCGACCAGATGTTCACCATGCTGATGGGCGAAGCGGTGGAGCCGCGCCGCAATTTCATCGAAGAAAACGCGTTGCGGGTGGGCAACCTCGACGTCTGACACGCCGGCGTTCCGCCGCAACGCCAGGCCGGGCCCTGCCGCAAGACAGGCGTCCCGGCCGGCGCCTCAGTGCCATGCCCTTTGCCGCGCTGCGGCCATGACAGGGACACGCCGATCGTTGTACTGTCCGGCCAGCTAGGGACGCTCGTGGCTCATGAAGAAGACCCATCTGTATGTACTGGCCGTGCTGTTGATCGCGGCCGGCCTTGCGGCATTTTTCTATAAATGGAAGGTCCTGAAGTTCCCGCTGACACCGGTCGAACAGGCCGAGGTCTGGGAGGTGCAGGCCCGGGTCGAATTCCAGCCGCGCAATGGCGCCAACCGCGTGGTCCTGCAGATTCCGCTTGATCCGCCGGGCTATTCGATCCTCGACGAGAACTTCATGGCGCGCGGCTACGGCATGAACACCGAGCGCAGCCGCGACGGCCGCAGCCGCGAGGTGCAGTGGACCATCCGCCGCGCGCGCGGCACCCAGGCGCTTTACTACCGCGCGACGATCTATCGCGACGGGGTTCCCGCCGCCGATACCGACCGGCCGCAGCTGCAGTCGCCGCCGGAGCTGGAGGAACCCTTCACCAGCGCGGCGCAGTCACTGCTCGAACGCGTCCGCGAACACAGCGTCGACAGCGCCAGCTTCGCCGCCGAGCTGCTGCGCGAATTCTCCAGTTCGACGCCATCGCAGGAAGTAACCCTGCTGCTGCAGGGCCGCAACGGCGACCATGAGCGCGCCCGCTTTGCCACCGAGCTGCTGGCGATCCGCAACATCGCCGCCCGCGTCATCCAGGGCCTGCGCCTGGAGGAAACCGCGGCCGGCGAGCTGCGGCCCTACCTGCAGGTCTACGATACCGACGCCAACGAGTGGCGCACGCTCGACGTCCGCACCGGCAGCATCGGCTGGCCAAGCGACCTGTTCCTGTGGAGCAAGAGCGGCAAGCCGGTGCTGGAAATCGACGGTTCGCCGCGTGCGCGCTTCGACATCCGCATGCAGCGCAGCCTGGTCGATTCCCTGAAGGCGGCGGTGGACCGCCTGGAAGTGCGTGACGAGAACCTCGTCGCCTATTCGCTGCTGAACCTGCCGCTGCAGACCCAGGACGTCTACCGCATCCTGCTGATGGTGCCGGTCGGCGCCTTCATCATGCTGATCCTGCGCAACATCGTCGGCATCAAGACCTTTGGCACCTTCATGCCCGTTCTGATCGCGATCTCATTCAAATGGACATCGCTGCTGGCCGGCCTGACGCTGTTCTCGCTGGTCGTCGGGCTCGGACTGCTGGTGCGCTTCTACATGGAGCGGCTCAAACTGCTGCTGGTGCCGCGCCTGACGGCGGTGCTGATCGTCGTCGTCCTGATCATGGCGCTGGTCAGCGTGGTCTCGAACCGCCTCGGCCTGGAAGTCGGCCTGTCGATCGCGCTGTTCCCGATGATCATCATGACCATGACGATCGAACGCGTCTCGGTGGCCTGGGACGAACGCGGCGCCGGCTATGCGATGAAGATGGCCGCCGGCTCGCTGATGATCGCCAGCCTGGCCTACCTGGTCATGAGCTGGCCGCCGCTGGAGCACCTGATGTTCGTGTATCCGGAGGTGCTGCTGATCCTGCTCGGCTTCACGCTGATCCTCGGCCGCTATTCCGGTTACCGCCTGACCGAGCTGAGCCGCTTCCGCGCCCTGGCCCGGCCACCAGGGGAGGGCTGAGGTGTTCAACCCCTTCACGGTGGCAAAGCGCCTGCGCGAGGTCGGCCTGGTCGGCCTGAACTCGCGCAACGCCGATTACGTACTTCTCCACAACCAGCGCAAGTATTATCCGCGCGTGGACGACAAGCTCCTGACCAAGGAGCTTGCGCTGGCGGCAGGATTGCCGGTTCCCGACCTCTACGCCGTCGTCCGCGAGGAGCACCAGATCGCCTCGCTGCACGAAAAGCTGGCGCCTTATCCGAATTTCGTCGTCAAGCCGGCCCACGGATCCGGGGGCGACGGCATCCTGGTCATCCACGGCCGCCGCGGCGAACGCTACCGCCGTGCCAGCGGCAGCTTCATGACCCGCGAGGAATTCCAGCACCACCTGTCGAACGGCCTGTCCGGCCTGTACTCGCTGGGTGGCCAACCCGACCACCTGCTGGTCGAATACTGCGTCGAATTTGATCCGCTGTTCGAGCGCGTCAGCTACAAGGGCGTGCCGGACATCCGCATCATCACCTTCCTTGGCTATCCGGTGATGGCGATGATCCGCCTGCCGACGCGCATGTCCGACGGCAAGGCCAACCTGCACCAGGGCGCGATCGGGGTCGGCATCGACATCCCCAGCGGCATCACCAAACGCGGTGTCTGGGGCAACGAGCCGGTGCGCGAACACCCGGACACCGAGCATTCCATCGTCGGCCTGGCGATTCCGCGCTGGCCGGAGCTGCTGATGATCGCCGCCCGTTCCTATGAACTGTCCGGCCTGGGCTATGTCGGCGTCGACATCGTCCTGGACAAGAATCGCGGGCCGATGGTGCTGGAGCTCAATGCGCGTCCCGGGCTGGCGATCCAGATCGCCAACGGCAACGGCCTGCGCCATCGACTCGACAAGATCGAGGCACTGAAGAAAACGGGGAAGCTGTCGGCGGATCCGGCTGAACGGATTGCGTTCGCGCAGGCGAATTTCGCCACGACCTGAACCCCGGGACCGCCAACCCCGGCGTTAGAATCGAGGACACCCGCCTGCCACGGAGAGCCGACATGACTATCCGCACCGTCTTCATGGCGGCACTTGCCCTGGTGTTGCAGGGCTGTGCCACCACGCCAACGGGCCGCAGCCAGGTCATGCTGGTCGACGAGCGCCAGATGAGCGATCTCGGCGCCCAGGCCTTCAGCCAGCTGCGCAGCGGCGGTCGCGTCTCCAGCGACGCGCGGCAGCAGCGCTACGTGCGCTGCATCGCCGACAGCCTGATCGCCCAGCTGCCCGACCCATGGCGCGGCCTGCCATGGGAAGTCGAGGTTTTCATCGACGACACCCCCAACGCCTTCGCACTGCCGGGCGGCAAGGTCGGCGTCAACACCGGCATGTTCGTCGTCGCCGAGGACGCCGATCAGCTCGCCGCTGTGGTGGGCCACGAACTGGCCCATGTCATGTACCGCCATGGCGCCGAGCGATTCTCGCAGCAGATCCTTGCCCAGACGGGCCTCACCGTCGCCGCCGTGGCCGCCAACGCAAAGGCGCCCGAGAACTCGCAGCTGATCCTCGGTGCGCTCGGCGCCGGCGCGCAGATCGGCGTGCTGCTGCCGTTCTCGCGCAAGCACGAAACCGAAGCGGACCTGGAAGGACAGAGACTCATGGCGCGTGCCGGTTTCGACCCCGCGGCCGCCGTCACGCTGTGGCAGCGCATGCAGCAGTCCGGCGGCGGCAGCGGTCCGACCTGGATGTCCACCCATCCGAATCCGCAGGGACGCATCAACCAGCTCAACCAGGGGCTGGCCGCAGCCAGGCCCGAATTCGAACGGGCGCACGCAGAAGGTCGTTTGCCGTCATGCAGGCTCTGATGCCGGCAAATGTTAAGCAGGCTTAACGCCGGACCCGGCGTGACGCCTGACAATAGCTTTATCGACGAAACAGGACGTAGTAGGGGTCATGGCGACATGACCGCAGCATTCCCGCCATTCAAAGGATCCACGATGAAACGCCTCATCCTCGCCATCACTCTGGTCAGCCTCCCGCTGACAGCCCTGCTTACCGCCCAGTCTGCCGATGCCCAGAGCCGGAGTCGTGAATCGCGCCAGCGCACCACCCAGAAGGCGGAAGAGAACCAGTATCCGAACACGTCGCGCGCGGAGCCGGACCGCAAGACCAACGAGCGCAGCATGCGTCGCATCCAGACCGCGTATACCGCCCTCAACGAGGGCGAATACGACAAGGTCACGTCCATCCTTGGCGAACTGGACGGCAATGCCCGCTTGACCGCCTACGAGCAGGGCCTGGTCAACCAGGGCCTGGCCCAGGCCGCCTATGAGCAGGACGACGTCGAAACCGCACTGGTCCACTGGCAGAAGGCCGTCGATGGCGGCGGCATGCCCAACAACCAGCATTTCCAGCTGATGTACCAGATCGCCCAGCTGCAGCTGATGGAAGAACACTACGACGCGGCGCTGGCGACGGTCGACCGCTGGCTGCGCGAGAGTGGCTCGACCAAGCCGGAAGCCTATGGCCTGAAGGGCAATGCCCTGTATCGCCTCGAGCGCTACGACGAGGCGGTGGCCGCGCTCGACCAGGCGATCGGCGCATCGGGCGACAGTCCGGCCAACGGCCTGTTCGAGCTGAAGATGGCGGCACTGTATGAAAAGCAGGACTACCTCGGCGCCTCGCAGGTGCTGGAGGAACTGGTCCGCCGCCGCCCGGACGAAGTGAAATACCAGATCAACCTGGCCCAGACCTATATCGAACTGGAGCAGCTCGAGAAGGCCCTGCCGGTCATGCAGAACCTGCGCAGCAGCGGCAAGCTCAAGGACACCGAACACTGGCGCCAGCTGTACCAGCTGCAGGCCTACGCCGACCGTCCCGCAGACGCGGCGGCGACCATCACCGACGGCATCCAGGCCGGCGCCCTACCGGCCGACAAGGACACCCTGCGCGCGCTGGGCGACAACTACTACCAGGCCGAGATGATCGACCAGGCCATCGATGCCTACACCCGGTCGGCGGCGGCCTCTCCCGACGACGGCAATGCCGACCAGCAGCGCGGTCACCTGCTGCTCGAGCGCGAGCGCAATGCCGAAGCCCGCGAGGCTCTGGCCACGGCCATGCGCAAGGGCAACCTGCGCGACCCGGGCACCGCCTATCTGCTGATCGGCGAACTGGAGGCGGAAGCCGGCAACAACCAGGCTGCCATCGCCGCGTTCCGGGAAGCGCTCAAGCATGACCGCTCGCGCGGGAACGCGGAACTCTGGCTGAAGAATCTGGGCGCCCGTTGATCGCAAAAGCAATCTGAAAGGCGCGTGAATGCTTGTGCCCTGCGGGGCATTGGTGTAGCGTCGCTCTCCCCGCAGCCAGCGTAGGGCTTTTGGCACTTGCCGGAAGCCCGACGCCTGACGACCAGATCCAACAATGGCCATTTACGAATACCACGAAGAAATCGAAGATAACCGCGTTCGCTGGCCACGCGTGGCGGGACTGAGCGTGGCGTTCATCGTGCACGTTGTGATGTTCAGCATGCTGCTGTTACCACCTCGTGCCGGCGATCCGGACAAGGGCGACAACGACGACATGGTCGAGGTCGTGTTCATGGAACCGCCGCCGCCGCCGCCGCCGCCGCCGCCGGAGCCGCCGCCGCCGCCGCCGGAAGAACCGCCGCCGGAAGAACCGCCGCCGGAGCCGCCGCCGGAGCTGCCGCCGATGGCGCCGCCGCCGGAACCGGCCCCGATTCCTTCGGCGCCGCCGTCGGAAATGGCCATTCCGGTTGCTGCCGCCCCGCCGGCCCCGCCGGGACCGCCGCCGGCACCCGATACGGGCGCTTCGGTGGGCGCGGACTACCGCAACCGGAAGGGCTTGCGCTACCCGCCACAGGCCATGCGCCGTGGTGAGGAAGGCACGGTCACCCTGCGCGTCTACGTGGACGTGAACGGCGACCCCGAGCGCGTCGAAATGCAGCGCTCGAGTGGTTCGCGTTTCCTCGACCAGGCAGCGCAGCGTGCGGTCCGCACGTGGAAATTCCGTCCGGGTACGAAGGACGGCCGTCCTGTTGGCGGCTGGGTCGTCGTTCCCATCCAATTCCGTCTCTCTGATGGCTAACCCAAGGTAGCGCAACCATGCAAGACCAGATCCCAACCTCCCTGCCGACCGATTCGGACGCAGCGGCACTGAGCCAGATGGGCTTCAGCCACATGATCCAGCACCTCGACGTGGTCGGCTGGATCGTGCTGATCACCCTGGTGGTGATGTCCCTGATGTCCTGGTTCTACATCATCTCCAACGCGGTGCGTAACAGCGCCGTGCGTTCGCGCGCCGACAAGGTGATCCGCGGCTTCTGGGGCAGCAACTCGACCCAGGAAGCGGTGCAATACATGGAATCCCAGCCGAAGAACGAGCCGTTCTCCAAGATCGCCCTGGAGTGCGCCGAGGCTGCCGCCCACCACGCCAAGCATGAAAGCGGCGGTGGCCGAATGGTCGAAGTGCTGAACCGTTCGGAGTTCATCGACCGCTCGCTGCGCCAGGCCGTCACCCGCGAAAGCGGTCGCCTGGAAACCGGCCTGACCCTGCTGGCCACCGTCGGTTCCTCGGCGCCGTTCATCGGCCTGCTGGGTACCGTGTGGGGCATCTACCGCGCCCTGATCGCCATCGGCGCCAGCGGCAAGGCCGACATCGGCGCCATCGCCGGTCCCGTGGGTGAAGCACTGATCATGACCGCCATTGGTCTGTTCTGCGCCATCCCGGCCCTGCTGGCCTACAACTTCTTCGTGCGTTCCAACCGCGTCGTCCTGTCGAAGTTCGACGAGTTCGCGCACGACCTGCACGACTACTTCGCCACTGGCGCACGCGTCGGCGTCGGCAAGTAATCGCCGGAAACTGGAGAACGACCCATGGGCATGAGCGTAGGCAGCGGTGACGGCGATAATGCACCGATGGCCACCATCAACGTCACGCCGCTGGTCGACGTGATGCTGGTGCTGCTGATCATCTTCATGATCACCACGCCGTTGATGCAGAACGTTGTCGAGGTCGACCTGCCGAAGGCCGACCTGACAGCGGAAGAGGTGGTCCGCCCTCTGGTCATCGATCTGGCGATCGAGTCGAACGGCACGATCTGGTGGGACGGACAGGTCCGTACCCGCTCGAGCCTTGAAACCGAGCTGCGGCGCGCTGCGCGCCAGACACCGCAGCCCGAGGTCAAGGTCCGCGCGGACGCCAACCTGCGTTACCAGACCATCCGGGAGACCCTGGAGATCGTCAAGGACGCCGGCATCGTCCGTGTCGGCTTCGTGACCACCCCCGATCGTTGATGGAAACGGGTGGTGGCCGGCCATACGCCGGCGCCGCCAACTAGGAGTATTGCCACATGGGCATGAGCGTAAGCAGCGGAAGCAGTGGTGATGCCGCCCCGATGGCGGAAATCAATGTCACCCCGCTGATCGACGTGATGCTGGTGCTGCTGATCATCTTCATGATCAACGCGCCTCAGCTGACCTACAAGGTGCAGATCGACCTGCCGCAGCCGAGTCTTTCGACGAAGCCGCCGGAGGAGTCCGACAAGATCACCGTGCGAATCAATGACGATGGCACCGTGCTCTGGAACGACCAGGCCATGAGCATGCGGCAGATCGAGTACCAGATGTCGCTGGCGGGTCGGCAGAATCCGCAGCCGCAGATCATGATCAGTGCCGGGGACCGGTCGCGCTACCAGGTTCTCGCCGAAGTCATGACCAAGGCCAAGAATGCCGACGTCAAGAAGATCGGTTTCGACAACACCCGGAACTGATCGGTCGATCAAGATGCTGAAGAAAAGGCCGCCTCCGGGCGGCCTTTTACTTTTCCGCCATCGGGTGCGACGGCCGCACGACCGTTCATCCGGAATCCCGATTCCTGAGCCGGTGAATATCCAGCGATTCCGCCGGCTTGTACACGGAAGGCCATCGGCCTAGAAAGGGACAGGCCAGCCAGAAAGGGAGTCAGCCCATGGGTTGCGCCATCCTGCCGGAAACAAGCCGGCCGCATGCCGAGATCAACGTCACGCCTCTGATCGACGTCCTGCTGATCATCTTCATGATCGGACTGCCGGTCGTGAAGCGCGACCTCCCCCTTGCGCTCTCCAGCAAGACAACGCCGGAGGTCGTCCGCACCCAACCTGTGACGCTGTGCCTTGATGCCGCGGGCAGCCTCTACCTGCAGGATGTGCGCATCGGGCGCCGCCAGCTGGACCATCTGCTTCGGACCATGGCGGCACAGCAGCCGAAGCCGTCGCCGCGCATCAACGTGCGGGAGGACGCCAGCTACCAGCGCGTCGCGGACCTGATGTCCGCAGGTTACAAGGCAGGCTTCACCGACATCGGCTTCGCCGGACATTGAACTTGCGGCTTTCGAAGAAACCAGGCCGACGGCGGGGCTTGGCGCCCTGCCGTCGAAACATCAGCCGCCGGTGATCGCCAGATAGCGCCGCACGGTGGTGGCGAGGCCGTCATACAGGGCCTCGCCGATCAGTGCATGGCCGATGGACACCTCGGCGATCCACGGGATCGCCGCCAGCAAGGGCCCGAGATTCCGCTGGTCAAGGTCATGTCCGGCATTGACCGCCAATCCGGCCGCACGGGCGGCTTCGGCGGTAGCGACACAGGCCTGCAGCGCGGCACCGCCGCCACTGCCGGCAGCGAAGGCTTCCGCATACGGGCCGGTGTAGATCTCGACGCGATGCGCGCCCATGTCTGCCGCCGGTTCGAGCGACGTGGTTCCGGGATCCATAAACAGGCTGACGCGACAGCCCAGCGCGCGCAGCTCGGCCACCAGTGGCCGCAGGCGTCCGGCGTCGCGCCGCAGGTCGAAGCCGTGGTCGGAGGTCAGCTGGCCATCGCCGTCAGGAACCAGCGTGCATTGGGCGGGCCGACTCTCACGGACCAGTTCTAGCAGGCCCGGATAACCGGGCCGCGCCGGCGCGAATGGATTGCCCTCGATGTTCAGCTCGACGCCCTCGTGCGCGGCGACGAGATCCGACAGCGCGAGCACGTCCTCGCGCCGGATATGCCGGGCATCGGGACGCGGATGCACGGTCAGTCCGCGACAGCCTTCGGCCAGGCAGACCCGTGCCGCGGCGATCGGGTCGGGCAGATCGCCACCGCGCGAATTGCGCAACACGGCGACCTTGTTGAGGTTGACACTGAGTACAGCCATGCGTCCGTCGGCGTCCTGGAGCGGGCGCACAGGATAACCCGCTGTCCGTACCGCGGCAGCGTGGCAGTGCGTCAACGGCAGGATTCGGCGCGCTCCTTCCATACCAGCGGCTCCCAGTAGCCGCCATCCAGGATGCGGTCGCTGCGCCCGCGATGAAGCCGCGCCGCTAGGAAATACGTCACGCCCGGCTCGACGTCGACTTCCAGTTCCTTGTACCCGCGATCACCCAGGCGGCCGCGCTGGAAATTCCCGACACTCGAGAAATGATCCTCGCCGATCCGCTCACCGATCCGCAGCACATGACGGCCCGGCGGCAAGCGGAAACTCTGCTGCTCGCTGGTGCCCGGAATACGGCCATCGATGGCGATCAGCGACACCGGGAACAGATTCCGGGTCCTGGGCGCGATTGCTTCGATGCTGACCCGCCCGCAGCGCGAGCCGGGATCGCCAGCCAGACGCGTGTGTTCCTCCGTCGACGCCATCGCCGCCGCGTCCAGCTCCACGCGCATCGCCGGCAGCACCACTGCCTCCACCGTGCCGGCAATCTTCCGCGCATGGCCTTCGCGGACGATGTCCAGTTCGATGCCACCATCACTGGCCGGATCATCCAGCAGCGCCTTCATGCGCAGGCTACCACCCGGGCCACGAAGGTCGACACCGTTCGCCGCGACAAGGCGATCGCCGGCCTGCAGTCCCAGCCGGCTGGCGCTGCCACCGGGCAAGGTACCCAGGACCACGAGGCCGTCGACACTGTCGCGATCGACGAGCAGGCCGAAATCGCTGACGCGTTCGGCGGGTCGCTCGATCACCAGCGGACCTTCGGGGCTGGACAGGGCGCCGGACTGCACCAGCCGCAGCAGGGTCTGCCGGAATTCCTCCTCGACAGAGGCCAGGCCGCCCTCCTGCGCGAACCCGGTGCGGGGAAGACATGCGCACAGGCCCAGCAGCAGTACGAGTCGAACGTGATTCTTCATTTCCAAGGTCCTGGGTTCATGTCGGGCATCAAAGCTGTACCGCAACGCCGCCTTGCCGGCGACTCAGGATAAGGGCAGACAACGCCTCCGTACGCTGGCGCCAGAGCTGGTCACGCAGCGAAGCGTCCAGCGCCTGTGCGTAAGCCTGGTCCAGTGCCTGGTCCACCTGGCGAAGCTGGCGCAACAGCCGCTGGGCACGTGCATCCTCGCGCAACCATTGCGGATCATCGCTTTCCCGCCAGACCGCCTCCAGCTGGGCCGAACGCCGCTGCCAGTCCGAGTGCGTGCTGTCGGGCTGCAGTCGCCACGGCACCGCGGCCATCATCAGCAGGGCAGCGACCGCGGCTGCCGGTACGAGACGCCGCAGCGACCGCCGGCGCCGGACCTTGCGCAGGATGTCCCGCCGCAGCTGCGCTGGCGGATCCGCATCCAGCAGGCAACGCAGGTCGCGCGGGGGGAATGAGCCGGACTGTTGGATGTTCATGGCGGCACCGGTGAATCACTTCTGTAAAGGTCGCGCAGCCGTTTCAACGCGCGGGAAAGAATCGACTTGGAGTAGCTTTCGGACTGCTGGAACAGCACGGCCATCTCGGCATGCGTCATTCCCTCGACGGCATGCAGCAGCAACACCAGCCGGGCGGTGGGTGACAATCGTTGCAACAGCTCGCCGGCGTGGATCGCGTCGAGGACGCCACTGTCCAGCCCGAGTTCGACATGCGCCTGGTCCAGCGGCACCAGCCGCTTCCGCTCGCGCAGCCGGTCGATCGTCGCGTTGGCCACCAGTTTCCGAAGCCAGGCGCCAAACGGGGCATCGCCGCGGAACTGCCTCGACGCCCGCGGCAGCCTGAGGAACACATCCTGGACCAGATCGGCGGCATCCTCGGGATTGCCCAGCACGCGGATCGCCAGGCCATAGGCCGGACGTGCGAACCGGTCATAGGCGGCAGCCAGCGCGGCGGGGCAGCCCTGCCGCAACGAAGACAGCTGTCCGGGGTCGATGTCACCACTGAAAGTCGATGTGCTGGCGGTCCCTTCCATTCGCAGACCTAGACGACCCGGCCAGCGCAATCGTCGCAACGACCCGCACCGGCAGCGCTGAACCGGTCCGGCGCTGGCGTACAATAACCGGCTTGCGGCCCGCTTTGGGCTCCATTACGGTGACAGGCCGACAAACCGGTCCACCTGTCCGGCCCGGAAAAACCGGCCGCCTGCGCGGCACGAGGCGGACGCAACAGCTCCAGGAGACGCGGATGAAACACGTTCTGGCCGGCACACTGGCCATTCTCGCCACGCCTGCCTTGGCCATGGCCCAGGCGCTCGACTGCAAGAGCTTCGCCGACAATCCCGGCGTCGTGCCGGGCGCCCTCGCGCAGCAGTGCCAGGCCGGCATACCGGCGATTCGCACGCCCCTGGCCAAGGCCATTGCCGACGAAACCGGCACGTTCGCCTACGGCATCCAGCTCGCGTCCGTGGCCGGGTTCGCCGAGCAGGGTTTCTACCGCCTGTTCCTGGACGACGTCGGCACGCCCGAGCCGGTCAACGTCGAGCCGGGCTTCGCCAACATCTACGCCATGGACTTCAATCCGGCGGCGACGCGCCTGTATGGCATCCAGTACCTGCCGGGTGACTCGCCGCACCGCGTCATCCTCATCGACACGCAGACGGGAAAGCAGGTGACGGAGGGGTTCATGAACACCTTCCAGAACTTCGTGCCGCGCGACCAGATCACCGGGCTGACCATCGATCCGCGTACGGGTGACGCCTACGTCACCAGCGTCAACGTGCTGACGAACAATCCCCAGCTCACCGAGGCCCGGCTGTGGCGCGTCAACCTGCATACGATGACGCCGACCGCCATTGCGAACCTGCTGCCGGACGAGCCGCGGGTGATCTTCATCGACCTGGCGATGGACTGCGATGGCAACCTGTTCGGCCACAACATCAGCGACGATTCGCTGTACCGCATCAATCCGGGCGATGGCACCACCCAGCGCATCGGCGGCCATGGCCAGGACGCCAACTTCGCCCAGGGCATGGATTTCAACAACCAGGACGGCAAGCTGTACGCCGCCCTGCACACGGCCAACGGCAACAGCACCTTCGGCCGCTTCAACACGGAAACCGGTAGCTTCGAGGCGATGGGTGCCACCGCGGCCGGCCAGTGGGAACTGGCTTTTCCGAACACCTGTGCGCCGAAGGTCCTCGACGCGGACGCCCTGACCGGCGCCTGGTACGCGCCCTACACCAGCGGCCAGGGCTTCACCGCCCGCTACTTCCCGGCGTCGGGTGACGTCTTCATGCCCTGGTTCACGGCCGCCATCGCCCAGCCGGACGATGGCGACGACGACGACGAGGAAGACGTCCCGAACCATCTGCGCTGGTACGTGCTGTTCGGCCAGCTCGAACCGGGCGAGGACGCCACGGAGCTCGAACTGGCCATCACCCAGGCCACGGACGGCAGCTTCGATACGCCACAGGCAGCGCCCTCGCAGGTCGTCGGCCATGCCCGCCTGCAGATGATCTCCTGCAGCCAGGGCGTGCTGGAGTACGATTTCGACGAAGGACACAACGAGGGCGTCAGCGGTCGGGTCGCCATGACCCGCCTGATCCCGCAAGGAACGCCCTGCACCGACTACGACGGCCAGGTGAAACCGGCGACCGGTGCCTATGACCCGGCACTGACCGGCAGCTGGTACGACCCGGAGGCACCCGGCCAGGGCCTGGAACTGTTCCGCATCGCCCGCAATGAAGATGCCGGCGTCAACGGCATGCTGTATGGCGCCTGGTTCACCTTCGCGCCCGAGGACGCCGAGGACACCGGGCCCTTGCGCCAGCGCTGGTTCACGCTCGACGGCCAGTCCGTCGAAGAGAACGGCGACATCAAGACGACGATCGTCTACACCCTGGGCGGCACTTTCGACGACGAACCGGCCGTGGGAGCCCTCTCCTATGGCACCGCAACGATCAAGGCCGAGGCCTGCAACCGGCTGAAATTCAGCTACGACTTCTCGGACACCGCCATCGTCGGCGAATGGCGTGACCGGTCCGGCGAGATCACGCTGTACCGCCTGGGTCCCTGTCCCGCCCAGGGCGACTGAGCCGCGGACCGATGCGGAGCCCGCCTTGGGCGGGTCCGCCTGCACTCACCGGGATCCGGGCCGCACGGCCCGGATCCCCGGTCCGGCCGTCAGGCCGCCTTGCGCAACAGACCTATCAGGACCAGCAGGATGATGGCGCCGATCAGTGCATAGATGATCGCGCCGACAATGCCGCCACCGATCACCAGGCCGACGCGCGGCAGGATGAAGCCGGCCAGCAGGGCACCGACGATGCCCACCACGATATTGCCCACCAGGCCGAAGCCGTAACCGCGGACGATCTGCCCGGCGAGGAAGCCGGCAATTGCACCGACAAGCAAGAACACGATCAGGGACGTAACATCCATTTCGGACTCCTTGAAGTGAAGTTGTGCCGACCGGATCGGAACGCCTGCGGGAGCGCGTGAAGCCACTGCCGGCGTTACAACCCCATCCGGACCGCTTCGCGCCAAGTTCGACGCACACCGATCATGCGCCCCTGGCCGGCCGGTGTCATGGTGCGCTGCCGCGAACGGCACCGGGACAATCCGTCCAGTTTCGATGCCTGGCTGTGACCCGGACCCACCGGGGCCGGGCCGTGCCGGCCGGCAAAAGCGTCAGCCCGGCTCGTGGTGGTAGGCGGTGACCCGTTCGACTTCGTTGCGCGACCCCAGAAACACCGCGATGCGCTGGTGCAGGCCGGTCGGCTGCACATCGAGCAGGCGCTGGTGGCCGTCGGTGGCGGCGCCACCGGCCTGCTCGACGATCATCGCCATCGGATTGGCCTCGTACATCAGCCGCAGGCGGCCCGCCTTGGCCGGGTCCTTGTTGTCACGCGGATACATGAAGATGCCGCCGCGGCTCAGGATCCGGTGCACATCGGCGACCATCGAGGCCACCCAGCGCATGTTGAAATCGACACCGCGGGGGCCGTCGCGGCCGGCGACCAGTTCGCTGACGTAACGCTGCACCGGCGGCTGCCACCAGCGCTGGTTCGACATGTTGATGGCGAATTCGCGGGTATCGGCGGGAATCTGCACGCGGTCCGCGGTCAGCACGAAGCTGCCCTGCTCGCGGTCCAGGGTGAACACGGCGACGCCATCGCCCACGGTCAGCACCAGCAGCGTGCTGGGACCGTAGACGGCATAACCGGCGGCAACCTGGCGCGTGCCCGGCTGCAGGAAGTCCGACTCGTCCGGATCGGTCACGCCTTCCGGGCAGCGCAGCACCGAGAAGATCGTGCCCACCGAGACATTGACGTCGATGTTCGAGGAGCCGTCGAGCGGATCGAACAGCAGCAGGTATTCGCCCTTGGGATAGCGGTTCGGGATCGGGCTGGGATGCTCGAGCTCCTCGGAGGCCAGTGCCGCCAGATGGCCGCCCCACTCGTTGGCTTCGAGCAGGATCTCGTTGGCGATCACGTCCAGCTTCTTCTGCACCTCGCCCTGGACGTTCTCGGCATCGGCGCTGCCCAGCACATTGCCCAGCGCGCCCTTGCCGATCGCCACGGAAATGGCCTTGCAGGCGCGGGCCACCACCTCGATCAGCAGGCGCAGGTCCGGCTGGATGCGCCGCGCCTGGTACTGCTCGTCGATCAGGTAGCGGGTGAGGGAGATGTGCGACATGGTGCTCGGCCCCGGCTGAAAACGCCCATTGTGCCCGATCCGGGCGGTCCGGGCCTGGTCGCCGACGCCTTCCCTCAGGCCGGATCGCGCTCGACGATGGCCATGGTCAGGCGGCTGAGGCAGACCAGCCGGCTCGCCTCGTCCTCGATGCGGATCGACCAGACGTGGGTGCTGCGACCCAGGTGCTCCGGCCGCGCGGTGCCGGTCACGATCCCGCTTCGCACGGCGCGGACGTGGTTGGCATTGATTTCCAGGCCCACGGCGGCCTGCCGTTGCGGATCATCCAGGCACAGCCAGGCCGCGAGGCTGCCCAGGGTCTCCGCCAGCGCCACCGAGGCGCCACCATGCAGCAGCCCGAAGGGCTGCCGCGTGCGCGCATCCACCGGCATCGTGCCGCGCAGGACGTCGTCGCCCAGTTCGATCAGGTCGATCCCCAGGTGGCCGACCAGGCAGTCGCGCCTGTAGGCGTTCAGTTCGTCCAGGCTGGGCGTGCGTTTCCAGATGGCCATTGCCGCGTTCCGACTCGATGCCGGCGCGGATGGCCGGCGGGGTCGAGGAGCCTACGGCCGGCCGTGCGACCCGGCAACCCGGCTGCCGCCGAGTGCCCGCCGACCGCGGCCGATCGAACCGCAACGCGGGGCCTCAGACATCGCCGCCTTCGTCGAGCCAGCCTTCGCCCGTGCCGCGATGCAGGATGCGGTCACCATCGATGGTCTCGCCGGCGGGAATCGCCGGCATGGGTGCCAGCTCGGCGTAGATCTGCGTGAAGTCCGGTCTAGTGGCGTCGAACAGCTGCTGGAAATCGTCGATGACGAAATACGTCTTCTGGAAGGTGTCGATGCGGTAGCGCGTACGCATGATGCGCTTGAGGTCGAAGCCGATGCGGTTCGGCGCGTCGCTCTCCAGGCAGTGGATCGACTCGCCCTTGCTGGAAACGATGCCGGCACCGTAGATGCGCAGGCCTTCGGCGCTGCGGATCAGGCCGAACTCCACCGTGTACCAGTACAGGCGCGTGAGGTTCTGCAGCGCGGCCTCGCCGAGTCCGTGCGCCTTCACGCCGCCGCGGCCGTACGCCTGCATGTAGTCGGCAAACACCGGGTTGAACAGCAGCGGCACATGGCCGAACAGATCGTGGAACAGGTCCGGTTCGGCGATGTAGTCGATCTGGTCCGGGCGGCGGATCCACCACGTCACCGGGAAGCGCCGGTTGGCGAGGTGGTCGAAGAAATCCAGCTCCGGCAGCAGGCCCTCGACGCCGATGATGGTCCAGCCGGTCGCCGCCTGCAGCAACGCGTTGATGTCGGAAAAGCGCGGGATCCGCCCGGCGCTCATCTGCAGTCCATCCAGCGCTTCCAGGTGCTCGCGGCAGGCCCGCCCCTGCAGGACCTGCAGCTGGCGCTGGAACAGCGTCGCCCAGGTCCGGTGGTCGTCCTCGCTGTACTGGTCCCAGTCCTGCTCGACGACGGCGGTGGTGTAGACCGGGACGTAGCCCTTGTCGGTCTGCTGGTGTTCGACGCGGCGTGGCGTGGCGGTGCTGGACATCGATGTGGCCTCCTTGGTGCCGCATGATCCTACCGGCTAATCCGCGCAACAGGCTTGCGAACGTGCACGGCAAGGCGGACCATGAGCAAGAATCTTCCCTGACCTTGGCGTACTACGCATGATTCAGCTGGACCGGATCGACATCGCCATCCTCGACACCCTGCAGCGCGAGGGCCGGATCAGCAATGCCGACCTGGCCGAGCGCGTACACCTGTCAGCGTCCGCCACGCTACGCCGCCTGCAGCGCCTTGAACGCAGCGGCGTCATCGCCGGCTACGGCGCGCGCCTGGACCCGGCCACGCTCGGCCTGGACCTGACGGCCTTCGTGCGCGTACAGCTGGAGAAACACGGCTCGGCCTCCATCGACACCTTCGTCGAGGCCGTGCGCGGCTGGAACGAGGTCGTCGCCTGTCACGCGCTGACCGGCGACATGGACTACCTGCTGCAGGTCGTGGTGCGCGATCTGGCCCATTTCTCGCGCTTCCTGCTCGACCACCTGCTCAACGCCACCGGCGTCGCCGACGTCAACTCCAGCTTCGTGCTGCGCACGGTCAAAGCGCCGTCCGGCCTGCCGCTGCCGGCGGCCCCGACCTGAACGGGGCGGCAATCCGCAGCAGAGTCGCCAATCGCCACTTGGATGGAAGGACGACATCTACAGGCTTGCACAGACATTGTCGCTGATGCTGGTACTTGGATTTGTGGCCCCCCTTTCGAGGGCGCAGGTGGCGCCGCAAGTCCAGGACTGGCAGATCCAGACGGTCGCCGACGGTGTCGTCAGGATCAGGTTGGCCGGGATCTGGAACACCAGCTGCATTCGCCGCGACCCGGTTGCTGTGTCACGCCAGGGCCAGATCATCCGCGTCCATGCGACGGCGAATGAGGGACCCACCCAGCTCTGCTTCCAGGCCGGCCGGCCCTGGGACATCCCGGTCCATGTCGCAGGCCTGCAGCCGGGCGACTACGAAATCCATGCCAGCCATTCGCGGCCGGGTGTACCGGAAATCGTCACGCCGTTCGGCCAGCACACTTTCACGTACACGCCGCCGCCAGCGGGTACGGCGGCGCAATCGGTGCCTTTCAGTTCGATTACCTGGATGCTTCTCGCGCTGGCGATGCTGGCTCCCGTCGCATGGACGCGGAGACTGGTCGGCCGTTGAGGAACGATCGGACAGGATCCGGTCTGTCGAAAGCAGAAACGGTGGATCGACCAGTCCAGGTCCCATGACCACAGGAACCCGACCATGACCCACACCATCCACCTGCATCGTGTCCTGCGCGCACCACCGGAGCGCGTGTACCGCGCCTTCCTCGATCCGGCGGCGATGGTGAAGTGGAGCCCGCCGCACGGCTTCACAGGCACCGTTCACCACAGTGACGTCCGCGTCGGCGGCAGCTACCGCATGTCGTTCACCAACTTCGCCACCGGGACGACACATGCGTTCGGCGGCACCTACCGCGAACTCGTCGAGGGCGAACGCATCCGCTACGACGATGCCTTCGAGGATCCGGCGCTGTCCGGAACCATGGACGTCACGGTCGAGCTGCGCGCTGTCGCGAACGGCACCGATCTGGTCATCACCCAGCGCGGTGTTCCGGAGGTGGTGCCGGCTGAAGCCTGTTACCTGGGCTGGCAGGAGTCGCTGAACCTGCTTGCCGCGCTGGTGGAGTCGGAGATCCCGGACGGCGCCTGAGCGCCGTCAGTGCAAGTGCCAGCGCGCCGGTGAATCGAGCGGCACCGATGCCGATGAAGCCCGCGGCAGCGGCCGCGCCTCGCCATCGATGACGTCATTGTCGGCACCGACGGTGTCTTCCCACTCGTCATCGGATTCCGGCTCGACCTCCCAGCTGTAGGGCGCACGCGGGGTGATCGGGTCGCGCTTGCGCAGCAGCAGGGCCGCGACCAGGCCGCCGATGGCGCCGAACAGGTGCGCTTCCCAGGACACCCCGTCCTCACGCGGAAACACGGTCCAGATCATGCTGCCGTAGAGGAAGAAGGTGATCAGCGCGACGACGATCGCCAGCCGGTCGCGGCGCAGCAGGCCGACCACGAACAGGAAGAACATCAGGCCATGCGCCACGCCGCTGGCACCCAGGTGAAGCGAGGGTCGGCCGAACAGCCACGTCCCCAACCCAGAGGCGATCCAGATGATCGGCAGCGCCCACAGCAGCGCCCGCGGATAGGCGTAGCGCGCCATGGCGCCAAGGATCCACAACGGCACCGTGTTCGAGATCAGGTGGCCCCAGGAGCCATGCAGCAGCGGTGCGGTCAGGATGCCCAGCAGGCCCGCCGGGTTGCCCGGGTCGATGGCCATGAAACGCCATGAGACATCGGCGACTTCGCGGAACAGGTGGATCCACCACAGCACCGCCAGCGCGACGCCGACCTGCCCGATGGCCTGGCCGACGCGGTAGCGGTCCTCGGCGGCGCGGCGCCGGTTCCAGAGGTGGGCGTTGGGATCGACGGGTCCGGATCGGAGAATGTCCATCGATCCGATCTTGGGGCGGGACCCGCGTCCGGCAAGGCCCCGATCAGCGCCGGGGCGGCTCGCCCGCGTCCACCACCCGGAAATCGCCGTCGATGACGCGACCGCCGACGGTATGCCAGGTCGCTTCCGGGCGGACGCCACGACGCAGCTGGCGGCGCAGCCACCACATGCGGCCCGTGACCACCAGGCCGATGACGGCGATGACCGCCAGCGCGGCCAGGAACAGCATGGCGCCGAGCATCGCCGTCAGAATGAAGGCCAGCGTGGTGCCGATCAGCGCGAGCGCCCGCACGAACGGGTGGCGGGGAATCCGGCTGGCGCCGGCGTAGGAAATGAATCGGATCATGTCCCCACGATGCCGGCGCGCCGCCGGGAATACAAGCTGGTGCCTGCCGTGAAGCTGCCCGGCATTCACGCAACGGATGTCGACAGGATCCACGTCGTTCCCGACTGGACGGCATGCGTCGCGGTGACGGACCGACGCGCCGCGTCCAGCCGTCCGCTGGGGGAGCCCGGGCGCCGCATTCCGCCACGACGGCAGACCACCGAGGCGTGCAGGCCGCACGCACACCTGTCGACATTCGGCTTCCATTTCCGGTCGCACCAGCCTTAACGGCGACGGGTGTCCACGCCAATCAAGGACATCTTCCGTCCTTGATCCGCGATAGGCTGTGCAGATGCTGACCACCTCGTCCCGCCTTCTGCGACTGCTCACCCTGCTCCAGGGACGCCGCGACTGGTCCGGCCGCGGCCTGTCCGAAGCCCTGTCGGTGGATGTGCGCACCATCCGCCGCGACATCGACCGCCTGCGTGAACTGGGCTATCGCATCGATGCGTCGGCCGGGCAGGGCGGCGGCTACCGCCTCGGTGCCGGCCCGAACCTGCCGCCGGTGCTGCTGTCGGATTCCGAAGCGGTGACCGTAATGCTGGCATTGCGCGCCGCCGCCAACAGCATGGCGGGCATGGACGCCAGCATCGCCAGCCTGATCGCGAAGCTGGAGAACCTGTTGCCGACCCGGCTGCAACCGCAGCTGCGCGCGGTGAATGCGGTCGCACATGTATTGCCGGCGCCGGGCGCCCTGGCCGAAATCGAAGCGCTGGCGCTGATTGCCACCGCCTGCCGCGACCGTCGCCGCCTGCGCATGCGTTACAGCGACCGGCAGCAGCGCGAAACCCGGCGCGAGGTCGAGCCGCTGCAGCTGATTCTTGCCGGACGACGCTGGTATCTCATCGCCTGGGATCGTCGCCGCGAGGACTGGCGGAGCTTCCGCATCGACCGCATCAGTGAACCGGAGCTGCTGCCGACGCAGTTCGAGCCGCGGATGCTGCCGGAGCCACCCGCGGCCTTCATCGCCAAGGCGATGGCATCGGCACCGTCGCGCTACAGCCTGCGCCTGCGCCTGGCGGCTCGCTACGACGACCTCGTCGACAGCGTGCCCGGCTGGTGCGGACTGCTCGAACCCCTGGATGACGAAAGCTGCACCCTGCGCGTCGGTGCCGAGACCCTGCCCGGGCTGGCGACGGCGCTGCTCTTCATCGGCCACGAGTTCGAACTGATCGACGATCCGCCCTGGCGGGCCGAACTCGAGGCGTTGCTGGCGAACGTGGCCCGCCCCATCGCGGCGCCCGCGCGCCGGGACCACGCCTGAAGGTCGCCGGCAAGGCGCACCGTATACTCGCCGCCGGGCCATCGCGCTCCAGCAGAGGAACGGCATCGTGGTCGCCAGGATCATCCATGCATCGATGTCCGCCGCGCCGCCGTGGCTCCGGGACGGCCGCGAGGATGGTGCTGTCCGCGGGGGTCGATCCGCACCGCACCGGCAACGGGGGCATTGAATGCGCGCACCGGGCCTGAAGATCGTCCGCGTCGTCCTCTGGCTCTGGCTGGCGTGGCTGGTGGCCGGGAACCTCTTCCTCAATACCGCGCTCGGGCCCGGCGTCGTCAATCGCAAGCCGGAACGCTTCCAGCTGCACTGGTCGCATGGCGTCACCCTTTACCCCGGCCATGCGTGGTTGTGGAATGTGCAGGCGCGCGGGCATGTCCGGCATACCGTGTGGGAGGCGCAGGCGGCGCGCGCCGACGGCCGTGTCGCGCTGTGGCCGCTGTTCGCGCGCCGGCTGACCATTCCCTCGGCGCTGGCGCACGAGGTCCATGTCCGGATCGATCGCGTCGAAGAGGACATGGCGCCGCCGGATTCACGCCCCGGGGGCTGGTGGATCAGCCTCGACGATCTCGGCACCGAAACCCTGCGCAGCCTGGCCTACCGCTCGCTGCGTCTGGACGGCACCGGCGTCGCGCACTTCGGCGTCCGCAAACAGCTGCGCGGCGGAGCGCTGGCGATTCCGCGGGCGACGCTGCGCATGGAAGACGGCGCGCTGTTCGACGACGACCTGCAGTGGTCCAGCCATGTCGATATCGACGGCGGTTTCCAGCTGCCCGAGCACCGGCGCGAGGATGCACCCGGCCTCGAGCGCCTGAAGCTGGCCCGGGCTCAGTTGAAACTCGCCGCCCGCACGCCGGGGCTGGTCGTCGCGCTGGACAAGGCAGGCAACTGGGCCGCCGATGTCACCCGCCTTGATCCGGGCGGAACCGCCGAAGATCACGGCGAACTGCGGATCGACATGGCCCTCGCCGATGGCGCCCTGCAACCGGGCGGATCGCTCACGCTGGCGTTGCCGCTCGATGCCATCGATGCCGATGGCGCCGACCGTTCCGGACAGGCCGGCCTGGTGCTCGCCGTCGATCCGGACCGCCTGCATCTGAGTGCCCGCCTGCCACCCCCACCGGGTGACGGCGGCCATGTCGATGCCGATCTCTACCTGGCCGGCCGCGAGCTGCCGCTGCCGAGCCGCAACAGCTGGGCCGGTTCGCTGCAGCGCCTGTCCGGCAACGTCGACCTCGACTGGCAGTTCCAGTCGCTGCACTGGTTCGCACCGCTGTTCGCGCGTGCGGAATGGCTGAATCTCGATGGCGCAGGCCGCGTGCAGGCCGACGTGCGCATCGCCGAGGGCCACCTCGCCAACGGCAGCACCCTGGGCGTGCCGGCGGTCGCCGCACGGATCGACGTCCTCGACAACCGCTTCACCGGCACCGCGAAAGCGCAGGGCCGCATCGAGGAACACGACGGAAAGCAGCGCACGCGACTTGAACTGCAGGTCGAATCATTCCGGATGTCGCCGGTGGATGCACCGGACACCACCGCGGTCACCGGACGCAACCTGAGACTGGACGTGACCGCCGCCGGCGCGCTCGCCGACATGGGCGAGTCGATGCAGGCACGCCTGCGTTTCGATGACGCCCGCATTCCCGACCTGCGCTACTACAACCGGTTCCTGCCCGGCCGCGGCATGCAGTTCCTGGGCGGACAGGGCCGCATCACCGGCGATCTCACGCTCGACGCCGCCGGAGAAGTCGCGCAGGGCCGCATCGGCATGGATGCGCGCGGCACGCGACTGTCCATCGGAGAGCTGGATGTCAGTGGCGACCTCTCGATCCGGACGCGACTGCGTCGCGGTGACCTGGCGGCCCGTCGCTTCGTGCTGGAAGGCACCGAGCTGGACCTGACAAGACTGCAGCAGACCGGCAAGGAACGCGCACGCGACCGCGACTGGTGGGCACGCGCCACCGTGCCGCGGGGAGAACTGGTCTGGGGCAGACCCTTGCAGCTCAGCGCCGATGTCGAGGCGCGTGCACGCGACATCGGCTTGCTGCTGAGCCTGTTCGCGCATGAGCGCGACTATCCGCGCTGGGTGTTCAATCTGGTCGATGCCGGCGAGGCGCAACTGACCACGCGCTTCCATCTCGGCGGCGGCGCGATGACCCTCGATCCACTGCAGGCGCGCAACAACCGCTTCGACGTCAAGGCACGGTTGCGCATCGCCGACCGGCAACCACTGGGCCACCTGCTGCTGGGCTGGGGCCGCCTGTCACTGGGCCTGGAACTCGCGCGCGGCGAGCGCGACTGGCACCTGCGCAAGGCCGCGGACTGGTTCGAAGGCGGTCGGCTGCCCTAGCTGCACTCGCAGCGCACAGGCCGGCGCAGCAGCGCCTGCTGCACGCCGGCACCCGGAACGAAAAGCCGCCGGGCGATGCCGGCGGCACTGAAAAAAAACGGGGGCGACACTCAGCGGACGTCGTTGAGCGTCCAGTTCGAACCCGCGAGCATGCGCAGGCGGTGCTTGAGCACCTGGCCGGACAGCGACGTCCGCGCGCGCAGCACGATCGCCAGGTCGTCCTGCTCGCCTTCAACGGTGGCCGAGGGGTCGGTCACCGCGAGCGATTCGGGCACCGCATCCGGATCGTCCTGCTTGCCGCGCCAGCGCTGGAACAGCACGTCGTCGCGCAGCGCGTGTTCAAGCTCGCGGGCGAAGCCGTCGGCACCCGCGGAATGGAACGACAGTTCCGGGTCGTCGCCGCGGGCCTTGTCGGGATCGGGCAGGGTCAACAGGAACAGGGGCATGGTCGCACTCCTTTCTTGGTTTGATCCCATGGTAGCGACGCCAGCTGAATGCGCCCGGCATGCGCAACGGCCGGACATGCCTTCCGTGCTTCGGCTCAAACCAAGCCAAGCACCGCACTGGCCAGCTCCGCGTCCGGCTCGACCCCGTGCGGCACCACGGCCAGCGCCGGCGTCGACAGCAGCGCATCCAGCGTAGCCAGTACGTCCCGCTGGTCGTCGTCGGGCGCAAGCTGGTTGCCGACCCAACCCAGCAGCCGGACGCCATCCGCGGCGATCGCCCGCGCGCTGAGCATCGCGTGATTGATGCAGCCCAGGCGCAAACCGACCACCAGCAGCGCCGGCAAGGCCAGGCGACGCACCAGGTCGGCCTGCAGGATCCATGACGGCGAAGGGCCGGCCAACGGCACCGACCATCCGCCGGCGCCTTCGACCACCACGAATTCGTGGCGGGCACGCAGCTCGTCGAAACGGTCGGCCAACAGCGCAGGGTCGATGCGGACGCCATGGTCCATCGCCGCCAGATGCGGCGACGCCGGCCGCGGCAGGGCGACCGGATTGACCGCGCCGTAGTCGGCGACGCCGAGCCCGCTCGCCGCCAGCAACGCCAGCGCATCCTCGTTGCGCCAACCGTCCGGTGCCGGTTCGCAGCCGCTGGCGACCGGCTTCATGCCGACGGCGTCGATGCCCAGTTGCCGCATTCCGCGCACCAGCCCGGCGCTGATCCAGGTCTTGCCGATGCCGGTATCGGTACCGGTGACGAACAGGGCAGCCCTCAAGCGGCGGCTTCCCTGCGCTGCGCGCGGCTCGCGCCGAACTGGTACGCGAAGCCGGTGAAGGCCAGCAGCCAGTACGTCAATCCTGGCAGCCCGCTGAGCCATCCGCCCATCTGCGGCAACAGCCACGCCAGCAGCGTCGACAGCGCGCCAACGCAGGCGAACCACAGGAACTGCGCGATCTCCCCGCCGGTGCGGCGGCGTTCCTCTGGATCGAGCTGCAGCTCGCCGCGCTGGCGCCATGCGTGCAGGTAGAGACCGGCGGTCAGCAGCGCCAGTGTCGCGAACACCACGCCGTAGATGACGAACATCAGCACGATGTCGGAATAGCCCCGCACTTCCTTGATCGGCGTCGGCATCCAGCCCTGGCTGATCCAGGCGAAGAAGGTGCCGAACAGCATCTTCAAGGGATACACGTACACCAGCACCAGGAACACCAGCGCCAGGCTGAGCAGCGTCGACACCGCGTCGTCGAGGCCGTAGTGCCGGCTCCAGCGCGCATGCGCGGCCCAGAACATCGCCACCATCGCGAAACTGGCCGCGAACGCCGGAACGCCCTTCAGCGCGATGACCAGCGCAGGCAGGCTGTCGGGAATGCTGTCGATGGAAATCACCAGCAAGGTCACCGCGAACGCGAACGCCGCGTCGACGAACGCTTCCAGCCGCGTGACGCTGCGGCCGCGGTGGCGGAAGCCGGAGCGAAGTCGCGGCAGGCGGTCCGGCGTATCGCTGTCCATGCCCTGTCCCCCTGGAATGCGCACGCATTGTAAACTCGCGGCCATGTTCAAGCTCAGCAGCGTCGTCGGCGACAAGCCGGAGGTCTACGCGGGGCTGGCCGAGCAGGCGCGCGGCCTGCTGGCCGGCGAACGCGACCGCATCGCCAACGCCGCCAATTTCGCGGCGCTCGTCTTCAACGGCCTGCCGGATCTCAACTGGGCCGGCTTCTATTTCAGCAACGGCGACGAACTGGTGGTCGGCCCCTTCCAGGGTCTGCCCGCCTGCGTGCGCATCCCGTTCGGCAAGGGCGTCTGCGGCACCGCCGCCGTCACCCGCAGCACGCAGGTCGTGCCGGACGTCGATGCCTTCCCGGGCCACATCGCCTGCGATGCGGCCTCGCGATCGGAAATCGTCGTGCCCCTGGTCGACGGCGACGGCGTCCTCATCGGCGTCTTCGATGTCGATTCGCCGACGCCCGGCCGATTCGACGACGAAGACCGCCGCGGCATGGAAGCACTGTGCGCCGCCTTCATGGAGACCCTCGCATGACCGACAGCCCGGACAAGATGCGCAACGTGGGCGGCAAGTCCGCCGCCTGGCTGCGACAGGTCGGCATCCGCACGCGCAGCGACCTGGAGACCCACGGCGCCATCGGTGCCTTCATCAAGGTCAAGAAGGCCGGCTTCAAGCCCAGCCTCAACCTGCTGTACGCGCTTGCCGGCGCCCTCGACGACTGCCACTGGCAGCAGCTGGGCAGCGAACGCCGCGAACAGCTGCTGGCGGAACTGGCCGCGCAGGAAGAAGCCCTGGGCATGACCGGCAAGCCCAAGTGGGGCGGCCCGGCGCGCCCGGTGACGACGATCGACGGCGGCGACTACCAGGACGGCCAGGGCAGCGACCACGACGACGACGTCACCCCGGACCTGCGTTTCGACTGAGCCGCGTCCACCGCGTCGCCCGTCCGCCGGCATCATGCCGGGTGGCGTCGCCGCGGAAGTGCAGCCGGGAGCCGATGCGGTACACTACGCGACCCGCGACGGCACCTTCCACGGTCAGGACGGCCCCGTTCGCGGCGGATACCAAGACAACGCGCCTGTAGCTCAGCCGGATAGAGTAGTGGCTTCCGAAGCCATTGGTCGGGGGTTCGAATCCCTCCAGGCGCGCCAATCTGCAGCCGCCCGAAAGAGCAGGGCCATTTTCCCGGCACCTCTCTCTCAGGGCGACGTTCGACGACCCTGATCCTCCAGCCATGCGGCAGACGCGGACGTTTTCCGTCGTTGCAGGCCGCTGCCGACTGACATTGGCGGCTTCGGGAAGAGGCGAACAGGAGTGCGAGCCCTGAGGGTCCAGTTGGATCGACCGGCGATGGACAATGACGTCGCAACGCCTCCACCCCGTGCCTGGGTATCGCCGGTTGACGATCGGATTTGCGACGGTCGTGTGGTGTGGACCGACCCGCGAGAACCTGTTCCGGCAGATCCACCAGCCTTGTCACCACAGTTTTTCTACAGGGATCAGGATGCTCGCGTGGCAATGTCCACGACGGCAGGCTCCAGTGCCCGCAGGCCGGCCGCGCGACCGCGTTCCAGCGCGGCATCCAGCGAACGGCCGCGATTGAACACCTCATCCAGCGCCACGATGGCACCGACGCGATTGGCGCTTGCGCAATGGATCAGGACCGCCCCTTCGCGAAGAGCATGATCCAGCAACTGGCCGAACTGGCGTACACGGGCGAAGTCGAGGTCCAAAGCGCCGGAAACGGGCAGGACTGCATACCGCATACCCAGCCGCGCGACCTCTGCCGCTTCGTCGTAATCGACGGGTTCCCCGGCGGTGCGCAGGTTGATCACGGTACGTACGCCGGCGCGCACAAGTTCCCCAAGATCTTCCCGGGAGGGTTGACCCGCTGCGTACTGGTTCTCGGCGAAAAGCACGGGTGCGCTCATTGGAACTCCAGGGTCGATGCAGCGCGTGAAGGGTCGGATGCGGATTTCAGCCGCAGTGCGGCGGCAAATGACGAAAGCGGCGACCCCCGCGGTCTGGACACATGCCAAAACCGGGACCACGGCGGCGTCCTTGATACGCGCGAATGAAGGGTGCGTTCGTCCCGACGTCCAGGCCCTGACGACATCGGCGTCATCGGGCGGCGTTCTTCCGCCCGCCGCCGCAGTAAGCCGCATGCAGGGCCTCAAGCACGTCGATCGCGGGACCCTCGGCGATCGAGTAGTAGATCGTCTGCGACTCGCGGCGCGTCTCGACCAGCGCCATGTCGCGCAGTACCGCCAGGTGCTGCGACAGCGCCGAGAGGCCCAGGCCGGTGAGCGGCTGCAGCTCGCCCACGGATGACTCGCCCTCCACCAGCTGGCAGAGCACGAGCAGGCGCGCCGGGTGCGCCAGCGCCTTCAGCAGTGCCGCTGCCTCTCCGGCATGGCGGGCCATCTGCCGCGGAGTGGGACGCGGCGCTGCCGTCTTCGATGAACGTGCCATGGCAGCCTTGGGGAAGCAGTCGTTGACAGGGGTTCGCGATGGTCATAGTTTAGGGATCGCTAAAATACATGGCAAGGAGCGGTGGCATGAATCCGCAGGTGCAGAGCTTCCATGATCCGGCGACATTCACGTTCACGCACGTGGTCTATGACCACGACGCTGGGCATGCGGCCATCATCGACCCCGTCCTCGATTACGAATCGGCCAGCGCGCGCACTTCGACCGCCTCGGCCGACCGGGTGCTCGCCTTCGTGCACGAGCACGGCCTGAAGGTGAATTGGATCCTCGAGACCCACGCCCATGCCGACCACCTGACCGCGGCTGCCTACCTCAAGGCGAAGACCGGTGCGGAAGTCGCGATCGGCCGCGGCATCACGCGGGTGCAGGAACGCTTCAAGCACCTGTTCGGCCTGGAAGCGGACTTCCCGACCGACGGCCGCCAGTTCGACCGGCTGCTCGCCGAAGGCGACACCCTCCGCATCGGCGAACTGGATGTGCGCGTGATCGCGACACCCGGCCATACCGACGACAGCCTGACCTACCTGGTCGGCGATGCGGCCTTTGTCGGTGACACCGTCTTCGCGCCGGAAACGGGTAGCGCACGCACGGACTTTCCCGGCGGTGACGCGCGCACGCTCTTCCGTTCGATCCGTACCCTGTTCGGCCTGCCCGAGGGCACGCGGCTTTTCCTCTGCCACGACTATCCACCGGCCGACCGTAAAGCCAACGCCGAGACGCGCGTCGAGGATCAACGGCAGGGCAATGTCCACGCCGGCGGCGACGTCGACGAGGAGACGTTCGTGCGCAACCGGCGCGCACGCGACGCGACACTCGCGGTGCCACGACTGATCCTGCCGGCATTGCAGGTGAACATCCGCGCCGGTGAACTGCCACCGCCCGACGCCAACGGCATCCGCTATCTGCGGCTGCCGCTGGACACGCTGGAGGCGGGCGCGTGACGACCTGGATGGTCGCGCTGGTCGGCGGCATCCTGGTCGGGTTGTCGGCGACGCTGCTGCTGTGGCTCAACGGTCGCGTCGCGGGCGTCAGCGGCATCCTCGGCGGCATCCTGTTTCCGAGGCCGGGCGAAGTGTCGTGGCGGCTCATGTTCCTGGTCGGGCTCGTCGTGGCGGCCGGTCTTTACATGGCCCTTGTGCCCGGCGCCGCCGTACCGCGCACCGACTTTCCGCGTGCGGGACTTGTCGCCGCCGGCGTGCTGGTCGGATTCGGTACGCGCATGGGCAACGGCTGCACCAGCGGCCATGGCGTCTGTGGTCTGGGCCGCCTGTCGGCGCGATCGCTGGCGGCGGTGCTGACGTTCATGGCCACGGCGACGGCCACGACGTTCGTGGTCCGCCACCTCTGGCGTTGAGATGAACAGGTTCTCGCTGGCGGCATTGCTCTCGGGCGCGCTGTTCGGCCTGGGCCTGGCGGCATCGGGCATGACCGATGCGCGCCGCGTGCTGGGCTTCCTCGACCTCTTCGGTGACTTCGATCCGACACTGGCGTTCGTCCTCGGCGGCGCCGTGGTCACGACGGTGGTGCTGTTCCGCCTTGTGCTGCGCCGGGGTCGTCCGGTGTTGGCCAGCCGCTTCCGTCTCTCCAGCCTGCGCCATGTCGATGGCCGCCTGCTGGGGGGAGCGGCGATCTTCGGCATCGGCTGGGGACTGGCCGGCTACTGTCCCGGGCCGGCGCTTGCCGGCCTCGGCGTCGGTTCGGCCGAAGCGCTCTGGTTCGTGCCGGCGATGCTGGCGGGCATGTTCCTGCATCGCGTGGTCAGCCGTTCCTGATGGCGGATGCCGCGTGCCTGGAGTCCACGCGCGATTCCCTTTACTCATAAGTCAGTAAATTAGGGAACCAATGTCCGCCAGTGCTGTCCAACCCGACATGAAGAGAGACGGACGCAAGGTATCGCGAGCGGCGC
>NZ_SMAF01000026.1 GCF_004343305.1 Pseudofulvimonas gallinarii | reverse complement strand
GTGGAATTCGAGCGCTGGCGGGTCAACTGTCCGGGCTGCGGCGGCGTGCACGTAGAGCGGCTGGACTGGCTGGCGAAGAACCCGCGCTACACCGGTCGCTTCGCCCTGCACGTGGGCAACCTGTGCCGGAGCATGACCAACAAGGCAGTGGCCGAGATGGAGCGGCTGCACGACAGCACGGTCAAGGACCTGTCCAAGCTGTACATGGCCGAGCAGGTGCGTCGGGCCGGGATGCCGGCGCCGCGGGCGTTCGGCATCGACGAGATCGCCATCCACAAGGGGCACGACTACCGCGTCGTGGTCAGCGACCTGGAGCGCAGACGGCCGATCTGGTTCGGCGGCAGTGGCCGCACGGAAGCGGACATTGGCCAGTTTTTCGCCGATCTTGGGCCGAAAAAGAGCGCTCGCATCGATTTGGCGGTGATGGACATGTGGCGCCCGTTCCGCACCTCGGTGGGCAAGAACGCGCCCAACGCGGCCATCGTGTTCGACAAGTTCCACATCATGCGCCACCTGTCCGACGCGCTCGACCAGGTGCGACGGGACGAGTGCAAGCGTCTGCAGGGCCAGGATCGCAGCTACATCAAGGGCCAGCGCTACACCCTGCTATCCAACCGCGAGAACCTCAGCCTGGATGGGCGTAAAGCACTCAAGAAGCTGTTGGCGGCCAACAAGCGCCTGAGCACGGCTTACCTGCTCAAGGAATCCTTCGGCCAGTTATGGAGCTATCGCACCGAGCGTGGCGCACGGGCGTTCTTCGAGCGCTGGAAGCAGAGCCTGCGCTGGCAGCGGCTGGTGCCGTACCAGAAGTTCGCGCGAATGATCGAGCGGCACTGGGATGGCATCGCCGCCTACTGCACACCCGGCAACAAGGTCAGCCTTGGCCTGGTGGAAGGACTGAACAACAAGATCCGTGTCATCCAGCGCAGCGCCTACGGCTATCGCGACGAGGACTACCTCAAGCTCAAGGTCATCGCCAGCTTCCTGCCAGCGCTACCCCAAAACGTCCGTTTGGACCCACACTGATCCGCGAAGACCCTCAAAAGTAGAACCTCCGGCGGCTTTCTGGCGGAACTCGGCGGGCGTCAGGTCGCCCAGGGAATCGTGCGGTCGCTCCTCGTTGTACTCGGTCATCCACGTCCATGCGGCTTCCTGGGCGTCCTGGATCCGCAGGAACAGGTGCAGGTCCAGTACCTCATCCCTGAAGGTGCGGTTGAAGCGTTCGACGTAGGCATTCTGGTTGGGCTTGCCCGGCTGGATGTACCGGATAGCCATGCCATGGGCTTTCGCCCACGCCACGAAGACTTCGCCAAGGAACTCCGGGCCGTTGTCCGTGCGGAGGACCTGCGGAAGGCCCTGATCGCGGCGCAGCTGCTCGAAGATCCGCACCAGGCGAGCCGAGGTGATCGAGGTATCGACCTCGATATGCAGCGCCTCGCGGTTGAAGTCGTCGACGACGTTGAACGTCCGGAAGCGGCGACCACAGGCCAGGGCGTCGGACATGAAGTCCGCCGACCACACGGGGTCCGGCAGCTTTGGCACGTACAGCGGCACGCGCTCGCGCTTGGGCAGGCGTCGCGTCGCAGCTCGGCGCAGGTTCAATTGCATCGCCTTGTACACCCGGTAGATCCGCTTGTGGTTCCAATCCGGCCGCGACTTGCGCAACAGCTTGCGGCACTTCCAGAAGCCGCGCGCCGGACGGTTCTCGACCAGCCCTGCCAACGCGGCGATGGCGCTGGGCGCAGCGGCTAGCGGCCGCGGAATCGCCGTCGGCCAGCGCGGACTTCAAGCGCGTGCAGCGAGAAGTGGCGCGCTTCTACATCAGCAAGATCCTGCCGCGCGCCGACTTCCACGCCGCGGCCCTTCCGCCGGGCCGACGTCGCTGATGGCGCTGGCGGACAGCGAGGTGGGCCGGGGTGCGTGAATTTCAGCGCGCCCGCGTCAGGACGCAGCACGATCACAAGCGGTAAGAATCAACGACGTCAAAAGTCGAACTGCGCTAGATTCGCTTCGGCCGGGCCCGCTCCCGCGGGCCCGGCCAACGGACCCGCGGCCGCCTGGCGGCAACGAGGCAACCCGACTACTGGTGACAATGATGAAGACGCCTCGCCGCTGGATCCTGATTCTGTCGCTCCTGGCAGCGGGCGCCCAAGCCCAATCCGGTATTCCCGTGCGAATCGCCGAGGTCAGCGACACACCCCAGGTGGTGCGGGTGAACGAGGTCCTTCCAGAACGCTTCGTGGCCCAGGTCTCGCGCACGGACAATGGCGCCCCCGTGGGCGGCGTCGAGGTGATGCTGGAAATCAATTACATCATGTGCATGCCGATGCAGCCCAACTGCGGGGCGCCGCCACATAGTGTGTATGGGCGGTTCGAATCCGGGCCATCAATACGGCTGGTAACCAATGCACAAGGGCTGGTGACGGCGCCACCGTTCTCCGCCGGCGAGACTGCCGGCAGTTACTCGCTGTATGCGATGGTGCCCCGGAACCAGCCTTCAGGGATCAATATCGGTCCCGACCCTTTCGAATTACGCGCGTTTCGAGATCGAGCAGGTTCAGCTTGGCAGCGGTGCATCGGCTGCAGTGCCGACCCTGTCGACCTGGGCACTCCTGATGCTGGCTGCATTGTCGGTCCTTGCCACATTCGTGCAGATGCGGAAGCCGCGCAAGGCCTGACGCGCGCGCCTCACCGTACCGCCTGCCGGCAGGCGCGACACGGCTGCGGTTGCGCCCAACCCAGGGAATCAGGCTGCCCGTGAAGGCGCCGGCCAGTCGGCCGGCGTCAGCGGCGGCAAACCGTGCGCGGCACGGGCGCGATCACACTGCGCGCTGGCTTCGCCGTTTTCCCAGGCCGGCAACAGTTCGCGGCAGGGACTTGGGCGCTGAGCATAGATCCCGCAGCTCGCGGCTTCGCCGATCGTTCCAACGAGCGCCACACAGCGCGTCGGACAGGACCGCGTCCCGCGCATTACCAGCCGGTGGGCATCCAGCCGTTCTGTGAGTTCGGGCGGCGTGACGCCGCCGGCGAAGTTGTCGGCTTCCAGCCAGTGGAAAGCCACGCGGAAGCAGGCGCAGCATGCGCCACAACGCAGACAGGGATGCTCCATCGGTACGGTCTGGACGTTCAACCGGGCGCGGATCTTAACGATGTCACGCACGCCTTGGCAGTCCCCCTCGCCGCTTGGTTGCGGCATCATGCCGGCCATGACGAACCATCGACTCGCGCTTGCCCAGTTCGCCTTTCCCGTTGGCGCCATCGACACCAATGCCGCCCGCATCATCTCGCTGATGCAGGAGGCCCGCGACCGCCATGGCGCCGGGCTGGTGCTGTTCCCGGAGCTCGCCTTGTGCGGCTATCTCCCGGAGGACCAGCTGCAGCGCCAGAGCCTGCTGGCGGCCTGCGAGCAGGCGCTGGCCCGCATTGCCGCCGCCGCGGTCGGCATCGAGGCAGTCGTCGGCCATCCGCTGCGGATCGGCGATGTGCTCTACAACGCCGCCAGCTGGCTTCGTGACGGCCGCGTCCTCACCACCTGCCGCAAGCAGGCCTTGCCTAACTACGCGGTGTTCGACGAGAAACGCTACTTCGAACCCGGCGACGCGCCCTGCCTGGTGGACTGGAACGGCCTGCGCTGTGGCCTGCTGATCTGCGAGGACCTGTGGACGGCGCGGCCGATCGCCCGCGTCGTCGAAGGCGGCGCCGAGCTGGTGCTGTCGGTGAACGCCTCGCCGTTCGAAAGCGAGAAGGCCGACGCCCGCCAGGCGCTGCTGAAGTCACGCGTCGCCGGCCATGGGCTGCCACTGGCCTATATCAATGTGGTCGGCGGCCAGGACGACCTGGTTTTCGACGGCGGCGCCCTGCTCGTCGATGCCGACGGCCGCGTCCATGGTCCGGCGCCCGCCTTCAGTGACGAACTGCTGCTGTGCGACTTCGACCAGGCGACCCGGAGCTGGCAGCCACCGGCCTGGGTGCCGGCGGAGCACCCCGGGCCCGACGAAATCGTCTGGCGCGGACTGGTCCGGGGACTGCGTGACTACGTGGAACGCAACGGCTTCCCGGGGGTCGTGCTCGGGCTGTCGGGCGGCATCGATTCGGCCGTCACCCTCGCGCTGGCCGTCGATGCCATCGGTCCCGAACGCTGCCACGCCGTGATGCTGCCCTCGCGCCACACCAGCAGCGAGAGCGTCGAGCTGGCGACCCGGCAGGCCCGGGCCCAGGGCGTGCGCTACGACGTGATCGCCATCGAACCGGCCTACGAGGCCTTCCTGTCGATGCTCGCCCCCAGCTTTGCCGGCCGCGAACCGGACCTGGCCGAGGAGAACATCCAGGCCCGCTGCCGCGGCGTGGCACTGATGGCACTGTCGAACAAGTTCGGCCATCTCCTGCTGACCACGGGCAACAAGAGCGAGGTCGCGGTCGGCTACTCCACCCTGTATGGCGACATGTGCGGCGGCTTCGCGCCGATCAAGGACTGCTACAAGACGCAGGTCTACGCCCTGGCCCGCTGGCGCAACCGCCAGGGTGACGGCGAGGTGATCCCGGCGCGGGTCATCGAGCGCCCGCCCACCGCCGAGTTGCGTGATGGCCAGCTCGACCAGGACTCGCTGCCGCCCTACGAGGAACTGGACGCCATCCTGCACCGCTTCATCGAACTGCAGCAGTCGCTGGAAGAGATCGCCGCCGCGGGCTTCGATGCCGCCACCGTCAACCGCGTCATCGGCATGGTGTACCGCGCCGAGTACAAGCGCCGGCAGGCGGCGCCCGGTCCCAAGATCACCGCCAAGGCGTTCGGACGCGACCGCCGCTACCCGATCACTTCGGCCTGGCGCTGAAGGCGACCCGCTTCCGCGGCATCTGGACGCCGTCCGGCACGGCGTCCCGGCGATGTTAAGAAAGTGTTGCAGGAAAGCGACACGCCTGTTGCATTTTCTTCCCGCTCAGGGATCCCTGTGCTAGCATCCGGCCGTCTTTGTCTTTGCCGCCGGAGCCAGCGCGCCCTGATGCTGCGCCAGAAAACGCTCAAGAACATCATCCGCGCCACGGGCGTCGGCATCCACACAGGGGAAAAGGTCTATATGACCCTGCGCCCTGCGCCCGTGGATACCGGCGTGGTGTTCCGCCGCGTCGACCTGCCGGAACCCGTCGATATTCCCGCCTTGGCCGACTATGTCGGCGAGACGACGATGTCTTCCACACTGGTCAAGGACGGCGTGCGCGTCGCCACGGTGGAGCACCTGTGCTCGGCGCTGGCCGGCCTCGGCATCGACAACGCCTATATCGACCTGTCGGCCCCGGAAGTACCGATCATGGACGGCTCCGCCGGCCCGTTCGTCTTCCTGCTGCAGTCGGCCGGCGTCGAGGAGCAGGCCAAGGCCAAGCGGTTCTTCCGGATCCGCAGGCCGGTCCGGGTCGAGGACGGCGAGAAGTGGGCGCAGTTCGAGCCCTATGACGGCTTCAAGGTCGGTTTCCAGATCGATTTCGATCACCCGGCCATCGACCGCCGGCACTCCGAGGCGGTCATCGATTTCAACGCCACCTCCTTCGTCAAGGAGGTCAGCCGGGCCCGCACCTTCGGCTTCGTCCGCGACATCGAGGCGCTGCGCAGCCGCAATCTTGCGCTGGGCGGCAGCATGGACAATGCCATCGTGCTGGACGACTACCGGGTCCTCAACGAGGACGGCCTGCGCTACGAGGACGAGTTCGTCCGCCACAAGATTCTTGACGCAGTTGGCGATCTTTATTTGATCGGCGGCAACATCCTGGGCGCGTTTTCGGGGTATAAGTCTGGCCACGCGCTGAACAACCGTCTGGTGCGTGCGGTCCTGGCGGATGCCACGGCCTGGGAGAAGGTCAGTTTCGAAGACGAGGCCAGGGCGCCGGCCAGTTACGCCGGCGGCGAAGCGGTCGTGTCGGCGGGCTGACGGGGAGAACCGAGGAGATCCGACGGACCGGCGGCAACGGTCAGCGCAACAGTTTGGCGGCCAGGTCCAGGTGACGGGCAGCCGATTCGGAAAGTGGTCTTGCAGGTGCCAGAGGCTGGGAGGCCGGCGCCGGTGGAGCCACTTTCACCACAAGTTCCGACGCGCCGAGGCCGAGCTGCCGGGCGGCTTCCAGGACCAGGGCCTGCGTATAGCGCAGGCGCGTGGCCCACGCGGCGGAACTGGCGAGAAAAACGAGCCTTCCTTCGCGCAGGTCGGCAAAACGGACCTGGGCAGAGAGAGCAGACGGTAGAACGCGGCTCAGCCGCGCTCCAAGGTCGGCCAAGGCGCCGGCCCGCGCCGCAAGACCGGCGATATCGTTGGAGAGGACGATATCGGCGACCGGTTTGAAGGTGTGATGGGGCGTGTGCTGGGACATGAGGGACGAGTTGGTTGCCATGAACATTATCATTCTGTCTGACAAACTGTCGGCGCCGCGGCGCATTGCCCTGAACGGCCGACGCCTGACACTGATCGCGGTTGCCGCGATCACCGCCATGGCCACGGTCAGTGGCCTGGCTTTCGTGGGTGGAACGCGGGTGGGCCAGTCGCAGCAGACGGCCAGTGCCGAAGTGCAGAAGCTGCGCGACCAGCTGGCCCAGTACGAATCGGGTCTGGTCGATGTCCGCCAGGCATCCCAGCGCGACATCAATGCCCTGGCCCTCCGCCTTGGCGAGCTCAAGGCCGAAGCGACCCGCCTGAACGCCCTTGGCGAGCGCCTGACGGCGGTTGGCAAGCTGGACCAGGGTGAATTCAATTTCCGCGAGGCGCCTGCTGTCGGTGGCCCGCAGACCCTGCCCCAGGTCGGCAGCATCGATCCGGAGGACTTCCTGAAGTCGCTGGGTGACCTCGAACGCCAGTTCGCCGAGCAGAGCTCGCAGCTGTCGCTGATCGAGGAGTTCCTGCTCGGTCGGGACGTCGAGCGCGACCTGACCCCGGCCGGCTGGCCGATCAAGCAGGGCTACATCTCCTCGAGCTTCGGCTACCGCAGCGATCCGTTCACCGGCGGCCGCGACCTGCATACCGGCATCGACTTCCCGGGCAACATCGGCGACGACGTCTATGCCGTTGCCGACGGCGTGGTCGCCTTCTCCGGCATGCACTTCGGCTACGGGAACATGGTCGAGATCGACCATGGCAACGGCTACCGCACCCGCTACGCCCACCACAGCAAGAACCTCGTCCGCGTCGGCGACGTTGTCAAAACGGGCCAGAAAGTCGGCGAAATGGGCCGCACCGGCCGCGCCACCGGCGTCCATCTGCACTTCGAAGTCTGGCACAATGAGCGACCGGTCAATCCCCTGACCTTCGTCAAGGCCACCCGCGAGGGCCAGCAGGCCTCTTGATCCGGCACTGATCGACCCCATGAGTTGTCAGGGCGAGGCCGCATTGCGGCCTCGCGCGTTTTCAGACCGACGGCTTTTCGCCGTCATCGGCCCCACGGCCGACCCGCCACCACCCGGTAAAGCACGCCCATGTTCCAGAAAGTCCTGACCCGCCTGTTCGGCAGCCGCAACGAGCGGCTGATCAAGCAGCTTTCCAAGACCGTCCAGCGCATCAACGACCTGGAACCGGGAATGCAGGCCCTCGACGACGAAGCCCTGCGCGGCAAGACCGCCGAGTACCGGGCGCGGCTGGAGAAGGGCGAGACGCTGGACCAGATCCTGCCGGAAGCCTTTGCCACCGTGCGCGAGGCGGCACGCCGTGTCCTTGGGCTGCGCCACTACGACGTACAGATGATCGGCGGCATGGTGCTGCACATGGGCAAGATCGCCGAGATGCGCACCGGCGAAGGCAAGACCCTGGTCGCGACGCTGCCGACCTACCTCAACGCCATCAGCGGCAAGGGCGTGCACGTGGTCACCGTGAACGACTACCTGGCCAAGCGCGACGCCGGCTGGATGGGCAAGGTCTATGAATTCCTCGGCCTGAGCGTCGGCGTCGTCTACCCGGGCATGCCATTCACCGACAAGCGTGCCGCCTATGCTGCCGACATCACCTACGGCACCAACAACGAATTCGGCTTCGACTACCTGCGCGACAACATGGCGCTGGCCAAGGAAGACCGCTACCAGCGCGGCCTCAACTTCGCCATCGTCGACGAAGTGGACTCCATCCTGATCGACGAGGCGCGCACGCCGCTGATCATTTCCGGCCCTGCCGACGAATCGCCGGAGCTGTACATCAAGGTCAACCGGATCGTCCCGCACCTGGCGCGCCAGGAGAAGGAAGACTCCGCCGGCGACTACTGGGTCGACGAGAAGGGCAAGCAGGTGCACCTGTCCGAGCAAGGCATGGAGCACATCGAGTCGCTGCTCAAGCGCGACGGCATCCTCGGCCCCGAGGACAAGCTGTACGACGCCAGCAACATCTCGGTCGTCCACCACCTCAATGCCGCACTGCGCGCGCATTCGTTGTTCCAGCGCGATGTCGACTACATCGTGCGTGACGGCGAGGTGATCATCGTCGACGAATTCACCGGACGCACCCTCCCCGGTCGTCGCTGGTCCGACGGCCTGCACCAGGCGGTCGAGGCCAAGGAAGGCGTGCCGATCCAGCGCGAGAACCAGACGCTGGCATCGATCACCTTCCAGAACCTGTTCCGCATGTACAACAAGCTGTCCGGCATGACCGGTACGGCCGACACCGAAGCCTACGAGTTCCAGAGCATCTATGGCCTGGAAGTGGTGGTCATCCCGACGCACCGCCCGATGGTGCGCAAGGACGAGGCGGACCTGATCTTCCTGAAGAAGGAGCCCAAGTACCGGGCCATCATCCAGGACATCAAGGACTGCTACGAGCGCGGCCAGCCGGTGCTGGTCGGCACCACCTCCATCGAGGTGTCGGAATACCTCTCCGCGCTGCTCAAGCAGGACAAGCTGCCGCACGAGGTGCTGAACGCCAAGCAGCATGCGCGCGAGGCGCAGATCGTCGCCCAGGCCGGCAAGCCCAAGGCGATCACCATCGCCACCAACATGGCCGGCCGCGGCACCGACATCGTGCTCGGCGGCAACCTCGAGGTCGAACTGGCCGAGCTGCCGGAAGACGCCTCCGAGGCCGAAAAGGCCAAGGTCCGCGAGGAATGGCAGCAGCGCCACGACCAGGTGCTCGCCTCGGGTGGCCTGCACATCATCGGCACCGAACGCCACGAATCCCGCCGCATCGACAACCAGCTGCGTGGCCGTTCCGGTCGCCAGGGCGACCCGGGCTCCAGCCGCTTCTACCTGTCGCTTGAAGACACGCTGATGCGCATCTTCGCGCCGGACTGGGTCGCGAAGCTGATGCAGTTCGCCGGCATGAAGGAAGACGAGGCGCTGCAGGACCGCATGGTCAGCCGCCAGATCGAGAAGGCGCAGCGCAAGGTCGAGGCGCACAACTTCGACATGCGCAAGCACCTGCTCGACTTCGACGACGTCGCCAACGACCAGCGCAAGGTGATCTACCAGCAGCGCGCCGAGCTGATGGAGTCGGAATCGGTGCAGGAGGCGATCGACAGCATCCGCGAGGATGTGGTCGCCGACGTGGTGCACACCTACGTGGCACCGGATTCGGTGGACGAGGCCTGGAACCTCGCCGGCCTGGAAAGTGAACTGGCCTCGGATTTCGGCATCCAGCTGTCGACCCGCTCGTGGCTGGAAAGCGGCGAGGAACTCGATGCCGCCGGCATCGAACGCCGCGTGCAGGAAGCCGTCGAGCGTCATTTCCGCGAAAAGGAAGCGATGATCGGCAGCGAGATCATGCGCCAGCTCGAGAAGCACATGATGCTCAGCGTGCTTGACCAGCAGTGGAAGGAGCACCTGGCCAGCATGGACTACCTGCGCCAGGGCATCCACCTGCGCGGCTATGCGCAGAAGCAGCCGAAGCAGGAGTTCAAGCGCGAGTCCTTCGAGCTGTTCTCGGCGATGCTGGATAAGATCAAGCGCGAAGTGATCTCGCTGATCTCGCGCGTGCGCATCCGCAGCGACGAGGAAGTCGCGCAGCTGGAAGCGCAGCAGCGCGCCGCGCAGCAGAACGCGCCGCTGCAGATGCAGCACGCCGCGCATGCCGGCATTGGCGGTCCCGAACAGGCGGCGCCCCCGGTGAACGTCCAGGCATCCGGCATGGGCACGGTCACGCGCGGCGAGGCCAAGATCGGCCGCAACGATCCCTGCCCCTGCGGTTCCGGCAAGAAGTACAAGCACTGCCACGGGCAGATCGCCTGAGCGCGCGGCGGTCGCCACCGCCGCGCATTGCAGTCGAATGGCCCGACCGGCACTGGAAGTGGCCGCAGGCATCCTGCGTGATGCCGGCGGACGCGTCCTGCTCGCACGTCGCCCGCCCGGCAAGCCGCTGGCCGGCCTCTGGGAATTCCCGGGCGGCAAGCTCGACGAGCACGAGGATGCGTTCGCGGCCCTCGCCCGCGAACTTCGCGAGGAACTGGGCATCATCGCCCGCGCCGGCCGCCCGCTGTTGACCTGCAGCCATGAGCTGGGCGACCGGCGGCTTCGCTTGCATGCCTGGACGGTCGACGACTGGAGCGGCGAACCACAGGCGCTCGAAGGCCAGGAACTGGCCTGGCACGGCGTCCACGCCCTCGACAACCAGCCGATGCCGGCGCCGGACTGGCCGATCGCCGCCGCACTGCGCCTGCCTCCGCGCTACGCGATCACACCGGAACCGGGCGCCGATCCCGACGCCTTCGCGCGCCGCCTCGACCGCCTGCTCGCCCACGGCGGGCAGGTCGTGCAGCTGCGCACCCGGAGCCTGGACGACGTCGCCCATGCCGCCGTCGCCACGCGCGCGGCACTCGCCGCCCGGCGCCACGGCGCCGACCTGCTGCTCAACGATCGCGCGCACCTGGCCGCCCGGCTGGGCGTGGGCCTGCACCTGCCCTCGGCGCGCCTGCGCGACTGGGCGCAGGGAGCGGGAGACCCGCAAGATGGCCGGGAAGCCTGGCTGCCGCGTGGATCGGATGGCCGGATCGACGTGGGCGCCGCCCTGGAAGCAGGCGCCACCGCGCCGGCCCGGCTGCGCCGACAGGCGCGCGGCTGGCTGGCGGCGTCCTGCCACGACGCCGACGAACTGCGCATGGCTGCCCGCATCGGCTGCGATTTCGCCACGCTGGCGCCGGTGGCATTGACCGCCAGCCATCCGGGCGCGACGCCACTGGGCTGGGCGCGTGCCGGCGCCCTGCTCGCCAACGCCAGCCTGCCGGTCTATGCCCTGGGCGGACTGGGGGCCGACGATCTCCCGCGGGCCCAGGCGCAGGGCGCCTTCGGCGTGGCCGCGATCCGGGCGTTCTGGCCGGACTGAGCGGCGCGCTTGGCGCCTGCACCGCCTGCACTGCGATGCCGCCACGCTGGCCATGCATCCGGTCGCACCAGCACCGCATCGCGCCACCGTCCAGTCAGCGCGTTGACCGGCAACTGCGCCCGCCAAGCGGATCGGGTGTGCCAGGAGCAACAGGCCCTGGGTCCGCGGTGCTGACTCCCGCTGCCAAGGGCAGCGTGGCCGTGATCGACACCTCGGCGCGGGATGCCTACGCCTGGTCCTGTCCGGCGAGCAGGCGCTGCCAACGCGATGGCGCCAGTTCGCCCGCCTGCTTTGCACCCGCCAGTTCGAGATAATGCCGGTGCAGCCGCGCGGCGCGTTCCGGCAGTGCTTCCAGGGGCGCGGCGGCATCGTGGACATCGTCGGCAATGACCAGCCGCTGTTCGCGCGTCGCCTGCGCCGCCAGCATGGACTCGGCCAGCGTGCGGTCGATGCCGTCGCGACGCATCAGCCGTTCGATCTGCAACGGGGCGGGCACATCGACGACCAGCACGCGATCGACCCAGCTGTAGGCGTCACCGGATTCGACCAGCAGCGGGATGGCCAGAAGGCCGTACATGGTCGTCCAGCTGTCCACCGCATCGCGTAGCCATTGCCGCACGCGCGGATGGATGATCGCCTCCAGCCGTCGCCGCGCGTCGGGATGGGCGAAGACGCGTGCGCGCATCGCGCGGCGATCCAGTGCGCCGTCGGCCGCCAGGACATCCGGTCCAAATGCTTCCACGACTTCGGCCAGCCCGCTGCTGCCGGCGGCGATGACCTCGCGCGCTGCGATGTCCGCGTCCGCCACCGGCACGCCGAGGGCTCCGAAGGCGGCCGTCAGCGCGCTCTTGCCGCTGGCGATACCGCCGGTGACCGCGACGACCAGCGGCGTGGACCGGCCTGTGTCCGTCGCCGCCGCCATCACATGCCCAGCAGGGCGTAGTAGCGCGCCAGCAGCCAGTCGCCCGCGATCAGCTGGATCCAGCCGGCGATTGCCAGATACGGGCCGAACGCGAACGGCTTCGATTCGCCACCGTGTTTCACGGCCAGATAGATGCCACCAATGACTGCGCCGCTGAGGCTGGCGATCAGGACGATCGGCAGCAGGGCCATCGGGCCCAGCCAGGCGCCCAGTGCCGCCAGCAGCTTGAAGTCGCCATAGCCCATGCCTTCCTTGCCGGTGGCCAGGCGGAACAGCCAGAACACGCTCCAAAGGCTGAGATAGCCCAATGCGGCGCCAAGGATCGCCTGGGCAGGACCGACGAACAGCGGCTGCAGGGCCAGCAGCAGCCCTGCCCACAGCAGGCACAGCGTCAGCTGGTCCGGCAGCAGCTGGGTGCGGAAGTCGATGCCGCACAGTGCCACCAGGGTCCAGGTGAAGCCGAGCGCAGCGACCGCTTCGAAGGTGAAACCGAACTTCAGGGCCACCGCCAGCGACGCCAGCGCGGTCAGCAGCTCGACCAGCGGATACTGCCAGGAGATCGCTGTCCGGCAGGAGGCGCAGCGGCCACGAAGCAGCAGCCAGCTGATCACCGGAATGTTCTGCCAGGCGCGGATCGGCGCCTGGCAGGACGGACATCGCGAGTGGTCCATGACCAGTCCGGGCGGTGCCGCCGCAATGTCCTCCGCCGGCTCGCCGAGGAATTCCCGCGCCTGCTGCCGCCACGACCATTCCAGGCGCAGCGGCAGGCGCAGGATCACCACGTTCAGGAAGCTGCCGACGATCGCACCCAGCGCGGCGGCGATCCACGGCCACCACGGCTCCAGCGGACTGAGCTGAGCGAACACCCCTTCGAACATCGAACTCTCCCGTTTCCTTGGCGGTGATTGTGCGGCCTCGACGTCGCCGCGGCCAGCGCCAGGCTCAGCCGAAGAAGGCGTAGGTCACCGCGATTGCCGCGACAACGCCGGCCGCTTCCGCGACCAGCGCGCAACCGACCGCATGCCGGGCGTGGCGGATGCCAACCGCGCCGAAGTACACCGCCAGTACGTAGAACGTCGTCTCCGTACTGCCCTGGATGGTCGCCGCCGCCAGCGCCGGGAAACTGTCGACGCCATGCGTCTGCATGGTCTCGATCAGCATCGCCCGAGCGGCGCTGCCGGAGAAGGGCTTCACCAGCGCGGTCGGCAGGGCATCGACGAAACGACCGTCGCAGCCAAACCACAGCACCAGTGAACGGATGCCGTCGAGCAGCAGGTCGAGCGCGCCGGAAGCCCGCAGCACGCCGATCGCGCACAGCATCGCCACCAGGTATGGCAGCAGGTCACGCGCAACCTCGAAGCCGCCGCGCGCGCCTTCGATGAAGGTCTCGTAGACGGGAATGCGCCGGACCACGCCGGCGACGAGGAACAGGATGATCACGCCGAACAGCACGAGATTGCCCAGCAGCGACGACAGCGCCGCCAGCGCCGTGCTCGTCAGCGTCACCAGCACGAACATGAAACCGCCCAGCGCCAGCGCCGCGCTGCCCAGCCAGGCCAGCACGACCGGATCCCACAGCTTCAACCGCTGCGCCAGCGCCACCGCCAGCAATCCGGCCAGCGTCGATGCACTGGTCGCCAGCAGGATGGGTAGAAACACCAGCGTCGGATCGTCGGCGCCCTGCTGGAGGCGGTACATGAAAATGCTGACCGGCAACACGGTCAGCGACGACGCATTCAGCACCAGGAAGAGGATCTGCGCATTGCTGGCCCGGTCCGGCGTGGGATTGAGCGTCTGCAGCTCGCGCATGGCGCGCAGGCCGATGGGCGTTGCCGCATTGTCCAGGCCCAGGCCGTTGGCGGCGAAGTTCAGCGTCACCAGTCCGATCGCCGGATGGCCGCGCGGCACTTCCGGCATCAGGCGCGCGAACAGCGGTCCAAGCAGTCGCGCCAGCGCATCGACCAGGCCCGCGCGTTCGGCGATCCGCAGCAGGCCCAGCCAGAGCGTGAGCGTGCCGAACAGCACCACCATGATCTCGACCGACACCCGCGCCATGTCGAACAGCGCGGTGACCATCGCGGCGAAGACTTCCGGCTCGCCGCCGAACAGCCAGCGCGCCGCCGCCGAGATGGCAGCCACGAGGAAGAATCCCACCCACAATCCGTTGAGCATCGGCGCGGCCCGGCCTCTCCCGGCGAAGTTTGCCGGATCAGCGCTCGCGCATCACCGGAGCCGGGTCGAAGCCGTTCCGGAAGATGACCTCACCGCCGCGGTAATTCTCAAGGCGGGCGACTTCCGCTGCCGTCAGCGCGCGGTTGAACAGGCGGATCCGCTTGACCGCGCCTGGCGAGGTCTCGAAGTTGCCCGTGGAGTCGTCATCCCGGAAGAACGTCAGCAGGCGCTCGGCGGAAATCATCGCGTAGCCAGCGACATCGTCATCCAGTGAAAACTGCTCGACGCCATCAAGGTAGACCGTGACGAGTCCGGACAGATCGCGCGTCATCACGAACTGGTACCACTGGTCGGCCTCGACCGGCTCCGCGCCGGACAGGGCCGAGGGATACAGCTCGACGAATCCCGCGTGGACGTACAGCCCTTCATCGCGGGCCAGTGCCGTGGTATCGATGAATTTGTTCCAGCCGCCCACCGCCGCGAAGCGCGCCAGCACCGCGAAACTGTAGTCCTGGCCGTCGATGAGGCCGTCCAGCGCCAGCGACAGGCCCGCGCCCGCGGAGAATGCCAGCGCGGAGCCGGCGGCGCCGTCGAACGATACCGGTATGAAAGTCCCGTCGCCGGGGACCAGTTGCGTCAGTGCCGGTGCATTGCCAAGGCTGTCCCCGAGCGAGCCATTGAAACGGTAGTCGGCGACCGCACCGGGTTGTGCATGGACCGCAATCGAGGCGCCGGCAATGAGAATGCCAGCAAGGATCCGGGCGACCCGGCCGGTGGAAACACGAGTGGACATTGCGTCCTCCCAACGCGACAGGCGTCCATTGTGACATGGGCTCCGTACGACAGGCTGCGCCTTCGCGACCGTGCCACGACGGGCAACCGCCGCCCGCGTGCGCATTGGTCCGCGATAAGGGCTTCACAGCCTGGCGAGCATCAGCGGGACGGCAATCCGGAAAGACGCTGTTCCAGATAGCGCCGTTCAGGCGTCTGCCGGACCAGCGCCAATGCGCGGCGATAGGCCGAGCGCGCATCGCCGAAACGTCCCAGCCGCTCGCACAGGTCCGCACGCGCCGCATGCGCGAGGTGGTAGTCGGCCAGGTCCCCGCGTGCCAGCAGTGCGTCGATTAGGTCCAGTCCGGGCTGCGGGCCGTCGCGCATCGAGACGGCGACCGCGCGATTCAGTTCGATCACCGGCGACGGGTCGGCGCGACGCAGGATGTCGTAGAGGGCGATGATGCGCGACCAGTCGGTATCTGCCGATGTCGTTGCGCGTGCGTGTTCGGCGGCGATGGCCGCCTGCAACGTGTAAACGCCGATGCGTCGCGTGGCCATCGCCCGCTGTACCAGCGCTTCGCCTTCGGCAATCAGCGCACGGTCCCAGAGCCTGCGATCCTGTTCCGGCAACAGCACCAGGTCGCCGTCCGCGCCAACCCGCGCTGCGCGCCGCGAGGTATGAAGCAGCATCAGCGCCAGCAGGCCCATGACCTCGGCATCCTGCAGCAGCGTGAGCAGCAGCCGCGCCAGGCGGATCGCCTCGCCGGTGAGGTCCCGCCGTTCGATGGAATCACCTGCGGTCGCGCTGTAGCCTTCGTTGAAGACCAGAAAGATGACCCGCAGCACGCTGTCCAGCCGCTGCGGCAACTCGGCATGGCCCGGCACTTCGTAGGGAATGCCGGCATCGCGCAGGCGATGCTTGGCGCGCACGATCCGCTGCGCCACGGTCGGAGTCGGGACGAGGAAGGCGCGGGCGATTTCCTCGGTGGTGAGGTCACACACTTCGCGCAGGGTCAGCGCGATCTGCGCGTCCGGCGCCAGAGCCGGATGGCAACAGGTGAACACCAGGCGCAGGCGGTCGTCTTCGACCTGGTCGAAGTCGCGGTCGGCCGGGTCGGCGTCCGCGGCCGCCAGCCCCTGCACGATCGACTCGAAGTCGCCCTGGAAACGGGCATTGCGGCGCAGCCGGTCGATCGCCTTGAACCGGCCGGCGGAAACCAGCCAGGCACGCGGATTGTCCGGGACGCCCGTAGACGACCATTGCTCGACGGCTGCACGGAAGGCGTCGTGCAGCGCTTCCTCGGCGACATCGAAATCGCCGAGCAGGCGGATCAGCGTTGCCAGGACACGGCGTGACTCGCTCCGGTAGAGCGTATCGATCCGCGCCTTCAGCGCCGCCTGCGCACTCAGTGCGACCATCGTTCCATCAGCGCCGACGCGGGTGCGTCAGGGCAGCGACTGCGCGATCGGCCGCACTTCGACACTGCCGGTCTTCGCCCACGGGAATCCGGCCGCCAGTCGGATCGCCTCGTTCAGGTCGCGGGCCTCGATGACATTGAAACCCGCGAGGTATTCCTTGGTTTCCGCGAACGGGCCGTCGGTGACCGACATCGCGCCATCACGGATGCGCACGGTCGTCGCCGTGTCCGGCAGCTGCAGACGCTCGGACGACAGCAGCCGCCCTTCCGCCATCAGTTCATGGGCGCGCTCGTAGCAATGCGCCAGTTCCCGGTCGAATTCCTCCTTGCGCATGGCACCGAGGCGGTCGGGGTCGTTATAGATCAGCAGCAGGTATTTCATGATCGCTCCTGGCGGGTTGCGACAGCTGGTCGAACGGCGACCGACGGTTTCGACAGGGCCCGACTATAGGTGCTCGAGCCCGCCATCGCGAACCGGCGGGCCTCCGGCCCACCGCTGTCGAATCCGCTCCGCTGTGTTCGACCAGGTCATGGGCGCGACATCGGCCCGGCCATTGCCACGGAGACCTCCATCATGAGCAGCTACATCGACGGTTACATCCTGCCGATCCGCAAGGACCAGGTCGAAGCCTATCGCCGCATCGCCAACATGGCCGCCGGCCTGTGGCGCGAGCACGGGGCGCTGTCCTATCGCGAATGCGTGGCCGAGGACCTGGCCGCCGAAGGCATGACGCCGTTTCCCGTGCTGGTGAACGCCAAGGCGGATGAAACCATCGTCTTCGCCTGGATCGAGTTCGCGTCCCGGGCCGATCGCGACCGGATCAACGCGGCGGTGATGAACGACCCGCGGATGACGGGGATGAGTCCGGACGACGTGCCGTTCGACTGCAGGCGCATGGCCTACGGCGGCTTCGAAACACTGGTGCAGCGCTGAAGCCGGGCCGCGGCGGACGGCGTCATGAGCCGAATGCCGGCCACCCGGCCCTCCGGCGTGAACAGGAATGCAGGACCCGGGCCTCCGCCGCCGCAGCCGCGCCGGGGAAGGGCACCATGCACCCAGGTCGGTCGGGAACCGCCTGGTCGCGTAGGCCCTGGCCCGGCCTGCGCCCCTGTCTTCTGGCAGGTACGGGGCCGCCGTAACGCGGCTACGCTGGGGATTCCCAATCACCGCGGGAAACGATGATGCGTCGAACCTTCCATTTCTTGCCCACCCTTCCGGCCTTGCTGCTGGCCACGGCCGTTTCCGCAGATACGCCGCCATCCCCACGAACGGTGGCGGCCGAAGCCACACGCCTGCTCGAGCAGCATGTCCCGGCCGATGGCCCCGGCATGGCGGTCCTCGTGGCGCGGGGCGACGAGATCCTGTATCGCGGCGCGCGCGGCAAGGCGAGCATCGAACTGGGCGTGCCGCTGTCGCCCGACCACGTCTTCCGCATCGGTTCGGTGACCAAGCAGTTCGCCGCCGCCGGCCTGCTGAAGCTGGTCGACGAGGGCAAGGTCGCGCTGGACGATCCGCTCAGCCGGTTCCTGCCCGACTATCCGAACGGCGATGCCATCACGGTGGCGCAGTTGCTCAACCACACCTCCGGCATCCAGAGCTACACCAGCATTCCCAGTTACATGGACCAGGACATCCGTCGCGACGTCGATACCGACGCGCTGATCGCGGTGTTCAAGGACAAACCGGCGCCGTTTGCACCGGGCAGCGACTGGGACTACAACAATTCCGGCTACGTGCTCGTTGGCGCCGTCATCGAAAAGGCCAGCGGCAAGGGCTGGTCGGCGTACCTGGACGAGGTGCTTTTCAAGCCGCTGTCGCTGGACCATACGCGCGACGGCGCTGGTCTGGCGATCGTCGCCGGCCATGCATCCGGCTACAGCACCGGCAGCGACGGTTTTTCGCGAGCCACCCCGATCAGCATGACGCAGCCGCACGCGGCCGGCGCACTGCTGTCCACGGTCGACGACCTGTGGCGCTGGAACCGCGCACTGCATGGCGGCAAGGTGCTGTCGGCCGACAGTTACATGCGCATGACCACGCCTGAAGGCAAGGCGGCGGAAAACGGGCGCAACTACGGTTACGGCATTTTCCGCACGACGGTCCGCAACCGCACCGCGTTCGAGCACGGCGGCGGCATCAACGGCTTCCTTTCCGATCTGTTCTACCTCCCCGACAGTGGCGTGAGCGTTGCCGTGCTGCGCAACGCCGATGGCGAAGGCGGGGCGACGGTGGGCCTGATCGCGCGAAAGCTCGCCGCGGTCGCCATCGGCGATCCCTATCCGGAGCAGGTCGCCGTGGCGATGGCGCCGGCCGAACTGAAGGCGCTGGAAGGCGTGTATCGCAAGGATGCCGACAATGCCCGGGTGCTGCGTATGAGGGACGGGGCGTTGACCTCGCAGCGCAGTGGCGGCCCGGTGTTCACGCTGGTGCCCCTGGGCAACGACCGCTTCGGTTTTGGCGACGGCTCACTGAGCCTGCTGGAGATCGACCGCGATGCATCTGGCGCGCCGACCGGCCTGCGTCTGATCTCCGGTGGCGAGGGGGAAGGCGAACTGTGGACGCGCAGCCAGGAAGCCCTGCCGGACGCTCCGGTGACGGTCGAGTTGCCACGCGAGGCGCTGGATCGCGTGGTCGGCCAGTACGAGGCCGAAGGCATCAGCTGGCGGGTGTTCTTCGATGATGCCGGCATGCTGCGCGTGCAGGTTCCGGGCCAGCCCGCATTCGCGCTGCTGCCGATGTCGCCAACGCTGTTCCGGATTGCCGAGGTGGATGCGCGCTTCGAATTCGGGCCGGAAACCGGGGACGTGCAGACCTGCAGGCTGGAACAGGGTGCGGTGCGTATCGAGGCGCGACGCAAGCCGGATTGACCGCCCCCCCTCGGCAACGAAAAGGCCCGCTTGCGCGGGCCTTTCGTCCTGCTTCACCGGTCGCCGGGCGTCACGCAGCGCGCGAGGCTGGCAGCGCCGGCTGGCGCCAGCGCACGAGCAGTTCGTCCCAGCGCGCACGGGCCTTGGCGTAGTGGGCCTCCTTCACGTGGCCGAAGCCACGGATGTGCTCGGGAATGCGGGCGAGTTCCACGGCCAGTGCGTGGTTGCCGGCCTCCAGGCCCTTGAGCAGTTCCTCTACGGTGGCGAAGTAGTCGACGATCAACTGCCGTTCCATGCGGCGTTCGGCGGTGCGGCCGAAGATATCGAAGAATCCACCGCGCAGGCGGCGCATCTTCGCCAGCACGCCGAAGGCGCGCAGCATCCACGGGCCGTATTCCTTCTTCACCAGATGGCCGTTTTCGTCCTTGCGCGCCAGCAGCGGCGGCGCCAGGTGGAAGCGCAGCTGGTAATCCCCCTCGAAGGTCTGCTCGAGGCGACGCTTGAACTCGCCGCTGGTGTACAGGCGCGCGACTTCGTATTCGTCCTTGTAGGCCATCAGCTTGTAGGCGTAGCGCGCCACCGCCTCGGCCAGCGCGTGCTGGCCCGGCAGCACGCGCGCTTCGGCATCACGCACGCGCTGCACCAGGCTGCGGTAGCGTTCCGCGTAGGCGGCATCCTGGTAGTCGGTGAGCTGGACGACGCGACGCTGGATCAGCTCATCCAGCGAACCGGACAGCCGCAGGTCGTCCATCGGCAGGTCGATGACGGCTTCGCTGGCCGCCTGCACGGCGGCGCGCACGCGCGACGGGTCATGCGCCGCCATGCGGCCCCAGGCGAAGGCCTTCTTGTTCATCTCTACGGCGGCGCCGTTGAGCTCGACCGCACGCATCAGCGCGTCGAGGCTGACCGGCACCCAGCCCTTCTGCCACGCGTAGCCGAGCATGAACAGGTTGGTGGCGATGGCGTCGCCCAGCAGGCGGGTTGCCAGTTCGGTGCCATCGATGCACTCGGGATCGCGACCACCCAGCGCCAGTTTCACCGCCTGGATGATCTGCGCCGAAGGGAACTGCATGTCCGGCTGCCGCGTGAAAGTGCCGGGCATCGCCTCATAGGTATTGAGCACCACGTTGGAGCGCTCGGCGCGCACCTTCGACAGGGCCCAGTAGTCGTTGACCACGACCATGTCGCAGCCGAGGACCAGGTCGGCCTCGCCGGCCGCGATGCGCACGGCGTGGATGTCGGCCGGTGAACGCGCGATGCGCACGTGCGTGGTCACCGCACCACCCTTCTGGGCCAGGCCGGTCTGGTCGAGCACGCTGGTGCCCTTGCCTTCCAGGTGCGCGGCCATGCCGATCAGGGCGCCGATGGTGACGACGCCGGTACCGCCGATACCGGTGATCAGGATGTTCCAGGGCTGATCCAGCGCCGGGGTCGCCGGCATCGGCAATGCCGTGAAGTCGACCTCGCCCGCGGCCGGCTTCGGCTTGCGCACGCTGCCACCATGCACGGTGACGAAGCTCGGGCAGAAGCCGTTGACGCAGGAGAAATCCTTGTTGCAGTTGCTCTGGTCGATGCTGCGCTTGCGTCCGAATTCCGTTTCCAGCGGCAGTACGGACACGCAGTTCGACTTCACGCCGCAGTCGCCGCAGCCTTCGCAGACCGCGGAATTGATCATCACGCGCTTGGCCGGATCGACCATCAGCTTGCGCTTGCGGCGGCGGCGCTTTTCGGCGGCGCAGGTCTGGTCGTAGATCAGCACGGTCACGCCCGGCGTTTCGCGCAGGCGCTTCTGTACGGCGTCCAGGTGGCTGCGGTCGATGAACTCCACGCCGGACGGGAAGATCTCCGGCTTCGACCACTTGGCGATGTCGTCGGACATCACGATGATCGTCTGCACGCCCTCGGCGCGCATCTGCTGCGCGATATCCGGCACGGTCAGCGTGCCATCCACCGGCTGGCCGCCGGTCATCGCCACTGCGTCGTTGTACAGGATCTTGTAGGTGATGTTGACCTTGGCGGCGATCGCCTGACGGATGGCCAGCGAGCCGGAATGGAAATAGGTGCCGTCGCCGAGGTTCTGGAACACGTGTGGCGTATCGGTGAATGGCGCCTGCCCGCACCAGGTGGCACCTTCGCCGCCCATCTGCGTGAAGGTGTCGGTACGACGGTCCATCCAGGTCACCATGTAGTGGCAGCCGATGCCACCCAGGGCGCGAGAATCTTCCGGCACCACCGTCGAGGTGTTGTGCGGGCAGCCGGAGCAGTAGTGCGCCGCGCGCGGGAAGGCCGGGCGCGGCAACGCCAGTTCGGCTTCCTTTTCCTGCATCCAGCGCAGGCGCTGTTCGATGGCCTCGCTGGTGAAGAAGCGCTGCAGGCGCCTGCCGATCACCTGCGCGATGGTCGCCGGCGTCAGTTCCGACGTGCTCGGCAGGATCCAGTTGCCGGCCTCGTCGTACTTGCCGACGATGCTCGGGCGACGCTCGTGGTCCCAGTTGTACATCGCTTCCTTCATCTGTGATTCGATGAAGGAACGCTTTTCCTCGACGACGATGATGTCCTCCAGGCCACGGGCGAATTCACGGATGCCCAGCGGTTCCAGTGGCCAGGTCATGCCGACCTTGTAGACGCGGATACCGATGTCACGACAGGCCTCGGCGTCAATGCCCAGGTATTCGAGCGCCTGCAGCACGTCGAGGTAGCTCTTGCCGGTGGTGACGATGCCCAGGCGGGCCCGGGGCGAGTCGAACACCGTGCGATCGATGCCGTTGGCGCGCGCGAAGGCGATGGCGGCATCGACCGCGTACTGGTGCAGGCGCATTTCCTGGTCCAGCGGCGGATCCGGCCAGCGGATGTTGAGGCCACCCGGCGGCATCGGGAAATCGGCCGGCACCACGATGTCGAGCTGGTGCGGATCAACGACCACGCTGGCTGACGACTCGACGGTTTCGGCAATGGTCTTGAAGCCGACCCAGCGGCCGGTGAAACGGCTCATGGCCCAGCCGAGCAGGCCCATGTCGAGGATATCCTGCACGCCGGCCGGGTTCAGGATCGGCATCAGGGCGGAGACGAACTCGTGTTCGGAGCCGTGCGGCAGCGTCGAGCTGCGGCAGGCATGGTCGTCGGCGGCCAGGGCGAGCACGCCACCGTGCTTCGACGTTCCGGCGGCATTGCCGTGCTTGAAGACGTCGCCGCAGCGGTCGACGCCCGGGCCCTTGCCGTACCACATGGCGAACACGCCATCGTGGCGCGCCCCCGGGAACAGGTTGACCTGTTGCGAACCCCAGACCATCGTCGCACCGAGGTCCTCGTTGAGGCCGGGCTGGAACTGGATCTCCGCCGCCTGCAGGTGTTTCTTGGCTCGCCACAGCTCGAGGTCGAAACCACCCAGCGGCGAGCCGCGGTAGCCGGAAATGAAACCGGCGGTGTTGAGCCCGGCGGCACGGTCGCGCATCTGCTGCATCAGCGGCAGGCGGACCAGCGCCTGCACGCCACTCAGGTAGATGCGCCCCTGTTCGCGCGTGTACTTGTGGTCAAGCGTGTATTCGGCGTCGATCGATGGCGCGCGCGAAAGGTCGATGTCGGACATGGCGACGGCGGATCCGGTTCGGAAGTCAGCCGCGCATTGTAGCAGCCGGCCCCCGGCAGCCCGTTCAGCCAATACGTCTGTCAGGCCGCCTGCGCCAGCGCGGCAACCCCGGCAAGGGTGAAGAATTCGGCCACCATACGGCGCTGTATGGCGGCCGTGTCGACGCGGCTCACCGCGCTCCAGAAGGACTGCGCGTCGGCATGGGCCTGCGTGTACCAGCCGATGTGCTTGCGGGCGATGCGCACGCCCATGTGTTCGCCATAGAACGCGTACAGGTCGTCGAGATGACCCAGCAGGATGGCGCCGGCCTCGGCACGTGTTGGCAGCGGAAGGCGTTCGCCGGTGCGCAGGAAGTGCCCGATCTCGCGGAAGATCCACGGCCGGCCCTGCGCGGCGCGTCCAATCATCACGGCATCGGCCCCGGTCGCGGCGAGCACCTGCCGGGCCTGTTCCGGCGTCGCGACGTCGCCGTTGGCCATCACCGGGATCGACACGGCCGACTTGATGCGGGCGATGGTGTCGTACTCCGCCTGGCCGAGAAAGCGATCGGCGCGTGTGCGCCCGTGCACCGCCAGTGCGGCGATTCCGCAGTCCTCGGCGATCCGGGCGATGGTTTCGCCATTGCGGCGGTCCGGCGACGGACCCGTCCGGATCTTCAGGGTGACCGGCACATCGACCGCGCGCACGACGGCATCCAGGATACGCGCCACCAGCGGTTCGTCCGCCAGCAGCGCCGAGCCGGCCTCGCGTTTGCAAACCTTCTTGGCCGGGCAGCCCATGTTGATGTCGATGATCTGCGCGCCTTCGTCGACATTGAAGCGCGCGGCATCGGCGAGCATCTCCGGATCGTAGCCGGCGATCTGCACACTGACCGGCTCCGGCTCGCCGGCGTGGTCACGGCGCAGCCTGGACTTGCGCGTCTGCCAGACCGACGGATCGGACGCGGTCATCTCCGACACACACAGCCCTGCACCCAGGCGCTTGCACAGCACCCGGAACGGCTTGTCGGTGATGCCGGCCATGGGCGCGAGCACCAGCGCCGGCTCGATGTCGTAAGGCCCGATCTTCATCAGGCCACCATTCTAGCGGCGTTTGCGAGGCCCGCATCGAGCGTTCAGCCGAAACGGGATTGGACTTCAATCAGCGTAGGCATCGATGGGGCCGCGCCGAGCCCTTCCACCGACAGCGCCGCGCAGCGGTTGGCGTGGTCGATGGCCTGGCGGAACGGCGCACCGGGCTCGCGCAGCAGCGCGGCCGCCAGAGCGCCGTTGAAGGCGTCACCGGCGCCCGTACTGTCGACCGGCTTGATCGCCATCGCCGGCACGCGGTAACGATCGTCATCGGTGCCGGCCCAGCGGCTGTTGGCGCCATGCGAAACGAAGCAGCCGTGACTGCCGAGCGTGATGACGACAGTACCGACGCCCAGCTTGCGCGAATAGGCGTGCAGCGCGTCGTCGCTGAGCGCCGCGACCTGAGAGGGATCGATCGGGGTCCCGGCGATCTGGGAGACCAGGGCCGCGAATTCGGTTTCATTCGGCGTCAGCAGGTCGACGCCGCCAAGCAGCGTCGAATCGAGGTCGGCGTGCATCGGAGCCGGATTGAGCTGCACCGTCACCTGCGCCTGCACGGCCAGCGCCACCAGCGTGCGCAGGGCATCGAGGTTGTTCTCCAGCTGCAGCAGCAGCAATGACGCACCGGAAACCAGTTCACGCAGGGGCTCGGGATCCAGCTGCTCGTTCGCGCCGAGCGCCACCAGGATCTGGTTGCGGCCGCTGTCGTCAACTACGATCCCGGCGGCTGCGGTCGGTGCATCCGCGCAGACCTGCCAGCGGCAGGGCAGGCCTGCCTCGCGCGCGTACGCCTGGGCGAAGCGGCCCAGCGGATCGTCGCCGATCACGCCGACGAACTGAACCGGTGCACCCTGCCGGTGTGCGGCAATCGCCTGGTTGAAACCCTTTCCGCCGGGTGCGGTGGCGAATCCGTGCGCGCGCCGCGTTTCGCCCGCCATCGGCAGGCGTTCGGTCTGCCAGACGTGGTCCTGGACGTAGGAGCCCACCACCAGCAGGCCTGACTTGGATTCCATCGCATCGCATCCTCTGGAAACACGCCATGACAGCGGTGCAGGCGGATGCTGTCAATAGCGCCACGACACCCGTCCGCCGTCTATGATCGCCAGCGCGGAACGTTCCGCGTCACCAGGGATTACAACTAAAATGGAACAATTTCTTCCCTACATCATCCAGGCCATTTCCGGCCTGGTCGGCGGCAACATCGCCGGCCTGCTGGCCAAGGCCAAGAGCCTGGGGCCGATCCTGAACAGCATTCTGGGCGCGGTGGGAGGCATCGGCGCAGCACAGGGTGCGCAGGCGGCAGGCATCCTTGAAGCCATCGGCCTGGGCAGCATGGGCGGCACCGGCGCCGACATCGGCCTGGGCGCGATCGGTGGCCTGGTCCTGCCGCTGCTGGGCAGCCTGTTCAAGAAGAAGTAAGCGACACCGGGGCTGCCGTGAGGCAGCCCCTTTTCCGACCCTGGCAGCGGGCTCTGCCAGGCGCCCATCGAACCACGCGCTGCGGGTACCGGTCCGGCGACGCACCATCGGCAGCGCCGACGTCGCTTGTCCGACGCCGACCGCCGGACAGGCCGGCACACGGCGCAGGTACCAGGCCAGCATGATCGCAACCGACCGGCCACGGCCATCGCCATGGCAAGCGGACCAGCGAAACGCCCACCGCGACGGTGTCACACCAGCCGCAGATCCGTATGTGGCAGCGCACCCTCCAGGCGCAGCAGGAATGCCTTGATCGGCAGGCCACCGGCGAAGCCGGTGAGCGCGCCGCCGGTACCGATCACGCGGTGGCAGGGCACGACGATGGGCAGCGGATTGCGTCCGTTGGCGGCGCCGACGGCGCGCGAAGCCGAGGGATTGCCTACGCGCCGTGCCAGTTCTCCATAGCTGATCGTCCGGCCGTAGGGAATGCGCAGCAGTTCGTCCCAGACGCGGCGCTGGAATGCCGTGCCCCGCGGCGACAACGGCAGGTCGAAGGTATTGCGGCGCCCTTCGAAGTAGTCGCGCAACTGCGCCGCGGCGGCATCGAGGATCGGGCTGCGCCCTTCGAGCCAGGACTCGCCGCTCGGTGGAGCCGGTGGGCGCAGCGGCGGAAACTCGATGCGGTAAAGGCCCTGGGTATCCGTCGCCACACGCAGGCTGCCGATGGGGCTGTCGATCACACACCAGACCACAGACATCTTCATTACTCCGGTTGTACGGCGGGCGCAGGCATCGAATCCCGCCAGAGGTGGATGACCGCATAGGCACGCCAGGGACGCCAGGCCTCGGCGCGCGTGGCCAGCGCAGCGGCACCCAGTCGGGCGCCGTCGCCGCTGGCCGCCTTCTGCAGGACGAGATCACCGGCTGGAAACGCGTCCGGGTGGCCCAGTGCGCGCAATGCGATGTAGTGCGCCGTCCATGGCCCGATGCCCGGGAGCTCGCACCAGCGCGCGACGAAGTCGTCAAGCGTGCGTTCGCCGCCGGTATCGACATCGCCGGCCAGCACTGCGCGCGCAACGGCGCGCACGGTGTCGGCGCGCTTGCGCGGCAGGCCGATGCGTTCGACGTCGGCATCGGCCAATGACCCGGGCGTTGGAAACAGGTGCTGGAACCCGTCACCGGCATCGCCCGGCAGCGCACTGCCGAACTGCCGGGCCAATCGGGCGGTGAAGGTGCGCGCCGCCGCAACGCTGACCTGCTGTCCGAGCACGGCCCGTACGGCAATCTCGAAGCCATCCCATCCGCTGGGGATGCGCAGGCCGGGACGGCGGCGCAGGAGCGGACGCAGTCGCGGATCGCGTGACAGCACGGCGGAAATCGCCAGCGGATCGGCATCCAGGTCGAACATGCGCCGCACGCGGGCGACGATGTCCAGCAACCGGTTGGGCGGTGCGCCGCGCACGCTCAGTCGCAGCGCGTGCTCGTCGCCCGGCCAGGGATCGACGCGCAGCCAGGCCGGCGCCGTCGCTGGCCCGATGACGCGCGTATAGCCCTGCGCATCAACCTGCTCTATACCGGGCAATGCCCGCCCGCGCAGGAAATCGAGCATGGCGGCAAAGTCGTAGGGCGGCCGGTACGCCATGCGCAGGCTGAGCAGGTCACCGCCGCCTGTCGATGCACTGATCCTGCGACGCAGGTCGCGCGGTGCCAGCGCATAGGCACGGACGAAGGCGTCGTTGAAACGGCGCAGGCTGCCAAAGCCGGCGGCCAGCGCGACTTCCGTCACCGGCAGCCGTGTTTCGGTCAGCAGTTGTTTGGCGAACAGCAGGCGGCGCGTGCCATGGACACCGATCGGTGGTGCGCCAAGCCGCTCGACGAAAAGGCGCCGAAGATGACGTTCGCCGACATGCAGCCGCTGCGCCAGCGCGGCCAGCGGCTGGCCTGCCAGGGCGCCCTGCTCGATCAGCTTGAGGGCCCGGGCCACAACGGCATCACCGCGACGCCACGTACCATCCTCGGGCGACAGTTCCGGCCGGCAGCGCAGGCAGGGCCGGAAGCCCGCCGCTTCGGCGGCAGCCGCGGTGACGTAGTAGGTGACATTGCGTGCCTTCGGCGTCGGCGCCGGGCAGACCGGCCGGCAGTAGATGCCCGTGCTCTTCACCGCAGTGAAGAACAAGCCATCAAAACGCGGGTCTCGACTCAGCCGCGCCTGCTCGCAGGCCTGCGGATCGAGCGTCCTCTGTGCGGCTACGGCATCGGCGTCCATGCATGCAGGCTAGCACCGCCATGGAGGCCGGACTGGCCATTTCCGGACATCAATGGCGATCGCCGTCGCGCGGCAAGCCCGGCCTCAGAACGCCGGCAGCACGGCGCCCTTGTAGCGTTCCTGGATGAACGTGCGCACCGCATCGCTGTGCAGCGCGGAGATGAGCTTACGCACGCGCTCGTCCTCGCGTTTTTCCGGCAGGCCGACCAGGAAGTTCACGTACGGCGAATCGGCGTTCTCGATCACCAGCGCGTCACGCGTTGGATCCAGGCCGGCATCCAGCGCGTAGTTGGTATTGATCAGCGCCAGGTCAACCTGGTCGAGAACGCGTGGCAGCATCGCCGAATCGAGTTCGCGGAACTGCCAGTTATGTGGATTGGCGGTGATGTCGCGAAGGGTACTGAGCGCGTTGTCCGGATCGGCGAGCTGGATGGCACCGGCGGCGTGCAGCAGGATCAGCGCCCGGCTGTTGTTGCTGGGGTCGTTGGGAATCGCGACCTGCGCCCCATCCGGCACCTCGGCCAGCGTGGCATGGCGGCGCGAATAGGCACCGAAGGGTTCGACATGGATGCCGGCGAACGTCGTCAGCCTGCTGCCCCGGTCGCGGTTGTAGGCATCCAGATAGGGTTCGGTCTGGAAGTAGTTGACGTCGATCAGGCCCTGTGCGACCTGGTCGTTCGGCTGCACGTAGTCGTTGAAGAGTCGCACCTGCAGCTCGACGCCCTGCTCCTTCAGGATCGGCCTGACCACTTCGAGGATTTCCGCATGCGGCACGGCGGTCGCGGCGATGCTCAACCGCGACGAGCCGGGCTGGCCAGCACCGGAACAGGCGCCCATCACCGCGGCCAGCAGCAGCACGGACAGTCGCGGGAACAGTGTGTTCATGGGCACTCCTTGGTAACGGGAACGGAAAGAAATCAACGCCGGGTGAAACGCGCAACCAGCCGGTCGCCCACCATCTGCAAGGCCTGGACCAGCACCAGCAGCAGGACGACGGTGACCACGGCGACGTCGGTGTGCGAGCGCAGGTAGCCATCGCGATAGGCCAGGTCACCCAGTCCGCCTGAACCGATCGCGCCACCCATGGCGGTGAAACCGATCAGCGCCACCGTTGTCACCGTGGCGCCAGCGATCAGGCCGGGTCGCGCCTCGGGCAGCAGCACGCGCCAGACGATCTGCCGCGTTCTCGCTCCCATCGCCAGGCTGGCCTCGATCACTCCGCGATCGACCTCGCGGAGCGCGGTTTCGACCAGTCGCGCATAGAACGGCGCGGCGCCGATCACCAGCGGCAGGATCGCGCCACGCACGCCCAGCGACGTACCCATGGCCGCCAGCGTGACCGGGATGAGCACGATCATCAGGATGATGAACGGTACCGAGCGCAAGAGGTTCACGAGCAGCGCCAGCACGCCGTACAGCGCCGGCTTCGCGTGCAGGCCGCGCGGGCCGGTGAGGAACAGGCAGATGCCCAAGGGCAGGCCGATCAGGATGGTCAACGGCAGCGATCCGCCCAGCATCAACAGCGTGTCGAGGGTGGCGGTACCGATTTCCGCCCACTTGCCGGCATCCAGGTGTTCGAACCAGCCGCTCATGCACGGATCTCCTCGACATGCACGCCGGCATCGGCAAAGGCCGCCTGCGCGGCGTCGGCATTTCCGCCCTGCAGGGCGACTGTCAGCTGCCCATAGGGCGTCTCACGGATGTGTTCGATGCGTCCGGAGAGGATGGTGAAGTCGATGCCGGTGTCGCGCGCGACGCGGCCCAGGACCGGACGGAAGGTGCTCTCGCCGAGGAAGGTCAGGCGCAGGATGCGGCCCCTGATGTCGGAATACCGCACCCGCGTCGCCTCGCCCGTTTCATCGTGATCGGCCTCGGCGACGAACCGGCGTGTCGTCGGATGGCGCGGATGCAGGAAGACTTCGGTCACCGGGCCGGTTTCGACAAGGCGACCCTGGTCGAGGACGGCGACGGCGTCGCAGATGCGCCGGATCACGTCCATCTCGTGCGTGATCAGCACGATGCTCAGGCCCAGGTCGCGGTTGATGCCGGACAGCAGGTCCAGCACCGAGGCCGTGGTCTGCGGGTCGAGGGCGCTGGTCGCCTCGTCGCAGAGCAGCAGGCCGGGCTCCGTGGCCAGCGCGCGGGCGATGCCGACGCGCTGCTTCTGTCCGCCCGACAGCTGGGCGGGGTACTTGTCGCGTTGCGCGGTCAGCCCCACGCGCTCGAGGAGCTCGTCGACGCGGGCGCGGATGCGCGCCGCCGGCAATGCCGCCAGTTCCAGCGGAAAGGCGATGTTGCCGGCAACGGTGCGCGCGCTGAACAGGTTGAAGTGCTGGAAGATCATGCCGATGCGCTGGCGCAGTCCACGCAGGCCGGCACCATCGAGGGCGGCGACATCGGTCCCGTCGACCAGCACGCGGCCACTGCTCGGACGCTCGAGGCCGTTGATCAGGCGAAGCAGCGTCGACTTGCCGGCCCCGGACTGGCCGATGATGCCGAACACCTGCCCGGCTGGAATGGCCAGGTCAAGCGGATGCAAGGCCACGACATCGCCGGCGGCCGTCCTGTAACGCTTTTCGATCTGCTGGAATTCGATCACCGCGGGGTCCTGCAGGCAGCCTTTGGAGTGTAGGGCCCAAGGCCAGGGCCGCGACGCGCTGAACGCCCTTCGCCGCCCGGCCCGGCCGGAAGCCGCATTCTGCTATGCTTCGCGCCCGATTTGTTGCAACGCATCATCGCACGGAGTTCCCATGCCGCTTGAGGCCATCCCGTCCGGCGCCGACCTGCCGCACGAAATCAACGTCATCATCGAGATCCCCAAGGATTCCGACCCGGTCAAGTACGAGGTCGACAAGGCCAGCGGCGCGATCTTCGTCGACCGCGTGCTGACCACGCCGATGCGTTATCCCTGCAACTACGGCTACGTCCCGCACACGCTGTGCGGCGACGGCGACCCGCTCGACGTGCTGGTCGTGATGCCGGTTCCGCTGATCCCCGGATCGGTGATCCGCTGCCGCCCGGTCGGGATGCTGAAGATGACCGACGAGGCCGGCGAGGACGAGAAGCTGGTCGCCGTGCCGGTCAGCAAGGTGTTCCCGGGCTACCGCCATGTCGCCAGCGTGCGCGACCTGCCGGAGCTGACGCTGGACCGCATCGCCCACTTCTTCTCGCACTACAAGGATCTCGAGAAGGGCAAGTGGGTGAAGATCGAAGGCTGGCGCGACGAGACGGAAGCCAAGCGCACCGTCATGGAATCCGTCGCCCGCTACGAGGCGGAGCCGGACAAGCCGGCGTTCTGACCGCGCCGACGCTGGCCGGGGCCTACCGCGCCAGCGTCACCACCGGCGCGAAGCCGCCGTAGATCAGGCGCTTGCCGTCGAAGGGCATGGGATTGTGGTCCGGCGACATCGCCGGGTCGTCCATCATCGCCGCCATGCCCTTGTCGCGGGTGGCCTTGTCCGGCCACTCGACCCAGGAAAACACCACGGTTTCCTCCGGTGTCGCCTGCACGGCGCGGCGGAAATCGGTGAGCACGCCATCGGGCACCTCGTCGCCCCAGCACTCGACCACGCGCAGCGCGCCGTATTTCAGGAACACCGGGTCGCCCTTGCGCGCGTGTTCGATGAAGGCCGCCTTGTTGGCCGTTGGCACCGCCATCACGTAACCGTCGACGTAGGACATTGCTCGCTCCCTGCGGTTGCCCGAGTGCTGCCTGACGGAAAGCCCTGCCGGAAGCAGGGACAGTGCTGGTGCCGCTTGTCCGATTCGAACGGACGACCTACCGCTTACAAGGCGGTTGCTCTACCAGCTGAGCTAAAGCGGCAACGCCGCGCAGTTTATCAGTCCGTGTCGGCCGGGGGAAAACCCGGGGCCTGCGGGCGCCACGGCGCGCGGCCAGGTCCGGGCCCGGCGCCGCGTCGAGCGCCGATCAGGCCGGCAGGCCCAGCGCCATGCGCAGCAGCGCGCGATGCCGCTGGATATCGACCGCCATGACGAGGTCGGCGTTGTCGGGACGGCCGCTGCGACGGTTCCAGTCCACCACGGTCTGGCCGCGCGACAGCGCGCCGGAGAGTTCGACCTTCAGCGGCCGCGACTGTCGTTCCAGCGCGGCGGCTTCGTCCAGCACCACGGTCATGGCCAACGCATCGGCGGGCGCGAACTCGTTGCGCTCGTGCTCGCGGTAGAACGCGCGCGTCTTGCGCGAGATCGCGCGGTAGAAACGCGCGGCCGGCGTGTCGGCGTCCAGCCATTGCTCGAATTCCTCCAGGGGCACGCCGTGGCGGCAGACCAGTTCCCAGTCCACCACGATCGCGCGCGGACCGCGGGCGAAACAGATTTCCGCGGCCTCCGGATCGAAGGCGACGTTGAACTCGCTGGTCAGGTATTCGGTGTTGCCGTGGCCGGTGACGGCACCGCCCATGCACACCCACCCGGCCAGGCGAGCGGCAAGGCCCGGGTCGAGGCTGAGTGCCAGCGCGAAGTTCGTCAGCGGTCCGAGCGTCACCAGCAGGACTTCGCCGGGATGGCGCAGGGTGGCATCGATCAGCGCCTGCGCGGCATGCCCGGCCGCGGGCGTGCGCCGCGAGGGACGGCTGCCGATATCGCCGAAGCCGTCGCGGCCATGCACATGCCCGGCATCATTGGCCAGCGGCGGCAGCAGCGGGTCGCCGGCGCCGACATGCACCGGCACGCCGTCGCGGCCGATCGCATCCAGCAGCTTCAGGGCGTTGCCGGTGCAGGCATCCAGGCCGACATTGCCGCCGACGATGCCCAGGCCGAGCACATCGGCATCGGGATGCGCAAAGGCCATCAGGAGCGCGAGGGCGTCGTCGACGCCCGGGTCGGTATCGATCCAGAGTTTCATGGCGCGATTGTCGCATGCGCCGGCCAGCCGGGCGTTTCGCGGCAGCGATCAGGCGCCGGCGTAGCGCTCGGCCTGGCCGATCCAGCGCCGTGTCAGGCGCTCGGCATGATCGGGGTAGTCGGCCAGCATCTCGTCCGCGAGTGCGGCGACAGCCGGCAGCTCATGGCCGTCGCGCGACAGGTCGGCGATGCGGAAGCCGAGCACGCCGGTCTGCCGCGTGCCCAGCAGTTCGCCTGGCCCGCGCAGTTCCAGGTCCTTCTCGGCGATGCGGAATCCGTCGTTGCTGTGCCGGAGCACGTCCAGGCGCTCGCGCGCCAGGCCGGACAGCGGCGGCTCGTACAGCAGCACGCAGCTGGACTCGGCGCGTCCGCGGCCGACGCGGCCGCGAAGCTGGTGCAGCTGCGCCAGGCCGAGGCGCTCGGCATTCTCGATCACCATCAGGCTGGCATTGGGCACATCGACCCCGACTTCAATCACGGTGGTCGCGACGAGCACGTGCAGGTGGCCGTCCTTGAACGCCGCCATCACCGTCTCCTTTTCAGCCGGCTTCAAGCGGCCGTGGATCAGGCCGACGCGAAGATCGGGCACTGCCGCGGTCAGCTGCGCATGGACCTGCTCCGCCGCCTGGGCCGCCAGCAGTTCGGATTCCTCGATGAGGGTGCAGACCCAATAGGCCTGCCGGCCTTCGGCACAGGCGGCGTGGATGCGCGTGACCACTTCGTCGCGACGTGCCGCGGGCACGGCGACGGTCGTCACCGGCGTGCGACCCGGCGGCAGCTCGTCGATCACCGAGACATCCAGGTCCGCGTAGGCGGCCATCGCCAGCGTGCGCGGGATCGGCGTGGCGGTCATCACCAACTGGTGCGGCACCAGGCCGGCGCCCTTGTCGCGCAAGGCCAGGCGCTGGTGGACGCCGAAGCGGTGCTGCTCGTCGATGATCGCCAGGCCCAGGCGCGCGAACCCGACGCCTTCCTGCATCAGCGCATGGGTGCCAACGACCAGCGGCGCGCCGTCGGCGATCGCCGCCAGCGCCTGTGCGCGCGCCCGGCCCTTCACCTTGCTGGCCAGCCAGACCGGCTCGATGCCCAGGCAGGCGAACCAGTGCGCGAAGTTGCGGCGGTGCTGCTCGGCGAGCAGTTCGGTCGGCGCCATGACGGCGACCTGGCAACCGGCTTCGATCGCCTGCGCCGCGGCGAGCGCGGCGACGATGGTCTTGCCCGATCCGACATCGCCCTGCACCAGCCTCAGCATCGGTGCCGGCTTCGCCAGGTCGGCACCCACTTCGGCCACGACACGCTGCTGCGCGCCGGTCAGTGCGAACGGCAGGCCGGCACGAAGTCGCGCCGCCAGTTCGCCCGTTGCCGAGAGCTGCGGCGCGCGCTGCGCCTGCTGGCTGAGGCGACGTCGACGCAGTGCCAGGTGATGGGCCAGCAACTCCTCGACGATCAGCCGCCGCTGCGAGGGATGGCGGCCGGCCTCGATGTCCTCGATGCGCACCGATGGTGGCGGCGCGTGCACGTAGCGCAGGGCGGCGGCCAGGCCGGGCAGTTTCAACCGCTTCAACATCGACGCCGGGACGAGTTCAAGCGCCCCGTCATCGGGAAGCAGGCGCAGGGCGGCGGCGACCCAGGCGGCCAGGCGCCGGCTGTCCAGGCCTTCGGTCACCGGATAGACCGCACGCAGGCATTCATCCACCGGCACAGCGGCCCCGTCGTCGAGGCGCCGATAGCTGGGATGGACCATCTCGAAGCCGAGCTGCCCGCGCCGCGGCTCGCCAAAACACAGCAGCCGCTGGCCGACTTCGAAGCCGCGCGCCTGTGCCTGGTTGAAATGGATGAAGCGCAGCAGCAGCGTCGCGCCGCTGTCGTCGCCGAGGGCGACACGCAGGAAGGGCCGGAAACGGAAACCGCGTTCGACGGCCAGGACACGGCCCAGCACCTGCGCCTTGACGCCGGCATCGAGCGCGGCGATCGGTTCAATGCGCGTGCGGTCCTCGTAGCGCAGCGGCAGGTGGAACCACAGGTCGGCAACCCGTTCGATGCCGAGCCGCGCCAGCAGCTCGGCGCCCCGCGGTCCGACCCCGGGCAGCCATTGCACCGGCGATTCGCCGGACAACACCGGTTGCGTCTTCGTCCGTACAGGCGCCGGCATGGTTAGGACCTCAGCACGCGGCGATGCCGGGCCGCTGTTGGCGCCCGACCTGAACGCGATCGCACCGCTGCGCTACATCGCGTACGCCGCCAGGCTCGCGATCAGTCGAGCACGAGCACGCCATCGACTTCGAAGCGTGCGCCACGCGGCAGCTGCGCGACGCCGATCGCCGCACGCGCCGGATAGGGCTGCGTGAACAGGCGTTCCATGACGGCATTCACCGACGGGAAATGCGACAGGTCGGTCAGGTAGATGTTCAGCTTGGCCAGCTTGGCCAGCGAACCGCCGGCCGCTTCGCAGACGGCGCGCAGGTTGGCGAACCCGCGTTCGATCTCGGTCTCGATGTCGCCGGTGAAAAGTTCGCCGGTGGCCGGATCAAGCGCGATCTGGCCGGACAGGTAGACGGTATTGCCGGTGCGCACGGCCTGGGAATAGGTGCCGATGGCGCGCGGCGCGGCATCGGTATGGATCACATCGCGCATGGAAGCTCCTGGAGGGAACAGCGGTGCCGATGAGCATAGCCGGCGCCGGCGTGGCGCGTCAGCCCGAACCCCGGGCCGCGGCTGTCAGCCGATGGCGCGCTGCACGGAATGCACCACCTCGGTGTGCCGCACGCTGCGGATCACGGCGGCGAGATGGCGGCGATCACGCACTTCGATGGTGAACAGCAGCACCGCCGCCTCGAGGTCGCGCTCGGTGTACTCGACATGGGCGATGTTGGAACCGGCTGCGGCAATCGCGGCGGCGACACCGGCGAGCACGCCAGGCTTGTTCATGACGACGATGCGCAGCTGCACGCGGAAGTCGCCCTCGACATGGCGGTCCCACGCGATCGCGACCAGTCGTTCCGGCGCCTTGCGGTATTCCGGCATGTTCCGGCACACGGTCTGGTGCACGACCACGCCCTTGCCGGCCGACAGGTAACCGATGATGTCGTCGCCCGGCACCGGATGGCAGCACTGGCCGAAACTCACGACGCCACGCTCGCGGCCGGTGATCAGGATGCGTTCGCCGACAGCGACGGGATGGGCGACGGCGTCCTCGGCCGGCGGCGCGTCGCTGAGCAGTTGTGCCGCCACCTGTTCGGCGACGCGGTTGCCGAGCGCGATGTCGGACAGCAGGTCTTCCAGGCGCTTGAACCGCAGGTCGGCGAGGTACTGCTCCAGCCGCGGCCCGGGCACCAGCTCGATGGATCCACCGCGCGCCGACAGCGCGCGATCGAGCATGCGATGTCCCAGCTCGACGGCGTCCTCGTGCTGCAGGCGCTTGAGGTGGTTGCGGATCGCGGTGCGTGCGCGGCTGGTGGCGACGAATTCCAGCCAGCCCGGATGGGGCTGGGCGCTGGGCGCGGTGACGATCTCGACCGTCTGGCCGTTGTCGAGCCTGCGGCGCAGCGCGGCGAGTTTCCTGTCCACGCGCGCGGTGACGGCATGGTCACCGACGGACGTGTGCACGGCGTAGGCGAAATCCAGCGCCGTCGCGCCTCGCGGCAGGCTGAGGATGTCTCCGCGTGGCGTGAACACATAGACCTCGTCCGGAAACAGGTCGACCTTGACGTTCTCGACGAACTCGATCGACGAGCCGGTACGCGCCTGCGCCTCGACCAGGCCACTGAGCCAGTCGCGGGCGCGGTTCTGCGCGTTGCTGCCGGTGCCGTTGGTCTTGTACGACCAGTGCGCGGCGACGCCACGTTCGGCGACGACGTTCATGTCCTCGGTGCGGATCTGTATTTCGATCGGCGCATCGAAGGGCCCGATCAGCACCGTGTGCAGGGACTGGTAGCCGTTCGCCTTGGGGATCGCGACGAAGTCGCGGAAGCGCCCGTCGACGGGTTTGTAGAGCCCGTGCACCGCGCCCAGCGCCTGGTAGCAGTGCATCGAGGTGTCGGTGATCACGCGCACGCCATAGACGTCCATCACCTGCGACAGCGGCTTCCGGTCCTTCAGCATCTTCTGGTAGATGCTGTAGGGCGACTTGACCCGGCTGACGACGCGGTGGCGGATGCCTTCCTGCTTCAGGCGGCGGGAGACCGCTTCCTCGATGCGTTCGATGGCCTGCTTGCGGTTGCCCTGCAGCTGGCGGATGTGCTCGGCGATCACGCGATGGCGCATCGGATAGAGCGCCGAGAAACCCAGGTCCTGCAACTCGGCCTTGAAGCGGTTCATGCCCAGCCGCTGCGCGATCGGCGCGTAGATCTCCAGTGTTTCCCGCGCGATTCGGCGGCGCGATTCCGGCGCCATGCTGCCCAGCGTGCGCATGTTGTGCAGGCGGTCGGCCAGCTTGATCAGGATGACGCGCAGGTCGCGCGCCATCGCCATGACCATCTTGCGGAAACTTTCGGCGGTCGCTTCCTGGCGGTCGCGGAAATTGACCTTGTCGAGCTTGGTGACGCCATCGACCAGCTCGACGACATCGCGTCCGAATTCGGACTCGATCTCCTCGCGGCTGAGCGGCGTGTCCTCCAGCGTGTCATGGAGGATGGCGGCGACGATGGCTTCGCCATCCAGGCCGATCTCGGCGAGGATGTGCGCGACGGCAACCGGATGGGTGATGTAGGGCTCGCCGCTCTTGCGGGTCTGGCCCTCGTGCGCGGCGGCGCCCACTTCATAGGCGCGCCGTATCCTGTGCAGCTGGTCGCGGCGCAGGTAGCGCTTGAGGCGCTTGAGAAGACTTCGCACATCGTCCGGCAGGCCGCCGGACGATGGCATCATGGCGTTGAGCAGGGCGCCCATGGCCGGCTCAGCCCCTGGCGCCCGGGGTGAAGCCCGGACAGTCGGCCTGGCGGTCTCCCCTGCTCAAGCGCGCGGCCTCAGATGTCGTCGCCGCCCTTGTCCTCGTCGAGTTCGGCAGCGGCCCATTCAAGGGCTTCACGCTCGGCGCGCTCGCGCTCGGCGCGATCGATCTCGTCGACCATCTGCATGTTGATGCGACGTTCGGCGATCTCGCGCAGGGCGAGCACGGTGGGTTTGTCGTTCTCGGTGTCGACGGTGGCCTCGATACCCTTCGACAGCTGGCGGGCGCGCTTGGACGCCATCAGAACCAGCTCGAAGCGGTTATCGACCACCTTCAGACAATCCTCAACCGTAATTCGCGCCATGACCGGAAGAAACCTTTTCGACAGAGACAGTTGCGCAGATTCTATCCAAATCATGCCGCACTGCGCAATGGGCACGATGCAGCCCGGCCCGGACCTTGCGCCACCGGCGGATCGCGTCAGACCGCCGGGTCGCCCAGCAGCTCGGCGATCAGCCCGGCATGGCGGTCGGCCTGCAGGCCCTGGCGCAGGCGCTGGGCACGGATGACGGCCTTGATGTCGGCCAGCGCGGTCTGGAAATCGTCATTCACGACGATATAGTCGAATTCGTGCGCGTGGGCGATTTCCTCGCGTGAATTGGCCAGCCTGCGGGCGATCACCGCCTCGCTGTCCTGGGCGCGGCTGCGCAGCCGGCGCTCCAGTTCGGCCGACGACGGCGGCAGGACGAAAATGCTGCGGCAATCGGCCTGCTGCGCCCGTACCTGACGCGCACCCTGCCAGTCGATCTCCAGCAGCACGTCGCGACCGGCGTCCAGGAAGGGCTGCACTGCCGAGCGCGCTGTGCCCTTGAGGTCGCCATGGACCTCGGCGTACTCGTAGAAGTCGCCGGCGGCGGCCATGGCCAGGAAGACCTGCCGGTCGACGAAGTGGTAATGCACGCCGTCGGTTTCGGCCGGGCGCGGCGGCCTGGAGGTGTAGGACACCGACAGGGCCAGCGACGGATCGTCCTCGATCAGGGCGCGTACCAGCGACGTCTTGCCGGCCCCGGAAGGCGCGGCAACGATGAACAGGGTTCCGGTTTCGGTCATGGACGAGGATCGCAGGGCAGCACGGCCGCCCATCTTGCCTGCAACGGCAGGCCCTGTGGCAAGCCGTTGCGTACGCGGGCGTTCTTCACAAGTGTAGGCCCCTCGGTTCGGCGCGCGCTATAGTCGCCCTGCCCGGAAGAGGAGCGGGCCTGGCGGCACTGGCTGCGCCCCGCGCAGCGATGTCTCCAGAACAGCTCAGGGAGGAGCGGAGTCCGTCGGCCCCAGGCCGATGCCGGTTACCAGTGCCGCACCGGTACTGTCCGCACGAGGGAGGGTTCAATGCGTCGTTTCCTGTTCACCCCGTTACTGATGGTGCCCGCGCTGGCACTGGCACAGACGGACGACTACCGCTGCGTGGTGTCGTTCGACAGTGCGAAGCTCGACACCTGCGCCAACGAGGTCCACGCCAACACCAAGGGGCTGCCGGCCCTGGCCGACCTCGACGCCTTCAAGGATTCGACGCTGCGCGTCGTCAAGTTCGACGGACCGATCCGCGACGAACAGCGCCGTGCGCTGCTCGCCACCGGCGCGGAGATCATCGGCTACGCGCCCTACCACGCGTACCTGGTGCGCATGTCGCCAGCCCTGGATACGGCGGCGCGTGCGGTCCCCGGCGTCAGCTGGACGGGCCCGTACCTGCCGATCTGGAAAGTGGACATCAACCTGGCCAATGACATCGGCGGCATGGAAATCGTCGAAGCCGGCGGGATTGATCAGCTCAACATCGCCCTGCGCCCGGGCAGCCAGCGCGCGGCCGCGCAGGATCTCCTGTCCGGCATCGCCGGCCTCGATTTCCGCTTCCATGAATCCGGCGTCGACCACGACCGCCTGATCTATGGCTTCGACTACAGCAGCCTCGCCGACGCGGTCGAACAGATCGCGCGCCTCGATGACGTCGTCACCGTGACGCTGCGATGGCCGGCCGAGTTCATGAACTCGCAGGCCGGCTGGCTGCACCAGAGCGGCACCAACAACCAGTTGCCGGTCTTCGAGCAGGGCCTGTTCGGCTGCGGCCAGATCATCGGCGCCGCCGACTCCGGCCTGCAGGCCACGCACTGTTCCTTCAGCGACACGGCCTACGGCCAGCCGGTCACCTCGGTCTGTGCCTCCGGTTCGACCTGTGCCGCGGGCACGCCCGACTTCGCCCATCGCAAGATCGGCATCCACTACAAGTGGTCCGGCGACGCCGGCACCGCACCGGCCGACGGCCATGGCCACGGCACCCACGTGATGGGCTCGATCGCCGGCAACAATCCGGCTGTCGCCGTGGACTGCACGACCTTCTCGTCGCCGGGCGGCACCACCGATCTCGACGGCACCGCGCCGGGCGCCAAGCTCATTTCCCAGGAAATGGGCGCCAGTCTGCAGTACCTGAACAGCCTCGGCGGCAACCCGTACCACGCCGGTACCATCGCCTACGCCGGCGGCGCGCGCATCCATTCCAACTCGTGGGGATCCAGCTGCCGCAATGCCCTGGGCTCCTGTATTGCCAACTGCCAGGTCGAATACCGCTCCACCTCGCGCGACGCCGACCTCGTGGTCTGGGAAAACCCTGACCTGGCGGTGCTGTTCGCCGCTGGCAACAGTGGCGGCGGCAGCGGCACGTCCGCGGGCTCCGCGGGCTGCGGTCCGGGTGCGGACACCGGTGCGGCCGGCAATGCGAAGAATGTCTTCTCCATCGGCAGCAACAACCGCGGCGCCTCCGGCAACGCGATGTCGACCTTCTCGTCCCGCGGCCCGACCCAGGACCGCCGCACCAAGCCGGACATGACCGCCCAGGGCGGCTCCATCATTTCCGCTTCGCGCTCCGCCTGCGGCACCACGTCGATGAGCGGCACCTCGATGGCCACGCCGACCGCTGCCGGCCTGACGGCGCTGGTCCGGGAATACCTCAACCGCGGCTTCTATCCGACCGGCATGGCCAATGCAGGCCATGCCATGCCGACGCCGTCCTCGGCGCTGCTGAAGGCGATCCTGGTCACCGGCGCGGAGACCATCACCGGCTCCGGCACCGGCGTGACCGCGCCGAGCACCGCGCAGGGCTGGGGCCGGATCAATCTCGACAACGTGCTGTATTTCGACGGTGACAGCCGCAACCTGTGGCTGCACGACAGCACAGCCGGGCTCACGACCGGTGGCCTGCACACCCACAACCTGACCGTGACGGGCACGGCGCCGCTGACAGTGACCCTGACCTGGCACGACTTCCCGGCGCTGGTGAACGCCAACCCGGCCTGGGTGAACCAGCTGCGCCTGGAAGTGGTCGCGCCCAACGGTGACGTCTGGACCCAGAAGCTGCCCGCCGGTGGTGGCCTGACCAGCCCGAATCCGTTCCAGGACACCACCACCTCCAACTACGACGACATCAACAACGTCCACCGCATCGTGCTGCCGACCCCGGTCGCCGGCGCCTACCAGGTGCGTGTCCGTGGCATCCAGGTGGCGCAGGGCGGCGCGCAGCCGTACGCACTGGCGGCCACCGGCAACCTCAACGTCAGCGTCGAGGCCGACTACATGCTGACCGCCACGCCGGCCTCCGCGGCGATCTGCGCCGGGGAAACGGCCAGCTACAGCATCGGCGCGCTGGGACTGGGTGGCTTCGATGATCCGGTGACACTCTCCGTGACCGGCCTTCCGGCCAGCGCCTCGAGCAGCTTCAGCAGCAACCCCGTGGTTCCGGCCCTGCCGGCCGCGACCAGCACCCTGGGCATCGGCAACACCGCGTCCGTGGCCGCAGGCAGCTATCCGCTCACCATCGACGGCAATTCCGGTGGTCCCGGCTTCCCGGCTACCGCCCGCAACACCGAGGTCACACTGGTTGTCGCCGACGCGGCACCGGCTGCAGGCACGCTGGTCTCGCCGGCAAACAACGCCAGCAACGTGGCCACACAGCCGACGCTGACCTGGAACGCGATCGCGGGGGCGGATTCATACCGGGTCGAAGTCGCCACCGATGCCGCCTTCGGCAATGTGGTGATCGACCAGGTGGTCGCGACGACAAGCCATGCGGTCGCCGCGCCGCTGTCGACGTCCACCAGTTACTACTGGCGCGTGACCGGCAGCAATGCCTGCGGTACCGGCACGGTCTCCGCCGTGTACACGTTCCGCACGGTCGCGGCGCCCGGCGACTGCGGCGTCGACCAGGTGGCTGTCAGCCTGCTGGGCGAGGACTTCAGTGGCGGCCTGGGCGCCTTCACCACCACCGGC
>NZ_SMAF01000025.1 GCF_004343305.1 Pseudofulvimonas gallinarii | reverse complement strand
CTGGAAAAGCGATTGATCGGCGGCTGATTGCCACGAAAACACCAGAACCGCAGAACTCGCGGGCTTCGTCTGACCGAATTTCAACAGGCTGCTAGAGCGCGGCGCTCAGCAGCAGGGCCATCAAGGCAACGCGCAACCATGTCATGATCGATTTCCGATTGCTTGGGTCGTGCCGCCGTACCCGCGAAGGTATCGGATGTCCACTTGGCGACGCACCAGGTCCTATGGTCCGTATCGATTCGCCGGAACCATTGAAATCGGTCTCTCAATGCTCAACCATCGCCCGCGATGCTGCGCCACCAGCCGTTCGACTTGGGACCAGGCTGATGGAAAACTGACTGCACGGAAAGTGGGCGTCTTGTGTCGTCTACAAGGGTGGTCATCGAGCTTTCCCGCATGATGCCCGTATCGTTCGGACTGTCGAAAATGGCCACACCAGGTCCAACTTTGAGACGCCCGAGGACAGGGTCTGCTACCTCGTAGGCTCGTGCCAGCCGTGAAGGCGGCACGAATGGATCGCGTACTACCACGAGATCGTGGACGTGACCGATCCTGCCCGACAATCAATCCCGGCGCGGGGTCAGGCGCGACAGGATCAGCACGAACTGGGCGACCAGCAGCGCCGCCACGCCGTTGTGCGCGGTCGCCACCGGCAGGGGCAGACCGAGCCAGACGTTGCCGATGCCCAGCGCGACCTGCACCACCAGCAGCGCGGCCAGCACCAGCGCCGGCCCACGCATGCCGCGCACGCGGAACAGTGCCGCCACCACAATCAGCACCGCCGCCACCGTGACCATCGCGCCGATGCGGTGGCTGAGCTGGATCGCCGTGCGCGCCGGCGCATCCAGGATGCCGCCCTCGTAGTCGACACCGATGCCGCGCCAGAGCACGAAGGCCTCGCGGAAGTCGGTGGCCGGCCACCACTGACCCAGGCATTGCGGGAAATCCAGCCCACAGGACAGCGCCGCGTAGTTGGCGCTGGTCCAGCCGCCCAGCGCGATCTGGATCGTCAGCACGGCCAGGCCCAGCCAGACCCACGGCCGCAACCAGCTCGCGCCGGGATACACCTTCGGCGCCAGGCGGCTGCGCTCGCTTGCCCAGACCAGCATCGCCAGCACCGAAAGGCCGCCGAGCAGATGGCCCATGACGACGATCGGCTTGAGTTTCCAGGTCACGGTCCACATGCCGAGCATGGCCTGGAACAGGATCAGCGCCAGCAGTACCGCGGTGAAGCGCGACCAGGCAGGCGCACCCTGGCGCCCACTGCTGTACACGGCCAGCGCGAGCGGCACGCCCAGGGCGACCACCGAGGCGACGACTGAAACCGCATGCTGGCCGGCGATGTAGAGGAAGGTCCCGGCCGCGGCGGCCGCCGCCGCGGCGATGATGCCGTAGCGGCGCACCGGTACGCGCCAGTTGGCGCGCAGTGCGAGCATGAGCACCAGCGCGCCCAGCGTGGCGGCGAAGTGGCGGTGCACCTGTTCGCGCCAGGCCTTGTGGGTTTCGACCGGGCGCTCCGGGAACGCTTCGTTGGCGCGCGCGACATCGTGCTCGTGGCGCGGCCAGGTCGCCTTGCCGTAGCAGGTCGGCCAGTCGGGGCAACCCAGGCCGGCATCGGACAAACGCACGAAGGCGCCCAGCACGATGACCACGAAAACCAGGGCGACGGCGACGCGTGCGACATTGCGGAACAGGGAATCGGTCATGGCATCGGCTCCGGCCGCGTTACTTGATCAGCCGGCCGAGGTCGCGGCGCATCAGCCGCGCTTCCAGGTCCGGCGGGAATTCGAGCATCAGGAAACCCTTGTCGTCGACCAGCAGGCCGCTCCAGTCCGCCTGCGTGGCGAAGCGCGGCGACGCTTCATGCAGGCGGTCGACGCTGCCTTCGTCGAGCACGTTCAGGGCTTCGGGCAGGTCGGGCATTACCGCCGGCGCGACCAGCGCGATGGCCAGCCGAGGCGCATGCCGGTGCAGGCTGTAGCGGACGCGGTAGAGTTCATCCAGCCGCTGCATGCAGGCGTCGTCGCAGACCGCCGGCAGGCGGACGACCAGCGTGAAGCGATGATCGGGATTCACCACCGCGATGCCGGTGCCGCTGCGCGTGCGCAGTTCCAGCTCACCCAGCGCTTCCGGCGGCTGGACCAGCACGCCGTTATTGCGGGTAGCGGTGGGATGCCAGCCGAGGCGGTTGAGCACCAGGGCGACGATGAACGGCGTCAGGAACAGCACCGCCACGCCGATCATGGTGCCGCGACTGATTCGTTTGCGATTCATGGCGTTCTCGGACTCGGACGTGCACGTCGATGCACGATCAGGAAGACGACGACGATGGCGATCGCCAGCGACCACCATTGCCAGGCATAGGCGCGGTGCCGCTCTGGCGGCATCGACATCACCGGGTGCCACGTCTGCTGCAGCGGAGAACCTTCCGCCGGCTGCGCGCGCAACACACGCGTGTCCAGCGCCACGCCGGCGTCAGCGGCGATCTCGTCGAGCGCGAAGTACGGCATCAGCTTGGGATAGCCGTCGGCGTCCGACCAGGCGCGTCCCAGGCGCAGTCCATGCGCCGTCGGCGGCGTGAGCATGCCGGTCAGTTCGACCTTGGCCGTCGGCAGCTCCGCCAGTGCCGGCGGCTCGCGTCGGGCGCCGCTGTAAGGCAGCCAGCCCAGCGATACCACCAGCGCGGGACCGCCTTCAACGCGGAGCGGCGCGTACACCTCGACGCCGGACCGGGACTCCCGGATCTGGTTGTCGAGCAGATAGCGCTGCGGCAGCCATTCGCCGCGCACGACCACCCGGTCATAACCGGACAAACGGTTCCAGTCTCCGGCCTGGGCCGGCCGCGCCGCCAGTGCCAGCGACACCTGCCAGGCATCGCGCTCGGCTTCCTTCTGCACCGCCTTGCCGTACTGCCAGCGCCCGGCGCTGATGAAAACGACCAGGCCGGCGGCGAGCAGGGCGCAGGCCAGCAGCGAGGGGCGTCGGAACAGGGCCATCAGCGGGCAGCCAGACAGGCGTGGCTATACTTCGCGCGAACTGACACGGCACGACACCATGAGCCCCATCGCAACCCGATTGATCGTCATCGCCTTCTTCATCGCGATCGTCTACAACCTCGGTACCGCGCTGTACTACATGATGAAGGACAAGGGCGAAGGCAAGCGCATGGCCTGGGCGCTGACGCGCCGTGTCGCCCTGTCGGTGCTGCTGATCGGCCTGGTCGCACTGGGCATGTGGACCGGCATCATCAAGCCGCACGGCATTTACGGTTGAGCCCGGAACGACCCCGGCCCGTTCAGGCTGCCGGGGCCGGCCGCGGACATCGTCTCCGCGGCCATTCCATCCTGTGCGCGGCGCCACCGCCGCGCACGTGCGGTCAGAGCACGTAGACGAACAGGAACAGCGCCAGCCAGACGACGTCGACGAAGTGCCAGTACCAGGCCACCGCTTCGAAACCGAAGTGGTCGTCCTTGGTGAAATGGCCCTTCAGGCAGCGGAACCAGATCACCGCCAGCATGATCGTGCCGAGCGTGACGTGCAGTCCGTGGAAGCCGGTCAGCATGAAGAACGTCGAGCCGTAGACGCCTGAGCCCAGGGTCAGGTTCAGGTCGCGGTAGGCGTGGATGTACTCCTCGGCCTGGTAGAACAGGAACACGCAACCGAGCAGGACGGTGACGCCCAGCCATATCAGCAGCTGGGCACGGTTGCCGGCCTTCAGCGCGTGGTGCGCGATGGTCAGCGTGACGCCGGAGGTCAGCAGGATCAGCGTGTTCAGCAGCGGCACGCTCCAGGCCGGGATCAGGCCGAACTCGCCGCCGATGGACTGCGGGCCGTTGCTCGGCCAGGCCGGCTCGAAACCCTGCCACAGGAATGCATTCGTCGCCACGCCGTCGCCTTCGCCACCCAGCCAGGGCACCGACAGCATGCGGGCATAGAACAGCGCGCCGAAGAAGGCAGCGAAGAACATGACCTCGGAGAAGATGAACCAGATCATGCCCATGCGGAACGAGGTGCCGACCTGACGGTTGTAGAAGCCGCGCACGCTCTCGGTGATCACGTTGCCGAACCAGCCGTACAGCATGACCAGCATGATCGCGACGCCGGCCAGGGTCATCGGCAGGCCCAGCGTGCGATTGCCGTTCATCAGGTTGGCGAATCCGCCGACCAGCAGGAACAGGCCGATCGAGCCGACCAGCGGCCACTTGCTGCCGTGCGGGACGTAGTAGATGTTCTGATCGGGCGCGTGGTTCGCCATGGGATCAACCTCGGGTTGCGTCGATGGACCCGGTCGCGTCGGCCATGCGGGCCTGCTCGCGACGGGTGGCGTGCTCATTGTTGTAGAAAGCGTAGGACAGGGTCAGTGTCCTGACCTCGTCCGGAAGATCCGGCGAAATGAAGAAACGCACCGGCATGCGCCGGATTTCGCCGGGTTCGAACAGCTGCTCGGTGAAGCAGAAGCATTCGGTCTTGTTGAAGTACGGCAGGCCGCGCTTGGGCGCCACGTCCGGCACCGCCTGCGCGACCAGGGTGTCGCCGGTCAGGTTGGTGGCGGTGTACCACGCCTCCAGCACCTGGCCCGGATGGACGTCCATCTCGACCTGGTCGGGAACGAAACGCCATTCCCTCTCGTTGTGGATGCTGGCATCGAACTGCACCTTCACGGTGCGCGACAGGTCCACCTCGAGCGCGCCGATGCCCTCGACGCCGACGGCGCCGTTGTCGTTCATGCGGATGCCGAAGACCTGCTCGCAGGCGATCCGGTACAGCGGCACCAGCGTGAAACAGAACGCAAAAGCGCCGGCGGTGACCAGCGCCACCTTGCCGAGCAGCCGGCGGTTTTCGTGTCCGCTGTTGCTGGACTGCGGGGTGCTCATGCGTTGAGCACCCCGCGCAGGATGAAGCCGGCATAGACGGCCAGGGCGATCAGCACCAGCACCGTGACGGTGATGCGCACGCCGCGGCGGGAGTCCTTGCCGGTCATCGTCCTGCTGCTCATGTCCTTCAGTGCGTGACGTCGCCGTGCGCGAGCACGCGGTCGTCGATCACCGGCGGCGTGGTGAAGGTGTGGTGCGGGGCCGGCGACGGCACCGTCCACTCCAGGCCCTTGGCGCCTTCCCAGACCTGGGCGGTGGCGCGCGGACCATGGCCGCGGGCGGACTTGATGACGATCCACGCGAACAGCAGCTGGCTCAGGCCGAAACCGAAACCGCCGATCGACGACCACATGTTGAAGTCGGAGAAGGCGATGTTGTAGTCCGGAATACGGCGCGGCATGCCGGCCAGGCCCAGGAAGTGCTGCGGGAAGAACAGCAGGTTCACGAAGAACGTGCTGAGCCAGAAATGCCACTTGCCGAGCGTCTCGCTGTACATGACGCCGGTCCACTTCGGCAGCCAGTAGTAGGCGGCCGCCATGATCGAGAACACGGCGCCGGTCACCAGCACGTAGTGGAAGTGGGCGACGACAAAGTAGGTGTCGTGGTACTGGAAGTCGGCCGGGACGATGGCCAGCATCAGGCCCGAGAAGCCGCCGATGGTGAACATGACGACGAAGCCGAGCGCGAACAGCATCGGGGTCTCGAAGGTCATCGAGCCCTTCCACATCGTCGACACCCAGTTGAATACCTTCACGCCGGTCGGAATGGCGATCAGCATCGTGGCGTACATGAAGAACAGCTCACCACCCAGCGGCATGCCGACGGTGAACATGTGGTGCGCCCAGACGATGAACGACAGGAAGGCGATCGAGGCGGTTGCGTACACCATGGCCTGGTAGCCGAACAGCGGCTTGCGGGCGAAGGTCGGGATGATCTCGGAGACCACGCCGAACGCCGGCAGGATCATGATGTAGACCTCGGGGTGACCGAAGAACCAGAAGATGTGCTGGTACATCACCGGGTCGCCACCGCCGGCGGCGTTGAAGAAGCTGGTCAGGAAGAACTTGTCCGTCAGCAGCATAGTGACGGCACCGGCCAGCACCGGCATCACCGCGATCAGCAGGAACGCCGTGATCAGCCAGGTCCACACGAACACCGGCATCTTCAGCAGGTCCATGCCCGGCGCGCGCAGGTTGAGGATCGTCGCGATGATGTTGATCGCGCCCATGATCGAGCTGATGCCCATCATGTGGATGGCGAAGATCACGAACGGCATGCTGTTGCCGCCCTGCAGGCTCAGCGGGGGATACAGCGTCCAGCCACCGGCCGGGCCACCACCGTCCATGAACAGGGTCGACAGCAGCATCAGGAAGGCGAACGGCAGGATCCAGAACGACCAGTTGTTCATGCGCGGCAGCGCCATGTCCGGCGCGCCGATCATCAGCGGGATCATCCAGTTGCCGAGGCCGACGAAGGCCGGCATGACGGCGCCGAAGATCATGACCAGGGCATGCACCGTGGTCATCTGGTTGAAGAATTCCGGATTGACGATCTGCATGCCGGGAATGAACAGCTCGGCACGGATGATCAGCGCCATCGAGCCGCCGATGAAGAACATCAGCAGCGAGAACAGCAGGTACAGCGTGCCGATGTCCTTGTGGTTGGTTCCGAAGAACCAGCGATCGACAAAGCCGGGCTTGTGGTCGTGATCGTCGTGGTGGGCGGCGTGCGTGGCCATGGCTTACCTTCGATTCGTATGGGTTACTGCACCACGGCGAGCGCGTCGCCGGTGGCCGGAACGTTGGCGGCGGTGGCCGCGGCCTTCGCCTCGGCATCCTTCTGCGCCAGCCAGGCGTCGAACTGCTCGCGCGGGACGGCTTCGACGACGATCGGCATGAAGCCGTGGTCCTTGCCGCACAGCTCCGCGCACTGGCCGCGGTAGGTGCCGGGCGTGTCGATGCGCGTCCAGGCCTCGTTGATGAAGCCCGGGATGGCGTCCTGCTTCCAGCCCAGCACCGGCACCCACCAGGCGTGGATGACGTCGTTGGCGGTGATCACGAAGCGCACCTTGGTGCCGGTCGGCAGTACCAGCGGGTTGTCGACATTGAGCAGGTAGGTGTTCTGGTCGCCGGTGCGGACGTCGGCCGGGTTCAGGCCGGACCCGAGCATGCGCGTGCGGTCGGAATCGCGGTCCAGCTTGGAGACGAAGTTGACGTCGGTGCCGACGTACTCGTACCGCCACAGCCACTGGTAGCCGGTGATCTTGACGGTCAGCTCGGCGTCGTCGGTGTCGGCCATGTGGATCAGCGTGTTGGTCGCCGGCCAGGCCATGCCGACCAGGATCAGCACCGGGATCACGGTCCAGATGATTTCAGCCGTGGTGTTGTGGCTCCACTTCGCCGGCACCGCACCCTTGGACTTGCGGAACTTGAGGATCGCATAGCCCATGGCGCCGAAAACGAGCACGCCGATGACCACGCAGATCCAGAGGATCAGCATGTGGATGTCATAGACCATGCGACTGGTCTCGGTGACACCCGGGCTCATGTTGAGCTGCCAGGGCTCGGGATTGGCCTGGGCCTGCACCGCCGTCAAGGCCAGAATGGCCAGGGCTGCCAGCACGCGTCGTGGGGTCATCGCTTCACCTTAGATTCGCATCATGTCCGCATTGGTCCGGCGGCCGCCCGGTCCGGTGTTCCGTCGCGCTAACGCGTCGATCCTGGCCGTACGTTGCAGCGACGCCGGCCTGGCGTGAAAGGAGCATGCTCCTGACCCGTCCCTGCCTTGACTATCGCCGCGGACGCTCCCGCACCCGCAAGTCCTTCTGATTCAAGGTAAAACGGACCTTGGGCTCGTGCAGGCCGCTTCCGTCCTCACGCCCAAAGGCCTCGCTCCGCCTTAAACGGCGCAATTCTAGGCTTTAGCCCTGCAGGTAGCAAACCGCGCGGCGCGTTCAGCCGCCCGATGGGCCGGAACGTCCAGTTGCCGCGGTGAAGTCGCAGGCGCCGTCCGGGCGCCCCCGGGACGCCGTCGCGCCGGCCGACAAGGCCTGCGATCGGGCGGAACTCATCCGGACAGCCGCGAAGCCGCGGTCGCCCGGCGCGCGGGGACCGTGCCCCCGGGCGTGCCGACGGACTGCCCATGTCGCATTCGTCCGTACCCGCCGACACCGCGGGCCGGCTGTCCGGCACTTCACGGTCCCGGACGCCGGATTCCGGCACGGCGCAACTGCCGGGCGGGCGCCCGCAGCGGCGCCGCGGCAAACAGCGGTTACTTGCTCATCTCGGCGATGGCGCCCTGGCACAGGCCGCCGTTGGGATCATTCCGGCAGGCTTCGCGCAGGCCTTCGCAGGCGGCCTTGCCCATGTTCCGGGTCATGTCCACCATCGCCGCGGCCGCGGTACCGCCGTCGCGGGTGAGTTCGGCCACGCCCTTTTCGACCTGGTCCATGCAGGCGGAATAGGCGCGGTCGGCTTCGCTGCCGCAGGCGGAGAGCGCGAGGGCGGCAATGGCGAGCAGGCCGGCGCGACGCAGGTTCTTCAGGATCATGGGACCTCCGGTGATGGGAGGTCGAAGTATGCGCGTCCGCTCGCGGGTCGTCAGCCCGGAGCGGCCTTGTCGAAGCGGCTGCCGCCCAGGCAGCGCGGCGAATCCGGCGCGGCGGCCTGTTCGCTCCACTCCTGGGGCGTGTAGGTGTGCAGGGCCATGGCATGGAAGCGCGGCATCAGTTCGCCCAGGGCGGCGTAAACGCGCTGGTGGCGCTGAACCGGCCGCAGACCGGCAAACGCGTCGCTGACGACGACCGCCTTGTAATGGGTCTGCAGGCCACGGCTGTGCAGGTGGCTCTCGTCGGTGATTTCCAGGTGCGTCGGCGTCAGCGCCGCCAACGCCTGCTGGATCTGTTGGTCAATGCGGTCCATGTCTACCTTCGCGCTGCCGCAGGGAAAGTCCACGGCGCCGGCCATGATATCGGGAGGGAACGGCGGGGCCTGAATGCGGCTTCACCGGGTTGGCGCCGGTTCGCCCGGATACTGCGGCACGGACGCTGACCTGCTGGATGCGATGCCGGCATGCGCCACCGGCCCACAGTTTTTTGGAGCGCCCGACTGACGACCTCTCCGTGCATCGGACCGGCGGCGTTTGTCGAAGCGGGAACGGAAAAGGAAAGGCGGACGGAGAACGCCGGAAGGGCACCGCGGCCTCCCGGCGTTGATCGGCCAACGCTATCGGACGATCCGGACCGACGACCGCATGTCGCGTCGGATCCGGATCGAACGACCGGCCAGGTCAGTTGTACTTCTCCCACCAGGTGAAGGCGACGCGGTAGGCGGAAGGTGTGTTGTCGGCGGCATGGTTGGCCAGGCCGTTCTTGCCGACGTAGTAGTCCGCGACCTGGTTGCGTGCCGACAGCGACATGTCGGTATCGCCAATCGCAACGGCGTGGATGTGCGCATTCCACGGCCCCTGCGAGGGCGTGCGGTACCAGGCGGCGAAGCCGACACGGCGCAGGGAGCGGACCAGCTGCCAGCGCTGCGTCTCGGACAGGCCCGATACACTGATGTCGACGACGCCGCCGCCGCCATGCGTGCCGGCCGATGCCGAGACGCCGCCGGCGTTGTAGGAGCCCTGGGTCACCGTGATGCTCCTGCCGAACAGGCGCTGCGCCTCCAGCAGCATCGAACGCGTGCGCTGGTTGACGGCCTTGCCGGAGAACGTCGTGCGCGAACCCACCGTGATCCGGTTGGTGACGACGAACCGGTTCTGGCCCAGCGAGGTCAGCGAGGTCGGGCCGGGAATGCCGGTGGCATCCAGACCGGTGAAGCCGAGTCGGCGCTGCCAGGTCGCATAGGCCGCCGTGGTGCCGTTGCCGTACCAGCCATCGACCGTGGTGCTGATGTTCTTGGCGTTCAGTGCCTGCTGCACCAGCTTGACGGACGGGTCGCCGTTGAGGCCCGGCTGGTTGCCGCGGAACGGCTCGACCTGGGCCTGGATCACCACATAGGCCATGTGCAGGTTGGGCAGCGCCTTCGGATAGATCGACAGGCCATCGTCCTGGGTGACCTGGCGCTGTTTGGCCAGATCCTCGCCGGGTCCGGCCTCGTCGCTGCCTTCCACGGGCTGAGCGAGGCTGAGCCGCCGGGTGTACTGCACGCAGTTGTCGTCGGCTTCGCAATAGCCGCCCAGCACCAGCGCCCACGGCGTCTCGTCGGCGTCGTACCCGATCTCGATGACGTCCTCGTCGGCAGTCAGACGGGCTGCCAGCGCCTCCCGTGCCGCGACCAGATCGGCCGTCGACGGGCCTGCGGCAGCCGCGGCGAGCCAGTCGTGGCTGGCGTCCACTGACGGATCGAATGCCTGCGCGGACGGGTCGCTGCCGTCCCAATGGCCATGCGATGCGTCCGCATGGTTCTCGCAGGCATACAGCGATACGGACATCGTCAGCGCGACCGTAACGGCCAATGTTCGAAGCTTCATCATTGCATTCCCCTCTCGTTGGCGTAGTGAACACGTCGTGCCCGCCGCAGGTGCGGGTAGGGCCGACGCCACCGACGTTGGAATCGCCCGGCCCGGGCGGTCATTCCTGTCCGGTGTCGAGGTGATGACAAACTGATGACAGCGATGACAATCGTGTTCTGACAGGCTTCCGAGCGCGCCAGGTCAACCCATCAAGCGTGATGGCGGTCACGGATCGGCGGGGTGTGCGGGCAGTCCGTCCATGTTGGACGCTGTGCGCCCGCGCTGTGCGGCGGGCCGGCGCACCCTTCGTCGCGGATCGCGCCGGGCTCTCCGCTGCGCACGCGTCTTCCGGGGCTGGGCGGGCATGTCGCCCCGCAGTCATCCGACAGCGTGATGTCGCTCAGGCGACCGAGCCGGCGGCGTGTCCCGATGCCCAGGCCCACTGGAAGTTGTAACCGCCGAGCCAACCGGTCACATCCACGACTTCGCCGATGAAGAACAGGCCGGGCACGGTGTTCGACATCATGGTTTTCGAGGAGATGCCGCGCGTATCGACGCCGCCCAGCGTGACTTCCGCTGTGCGCCAGCCCTCGGTGCCGCTGGCGACCACCGGCCACGCCGACAGTACCGTCGCGATGTCATGCAGCTGCGCCGGCGTGTACTGGCGCATCGGCCGGCTCTCCAGCCACACCTCGCACAGGCGTTGCGCCAGGCGTCGGGGCAGGTGTTCGGACAGCACCGTCTTCAGCTCGGCGGCCCCGCGCTCGTGCTGCTGGCGCTGCAGCCAGGCCAGCGCATCCTCGCCGGGCAGCAGGTCCAGCCGCAGCTCGTCGCCGGGCCGCCAGTAGGACGAGATCTGCAGGATCGCCGGCCCGCTGAGGCCGCGGTGGGTGATCAGCATGCGGTTGCGGAAGGCCACGCCCTTGCAGTGCGCCGAGATGTCCAGCGCCACCCCGGACAGGTCGTTGATGCGCTCCAGGTGCTTGCCGGACAGCGTCAGCGGCACCAGTCCGGCGCGCGTGGGCAGCACCTCGTGGCCGAAGCGGCGCGCCAGCTCATAGCCGAAGCCGCTGGCGCCCATGCTCGGGATGGACAGGCCACCGGTGGCAATCACCAGCGATTCGCAGGCCAGCCGTCCGGATGTCGTCGCCAGCACGAATCCGCCCTGTTCAAGTCGCCGGATGTCGCCGACGCTGCAGTGCGTGCGCACCTGGACCTCTACCGCCTCCGCCTCGTCCAGCAGCATGCGCACGATCTGCTTCGAGGAACCGTCGCAGAACAACTGGCCCAGCTCCTTTTCGTGCCAGGCGATGCCGTGGCTGTCAACCAGCGCGATGAAATCCGCCGGCGTGTAGCGGGCCAGCGCCGACTTGCAGAAGTGCGGATTGGCGGACAGGTACTGCGCCGGCGTGGTGCCGGTGTTGGTGAAATTGCAGCGCCCACCACCGGACATCAGGATCTTCTTGCCGACCTTGTTGGCGTGGTCGATCACCAGCGCACGGCGGCCGCGCGCGCCGGCGGTGATCGCACACATCAGGCCGGCGGCGCCGGCACCGATGACGATGACATCCCAATCGTCGTGCCCGGCTCCAGCGGCGCGGGCGGCGGTTTCCGGGCGGCTCATGCCGTCATCGCCGCGGCTTCAAGGTCGGCCAGCAAGGCCGCGGCAGTCCATGCCCGTCGCTGACGGCCGGCCTCGTGGACGAGCTGGACCAGCCGCGCGTTGACCGGCGTCGCCAGGCCATGATGGCCACCCAGTGCCACGATCTCGCCCTGGATCCAGTCGACTTCCGTGGGCCGCCCGGCGGCCAGGTCTTCCCACATCGACGAGCGCGCCAGCGGATCGATGCGCAGCATCCGCGCCGCCAGACGCGTGAACAGCGCATCGGGCAGGCGCAGCAATGCCGGCAGCCACGTCGGCGGCAACGGCGTCACCCGCGCCGGCGCGATGCCGGCGGCAGCGAAAACCCGCAGCGCTTCGGCCTGCGCCAGCGCGAGGCAGCACCGCCAACCACGCTGCGCCAGCTGTTCGCGCAGCGGGATGTCCGCCAGTGCATTGATGGCATTGTTGAGGTTGAGCAGCAGTTTCCCGGCCTGGACGGCGGCGATGTCCCCACGCGGCTGCAAAGGCAGGCCAGCCGCTTCGAACAGCGGCAGAAAAGCCGCCAGCTGCGCATGCGCGGCCACCATCAGCCGGCCCGACGTGCCCTGGTGCCAGCGGCCCGGCCCGAGCCGGACGACGTTGTAGGGCACCATGCCGGCGAGGACCGTGCAGTCGGGCAGCTCCGCGGCAAGCATCCGTGCGTTGCGCAGTCCATTCTGGAAGCTGATCACCAGTGTGCCCGGCCGCAGGTGCCGGGCCAGTTCGCGGCCGGCCTGCGCGGTCCCCGCCGACTTCACCGTCACCAGCACGAGCCGTGCGTTGGAAACCGCTTCCGCCGAAGTGACCACTTCGACTTCTCCCGGCGAAACGCGCCGCTGCCAGCCATCGAACGCCGTCAGCGTGAGGCCGTTCGTGCTGATGTCGTCGGCGACCTGCGGGCGCGCGACCAGTGCCACGCGCGCATGGCCGGCCAGGCGACCACCCAGCCAGCCGCCGATGCTGCCTGTCCCGAACACGGCGATGCGTGCGCCGGCCCCCTCGCGGCCGTCAAGGTCGCCGGGTGTCGCGCTCATCGCCAGCCACCCGGCGCGGTGGCCGCGATCGCGGCGCGAAGCCGCGGCAATGATCCTGACTGCATGCGGCGCATTGTCACCCGCGACGCCTGGCGGTGGCGAGCGTGGGCAGCCAGGCCTCGGGATCGGGACCATTGCCGGGCAATCGCCCTGTCCGGACTCGCCTTCCTGCCGGCCGGCAAGCCGCGCCTGTCCCCGGCATCAGCAAGACCCGGGCATGGCGATTCGCCATACGGTGGCGTGCGGCTGCGCTGCCGATGATCCGCCCGCCCGCAGCTGCGACGGACGGCTACACTTCGCATCCCGAATCCAGCCGCACGACCCGCCGCCGTGAATCCGATCCTGTTGAACGAGCTGCCGCCGGCGCCGGACGCCACCCGCGCCGCGATGACGGCACTGTGGCACGCCGATGAAGCGGCCTGCCTCGCACCGCTGCTGGCGCAGGCGACATTGCCGGCCGACGAGCGCGATCGCGTGCTGGCGCGCGCCGCGGCGCTGGTCGAGGCGGTACGCGCGCGCGCCAGCCAGGCCTCGGCGGTCGAGTCCTTCATGCGCCAGTACGACCTGTCCAGCGAGGAAGGCGTGCTGCTGATGTGCGTGGCCGAAGCACTGCTGCGCATCCCCGACGCCGACACCGCCGACAAGCTGATCGCCGACAAGCTGAGCGAGGCGGACTGGGACAAGCACCTGGGCAAGAGCAATTCGGTGCTGGTCAATGCCTCGACCTGGGGCCTGATGCTCACCGGGCGCCTGGTCGCGCTGTCGGAAGACACGCGGCGCAGTTTCAGCGGCGCGCTGCGGCGCCTGATCGGTCGCAGTGGCGAACCGGTCATCCGGCTGGCGGTGCGCCAGGCGATGAAGATCATGGGTCACCAGTTCGTCATGGGCCGCACCATCAAGGAAGCGCTGAAGCGTTCGCGCGACAAGGACAACCGCGCCTACCGCCATTCCTTCGACATGCTCGGCGAGGCGGCGCTGACAACGCGCGATGCCGAACGCTATTTCACGTCCTACCAGGACGCGATCCGTGCCATCGGTGCCGCCGGTCCGTATGCCGACATCTATGTCGCGCCCAGCATCTCGGTGAAGCTGTCGGCGCTGCATCCCCGCTACGAAGTCGCCAAGCGCGCGCGCGTCCTCGCCGAGCTGGTACCGAAGCTGCTCGACCTCGCCCGCCTGGCGCGCGACCAGGGCATCGCCCTGACCGTCGACGCCGAGGAAGCCGATCGGCTGGAGCTGTCGCTGGAAGTGATGGAGCCGGTGTTCGCCGATCCGGACCTGGCCGGCTGGAACGGTTTCGGCCTGGCAGTGCAGGCCTACATGAAGCGTGCACCGGCGGTGATCGACTGGCTGGCCGAACGCGCGCATCGCCACGGCCGCCGCTGGTGCGTGCGCCTGGTCAAGGGCGCGTACTGGGATGCCGAGATCAAGCGCGCGCAGGAGAATGGCCACGACGGCTATCCGGTGTACACGCGCAAGGCGAATACCGACGTGTCCTACCTGGCCTGCGCGCGCAAGCTGCTGGCCGATCCGGCCGCCTTCTTCCCGCAGTTCGCCACGCACAACGCACATACGATTGCCTCGATCGAGCATCTGGCCGGCGACCGCCAGTTCGAGTTCCAGCGCCTGCACGGCATGGGCGAAGACCTGTACGAGGCGGTGATCGGCGAGGGTGACCGCGGCCTGGCCTGCCGCGTCTATGCACCGGTCGGCAGCCATGAGGACCTGCTGCCCTACCTCGTGCGCCGCCTGCTGGAGAACGGCGCCAACACCAGCTTCGTCAACCGCATCGTCGACGAGTCCCTGGCGGTGTCGGACCTGGTCGCCGATCCGGTCGGCACGGTCGCCGCGAACGAGCCGAAGGCGCATCCGCACATTCCCCTGCCGGCCGATCTGTACGGTGCCAGCCGCCGTAATTCCCGAGGATTCAACATGGCCAACGACGCCGACCTCCACGCGCTTGCCGCGCAGATCAGTGCCGCCGACCGCACCTGGACGGCGACGCCGCTGGTGCCGGGTTTCACGGCTGGCTCGCCCGATCGTGGCGTCACCAATCCGGCCGACCGCCGCCAGCGCGTCGGCGCCTGGCAGGCGGCGGATGCGGCGCTGGTGCAGCGCGCGCTGGACACCGCGGTGAAGGCGCAGCCGGCATGGGACCGGGGCGGCGTCGAGCCACGCGCGCAGGCACTGCTCAAGGCCGCCGACCTGCTCGAGGAACGCCGGCCGGAACTGATCGCGCTGTGCGTGCGCGAAGCCGGCAAGTCCCTGGCAGCGGCGATCGCCGAAGTGCGTGAGGCCGTCGATTTCCTGCGCTACTACGCGCAGCAGGCGCGCGGGCAGTTCGGTACGCCGCTGACGCTGCCGGGTCCGACCGGCGAGAGCAACCAGCTGCACCTGCACGGCCGCGGCGTTTTTGTCTGCATTTCGCCTTGGAACTTCCCGCTCGCCATCTACGTGGGCCAGGTCGCCGCTGCCCTGGTCGCCGGCAACGCCGTCATCGCCAAGCCGGCTGAACAGACGACGCTGGTCGCGCACCTGGCAACGACGCTGCTTCACCACGCCGGGGTGCCCGCCGAGGTCCTGCAGTTCCTGCCCGGTGACGGCGGCACGGTCGGCGCCGCCCTGACCAGCGACGCACGCGTCGCCGGCGTCGCGTTTACCGGTTCCACCGAGACCGCCTGGGCGATCAACCGCGCACTGGCGGCGCGCAATGCGCCCATTGCCGCGCTGGTCGCCGAGACCGGCGGGCAGAACGCGATGATCGCCGACTCGTCCTCGCTGCCCGAACAGGTGGTCAAGGATGCGCTGGTGTCGGCTTTCGATTCGGCCGGCCAGCGCTGTTCCGCGGCGCGCGTGCTGCTGGTGCAGGACGACATCGCCGACAAGGTCATGACCATGCTGGCCGGCGCCATGGCGGAGCTGGTCGTCGGCGATCCGGCCAACCTGTCCACCGACGTCGGCCCGGTGATCGACGAGGATGCGCGGCGCACGCTGCAGGCGCATATCGAACGCATGCACAGGGAAGCGCGTCTGATCCACGCCGTCACGCTGCCGGAGTCGGTCAGCCATGGCTGCTTCGTTGCACCGCATGCCTTCGAGATTCCCGCGCTGTCGGTGCTCGAACGCGAAGTGTTTGGCCCCGTCCTGCATGTGCTGCGCTACCGGTCGCGCGACCTCGACGCGGTGATCGACCAGGTCAACGCCACCGGCTACGGCCTGACGCTGGGCGTACACAGCCGCATCGACGACACCGTCGAACACATCGTCTCGCGCGTCCGCGCCGGCAACTGCTACGTCAATCGCAACCAGGTCGGCGCGGTCGTCGGCGTACAGCCCTTCGGTGGCGAAGGCCTGTCCGGTACCGGCCCGAAGGCGGGCGGCCCGCATTACCTCGCACGCTTCGCCAGCGAACGCACCGTCACCATCAACACCACTGCGGCGGGCGGCAATGCCAGCCTGCTGACGCTGGACGCCTGACCATCCCGGTTCGCAACGCCTGCGCTGGCGCCACAGCGTCCCTGCAGGCGGACACAGGCGCGCATGCGGGGTGAGCGGGTGAGCGGACATGTGTGCCAGCGCCCGGGCGCGGGCAAACCGGCCTTTGTGGACGGGCGCCATCGCGGAACGCCCGGACTATCGTGTCGAAGCCGGGAACGCCTGACGCAGTGATCCCGCGGGGAGGGATCCCGGCCAGGCGCGGGCCGCGGCACCGCGCAAGGCTTGCGCAGCGGGCCGCTACGGGCACTTACGACACTGGCGCCGCGCCGACCGCGGGTTCCGGCGCTCTCACCGGAACCGGTTCATCGCCGGGCAGCGGCACACCGTACATCGCGGATGGCGCCGTTCAGCGCCGCCGGTACGGGCTGAAGCGGGATAGCGGCCCGGTCCGTTCTGGTGGGCGGGGTGTCCGGTTGCCTCAAGTGCCGTGCGACGGCGCGCCGGGCTGCTCAGGGTTCGAAGCCGTCGGCAAAGATCGCATTCGTGTTTTCAATGCTTACGAAAATGGGTCTTCGTGAAATCGTGTGGGTACTGTCACGGATTCTCACAGCTCCGGCAGCATGCAGGTGAGGATCTTCAGTCGCAGGTACTCCTCGTCGCGCAGGCCGTAGGCGCGTCGCTGGATGACGCGGATCTTGTTGTTGAGTCCTTCGACGAAGCCGAGCGACACCTTGTTCTCGGGTCTGCAGTAGGCGGCGATGCCGTCCCAGTGTCGCTCGATCATGGCGGCGAACTTCTCGAAGCTCGGCAGGCGTTGCCATCGCAGCGAGGCGCGCCACTGGTCGAAGTACTTTCGCGCCCACGCTTCGCTGCGGTAGTCCCACAGCTGACCGAACCGTTCCTTGAGCAGGTAGGCCGTGTTGAGCCGCTTGTTCGCCGTCAGCAAGCGCTTGAGTGCGGCCCGGCCGTCGAGACTGAGGTTCTCTCGACTCGACAGCAGCGTGTACTTCTGCCCCTTGATGTAGGCCCGGTCGCGGCCGGCCAGGCGGGCGTACTCGCTCTTGCGCACGGCATCCAGTGCCTCGCCCAGGTGGCGCATGACGTGGAACTTGTCGAACAGGATGGCTGCCTTGGGCGCGTGCGCTTGAGTGGCGGTGCGGAACGGGCGCCACATGTCCATCACGGCAAGGCGGATACCCGCAGATTTCCTTGTTCCCAGCGCGGTATAGAACTGGCCCATGCTGGCTTCGGAGCGGTCGGCGCCGCCGAACCAGATCGGCCGCTTGCGGATCAGGTCGCTGACCACGATGCGGTAGGTGTGGCCCTTGCGGATCGAGATCTCGTCGATTCCGATCACTTTCGGACCGGGCAGCCCGGCACGGCGGACCTGCTCGGCCATGTACTGCTTGTCCAGCGCCTTGACCGTTTGCCAGTCGAGCTTGAACTCCTTCGCCACATCGCTGATGGTGGCCTGCCGACAACGCCGTCCGATGTGCCAGGCGAAACGCTTGGTGTAGAACGGATTGTCGGCCAGAAAGTCGAGCCGCTCGGTCTTCACCTTGCCGCAGCGCCTGCAGTCGACGCGACGGACTTCCAGGTCCAGCCAGACGCGCGTGTCGCCGCAGGACAGATCGCGTACCCGCCGCGTCTTGCGGTCGTACCAGCCGAGCTGATTCGAGCCGCACGCACCGCAGATCGTTTTTTTCCCCGCCGAACAAGGGTGACGACGCGCGCCTCGGGATCGCCGAACACGCCCTTGACCTGCGCTTGCGGTCGGAAGCCTCGGAACCGATATGCGTCGAGCAGGCGACGCTGCCTTGCATGGGATCTGGCCATGACCAAAGCGTGCCAGAAATCCGGGCGCCGCCGATGGACCGCAAATTCAACGCCAGCGCGGGGCGCATCGTGATCATGACCCGCGAATCACCCACTCGGAATCACGAAGACCCACGAAAATGTTGTCGAAGTAGGCGTCGCCGATTTCCGTGACGTCGTGGCTTTTGCCCACGCCCAGCATCACCGAAATGAAGTCGGCGCCCGGCGGCACGACGCCGGTTCCTTCGATGAACTGCCAGTCCGGTCCCTGCTCGTACAGCGTGGGATACGTGACCGGTTCGCCGTCCGCGAAGCAGTTCTCGCCGAAATGCGACCAGACGAGAATCGATGCCCGATGGCCTTCGGGATCCATGTGTTCCGGCAACAGCACGTCGCCGCTGGCATACACGGTCTCGCCACCCTTGACCGGGATGCACAGCATCAGGATGGCGCTCGTGGCGCCGTTGCCGACGTAGGCGTTGCGCAGGAAGGCCGATCCGGACGCCGGATCGCCGTTGGCATCCATCGGCCACCAGGTCGCGGGACGCTCATAGAGGACCTGCCAGCCGGACAGCCCACCGTCGAAGCCGCCATTGACGATGAGATTGGTGCCCGTGGGCGTGCCGTCAGCGCAGACGGTGGTGGTCAGTGCCGCCAGGAAGAGCCCGGTGATGGCTGCGTGCATGGATTGTTCCCCAGGGATGGACATGTCTGCGGGAAGGAAGCGCAAAAACGTCATCCTGTTCGCCACGGCGGCGCACAGGCGATTTCGCCGGCGGGCCGAAGCGGTGCCCGGTCGTTCCGCGCGAACGCCGCGACACCCCTCCCCGGGCCGTACGGCCCCCGCCATCGCCGAGTGCCCATGACCGGCCAGGACCGCGGCTCGAAGCCGTCGACGCGGATGCCGTTCCTGTCTTCGCAGCCAGGAAGATGGGGACGAAAAGGGCCTCTGCTGTAGCGGTAAGGCGACTGTCCTGGCCGTCCGCCAGGACGGGCTGGCGGAAACGGGCGCCCTCCGGCGCCATGGCCAACGGCTCGACGCGCTGCCATTGGCGTCCCGTCGACCAGACGGCGGGATGCACGGGCCGCTTCCGGTTGATCGTGGGACAGTGCTCGGCAGGATGGGCCCGTACCGCGATCGTCGCGCAGGTGCCTTCGGGTACACCCGGCGGCGCCAGCAGGAGGTCATCGCTCACATGCGCGTCCGCTGCCCGAGCCGCAGGCACTGTTCCGGGATGGCCAGCCGGCCGCCGTGCACCGTCTGCGGGTGCAACCGGGCTGGACCGGAAGCGGGATCGCCGTCGCCTCCAGCGACACCCGGTATCCCGCGAGACGGTCCGGGCTGGCCCAGCCAAAGATGCCGTTGCCAAGGCCATTGTTGGCAGGAACACGGGTGGCAGCCAGAACGTCGGCGGAGAGGCGCGGGCGCCCAGGGTCCCAGTTCGAAAGCGGTCGCCGGTCCTTCATGGCCGCTGTGCCTCCGTCGCCGCAACCGCAAGGGAGATGCCTGCATCCGGACCAGGCAGGCCCATGCCATCACGCCCGACCGTCCGTGCGGCGGCGGAGCGGGCGTCGCCGGTCCCTGCGATGACCACCTCTCCGGCAAACGGCCTGCCTGTCGGCGGCAACGGTTGCGGCCACCCTTGTCCCGGCAGCGGACCAGACCCACGCGTCCGGCGAGGCGTTGCTACCATGCGTCGCTTCCACGCAGACACGGGCGCCGACCGCGCCGGGAGAAGGCGGCATGCAAGGTACCCGCGTCATCGACTGCGCACTTCCATCGGCCGCGAAACGCAGGACGGCGTGGGCATGAGCACCGGACCGCAGCCGCTGGATCCTGGGATACGGCGTCGCATCGCCGACAGCTTCCTGCCCGACCGCTGGCTGTACTGGTACGCGCGCAGCAAGCTGGGCAGCGATCCGCTTTACGGCGGCGTCGCCGAAGCATTGCGTGATACCCGGGCGCCTCTGCTCGACATCGGCTGCGGCATCGGCCTGCTCGTGCATGCGCTGCGAGCCTGTGGCGTGGACCTGGAGTACACCGGCGTCGACAACGACGGAGGCAAGGTCGAACAGGGCCGACTCGCCATCGCGCGAACGCAGTTGCCGCATGCCCGGCTGATGGCCGTGGACGCGACCGCCGGGCTTCCCCACCATCGCGGCAGCGTCACGCTGCTCGATGTCCTGCAGTTCCTGCCGCCGGAAGCACAGTCACCCTTGCTGGCCGATGTCGCGGCGCGGGTGTCGCAGGAAGGTCGCCTGGTGATCCGCACCGGGCTGGCCGATGGCAACTGGCGCAGCCATGTGACCCGTGGCGTCGATGTGCTGTCGCGCTGGCTGCGCTGGATGAACGCCGGTCCGACGCGCTATCCCGGCCGCGACGCCCTCGCGGCGGAGTTGTCCTCGCACGGGCTGACCGCGACCTTCACACCACTCTGGGGACGCACGCCCTTCAACAACTGGCTGGTCGTCGCGTCCAGGCAGTCCTCCGGCTCCGGCACGACGGTCCGGTAACCGCGCGCGGCAAGCTCGTCCAGCAGGGCCGTTGCAAGCTGTGGCGAGCGTCCCGGCGACAGGCCCTGATGCAGCATCAGGATCGCACCCGGCCGGATGGCGCGGACGAGCCGGCGCAGCACGCGGGCGTCGTCGCCATCCACGGTATCGAAGCCACGGCCACTCCAGGACACCCGACGCAGGCCGTTGCGGCGGATGACGGGATCCAGCCAGGGATTGGTGAGGCCGGCGACAGCGCGGAACCAGCGCGGCCGGATTCCGGTGATGCCGGCGATCGTGTCCTGCGTTGAACGCAGTTCGCGCTCGAATGCCGCCGGCGTCAGCATCCAGAAGCGGCCGGCCGGATGCGTCATCGAATGGTTGCCGATGCGGTGTCCGCGTTCAATGAGGGCGCGTACGCGTTGCGGCTGCGCTGCCGCCCGCTCGCCGACCAGGAAGAACGTCGCCCGCGCGCGGTAACGGTCGAGGACATCGAGCAGCGCATCGGTGTCGTCGTCGGGACCGTCGTCGAAGGTCAGCCAGACCAGACGCTCCTTGGCGGGCAGGCTGCGCAGCACGGGGCCGAACAACGGCGAGTGCGGCCACAGCGAACCATGCACGACCACGAACGCCGCCGGCAGGAGTACGCACAAGGCCCAGGCCCATTCGCCCATCCATGCGCAGGCGGCGGCAGCGACGTGGCCGACGATCGCCAGGCAGAGCATCGTGCGCCGCAGGTTTCCGGAGCCACGGGCGGCTTCGCGGGTGGCGCTCATCGATGAACGTCCCGATCGCGGGCGGCGGCCGTGGCGCGCTGAGAACGACAGGGATCACCACTGCCCACGCGATGGGCGCCATCCGCCCCCATGCGCTCGATCCTCCCGCCTCCCCATGGCACCGGGAGCAGACCGCGTGCGCGTTGTCGTGGATGCCGCACTGGCCTGGCGCGTGGGTGCAAGGAGCTTCTCCGTCTTGGTGGCGCCACGGTGTGGCCGGATGCATCCGGAACGGTACAGGCTAATCGCGCCGGCGCGAAGTCGTGCACATCCGGGGAATGGCCGCCGGGCAGCGCGCTAAGCTATCCCCATGTACTTCGAGCACTACGGCCTGGCCGAGGCGCCGTTCTCCATCACGCCCGACCCGCGCTTCGTCTTCCTTTCCGACCGCCACCGCGATGCGCTGGCGCACCTGGTCTATGGCATTGCCCAGGGCGGCAGTGGCGGCTTCGTGCAGTTGACCGGCGAAGTCGGCACCGGAAAGACCACGCTCAGTCGCCTGCTGCTGGAGCAACTGCCAGAGAACACGCGGGTGGCGCTGGTGCTCAACCCGCGCCTTAATCCGGTCGAGTTGCTGGAAGCGATCTGCGAGGAACTGCACATCGACGTCGGCGAAGCGCGCGGCAGCAGCAAGGCGCTGGTCGATGCCCTCAACCGATACCTGCTGGACGCACATGCGCGCGACCTGCGCGTTGTTCTGATCCTCGACGAGGCACAGCAGCTGTCGGTGGAGTCGCTGGAACAGGTGCGCCTGCTCACCAACCTTGAAACGGCGACGCAGAAGTTGCTGCAGATCGTCCTTCTCGGCCAGCCGGAGCTGCGCGAGCTGCTGGCGCGCCCGGACCTGCGGCAGCTGGCGCAGCGCATTACCGCCCGCTACCACCTGACGCCGCTGGACAGCGAGGAAACCGCCACCTACCTGCGTCATCGCCTGGCGGTGGCCGGCCTGCGCCGTTCGCCATTCACGCCAGCGGCCGAGGAAGCCATCCACCGCCATTCCGGCGGCGTGCCCCGGCTGATCAATGTGATCGCCGAGCGCGCGCTGGTGGCCGGATACGCCGAAGACCGCACGCAGCTCGATGCGCGCGTCGTCGATCGCGCTGCCGCCGAACTGCTGGATCGCCCTGTCGCGGACATGATCGGCCGTCGTGCCTGGCCGCTGGCCGCGATCGCGTTGCTGGCACTGGCCGCGATCGTGTTCCTGGCCTGGAACGGTTGGACGAAGCGCCATCCCGAACCGCTGGTGGACGACATTGTGGACGCGGAAACGCTGGCGCCGGAGCCTGCGCTGCAGGGCGCGCCGCCGGATGTCGCGGCGCAGGCGCTGCTGCGGGTCCATGGCATCGAGTCCTCGCCGGCACTGGTCGAGCGGGTGATCGAATGCCCGTTCCGGCTGCAACAGAACCTCTACTGCGCGCGCAGCCGCGGCAACCTGACCCAGCTGGCCCTGCTCGATCGCCCGGTACTGCTCATCCTGCCGCAGGACCAGGGCGACCTCGGACTGGTACTCACCGGGCTGGATGCCGACCAGGCGACCGTGGCTGGTGCACAGTCGCAGGTGGTCTCGCGCGGACAGCTCGAGTCCCTGTGGCCCGGCGAATACGTGTCGCTGCTGAGCCTGCCGGCGGCGGTCAGCGCCATCCACAGCGGGCCACTGCCCGCCTGGGCGCGACCGGCCCTCGACCGCTATGAATCGAACCGATCGCTTTCGCCGCTGTCAGACCAGGATGAACGCATCCGGCGGCTGCAGCGCCAGTTCGGCGTGCGTGCCGACGCCGTGGTCGGTCCGGAAACCTGGTGGCTGTTGTCCGCCCTGCTCGAAGGCGGTCCGAGGCTGGGACCGCCCGACCGGCCGCAATCCGGCCAGCCTATAGAATGAGCCCATGTCCTCGATCCTCGACGCCCTGAAGAAGTCCGAAGCCGAGCGCCAGCGCGGTGTCCCGCCGACCCTGAGCACGCCGATCATGCGCCAGGGGCAACCCGCCCGGAAGCAGCGGCCGGCCTGGCTGCTGCCCGCCATTGCCGGCGTCGCGCTCGTCGCGGCCTGGGCCGGCGGCCTGTTCAGTGGAGCGGGTACCGAGGCCGATGATCCGGTGGCGGAATCCCGGCCGGTGTCCGCCAGCCCGGCCTTATCCGATGACGCCGCAGCTGCCGTGCCCCCTGCACCGGTACCCGTCACCGCGCCGGCGCAGGTCGATCGCCCCGAAGCCGAACCCTCGACCCCGCCTGCAACGGAACCTGCGCAGGTCAGTTTCGGTCCCTTCCGCCCGCGCCATCTCCCGACGGCCCCGGCGCAGGATCCCGCGGCCGCCCCTGCAGCCGACGGACAGCCGGCCGTGCCCGACGCAGCCGACATCCCCACCGACGCGGAAGCCGCCGCCGCTGCGGCCGCGCCGGCCCCGGTTGCCGAAGCCCCGCCTGCTGCCGCGCAGCCCGCAGCGCCCGCCAGCGCACCGGTGGCGCCGACGCCGCCGCCGGCACCCGCCGCCGCGCAACCCGGTAATGCCGTGCCCACCTTCAACCAGTTGCCGTATGCCGTCCGCCGCGAGATCCCGCAGATCGCGCTGACCATGCACATGTACAGCGCCGACCCCGAACGCCGCTTCGCGATCATCAACGGCGTGCGCGCGCGCGACGGCCAGCCCCTTGAAGGTGGCCTGGAAGTGGTGGAAATCCGTCCCGACGGCGTCCTGATCCGCTTCAAGGACACCGACTTCCTGTACCCCTCTCGGGGCTGAGCGCGCGGGCACGGCCGCCGTGTTCGTCCACGTCGACGAGCGATCCCGCGGCCGGCCGCGCTGGGCCACGCCCCTGCTCCTGGCCTTGATCGTGTTCGCCTACCTCTGGCTGGCGAACATCGGCGAGGCGCGCTTCTTCAGCATCGTCACCACCTGGGGCCTTGTGCCCGCGCGCCTGTTCGACCTCGGTGAGGGATGGCTCGACTACCTTGGCGACCTGCGTCCTGTGGTCCTGTTCAGCGCCATGCTGATCCACGCCGACCTGCTGCATGTCGTCAGCAACCTGCTTTTCCTGCTCATTTTCGGCCTGGCGGCGGAGCGACGGCTCGGCAGCGGTCTGTTCCTGGCGCTGTTCCTGATCGGTGGCGGCCTCGCCAACCTCGCGACCGCACTTTCGATGCCGGATCGCGTTGGCGCCATCATCGGCGCCAGCGGCGCCGTGTCCGCCATAGTCGGCGCCTACCTGACCCTGTTCCCGCGCTCGCAACTGGGCCTGGTGATTCCGCTCGGCGCCTTCCTCGAATTCGTGCGGATTCCCGCACTCTGGCTGATCGGCTTCTGGATCCTGCTGCAGGTGCTGATGGCCTACGTCAATCCCACGCTCGGCGCCGTCGCCTGGATCGCGCACGTCGCCGGCTTCATGGTCGGCGTCCTGTTCGCCATGGCCTGCCGCCCCGCGGTCTACCGGCGCATGCGGCGGCTGCGGGGCTTGTAGGCATAAACCCCGTTGCGGCCGCTTGACGGCAGACGCAGGACCTTCCGGTCGGCCAGGACTTCACATCCGCGCATCTGACCGCCAGCGGCAAGTCTGTGAACACTGAAAGAAGACGCGGGCCAGACGTTCTTGTGCGGGACGACGAATCCGCGCTTGTCGGCATGGCCGACCCGGTTGAAGCTGGATGCAAGCGCTCTGGCGATCCCCTCGAGTCGGCGATGGAGACATCCGCCTGACATGGAACGCCCGCATGAAGGTGAAAACACGTCCAGGGCGGCAATACGGCTGCGCGTTTGCCCAGACCTCTTTGACGGTCTCTTCGGTTCCCATCGGGGCCAACGGGGCCTGTTCCGGCTCGGCCGTGGTCTGGAAACCCCATCAACGCCCTTCCCTGTCGTGGTGCCGTAGAGGGCCTGCGCCGATGCCTTCAAGCCGATGCCAGGGCGGAGTGATGGAGCAGGAATGCGGAGTTGAAGGTCCAGGCACGGTGGAAAAGGATGATCCGACGCTGCCGAAAACAGGGTACGCAACGACCCAGGTCGGCAAAGACGGCTGCTCCCGACACCGCCCGTCAGGCGTCACATCAGGCCGAATAGCCGGGGGACCCCTATCCATGGGGCGTTACCAGCGCCGACGCCGCTTTCCTTGAAGTCAAAGGCGCGTTCGGCCGCGCGAACGACCTGTTTCAGAAGCAGCGCCCGCCTGCTGGGCCGGAACCGTGATCGGCGCCGTGGGCGCCCCGCGCGCCTACTCCACTGTTTCGAAGTCGTGCCGGAACAGCCAGTCGGCGACCAGCACCATCGCCTCGCGCGCGATATCGACGTCGCCGTAGTTTGGCAGCTGCGCGGCGCCCCAGTAGAGCTCGACGGTGCCGGGCAAAGACGCGGGCACGGCATGCGGCTGCACGTTGTGCAGGCCCGGACGCTCGGTGTGCTGCATGGGCGGCTGCCAGGTCACGCCGTCATGCGAACGGGTCGAGAACACCTGGAATCCACCACTCGCCATGCGCGACCACAGCACCACGAAGCTGCCGTCGGCCAGAACCAGCGGCAGCGGGTCGTGGTTGTTGCCGTCGCTGGTCAGCGGTCGGGCCGGTGCCGACCAGTCGTGCAAGTCGGCGCTCGTCTTCACCCAGAGCGTCAGGTCCTGGCTGCCCGTCTGGTAGACCAGCAGGCAGGTGTCGTCGTCCTCGCGGCAGGCAATGCGCGGCAATGCGGCGCTGCCCGTCGTGACCTGGATGGGAGGCGTGTTCCAGGTGGCGCCGTCATCCTCCGAAATGGCGATGTAGGCGGCACCGCCGAGGCGCTGGTAGGCGAGGACCAGGGTGCCGTCATCGCGACGGATGACATGCGGATTGATCTCGCCGCCGGTGGGCCATCCCAGGTCGACCGGCGCGGAGGCGGAGAAATTCGCGGCATCGCTGGAGGTGGCGCGGTGGATGCGGAAGCCGCCGCTGGCATTGCTCAAGTGGAACAGTGACCAGGCCGATTCGCCGGTCTGCACCAGGGCCGGATGACGCTCGTTGACGAAGCTGGCGACGATGCTGACAGGCGTGTCCCAGGTGTCGCCACCGTCTTCGGAGCGGGTCAGCCAGATGTCGCCGGTGGCGCTGCCGTCGAGGCGCTCAAACGCCAGTACGCGCCGGTCCGGCGCCTTCCAGGGCACGGCAACGCTGGCCTGGTAGTCGATGCCGGTTCCGCCCACCACGATCTGTTGCGCCACGGCACAAGGAGAACCCAGCGCAACGACCAACACGGCACAGGCTGTTCGCATCGTGTCCATCTCCAGGTTAGGGGCAGGAATCCACCCGACAGTACGCGGAAAAGGCCGCGTACGGATCACGGCGGTCCTCAGTGCGGCACCGTACCGGGAAACATCGCCACCTCCGGCGGTACGCTGCCGTCAACGGCACGGCGCATTGCGCCGATCGTCTCCGCGTAGTCGCCGCTGTTGAAGATCGCGCTACCGGCGACGAAGGTGTCGGCACCGGCGGCAGCGATCGCGCCGATGTTGTCGACGTTGACGCCGCCGTCGATTTCAAGGCGGATCGCCCGGCCGCTGTCGTCGATGCGCCGGCGCGCCTCGCGCAGCTTGTCGAGCGCGCCGGGGATGAACTTCTGGCCGCCGAAACCCGGATTCACCGACATGATCAGCACCAGGTCGATGCGATCCATCACGTGGTCCAGCCAGCTCAGCGGCGTCGCCGGATTGAACACCAGTCCGGCCTGGCAGCCACTGTCGCGGATCAGGCCCAGCGTGCGGTCGACATGCTCGCTGGCCTCCGGATGGAAGGAGATCAGCGAGGCACCGGCCTTGGCGAAGTCGGGCACGATGCGGTCCACCGGCTTGACCATCAGGTGCACGTCGATGGGTGCGGTGACGCCGAACTTCCGCAGCGCGCCACAAACCATCGGGCCGATGGTGAGGTTGGGGACGTAATGGTTGTCCATCACGTCGAAATGCACCCAGTCGGCGCCGGCGGCGAGCACGCGTGCCGTGTCTTCGCCGAGCCGTGCGAAATCGGCGGAAAGGATGGACGGTGCGATCACCGCGGACTGCTTCATGGTGCTTTCCCGTTGCAAGTACGGTGGATGAGGATGTTCATTTCATGCCGCGCGCCGATTTTATGCGCTCATAGGCGGCGAGGATGGCCTGCGTGCGCTGCTGCGCCAGGTGGACGGCTTCGGGTGGCGCGCCGCGCGCGGCCATCTTGTCCGGATGGTGCTCGCTGACAAGGCGCCGGAAGGCACGGCGGATGTCCTGTTCGCTGGCGGCGGGCGACAGTCCGAGCTCGGCATAGGGGTCGGCATGACCACCGCCACGCGTACCGCCTCGTGCGCGCTGCAGCAGCAATGTTTCCAGCGCGGATTCACGCAGGCCCAGCATCCAGGCGTACTTGCCCAGCAGCCGGCGCTCTTCGGCGTGCAGCTCGCCGTCGGCCAGTGCCATGTCGACGAACAGGTTGAGGAACAGGCTGCCATGGCGGCGCGCGTCGCGCAGCGTGGCGAAGGCCTCGCTGAAATCGTGGTCGTCGCGACGGCCGGCATTGAACGCGCCCACGGCCGCATGGCGCGCGCGCGGCTGCAGCTGCAGCCGGTCCATCAGGGCTTCGCACACGTCGATTTCAGCCCGGCTGACCTGGCCGTCGGCCTTGGCGAGGCGCCCAAGCAGCGTGAAGACGGCCGGCATCAGGGCATCGCCGTGGCCGGTCTGGAATCCACCGAACAGGCGCGGCAGCACGCCGCTGGCGATCAGCCAGCCCAGGCTCGCGCCGGTCGCGGCACCGATCCAGTGCCTCAGCAGCAGCAGGCCGACGACGGCTCCGACCAGCGCTGCCAGGGCGTTCACGGCGTGACGGCCGGCGCCGGTGGCTGGGCGGCGAACCAGTCCGCGAGGGCTTCGCGGTCGGCCGGCCGGATCGGCCCGAGCATTGCGCGCATGGGTGCGTAGTCGCGGCGGCCGTCCAGGTATTCCGCCATCGCCGCCAGCAGTTCGTCGCGATCGCGGCCGGCGAGGTTGGGCGTATTGGCGGCGACCGCGATGCCGTCGCGACCGTGGCAGGCGGCGCAGAGGCCAAGCTGGTGCGGTGCGCGCGTCCCGGCAGGCGCTGGCGTGGCGGAAACGGCCGCCTCCGGGATTTCCGCCGGGGCTTCCGGCGGCGTCTGCCCGCATCCGGCCAGCAGCAGCCAAGGCAGCAGCCGCCAGCACGGATACGGCCGGACGACGTGTTCGGGGGCGTCTCGTGAAGCAGGCATGATGGCCGCGGATTCTAACCGCACTACACTGTGCACCCCGCCCGCCAGTTCAGCGAACGCCATGCCTTCCGTGCTTTACCAGTCTGATCTGCCCGGACTGGACCTGGTCCATCGCGGCAAGGTCCGCGACGTCTATGCCCTGGACGCGCAGCGACTGCTCATCGTCGCCAGCGACCGCCTCAGTGCCTTCGACGTGATCCTGCCCGATCCGATTCCCGGCAAGGGCGAGATCCTGACCACGCTTTCGAATTTCTGGTTCGCGCGCACCGCGCACCTGATGGCGAACCATCTGACCGGTGATGCCGTGGAATCGGTGCTCCCGGCAGGCATCGACGTGGCCAGCTACCGGCAGCGCAGCGTCGTTGGCAAGCGCCTGCGCATCCTGCCCGTCGAGGCGATCGCTCGCGGCTACCTGATTGGCAGCGGCTGGAAGGATTACCAGGCTACCGGTTCTGTCTGCGGCATCCGGCTGCCGGCCGGCCTGCAGATCGCCGATGCGCTGCCGGAGCCGATCTTCACGCCCTCCACGAAGGCTGCCATCGGCGACCACGACGCCAACATCGGCTTCGACGAGGTCGTGGCACTGGTGGGCGCCGATCTCGCCGAGCGCGTTCGCGACGCGACGCTGTCGATCTACCGTTTCGCTGCCGACTACGCGGCCAGCCGTGGCATCCTCATCGCCGACACCAAGCTGGAGTTCGGCGTCGATGAAGGCGGCACGCTGTATGTGGCCGACGAAATGCTGACGCCGGATTCCTCGCGCTTCTGGCCGGCCGATGCCTACCAGCCCGGTCGCAATCCGCCGAGTTTCGACAAGCAGTTCGTGCGTGACTACCTGGAAACGCTGGACTGGAACAAGTCAGCGCCCGGCCCACGGCTGCCTGCCGTCGTCATCGCCGGCACCGTCGCCCGCTACCGTGAAGCTCTGGAACGCCTCACCGCGCCGCAGGGCTGATTCGCGCGGCGCCGCCCCGGGTGAGGACCGCACCTGCCGCCGTTGTCCATCATTCCCGCGAAGGCGGGAATCCAGCCTCCTGACGTGCCGAAAGCACTGGATCCCCGCCTTCGCGGGGATGACGGATGACAAGCCTCTCGACTGCCGCGCGAGACTGCGACCCGCCGACGCGCTTGACCCTGGGACACGCAGACGCGCTTGACCTTGGAACACCCTGTCGGGATCGACCCGGGAACACTTCTACGCGATCTACACAGGGATGCGCTTCGTTGCTGGATGCGGCCGCATGGCGAAACGGCGGCAGCACAACGGAACATACCGTCCCGTTGATCTTCGTTCCCGCGAAGGCGGGAATCCAGCCTCGTGGGCGCTGAAAGCACTGGATCCCCGCCTTCGCGGGGATGACGGATGACAAGCCTCTCGACTGCCGCGCGAGACTGCGACCCGCCGACGCGCTTGACCCTAGAACACGCAGACGCGCTTGACCCTGGAACACCCTGTCGGGATCGACCCGGGAACACTTCTACGCGATCTACACAGGGATGCGCTTCGTTGCTGGATGCGGCCGCATGGCGAAACGGCGGCAGCACAACGGAACATTCCGTCGTTGATCGTCAATCCGGTTCAGCCGCCTCATTCCCGCGAAGGCGGGAATCAGCCTCCTGACGCTCGGGCGTTGCGCTTTCCTCCTGCATGCCGCCGGCGCAGGAGCGCGCTGGCCGCTTCGCGATCCTGGGTCGCGGGCAGCCCTTTGTTGATCTGCGCCGGCCGATGCCTGTCCTGTGCTGGTACCGGTCCAGCCCCGGCTCGGCAGCTGGCAGGTTCGAAAACCGGGGCGTCCCGCCCAATCGCCGCGCATGGCTGGCGCGGCGCATGTTGCAGGTTGCCCGACGCATTCCAGACCGCGGGTCGCACCGGCAATGCGACTCGTGCATACTCGGCCTATCCACGCTAGTGGATATTTCTTTGGATTGCGCGTGCGCGGACTATTCTCCGCAGCGCATGCAGGACGCAGCTCTGTCACCTGCCAGGTCACGGCAGGTGGCCCCGTCTGGTCGCCGTCAAGGCTATCCCGATACAGGAGAACTCCATGCGTCATGACTCAACCCTGTTCGCCTTCGCTCTTGCTGCCACGGCGGCCATCGCGCCCTCGTCCGTGTTTGCGCAACAGGGGGCGCGGGCTCATCTCACCGTTGAATGGTTTCCGGAAACACCCGAGCACGGCATCCATGTGCCGGCATTCCTGGTCGCCGCCCACGATGGCGAGTTCGATTTCTACGATCACGCCCGTCCCGTTCCCGAGGCACTCGAGCCGGTTTTCCAGCAGCTCGGCGCAATGGGCGCCTTGAATGTGTTGCATCCTCCGATTTCCGGCCTCGAGGGGAATGCGGTGTTCGGGTCGATGTACCACGTGCCCTATGGGGTCGTTGGTTTCCTGCCACGACCGGGGCAACCGCGCGATCGCATCGCGACGCTTGAGGTCCGGCCCGACGAACATCGCTATTTCTCGTATCTGGCAGCGGTCAGGCCGAGCGACGATGCCTTCGTCGGCAACGAGGAGCCGCGGCAGGTCCAGTTGTTCGATGAGCAGGGTCGCTTCAAGGGACCTGTCTCGATCGAGCTGTTCGGCAGCCAGGTCTTCGATGCCGGGCTGTGCGAGAACGACGAAGCAGACGTCCGCCTGCTCGACGGCACCTTGGTCGAACCCTGTGACGGTGGAGAAGGAACGGCCCAGCCTCATCCGGGACTGAACGGATCGCTGCGCAATCCTGACGGCGTGCCGCAACGCATCCTCGGCGCGACGGCCGACGTGGGCGGCACCCAGCTCCACTACGACCCCGAGGCGGCGGATTTCACCGTGCCCGGCTATCGCCTCGGCCGGCTGGTTATCCGGGAAACACAGGCGCCACGCTGGCATGTCGCCGGCTCCTGGTACGACCCTGAGCGCGCGGGCGAGGGCTTCAACATCGAACTGCTGCCGCCCGGACAGCCCGGTCACGCGCCGCGGATCCTCGTCTACTGGTACACCTACGCGCCGGATGGCAGCGGCGAGCCGGTGTGGTTGTCGGGGATGGCCCACGCCTACGCCAACGAAGTCAGCGTTCCGCTTCATGTCAGTGAGGGAGGCGTGTTCGCATCCCGCGACAACCCGGCGCTGGTCGAGCGCACGCCGTGGGGCCAGGTGACCCTGACGTTCACGTCCTGTACCACCGGGTCCATCACCTGGACGGCGGAGGATGCCAACTGGCCCTCGGGCGGTTATGACATCCACCGGCTGGGCCCGGTGCCGCCCAGCGCCGTGGATGTGTGCGCGGCCGTCACGCCCTGAGGGGTGCGCTGCAGCTACCTCGTCTTCGCTGGCGGTCGTATGCTTGCGGCTTCACTGCCGATACGACCGCCAGCCATGGATGCCGAAGCCACGCGCGCAATCGACCGCTATTTCGACCACTACGCCGACGACCATCGCAACGGCACCAATGTCCTGATCCACTGGATCTGCGTGCCGCTGATCGTGTGGAGCGTGATCGCCGCGCTTTGGGTGATCCCGGTTCCATCGTCGCTGTTCAAGCCCGGACTCTGGGCCGGCATGGCCATGCTGGCGGCGGTGCTCTGGTATTACCGCCACTCCCGCGTGCTCGGGCTGTCGATGGCGGTTGCGATGGCGGGGCTGGGCCTGCTGACGGCGCTGCTGTTCCGGGAACTGGGACCGCGAACCCTCCTCTTTGTCGCGATCGCGGTATTCGTGATCGCCTGGATCGGACAGTTCGTCGGACACCTGCTCGAAGGACGGCGACCGTCTTTCTTCACCGATCTCTTCTACCTGCTGGTCGGGCCCGCCTGGTTGATGGGCAAGACGCTGCGGCGGCTTGGCCTGCGCTTCTGACCACCCGGACTGGACGAAGATGACCGCCCTGTCCTGCGCTTCCTGAACGAAGTACAGTGACGTGGTCGTGGTTCGGCAGGGGGACTGGCGCATATCCGCCCCGTCTTGCGTCTAACCACTCAGCCGCCGCGCACCGCATGGCCCGCCGCGGCGGCGCCCGTTTCCCCGTCGCGCGAAGGCCGGCGGATTTGCCCCCAAAACGTGGAGAACCACAATGACATCCCGCATCCTCGCCGTCGCCATCATGGGCGCGCTGGTCGCCGGTTCGGCACTGGCCCAGACGCCGATCCGCCTCGGCCAGAGCCTCAACGGCTCCTTGAGCGCCGCCAGCCCGAAGGCCGATGACGGTACGCCCTATGACCTGTACACCTATCGCGGTCGCGCCGGGGATCGGGTCCGCATCCGCATGGATTCGGCATCGTTCGATGCCTACCTGGCCGCCGGCACCACCGCCGCGCCGGGCTGCTCGGACGATTGCGTGTACAACGACGATGGCGGTGGAGGCACCAATTCGCTGCTGACCGCCACCGTGCCTGCCAGCGGCGTGCTGCAGATCCGCGCCAATTCGATCGGCGCCAATGATGCCGGCAGTTACACGCTGAGCGTGACCGAGGCGCCGGCGGCACCACGCCCGAGCCTGCGCCAGGTGTCCTTGAACACGCCGACCCAGGGTCGCCTCGGCGAAGACTCGCCACAAGACGAGAATTCCGGTCAGCCCTATGACATCTGGCTGGTCAAGGGTCGTGGCGGCCAGACCGTGCGCATCAGCCTGGACGCCAACGAGTTCGATCCGGTGCTGGGCTACGGCACGTGGAGCAATGGCCAGTTCCTCGAGACCGCCAGCGATGACGACGGCGGACCCGGCCTGAATTCGCGCCTGACCGTCACCCTGCCGGCCAGCGGCGAGGCGGCGATCCGCCTGGCTTCCATCGGCAGTGGCGCCAACGGCACCTTCACCGTGACGGTGGGCGAGCCGCCGGCACCGCGCCCGATCGTGTTCCAGACCGCGAAGGTCGGTGAGGCGATCCGCGGCAAGCTGGACGACAGCGACGCCTTCACGCCGGACGAGGAAATGCCGTTCGACGCCTATCGCATCGAGGGCCGCCCGGGCCAGCGCGTCGAGGTTCGCATGGACTCCAGCGATTTCGATCCGATCCTGAAGTGGGGCGTGTTCGATGGCGACACCTTCCATCAGGAAGCGCAGGACGATGACGGCGGTGGCGGCACCAGCGCGCGCCTGATCGTCACGCTGGATGCCGATGGCGAAGGCCGCCTCGTCGCCGCATCGCTGGATGGCTCGAAGGGCAGCTACACGATGTCGCTGGTGACCGCTGCGCGCGGCAGCGATTGACGAAGGCATCGCCAGCGGTCGTGGCTGCATCGGCGCCGCAAACCTGAGTGCGACCTGACCACGAGGGCCGGATTTTCCGGCCCTTGTGCGTTCTCCGCGATTTCTCCACGCTGGCTTCGATCTTGGCCGTCATTGTGGCGACCACGGGCAAGCGGCCCGGATGAAACACGGAGAAGACACCATGAACAAGCTGATGATCGCCACCACGCTGGCACTGGGACTGGCTACCGGCTTCGCCGTGGCCCAGCCTTCGACCGGCGAACGCGCCGAGCGCACCGATCGAGCCGAACGCTTCGAAAAGATGCTGGACCGCCGCGTCGAGCGCATGACGGCCGAACTCAACCTCACCCAGGCACAGGCGCTGCAGGTCCGCACGATCTTCGCGGAACAGGGCGCGGCCCGCCGCGCGCTGCACCAGCGGCACCGCGAAGAGAGCATGGCGCTGCACAGCGAAGGCCAGGTGAAGCTGAGCGATGTGCTCAACACCGAGCAGAAGGCCAAGCTGGAAAGCCTGATGGCGGAGCGCCGTGAGGCCTGGCAGGGCAAGCGCGGTGGTCACCGCAAGGGCCATGGACACGGCCATCGCGGCGGGATGCGTCGCGCAGCGCCGCCCCAGGAGTAAGCGGGCGGATAAATGTGGACAGCGACGGGCGCTTCGGCGTCCGTCGCTTTTTTGCCTGGCCGGAGGCTGCGCTACCCGGGAACCCGCGGCGCGATCAGCGCGTGCTCGAAGCTGCCGACGAACACCGGCGCCGAATCCGGGTCGCCAACGACGCCGATGACGCCGGACATGCCATTGCCACCGGGACTGCCGTGGTTCCCGCAATAGAACCCGTAGTGGCCAAAGCCGAGGAAGGTGACGTGGCAATCCTGGGTACACGTCACCGAATCATCGTCGTCCAGCTTCAGCGGATGAAAGCCGGTCGCGGCGAAGTCGATGGTCTGCCCCGGCTCGACCTGCCGGGTCGGGGGTGAATAGTCGAAACCGTTGATGGCAACGCTGCCGGCAATGCCGGTGGCGGAGGCGGCGGGTGCCGCCATCACGGCGGCGAGGGCCAAGTACGAAGGCAGGTCCATCCTGCGCTCCTGGTGAGCCGGCCGGACTGCCGGCAGGCGCACGCTACGCCCGACCGCGATCGGATGTAAGTGCCACCGAAGTGCGCCGGATCAGTGTCCGCGCAGCCGTTCGAGGATGCCTTCGAGCTCGTCGACGCTGTGGTAGCGGATGACCAGCTGGCCCTTGCCGCCGCGGCTGTGGCGCACGCTGACCGGCGCGCACAGCCGTTCGGCCAGTTCCTGCTCCAGTCGCGTGATGTCGGGATCGGCGGAGACTGCGGGCTTGCCGCCGGAACGCGGGCTGCCGTGGGTCGTCGCGCCCGGATTTTCGCGCGCGGCCTGTTCGAGCTGGCGCACCGACCAGCCCTCGCTGGCCGCTTGGTCGGCCAGGCGCAGCGCCAGCGGTTCCGGCAATGTCAGCAGCGCGCGGGCATGGCCCATGTCGAGGCGCCCGGCTTCGACCAGGTCGCGGATCGCGTGGGGCAGGTCGAGCAGGCGCAGCAGGTTGCTGACGGCGGCACGCGAGCGGCCGACGGCATCGGCGGTTTCCTGGTGCGTGAGGTCGAATTCGTCGATCAGGCGCTTGAGCGCGGTGGCCTCTTCCAGCGGATTGAGGTCTTCGCGCTGGATGTTCTCGATCAGCGCCATCGCAACTGTGGTGCGGTCGTCGACTTCGCGCACCAGGCAGGGCACCTGGGTCAGTTCGGCCTGGCGCGCGGCGCGCCAGCGGCGCTCGCCGGCGATGATCTCGTAGCCGCCATTGTGCGGACGGACGATGATCGGCTGGATCAGGCCCTGGGCGCGGATCGACTGCGCCAGTTCCTCCAGCGCCTCCGGCTCGAAGTTGTGTCGTGGCTGGTAGCGACCGGCGTGCAGGCTGTCGATCGGCAGTTCACGCAGCTCGCCCTCGTCAACGGCGACCTCGCCGTCGGTCACGCCGCTGCTGGCGCTCGGGCGCACCGCGCCACTACCGAGCAGGGCATCCAGTCCGCGGCCGAGACCGCGCTTCTTCGCTGCCGCCATTCTTCCGTTTCCTCTTCGTCAACCGTGCGCGGCGGCGGCCGGCGCCGCCTCGGCATGGCTGTCCCGCTCCCGCTTCAGGACTTCGCCGGCCAGGCCCAGGTAGGCGATGGCGCCACGCGAGTCGCGATCATAAGCGGTGATCGGCAGGCCGTGGCTGGGCGCCTCGGCCAGGCGCACATTGCGCGGGATGATGGTGTGGTAGACCTTGTCGCCGAAATGCGCGGCCAGCTGCGCCGAGACGTCCTGGCCGAGGTTGTTGCGGCCGTCGTACATGGTGCGCAGCAGGCCTTCGATCTCCAGGCGCGGATTGGTGTGCGCCTTGATCGCCTCGATCGTCTTCATCAGCTTGGTGAGGCCGTCGAGCGCGAAGAACTCGCACTGCATCGGGATCAGCACGCTGTCGGCCGCCGTCAGCGCATTGATGGTCAGCAGGCTGAGCGAAGGCGGACAGTCGATGAGGATGTAGTCGTAGCGGTCCTGCACGGACTTCAGCGCGTTGCCGAGGCGATGCTCGCGCGCCAGTCCGTCCATGAGCTTGATTTCGGCGGCGGTGAGGTCACTGTTGCCCGGCAGCACGTCCAGGCCGGTTTCCGTGCGGACGATGGCATCCTGGATCGGTGACTCTTCCAGCAGCACGGCGCAACCGTTCGGCGCGTCGGCATCTTTGTCGATGCCCGCGGCCATGGTGGCGTGGCCCTGGGGATCCATGTCCACCACCAGGACACGACGATTCATCTCGGCCAGGGCGGCGCCGAGATTGACACAGGTCGTGGTCTTGGCGACCCCGCCTTTCTGGTTGGCGATGGCGATGATGCGGCTCATGGCCCGGTAGTCAGGCGGCTGTCTCGGTTGACGGACCGGCCATGATGATGGCATGGCGCTGCTCTGCCAAGTCCGGAACGTGCAGCGGCAGCACCGCTTCGACCCAGACGCCGTCCGGAAGGGCGGCGATTTCGTCGTCGGGACGACGGCCCTTGAGCGCCAGCCAGCGCCCGCCCGGCGCCAGCAGGTGCCTGCTGGCGGCGACGAAATCCGGCAGGCTGGCAAAGGCCCGGGAGGTGACGGTGTCGAATCCGCCGCCGCCATCCACGGCTTCGACGCGGGCCTGTTCGACCCGGCAGCGCTCGCCCAGGCCGAGGACCCGGATGGCTTCGCGCTGGAAGCGAGCCATCTTGCCGTTGCTGTCGATGGACAGAACGGCCAGGTCCGGACGCGCCAGCGCCAGCACGAGTCCGGGCAGACCGGGCCCGGCGCCGACATCGGCGATCCGGTGACCGGGCACATGCGGCAGCACCGCGAGGCTGTCGAACAGGTGACGGACAAGCATCTGCGCCGGCTCGCGCACGGCGGTGAGGTTGTAGCTGCGGTTCCAGCGCGCGAGCAGGGCCAGGTAGGCCAACAGGTCGTCGCGCGCCCGCGCGGGTAGTTCGAGGCCCATGGCCGCGAGTCCGCGCTCGAGGTCGGGCGCCAGGTGGGAAAGATCGCTCATGCGCGGGAAGTATCGCCCGACTGGGCGGGTGGTGGCCTGCCGGCCGGCGCCGGATCAGGCGGCGGCGCGGATCTGCGTGCGGGCGACCAGGATGCCGCGGCGGCGCAGGCGCGCATTCAGTGACTGCTTGAGCGCCTGGTTGAAGGCGTCTGCCGGCTCGTCGCGATGCTCCGGGAGGAACTCCGGCAACAGGCGGTCCAGCTCCTCGGTGACCGTCTCTTCGAGGCGGCCCAGCGCCGGCGCGGCCTGCGGCGCGTCAACGATCTGGAAATAGACGCGGCCCTGGACGTGCCAGGTGCCATCGGCGGACACCTCGTGGTCGTGCAGTTCGACGCTGCGGCCGATGCTGGGTTCGCGACGCTCGATGCGGTCCAGGACCGGCAGGCGCCAGTAGGAACCGGGGCCCAGCACCTTGCTGCTGCGCTGCCAGCGCCGGAGCACCGCCACCTGGCCCTCGGCGACCTGCACCCGTGCGAGCCAGACCAGGGCGAAAGCCAGGGCGGTCAGGGTCGTGAAAACGGGCGCGAGGATGGACATGGAGGTTCGACCGGGGCGTTTATCCGAGAAAAAACTGCTGTGAATCGACAGTTTACCGGGTTTAGCTGAACTCGCAGTGACTTTTTTACGCTTTCTTAATGACCTGCGCAAGACGCTGTCCGGGAACGGGAAAAGCACCGGTTCCGGGGAACTCGGTCCGGGTCGCCCGGTCGACCGGGGATTCCTCCACACTGGTCCGGATCCCATGCCCCGCCCCGCCGCCTTCCTGCACCGCCATCGACACTTCCTGGTCTTCATCGCCCTGATGGTGGTGGTCCGCAGTTCCTTCGCCGACTGGAACGACGTTCCGACGACTTCGATGGACCCGAGCATCCGCGCCGGTGACCGCATCCTCGTCAACAAGATGGCCTACGACCTCCGGCTGCCACTGCTGGGTACGTCCATCTGGCGCACCGGTGAGCCGCAGCGCGGCGACATCGTCGTCTTCGATTCGGTCGCGGCCGACAACCGCCTGGTGAAGCGCGTCGTCGGCCTTCCCGGCGATACCGTCGCGATGGTCGACAACGGGCTGCGGATCAATGGCGAGGAAGTCGCCTACGTGCCGGCGACCGCCAGCGACGATGACGTGGCCATCGAACTGCTGGGCCAGCTGCGCCACTACGTGCGTCGCCATCCGGTCGGCAACCGGCTGTCCTCCTTCGGGCCGGTCACGATTCCCGAGGACCACTACCTGGTGCTGGGCGACAACCGCGACAACAGCGCCGACAGCCGGGTATACGGACTGGTGCCGCGTGGCGAACTGGTCGGCCGCGCCGGCGCCGTCGTATTTTCCCTGGACTACGAAAACGGCTGGCTGCCGCGCCGCGACCGCTTCTTCCGATCGCTGTCGGCGATGCCAGACGAGGCCTGAGGCTGGCGGAAAACGCACTGGCGGCTGACCATGGTCAAGCCGCCCGGCGACGGTTGGGCGGATAATGGCTGCCATGAGCTATCCACTGACCCGCATGCGGCGGATGCGCCGCGACGATTTCTCCCGCCGGCTGATGCGCGAGACGCGCCTGCATGCCGATGACCTCATCCTGCCGGTGTTCATACATGACGGCCCCGGCTGCGTCGACGTGCCGTCGATGCCCGGCGTGCAGCGCCAGGACATCGACGCGCTGCTGCGCACCGCCGAACAGGCCGTCGCGCTGGGTGTGCCGGCACTGGTCCTGTTCCCGGTGGTCGGCGCCGGTGCCAAGAGCCTGGATGCCGCCGAGGCCTGGAATCCCGACGGCCTGGCGCAACGCGCGATCGCGGCGCTGAAGTCGCGCTTCCCGGAACTGGGCGTGATCACCGACGTCGCCCTCGATCCCTACACCACGCATGGCCAGGACGGTTTGGTGGACGAGGACGGCTACGTCGTCAACGACGCGACGGTGGAGGCGCTGGTGCGGCAGTCGCTGTCGCACGTCGAGGCCGGCGCCGACATCGTCTCGCCCAGCGACATGATGGACGGCCGCATCGGTGCGATCCGCGCTGCGCTTGAACACCATGGCCACGTCAACGCACGCATCCTCGCCTACAGCGCCAAGTACGCCTCCAGCTTCTACGGCCCGTTCCGCGACGCCGTAGGCTCGGCCGGCAATCTTGGCAAGGGCAACAAGTACACCTACCAGATGGACCCGGCGAACAGCGACGAAGCGCTGCGCGAAGTGGACCTGGACCTGTCGGAAGGCGCCGACATGGTGATGGTCAAGCCGGGCCTGCCCTACCTCGACATCGTCCGTCGCGTGAAGGACCACTTTGGCGTGCCGACCTTCGTGTACCAGGTCAGCGGCGAGTACGCGATGCTGAAGGCGGCGGCGCAGAACGGCTGGCTGGACGAGCGTGCCTGCGCGCTGGAAGCGCTGGTCTCGATCAGGCGCGCCGGCGCCGATGCCATCCTGACCTACTTCGCGCTGGACGCCGCGCGCTGGCTGCGCGAAGCTGGCTGAGTCAATACGGGAGGCCGCCATGGAAGCACCCAGCCTGCGCGACGACGGTGTCGCCCCGCACCTGCGGCGCTACGCGCTGTTCGGCCATCCCCTGACCGGTTCGCGGTCGCCGCGCATCCACGCACTGTTCGGCGAGCAGCGCGGCATCGGCCTGCACTACGAACTGATCGAGGCGCAGGCCGCCGATCTCGCCGACACGCTCGCGCAGTTCGAGCGCGAGGGCGGCCTCGGCGCCAACATCACCACGCCGGTGAAGTCGGCCGTGGTGCCGCTGTGCCACGAACTGGCGCCGCGCGCGCAACGCTCCGGAGTCGTCAACGTCCTGCAGCGCCTCGAAGGGGGCGGCTGGCGTGGCGACAACACCGACGGCGAGGGTTTCATCAACGACCTGTGCCGGCGCAAGGAACAGGACATCCGCGCCCGCCGCACCCTGCTGCTCGGTGCCGGCGGCGCCGTCGCCGGCATCCTGCCGCTGCTGCTCGATGGCGGCGTCGGCGAGGTGGTGATCGCCGCGCGTCGTCCCGAACGTGCTGACGCGCTGGCGCTGCGCATGGGTGAACCCGGCCGCGTGCACAGCGTGTACTGGAACGACCTCGCCGAACATGGCCTGTTCGACCTGGTGGTGAACGGCACCTCCGCGGGCAAGCACGGCCAGGCCATCGACCTGCCGATGCGCCTGCTGTCGCCGCGCGCGATCGCCTACGACCTCAACTACGGCGAATTCGCCAGCGGCTTCCTCGGCTGGGCACGCGGTGCCGGCGCCATCGAAGCCTTCGACGGCCTGGGCATGCTCGTGGACCAGGCGGCGGTGTCGTTCGCGCTGTGGCACGGCGTCGAGCCCGATGCCGATGCCGTGTACGACACGCTGCGCGCCGGCGCCTGAGCCCGGCGTCGACCATGGAGTGCCGGCCACATTGCGGCGCCTGCTGCATCGCGCCGTCGATCAGCTCGCCGATTCCCGGCATGCCCGGCGGCAAACCGGCCGGCATTCCCTGCGTGCAGCTGACCGCCGAACTCGGCTGCGCCCTGTTCGGTCGTCCCGAACGGCCGGCCGTCTGTTCCAGCCTGCGTGCCGAGCCGGCGATGTGCGGCAGCCATCGCGAGGAAGCGCTCGCCTGGCTGCTGGATCTGGAGGCGGCGACGGCAACGGCGTGATCGCCACGCGCGGTTGGACGATGCACGGGATCGCGCCGAGAGTCTTTCGTTCCGCGCCAGCGGACTGCCATGCCGGGTGCGGCGTCGGACAGCCACGGGATATGGGCATGCCGGCGGACGCGGCGCGGACATGCCGCGTCACGGTGTGTTGTTCGCTCGCCCGGGATGCGCCCTTACAGCGTCTTCAGATTTTCGTCCCGAAGCGCGACCAGCAGCGCTTCGCCGTCGTCGCCGACGCGCATCTCGCCCCAGCGCGCGGGCTGATAGCGCTCAGCCTGGCCTTCCGAAAAGAACCAGGCATTACTGACCAGGCGCACGCGGCCGCCGCGGACGCGGTATCGAAGGGCCAGCTCGTCGCCGGCACGCGGCTGCGCGGCGGGTTGCACGCGAACGAAGGTGGCGCGCCTTTCGGCATCACGCTGGAGGATCAGGTAGCCATCGGCGTGCCGGTCGTCGCCACTTGAAGGCACCTCGTGCGCGAGCGCGAATGCCAGCGCCATGTAATCGCCCTGCATCAGCGAACGCGGATCGACCGGCGCAAGTTCGAGCAGCACGGTTTCACCTTCGCGCACCAGCCGTTCCCGGCTGATGATGCCGGCGTTGACCACGGCCAGCACCAGCGCCAGTCCACCCGGCACGGTCCAGCGCCGCCAGTTCATGTCGCCACCCGGCGCGCGCGCGCCCTGAGGATCAAGTGCAGGGCCAGAACGACGCCGCCGGCGATGGCCAGCGCCAGCGACTTGGCCAGCAAGGTGTCGGCCATTTGGAAGTAGTACTGCAGCAATGAAATTGCCAGCGAAAGCACACTGACAAGCAGCAGGACCGATGCGCCCATCGGCACGGCGAGCAACAGCAGGCTGATCGACAGCGAGACGCCGGGCGCCCAGCGCCACAGCCAGGCCAGGACGACCGTCGCCAGCATCAGGCCGACGGTCGTGGCCATGCCCAGTACTTCCCGGCGGGGAACGACGAGGATGCCGGCGACCACCGGCAGCATGGCGGCTTCCGCCACGCTGAGCACCTGCAACGTCCGCAGGTGAATGTCATGGCCATAGCCCGTCAGCCAGTTGCCGAACCACGCCGCGGCCAACGCGATGATGGTCAACGCCCAGGCGAAGGGATCGATGGCGCTGCGCGGATAACGCACCGGATCGACATGGATGCGCAACAGCCACGCCGCGGCGGTCGCCCAGACCAGCAGCGCCTGCACCAGCGCCAGGCTTTCGGCCGCGAAACGCTCTGCGACGAGCAGCCAGATCAGACTGGTCACGAGGCCGCCGGCGCACAGGAAGCGGTGCAGCCACTGCGGCGACAGCTTGAACATCACCGCCGCCAGTCCGGCCATGACCAGCGCCACCATGGTGCTGGAGCCTTCGCTGGCGATGCCGACCGCGATGACGAGCAGGCCGCAGAGATTGCCGACGGTACCGGCCTGGCGCTGGAATTCATCGCGGCCCCCGCGCAGCCACGGCAGCGATGCGGCCGCCAGGATGGCTCCGACCAGGATCGGCGCCATGCCGTGCGCGCCGTTCCAGTCGATGCTTGCGAGCACGAATCCGAGCAGCAGCGGCACGGCGATCCAGGCGCCGACGCCGCCGAGCAGCCGGATCGGCCAGGGCGCGGTGGCGTCGGGATCCAGCATGGGCGCGTCGCCGCTGACCACGCCCGCCTCGCGCAGTCGGAGCCAGAGTGCCTCTGCCTCAGGTCCGTTCATGGGTCCACCCGGCGTGGAGGCGGCGCAGGCGATCACTGGCGACAGCGACCTGTGAGAGCACGGCGACCGTCAGCAGCAGCAGGCCGCCGCTGGACATGTCGAGGGCATCGAAGACCAGGCGGGCAAGCAGTGTGGTGACGACCACGACCGCCGACAGGATCGCCATCGCGAGGACCGCCAGGTCGCGCTGCCGCAGCGACCCGGCGGCGACGCCCAGCGCGGCGACCAGCCAGACCACGAGGCCGCCACCGCGGGTGCCTTGCCAGCCGAACACGTCAGCGACCGCCGCCAGTGTCAGCGCAAAAAGACCGGCCGTGAACAGCAAGCGCGGTCCCAGTCGCCCCGCCAGGCCTTCGACGCGGCGGCCGAGGAACAGCCAGAGCCTGGCCAGCCCGAGATTGAACAGGCCGATGACGATGCCGGAGACCATGGCGCCCCCGGTCCACTCATCGAGCCACAGGAACAGTCCGGTGTTGGAAACCAGCGCCCACAGCAGGCTCATCGGTGGATTCTGCGCAGCCAGCAGCCAGGGCAGCAGCAGCACCGCCCACGATGCGAACAGTTGCCAGGTATCGGCGCCCGTCTGCCAGGTCTGGCCGACCAGGGCCAGCAGTCCACCCAGAAGCAGGCCGGCCAACAACAGGGCGGCCTGGCCAGCCGGTCGCGCCAGTCCGCAGCACCAGGCAGCCAGCGTCGCCAGCACCAGCAGCGCCTGCAGGCCGAAGATCCGCGAAAAGCGACCGAGCTCGTCCCAGTTGGCGGCCACGAAACAGATCACCGCCGCGCCGAGCAGGGCCACCGACAGCCAGAGGCTGAGCCGCTCGAGGACGCCCCGCCAGGGGGCACCACTGGCCGGCGCATCCACCAGCGCGTGACCGCGCTGCCAGGCCTCGGCGTCAAGGTGACCGCTGCCGCGCCAGTGCGCCAGCAGGTCGAGCTGGCGGGTACCTTCGTGCCACCGTGCCCAGTCGTTCATGGGCCGATGGTAGGACTGGACTTGTGGTCCGCGATAGGGGGCGCCGCGCCCGACGGCTTACGGGTGCGCGAGGTAACGGTTCTTCAGGTCGACGTAGTTCTTCGCCGAGTAGTACAGCGCCTCGATCTCGACGTCGCTGAGGCGGCGTACCAGCCGCGCCGGATTGCCCAGCCACAGTTCGCCCGGACCGACGATCTTGCCCGGCGAGACCAGCGCGCCGGCGCCGACGAAGCCGTGCTTGCGCACGACGCAACCGTCCAGCAGCGTGGCATGCATGCCCACCAGGCAGGCGTCCTCGACCGTGCAGGCATGCAGCAGGGCGCCATGGCCGACGGTCACGTCGGCGCCGATCAGGGTCGGCGTGCCGCCCGGCGTATAGGGTCCGTCGTGCGTGACATGGACGACGGTGCCGTCCTGGATGTTGCTGCGCGCGCCGACGCGGATGTGGTGCACGTCGCCACGCAGCACCGTGCCGGGCCAGATCGAAACGTCGTCGCCCAGCACCACGTCACCGATGACATGGGCGCCGGGATCGACATAGACACGCGCACCCAGCGTGGGCAGCGTGCCGGCAAAGGGACGGATGTTCATGCCGCCATTGTACCGGCCGCCACTGCGGCCCTGACGGCGGGCCGGCACCCAGCCGTCTCCAGCCACCGCACCGGCGCCGGCACCGGGCCCGTCGGCTACACTCCCGGCCATGAAGATCGCCAGCTGGAACGTCAACTCGCTGAAGGTGCGGCTGCCCCACCTGCAGCAGTGGTGCGCGGACGCCGCGCCGGACATCCTGGCCCTGCAGGAAACCAAGTCGGAGGACGGCGCGTTCCCGCTGCCGGCCATCCAGGCGCTGGGCTACCACTGCGTATTTAGTGGCCAGCGCACCTACAACGGCGTCGCCATCCTCGCCCGTGAAGCCCCGACGGATGTCGTCACCGATGTCGCCGGTCTCGACGACCCGCAGCGCCGTTTCCTGGCCGCCACCGTGGGCGGCCTGCGCATCGTCAACCTCTACGTCGTCAACGGCCAGTCGGTGGGCAGCGAAAAATATGCCTACAAGCTGCGCTGGCTGGATGCGGTCACCGCGCAGCTGCGCGAGGAACTGGCGCGCCATCCGGAGCTGGTGGTGCTGGGCGATTTCAACATCGCGCCGGAAGATCGCGACGTCCACGACCCGGAGGCCTGGCGCGAGCAGATCCTGTGCTCGACACCGGAACGCGAGGCCCTGCGCGCGATGCTCGACCTTGGCCTGCACGACAGTTTCCGCCTGCACAACGACGAACCCGGCCAGTATTCCTGGTGGGATTACCGGCAGGCCGCGTTCCGTCGCGACCTCGGCCTGCGCATCGACCTGGTGCTGGTCAGCGAGTCGCTGAAGGCGCGCGTCGCCGACGTTGGCATCGACCGCGTGACGCGCACCTGGGAACGCCCTTCCGATCACGCGCCCGCCTGGGTCCGGCTATCCGACACCACGTCATGAGCCACCGTCCGCTCCTGCCGCAGCTCGGCGAGTCCCTGGACAACGAGGAACTGGACGAACTGCACGCGATGCTGCTGGCTCGCAACGGCGAGGATGGCCTGCTGCTCGACGGCCTGCACGGACTGGTCACGGCGCTGATCGTGGGTCCGCAGCCGGTAGTCTCCGATGACTGGCTGCCGGTCGTGCTCGATTCCGATCAGGCCTTCGACAGCCACCTTCAGGCCGAACAGCTGACCAGCCTCTGCCTGCGCCTGTACCACAGCGTCGAACAGGGGCTGGAGCACCTCGTCTACGAGCCGATCCTGTCCGAATACGATGACGCCGAGAACGGCGAGCCCGACATCGTTGTCGATGCCCATGGCTGGTGCGCCGGCTTCTCGATGGGCGTCGACATGCGCGCGCACCTGTGGGAACCGCGCCTGCGCTTCGATCCGAAGCTGATGGAGATCATGACGCCGATCATGGCCCTGGCGTTTTCGGAAGGCCTGTTCGAGGAATACACCGATCCGCGCTGGCCGGCGCTCGACGACAGCGAGCGCGAAAGCTGCCTGCAGATGATCCCCAGCGCCGTCATCGACCTCTACCACTACTGGCGCGAGAACCCGCCGCAGCTTGATACCGCCGTGCCGGTGCGCGCCAAGCCGACGCCGCGCAAGCGCGGCGGGCGCTGGGTCCACTGAGGCCGCATCCCGGCAGCACCGGAGGCCCATTGATGTCCGCGCGGCATTAGCAGCCTGTTGCTTTTCTCCCGCGCCAGCGCTTGCTTTGCCGCCTTCGATTTGCGATACCGCACTCAGGTATAGCGAGGGCGTGCGATGCGTGGTGCAGATGTCACCCAGGAGTCGTTGTTCACCGTGGCCAAGCTCGCCGACTTTGTGCCGGCGAGCCATCCGCTCCGATCCAT
>NZ_SMAF01000024.1 GCF_004343305.1 Pseudofulvimonas gallinarii | reverse complement strand
CGCGCCGATGCGGTGCAGGGCCGAACCTGGGGCGTCAAAGGTGTCACCCCGGTGGTCCCGGTTCCCGGTCAGCGCCAGAGCATCAGCGCGGCTTCGGCGGTGAACAGCAAGGGCGGATTCTGGTTTGCTGTCTACAGCGGCGGCTTGAACGGTGGGAAGTTCGTGGAGTTGCTGCGGCAGATGATGAAAGGTCGTCGTCGGCCGGTCCATCTGGTGCTTGATGGTCTGCCTGCGCACAAGGCACGCGATGTGCGTGATTACGTTGACAGCCTGAAGGGCAAGCTGACGCTGCACTTCCTTCCCGGCTACGCGCCGGACTTGAATCCGGACGAGCTTGTCTGGAGCTACACCAAGCGAACCGGGGTCGCGCGAAGCCCGCTGCGTAGTGGCGAGAAGCTGGCCGATCGGGTCCATGCGCAACTGTCCGACATCAAGCTCCGGCCCGACCTGGTGCGCTCGTTCTTCGGGCATCCAAGTGTCGCCTATATTTCTGACTGATCAGTAATGGCCCCGGCGGCCGCTACATTTCATCGGCGGGCGTGGGCGTCCAACACGATTGCTATGTGTGGGAGAGGGGCTGTGTGCGTGCCGGGTCCAAAGACGACAGGGAATTGCCAAATTGGCTCATCCGTAAATGAGTGAATCACTGCATGTTTCTTATGTTGTCCTGGCTGGCGCCCAACGTTTGCCGAAGTGGCGGGGTTGTGGTCAGGGAAGTTCGGCTGGCGATGGGCAGAGGCCAGCGTTATGGTGGGCCGCTGGACAGCGAGGCAAGGCGCCGGCATGCACAAAGTCACTGGAATCGGTGGGTTCTTCTTCCGCGCCCACAGCCCGCAAGCGCTTGTGGCGTGGTACACACAACACCTCGGCATCGATATCGTCGAGGCGGTCTGGGAGCAGCGCGCCGGCCCTACGGTGTTCCATCCATTCAAGGCAGACACCGACTATTTCGGTCGGCCGGAACAGCAATGGATGATCAATTTCCGCGTCGACGATCTGGACGCGATGATCGCGCAGCTGCAGGCCGCCGGCATCGCCGTGGAGACCCGGCCGGACGAATGGGACTCGGAAGTCGGACGTTTTGCGCGCATCCATGATCCCGAAGGCAATCCCATCGAGTTGTGGGAACCGTCGCCGGGCAACGCATCCGGGGATCGCCCGCGCTGACCGCTTGCGCGCCGGGCGGGAGCGGGCCGGCCCAGGTCCAACAGGCGACCGGGAATCACGCAGGTCGATGTAGCGTCCATGGTCCTAGAATGCATGCCGACCAGGCGCCGGGATTGTGCTGGCTGGAAGCCGGCGCAGGCAGCCCATCGCGGTCGCCCTCCTTCCGGCCGGCAGGGCGGGCCGGCGTCTGCATCACACACCGCCCGTATCAGGAGAAGCAGGGATGTCCACGTTGCCCGATCACCTCAGGCTGTTCTTCCGCGACGAATCGATGCAGTCGGTGCTGTTGCCGCTGACCCGCGACGAGGAATCCGGCCTTTGTACGGTCGGTGACCGGGAAGTGGCTGTCGACCTGCCCAATGGCGAAACCATCAACGTCTACGCCGAAGTCGCCGAGCACGAGGGCGTCGCCGATATCAGCCTGTCGATCATCCAGGATGGCCGCGATTTCGACGTGCGCTGCCTGGGCGGCCTGATCGTCAACTACACCAGCGCCGGGGGCATGGACGTGCTGTGCCAGATCGGCACCGGGCCCTGGGATTAGGGCGGGATCCGGCCGGCGTTATCCGGGCAGGTCCAGGACCAGGCTGGCGATGCCGAAGTAGATGACGATGCCGCTGATGTCGGCGATGCAGGTGATCAGCGGCGTGCTGGCCGTGGCCGGGTCCAGCTTCAGCTTCGAGAACGCGAACGGCAGGCTCATGCCGATCAGGCTGCCGGCCATGACGGCGACGACCATGGTCAGCGCAACGGTAATGCCGATGGCGACGCCGCCGCGCAGCACGCCGAGGCCGGCAACAGCCAGTCCGAGCGCGATGCCCAGCGCCAGCGCGACACCGAATTCCTTGAGCAGCAGGCTGAACCAGTCACGCATCGACACGTCGCCGGTCGCCAGCGCGCGCACCATCAGCGTCGAGGATTGCGAGCCGGCGTTGCCGGCCGAACCGATCAACAGCGGCAGGAAGAACAGCAGCACGATGGCCGACGAAATCGTGCTCTCGTAATGCGCAAGCGCAGCGCCGCTGAAGATGTTGGCGAACACCAGCATCACCAGCCAGGGCACGCGCTTGCGGAACAGATAGAAGACGCTGGCGTCGCGCATGCTCAGTTCGACCGCGCCGACCGAGGCCAGGCGATGGAAGTCCTCGGTCGTTTCCTCTTCGGCGACGTCCATGACGTCGTCGACGGTGACGGTGCCGAGCAGCACGCCATCCTCGTCCACCACCGGCAGTGCTTCGAGGTCGTAATGCTGGATCAGGCGCACCGCTTCCTCGCGGTGTTCCTCGGGGCGCACGGAGATCGCCTCGCGTCGCATCAGCGTGCGCACCGGCTCGTCGAGCTTGCCGAGGATGAAGGCGCGCAGCGGCAGGTTGTCGAGCAGTTTGCCTTCCAGCTGCGTGACGTAGATGCGGTTGACCGACTCGCCGTTCTCGTTGGCGGCACGGATGTGGTCCAGCGCTTCGGCGATGGTCCAGTACGGGCGCACCGACACGAAGTCGGTGTTCATCAAACGGCCGACGCTGGATTCGTCGTAGGCAAGCAGCTCGCGGGTGTCTTCGCGTTCCTCGGCCGGCAGGTTGGCGATCAGTTCCTCGGCCTGCGGCGGCTCCAGTTCGTCGATCAGCGCGGCGCGGTCGTCGCTGTCCAGTTCGCCGACGATGGCCCGACGGCGTTCCGGACTGAAGGCGGCGAGGATCTGCGGCTGCAGGTTGAGGTCGATGTACGCGAACGTGCGGACCTGGCGGTTGTGGTCGAGCAGGCCGAACAGGACGTCGAACGGCGCGTCGCTGTCGAGCTCGCTGAACAGCTCGGCGACGTCCTGCACGCGCAGCGGTTCCAGCAGCGCGGCGAGGCCTTGCCGGTCGTCGGCCTCGATCAGGCCTTGCAGGTCTTCAAGCAGGTTGCGGATATCGTCCATGACGCGGTTCCTCGCGACGCGACCACTGGCAGGTCGCCGGGGCAGGCGAGGACAGGCGACACGCCATCACCGTGTGGCGGGGCCACAGGTGGCGGGTTCAGTCGAGCGGACGGAGGCCGGGTCGTGCGGAGGAGGCGCTCAGCGCATCAGGGCCCGCACGGACCAGGCGTTCGTTCGACACGAGTCGCTACTGTCCAAAGCGGGCCTCTGCGGCGGCGAAAACGGCGGCAAGTGTACTCAGCCGGCCGCCGCTTCGACAAGCAGCCCTCAGTTGCCACGCGAAGGCCGCTGCACCACTTCGATGTTGACGGTGAAGGGCACGCCGGCGCGCAGGCCGTCGACGCGTGCGCTCGAGCCGGGCACCAGGGCCGCTTCGAGCTGGCGCAGCACGTTCTGGCCGTCGAGGGCCTGGCCATCCAGATGCAGCAGCACGTCACCCGGCGCCAGCCCGGCTTCGGCGCCCGGGAAGTCGCGATAGACGCTGGTGACCTGGACGCCTCGCGGGGCGGTGCTCTGCGCGCCATCCTCGCTGGCGGTGGGCGTCGGCGGATCGCGGTAGTCCAGGCCCAGCCAGCCACGGGTGACGTAGCCCTGGGCGAGGATCTGGTCGAGCACGGCGCGCGCCGCCTGGGCCGGGATGGCGAAACCGATGCCCTCGCCGAAGCGGAACACCGCGGTATTGATCCCGACCAGCTGGCCATTGGCGTTCACCAGGGCGCCGCCGGAGTTGCCGTCGTTGATCGCCGCGTCGGTCTGGATGAAGTCGTCGTAGGTCAGCAGGTTGAGGTGGTCGTTGCCGATCGCGCTGACGATGCCCATGGTGACGCGCTGGCCGATGCCGAACGGGTTGCCGATCGCCAGCACCACGTCGCCGACCTGCAGCGTGCCCGGCTCGGCGAACTGGGCCGACGGCAGCTGGCTGCCCTCGATCTTGAGGACGGCCAGGTCGGTGTCGCGGTCGCTGCCGATGACCTGGGCGCGGGTGACGCGGCCGTCGTGCAGGGCGACCTGGATGTCGCTGGCCTGCGCGACCACGTGGTAGGTGGTCAGGACATGGCCGTCCGGGCTGACGATGACCCCGGAGCCCAGGCTCTGGTTGATGCGCTGGCGGGGCGCGCCGAGGCCGAAGGCGCCCGGGAACAGGTGGCGCATGTTCTCCGGTACCACCAGCGGGCGCTCGGTGACGATGCTGTTCGCATAGATATTGACCACCGCCGGGGTCGCCGCCCGCACCGCCGTGGCATAGGAGGCGGGACCGGTCGGGGCGACCGGGCTGTTCTGCGCGCCATTCGGCGCCGTTCCGCGTGCCGGGAAAAGTTGCGTGAGGACGAACGCTGCCGCCAGTCCGACCACGACGAACTGCAACAGAAACAAGACACTGCGGAGCACGCGGTTCAAGTGGAAGAGGCACTCGGGACGGTGGAGGACGAGCGTGGCACCAGGATCGGGCACGCCACCTGGTGTCCCGAAACTCTGTCTCCCCGCGACGGCTTTGGTTACACTAGCACGATTCAGGGGACACCCTTTCGCCCAGTAGCCACGTTGGAGCAGCAATGGCGGAACACAATGTGAATCAGGGCCGGCGACGGTTCCTGACGGCGACCACGGCCGTGGTAGGTGGAGTCGGGGCGGCCTTTCTGGCCGTGCCCTTTATCAAGTCCTGGCAGCCCAGCGCCAGGGCGCAGGCTGCGGGTGCGCCGGTCCGTGTCGACATCAGCAAGCTGGCCCCGGGCCAGCTGATGATCGAGAGCTGGCGTGGCCTCCCGGTGTGGGTCTATCGCCGTTCGCCGGAAATGCTCAGCGCACTGCCGACGCTGGCCAGCCACCTGCGCGACCCGGCCTCGGAGAACACCAGCCAGCAGCCCGCCTATGCCGCCAACGAATTCCGCGCCCAGCGTCCGGAAATCGGCATCTATGTCGGCATCTGCACCCACCTGGGCTGCTCGCCGACCTTCGTGCCGGAGCTGACCCCGCAGCCGTTCGATCCGGAATGGAAGGGCGGTTTCTTCTGCCCCTGCCACAAGTCGCGCTTCGACCTGGCCGGTCGCGTCTATTCGGGTGTGCCGGCGCCGACGAACCTGCAGGTTCCGCCGCATCGCTTCCTGTCCGACACGCTGATCGAGATCGGCGTTGATCCAGAAGGAGCTGCGTGATGGCCGGTTATCCGAATCCCAACGGCGCGCCGCAGAAGGGCCTGGTCGGCTGGATCGAGGAACGTCTGCCCGTCTTCAGTTTCATGAAGGCGCATACATCCGAGTACTACGCCCCGAAGAATTTCAACTTCTGGTACTACTTCGGTTCGCTGGCGCTGCTGGTGCTGGTGAACCAGATCGTCACCGGCATCTGGCTGACGATGCACTTCAAGCCGAGCGCCGCGGAGGCGTTCAACAGCGTCGAGTACATCATGCGTGATGTGCCCTGGGGCTGGCAGATCCGCTACATGCACGCGGTCGGCGCCTCGATGTTCTTCATCGTGGTGTACCTGCACATGTTCCGCGGCCTGATGTACGGCTCCTACAAGAAGCCGCGCGAGCTGCTGTGGGTCATCGGCATGTTCATCTACCTGGCGCTGATGGCCGAAGCCTTCATGGGCTACGTGCTGCCGTGGGGGCAGATGTCCGGCTGGGGCGCGCAGGTGATCATCTCGCTGTTCGGTGCCATTCCCGGCATCGGCGAAGGCCTGGTCGAGTTCATCCGAGGTGACTACCTGATCTCGGATGCGACGCTGAACCGCTTCTTCGCGCTGCACGTCATCGCGCTGCCGCTGGTGCTGCTGCTGCTGGTCGTGCTGCACCTGGGCGCACTGCACCAGGTCGGCTCCAACAACCCGGATGGCGTCGAGATCAAGAAGGGTCCGAAGGGCAACCGCTGGTCGCCGGAGGCGCCGGCCGACGGCATTCCGTTCCATCCGTACTACACGGTCAAGGACCTGCTGGGCGTCGGCTTCTTCCTGATGTTCGCCGCCTTCATCATCTTCTTCGAACCGACCTTCGGTGGCCTGTTCCTGGAGAAGGACAACTTCGTCCCCTACGACCCGCTGGTGACGCCGGAGCACATCGTGCCGGTGTGGTACTTCACGCCGTACTACGCGATGCTCCGCGTTGTGCCGGACAAGCTGCTGGGCGTGATCGTGATGTTCTCGGCGATCGCACTGCTGTTCCTGTTGCCCTGGCTGGACCGCAGCCCGGTCAAGTCCTGGCGCTACCGTGGAACCGCCTTCAAGGTCGCGCTCGGCATCTTCGCGCTGAGCTTCGTCTGGCTGGGCAAGATCGGCGGCGGCCCGGGTACCGACCCCGTCGAGACGCAGATCGGTCGCCTGCTGACCGTCCTGTACTTCGGTTATTTCGTATTCCTGTTCGTCTATACGCACTTCGGCTTCGAGAAGAGCAAGCCGGTGCCGGATAGGGTGACCACGCATGACTAAGGCACGTTTCCCGATGCGCCGTTTCACGTCCCTCCTGTTCGGCCTGGTGGTCAGCGCCTCGGTGTCCGCCGCGGGTGGCCATGAAGGCCTGGCGCCAGCCAATACGCAGGTCGCCAACAAGGCCATGTTGCAGCGTGGCGCCGCCATGTACATGAACTACTGTGCGGGCTGCCATTCGCTGAAGTACCTGCGCTATTCGCGCATGGCCGAGGACCTGGGCCTCACCGAGGAACAGGTGATGGAGAATCTCGCGTTCTCCGACACCGCGAAGTTCGGTGAGACCATCAACGCCGCCATGACGCCGAAGGATGGCGCGGCCTTCTTCGGCAAGGCGCCGCCGGACCTGTCGCTGAGCGCGCGGTCGCGGGGCGTGGACTGGGTGTACAACTACCTGAAGTCGTTCTACGTCGACCCGACGTCGGCGACCGGGTGGAACAACACCATCCTCGCCAACGCCAGCATGCCGCACGTGCTGTGGGAGCTGCAGGGCAGCCAGTCGGCGCATTACGGTGAAGCCAAGGAAGCCGGCGCGAGCCCGGCGGTGGAAAGCCTCGAGCTGACCACGCCCGGCCTGCTCAGCCCGGCCGAGTACGATGCCGCCGTGCGCGACCTCGTCACCTTCCTCGAATACGCGGCCGAGCCGGCAATCCTCCAGCGCCAGGCCATCGGCGTGTGGGTGCTGCTCTACCTTGCACTGTTCACCCTGATCGCCTGGCTGCTCAAGCAGGAGTACTGGAAGGACGTGCATTGACGCGTCGTGACCGGGCTTTCCCTGGGCAGGGCCTCGGCCCTAAGCTAGGCAACCGTTCGCCCCGGCGCCAACAAGGCGCCGGTGGCTCGACTTCAGCGCAAGGATTGATCGAGCAAGGAGGGTCGATGATGGCGAGCACCGCCCGTTCCCGAAATGTACTGACCTTGTATTCCGGCAAGGCCTGCCTGCGTTCCCACCAGGTGCGGCTCGTGCTGGCAGCGAAGGGCGTGAGCTACGACCTGATCCTCGTCGACCCGGCGAAGCCGCCGGAAGACCTCATCGATCTGAATCCCTACCAGTCCGTTCCGACACTCGTCGATCGCGACCTGGTGCTGCACGACGTCGACGTCATCTGCGACTACCTCGACGAACGCTACCCGCATCCGCCGCTGATGCCCGTCGATCCGAACTCGCGTGCGCGCCTGCGCATGGCCGAGCGTCGCGTCGAGTGGGAATGGCTGCCGCTGGTCGAGGAAATCCAGTCCGGCAACAAGGCCACCGCCGACAAGGCGCGCAAGCACCTGCGCGAAGCCATGCTGTCCAGCGCGCCGGTATTCAAGGCCGCGAAGTTCTTCCTCAACAACGAAATGAGCATCGCCGACTGCCTGCTTGCGCCGCTGGTGTGGCGCCTGCCGGCGCTGGGGCTGAACCTGGGCCGCGAAGGCCAGGCCATCCTCGATTATGGCGAGCGCATCTTCCGCAATCCCGGTTTTGCACGCAGCCTGACGCCCGACGAGCGCCAGATGCGCGAACTGCCGACCGGCTGACCTTCGAAAGCGCCCTCCGGTCATGGCCGAGATGACATCCAACCGGCCGTACCTGGTGCGGGCCCTGCATCAATGGATCTGTGACAACGGCCTGACGCCCTACCTGCTGGTGGATGCGCGGCGCCTGGGCGTGCGCGTGCCGCCGCATACTGTCAAGGACGGCAAGGTGGTGCTCAACATCGGGCCGAACGCGGTGGATCGCCTCGACCTGGCCGACGACACCATCAGTTTCCAGGCCCGATTCAACGGCGTCGCGACGCTGGTGCTGGTGCCGCTGGAAGCGGTACTGGCGATCTACGCGATGGAGAACGGGCAGGGCATGGTGTTTCCGCCGGAACCCTCGCTGTCGTCCGACGACGAGGGGCGCGACCAGGACCCGCACGCCGAAGGCAGCGACGGCGAAGGCGACGGTCCCTCCGGAGATCCACCGCCATCGCCTCCGCCGCGCGGTCGCGGCGGCCTGCGCGTCGTGAAGTAACCGCCTCACGCTTCCTCACCGATGTGGTGCCTGCGCCGCATCCATGTTCCCCAAGATTCCGCAGTCACGACCATGACCGTCCGTACCCGTTTCGCTCCCAGTCCCACCGGCTACCTGCATATCGGTGGCGCCCGTACCGCGCTGTACTGCTATCTGGAAGCGCGCCATCGCGGTGGCCAGTTCATCCTGCGCGTGGAGGACACCGATCGCGAGCGTTCGACCGACGAGGCGGTGCAGGCCATCCTGCAGGGCATGGAATGGCTGGGTCTTGAACACGACGAGGGCCCGTTCTACCAGACGCAGCGCATGGAGCGTTACCACGAGGTCGCGCAGGGCCTGGTCGCCGCCGGCAAGGCGTACTACGCCTACGAAAGTCGCGAGGAACTGGACGCCATGCGGGCGGCGCAGATGGAGCAGGGCCTGAAGCCGCGTTACAACGGCCGCTACCGCGACGATTCCTCGCCGCCTCGCGACGATCCCAACCGCGTCATCCGCTTCAAGAACCCGAAGACCGGGTCGGTCGTGTTCGAGGACCGCGTCAAGGGCCGCATCGAGTGGAGCAACGAGGAGCTGGACGACCTGATCATCTGGCGCTCCGACGGCTTCCCGACCTACAACTTCGCCGTTGTCGTCGACGACATCGACATGGGCATCACCGACGTCATCCGCGGTGACGACCATGTCAACAACACGCCACGCCAGATCAATCTCTACGAAGCGCTGGGCGCGAAGGTGCCGGCATTCTCGCACCTGCCGATGATCCTCGGCCCGGACGGGCAGAAGCTGTCGAAGCGGCACGGCGCGGTGAGCGTGCTGGCCTACCGCGAGGACGGCTTCCTGCCGGACGCGCTGCTGAATTACCTCGTCCGCCTGGGCTGGTCGCACGGCGACAAGGAAGTCTTCAGTCGCGAGGAAATGGTCGAGCTGTTCTCGGTCGCCGACGTCAATGTCGCGGCGGCACGCTTCGACCTCGACAAGCTGAAATGGCTGAACCAGCAGTACCTGATGAAGGCCGAACCGGACACCATCGCGCCGTTGCTGGAGAAACACCTGCGCGCCATCGGCGTCGATCCGGCGGCCGGGCCGGCAACCACCGATGTGGTGGTGGCGATGCGCGAGCGTGCGCAGACGCTGGCCGAGATGGCCGGGAAGTCCCGGCACTGGTATGCGCCGCTGCAGGGCTTCGACGAAGCGGCCGCCGGCAAGCACCTGGTCGCCGCCGCCGCCGCACCGCTGCGCGCCGTACACGCGAAGCTGGCGGCAGTTGACGACTGGCGCATCGACACCGTGCATGCCGCGCTTGTCGATGCCGCGGCCGAACTGCAGGTCGGCATGGGCAAGGTCGCGCAGCCGCTGCGCGTGGCCATCACCGGTTCGGCGGCCTCGCCGTCCATTGACGTCACCGTGTACCTGGCCGGCCGCGATCGGGCGCTGCAACGCATCGACGACGCGCTGGCGCGGATTTCCGGCTCGGACTGAGCGGGTCACGCCCGTCCGTATTACCATCCGGGCATGGTGCATCTTCACGAGCGGCCGACGCTGGCCGAGCAAATGGCGCAGGTCGAACAGGCCTGCGCGCGCCGCGGCCTGCGGCTAACGGCGCTGCGACGGCGCGTGCTGGAGCTCGTCATTGGACACGAAACGCCGGTGAAGGCCTACGACCTGCTCGACCTGATCCGCCAGGAGCGTGGCGGCGCCGCACCGCCGACCGTGTATCGCGCCCTGGATTTCCTGCTCGAACACGGCTTCATCCACAAGCTGGAATCGATCAACGCCTTCATCGGTTGCGATCACCTGCATGATGATCCGCCCGGACACCAGCCGCCGTTCCTGATCTGCGACGGCTGCGCGCAGACCGTCGAGCTGGAAGACAGTCGAGCCGCCGCGGCATTGGCGGGCGAGGCGCGCCGGCTCGGCTTCACGCCGCAGGCGCAGACCCTCGAGATCCACGGTCTCTGCTCGCGCTGCGGCAACACATGAAGATCCGCGTCCGACCGTTGTACTGGCTGGCTTTCGCCCTTGTATGGCAGGTGGCGCCGGCGCAGGTGTGGCCGCTGCCCGAGATGCCGGTCCAGGATCCGGTGCCGCTGTCGCAGCAGCCGGAACAGCAGCCGGAACAGCAGCCGGAGCTGCAGTCGGAGCTGCAGGCACCACCGCCGCCGGTCGTCGACCTGCCGGAGGACGCAGGGGAACCCCCGGCCGAAATGGCGGCATCGCCTGTTGGCGAGGGCGGGGACACGGTCCCCGACCGTGCCACGCTGCCGCAGGAGGCGGCGATCGAGGGCCAGGCCGTGCCGGCAACGCCCCTTACGCCGCCCGATCCGGAACAGTTCGTCGGGCCGCCACCGCCGGATCCCGAAGCCAACGAGTTCGGCGTTTCGCCGATGAAGATCCTCGGTGGCAAGGTCCTGCCCGGCACGCGCCAGCGCCTGAGCTGGACAACCGGCCAGTCGTTCTCCGGCAGTGTGATGGAAACGCCGGTCATCGTCGTCCACGGCGAGCGCACCGGTCCGCGGCTGTGTCTTACCGGCGGCGTACACGGCGACGAGCTGAACGGGGTCGAGGTCGTGCGCCGGCTGGCCTGGTCCATCGAGCCGGAAGAACTTTCCGGCACGATCATCGCGGTGCCGATCGTCAACCTGCTCGGTTTCTCCCGCGGCTCGCGCTACCTGCCGGATCGCCGCGACCTCAACCGCTTCTTCCCGGGCAGCCGCAACGGCAGCTCCGCCTCACGCATCGCCTACAGCTTCTTCGAGGCGGTGATCCGCCACTGCGATGCCCTGGTCGATTTCCACACCGGTTCCTTCGAGCGCGCCAACCTGCCGCAGGTGCGCGGTGACCTGACCAATCCTGCCGTGGTGGCCTTTACGCGTGGGTTCGGCGCAACCGCCGTACTGCACTCGCCCGGTGAAGCCGGCATGTTGCGCTATGCAACCAGCCATCGCGGCATTCCCGCCGTGACCTTCGAGATCGGCGGTCCGATGCGGCTTGATCCCAAGGACATCGAGCACAGCGTGCAGGCCATCGAAACACTGATGCACGCCATGGGCATGAGCGACGACCGTCGCCGCTGGGCCGAGCCGCAGGCGGTGTTCTACGAGTCGCGCTGGATCCGGGTCGACCACGGCGGCATGCTGTTTTCCGAGGTCGAACTCGGCGATCGCGTGCGCAGGGGGGACGTGCTGGGACGGGTGATCGACCCGGTCAGCAACCACGCCTCGCAGGTGCTTGCGCCCGAGGACGGCCGCATCATCGGGATGGCCCTGAACCAGCTGGTGCTGCCTGGATTCGCCGCCTACCACCTCGGCATCGCCGCCAGCGAGGAGCGCGTCGTGACCGAAGCGACCATGCAGGCCGAGCCGGACGACGAGCGTTTCCTTGAATATGACCAGCTCGATCCGGAGCCGGAGGCGGAGGGCGAAGGTGGCGGCGACACGCTGCCCCGCCAGCCGTCGACGCCCGATCCCGAGCGCGACCTCGAACGTGAGGACGGCTGATGTCGGCAAGAACGGTTCTGGGTGTTGCCCTGCTGACCCTCACCCTGGCCATCGGCCGCGCGCAGGCTGCGCCACCGGTTGAAGCGCCCATCGCGATCGCCATCCACGGCGGCGCCGGCACGATCGAACGTGCGGCCCTCGGCCCGGACCAGCGCAAGGCGATAGAAGTCGACCTGGCGCGCGCGCTGGAAGCGGGCCACAGCATCCTGCGCGAAGGCGGCAGCAGCCTCGACGCCGTCACCGCGGCGGTGGTCGTGCTGGAGGACTCGCCGTACTTCAACGCCGGCAAGGGCGCCGTCTTCAACGCCGACGGCCGCATCGACCTCGACGCCGCCGTCATGGTCGGCAGCCAGCAGCGCGCCGGCGCGGTCGCCGCGCTGACGCGCGTGCGCAATCCCGTCCTGGCCGCGCGTGCCGTGATGGAACAGTCACCGCACGTTTTCATGATCGGCGCCGGCGCGCAGCGTTTCGCGCGCGAACAGGGGCTGGCGATGGTGAGCCCGTCCTATTTCCGCACCGAGGCGCGCTGGCAGCAGTATCTTTCCGCCAGACAACGCGGCCGGGAAGCCACCGCGCTGGTGCCGGGCGTGAATCCCAGGCCCTACGGCACGGTGGGGGCTGTCGCGGTGGACCGGCAGGGCGAAGTCGCCGCCGCGACGTCCACCGGCGGCATGACGATGAAGCGTTACGGCCGCGTCGGCGACGTCCCCGTGATCGGCGCCGGCACCTGGGCCGAACCGGGCTGCGCGGTGTCCGCGACGGGCTGGGGCGAGTTTTTCATCCGCAGCAACGCGGCGCACGAGATCTGCGCGCGGGTGCGCCTGGCCGGCACGCCCATGCCGGAGGCCGCCAGCCAGGTGGTCGAAGGCGCCATCCCCCGTCTCGGCGGTGACGGCGGCGTGATCGCCATCGACGCCCAGGGCAACATCGCCATGCCCTACAGCAGTGCCGGCATGTATCGCGGCCGCATCTCGGTGGACGGCGCACGCAGTATCGCGATCTGGGCCGAGGGCGAGTAACGCGTGCCGGGGCGCATTCCCGAGTACGGCCTCGCGCGCGTGCTGAGCAAGCGCGGCGTCTGCTCGCGCAGCCAGGCCGAACAGTGGATCCGCGCCGGTCGCGTGTCGGTCGCGGGTCGGCCGTGCCGGGATCCCGAGCGCCGCACGGCCCTGGGCGCGACCGACATCGCGGTCGATGGCCAGCCGGTCGGCGCGGCCGCGCCGGTCTACCTGATGCTCAACAAGCCGCGTGGCCTGGTGACCACGCGCAGCGACGAGCGCGGTCGCGGCACGGTCTACGAATGCCTGGCCGATGCCGGCGCGCCCTGGATCGCGCCGGTCGGCCGGCTCGATCAGGCCAGTGAGGGCCTGCTGCTTTTCAGCAACGACAGTGCATGGGCGGCGGCGGTCACGCGCCCCGGCAGCGGTGTGCCCAAGCACTACCACGTACAGATCGACCGCGTCGCCGACGATGGCCTGCTTGGGCGCCTGCGCGGCGGGATCGACGACCGTGGCGAGCACCTGCGCGCGGTCAGCGTCGAGGTGCTGCGCACGGGCACGCGGTCAAGCTGGCTGGCGTTCGTCCTCGCCGAAGGGCGCAACCGGCAGATCCGGCGCATGCTGGCCGCCTGTGACGCCAACGTGCAGCGGCTGGTCCGCGTCGCGATCGGAACACTGGAGCTGGGCGAGCTGGCGAAGGGCGCGTGGCGCCCGCTGGTTGCGGCGGAAGTGCGGGCGCTGGCACCGGCCAGCGCGGCGCCACCGGCGCGCCCGCGGTCCCGCCCGGGCGCGCCTGGCAGGCCGAAGGCGTGATTGGCAACTTGTTGTCCAGGCGAGCAGTTGGCATCATAGCCGGCCGTCCGAGCCTGCCTTCCGTCCCATGCCGATGCCCCGTGCGATCTCTGAGGCCCGCGAGCGACTGCGCGGGTGTGGCATCGCCAGCGGCCTGCCGATGAACCTCGCCGGCGCCTGATCCAATGGCCAGCACTTCACCACGAGGGCCACGGCACCTGTGGCGAGCGTTCGGCTGGTCGCTGAAGGGCCTGGGCGCGGCGATGCGCCATGAGCCGGCATTCCGGCTCGAAATCTACCTTTTCGTCCTGTTCGCACCCCTGGCGCTCTGGCTCGGCCGGAGCGGTGTCGAGCGCGCCATCCTGCTGGGCAGCCTGCTGCTGGTGCTGATCGTGGAAATGATCAATTCAGCCATCGAGGCGGTCGTCGATCGCGCCTCGCCGGAGCGGCACGAGCTGGCCGGACGCGCCAAGGACATGGGTTCAGCGGCGGTGCTGCTGGCTCTGGTCAATGTGCTCGCGTGCTGGCTGCTGATCCTCGGACCCCGGCTCTTCTAGGAACGCATTCACCATGTTCGACTGGATATTCGACCCCAACATCTGGATCGCGTTGTTCACGCTGTCGGCGCTGGAAATCGTGCTGGGCGTCGACAACCTCGTGTTCATCTCCATCGTCGTCGGTCGCCTGCCTGCCGACCAGCGCCCCTTCGCGCGCAAGTTCGGCCTCGCCCTGGCCTGTGTGACGCGCATCCTGCTGCTCATCAGCCTGGCGTTCCTGGCGAGGATGGAGTCGACGCTGTTCTCGGCCTTCGGACAGGAAATCTCGATCCGCGACCTGGTTCTCATCGCCGGCGGCCTGTTCCTGCTCATCAAGGGCACGATGGAGATCCACGCCGCGGTCGAGGGCGAGGAGGAACAGCACGATTCCGCCATCGGCAAGGCTGGTACCACCTTCGGCATGGTGATCGCGCAGATCGCCGTCATCGACATCGTGTTCTCGCTGGACAGCGTCATCACCGCCGTCGGCATGGTCGACCACATCCCGGTCATGGTCGCGGCCATCCTGCTGGCTGTGGCGATCATGATCTTCGCGGCCAATCCGCTGGGCGATTTCATCGACACCCATCCAACGGTGAAGATGCTGGCGCTGTCGTTCCTGATCCTGGTCGGCATGGCGCTGATCGCCGATGGTTTCGACGTGCATATCCCGCGCGGCTACCTGTATTTCGCCATGGCGTTCTCGGCCGGCGTGGAGGCGCTCAACCTGTGGTCGAAGCGCCGCCAGGAGCGCAAGAAACGCGAGCTGACAGTGCACCCGAACCTGGACATGCTGTCCGACGACGACTACGTCGTGCGCGGTCACGACGACGCCACCAGCGGCACGCGCCGCTGATCCGCCTGTTGCATCCGCGCGCGCGCTTTGCTGTCATGGCAACCATGGACGACGACAGCCAGTACCTTCTCGATATCCGGGTGCAGACCCGGTTCCTCGACGACCAGTCACAGCCAGCCGACAACCGCTACGTCTTCGCCTACACGATCACGATCCAGAACACCGGCAACGTGCCCGCGCGCCTGATCAGCCGCTTCTGGCGCATCACCGATGCGAATGGCAAGGTCGAGGAAGTTTCCGGCGAAGGCGTGGTCGGCGAGCAGCCGTGGATGCGGCCCGGCGACAGCTTTGAATACACCTCCGGTGCGGTGCTGGAAACCGCCGTCGGCACCATGTGCGGCAGCTACCAGCTGCTTGCCGACGACGGCACACGGTTCGAAGCGCCGATCCCGCAGTTCACGCTGTCCGTTCCACGCACCCTGCACTGAACCGCCGACACCATGGCGGTCTATGCGATCGGCGACATCCAGGGCTGCCACGACGAGCTGGCCCACCTGCTCGACACCCTGCGATTCGATCCGGCGCAGGATCGCGTCTGGTTCTGTGGCGACCTGGTCAACCGCGGCGGACAGTCGCTGGAAGTGCTGCGCCTGGTGCAGGGCCTGGGCGAATCCGCCACCGTAGTGCTCGGCAACCACGACCTGAGCCTGCTGGCGATCGCGCACCGGCGCGAGGACGAGCAGGCGCGCGTGAATCCGGACCTGCGCCGCGTGCTGTTCGCCGACGACCGCGACAGCCTCGTCGAGTGGCTGCGGCACTGCAAGCTCGCCCATCACGATCCCGGCCTCGATTTCCTGATGGTGCATGCCGGTGTGGCGCCGTCGTGGACCGTGCAGGACACCCTGCGCCACGCCGCCGAGGTCGAGCAGCGCTTGCGCGGCAAGGAACCGCAGCGCCTGCTGCGACAGATGTTCGGCAACCGGCCGGACCTCTGGCATCCGCGCCTGCGTGGCGTCGAACGCTGGCGCGCGACCATCAATGTGCTGACGCGCATGCGCTACGTGACCCCGCGCGGCCGCCTCGACTTCAGCGAGAAGGGGCCGCCGGGTACGCAGAAGCCCGGCCTGTACACCTGGTTCGCGGCACCGGGTCGCAAGCCCATCGGCAGCCGCGTGGTCTGCGGGCACTGGTCGGCGCTGGGCCTGTTCATGGGGCTGGGCGTCCATGCCATCGACACCGGCTGCGTCTGGGGCGGCTACCTCACCGCATTGCGCCTGGACAGCCCGGTACCGCAGGTGGTCCAGGTGCCTGCGCGCCCCGAGCGGTTCCGCAATGGCGCGGACGACTGATTCCGGAGCGGGCGCGTTACGGCACTCCATGGGCGTTCCGGCCGTCTGGACGGTTTTCCTGATGGCAGCTTGCACCGCCTGCGTGGCCCCCGCCCTGGCCGATGAGCGACCGGCGGGTCACCCCGACACCGGCGAGGCGGCCACCGCCTGGCGATTCGAGCCGGACGACAGCCGCATCGACTTCGAGCTGGCGGCGCTGGGCATGATCGGCATCCATGGCCGCTTCCCGCGTTTCGAAGGTGGATCGACGTGGGATCCGGTCGCGCGTGCCTGGCGGATCGAAACCCGCATCGATGCCACCTCGCTGGAGATCTCGCCGGAACGCTACCTGTCCTGGGCGCGCTCGTCGGAGTTCTTCAGTGTCACCCGCCACCCCCTGGTCGTGTTCCGCTCGGATCCGGCCCCGGAATCGCTGCTGCGTGAGGGAGGCGTGCTGACCGGACAGCTTGTCCTGCGCGGCGTCGAACGCGCCGTGCGTTTCCGGGTCGCGCCGGCCCGGTGCCAGCCGGACCAGTCGGCGTGCATGATCGACGTCAGTGGCGAGATCAACCGGCGGCAGTTCGGCATGGAGAGCCGCCGCCTGACGCTGTCCTCGCAGGTGGCGCTGCGCCTGCAATTGCGGGCGGTCCGGGTCGATCCCTGAGCGCCGGTTTTCCCCGCGTTTTTTCTGCCCCGCTGCGCAGCGTGCTGCGGATCAGGGCGCGCGGCGGTAATCGACGACGTGGCAGGCGAAGGCGTGGCGCGTGTCGGCGTCGAGACGTTCTTCGCCGATGGCAATCCACTGCACAGGATCGAAATCCGGGAACCAGGCGTCTGCGTCGTCGATGGCGGTATCGACCCAGGTCAGGTGCAGGAACGAGGCGTGCGGCAGCGCCTGCTCGAAGACGTCGCCGCCGCCGATCACGAAGAGCGTGCGCGACCCGGCCATGGCGCGGGCGTCGTCCAGCGACGACACCGCCACCTGGCCGGTGAAGGGTGCGCGGCCGCTGCGCGTCAGCACCAGGTTGTCGCGACCGGGCAGTGCGAAGCCGATGCTTTCCGCCGTCTTCCGGCCCATCAGCACCGGCTGGCCCAGCGTCAGCCGCTTGAAGCGCTTCAGGTCTTTCGGCAGATGCCAGGGCAGGGCATTGCCGCGGCCGATCGCACGGTTGCGATCCAGTGCCGCCACCAGCGCCAGCGGCCCGCTCATACCGCCACCGGTGCCTTGATGGCGGGATGGAAGCGGTAGTCCTCGACGGCGATGTCCTCGAAGCGGAACGCGTCGATGTCTGTGACGCCCGGATTCAGCCGCAGGCGCGGCGGCGCATGTGGTTCGCGCCGCAGCTGTTCGTGCGCCTGCTCGACGTGGTTGTCGTACAGGTGCAGGTCGCCGAAGCTGTGCACGAAATCGCCGGCGGTGAGGCCGGTCACCTGCGCCACCATGTGCGTCAGCAGCGCGTAGCTGGCGATATTGAAGGGCACGCCCAGGAAGATGTCGGCGGAGCGCTGGTAGAGCTGGCAGCTCAGGCGGCCGTCGGCGACATGGAACTGGAACAGCGCGTGGCAGGGTTGCAGCGCCATGGCGTCGAGCTCGCCGACGTTCCAGGCGCTGACCAGCAGCCGCCGCGAATCGGGATTGCGACGGATTTCCCCGATCACGCGCTGGATCTGGTCGATCGAGCGGCCATCGGGCGTCGGCCAGGCGCGCCACTGGTAGCCGTACACCGGGCCGAGTCCGCCGTCCGCATTCGCCCATTCGTCCCAGATCGTGACGCCATGTTCGCGCAGGTAGGCGACATTCGTGTCGCCACGCAGGAACCACAGCAGTTCGTGGATGATGGACTTGAGGTGCAGCCGTTTGGTGGTCACCAGCGGGAAGCCCTGTGCCAGGTCGAAACGGATCTGGCGGCCGAACACGCTGCGCGTGCCGGTGCCCGTGCGGTCGCCCTTGGCGACACCGTTGTCGAGCACGTCGCGCAGCAGGTCGAGGTAGGTCTTCATGTCGGCCGCTCCGCTGGGCGAGGCATCGGCGACAGCGTCGGCGAGCGACGCGAGAGCCAGAGCAGCCAGAGGCCGACGGCGACCAGCGGCAGGCTCAGCAGCATGCCCATGGTCAGCCAGCCGCCGGCGATGAAGCCCAGGTGCGCATCCGGCTCGCGGACGAATTCGACGGCAAAACGGAACAGGCCGTACAGCAGCGCGAACATGCCGGACACCGCATACCGCGGCCGCGGCCGTGACGAGAACCACCACAGGATGGCAAACATCAGCGCGCCTTCCAGCGCCGCCTGGTACAGCTGCGAAGGATGTCGTGCCAGGCCTTCGAGCGCGCCGGAGGCCGCCAGCGATTGAAGCTCAGCGACCGGTACTGCCGGCACGCCCGGGGCGTGCGGAAAGATCACGCCGAGCGCGGAGCCGGTGCTGCGGCCCCAGAGTTCGCCACCGATGAAATTGCCGATGCGCCCGGCCAGCAGGCCCGTCGGCACCAGTGGCGCGACGAAGTCCACGGTGTCGAAGAAGTGCAGCTTGTGGCTGCGCGTCCACAACCACAGCGCGACCAGGACGCCGATCAGGCCGCCATGGAAGCTCATGCCGCCTTCCCAGACGCGGATGATCATCGCCGGGTCCGCGAGCCATTCGTTGAAGTTGTAGAAAAAGATGTAGCCGAGCCGGCCGCCCAGGATCACGCCCAGCATGCCGTGGAACAGCAGGTCGCCGAAGGCCTTGTCGCTGACCGGCAGGCGCCCCGCCGCCAGTCGGACCCGACCCAGCCACCAGGCCAGGCCGAACGCGACCAGGTACATCAGGCCGTACCAGTGGATGGAGAGCGGCCCGACGCTGATGGCGACCGGATCGATGGCGTGGACGTAAGGAGTCATGGGTTTCGCCGTGGCAAGGTCGCGATTATGCCGTGGACGCCCCCGGCTTCGCAGGAACTGGCCGGTCGGCGCCGCGCGCGGCTGGCGTAGAATGCCCGCACAGGTGCCGCCATGGGGTCGGCGCCGATCCAATCATCCCGGGAGATCGGTTCCATGAAGCAGTGGCGTGTGATGACGGTGGCAGCGCTGGTCTGTGCCGGTGGACTGGCAATGGCGCAGACGGCGGAGCAGCACGGCGAGGACATGCCGCTGGGCCGGCCCATCGGCATTGGCGCCGCGCTGGACAACGACAGCACCTGGACGGGTCGCTATGGCAAGTTCGAGGGGCGCGTCACCGAGGTCTGCCAGAACCGCGGCTGCTGGCTGGTGCTGGCCGAAGGCGACCGCCATGCGCGCGTCTTCACCGGGCACCGTTTTTTCCTGCCCCGGGATTTCCAGGGTGAGGCAGTGGTCTTCGGCCGGCTCGGCAAGCGCACGCTGAGCGAGGCGTTCGCGAAGCATCTCGCCGAGGATGGTGGTCGCGACCCGGACGAGGTCAGCGGCGAACAGGTCGAATACCGCATCGACGCACGCAGCATCCGGCTGCTGCCGGCGCCCTGAGCCCTGGCGGTCGCCATGATGCCCCGGATCACCGCTTTCTATCTCGCGCTGGCGGTCGTGCTGGTCATGCTGCTCACGGCCAGCGTCATTGCGCGCCGATTCGCCGCCCGGGCCGCCCTGGGCGACAACGGCGACCGCATCCTGGCCCGTCGCATCCGGGCGCACGCCAATGCGGTGGAATACCTGCCGCTGGCCCTGCTGCAGCTGCTGGTGCTGGAACTGATCTTGATTGCGCCGCTATGGCTGCATGTGTTCGGCGCCACCCTGTTGCTGGGCCGCGCGCTGCACGCGGTCGGCCTGAGCCGCAGCGGCGGGCCAGGCGCCTTGCGGATGGGCGGCATGATCCTGACGCTGCTGGCGATGGTGGCCATGGCGGTCGTGCTGCTCTACCAGTCGATCATGTGGTGGCTGACCGCGATCTAAGGTGTTCGATGCGCCGGTGGCAACGGCCGCACTGGCGCGACTTCCATGGGAGGTGGCAGATGGGAATCCGTTGGGGTTGGGCTCTGCTGATGGCGGGTCTGGCCGGCTGCGCCAGCCTGACGCCGGAGCAGTGCCATCAGGCCGACTGGTACGCGCTGGGTGAGCGGGACGCGCTGGGCGGCTTTGAGCCCGGTTCGATCAGCCGGCATGTCCGTGCCTGCGGCAAGGCCGGGGTGGTGCCCGACCACGGACTCTGGCGTGCCGGTTACCAGGATGCGTTGCCGCGCTTCTGCGCGCCGGACAACGGTTTCCGCCTGGGCGCGCGCGATGCCAACTATCACGGCCAGTGTCCGCAGGAACTGGACTACGGGTTCCTCGACGGCTACCGTCTCGGCCAGGACATTTACGACCTGCGCCGGCGCATCACTGAAGTGGAAGGGCGGATCTCCGAGCTGCGCGAGTCCATGAACGACGAACACGCCACCGATGTCAGCCGCGAGGCCGACCGGCACTGGCTGGATCACTACAAGGACGAGCGCCGGCGCCTGCAGCGACAGGTCTGGGACCTGGAGTCGCGCGCCCGCGAACGCGGCTATCCCGCCACGTACTGAAGGCGACGCATCCTCGCCGCTCCAGCGCGCTCGGCAGGCGTCGACCGTTGACCGCGACGGTGCCGTGCTGGCACCGTGCCGGTCATGCGTGAAACCAACCCCCTGGAACTTGAATTCGATTCGCTGGACGCGGCGCTGGCCGACGGCTGGCAGCTGGTCGACATCCGTACCGCGCAGGAGCGGCTGCAGCTGCCGGTGCCGGCGCCGCATCGCTGGGTGCCGATGGACGAGTTCCTCCGCGCGCCCGTCGATCCCGGGCCCGGCAGGCACCTTGTCATCTGCGCCCACGGTGTGCGCAGCCTTTATCTGGCGCAGTGGCTGCAGGCACAGGGCTTCGCGCAGGTCGCCTCGCTGCGCGGCGGGCTTGCCGGACTCGGCATCGGCCACTGAACGGCATGCGCGGCCGGACGATGGCCTGGCCCGCCATCGCCATTGCCATCGCCATTGCACGCCGGTCCGCGCCGGGTACCGGTTTACAACCGTTCGATCATCGAACGTGCCAGGGCGGTCGCCACGGCCTTGTTGCGATCCGGATCCTCTCCCAGGTCGACTTCCAGGGTGATGGCGCTGCCGTTGAGCAGTATGTGCAGCGCCTGTCCGTTCTTGCGCAGTTCCCACACCGCATCGTCCCCCAGGCCGGGGACATCCTCGATGGGCGAGACCTGCGCCAGTCCGGCGCCGAGGTCGCGGGCGACGGCCACGGCCGATGCATCCAGGCCACGGGCTTCGGCCTGCCTGACCGTCTCCGCCTGGATGCGCGCCACGGTTTCGGCATCGATCGCCTGGAAGCGGCTGCGGAAGAAGGCCGGCGTGATCCCGGAGCGGGGCACGCCCACGGTGATGCGATCGAAGGCGGGCACCTGCGATCCGGCATAGGCGATGGTGCGTCCGGTGTCCCACTCGTAGCGCAGCTGCAGGCCGCGGTTGTAGTTCACCGGGCGCGCGGTGGCGTTCTCGCGATCGGCGAGCCGGGTCGCGACGCCATGGGGCAGCAATTCATCCAGCCGGTCCATCCAGTCGGCGAATGAGGGACCGGACAAGGCGGCCGGCGCCTTGGCGAGGGCCGCGGCGGCATCGCCGGCAGGCGTTCGCGGTGCCGGATCCGGACGTCCGCCACAGCCGGCGAGTGCGGTAACAAAGGCGAGAATCAGCGGGCTGGATCGCATGGGAGCTCCCTGGAGTGATGGACCGTCATCCCCCTAACGCAGATCCCGGCGCCAGGCGGCCAGATCCGTCGATGTCCGGTTTGCCGGTCCATCCTGCGTACTGGAGGCATCCACCACCGGAGACCGTCCATGAAACTGCCTGCTTTCCTCGTCCTGTCGGCGCTGGCCGCCGCATTTCCCGCTTCGGCGCAGGAATCCGGTTCGGCCATGCTGGTGCTCGACGCCTCCGGCTCCATGTGGGGCCAGATCGACGGACGGACCAAGATCGAACTGGCGCGCGACGCCGTCGCCGGCCTGCTCGAGGACTGGCAGCCGGGCATGTCGCTGGGCCTGATGGCCTACGGCCACCGGCGCAAGGGTGATTGCGCCGATATCGAGGTGCTGAGGGAAGCGGACGGTTTCAATGCGGCCGCGCTGCGCGCCCAGGTGAATGCGCTGTCGCCGAAGGGCATGACGCCGATCACTGCTTCGGTCCGTGAAGCCGCCGCGCGCCTGCGCTTCGAGGAGCGCAGGGCGACCGTGATCCTGGTCAGCGATGGCGAGGAAACCTGCAACGCCGATCCCTGCGCGCTCGGCCGCGAGCTGGAGGAACTCGGCGTCGATTTCACCGCCCATGTCGTCGGCTTCGACATCCAGGACGGCAGCGCCGCGCACCGGCAGCTGCAGTGCCTGGCCGAAAGCACGGGCGGGCGCTATGTGCGCGCCGGCGATGGCCGGTCCCTGGTCGAGGCGCTGCAGTCCGTAGCAGTGGCGGAACCGCCGCCGGCCGCACCGGACCCGGCCATCCTCGCGCGTGAGGGCCAGGAATGGATGCCCGGGTTCGCGCTGGAACCCGACCTCGATGTCACGCTGGACAAGAACGCTGGCGCCACGGTCGGCCTGGACTTCGAAGTCGGTCAGCCTGCAGAGGACTGCAAGGCACAGTGCGACGCCAGCGCGACCTGCAAGGGCTGGCACTTCGAGCCCACCGGCAGCTTCTTCGTCGGCCATCCGCGCTGCCGTCTTTTCGGTGGCGGCTTTGCCGTGCGTCTGAAGCCCGAGGGATCGGACTGGGTGGCCGGCATCAAGCCGGGTGAAAAGCTGATCCTGGTGGAGGAGTCCGGGGAATGACCCTGAACGCGCGACTGATTGCCGTTCTTGCCGTTTCGACCCTCGTCGGCGCGCTTCATGCGCAGGAGTCAGCCCACACCCTGTTGTCCGAGGCCGAAATGGACGGCGGAATTCCGGCTGGCGCGTGGCAGGGCAACTGGCGGGTCGTGCGCGAAGATCCACGCGTCCACACCCGCGGCGGTGCCGAACTGGCGCGACTGCACGTCATCCACGATGCCGGCGCCCCGACCGCAGTGGTGCAGTGGGTGACCGGCCCGGCGGTCTGCGAAGACCCGCTGGCCGGGCCCTGCGAGTGGGTTGGCGCCCGTGGCGAGGCTGAAGCGGCTGCCGTGGCCGACACCGGCCTGTATGTCCTGATGCCGGTGTCGGCGGATGCCTCGGCGCCGCTGCTTCTGCATCTGTCGGCGCCCGTGGATGGCGCACGAGGCGTCGCGACCGACGGGCATCTGCACTACAGCCTGGTCGTGGAACGCGAAGCCGATTGAACGCGCCCCGTGCGGCGGCGAAGCCTGATCGATGCGCTCGCCGCCGCGGAAGCGTCCGGGCCGTCGGCCGGCGCATCTGGCGACCAGCGGTTGCCCTTCGGACGCTTCTTGATCTCGACGCCATCCGGGCCGCTGCATGCCGGGTGCAGATACTCGCGCCGCGAACCCGGGGCATTGCGCACGCGACGGGCAGCAACGCCCTCACCACGTCCGGCCGGTCGGTCGCCAGGCGTGCACGCCCCGGCCTCAGGCCCGCGGCCAACGTGGTGAAACGGGCGGCCCTCCTGCCAATCGATGCGCGACAACCGAGCCAAAGCCTGCGATGGCGGGAGGACGGGCCGGACGGGGGGCGGCGCGCCGCACCGGGTTCGGGTGGCGAAACCCTGTCCGTATGCGCGCCGCTTCATGCGCGATCGTGGCGTCGTGACTTCCCCGGCCAACGGGTCCGATGAAAACAGCAGGCGACACCCGCGCGCCTTGCCTTGTCGGGGCGTCTTGGCAATGCTGCACATCGCCGGGGACCGGGAGGATGGCAACGCGTGGGCGCAGAGATGACTGATCGGGAGACCTGGCAGCGCGTCGAAGCGCTGTTCGATGCCGCCTGGGAACGGCCGGCCGCCGAGCGGCGGGCGTGGTTGCAACGCCAGTCCTCCGGGCCGTCGATCATCGCCCAGGTCCTCAGCCTGCTTGATGCCGCGGAAGAAGCCGACGATTTCCTGGAAACGCCCGCCGCCGGACAGGACGAGTCCGAACCGCTGCTGGTGCCGGGCGAACGCGCCGGCTGCTGGCGGATCGAACGCGCCATCGGGCGTGGCGGCATGGGCGAGGTCTATGACGCGCAGCGCGATGACGGCCTGTTCGAACAGCGGGGCGCACTCAAGGTGATCACGGGCGCCGACGCCAGCGACTGGCAGCGCTTCGACGCCGAGCGCCAGATCCTCGCCAGCCTCGAACATCCCGGCATCGCGCGCCTGATCGACGGCGGGCTGCTGGCGACAGAGCGGCCTTTCATGGTGATGGAGTATGTCGACGGCCTGCCCATTGACGAATACTGCAGGCAGCGGCGGCTCCCGCTGCGTTCATGCATCCAGCTGGTGCGCCAGGTCGCCGCGGCGCTTGCCCATGCCCACGGCCGGCTGGTGGTGCACAGCGATCTCAAGCCGTCCAACATCCTCGTCGACGCCACCGGTCGGCCACGCCTGATCGATTTCGGCATCGCCCACCTGGTGGAAGGCGGCGGTGTCCACAGGCAGACGCGCCTGTCTCCCGACTATGCGGCGCCGGAACAGTTGCGCGATGGCGCGATCAGCACGGCAACCGATGTGTACGGCCTGGCCGCCGTACTCTTCAAGCTCGTGACCGGCGAACCGGTCCGCCGGACCGCCGGCCTGCCGACGCCCGTCGTCATGGCACGCATCGCCGATGCGGCGCCGGCTGCGGTATCGCAGTCGGGCAAGCTGGCGGAGGGCATCGCACGCGCCGAACACGGCCTGCTTGCCGATATCGATGCCATCCTCCGGAAAGCGCTCGCGCTTGATCCGGCAGCGCGTTACGCCAGCATCGAGGCCTTCGAAAAGGACCTCGCCCTTGCACTGGATCATCGGCCCGTCCGCGCGCGCCTGCACGAACGCGGCTACCTGGTGCGGCGCTGGCTGCGCCGGAACCTTCTGCCCATCTTGGCGACGACGGTGGTGGTGGCCAGCCTCGCCACCGGTCTGGCGATGGCAGTGGTGCAGGAGCGCGAAGCCTCCCGGCAGCGCGACGAAGCGGTGCGCGAACGCGCGCGCCTGGAAGCGATCCAGCAGGCGGTCTTCCACATGTTCCGCGTCGCTGGTGAATCGCGTGGCGCCGGCACGACCGCCAGTGAGGTGCTGGATGCGGCCGCGCAGCGCATCCAGGACGGCTATGCCCGCGACCCGGCCACGGCTGCGCCGACCCTGCATGCGCTGGGCGAACTGTATTTCCTGCTCAACGACTATGAAGCGGCGGCGCCGCTGCTGCGCCGCCTGGCGCAGGCCGAGCCCGGCTCGGTGGACGCGTCGCTGATCGCGGCGGCGCGTTACGACCTGGCGCAGGTGGAGCTTCGCCTTGGCGACACCGCTGCCGCCCGCGAACTGATCGCGCTGGCACAGGCGTTCTGGCAGTCCGACCCCGGACGCTGGCGTTCCAGGCTGGTGGACAGCCGCCTGGTGGAAGCGCAGCTGCTCAGGGAAGCGGGTGACACCGAAGGTGCCGTGCGCCTGCTGCAGGAAGGCCTGCAGGAACGCATCGAGTTGAGCGGCATCCGCCATCGCGAGACTGGCGTGTTCTACAACAACATCGGCGTGCAGAAGTTCGCGCTCGGCCAGTACGAGCCCGCGCGCGAGGCGTTCCGCACCGCCCGCGACATCTGGCAGGCCATCGAACTTGAACAGTCGCCGGATGCGCTCAACACCCTCAACAACTGGGGTGCGCTTGAAGTGACGGCCGGCGACTTCCTCGCCGCGGAGCCGCTGTTGCGCGAGGCGGTAGACCTTCGCCGGCGCAACTATGGCGCGTCGGCGGCGACGGCGGCGCTGTTGAACAACTATGGCAAGCTGCTCCTGCGCCTGGAGCGCGCGCCCGACGCCATTCCGGTGCTGGAGGAAGCGAGCGAGCAGGGCCAGCGGTTCGCGGGCAGCGGCAGCATGCTCCATATCGCCGCGCTGAGCGGACTGGCCGAAGCACAGCTCGGCGCCGGGCGCATTGCCGAGGCGCGGGACAGCGCACTGAAGGCGGGGCAGGCGGCGAGGGATCACCTGGGTGCGACCCATCCTGCGACGGCCCTGGCGAATCTCGCGCTTGCCCAGATCTACGCGCATGAAGGAGAAGCTGCCCGCGCCACCGCCTTGCTCGGGGACGTCGATGCCATCGCCGCGCAGTCCGGTCCCACCGGCGCGCGCCTTGCAGCGCAGGCGGCAGACGTCAGGAAACGTTATCGGCTGGAGGCGCCCCGGCCAACGCCTGGTACAGCCAGGCTTTCGCCTTGATCCAGTCGCGGCGCACCGTCCGCTCGGAGATGTCCAGCACGCGCGCGGTTTCCTCTTCCGAGTAGCCGGCGAAGAACCGGCACTCGATCAGGTGGGTCAGCCGCGGATTCAGTTGCGACAGCCGCTGCAGTGCTTCGTCCAGCTCGATCAGCTGCTCGTCGTTGGCGACCGGCGGTTCGAAGGGCAGTTCGTCGAGCGACTCGACGGCACCACCGCCGCGCTTGGCGGCCAGCTTCCGACGGGCGTGGTCGACCAGGATCTGTCGCATCGCCAGCGCCGCCGCCCTGAGGAAATGCGTCTCGCCCTGCCATGACGGGCTGCGGTAGAGCCGCAGGTAGGCCTCGTGGACCAGGGCCGTGGTCTGCAGGGTCTCGCCCGCGCGCAGCCGTCGCCGCTCGTGGCGCGCGCGCGTGCGCAGCTCGTCGAACAGCAGCGGCATCATCTGCTGCGCGGTCATCCGCACATCATGCGGATGATCGGTGCTGTCGAGCGGCCCGGCGCGCGCGCCGTCGGTATCCGATCCCGTCACGGACACCAGTGCACCTGCAGCGGGCCGTGGCCGGCCAATGCACAGCGAACCGACATGGAGCGCCAGTCTTCGTCGGTGAGTGCCTGTTCGAAGCTGCGCCGCCGGCTGGCACCCTGCAGGACCAGGAAACGCTGCCGCGCCGACTGGATCAGCGCTGGCGTCACCGTGATGCGCGTCGGCCAGCGACCCGCGCCTTCGCAGCCGAGCGCATCGATGGCGGCGTAAGGCTCGCTGCTGGCCAGCGCGTGGTCGATGCCACCGGCACGGGCGAAGAGGCCGGCGACATGGCCGTCATCGTCCATGCCCAGGACAACGGCGGACGGCACCATCGCCATCTCCTGCAGCTGCCGGGCGGCCTCGCGCGCAGCGAGATCCGGATCATCCAGGCGTTGCACCAACGGCAGCAGGGTCGCGTGCGCGGCCAGCCCGGTGAGCAGGGTGCCGCGGATCGCGGTTTCGTTGCTGTGCGTACTGCCCGGCGTCGTCCAGCGTTCTTCGGCCAGCGCGATGGTCACGCGATGCCAGGGCAGCGGCGCGGCGGCCAGCTTGCGGTAGATCGTGAGCGCGGTGTTGCCAGCGGCGACCACGAGCAGGGCGCGGCCCTCGTTTTCCAGGCCCTCCTGCAGCGCGGTGGCGACGGCATCGGCGGCGCGCCGCGCCCAGGCCTCCCGGTTGCCGTCGGCGTACCAGCGGACGGGATGGCTGCGAATCGCGTTGGGAAGTTCGATCATCAGGCGGCCAGTGGGTTGCTCTTGCTTGGAGTTCTACTCGTACTGCCGCCCGTCGTCGAGCCGGCGGCCATCGATGCCGTGGCGTGCGAAGAACAGGGCGGCGTAGACGCGCGGGTCGACATGCAGACCTTCCCGCATCTTTGCCGCGAGGAAGGTGCAGACCTCGGGCAGCGGTACCAGATGGACGGTGATGTCCTCGTTGCCATCGCCGCCGCCGGCATGGACGCGGCGCAGGCCGGTGGCGCGAACGAACGTCAGCTGCTCGCTGGTCATGCCCGGAGAACCCGGACCGGTCATGATCAGCGCGACATGATCGGCATCGAAGCCGGTTTCCTCGAGCAGTTCGCGGCGCGCGGCTTCGAGGATGTCCTCTTCGCCGGGCTGGTCGCCGGCCAGGCCCGCCGGATTCTCGATGGCGCGGCCCGAAAGGGGTTCGCGGTACTGCTCGACCAGCACGAAGCGGTCGTCGTCGGTGACGGCGACGATCACCGCCGCCCCGTGGGCGTTGACGCGCTCGGCGAACTCCCAGCGACCGCGGCGGCGCAGGGCGACGAAACGGCCCTCGTACAACGATTCGGTCGCGGTGTCGGCGGTTTGGCCGGTGTTGCGCTCCACTGCGGTATCCTTCGCCCCCGTCGGCATCCCGGACATGCTATCCCACATTGTCTCCGCCTGTTCGGATGCACGCCCGGAACCCAGGCCGGTTCCCGCTGTCCACCTCGCAGACACTCCAGTCTATTCAAGGTCCTGAACATATGAGTACAACAATTGCCCGGGCGCTGATGGCCGCGCTGGTCGGCCTGCTCCCGCTGCACGCATTCGCCCAGGGCGGCGACGCACCCTCCGATGTGCCGGAAATCCCGCTCGAGCAGGTGCAGGACACCGGCATGCTGGTCGGCCTGGCACAGCAGGCAGAGCGCAGCCAGGACTGGCAGGCCGCGGCGCGGATCTGGAAGCGGCTGACCGTACTGCGACCGCATCGCGGCGATTACCTGTACAACACCGCCGCGATGTATGCGCTGCTGGACCAGAAGACGCCGGCGTACGACGCGCTGTTGAAGTTGCAGACGTCCGGTCATGCCTATCGCCTCGACCAGGACAACCGGTTCGCCAACATCCATGGCACCGAATTGTGGGAGTACCTCGTTACCCTCAACAACGGTGCGCTGGATGTGTCCTTCGGCGAGGGGTCGGTGGCATTCGAACTGCCGGCCTCAGACCTCCTGCTGGACTCAATGACGTATGACCCGAACGGCAATGCATTCCTGTTCGGCAGCGCCCGAGATGGCAAGGTGTACCGCCGCAAGGAAGATGGCAGCCTGGAGGCCTGGGTCGAGCCGGATCCGGAGAACGCTGGCGCCATCACGGCGATGACCGTCGATGCGCGCAACAGCATCCTCTGGGTCGCCACCGCTGGAATACCGCACTTCAAGGGCTTCTCGGCCTCCCAAGCGGGCAAGGCACACCTCGTCAAGTATGACCTGCGCAACGGCCAACGGCAGGCGACCTATGCCTTCCCGAATGACCGCCTGCCGCATGTGCCAACTGTGCTGACGGTTGCCGACAATGGTCACGTCTTTATCGGTGAAGGCCTCCGTGGCCAGCTGTTCCGGTTCGATGGCCAGCAGATCCAGCCGCTGCTCGCCGAGCCCAAGCTGGGTGGCATTCGCGGCCTCGCGCTGCCGGGAAGCGGTCGCGTGTTGTATTTCGCCGATGTCGACCAGGGCATTTTCGGCCTCGACCTTGCCCGCAGCACGGCCTTCGATTTGAAGCTGCCGAAGAACGTGACCCTGTCAGGCGTCGAAGGGCTGTATGTCTACGAGGACCAGCTGGTCGCGGTGCAAAGCGGCATGTCGCCGCGTCGCGTCATGCGGCTGAAGCTCACTGAGGACGGCATGTCGGTGGACCAAGGCACGCCGATCGAGGCCAACAACCCGGCCTTCGAGGCGCCTACGTGGGGCGTCGTGCATGGCGACGAGCTCTATTTCATAGCCAACTCTCAGCGCAGCCACTACGACGGCTATGGCTTACCGAAGTCGAGCGCGGGCAAGGAAACACTCAAGATCTTCCGTACGCCGATCCGTTTCAACTGGGATTTCAAGCCGCCGCAGATGCCGGAAGGCGTGCGTGAGCGCTTGCTCGGCAAGCCACCTGGGCAATAAGCGCCTGACAGTCTAAATCGGGCCGGTCTGTGTGTCCTGCCCGATGGCCTCAGGGCCGGCTGTAGACCACGCCGGCCTTCATCACGAATCCGACCCGGCGCATCAGGCTGATGTCCGCCGTGGGATCGCCGGTCACGGCGACGATATCGGCCCACTTCCCTGCGGTGATGCTCCCCAGCTCGTCCCAGCGGTCGAGCAGCTGGGCCGCGTTGCGCGTGGCGCTCTGGATCGCCGCCGCGGCCGGCATGCCGGCTTCCACCATCAGCTCGAATTCGCGCGCGTTGTCGCCGTGGTAGAACACGCCGGCGTCGGTGCCAAAGGCGATCTTCACGCCCGCCTGCCAGGCGCGGCCGAAGGTGCGCTGGATCTGCGGCCCGACCGCCAGGGCCTTTGGCCGGACGATTTCCGGGTAGTAGCCCGGCTGCGCGGCGCGTTCGGCGACGAAGACGCCGGCGCTGATCGTCGGCACGTACCAGGTCCCTTTCTCCTTCATCAGCGCGATGACGCGGTCGGACATGTAGGTGCCATGTTCGATCGAGTCGACGCCGGCGGCAACGGCGCGGCGGATGCCTTCCTCGCCATGCGCGTGGGCGGCCACGCGGTATCCGTAGTCGCGCGCGGTCTCGACGATCGCACGGATCTCGTCTTCCATGAACTGCGGGTTGTCACCGCTGCGCGCGAACGACAGCACGCCACCGGTGGCGGTGATCTTGATCAGGTCGGAACCTTCCTTGTAGCGCTGGCGGACGGCGCGGCGGGCTTCGATCGGGCCGGCGACGACGCCGTCTTCCGGTCCCGGATAACCCAGCGAGGCGGCGAGTTCGCGACTGATGCCGTTGCGCGGGTCGGCATGGCCGCCGGTGGTGGCGATCGACTTGCCGGCGGCAAGGATGCGCGGCCCGCGGACCAGGCCCTGGTCGATCGCGTTGCGCAAACCCTGGGTGCGCTCGCCACCGAGGTCGCGGACGGTGGTGAATCCGGCCAGCAGCGTCTTCTCGGCGTAGCCGACCGAGCGGTAGGCGTGGTCTTCGGGATTGAGCCGGAAGCCTTCCGCGTAGGCTTGCGGGCTGGTCTGGCTGCCGAGGTGGACATGGGAGTCGATCAGGCCCGGCAGGCAGGTGTGTGCGCGCAGGTCGATGCGCTCGACGCCCTCCTGGGCCGGCACCGACGTGGCGACGGATTCGATGCGGCCATCGCGGACGACGATGCTGCGCGGCCCGGTGAGGCGCGCGTTTTCGGCATCGAATACATGGCCGCAGTCGATGATGGTGACGGAGCCGGCAGCCTGCGCCGTGAAAGGCAGCAGGGCGGCGACGAGCAAGGCAAGGCGCATGGCTTTCTCCCTCGGTGAGCCAGCGCCAAAGATAGCGCGGCGCCGCGTGGGGCCCGATGGCCTGCGCCGGGCCGCCGCCGGTCAGCGACAGGCCGACTGGCGGGCTGGCGAGCGGGCGGGCCTCAGGCGGATGGGCGCTTCTTGCGGATGTAGAGCTGCTTGCGGACGCGTGCGATCACTTTGCCCGTGCCGTCCACGACATCGGTGTCGAACCAGCGCAGATGGCGATGCCCGTCGGCCGTGGCGGCGCGAAGTTCCTCCACCGTTTCGCCGTCGAGCTCGAAACGGGCGTGGACATCACTGCGCCCCGGCGCCACGAAGTCGATTTCCGCCGCCTTGTCCCAGACCACGTAGTCGCGGCCCAGGCGCTGCATGACCAGCAGCATCCAGAACGGATCGGTCATGGCGAACAGGCTGCCGCCGAAATGGGTGCCGACGGCATTGCGGTTGTACCAGCGCCGGCGAAGGACCACCTCGGCACGGGAATAGTCGGCGGCGATCGCCCGGACGCGGACGCCGGTGAACAGGAACGGCGGCCACAGGTTGAGGATCCAGCGCATGCGGCGGGCGGAGACGTACATCGGGCGGGGCGGCTCCGGGGCGATGGCCGGGCCGTGCTGGACGGCCGGCAGGGGCGGGCGAGGTTGGCGGTTATTGTGCAGTGCGCTAGGCTGCGCGGTCCACGTTCAGCACACCGGTACCGTCATGCAGGAGCAGTACGAAGCCGCCGCCCTCGAGGCCGCCGCACAGGATTATTGGACGCGTACGCGCGCCTTCGAGGTCAAGGAGGACCCGGCGCGGCCGAAGTATTTCTGCCTGTCGATGCTGCCGTACCCGTCCGGCGCCCTGCACATGGGCCACGTGCGCAACTACACCATCGGCGACGTGATCAGCCGCTACCAGCGCATGCTCGGCAGGAACGTGCTGCAGCCGATGGGCTGGGATGCCTTCGGCCTGCCGGCCGAAAACGCCGCCATCAGGAACAACACCGCGCCGGCGAAGTGGACTTACGCGAACATCGAGCACATGCGCGAGCAGCTGCGTGCGCTCGGCTACGCCATCGACTGGTCGCGCGAATTCGCCACCTGCCGTCCGGACTACTACGTTCACGAGCAGCGGATGTTCGTGCGCCTGTTCAGGAAGGGGCTGGTGTATCGCAAGAACAGCGTCGTCAACTGGGACCCGGTGGACCAGACGGTGCTGGCCAACGAGCAGGTCATCGACGGCCGCGGCTGGCGCTCGGGCGCGCTGGTGGAGAAACGTGAGATTCCGCAGTGGTTCCTGAAGATCACCGACTACGCACAGGAGCTGCTGGACGATCTCGACCGCCTGGAAGGCTGGCCGGAATCGGTGAAGACGATGCAGCGCAACTGGATCGGGCGCAGCGAAGGCCTGGAGATCACCTTCAATGTGCGGGATGCCGAGGGCAATGATCTTGATCCGGTCACCGTCTTCACGACGCGCCCGGACACGCTGATGGGCGTGACGTTCATCTCCATTGCCGCCGAACATCCGCTGGCCCAGCGTGCGCGCCAGGACAAGCCGATGCTCGGCGACTTCATCGAAGAGCTGCGCAAGGGTGGCGTTTCCGAGGCGGAACTTGAAACGCAGGAAAAGCGCGGCATGGATACCGGCCTGCGCGCCATCCATCCGGTTACCGGCGAGGAGTTGCCGGTGTTCGTCGCCAACTTCGTGCTGATGAACTATGGCACCGGCGCCGTCATGGCCGTGCCCGGCCATGACCAGCGCGACTGGGAATTCGCCCAGGCTTACAGCCTGCCGGTGCGCATGGTGATCGTCGATGGCGGCGTGCGCGACGCCATCCGCGAGATCGGCCACGACCTGGCCAGTGGCGTCGGCGCCGATCCGATGCGCCAGGCACTGTCGGCCGGCAGCACGATCGATGCACACACCCTGGATGCGGCCGTGCACACCGTCGAGCGTTTCGAGCTGTCGATCGCCGAACAGGGCGCCTACACCGAGCGCGGCTGGCTGGTGAACTCCGGGGAATTCGACGGCCTGGATTTCCAGCAGGCCTTTGACGCCATCGCTGCGCGACTGGAAGCCGAAGGTGTCGGGCGTCGCCGCGTCAACTACCGCCTGCGCGACTGGGGCGTCAGCCGCCAGCGCTACTGGGGCTGTCCGATCCCGATGATCCACTGCGCCCGCTGCGGCGACGTGCCGGTGCCGGAAGACCAGTTGCCGGTGCGGTTGCCCGAGGACGTGGCGTTCTCCGGCGTCACTTCGCCGATCAAGGCCGATCCGGAATGGCGGAAGACCACCTGTCCGCACTGCGGCGGCGCCGCCGAACGCGAGACCGACACCTTCGATACCTTCATGGAATCGAGCTGGTACTACGCGCGCTACACCAGCCCGGGCGCGGACGACATTGTCGACGAGCGCGCCAATTACTGGCTCCCGGTGGACCAGTACATCGGCGGCATCGAGCACGCCATCCTGCACCTGCTGTATTTCCGCTTCTACCACAAGCTGCTGCGCGACTGTGGCTTCGTCGGCAGCGACGAACCGGCGGTCAATCTCCTCTGCCAGGGCATGGTCGTGGCGGAAACCTTCTTCCGGGACATGGCGAACGGCGGCAAGGAATGGATCAATCCCGCCGACGTCGACATCCAGCGCGATGAGCGTGGTCGCGTCACCGGCGCGACGCTGCGCAGTGACGGCGCGCCGGTGAGCATCGGCGCCACCGAAAAGATGTCCAAGTCGAAGAACAACGGTGTCGACCCGCAGGCGATGGTGGCGCGCTACGGCGCCGACACGGTCCGCCTGTTCTCGATGTTCGCGGCGCCGCCCGACCAGGGGCTGGAATGGAACGAGGCGGGTGTCGAAGGCATGGCGCGCTTCCTGCGGCGTCTGTGGTCGCAGGTGCGCCGCCATGTCGCGGCCGGCCCCGCGCCGGCGCTGGATGTCGCCGCGCTGACGCCGGCACAGCGCGACCTGCGCCGCAAGCTGCACGAAACCATCGTCAAGGTCGGTGACGACTTCGGTCGCCGCCTGGCGTTCAACACCGCCATCGCCGCGGTGATGGAACTGATGAATGCGCTGGCGAAGGCCGATGACGGCAGCGAGCAGGGACGCGCTCTGGCGCAGGAAGCCTGGGAGACCATCACCCTGCTGCTGAACCCGATCGCACCGCACGTCTGCCACGGCCTTTGGCAGGCGCTTGGGCACGGCGAAACCCTGGTCGACGACCAGCCGTTCCCGAAGGCCGACCCGGGGGCGCTGCAGCGCGCCGCGGTGACGCTGGCGGTGCAGGTCAACGGCAAGCTGCGCGCGACCATGGACGTGGCGGTCGATGCCGACCGCGACGGCGTGCAGGCGCAGGCACTTGCCTTGCCGGAAGTGATCCGCTTCCTCGACGGCCAGGCGCCGAAGAAGGTGATCGTCGTGCCGGGCAAGATCGTCAACATCGTGGTCTGAGTACGGACCGCATCGTGACCCTTCGAAGGAGCTTCGCCAACGTGTCCGTCCTGAAGCTGCGCGTCCCCTTCCTCGTCCTGGCCTGCGCCCTCCTGCTGGCCAGCTGCGGTTTCAAACTGCGCGGCGAAGCCGACCTTCCGGACAGCCTGCGCCAGTTGCGCCTGGACATGGCCGACACCGGGCCGCGCATCAAGCGCGAACTGGTGGCCGCGCTGGAGCGGGCCGGCGTCAGGCTGATGCCCGCCGATGCCCTGGACGTGGCCGTGCTGCGCGTCCCGGTCAACCGGGCCTATTCCGAAGCCCTGACCATCAGCGAGCAGGCGCGCGTGCGCGAGTACGCCGTCCGCCATCGCGTCGAGTTCGAGGTGCTGGGCGCCGACGGCAGCCTTCTGATGCCGAAGCAGGTGATCCTGCTGGAGCGCGACTTCGTCTTCGACGAGCGCGACGCGCTGGGCGTCGCCGGCCAGGAGGAAGCCCTGCGTGGTGACCTCGAACGCGAGATGGTGCGTGCGATCCTGCGCCGCATCGAAGCGGTGGGCACGAGCCTGCCGTGAACGTTCCGAAGTCCGCGGGAAGGATGACATCGTGGCCGTGAAGTCCGCGCGGCTGGAGCAGCTGCACCGACACCTGGAACGCGAGCCGCTGGCGCCGGTTTATCTGCTGGCCGGACAGGAGCCGCTGCTGCTGCTGGAGGCGGCCGACGCCGTGCGTGCCGCCGCGCGTCGCCAGGCCTTCATCGAACGCGAGGTGCTGGAAGCGGGCGAGAGCGGTTTCGACTGGGGACATCTTGCCGCCAGCAGCCAGCAGGGTTCGCTGTTCGGCGGTGACCGCAAGCTCGTCGATCTGCGCCTGCCCGGTGGCAAGCCCGGCAAGGAGGGCGCCGAAGCGCTCAAGGACTGGGCGGCGGCGATGCCGCCCGACACCGTGCTGCTGGTGACTTGCACGCAGTGGGGCAAGGCCTGGGAAACCGGCTGGGTCGAGGCGCTGGCGCAGCGCGGCTGGTATGTGCCGGTGTGGCCGGTGAAGCGCGACGACCTGCCGGACTGGATCGCCCAGCGTTCGCGTGCGCGTGGCGTCACGCTGACGCTGGATGCGGTGCAGCTGCTGGCCGAGCGCACCGAAGGCAACCTGCTCGCCTGCGCGCAGGAAATCGACAAGCTGGTGATGCTGGGCGAGCAGGGCAGCCTGGATGCCGACCGCCTGGACGCGGTGCTGGCGCAACAGTCGCGCCTGGATGTGTTCGCGCTCACCGATGCCGTGCTCGCCGGAGACGCCGCACGGGCCACGCGCATCCTGCAGGCGCTGCGCGCTGAAGGCGAACAGCCGGTGCCGATCCTTTCGTGGCTGGGCGGCCAGGTGGAGCTGCTGGCCCGTGTCGCCGATGCGGAAAGCGAGGGTCGTCCGACAGCGCAGGCGTTGCGCGCCGAGCGCGTCTGGGACAGTCGCGTGGCGCTTTACCAGCGCGCGTTGCGCCGCATCCGCGCCCCCGGCTGTCGCCGCGCGCTGCTGACGCTGTCGCGCCTGGACCGCATGGCCAAGGGCCGCGAGGCGGGCGATGTGTGGCTGGAAACCGAACGCCTGCTGCTGCGCCTCGCCGCCGGCGGTCGTCCCCGTGCCGCGGCACGCCACTGAGGACTGCGCAGGCATGGAAAGGCCGGCTCCCGTCGCCGTTTTCGGTGGCACCTTCGATCCGATCCACTTCGGCCATCTGCGGGTCGCCTGGGAAGTGTCGGAACAACTGGACTGTGAAGTCCGCCTGATGCCCTCGGCGCAACCGCCGCACCGCTCGGCGCCGGGCGGCAGCGCGGCCGATCGTGCGGCGATGATCGAGATGGCGCTGGCCGGACAGGGCCGGCTGCGCCTGGATCGTCGCGAGCTGGAGCGCACGGGCCCGAGCTACAGCGTGGACACGCTGCTGGAACTGCGCGAGGAACTCGGCCCTGATCGCCCGCTGATCTTCGTCCTCGGTGCCGATGCCTTCCGGGCGTTACCGGCCTGGCACCGCTGGCAAGAGCTGACCGGCCTGGCCCATCTGGTCGCGATGACGCGGCCACGACAGCGCCTGGACAAGCTCGAACCGGACCTGCACAACGCCATGGCCGGTCGCTGGACCGGCCTGGTCGAGCGCCTTCGCGGCGAACCGGCCGGGCGCGTGATGGTGATCCGCGTCACGCCGCTGGCGATTTCCTCCAGCCTCATCCGCGCCTCCCTCGCCGAAGGCCGCCTGCCGCGCTACCTGCTGCCGCAGCCGGTGCTGGACCACATCCAGGCGCGCGGCCTCTACCGCTGAACGGCGTCCGGACCCGACGCGGTCCGGACCGCGCTGCAGCGCTATACTGGCCGCCACTTTCAAGAGGTTGCCCGGTTGTCCCAGAACACCCAAGCCGTCATCGACGCGGCCAAGACATCGCCCGACCTGGATGAGCAGCGCGCCCGCGTCATCGCCGCGCTCGAAGATCTCAAGGCCAATGACATCCGCGAAATCGACGTTCGCGGCAAGACCAGCGTCACCGATCTGATCGTCATTGCGTCCGGCACGTCCAGCCGGCATGTGAAGTCGATTGCCGACGAAGTCGTGCGCCAGCTGAAGGGCCTGGGCGCGCCACCCATCGGCGTCGAAGGCGAGCGCGAAGGCGAGTGGGTGCTGGTGGACCTGGGCGACATCATCGTCCACGTCATGCTTCCGCGCGTGCGCGAGTTCTACGGTCTGGAGCGCCTCTGGGGCGTCGCCGAGGAAGCGCGCCAGGCCGCCGCGCAGGCGGCCGGGGACGAACACGCCGAAGCGTCCTGATGCGCTGGTGTCGTCGGGCGAGCGGGCGGCAGGTGCCGCAGTCCATATTGCGCGGCCAGCCAGCAGGGTGTTGCCGTGCGGTCGCCGATGCCTGTGTTTCGTCGCCGATGCTCCGCATTGGCCGGGCTGGGGATTGCGCCGCATTGGCGGGGACGTGCCAGTGACTGCCGCGCCCTCGCGCACTGCACTGGTCTGGCTCTGGCTGAGCGCGGTCCTGGTCGTCCTCGACCAGCTCACCAAGTTCTGGGCCGAATCCGTCCTGACGCCTTACCAGCCGGTGCCCGTGTTGCCGGTCCTGAACTGGACGCTGGTGTTCAACCAGGGCGCCGCCTTCAGCTTCCTCAGTGATGCCGGCGGCTGGCAGCGCTGGCTGTTCACGATCCTCGCCTTGGGCGTCAGCGTGTTGCTGGTGTACTGGCTGCGCCAGACGCCGCGCTCGCAGCGGCTGGTCGGGCTGGCCTACGCGCTCATCCTGGCCGGGGCCATCGGCAATGTCATCGATCGCATCCGTTACGGGCACGTCGTCGATTTCGTCGACGTGTACTGGAAGCACTGGCATTTCCCGGCCTTCAACCTGGCGGATGCCGCGATCACGCTTGGCGCCGTCGCACTGATCGCCAGCCTGCTGTTCCCCACGCGCGGCATCGGACGCTGAACCCGGGCGTCTGCCGCGCGATGCGGCAAGGCGTTCACGGGGTGCGATAATGCCCGCCATGGAAGTCCTGCTCGCCAATCCCCGCGGTTTCTGCGCCGGCGTCGACCGCGCCATCGAGATCGTCGACCGCCTGCTCGATGCCTTCGGTGCACCGATCTATGTGCGCCACGAAGTGGTCCACAATCGTTTCGTCGTCGACGGCCTGCGTCGTCGTGGTGCGATCTTCGTCGAGGAACTGGACGAGGTGCCGGACAACGGCACGGTCGTGTTCTCCGCCCATGGCGTCTCGCAGGCGGTGCGCGAGGAAGGCGGCAAGCGCGGCCTGCGCGTCTATGACGCCACCTGCCCGCTGGTCACCAAGGTGCACATCGAGGTCGCCCAGCACTGCAAGGCCGGCCGTGACGTGCTGATGATCGGCCATGCCGGCCATCCGGAAGTCGAGGGTACGCTGGGGCAGTGGGACGCCGGCAACTGCGGTGGCGCACGCATCCAGCTGATCGAGACCGTCGCCGACGCCGAGCAGGTCCAGGTGCGCGATCCGGCGCTGGTGGCATTCGTCACCCAGACCACGCTGTCCGTCGACGACACCCGCGAAATCATCGAGGCATTGCAGCGCCGTTTCCCGGCCATCGCCGGTCCGCGCCGCGACGACATCTGCTACGCCACCCAGAACCGCCAGGATGCCGTGCGCCGGCTGGCCGAGCACTGCGATCTGGTGCTGGTCGTCGGCTCGGTGAATTCCTCCAATTCCAACCGCCTGCGCGAACTGGCCGCCAAGGCCGGCATTCCGGCCTATCTGATCGACGGCGCCGACGATATCCAGACGGCGTGGCTGCAGGGGCGCGGTCGCATCGGCCTGACTGCCGGCGCCTCGGCCCCCGAGCGCCTGGTACAGGGCGTGGTGGACCGCCTGCGGGAACTGGGCGCCGACTCCGTCGAGGAGCTCGACGGCAAGCCCGAGGACGTGGTGTTCGCGCTGCCCCGCGAGTTGCGCGCGCAGCTGGTCTAGGCCGCGGATCATCGCCGGCGGGCGCGACCGGCACGGGCAGGGTTGGGACAGGCACCAGCGCAAGGGCGGTGCGCTGCGCCGGAGGCCGTGCAGTCCCTCCCATGCGCGCGTGATCCTGCCTTGACCCATGTGCACGTCGTCCAGCGCCTTCGTCCCGTCCCGTCCCGCTCTCGCGGGCGATGCTCCGCGGACTGCATCTCCAGGAATGCTCGCCGGCCGCTGCCGGCCGCGGCCGGACGTCTGGGGCCCACTTCCGAGGCCGAGGCGCCTGCCTTCCTTCCGCTGGTCGGGTGTCTTGTGCCGCCCATCGGGTCATACTTGCCCCGTTCTGGACGCGACGTCCAGACTGCATCCATCAGGGAGAGTCGTATGAATGCACCCTACCGCCCGCGACCATCGTCCCGACCAGCGCCGACGCGCCTGGCGGGTTTCACGCTGGTTGAATTGATGATCAGCATTGCCGTACTGGCCATCCTGCTTGCCATGGCTGTGCCCAGCCTGCGGGAGGTCGGACTGAACAGCCGCAGCTCCGGGATGATCAATACACTGCTGGCCGATCTCTCGACCGCGCGCAGCGAAGCGGTCAAGACGGCCCGTCCCACCTATATCGTCGCCATCGGTGGCGACTGGGCGAATGGCTGGAACATCTGGACGGATACCAACCTGAACGGCGCGCAGGATGGCGACGAGCCCACGCTGAAGAGCCAGGACCCGATCAATGGCGGTTACACCTCGGCCGAAACCGCGTTCCTTCTGCGTGCCATCGAGGGAGCCTCCGGCGGCGGCTCCAATGTCGCCCAGATCGCTTTCGGCGCCCAGGGCCAGACTGTTCTCCCGAGTACCGGCGCGCGTTTCGGACTCTGCCGGCCGGATGGTAACGCCGCACGTTCCACCGGCATCCAGGTGTCGGTTGCGGGACGGGCGCAGGCTGTGAAGGGTCTTCCGGGATTGACGATGGGGTGCAGCTGATGATCAATATTCCACCAGCCGGGTGCGGACGGAGCAGAGGTTTTTCGCTGCTAGAGGTGCTGATCGCGCTTGTCGTCTTCAGTGTCGGCCTGCTGGGCCTGGCGGCGATGATGGTGTCGGCGGTTCGCGGCAACCATCAGGCCTATCATCATTCGCAGGCCGTCTATGTCGCCACGGCGATGGCCGATGGCCTCCGCGCCAATCTCGCCGCGGTCAATGCGGGCGCGTACAACACCGACTGGATCTCCACCGCGGGTGGAAATGCTTGCACGAGTTGCAATGCGACAGATCTGGCCGCCCGCGATCTTGCGGCATGGGCACAGATGGCCAACCAGCGCTTGCCGGGTGGCGAGGTACGCGTCCAGTGCAATTCCATCGCGCCCAGCGGCTACGCTCCGGCCGCCTACAACGGCACCTGCACGCTGGGTGTTCGCTGGGGTGAGGTCGGTGACACCGGCCAGACGCAGGAATCCAGTCAACGAGCCTTCTCCTGGATCATCCAGCCATGATCAAGACGTTTCGACACCGAGGTTTCTCCCTGATCGAGCTGATGATCGCCATGGTCATCGGCCTGCTGCTGGTCATCGGCATCACTTCGCTGTTCACGACCACTTCCGGTATCAACCGGATGGAGAACGGACTGGCGCGCCTCCAGGAGAATGGCCGCTTCGCGCTCGACCGCATCGCCGAGGACATCCGGATGGCATCGGCTACGCGCGGCACGCGAAAAGCCAGCGAGGGAGGCGGTGGAAATCGCGTGAATCCGGATCGACCGATCCTCAGTTTCGCCGATTTCGGAAGTACCGACCTGCGACAAACGGGGTTGCCAGGTGCCAGCGAGTCCGGCGTCACAGGTGGTCGTTATTTCATCTCGCCAGCCTTCATGGTCCGCGGGACCGAATGTCGGACCAGCTGTTCACCTGCCAATATCGCCGTACCCAACCGGGGCTGGGACACCTTCAACGTGGCGGGTTTCGGTCCGGTGCCGGATGTCGGAACCACCGCTGGTTCGCGAGCCGCCGGTGCAGACGTTTTAACTCTGCGTTACCTGCGTGGGGTCGGCGTCCCACTCGCTGTGCGCTTTGTCGGCGTCATTGACAACAATGCCATCATCCTCAACTCACCACTTACAGTCGGGCCCAGCCGCATACTTGTCATGGGCGACTACGCCACGACGGCATTTGTCCCGGTGACGGCCTCAGGGACAGCAAGTTCATTTGTCGGTGGAGGGGCAAGCCTGCTAGCCGATGCCCAGGCGCCGTCGTTTGATGTATTCAATGATGTCAGGGTTTCGGATTTCGATACCGACTTCGTCACGGTCAGCTATTACCTGCGCCTGGAGAATGATCCGTCGCGACCTGGCCGAATGATCAGTGCGCTGCGCCGGCGCGAGAACGGCATCGATGTCAGTATCGCCGAAGGAATCGAACGTCTGGATTTCCTCTATCATGTCGAGGATAGGGCGGGAAATGTCCGTCCGATGACCGCCGACCAGGTCGCCACAGCGACCAACTGTCCGGACCCCTCAATGAATCCGCCGCTGTCTGCCGGTGCCGCTGCGCTTGACCTTGCGAATTGCGGATGGCGTTCCGTCAGGGCGATCGAGGTCTACCTGCTGGCCAACACGATCGATGATGCCGGTGAGCGTCAGGAGTCCTACCAGTACGGCTTTCTCGCCAATGGCACGGCGAACACCGCCAACGCCGTCGAAGTCGCCTGCGACCCGCAGTACAACAGCAGCTGTCCTGCCGGCGCCGTACAGGTCCTGCCGTCCGGGCTTCCTCCAGGGCGCATGCTCAGGCGTGAATTTCGGACCGTAGTGGCTTTGCGAAACAATGCATACTGAGGGCGCTATCGTGCACACCGTCATGCGGAAGTATCAATCCAGACAGCAGGGTATGGCGTTGGTGATCGGCCTGATCTTCCTGCTTATCACTTCACTGATGGCAATTACGGCGATGAGTGGCGTAGTCATGCAGGAGCGTATGGCCGGCAATCTGCGCAATGCTTCGATCGCGGAGGCCGGCGCTGAAAGCGCGCTGCGTGCCGGAGAGAAGTGGATTCGCGATTTCCATTCCCGCGGCGACCAGTTGATTGGTGCCTGTCGTACCAGTGACACCGTCCTGGCGCGTGAGGAAATCGACCCGGCGAACGTAAACGGCGACTGCGAGGATGCGATTGCGCTCGCCAATCAGTTTCGGTCCTTGCCGGACTGGAGCAGCACTTGGGGCGGGGAGTTCATCCATGATTACCCGTCCGAACTGATCGCCGACGGTGCCTTGTCCAGCCATGAAGGTGCGGGCATGGCACAGCGGCCCCAGTTCATGGTCGAGAACATGGGGGTTGTGCGCTGCACCGGCTGCGCTACGGGTGGCCAGGTGGGCTCATTCGGTGGCGTCGATGCCGCCGGCAGCGGCAGCGCCACTCCACCGCCCAATGTCTATCGCATAACCGGGCGCAGCGTCGGCTCGACAGCCAATGTCATGCGCGTCGCCGAAAGCTACTACATCGGCATCATGGGTGACGCGGAAGCGCCTACGCCCTGACACCTTTTTCCCATCCGGGAGGTTGAATCATGAAACTCTTCACCGTCGCAGTAGCGTTGACAGTATCGGCAAGTGCCGGTGCAGCCTCACTGGATCTTTCTCGAGTCCCTCCAAGCCTGAACGCTTCGGTGGCCCCCAATATCCTGATCAGTCTGGATGACTCGGGGAGTATGGCCTGGGGCCATATGCCCAGTGCAAGCCAGAACAGTCCTGGAACAAATTGTAGCTGGTACAACTCCGCTTCGAATTCGATGTACTTCAACCCGGCGCTTGAATATCCACCGCCGTTGCGCCCGGATGGAACTCCATATCCCAATTCATCATTGACGAATGCCTGGGTTGATGGCTTGAATACGACCTATGGCACGGTCAATCTGACAACTCGGTATAGGGTGACAAACAGCCAGAGTGCTGACTACTCCTCAGGGTGGAAAACGGACAATTTCCCGAGTGGTGTTGCAAGCGGCTCCAATCAGCGCGCCTTTTATTGCGTAGGTAACAGTGCGCCGGGTGATGTGCGCATCGTGGCGAGCCAGAGTGCTGCGATCCAGCAGAACTTCGCCAACTGGTTCTCCTACTACCGCTTCCGCAGTCTTGCGGCGCGAAGCGCGCTGTCGACTGCGGTAGCGAACATGGATCAGTCGGTGCGAGTGGCCTGGCAGAATTTCAATACCAACCAGTTGCCCGCCTCGACCGAGATCAAATCCCTTGTGCGACGTCGGGCCGACGGGACAGATGATACGTCTTGGCGAACGTCGTTCTACAACTGGCTCCGCACACCGAGGTACAACGGTGGCACTCCAATGCGGGCCACCTTTGCTCGGGCGGGGCGATTCTTTGAGCGTAGTTCTAGCAACGAGAGGAATCCCTATTGGGATGCAGGCTACGGTCGTGAGCTCTCTTGTCGCCAGAACTTTCACGTCATGATGACCGACGGTTACTGGAATGGCTCGGCGCCATCGGGTGTTGGTGAATATGACGACAGCGGGCGGGTGTTGGCGGATGGGCGGATTGTCCAGGGGAACGCTGCCGCAATCTATTTCAATCAATCGCAGCGTAATAATACAGTCCCAAATCTCGCAGATTTGGCTATGTATTATTACGCGAGAGATCTTCGCGATACTCTTGAGAATAACGTCCCCAGCCATATTGGAGATCGTCGAACCGGTATCGTCAGTGGCGCTACGGCTGAGGACGAGATCTATTTCAACCCGGCTAATGACCCTGCCAACTGGCAGCGCATGGTAAATTTTATGGTGACGTTTGGTGCCGGGTCGACGCTGACAAACGACGACGCGACTTTGCGCGCGCTACGTCGGGGCGAAATTCAGTGGCCGGGTGCGCGGGCAGACACCTCATCCGCCATTGATGACGCATGGCATGCGGCCGTTAACAGTCGCGGTTCGTTCCTCAGTGCCAATAACCCACAGGAACTCGTCAATGCGTTGTCGGCGATCATGGACAATATCAGTCGACGCCAAGGTGTTGTCGGCAGCGCCGGATCGACATCATTCCTCAGAAGTGATGCGGTGATGTACGAGGCTTCCTATGACACCGGGCGCTGGAGTGGTGATGTTATTGCTCGAGCAGTCAATATAGAAACAGGAGAGCCCACGGACGTAATGGAGTGGTCGCTCAGTGCCGGCGAGCAGTTGACATCCCGCACTCCCGGATCTCGCCGAATCCTGACGAATACGGCGGGCTCAGGCCCGGCCAGCCAGACCGAGTTCAGTTGGGGGAACTTGAGTGCTGACCAACGTGCTTGGCTGAGCATCAATCCAATGAGCAACTCCGAAGATTCGCTTGGCCAGAGACGAGTGGATTGGATTCGGGGCAATCGAAGTGATGAACAGCAGAATGGTGGTGTGCTCCGCAGTCGGGATTCCCTTCTGGGACCGATCATTGGTTCCAGTCTTATCAGCGTCAGCGCTCCGCGCTTCGGTTATCGTGGCCGCGTCGGCTTTGCCGAGGGGGGAAGTGCGTATGAGGATTTCCGACGCACACACCAGCGTCGACTGCCGATGCTATATGTTGGTGCCAATGACGGCATGCTTCATGCGTTCGAGGCCGAAACCGGGCGTGAATCTTGGGCATTCATCCCGAATCGCCTTGTCCCCAATCTCGCGCGCCTGACGTCACCCGACTACCAGTTCGTTCCCTTCGTGAACAACACGCCCATCGATCATGATGTCTATATCAATGACCAATGGCGCACCGTGCTGATTGGTACGCTTGGCTTGGGCGGTCAGGGCGTGTATGCCCTGGATATTACCGAGCCGGAGAATCCCAGGGTTCTGTGGGAATTCACAGACGAGGGTCATGCTCATCTCGGGTATACATATGGTCGACCAAACGTCTATCGCCTGAGTGACGGAACCTGGGTTGCTGTAGTTCCGTCGGGCTACAACAGTGAAGCGCGTTTCGATTACGCCACCCGCAATTTGCCTAACGAGCGGCCTGACACACACTTTGTTCCTGGAGGCGACAGTGACGGTATGGTGTTCGTCATCCGGATTTCCGATGGGCAGACCGTTGGAATTCCGGTGGCCGGTGCTCGTGGTCTTGCCACCGTTCAATTGGCGGACTACGAGCTCGACTACGAGCTGGATTTTGCAGTCGCAGGCGACCTTAACGGGAATCTTTTCCGTATCGACTTCAAGGGTCGGGGCTGGAGCGATGTGGGTGGCGCGCGTGTTGACCGCATGTTCACCGGTTCAAACACGCGACCCATTACATCCGGGCCGAGCCTGTTCGCGGATCCGACGACTGGTGAGATGATCGCGGTTGTAGGTACCGGCAAGTATCTGGAGGACCATGACCGTGAAACCGAGATTCCGCGCCAAGCCATCTACGGCATTCGCGAATGTGGCCCGGGCTGCGCGTCCTATCCCATTACACTCGCAAGTCTGGTGGAGCAGACGGTAAGCGTGCGCGCAGATGGCACCATCAGCATGGACCGGACCCGCCCCATCCCACAGAATCGGCGCGGCTGGTACATCCTGCTCGGAAATCCCGGCGCACCCGGTGGTGTAGTGGATGGCGAACGTGTGATCGACATGAGCTTGCCGGTGAGTTTCTCCAGCAACATCGTCGCGATCGGTAGCTACATCCCTTCCGACGAGCCTTGCTCGCCCCAGGGAAATTCAGCGGTGTACGTGCTGTCGGCGCTGACCGGCGGATTCGCCTTCCCAGGTGCGGCGAATGATGATGGTTCATTCTCGGCCGGCGGCGGTGCATTTGTTGACGGTCCCTTGAATCAGGTTGGCGAGCTGCGAAATGGTCCGGCCGACCTGACATCGTTCATTGATCCTAGTTCGGGCGTAATGGCCGTGATGGGCACGCGGATCAATGGTGTGCCCATCCGTCGCCGCAGCGGCTGGCGTGATATCCCGGTCCAGTAATCCGATGGTGCCGTTAAAGGAGTAAACCGCATGAAGCAAGCCAGTTTGAAAGGTGCCGCGGGTTTTACGTTGATCGAGCTGATGATCGTGGTGGCGATCATCGGCCTGCTGAGCGCGATTGCCTATCCCAACTACGTTGAATACGTGCGGAAGTCCAAGCGTGCCGATGGAAAGGCTCTCCTCAACCGGATCGCCGGCGAGCAGGAGCGTTTTTTCACCGCGCGCGGTCAGTACACCAATGCGCTGACGACGCCCAAGCCCAATGGTTTGGGTTTTGCGAACAACCAGTCTGAACAGGGTTGCTACACGGCGACCATCGCATTGGGTCCTGGCAACATGAGCTATACGCTCACTGCTACCCCGGCGAGCTCGGGCAGCTGCGGTAACCAGGCTCTCGATACCAAGTGTGGCACTCTTTCGATCAACAACCTCGGCGTCAAGGGCGCTACAGGCACCGACGGTCCCGGCCGTTGCTGGTAAGCGCTTGAAGCGGAAAGCAGAAACGCCCGGCGATGCCGGGCGTTTCCTTTTCCTGGTGCCGTTGAGAGGAGTCGAACCTCCGACCTACTGATTACGAATCAGTTGCTCTACCAACTGAGCTACAACGGCGTTGGGCCCGCGATTATACGGACCTCGGGCGTCGGCAACAATCCTTGCTGGAATTCCCTGGATGGCGGCCATCCGGCTGGCTGGAAGTAAGCGTCCGGTCGCGACACCTGTTTCCGCGCTGCTGATTGGTAAGCGTCTGCCGACGACACCTGTTTTCCCGGTCGCCAGCGGGGTTTGATGGGCACCCTCAATTCGATGGAGCCCCGTCATGCCCAGCAAGGGTACCCGATGGGCGGCCCATATGGCCGCCTGGCAATCCAGTGGCCTGAGCCAGTCGGCGTATATTGCCGGCGGCATGCGTTGTCGTTGGCCAGCTTCGGCTACTGGCGTCGGCAACTGCGAACGGATCGGGATGAAGCCGATTGCGCGGTGCCGGTTACGCGTTCGCTGGTGCCGATCCGGGTGGCGCCCGCCAGCATGACGCCCGTGACGTCGTCGATGATGGAGGTCTGCCTCGGCAATGGCCTGCGTGTGCGCCTGGCGGGTGTGCCTGATCCATCGGATGTCGCGGCGCTGGTGCGGGCCTTGTCGTCATGCTGACCCTGACCTCATGGTGGCTGGTGACGGCGCCCACCGACCTGCGCTGCGGCATGGATCGTTTGCTGGTTGCGGTACGAACGGTGCTGGACCGTGAACCGATCGAGGGCGAGGCGTATGTGTTCTGCAATCGCGCCGGCACACGGATCAAGCTGCTCAGCTGTGATCGGCACGGGGTGTGGCTGGCGGTGCGCCGCCTGCACCAGGGGCGATTCGTGTGGCCGCGGGCGGGCGCGACGAGCTGGACGCTGAGCGCCGAGCAGTTCGCATGGTTGAGCATGGGCGTGGACTGGCGACGGCTGTCGGATGCGCCAATATCTGGTTGTAAACAGATATAGAGTATGGCATACTACGCGCATGGATTGGTCCATGCTCGATGACATCGACGACCCCGTACAGCTGCGCGAGGCGGCCCAGGCGCTGCTGTCGTCGATGGCGGCGACGGTGCAGACCACCCAACGCGATCATGAGCGGGCGTGCGCCGAACGCGATGCCGCCCTGGAGACCGTTGCGCGTCAGCGCCAGGTGGTGCAAGAACGTGATCGTGCCATCGTGC
>NZ_SMAF01000023.1 GCF_004343305.1 Pseudofulvimonas gallinarii | reverse complement strand
AACGCATGCCGCCGGCAATACGCCGACTGGCTCAGGCCACTGGATTGCCAGGCGGCCATATGGGCCGCCCATCGGGTACGCTTGCTGGGCATGACAGGGCACCATCGAATTGAGGGTGCCCATCAAACCCCGCTGGCGACCGGGAAAACAGGTGTCGTCGGCAGACGCTTACGATGAGACAATCCGTGCGCTAATCAATCGTGAGTTCGCCCAGATCGTTCTGCGTCCCATCAGGCCATTCCCTAACCGCACGGTAATGTCCTTTCGGTAGGGCGACTGTCACCCTATCAGATTCTGGCGGCGCTAATACATGATCAATAGCGACGGCGTCGTCCGCCTCGTCTCGAACAAAAATTCGCACAAGTGTTTGCTGCGCAGCCGGCTGAAGCCTAAGTGATAAAAACGCCCGGCCTCCAATTGAGATTAACCAATCCGGTCGTCCGCCAATTGAGTAGTTGGTATGCGGAAAGAATATCGTGATGTCGTACCCATCTCTGGCTAAGTACGTGCCATCTCGCTTTCGAAGGGCCACCGGGTAATCGAGCTTGCCGCACCGCTCGACACCCCTATAGAGAGGCGTTTGGTATCGGCGTGCAGAACTAGGTGTGCCTCCGGTTTGATCTATCGATATTGGTTCTATACCGGTCAACTGTTGGAGCCTATACGCCATCATTGTATTCGAACCATTGCCTGGCGTCTTTCTAATGTGAGTTCCATATATAAAAACTAGCTTGTCAGCGTTATCATCAATTACCCTCTTGATATTCGCTGCTTGGCTTTGCTCACGGACTGCACGTCGAGTATTTTCATCAACTCCATCTACTAACTGGGCAGCGGTCTGTTCATATGGAAATAATACATAGCCTTGGGCAATCGCATGTCTAATGAGATCCCCAAACATTGGCTCCGCAGAATAGACGCCAAGATCCAATGTTGGTGACGTGAGACGATCTGAGCGTTCTGCCACCACTTCGCTGAAAGTTTCTGCGCCGAAGAGCGAAAACCCAATAGGTCTCAGCACTCCGATGACTTGGCTGGCGAACGCGCGATGAAGCGGTGAGTAATGATTCTCATTCATCATCACTAGTTTCGCATTCCTTGCAACGTCCATAATTGCTTCAGTAGCCGGAATGCGCATATACGCTTCGCAAATTAATTCAATTGGCGGGTCAACTATGTCTTCAGCAAGATATGCGTGAGCTAGAAACTCGGTTTCGATCAAATTCCCTGTGAAGGCGTAGAATTGAGCGAAGGTGTTTGTATGAATCCACCCTGTTTTCATAAGCGAATCCAAATCGCCTATTGCTTTTAGAGGCCGGTTCTCCTCATAAAGAGTTCTCCACGCCAGATCCCACTTCTCTTGCCTGTCATCAGCGCTCGCAGAGGTCGCGAATTGGGTGCTTAACAGGATCAACAGCGTCGTTAGCGTTGCTTTAAATTTCAAGACGATGCATCCTCGGCCGTGGCGTCTGTTCATTGACAACCAGCGTGTTCAATTTTTTTCCGCGTTGACTGATGTTCGTCCCTCCATAGACCAGATCAAAGTGTTCCGACGGCTTCGACGGGTGGCGCTGACTACGCCCAGCCTCGCCAGGGAATCTGTAACGAAGCCGGGCACCTGGGCCTGGCTGCCCGCGACCGGCGGCGCAGCTCTCCGCGCTGGCGTATCCGTGCCTTCCGGCCCTCAGGTCCTGGCGAGGGAAAGCGCCACCCTGCCAATCACACCCGTGACACGGCCAGTGGCGAAACAGGAGCCGGCCCCGGTCGCGATGTCGGCTGGAGCTTGGCGTGACGGCTGAATATCAGTCTTCGCGCATGTGTTCGCCCAGCCATTGCCGGGCGCTGTTCCAGTCACGCTGGACCGTACGCACAGAGACCGCCAGCGCCTCGGCAGTCTCCTCTTCGCCGAGTCCGCCGAAGAACCTGCATTCGACGATGCGCGCCTGGCGCGCGTTCACGCGCTCGAGTTCCTCCAACGCCTCGTCGAGGCGGACCCAGCGATCGGCCTCGGCGATTTCGGCGCCGTGGATGTCGTCGAGCGAGCGGCCATCGAAGCGCTCGCGCGTGCGCAGTCGGCGTCGAGCATAGTCGCAGAGGATCTGGCGCATCGCCCGCGCCGCCAGGTTCAGGAAATGCGAGCGCGTGCCGACGTGGCTGGCCGCCGGGCCGATCAGCCTGAGGTAGGACTCGTGGACCAGGCTGGTGGTATCCAGCGTTTCGCCGCGCGGCATGCCGGCAAGCTGGCGCCGTGCGATCCGCCGCAGCTCGGCATAGATCATCCGGAACAGGGTCTCGTGCGCCGTGCCGTCGCCTTCGCGCGACCGCGCCATGAGCACGGTGAATTCACCTGGTTCCATGTCGCCCTCCCATTGACCCCGCGACCCCGGCAACAGCTTGCGCGCCCGGACGGAGCGGTCGAACGGCATCCCGCGGTCCGCTTGCGGAACGTCCGCCCGTCCGCCGCGGGCGGGTCCCGGCCCATGACATCGCTGGCATGCGCCGGCACAATGCCCGCGGATGATGACGGAAACCCTGCTCAAGCGCGACGCGTTCGGCGCGATCTATCTCTGCCACGACGGCAGCCAGGGAATGATCCGTCGCGATCTCGCCCAGGTGTCGTGGTGGCTGCGTCCACTGGCCTCGCGCGCCGCGGCGCGCGAGGCACGCGTGCTGCGTCGCCTCGAAGGCATCGACGGCGTTCCCGCGCTGCTGTCGGCGTCGCGGCTTCGCGTGGAGCGCAGCCTGATTCCCGGCAAGCCGATGCAGGAGGGCCAACCGCGTGACCCCGGCTACTTCCGTCGCGCGCATCGCCTGCTGCGCGAACTGCGCGCCCGTGGCGTCGTCCACAACGACCTGGCGAAGGAACCGAACTGGCTGGTGCGCGACGACGGCTCGCCGGCCATCGTCGATTTCCAGATCGCCGGCATGGGCGATACGCGGGCGCGCTGGTTCCGACTGCTCGCGCGCGAAGACCTGCGGCACCTGCTCAAGCACAAGCGCACCTATTGCCCGGAAGCGCTGACACCGGTCGAGAAGCGCCTGCTGGCGCGCAGCTCCTGGCTGGCAAGGACATGGCGGCGCACCGGCAAGCGCGTCTACAACTGGGTGACGCGGCGCATCCTGCGCTGGCAGGACAACGAAGGGCGCGGCTGAATCACCTGCGCCCCGCTGCACGGCGGTCGGCGCCGTCTCGCCGGACAACGTCCCGTGCCGGGCGGCCGGATAACGGCCTGCCACGGTGCACGGCAGGCCGTCCATCGGTTTACTTCTTCGCCGCGAGGGCTTCAGGCAGGCCGGGCAGAAACCCGGCGCCATGCGGCACGGTGATGGTCGCGCCATCGAAGGCATCGCCGACCGGCTCGACGCGACCGCCCAGGCAGCGGCCCAGGAAGGCCTCGGTCACGGCGTTGAAGCTCAGGCGGTTGGGCGGGCGCTGGAAGCCGTGCCCTTCATCCGGATACAGCACGTAGGTCACCGGGATGCCGTGCGACTGCATGGCCTGCACGATCTGGTCGGACTCGGCCTGTTTCACGCGCGGATCGTTGGCACCCTGTCCGATCAGCAGCGGCTTGCGGATCCGGTGCGCCTGGTGCAGCGGCGAACGTTCTGCCAGCAGCGCGCGGCCTTCGCCGGTATCCGGATCGCCCATGCGCGTGGCGAACATCGCACGCATCGGCCCCCAGTACGGCGGGATGCTTTCCAGCAGCGTGACCAGGTTCGAGGGGCCGACGATATCGACGCCACAGGCGAACACGTCCGGCGTGAACGCCAGGCCCGCGAGCGTCGCGTATCCGCCATAGCTGCCGCCGCCGATCGCCACCTTGTCGGCATGCGTGATGCCGCGGTCGATGGCCCACTGCACGGCATCGAGCAGGTCGTCGTGCATGGTCCTGCCCCACTGCAGGTTGCCGGCATTGAGAAACGCCTTGCCGAAACCGGTGGAGGATCGGAAGTTGACGCTCAGCACGGCATAGCCGCGGTTGGCCAACCACTGGTGGATGCTGTTGAAGCCGAAACCGTCGCGCGCCCAGGGGCCGCCGTGCACCCACAGCACCAGCGGCACGGGCTCGGCGGGAATGCCGTCGCGGTCGGCATCGCTTTCCGCAGGCAGCGTCAGGTAGCTGACCAGCCGGAGCCCGTCGCGCGACGGGATTTCCACCGCGTGCATCGGCGCCAGCGTGTACTGCTCCAGCGCCGGCCGGGTGTGGAACCACGGTTCGGCATGGCGACGCGCGCGGTCGTAGCGCCAGTAGCGGGTGCCGTGCTCCGCGGTCATCTGTGCGACGACCCAGCGGTCGTCAGCGAGCGTGCGGCTGGCGATCATCACCTCGCCCTCGCCCAGGCCGGACAGGTAGGCCAGGTCGTCGGCGATGGCCGGATCGAGGACAGTCCATTCGGTCTTGAGGTAGTTGACGCCGGCCGCCTGGATGACGCCGGTGCGCGGATCGACCAGGAGGTCGTCGACATCGGCACGGGCATCCTCATGCAGCACCCGGCGGTCGCCGGTCGCCAGGTCCACCGAGACCAGCGCGGCGGTGTCACGGTCGCGGCTGTCGAACATGTACAGCGTCGAGCCGTCGCGGGTCAGGCCCAGCGGCATCGTCGTCAGCGCGTCGTCGGCACCGATGGTGATCCACGGCTGCCAGTCGTCGCCGTCGCGCCGGTGCACGGTGTTGCCGCCATCCGGCGTCGGCTGCACGGCGAAGCGGACGGCCAGGTCGTCATCGAACATGATGTCGCCGAAGCGGCTGTTCTCGAACACGCGCTCGCTGCGACCACTGGCCAGGTCGATGCGGACCGGATCGAAGTACTGCGGGTCACGGTCGTTCACCATCACGAGCGCGGCATCCGGGTGCTTCGGCGTCAGCTTCGCGATCATCGCGCGCGAGCCCGCCGGGGTCAGGACGCGGTCCTCCCCGGTCAGCAGGTTGACGGCATGGATGCGGAAGTTCTCGTCACCACCGTCATCCTGTGGATACAGCAGGTGCTTGCCATCGTAGGCGAAGCCGAAGGTGCGCACGCCACGGCCGCGGTCGTGGGTGACCGGACGCGCCTGGTCGGGTGCATCGGACGGCGCGATGTAGAGGTTGAGCACGCCATCGCGCGGCGCGACGTAGGCCAGCCAGCGGCCGTCCGGACTGACCTGCCCGCTGGAACGGCTCGGGTTGTCGAACAGGACTTCGCGCGGAATCAGGGGCGGCGCAAGGGCCGCTCCCGTGGGCGCGGCTTCCATGGATGAGGCAGTCGATGTTGCCGGCGGTTTCGTGGCGCAACCGCCGACAGCGGCCATCAGCACGAGCAGGCCCAAGGATCGGTACATGTGAAGCCTCCCAGTTGACTGCGTGGGAGACTAGCACCGGCCGGCGGAACGATGGACGTCCCGAAGGTCATGTGTCCAGGCGGCCGCCAGCGTGGCGGCGGCCGCCGGCGACCGGCTTACTCCGCCTTGGCGGCGGCGATGGCCTCGATGGTGACGTTGATGCGGACTTCGTCCGGGATGCCTCCCAAGTACTTGTCGACACCGAAGTCGCTGCGCTTGATGGTCCCCACCGCATCGAAGCCCGCGGCCGGCACCTTGCGCATCGGATGCTCCATCATGCCATTGACGGTGACATCGAAGCTGGCCTCGCGGGTCACACCGTGGATGGTCAGGTCGCCCGTGAGCTTGAGCTTGCCTTCGCCAGCCGCCTGCACCGAAGTGCTCTTGAAGGTGGCGGTCGGAAACCGGGCCTCGTCGAACAGGTCGTCGCGCTTGAAATGGTCATCCATGGCAGTGACGCCGGTGCTGACGCTGGCGATCGGCACGCTGATCTCGATGGACGCCGATGACGGATCGGCCGGGTCATAGACGATGGTGCCGGTGGCGTCGGCGAAGCGGCCGGTGATGTTCGACAGGCCCATGTGGCTGTAGGTGAAGTGCACCTGCGTATGGCGGGTATCGATTTCGTAGGTTTCCGCCTGGGCGGCACCCGCAGCGACGGCAAACAGGGCGGTGGCGAGGGCAAGACGCTTCATCGGTGTACTCCTTGGGAGGCGTGTCGGAATGTCGTGTATCAGGAAACCGGGAGGCATCCGTGGTCGGCGCCTGGCGCCGGCGGGAAGACCTGGCGATCGGATCGCCTAGGATGCCGGCCGTTCCCGCCGGCAACAAGCACCGGCAATGGAACGCACTGTCTCATCGCTGTGAACGCGCCACCAGCCAAGGCAACAGCCAGCCCAGGCCGACACCGGCCAGGAATACGCCGTAACCGAGCACGGCGGCCAGCACCTGCGGCCACATCAGTCCCCAGGTGCGATCGGCGCCGTGGAACGCCCAGATCGTGGCCGCGAACGTCAGCACCAGCGTGCCGAGCAGAACGGGCCCGGTCCATCGCGCCGGCCGCCCGCGCACGAACAGCCAGCCGACGATGGCGAAAACGGGAATCTGGATTACAAAAGCCAGCCAGGGCATCGACATGTCCATGGCGCAAGCATAGCCGCGGAATCCAGCCTCGCGGCGTACGAAGCTGGACCGCCGCGTCCAGCTCCTGCCCCGGTGCGACGACTCGCGCAGGAATATGGACGGCCGGCCAACCGTCGTCCACACAAACGCTTGGCCAGTAAATGCGAATCACTCTTACCCGCATGTATAATGTGCGCCCGCAACATCCCGCCACCGGGACTCCACTCACACAACCGGGCCGCCGCCGCATCCGCCCTCGGGAACCGCACCCATGCCAGGCCGCACATTCCGCCCTCTTTCCTTCAAGCCACGTCCTCTTGCCCTCGCCATCGCCCTGCTACTGTCGCCCATGGCCGCCCTCGCCCAGGACCCGGGCGACGCGACCGACGGCGCCGATGACGCCAATGTACTCGACCAGGTGGTCGTCACCGCCGCCGGCTTCGAGCAGAAGCTCACCGATGCCCCCGCGAGCATCAGCCTCATCTCCCGCGAGGAATTGCAGAAGCGTCCGTACATGACGCTCATCGACGCCGTCAACGACCTTGAAGGGATCGATGTGGGCGAAACCTCCGACAAGACCGGGCAGAAGACCATCTCGATCCGCGGCATGGGCGCCGATTACACCCTGATCCTGATCGACGGCAGGCGCCAGAACAATCACGGCGACATCTATCCGAACTCGTTCGGCGGCAACCAGTTCAACCACATCCCGCCGCTGGACATGATCGAACGGATCGAAGTCATCCGCGGCCCGGCGTCCACCCTGTACGGCTCGGATGCACTCGGCGGCGTCGTCAACATCATCACCCGCAAGGTGTCCGACCGCTGGCGTGGTTCGGCGACGGTGACCCACAACGTGCAGGAGCACAGCGAATTCGGCAGCGACAGCACGCTCGACTTCGCAGTCATGGGCCCGATCCTCGGCGACACACTGGGCCTGACCCTGAGGGGCGCGCGCTACGAGCGCGATGCCTCCAATCCGGAATACGACACCGTTTACGACCCGTCCGGCGCACCGCATGAACGCAGCCTCGGTTTCGGTGGCGGTGGCAAGACCGTCGACAACCACAACCAGACGGTGGGCATCTCGCTGGCCTGGACGCCGACGGACAACCAGTCGGTGATCGTCGATGCCGACAGCTCCGAGCAGGTCTACGACAATACGCCGTACGTCAACAACCTGGGCACGGAGACCTATCCCCTCGGCACCGTCGACAGCATCGACACCATCTGGCGCGCCACCGGCGGCGTGGTGCAGCCGCGCGTCGGTTACGTCGACGAGCAGACATTCACCCGCGACCAGTGGTCGATCACCCACCAGGGCGACTGGAGCTTCGGCAACAGCTTCGTTTCGCTGGCCTGGATCGATACCGCCAACAACGGCCGCACCCTGCCCTTCACCGTTGCCGAACGCCAGTTGCTGCAGCAGATGTATTCGGGCACCGGCGACTACGAAGGAATGAGTGTCGCCGACCGCCGCGCCGCCGCGGAGGCGGCGTTCCTGCCGCGGCCGAAGCGGGCGATGGAAAGCAGCCAGTACACGCTGGACGCAAAGCTGGACATGCCCATCGAACTGGAAGGCGGCGGCTTCCACCATGTCGTGGTCGGCGGCCAGATCATCGACGGCGAGCTGGAAGATGGCGTCTTCGGAATGGAAACCGGCGGACCCGGCGGCGGCACCGTTCAGGATCATGAGATGTGGTCGGTGTTCACCGAGGACAACTGGAGCGTCAACGACCGGCTGACACTGACCGCCGGCATCCGTTACGACGACCACAACATGTTCGGCGGCCACGTCAGCCCCCGGGTCTACGGCCTGTATGTGGTGAGCGACACCTGGACGCTCAAGGGCGGCGTCAGCACGGGCTACAAGACGCCGGACACGACGGACCTGTACGACGGCATCACCGGCTTCGGCGGCCAGGGCACCACGCCCTTCGTCGGCAACCCGGACCTGCAGCCGGAAACCAGCGTCAACAGCGAGCTGGCCGCCTACTGGACGTCGCTGGACGGCGCGCACAATTTCAATTTCACCGTGTTCCACAACGATTTCAAGGACAAGATCTCGCGCGGCGAAGTAACCCAGAGCTGCGAGGCAACCGGCGGCGTCCGTCCCTGCGCCAACCTCGGTGATTTCGCCCAGCTTGGCTACACCAGTTACGCCCAGAACATCAACGTCGCCGAGGCACGCGTCGTCGGCGCCGAGATCGCCGGCCGCTACCAGCTCGGCGACAGCTGGGCCCTGCGCGCCAACTACACCTGGACCGACAGCGAACAGAAGACCGGCGAAGAGGCCGGCCTCCCGCTGGCGCAGTCGGCGAAGCACATGGCCAACGCGACCCTGGAATGGATGGCGAGCGACCGCTTCTCGACACAGCTGATCGCCGAATCCCGCTCGCGCCGCTACCGTGGCAGCACCGACGAGGATGGCAACCCCCTCTTCTACCGCAGCTACAACATCCTGCACCTGGCCGCGCAGTACCGCATCAACGACAACATGACCCTGGGCGCCCGCATCAACAACCTGCTCGACGAGGACTTCACCGGCTACCAGACGGTCTTCACCGCCAATCCGGACGGCACCTACACCATGTCGGCGCTGGACGATTTCAACAACAAGGACAAGGCGCGCAACCTCTGGCTGTCGCTCAACGTGCGCTTCTGAACGACGAGCCGCGCGCGTAGGGCACGCCTCCGAGTCACCAACGCGCAACGTGGCGACGACCATTGCGTCCCGTCAACGAAAAGGCCGCCCACCGGGCGGCCTTTTCCCATTCCGCGGGATGGCGTGTCATTCCTGGCGCAACGCGATCACCGGATCGACGCGCAATGCCCGCCGCAGCGGCACCAGCGACGCGCACAGCGCAACAAGCAGGATCAGGACGACGGTGGCGCCGAAGATCAGCGGATCATGGGCGCGCGTGTGGAAGGCGGGATTGGCGAGCAGTTTCGACCACGGCAGCGCGATCGCGACGCCGATCGCCAGGCCGGCCATCACCTGGCCGACGAGCCGCTTCAGCACCAGCCGGGTGACGCCGGCGCGGTCCGAACCGATCGCCCGGCGGATGCCGATCTCGCGCGTGCGCTGCTCGACGGAGAATGCCAGCACGCCATAGAGGCCGGCTGCCGCGAGGATCAATGTCAGCACGCCAACGGCGACGAACATCTGCGTGAGGACGACGGCGCCAGCGCGCCCGGCCTTGATGTTCGACGCCTGCGTCTGCACCCAGTAGGCGGGCGTATGCGGATCCACCGTGCGGATCGCGGCGGACAATCGCGGCGCGAAGGCCGCCGCGTCGCCATTGACACGCACGGCCACGGTCGCGAAACGGGTGGGCGCCTGCGCGAACGGGACCAGCATGCTCGGGCGTGGCGTCGACCCGACCTGCCGCAGGTGCAGATTGTCGATCACCCCGACAACGGTGACCGTTCGCGCCTGGCTGCCTTCCGGATCAACAGTCAGCCGCTGTCCCAGTGCCGGGCGATCCGGGAACAGGCGCTGGGCGGCACGCGAGTCGATCACGGCCACCGCCAGGGTGCCGGCACGGTCGTTCTCGTTGAAGAAACGGCCTTCGCGCAGGCGGATTCCGTAGACATCCGCGAAAGCTGCATCGACGGCGGCGGTTTCCGCATCGACAAAACCGCCGGAGGGCCGTTCACCGCCTTCCCCGACCAGCTCCTCGCTGCCACCACTGGTCCAGCCAGGCATGCCGGTGCCCACCGTCGCGGCGACCACCCGTGGATCCTGGCGGATGACCTCGCTGACGCGCTGGAAGAAGCGAAGGCGCTCCTCGTCCGACGGATAGTCGTTCTCGAACAGTCCGATGCGACCGGTCAGCACCGTTTCCGGATCGGCATGCGCGCCGTGGTCGAAGGCGAGCATGCCATTGATGCCGCGGACGAACATGGCCGCACCGACCAGCAGCACGACGGAAAGCGCGATCTCGCCGATCACCAGGATGCGCGAGATGCGCGGGAACAGGCCGCCGTGGCTGCCCCTGCTGCCATCGCGCAAGGCGTCCTGCGCATTGACGCCAGCCGCTCTCAGCGCCGGTATCAGGCCGGCGAGCAGGCAGGTCGCGAAGGCGACCGCCGGCAGGAAGGCCAGGTCGCGCCAGTCGTAATCGAAGTCGATGAAGAACGGCACCACCACGGCGGAGGCAGCGAGATGCTGCACGAACACGCGTCCGAGCACGTCATTGCCCAGCGCAGCCAGCGTCGTCGCGACCAGCGACATCAGCAGCGCCTCGGCCATCAGCTCCCGCAACAGTCGTCCGCGACCCGCGCCGAGCGCGCTGCGCACGGCAAGTTCGCGTCGACGCGGCAGGATCGCCGCCAGTTGCAGGTTGGCCACGTTCACGCAGGCCAACAGCAGCACCAGCAACCCGGCGGCGAACATCATCCACAGCATGTGCCGGGTCGTCCGGTCGACGAAACGGTGGTGCAACGGGATCGCGTTGAGGAAATCGCCGTCGCGGCTGCCCAGGACGTCGCTGCCCATGCGCGCCGTCGCACCCGCCAGTACCTGCCGCGCCTGCGACAGCGTCACGCCGGGCGCCAGCCGCGCCAGCACCTGCACGCCAAACTCGTCGTCCAGCACCAGGCGCCGCGGGATCCACATCTGCTGGTCGAAGGGATAGGCGAAAGACGCCGGCAGCACGCCGATGATCGTCGCCGGGCCACCGTTGGCGCGCACCTGGCGACCGACCACAGCGGGATCGCCACCGAACTCATTGCGCCACACCTGCTCGCCCAGCACCACCGTCAGCGGCGCCCCCGGCCGGTCGTCCTCGGCACTGAAGCCGCGTCCGAACAGGGGCTGTACCGAGAACAGCGGGAGCAGCTGGTGGTCGATGATCGCGCCGTTGTAGCGCTTCACGCTGTCGCCATCGCCGATGACGACCGTGGCCGGCCCGGCCTCGACGGCGACGCGGTCGAAGACCGGCAGGCCGTCGCGGATCGCAAGCCATTGCGCCGTGCTGAGATCGCCGACTTCGTCGGGGCTACCCGTCGTGCTCCAGCCGACAGCGACGAGGCGCTCGGCGTCGGGGAACGGCAGCGGCTTGATCACCATGCTGTTGACCGATCCGAACAGGAACGTCGCCGCCAGCAGGCCCAGTGCCAGGATGGCGATCGACAGCGCCGAGTGCCCTGGCCGCGACCAGACCCTTCGCCAAGCGTTGCCCAGTGCCTGCAGTCCCATCGCTTCCGTTCCCCCTCAGCGTCGAATACAGCCCGATGCAACCGCGGTACCCGGTTGCACGCGCGCCCTTGCGCGATGTGCGCGGTAGCCGGATGTCCGACCACGGCACCTTGCGTCAGGCGCGGACATCCACCGCTTCACGACGGGCCCGGCCCGGGCCCGACTATCACGGGTCTTCGGCGTTGTCAGTCGTCACGCAATGCGGTCATGGGTGAAACGCGCGCGGCACGACGCGTCGGCACCAGGCAGGCCAGCATGGCGACGGCGGCGAGCAGGAGTGCCGCCAGCAGCATGACCACCGGACTGCCGGCATCGACCCCATACAGCTGCGCCGCGACCAGCCGTCCCAGCAGCACCGCGCCGATGGCGCCGGCGAGCAGACCGGGCAGCACGATGCGCAGGCCATCGCCCAGCACCATGCGATGGATCGCGCCCCGGGTCGCGCCGAGCGACTGCCGTACGCCGATCTCGCGGCGACGTTGCCCGACCGACCAGGCGATCACGCCATACAGGCCGATCACCGCCAGCAGCACCGCCACCGCGGCGAACGCCGTGCTCAGGCTCATGTTGAAGCGGCGCAATGCCAGCGTGTCGCCGACCACCGCGTCCATCGTCCGCACCGCGAGCACCGGCGTATCCGCCGCCACCTCCTTCATCGCCCGGCGCAGGCTGTCCGAGAGTGCGAGTGCATCGCCTTGCGTTTTAACCGCGACGACCAGGTCGCCAACCGGCACGGTCCGCGCCGGGAAATAGATCTCCGGCACCGCCGGCCGGTCCAGGCCCTGCTGGCGGACGTCGGCGACGACGCCGACGATGGTCTTCTCGCCGCCATCGAAGGTCGACACCTGCGCGCCGACGGCATCGTCACCACCCAGGTACGTCCGCACGAACGATTCGTTGACCAGCGCCGTGGTCGGGAACAGGGCCTCGTCGCCCTCGTTCGCATTGAAGGCACGTCCCGACTTCAAAGCGATGCCGAAGGTGCGGAAATAATCGGGGCTGACGAAACGGTATTCGACCAGGCGCTCATCCGGCAGTTCGCGGCCGGCGATGCCGAAGTCGCCATTCCAGCCGCCCTGTCCGGACGCCGGCAGGCGTTCGCTGATGGCCACCGAGGAGACGCCGGGCAAGCTGCCCAGGCGCTGCACGATGGCGTCGATGCGCGGCGCGATCACCACGCGGCTGCGCGCGTACCAGTCGCCGAAATCCTCGCCGGGCTGCATCACCGGTGCCGGCATGGAAATGCCGGCGGCCAGCACCGACTGGGGTTCGGCGAGGCCGGCATCGACCTGCGAGAGCCGCCGCAGGCTGTCGATCAGCAGGCCGGCGCCGACCAGCAGCATCATCGCCAGCGCCATCTCGATGCGCACCAGCCAGGAACGCAGGCGTACCTGGGCGCGACTGCCGGTCTGGCTGCGCGATGCGCCCTGCATCGCCTGCACGGGATCGGCGGAAGCCGCCCGGCGTGCCGGCCACCAGGCGAAAAGCATCAGCGTCGCCAGCGCCAGGCCGGCGGTGATGGCGATGGCGCGCAGGTCCACGCCCGGTGCGTTGTAGGAAGGCAGCAGGTCCGGCGCCATCGCCAGCAGTGCATGGACGGCGAAGGGCGCGACCGACAGTGCCAGTACCGCGCCGGCCAACGCGATCAGGGCCGCTTCGGCCATCACGTCGCCGAGCAGCCGTCCGGTCCCGGCGCCGAGCGCGCGGCGCAGGGCAAGTTCCTGTGCCCGGCTCTGGCCGCGCGTCAACATCAAGTTGGCGAGGTTGGCGCAGGCGATCAGCAGCACGACGACCGCCGCCGCCAGCAGGGTACTCATGGGCGACTGCAGGGTGCGGCCGACCAGCGCCCGCAGCGGCATGACCCGGGCGGTCAGGCCGGCGTGATTGTCGGGGAACTCCGCCGCCTGCGCCTGCGTGACAGCGCGCATCGCCGCCTGCGCCTGCGTGGCGCTGACGCCCTGGCGCAGGCGGGCCACCGGCGCGAAGGAATTGCTGCCGCGCCCCGCGGTATTGGCCGGCAGGAAGCTCGGCATCCACAGCTGCGCATCTTCCGGATAGCGGAAACCGGCTTCGGTCACGCCGATGACCCGCCAGGCTTCGCCGTTGAGGCGGATCTCGCGGCCGATGACATCGGGCGAACGGTCGAAGCGGTCCCGCCACAAGGCTTCGCCGATGACCACCACGCGCTCGCCGGCATTCTCCTCCTCGTCGCCGAAGGCGCGGCCCAGCGCGACCGGCTGGCTGAAGACCTGCCAGAAACCCGGCGTCACCAGATAGGCATTGAGGCGCACGGCCTCGCCCTCGCCAGTCAGGCTGACGGTCTGCGGCACCCAGGCGCCGAACGCGTCGAAGACGCCCCCATGGCCTGCCTGCCACTCGCGCAGCACCGGCGGCGACACCGGACTGGACGACACCGGCGGCTGGTCGCGCAGAACGCGCACGATGCGGTCGGCGTCGCGGAACGGCAGCGGCTTCAGGAACACCGCGTCGTACACCGTGAAGATCGACGTCACCGCGCCGATGCCCAGCATCAGCGTCAGCACGGCGGTCGCGAAGAAGACGGGCTGCGCCGCCAGGCGGCGCAACGCATGGCGGAAATGGTCCAGAAATGCAGTCATCGGGAAATCCGTTCCGGTTGTTGTCAGTGCAGGGCCGTTGCCGGGGCGACGCGCGATGCGCGACGTGCGGGCAGCCAGCAGGCGGCCACCGCGACCATCGCCAGCAGCGATGCCACCAGCGCGTAACTGAGCGGATCGCCGACGGGCACGCCGTGGACCAGTCCGGCGAACAGGCGCGACATCGCCAGCGCGACAGCCGCGCCGAGGGCGATGCCGAGTCCGGCCACCACCAGGCCGCCGCGCAGCACCAGCTTCAGGACACCGGCCGTCGAGGCGCCCAGGGCCTGCCGGATGGCGAATTCGCCGCGCCGCTGTCCGACCGAGAACGCCATCAGTCCGTACAGACCGGTGGCCGCCAGCAGCAGTGCCGTGCCCGCGAACACGGCCAGCAGCACCAGGTTGAAGCGGCGCTGCACCAGTGAAGCCGAACGCACCTGGCTGAGCGGTTGCAGCGAGTACGGCATCTCCGCGACCGTGCGCTCGAGGCGTTCGCGCAGCATCGGCATCACCGAGGCCAGCGGCAGCTCGCTGCGCACCACGACATTGAACTGCGAGGCGGCGACCGGCCGCTGCGCGACATTGACGTACACCGTCGATGAAGGCCGGCGATCCAGGCCGTTCTGGTACACGTCACCGACGATGCCGACGATGGTCAGCAGCCGCGCATCGCCATCCATGTTGCCGTACTGGATGCGCTGGCCGAGCGGATCGCGGTCGCCCCAGACCTCGCGTGCCAGCCGCGCACTGATGACGGCGACGTGCTCGCCCTCGGCACGGTCGGCGCCGGTGAACGTGCGACCGCGCAGCAGCGGGATCCCGGAGGCTTCGAAATAGCCATGGCTGGCGACGCGATAGTGCGCGTAGCCCAGCGGCTCCGGCGGCGCCGCGCTGAAGTCGGTGAACGTGTGGTCCCAGAAACCGCCATCGGCGCCGCCGGTCAGCGGAAGGCGGTTGACGCCGCCCACGGCGGAGACGCCTGGCATTGCCGCGAGGTCATCCAGCAGTTGCCGGTAGCGCCCGGCATTCGCGGCGGTGACCGCCGGGTCGCGACTGAAGGGCTGGTTGAGCTCGATGCGCACGGCGCCGTGGTCGTCGTAACCGGCATCGACGTTCATCAGGCTGAAGAAACTGCGGCCGATCAGCACCGCTGCCACCAGCAGAACCGTCGTCATTGCCGTCTGCGCAACCAGCAGCCCGGCGCGGAGGCGCAGCGTCGAGCGCGCCGGCGACTGGCCACGACCGCCTTCCCGGAGCACGGCGTTGACGCCGGTGTCGCCGACGCCCAGGCGCGTTGCCAGCGTCAGCAGGACGGCGATGCCGAAGGCCAGCAGGGCGGAGGCGGCCAGCGTGGACGCTGTCAGCGAGATTTCGGCGAGGCGCGGCAGACTTGCACCCGCCAGTCGCGTCAACAGCCGCAGCGCGCCCACGGCGATCGCCACGCTGCCGAGCCACGCCACGCCAGCGAGCACGAGGTTTCCCGCCAGCGCCTGGCGGAACAGACGCGCGCGCCCGGCACCCAGCGCGGTGCGCAGCGCCTGCTCGCGGCGGCGCTCCATGGCGATCGACAGCAGCAGGTTCACCGCATTGGCGATCGCGATCAGCAGCAAAAAGGCGACGCCGACCAGCAGCACGCGCAGCGCGGTGCGCACCGGTGCGGCGATGGCATCGGCCAGCGGCGTCAGGTCGAAGCCGCGCGCGTCCACCTGGTCGCCGTGCCCGGCCTTCAGCCGTGTCGCCAGCGCCTGCGCCTGCTGCCGCGCCAGCGGCAGCTCGGCGACGGCGCCCAGCAGCGCGACCATCTCCCAGTTGTGCGCCGAACGGCTCGACGTGAGCATCGAGGCGTCGGCCTGCACCCAGGCCTGGCTGGACGCCGGAAACTCGGCGCCCGGCGGCATCACCCCGACAATGGTGTAGTCGACGTCGTCGATGCGCAGGCCACCGCCGAGGACATCGTCACGGCCGTGCAACAGGCCCTGCCACAGCGAATGCGCGATCACGACCTCGTTGCTCGCACTCTCCGACGACCAGGTCCGCCCCAGCAGCGGCGACTGGCCGAGCACGGCGAAGACATCGCCGACCAGCGTCGTCGCCGTCGCCTGCATCGAGCGTTCCGGCGTCGCGATGATCGAAGCCCCGGTTGCGTGCAGCGCGCTGCGCTCGAACGTATCGACCGAAGCGTCGAGGTCGGCGCGGTTCGGCGTTGCCACGTTGATCGCGTTGCCGGCGTCGGTCAGCTCCTTGACCTGCACCACGCGCTCGCCGTTCGGAAACGGCAGCTGTCGAAGCAGGACCGCGTCGACCACGCACCACATGGCGATGGCCAGCCCCAGCCCGCAGGCCAGGATGGCGGCGGCGAACACCATTCCGCCCCCGTTGCCGCGCAGTGTGCGCAGGCCGTGGCGGAAGTCATCGATCCAGACTGGCATGTCGGTTCTCCAGGAAGACGGTGTCATTCGTTGCGCAGGGCGTAGCGGAGGTCGCGCTGGAAGGCGGTGAAGGACATCGGCGGATTTCCTTATTCGTAGCGCAGGGCGACGATGGGATCGACGCGCGCGGCGCGACGCGCCGGCAGCCAGCAGGCCAGCAGCGCGACGCTGCCGAGAACGGCGACCACCGAGAGGAAGGTCAGCGGATCGAACCGCGATACGCCGAACAGCTGGCTGCCGAGGAAACCACCCAGTGCCAGCGCACCGACCAGTCCGGCTGCGAGCCCGATCAGGGCGATGCGGCCGCCCTGCACCAGCACCATGCGCACCACGTCCCCGCGCTGCGCGCCGATCGCGATGCGCACGCCCAGTTCGCCGGTGCGCTGCGCGACCGCGTAGGCGAGCACGCCATAGATGCCGACCGCCGACAGCACCAGCGCGACACCGGCGAAAAGCACCAGGAGGAGCATCGGCGCGCGACGCCCCTGCAGCGACAGCGCGATGCGTTCGTCCAGGGTACGGATGTCATAGACCGGTTGCTCCGGGTCGACGCGCAGGACGGCCTGCCGGATCGGTTGGACCAGCCCCCCCGCCGGCAGGTCGGTCTTCACCACGAAGAAGCCGTCGCGGTTGCCGTAGCGGGTGTATTCGAACTGCTGGTACGGGAAGTAGTACGCCTCCTTGGTCATCTCGGCGGCGAGGTTGCCATGCTTGACGGTGCCGACGACGCCGACGATGGTCCACCAGGGATTGTCGGCCTCGTCGCCGGAACGGCGGATGCGCTTGCCGATGGCGCCGTCCGGGAAATACTTGTCCGCCAGCAGCTCGTCGACGATCACCACGCGCGCGGCATCGGCGCTGTCGGCGGCGGTGAAGTATCGACCGGCCAGCAGCGGGATCTGCAACGACTGGAAGAAACCTTCGTCGGCGACGCGGGAAAACCCGTGCGGACTGGCGACACCCGCGCCCGCGTCATGGCCCTCGATGACGTAGGAGCTCTGCCAGGTGCTGGTCCCGAACGGCAGGTTGCTGACGTAGGCGGCCTGCGTCACGCCGGGAATGGCACGCAACTCGCGCAGTGCGTCGCTGTAGAAACGCACGATTGTGCCGTCGTCGGGGTACTTGCCCGCCGGCAGGTCCAGGCGCAGCGTGATCAGGCCGTCGCGCTGGAAGCCGGGATTCTCGTCCTGCAGGCGGTCGAAGCTCTTCATCATCAGCCCGGCGCCGACCAGCAGCGTCACGCAAAGCGCGATCTGCACCATCACCAGTACGTTGCGCGTGGCGCGCGCCGCGCGCCCACCGGTATTGCCGCGACCGCCATCCTTCAGCACTTCATAGGGCTTGCCGGACGACTGGCTGAAGGCCGGGAAGAGGCCGAACACCAGGCCGGTAAGCACCGACACCGCCAGCGTGAACAGCAGCACCTGGCCGTCGATGCCGATGCCGGTGCGCAGCGGGCTCTGCGTCAGGTTGAGGGCATCGAGCAGCTGCAGGCAGGCGTAGGCGACGGCGATACCGGCCACGGCGCCCGCCAGTGCCAGCACCACCGCCTCGATCAGCAGCTGGCGGATGATGCGTCCGCGGCTGGCGCCCAGCGCCGTTCGCACCGAGAGTTCCTTCTGGCGCGCCGATACCCGCGTCAGCATCAGGTTGGCGACGTTGGCGCAGGCGATCAGGAGCACGAACATGACCACGCCCTGCAGCAGCCACAGCACCGGGCGGACGTCGCCGACCCATTCGTCACGCAGCGGCTTGCCGCGGCCAGCCATGCCGCCGTCGCGGAAAAAATCGGCGAACAGCGTCGCCCGCGGATCACCCAGCCCCGCGAAGCGTTCGGCGTTGCGCATGATGATCGCGTCGAGCTGACTGTCCAGCTGGGCGATGGTGGCACCCGGTGCCAGCCGGCCCACCGATTCAGAGAATTCGTTGCCGCGTTCCTCGTCGCTCTTCTGCGCCGGCGAGAAGGCGTAAGGCAGCCAGATCTGCGTGGTGTGGTTGGGAAACACGAAGCTCGCCGGCATCACGCCGATGATGCGGTGGCTCGTGCCGTTGAGGCGTACATCGCGGCCGATCACGCCGGGGTCGGCGGCGAACTGCGAGCGCCACAGCGCGTCGCTGATCACCGCGACGTTGTCCTGGCCGGGCAGTTCGGCATCGGCATCGAAGACGCGGCCGATGGCGGGCCTTGCCTGCAGCGTGCTGAACAGCGAAGCCGATGCGCGCAGTCCGACAAGGCGCTGCGGCGTGCCGTCGGTGGCGAGATTCAGGCTGACGCCGGTGTAGATCGCCAGGTCTTCCAGCGCCGAGGCCTGTTCACGACGGTCGAAGTAGTCGGGAATCGAGGTCCCGGCATAGTCGATGCCCATCTTCGGATAGACGTTGTGCACCAGCACGAGACGTTCGCCATCGGCGTACGGCAACGGCTTCAGCAGCAGTCCGTTGACGACACTGAAAATGGCGGTATTGGCGCCGATGCCCAGCGCCAGCGTCAGGATCGCGGCAAGGACGAATCCCGGCTTGGACAGCAGGCTGCGCAGGCTGTATCGGAGATCCTGTTTCAGGGTGTCGAACATGGATCCACCTCCTCGTGGGTGTCGGACGCCGTCCCGGCCGCAGCATCATTGCGATGCGCCTGGCAGAGCTGGCGTTTGAAAAAGGCCACGGCGTGGGCCGCGACGCGATGGTGCAGTTGGCGACGGTCGATGCCCGGCGCATCGACGCAGAACCGCGCCAGCTGCTCGACGCCGGCGTCATTGCAGGGCGCCAGGAAGGCGTAGTGGCCGACACCCGGCAGGGTGTCGATATCGACGCGGTCCATGCGCCGCGCCAGCGCCTGGACGAATCCGGGCAGGACGAGCGTGTCGGCGGCGCCCGTCACCACCTGCACGGGCAGGTCGAGCCCGCGCAGGCTTTCGTCGGAGAGCGCCGGCATCAACGCCGGCGCCATCACGAAGGCGGCGCGCACACGGGGGTCGCGGTAGCTGTCCGCGGCCGTGCGCAGCGACGCCAGCGCGCGCCGGTCGCCGGCCAGGAAGCGCTGGAAATCCTCCTCGGTCTGGGCCGATTCCGGCGGCGGCCGGCAGGTGTGGTCGCCGCTGTGTTCACGGCAATGGGCATGGAAGGCGTCGAGATCGACGCGCGCGCCGGCGAGCAGCATCGCAGTGAAACCGCCGATGGAGAATCCGGCGACGCCGATGCGATCCGGATCGATCAGGTCGGCGAAACGCGGATCCGCCAGCAGCCGGTCCAGCAGCACGCTGACATCGCGGGCGCGTTCCCACCACAGCGTGAAACCGGCGACCAGTGTCCGTGCTTCGGCGGCGGTGTTGCCGTGATGGTTCACGCCCGCAACCAGGAAACCCTGCCCGGCCAGCGCTTCGGCCAGCCACGAAAGCTGCGGCGCCGAACCGCCGGTGCCGTGCGACACCAGGACCAGCGGCAGGCGCCCGACGCCGGCAGGCATCGGCGCATCCGGTGCGATCATGCCGAACTCGAAGACGCCGGCCTGCCAGGGCTGCTCCCTGCTGTCGCGGGCGGCCGGATACCACACCGTCGCCGACAGCGGACGCGGTCGCGTCGGGTCATTCCAGTCCTGGCGGCTGTCGTCGCTGTAGGCCGCATGCGCGCGCCCGACCGGATGCTCGCGGCGCTCGGCGACACCGAGCGTGGCCAGCATGAACCAGCCGAGCACGACCAGCAGCCAGGCACGGCTCCGCCTCTGGCGCCGGCCGTGCGGCACGGCCGGGATCCGCACAGGCGACGATGGATGGCGGGTGGACCGAGGCGACATGTCGGCGACTCCGTGGACGATCGTGGGGCCGAAGTGGATCAGGCGGTTTCGGCGCGACGGAACAGGCGCGCGTCCTCTTCCTTGCGCAGCCGGTGCATGGTGTCCTCGTCGACGACGCGGCCATCGAACATGAAGATCTTGCGCTGCGCGAAATCGGCGTAGCGCGGGTCATGCGTCACCATGCAGATGGTCGCGCCGCCCTTGTGCAGCTCGTCGAGGAGCGTCATCACCGCCTCGCCGTTCTTGGAGTCGAGGTTGCCGGTCGGTTCGTCGGCGAGCAGGATCGACGGCTGGCCGACCAGGGCGCGGGCAACGGCGACGCGCTGCTGCTGGCCGCCGGAGAGCTGTGCCGGGTAATGGCGCAGGCGGTGGGCCATGCCGACACGCTCCAGCGCCCACTGCACGCGGTCGCGACGCTCGCCCTTGCCCATGCCGTCGCGATAGGTCAGGGGCAACTCGACGTTCTCGAACACGTTGAGATCGCCGATCAGGTTGAAGGCCTGGAAAATGAAGCCGATTTCCTTGTTGCGGATTCGCGCCCGCTCGGCGGCGCTGATGTCCTCGACCTGGCGGCCGTTGAGCAGGTAGCTGCCGCCGCTGGGCGTATCGAGCAGGCCGAGGATGGACAGCAGCGTCGACTTGCCGCAACCGGACGGGCCGGAAATCGACACGTACTCGGCGCGATGGATGTCGAAGTGCACTTCCGACAGCGCGTGGGTTTCCACTTCGTCGGTCAGGAACACCTTCTTGATGCCATCGAGCTTGATCAGGGTGTCGGGCACCGCACGCTGGCCGCCTTCGCCGGTGCCGGTCGCCGTGCCGGTGTCGTGGGGATGCAGGTTCATGTCGTCAGGTCCTTGTCGGGAAGGGGTTGCATGGCGCCGGCCGTTTCGCGGCCGGCTTCAGTTGAGGCGGAGACGGTCGTGCTGGTCCCAGGCGGAAGTGTCGGAAAGGATCACCTTGTCGCCCTCCTGCAGGCCCTGGACCACCTCGATCAGATTCACGGAAGCGCGGCCAAGCTGGACCGGGACACGCACCGCGCGGCCATCGGCGTCGATGCGGAACAGCGTCGTCTGGCTGTTCGGCTGGCCGAAGGCCGGGCGTCCGACATAGAGCACGTCGGCCAGGCGCTCGATTTCGACGGTGCCGTCCACCGACAGGTCCGGACGCGCACCCGGCGGCAGTTCGCCCGGCAAGTCGACGTCGATCTGCACCGTGCCGTTGAGCACGGCCGGATCGATGCGCATGACTTCCCCGACGACGACGCCGTTGCGCGTGTCGACCTTGACCTTCTGGCCGATGGCGATGTCCTTGGCCTGCGTCTCGGGAATGCGCAGTTCGGCCATCAGCACGTCCGGCCGCGCGACGCGCGCCAGGTTGGTGCCAGCCATCACCTGCTGGCCTTCCTCGACCGGCACCTGCTGCAGCACGCCGGCGATGCCGGCCCGCAGCTGCAAGGCATCGGCCTGGCGCTGGCGCAGGTCACGGGTGCGTGCCAGCTGTTCGATGCGCGCGCGCTCGGCTTCCAGCTGCTTGCCGATGTTCTGGCGGCTCTTGCTCATGCGGTCGCGTTCGATTTCCAGGCGCACCTTCAGGCTTTCCGCCGCCAGCTGGCTGCGCTGGTACTGGATGCGCGGGATGATGCCCTTGCTGGCCAGTTCGCCTTCGGCTTCCGCCTGCAGGCGCGCGCCTTCATATTCGGCTTCGACCGCGGCGAAGTTGGCGCGCTGGTCGAGCAGCTGGCTTTCCAGCTCGCTTTCGCGCGCGGCGTAGCTGGCCTGCGCGGCGATGAACTCCGCCTGCGCGGCGGCGAGCTGGTCCTCGACCACCGGGTTCGACAGCTCCACGATCACGGTGTCCGGCTCGACCTGGGCGCCCGGCTTGACGACGATGCGTTCGACGCGCGCGTCCGTTTCCGCAGCGATCCAGCGGATGGCCTTGGGCACCAGCGTGCCGGGCCCGCGCACCTCGCGCAGCATCTCGCCGCGCTTGACGGTGTCGGACCAGACGGTGCCGCGCTCGACGCTGGGTGCGGCCGGCTCCAGCCGGGCGATGACGATGCCGGCGGCCAGCACGGCGATCGCGCCGGCAACGCCGTAGATGATGCGCTGGCGGCGCTTCCTGATCTTGAGGTCGGTGCGTTGGATGTCCATGCCGGCTTTCAAGCAGCCCGCGTGCCAATCCTTTTTTCCCTTTCAGATCAGCGCACTTGCGCAATCGGGGCGCGAGGGGCAACGGGCTTCTGTCCGGTTCTGGACAGTGATCGCCGGCGACCGCCACCGCACGGCGACCGTTACCGGTCAGTCACGGCCGTGCGGTCGCCTCAAGCCGTCGCAGTCGCCAGTGCCCTGCGGGCAGGAATTCCCGCAGCGCTTCGCGCTCGCGTTCAAGCGCCTCGCGCGCGGCGGCAGCATCGCTGTCGGCGAGTGCCAGCTCGCGCTCGGACTGTGCAAGGCGGGCGCGGATCTGCGGGAGCGCCCCGTCGATGTCGCCGGCATCCGTCCGCACCTGTGCGATGCGACGCCGCGCCGCATCCAGCCGGCCGGCACGGACATCCAGACGCGCCAGCAGCAGCTGCGAATCCAGCCGCTCGCCCAGATCCGCCGGCGTCAGGGGTTCGCGGACGATCCATGCCGCCTCGGCCATTTCCGTCGCCTCGGCATCGGCGTCCAGTTCGACCAGCAGGCGCGCCAGGTTGGCCTGCCCGCGCGCGATCGCACGCGGGTTCGCGCCACCGGCGATGCGCATGGCCAGCGCCTGCCGGAAGCGCACGGCGGCCTCGTCGAAGCGGCCCATGTCTTCCAGCAGCGTCGCCAGGTTGTTGATCGCGATCGCCTGCGCCGCACTGCCTTCGCCGTCCACCTCGCGGTGCTGTTCGATCGAGGCCAGATAGGCCTGTTCGGCCTCCTCGTAGCGCCCGATGTCCTGCAGCAGCGAACCCAGCTCGAGCCAGCTGGCGGCGACGCGGGCGCTGGGCTGGCCCAGCACCTGGATAGCCAAGTCCAGCGAGGCGCGCAGGTCCTTCAAGGCGCCTTCGAAGTCACGCAGGTGCGCCCGCGTCCTGCCCATCGCGTCCAGAGTGTAGAGCAGGGAGGGATGCCGGTCGCCGAGCGCTTCGCGCTTGAGCTGCATGGCCCGTTCGAGGATGGGCAGCGCTTCGTCGTCACGGCCGTGGCGACTCAGTGCCCAGCCCTGGTTGTGAAGCGCGGCGCCGACATGGGCGGTGTGCTCCGGACCGGCGGCGATGAAACGCTGCTCGGCCTCGCGGAAGTGCGCCAACGCCTGTTCGTGCAGGTCCTGGCTTTCTTCCGCCACGCCCAGGGTCTGCAGGACGTGCGCGATCTCCAGGTCGTCGGCGGCAAGGTGCCGGCGCGCCAGTTCAAGCGCTTCCGTGGCCGCTGCCAGTCCCGATGAATCGCGCTCCAGCAGGTCGCAGGCACGGGCGAAGTGGCGCAGCGCGGGGATGAGGACATGCGGATCGGCACCCCCTTCCTGGTGCCGCGCCAGGGCGACCGCCGACTCCAGCATCGTCGCGGCGTCGCCGGACAGGCCGAGGCTGATGTAGATGCGACCCAGCGCCGTCTGCAGGCGCGCCTTCACTTCCGGCCGGTTGAAGTCGCGGCCTGCCATCTCCTCGCCGGCCTGGCGGATCAGTTCGCGCACGCCCAGTTCGCGTCCGCGCGTCACTTCCGGCGAGGCACGATCGAACAGCGCGACCAGGAATTCCGCAGACTGGTTGGCGCCTTCGGCTTCCAGCCGCGCCTCCTCCTGCAGCGCGAGCGCGCGGTCGCGCTCGGCGGCCAGCCGCAGCGACAGGACCGACAGCGCGACCAGCGCGGCGACGGTGGCGCCGAGCGAGACCGGATGGCGGGCGACGAACTTGCGCAACCGGTAGGTCCATGAATCGGGCGCCGCATCGACCGGCCGCCCCTGGAACCAGGCCTCGATATCCGCCGACAACGCTGCGGCACTGGCGTATCGGCGCTCCGGCTCCTCGCGCAAGGCCTTGCGGACGATGTTGTCGAGATCACCGCGCAGCAGGCGCGCATCCGCACGCAGCCAGTCTTCGCCCGTGGTCGCCAGCGAACTGGGCATCAGCCGCGTGGTGTCGCCTTTCTGCTTGCGCAGGGCGACGCCGGTGAGCAGCTCGAAGAGGATCAGGCCCAGGCCGTAGATGTCGCTGAGTGTCGTGGCGATGCCGCCACGCAACTGTTCGGGGCTGGCATAGGCCGGCGTCAGCGCCTGGAACAGGGTCGCCTCATCAGGGCTTTCACTTTCACCGAGCAGCTTGCCGATGCCGAAATCGAGCAGCACCGGCTCGCCATCGCCGCGCACCAGCACGTTGCCGGGCTTGAGGTCACGATGCACGATGAGCTGCTGGTGCGCATGCTGCACGGCCGCGCACAGCGACTGGAACAGGCGCAGGCGCTGCCGCAGGGTCGGACGCCGTACGCGGCACCATTCGTCCAGCGGCATGCCGTCGACGTATTCCATGACCAGATAAGGCTGGCCGGCCGCCGTGGTGCCACCGTCGAAAAGACGCGCGATGTTGGGATGTCGCAGGGTCGCCAACAACTCGCGCTCGCGGCGGAAGCGTTCGAGTATCTCGGCGGTGGGAAAGCCGCGGACGATCTTGATCGCCGCCTGGTGCCGGAATTCGCGGTCTTCGCGCTCGGCCAGGAACACGCTGCCCATGCCGCCACTGCCGATCTCGCGCAGCAGGCGCCAACCGCCGATGACGCTGCCGTCGGTGATGACGGCGGACGCCAGCGCCAGCGACAGCGGCTGCGACGTGATGGCAACGGTTGCATCGTCCTGCACGTCGTGCGGAACGGGCCGCCCTGTCGATGCCGAGTCCTCGCGGGGTCCAGTCATCGTGTCCCTGCTGCCGGAACCATCCGGCCTGCTGCCGGGAGTGTAGCGTGTGGCCGCTGCCCGGGCCGTCCGCTGCCGCACGTACGCACACAGCCGGCCGCCCTCCCGGGCGCGGCGCGGTCAATCCAGGGCGCGCTCAGGACGGTGGCGCAAGCGCCACGTCGCATGCGTCCGGTGCGTCCAGCAGCGCGGCGGGGAAGCGTCGCAGGTAGGCCCGTCGTGCCGCACGCACGGTATTGGTGTTGATGCGCGCGACCCGGCGCGCCTGCTGGTAGCCACCGGCGACGACGAACACCAGCGGGATCGCCCGCGCCGCCATCGCCTCGAACACCATCAGGTCGCGCCGGAACAGCTCTGGCGTGGTCAGGCCGGCGCGGCCCTTGGGATCGTCGATGTGGCAGTCGGCGCCGGCCTGGTAGATCACCAGGTCCGGCTGCACCCGGTCGACCAGGTCGAACACCGTCGCCAGCGCCGCCTCGTAGACTTCGAAGCCGAAGAGGTCGACGCGGACCGGGAAGGCCCACGAACGCTCGCCGCCCCGGCAACCGAAGCGCGTACCGAATACCGAAGCGGCGTGGAGGTTCGGCAGCAGGGCGGCGAACTCTTCCGTGCCATTGCCGCCATGCTCGTCGCAGTCGATGACGAAGACACGCCGCTGCGGCAAGCAATGCGCGACCAGCGCCAGTCCATTGAACGGGCAGTAGGCGACACCGCGCTCGGGAACGGCATGGTGGAAGCCACGCGCCAGGTTCAGGGCCAGGCCGGTGCGCAGGGCCTGTCCGCTCGCTTCCAGCTGTCCGCCGAGCATGGCCAGCGTGGCGTCACGCAGGCGCGGGCTCCAGCGCAGGCCCTGGCTGGATGCCAGCGGTTCGAAGCCGGAAACGAAGGCGTCGATGTAGCGGTCGCTGTGCAGCCCACGCAGGCGCTGCGGATCCAGCGGCGCTGGCGCACGGAAATCGACCAGTCCACAGCGCTGCATCTGCTCCGCAGCCAGCTGCAGACGCGCGAGGCTGGCCACCTCGGCCGGCGCGTACCGCGCTGAATAGAAGCCGGGAACGCGCTTCATGCCGCGGCTGCGATCCGGACCTGCGCGTAGTGCGCCAGGTCGTCGATGGTGGTGGTCGCCGGCGACAGGAAATCGCGCTGCACCTGCGTCTCGAATTGCCGCGTGAACACGCTGGCACGTTCCGCCGGCGGCACCGCCAGCGTGGACAGGCGCAGGAATCGCGCCTGCCCTATCGCGGACAGGTCGAACACGCCGCCACGCGGCGATGACGCCAGTGCCGGTCGCGACCCGTCCACCTGCAGCGCGAACAGGCTGCCCGCCGGCAGCTCGACGCCGTTCAACTGCAGCGGCGCGAGCGACATCGCCGAATGCGACTCGCCCAGGTCGATCTTCTCGACCAGCAGCGGCTGGCCGTCCGCGCCGGCACAGACGTTGACACGGCCACCACGGCGGATCTTGCCGTGCGCGATTTCGAGGAAGAATTCCTCGGCCTGCGAACAGCTGCCGATGCCCGGCAGCCGGGTCATTGCCGGCAGTTCCGGCGCGGAGGAATGCCCGCCGCCGATGACCTGCCGCAGCAGACCGGCGAACACCCGCATGCCGGGAGGCCCCTCCAGCCGCGCCAGGGTGTCCAGCGCCCGCCCGGGGCCGGCCACCGCCTCGACCAATTCCACGTCCGGCAACGCTTCAAGTACATCCGCCGGCGCGCGATGCAACGCCCGCCAGCCCGCCGGCCAGCCGGCCTGCCGCGCCTGCCTGGCCAGCACCTCGACGCGGCGCAACGGCCAGTCGCCGAGCAACAGCAGGTCGGAAGGATCTAGCGGATCCCTGGCTGCCACGATCCGCGTCGCCAGGTACCGCGTCGCCTGGGTGTAGCCGCAGCCACGCCGCTCGGTACGGTGGTGCGGCAACTCGGAAAGCATCTCGCCGAGCGTCCGCCCGACGGACAGGCCGTGGCCCCGCAACCACCGCAGCCGCCCGTGGACGGCACCGTCGTCAGCAGGCATCGGCCAGCGCGACGGCCAGCAGCGAGCGCAGTACCTGGCCGGTCTGCGCGGACTCGCGCGCATCGAAGGTCATGACCGGCGTCACCATGTCGGCTGCGCGCAGGACGGCGCGCACCTCGCCCAGGTCGAAAGCGGGCGCGATGTCGGTGCGGGTGATGCCGACGACGATGGGAATGCCGGCAGCCACCTCGTTCAACGATGCCAGCCATTCGCGGCAATGCTCGGCGACCTGCTCGTCGGCGCCGTTCAGCACGAGGACGGCGCCGATCGCGCCACTGAGGACGATGGCGCGCATGAATCCGAAATGTTCCTGGCCCGGCAGCCCGTAGAGCTGCACCACGGTGCCGTCGTCCAGCAGCAGCGTGCTGAAATCGAGCGCGACCGTGGTCGTCGTCTTGTCGCCATCGACGTCCTCCAGCAGCGGCACCTCCGTCGAGACCGGCGGCATGTCGGACACGGAGCGGATGGCCGTGGTCTTGCCGGCACCGACCGGGCCGGCGAAAACGATCTTGACCGCGTCGAGGTCGGTCATGGCACTGCGAATCCCATGCCGATGCGACGGGCGATGCGGGTCAACAGGCTGGCGCGGTGCTGGCGCTGCGACGTGGGCGGTGTCGGCCGGCGCACCGGCGTCGTCGCCGACACCGTCAGCAGGCCGGCGGCGCGGAACGCCCACAACAGGTTGCAGACGTCGATCTGGCCGGCACCGGTGTATTCCACCAGGCGGTCGATGGTCACCAGGCCGCGGCTCATCAGTCCGGCCATTTCCACGGCCAGCGGGTCGTTGCATTCGGCCAGGTCGGGCCAGTCATGCAGGCGCACCGGCGTATCCGGGAATCGCGGCAGCACGACGCCGCGTGCACGCACGGCGCGCACCAGGAAACTGTCGAGGCTGCGCGACATCCAGCCGCGCACCGACATGATGTCGAACGAAGTCAGGACCTCGACCTTCCAGTCGGTGGTCATCAAGCGCTCCGCCGCGACGAGGATGTCGCTGTGGCTGGGCGCCAGCACGCGCGAGGCTCCGCGACGGATGATCAGCGTGAGGTCGCCGCTGACCAGCTTGAGGTTGGCCCGGGCGTCGATGCCACCGCTGGCGAGGCGGACGATGACCGGCACGCCGCGGCGACGAGGCGCGCCGTCGACCGGGTCGCGGCGCTCGCGCAGGCGATCGATTTCGGCACGGAACAGGTTGCCCAGTTCCGTGACCGGGGTGTCGCGCTTCAGCACGGTGACGCCGTGCTCGATCCCGGCGGCGTGGCCGAAGGCCAGCACCTTGCGTCCGGCCTGCAGCGCGCGTTCCATCACCACTTTCGCATCCTTGCTGTCGGCGTCGATCACCAGCATGTCGGCCGGCAGGCCGAGGCCGTTGACGTAGCCGACCGAACAGCCATGCGCCGCCTGCAGGTTGAAGGCGATGCGCGTGCGCTTCGCCAGTTCCTCGGGCAATCCGGCCAGGGAGACTTTCAGGTACATGGGCTGTCGTTTCCTCGTGCCTTCGATGTCGGTGGTGGGATCGATCCGTGCAAGAGCGATGAGCATGGCGAATTCCGGAAAGGCGGCGGTGTTGCGGCGTCCTGCAGCGCGCCACAACGGCACGCCGCGGGACTGTTGCAATCGATTTCCGTCAGGTGAAATCGATGTCCTTTTCGAACGTCTTCAGCTCGTGGCGGGCCATGGCCAGGTTCGAGCGACTGCGGTCGATGACCAGGTACAGCATCAGTCCCTGGTTGGATTCCAGCGGACGGATCAGGTGGTACTGGCGGGTCAGCGTGATCAGGATGTCCTCGATGGTGTCGTTCAACTTCAGTGCGTTCGCGACCTTGCGCTTGGCCTTCACCACCTCGGTATTGCCTGCGGCGGCGAGTTCCAGGTCGATGCCGGTGCCGTCACCTGCCAGCAGCATTCCGCTTTCGCAATCGACCAGGGCCGAAGCGATGTAACCGTCGATGCTGCGCAGCGACTCGAGGGAGACTTTTCCTGCCATTTCCATGTGTCCTTGATGTTGATTGCAACGCCAAAAAAGGTGTCCGTCCCGGCTCAGGCGACGGACACCGCCAGTGAAGGTGTTTCGATTTCGCTGTCGATCACGCCGACCAGCGCATCGGCAACGTCGATCGCCGCGCGCAGCGCCAGCGCCAGGTTCAGCTGGGTGCTGCCAAACAGCGACAGCGTGAAGATGCCGGTGCGGTCGGCCAGGCGGCGGCTGACGACCACACCCTGCTTGAGTGCGAGAAGTGCGTGGTCGACGCCCTCGCCCCCGACTTCCAGGGACAGCGACTCGCTGACGCTCATCAGCGTCGCGCTCAGGGCCGCGATGCGCCCCGGCTGGGACTCGCCGCGCTGGATGCAGACGACGTTGCGGCCGTCCACCGACGAGACGGAGAGCACGTCGATGTCCGGATGCCTGCCCAGCCAACCTTCCAGCACGCCTTCGCAGCGCGCCTTGAAGGCCGCGGAGGCCAGCAGGCGCCGGCCGGCGGCAAGATCCGGTTTCTTCTTTGTTGCCATTCCGAACTTCCTTGGGCCAATCCAATGCGGTGCCTGACCGCGCCGTCTCCCGCCGTTGCCGCTTCCGCGCGCATTGCCCGGCATCCGTCCGTTTCCGGATGCACCGATGGCGCAGCCTTCGACAGGCCGCGTAGCCTATTCAGCCGTACGGCTGTGAATGCCCTCTTTCGATCAAAGACGGTGCCGAACCGATCGTTTTGTGTCACATTCTGTGACGCCGTCTACACTCGGACAGGTGGCGTACATTCCCAAGTGAGTGTTTTCAGCGCCTTGCATTTGGTCACCTGACACGGACGTTGACTCACGCACCATCACGCCTGCCCGGAACCGCGCCCGGGACCCTGGACACCGACCCGACGACATGCACGATCCCACCCTGCTGTTCGACACTTTCCGGACCGATCGGCTGCGGTCACCGATCACGCACGACACCGGCGCCGACCGGCTGCTTCTGGTCGAAAGCGGCGAGCTGACGCTCAGTTGCCGCGGCCGCACCTGGGTCGCACCGCAAGGCCACCTGTTGCTGCTCTCCGCCGGCGAGCGCGTCGACATTCGGGGTATCCCCGGGATTGGTGGCCTGCAGGTCGACAGCGTGCGTCTGGACGAGCCGGTCATCGCCGGCTTCGAGCGCCAGCATCGCCTGCTGCTGCGGGACCTCGTCGATGGCGACGCGCCGGAGCAGCTCGTGTTCACACGCAGCACCGAATCGACCCTGCTGTGGAACCACATGACCCGATCCATCCGCTCGCAGCTGCCGATGGCGATGATCGAGCACTGGATCCAGGGCGTACTGCTGCAGCTGGCGCTGGAAGGCTGGCGGCTGCCGTTCCTGTTCCGCAGCGAAGTGCCGGCACGGCGACAGGTCGAACGGGTGATCACGCGTGACATCGCCCGCGACTGGACCGCCGCCGATGTCGCTGCCGCCCTGGGTGTATCCGAGCCGACGTTGCGCCGGAAACTGGCGGCGGAGGGCACGTCCTACCGCATGCTCCTGGAAGACGCGCGCATGAACCAGGCGTTGCAGATGTTGATGTCGACGTCGATGCCCGTCAGCCACATCGCGCATGCGGTCGGCTATCTCAGCGCCTCCCGGTTCGCGATCCGGTTCGCTGCACGCTACGGCATTTCGCCACGGATGCTGCGCAGTGTCCGCCATGAGTCGGCGCCGATGCTCTGAGACCGCGACGCCGCGTCGGCTCGGGACTGGTCGACGGCTGCCGCACTGTCACCGGCACGCTGACCTTCGATCCGGCCCAGGCCGAGACCCTGCTGGTCCAGCAGGCCGCCGGCGACCACGAAGTGGTACGCATCAGCGCGGTCAGCGGTGCGCTGGTCGGCCGTGTCACCGTCGGTGCCGGCTGGCAGGTGCTCGCCGCCGCCTGGAACCGGCTGCAGAACCGCCTCTACGCCATCGCCCGCGACAGCGACGGCGACCGCCGCCTTGTCCATATTTCCAGCACGACCGGGACGGTCACGGTGCTCGGCGCGCTCCTGCCCGCGGACCTGGGCCTGGTGCCCGGCGCACACGGCCTGCACCCGCGCCGCGGCCAATGGCATGTCCTGGGAGATGATGGAAGCGGGCAACGCCTGCTGACGTTTTCACTGGCGGCGGGCAGCGTCCTGGCCAACGTGCCGGTGGCGGGCTACGCCCTCTCCAACCTCCACTTCGACGAAGGCAGCGGACGCCTTCTGGCGCAGGGTCGGCAGGAGGGCGCCAACGAGACCCGACTGCTGTGGATCAACCCGGGCACCGGCCAGGTGACCGGCCTGTCGACGTCGGGCACGGCGGACTGCTGCGCCTTCACCGCCGGCGCATTGGCGGACATCGCCAGCGACGGCGTGGCGGGCAGTCATTTGTTCAATTCTCCGGGGCCCGCCTTCCTGGCGTGGGATGTCGCCCTGGGCAACGCGGTCGGTTCGGTTCCGCATCCGCGGGCCTGGGCGATCCACGGCATCGTCGCCGACCAGAACGTGTTCGTGGGCGACCACATCCTGTATGACGGCTTCGAGGTGGTGAGCAAGCCGGGCTCCGACACGGTGTTCCAGTAGCGCCGGCATGGCCGGCTGCCGTCAGTCCGGCAGCCGGCCTGCGTACACGCTCATCGCCTCCCCGCGCGCGAAGGCCACCAGCGCCAGCCCGGCCTGCCCCGCCATGCGCACGGCCAGCGACGTCGGCGCGGAGATGGTGGCCAACAGGCCGATTCCGGCGGCGGCCGTCTTGCGCACCATTTCGAACGAGGCGCGCGAGGTGGCGACTATGAAGCGGCCTCCCGGCTGCACGCCCTCGCGCGCCATGGCGCCAATCAGCTTGTCGAGCGCGTTGTGGCGGCCGACATCCTCGCGTACGCACACCAGTCCACCATCGGCATTCGCCAGGCCCACTGCGTGCAGTCCGTGGCATTGCGCATTCATCGGCTGCGCCGCGTACAACTGCGCCATCGCCGCGCTGATGGGTGACGGCGACACCGGCGCGGCCTGCGCGGTCGTCGGCATGCGCAGGACCTCGGCGAGCGATTCGCTGCCGCACAGCCCACAGCCACTGTTGCCCGGCAGGGCGCGCCGCCGCTGCTCAAGGCGATCGAAGCATCGGCCGGGGATCGCCACCTGCACGGAAATGCCGTCGTCGCCGGCGCGCACTTCGACCAGATCGAAATCAGCCGGGCTGTCGATGATGCCTTCGCTGAGCGAGAAGCCAAGCGCGAAATCCTCCAGGTCGGCAGGCGTCGCCAGCATCACCGCGTGCGTCACGCCGTTGTACACCAGTGCCACCGCTTCCTCGCCGGCGACGCGATCGTCACGCCGGCTCGACTGCCCGCCGTCGATTCGCGTCGCCGCAACGGTGCGGACCGGCTCGGGCAACCTGCGGCTCACGGCGCGGCGACTGCGTCCGTCGCGGCACGCAGGCGCACCGGAATGGACTTGCTCGCCGGCGTCCTTGCGCGATCGGCGTGGTGGCCCAAAGGCACCAGCACGTTCGTCTCGGGGTAATACGCGGCCACGCACCCGGCCGGGATGTCGTACTCGACCAGCTTGAACGACGGCGCCACGCGCTCGCCGTCATCCCAGACCGAAACGATATCGACCTGCTGCCCGGCGACGAGATCCAGACGCGCCAGGTCGGCCGCGGCGATGAACAGCACGCGGCGCTCGCCGTCGATGCCGCGATAGCGGTCGCGCAGGCCGTAGACGGTGGTGTTGTACTGGTCGTGGCTGCGGATCGTCGTCAGCGTGAGCAGGTCCGGTGCCGGCATGGACGCATCGGCCGGATCGAGCGCGTGCGCGATGAAGCGCGCACGACCACCGATGCCGCTCCAGTCGCGCTCGCGGGCGGCGTTGCGCAGGTGGAAGCCACCCGGCGCGCAGACGCGGGCATTGAAGTCCTCGAAGCCGGCGACGACGTGGCCGATGTGCTCGCGGATGCGGTCGTAGTCCTCGACCAGCCACAGCCACGGCACCCGGCTGTCCGGCAGCGTCGCCGCGGCCATGCGCGCGACGATCACCGGTTCGGACAGCAGGTACGGCGACGCCGGCGGATTCATGCCCGCCGACCGGTGCACCATGCTCATCGAATCCTCGACCGTCACCGCCTGCATGCCGCCGGCCTGCATGTCTATTTCGGTACGGCCCAGGCAGGGCAGGATCAGCGCTTCGCGCCCGTGGACGACATGCGACCGATTCAGCTTGGTCGAAATCTGCACCGTCAGCGCGCAGTTGCGCAGTGCCGCCTGCGTGCGCGCGCTGTCCGGCGTGGCGGCGGCGAAATTGCCGCCCATCGCAATGAAAACGGTGCCCGGATCGGCGGCCATCGCCTCGATCGCGGCGATGGTGTCGTGGCCATGCCGGTGCGGCGGCTCGAAGCCGAACTCGCTGCCGAGGCGATCGAGGAATGCCGCTGCCGGCTTCTCGTTGATGCCCATCGTGCGGTCGCCCTGCACGTTGGAATGACCGCGCACCGGACAGGCACCGGCGCCCGGCCGCCCGATGTTCCCGCGCAGCAGCAGCAGGTTGACCAGGCTCTGGATGGTCGCGACCGAACGCCGGTGCTGGGTGATGCCCATGCCCCAGCAGACGATCGTCGCCGGCGAATCGATGTACACCTGCGCCGCCTCGCGCAGTTCGGCTTCGGTCAGGCCACTGCCCTGCTCGATGTCGCGCCACGACATCGCCGACACGGCATCGGCCAGCTGCTCGAAATCGCGGCAGTGTTCGTGGATGAACTGGCGATCCTCGGCACCGGCCTCCAGCACCGCCTTGATCAGCCCGTTTACCGCCGCCAGGTCGCCGCCCACGCGCAGGGTGTAGTAATGGCTCGCCAGCGCCGTGCCCTTGCCGGTGAGCAGCTCCACCGGATGCTTGGGATCGGCGAAGCGTTCCAGGCCACGCTCGCGCAGCGGGTTGAAGACGACGATGCGGCAACCGCGACGCGCCGCCTCGCGCAGCTCGCCGAGCATGCGCGGATGGTTGGTGCCGGGGTTCTGGCCGAAGATGAAGATCGCCTGCGCCTGCTCGAAATCGGCCAGCGTCACCGTGCCCTTGCCGACGCCGATCTGCTCGGGCATCGCCTGGCTGGTCGGCTCGTGGCACATGTTGGAACAGTCGGGGAAGTTGTTGGTGCCGAATTGCCGCACGAACAGCTGGTAGAGGAAGGCCGCCTCGTTCGATGTCCGTCCCGAGGTATAGAAGATCGCGCGGTCCGGATCGTCCAGCGCCTGCAACTCGCGGGCGATCAGCGCGAAGGCATCGTCCCAGGACAGCGGCAGGTAGCGGTCGCTGCCGGCGTCGTAGCGCATCGGCTCGGTCAGGCGACCCTGGTCTTCCAGTTCCATGTCCGACCACGTTGCCAGTTCGCTGACGGTGTGCGCGGCGAAGAATGCCGCCGTGGCCCGTCGCGCCGTCGCCTCGGCCGCCACCGCCTTGACCCCGTTTTCGCAGAACTGGAAGGTCGAGTGCGGATTGCGGTCCGGCCAGGCACAGCCCGGACAGTCGAAGCCGTGCGGCTGGTTGGCACGCAGCATCGTCTTCGCGCCCTTGCCGAGGATGCCCTGCTTGCGCAGCGCGCGCACCGAGCTGGCCAGCGCGTCGATGCCGCCGGCGGGTTTGTCGTAGGGCTTGTTTCCGCTGTCCATCGGTCGGGCCGCCTGTAAACACCGGCATGGTAACCGCATCGGCCTTGCACCGGCCGGCTGCGCTTGCCGGCCGCGCCGCGCGGGGACGACGCAGCCGGGGAAGATGCTGCGCCGGCCGCGCGACCGGCTCGCCGCTGGCGCGGACGGCAGCCATTCCGCGTATTCTAGGTCGACGTTCACAACGGGCAGGGGCCGGGAGACCACGCTTTCCATGGCGATGGCGGAAGACAAGGACAGGAACGAGGGCGAGGCGGCGGCGCTGGCGCCCGACACGGCCAATGCGCTGTTCGCCAGCGTGTATGACCGCCTGAAGGCGATGGCCGGCAAGCGCCTGGCCGGACAGGCCGACGGCACGCTGCAGACGACGGCGCTGGTGCACGAGCTGTACCTGCGCATGCTCGGTTCCGGCGAAAAACAGTTCGCGCATCCGGCGCAGTTCTTCACCTATGCCTCGCGCGCCATGCGCCACCTGCTGGTGGATCGTGCCCGCGACCGCCTGCGCCTGCGCGCCGGCGGTGACTGGCAGCGCGTCACGCTCAGCGGTATCGACCAGCAGCTCGCGATCGACAGTGCCGAGAAGGCGATCGCCCTGGACGAAGCACTGGCTCGGCTGGAAGCGCAGGACGCCCGCGCCGCGCGCGTGGTCGAACTGCTGTACTTCGCCGGCCTGACCCTTGAACAGACGGCCGAGGTGCTGGGCGTCGTGCGGCGCACCGTCGACCGCGACTGGCGCTTTGCCCGCGCCTTCCTGAAGACCAACCTGGACTGAGCTGCGGTGTCGCAATCGCGACGCCGATGGCGTTTCCCTTCGCCATGACTTCCGCCGACTCGCTCCGCGACCTGTTCGAACGCGCCCTGGACCTGCCCGACCACCAGCGCGCCGGCTTCCTGGCCAGCTGCTGCCCGGACCTGCGCATGCGCCGGCAGATCGAGCAGCTGCTTGCCGCCGACCACGACCGCCGCGATCCGCTGGCCACCTTGTCGGCACCCGATCTTGCCGACGCCCTGGGCGATGCGCCCGTACCGGGCTGGGGCAGCGGTCAGTGCATCGGCGGCTGGACACTGCACGAACACCTGGGCGACGGCGGCTCGGCGACGGTGTTCCGGGCCACGCGCAACGTCGAGGGCACCTTGCAGCAGGCGGCGATCAAGCTGTTGCACCGCGGCCTGCATTCGCCGGAAGCGCAGCGGCAGTTCCGCCGCGAACGCGAGGTGCTGGCCGCGCTGGACCATCCCAACATCGCGCACCTGATCGACGGCGGCGTCACCGCCGAAGGCACCGCCTACCTGGTCATCACCTATGTCGATGGCAGCCCGATCACCGACCACGCCTGCGCGGCGCAACTGGGTCTGCGCGAGCGCCTGCAGATGATGGTGGTGGTCTGCCGCGCGGTGGCACACGCGCAGCGCAACCTGATCGTGCACCGCGACCTCAAGCCGGCCAACATCCTGGTCAGCAACGACGGCACGGTGAAGCTGCTGGATTTCGGCATCGCCAAGCTGCTGGCCGCCGGACAGGCGCTGCCGGCCGACGCCACCCGCACCGGCTACGCGCAACTCACTCCGGGTTATGCGGCGCCGGAACAGTTCGAGGGCGGCACCATCACCACCGCCACCGATGTCTATGCGCTCGGTGTGATCCTGCACGAGCTGCTGCTCGGCGAGCGCCCCGATCCGCGGCGACCGTTGCGCGCCTCCGCCCGCGTCGACGAGCTGGTCACCGACCTGTGGCGGCTGCCGGTGGCGCGACCACAACTGCGCGCCGCCCTGCGCGGCGATCTCGACACCATCCTGCTCAAGGCGCTGGCGGAAGAGCCGGCACGCCGCTATGCCGGCGCCGACCAGCTGGCCGACGACATCGAACGGCATCTGGCGATGCAGCCGATCCGCGCCCATCCGCCGTCACGCTGGTACCGCACGCGCAAGTTCGTGCAACGCCACCGCGGTGGCGTCGTGGCCACTCTGGCACTGCTCACCGCCATCCTTTCCGCCACCGCCATCGCCCTCTGGCAGGCGGCCGAAGCGCGCCATGAGTCGCGCCGTGCCAACGCCCTGCGCGATTTCATGGTCGGCGCCTTCCAGCAGGCGGCACCGGGCTCGCCGCGCGAAGGCGCGCCGCGCATCACCGATGTCGTGCACGATGCGATCGTGCAGGCACGCAACGACACGCGCCTTGATCCATCGGTGCGCGGCGAACTGCTGATGCACCTGGGCGTGGTGCTGCGCGAACAGGGCGTGCTGGACGAATCACTGGAGGTGCTCGGCGAGGCGCTGGCCGGCATCACCCGGCACCGCGGCGCCGACAGCCAGCTGTCCTTGCAGGCCGAACTGGAACTGCTGCGCGCCGAGGTGCAGGCGCACCAGACAACCGGAGCCCGTGCACGCATGACGCAGATGCTGCCACGCATCGCGCCCGGCGACGCGGCATTGCGCGCCGCCGTGCTCGGACAGTCGGCCACCGTCGCCATCCGCGAACGCGACCTGGAACGCTGTATGGCCGATGCCCGCAGCGCCGCGGAACTGGCCCGGTCGCTGGATGATCCGGCGCTGCTCGCCGAAGCGCTCGGCCATCTTGCGCAGGCGCATTTCGTGTCCGGCGATTTTCCGGCCGCGGCGCGCGTACTGGAAGAGCAGCTGGCGGCACGCCAGGACGAACTTGGCCTTCAGCATTGGCGGGTGGCGGCGGTTCACGCCAACCTGTCGCGCATCTACCGCCGAAGCGGCGATCTCGATGCCGCCGAACGCGAAGCGCGCAGCGCGCTGGCGATCGACGATGCCGTGCTTGGGGCCGATGACTGGCGCCGCGGGCAGCACCTCAATGCCCTGCTGATGGTGCATCGCGACCGCCACGATTACGAAGCGGCGCTGTCCGTGGCGCTGGAATCACTGCGCGTGAACACGCTCGCGCAGGGCGACGACAGCCCCCTGACCTTCAACGAGTTCAGCAACGCCGGTTTCCTGTCGCTGGCGCTGGAACGGGCCGACGCTGCAAAGTCGTGGCTGCAACGGGCCGATGCCGGCTACAGCGGCCACTTCGGACGCGACTACCCGCTGGCGATCCGCGCCCGCAGCGGCATCGCCATGGCGATCGGACTGGCCGGCGATGTCGACACCGGCCTGGCGCAGATGCAGGCGGCCATCGATGACTACCGGCGCATCGGCAACGATGCCGATGGCCTGGCCGAAGCCTGCGAAAAATTCGCGCGCCTGGCCCTGGACAGCGCCCGGCACGCCGCCGCCGCGGGCATGCCCGACTGCATCGACCAGGCACTGGCATCGGCCAGCCGCGTCGACAGCTGGTGGAACGGTCGTGCCGACATGTTGCGCGCGGAACTGGCGCTGCACGCGGGCGACAGTGGCAGCGCGCTGCGCCATCTGGACGCGGCGCGGCCGGCCATCGAGCATGCCGCCGCCGACCTGTTGCAGCGTGCCGACTGGTGGCTACTGCATGCCAGCGCGCTGCACGCAGGCGGCGACAGCGATGCCACGCGCCTCGCCTTCGCGCAGGCGCAGGCCGCACTGCAGGCGTTGCCGCAACCGCCGTCGCGGCTGCGTCGGCGTGCGGCCGCACTTGAAGCGATCATGCCCGCTGCGGGCTGACCTCAAGCCCCCTGCACGCCGCCATCCAGTCGTCGGGATGGCCGGCGATTGCACGAACCTCGTCCGCGATGTCGCAGTTTCTGCCTGCGCAGCGTTTCCCGTCTGTGTAACGACATCCAGACGGAGAATCAACGTGCTGCATTACCGAAAGCTGTTTCCTCTACTCCCCATCACCCTGTCACTGCTGCTGTGTTCCTCGTTCGCCCGCGCCGCCATCTACACCGTCGGCAGCGGCGCCGGCTGCACGCATCCGACGATCCAGAGTGCGATCGACTCCGCCGAACTCAATCCCGGTTTCGACACTGTACGTGTCAGCCGCACGCAGTCATGGACGCAACAGGCGCTGGTCATCAACACCAACCAGCACCTCAACCTCGTCGGCGGCTTCGCCACCTGCAACCAATCGCCGGCTGACGGTACCCCGACCATCATCGACGGCGCCGGTGGCGCCCAGGCACCGGTGCTGCGCATCACGACCGGAACCGGCGGCATCGTCAAGCTGCGCCACCTGACCATCCAGGGCGGCGACGAAGATGGCGCCGGCTACGGCGGCGGGATTTACTTCCGTGGCGACGGCATCCTGGAAGTCATCGAGTCCACCATCACCAACAACAGCGCCGGCTACGGCGGCGGCATCTACGCCGAAGGCACCGGTCCCAATGCCGAGCTGATCCTGAGCAACAATGTGCTGATCCATTTCAACACCGCGCGCCTGAGTGGTGGTGGCGTTTACAACGACGGCGTGGAGATGACGATGAATGCGCCGGACAGCTGGATCGCGTTCAACCAGGCCACCGGCCTCTACAACGCCGGCACCGGGCAGTGGCAAGGCGGTTACGGCGGCGGCATCCAGATCGTCGGCGGCGCGCGTGACGGCCACACCTACATCGGCAGCCCGGGCGTCGGCGGCGCCGGTCCCGTCTATGCCAACGAGGCGCGTTACGGTGGCGGCATCTCGGTGATGTCGGTCAGTGAAAACGCCGGCGCCCGGCTGATCGTCTACAGCACCGATGCACAGCGGCAAACCGCGATCCGCGACAACTTCGCCTCGGTGGCCGGTGGCGGCCTGTACCTGTGGGCCGAAGACCGTGGCGGTTTCATCATCGGGCACGCGGCGGTTGCGCGCCTGCACAACGCCAGCCTGCTCGACAACTCGGCGCCGGAAGGGGCGGCAGCCTATCTGGCGCGCACGCCAGGGCTGTTTCCGGTCGGCTTCTCCGCCTTGATGTTCAATAGTGGCAACAACATGCCGGCAGCCCTGCCCTGCCCGCAGGACCGGCCATGCAGCCGGATTGCCGGCAATTTCGACCTCGATCTGGCAGGGGACCCCACCGGCGGTTCGGTCCTGTTCGTCGATCGCGACAATACCCTGATAATGGATCGCACCGAGTTGTCGGGCAACCGGGGCGGACGCATTGTGCGCGCCGTTGGCGGCGACACCACCGTCGAGGCGGTCAACACCCTGTGGGCCGACAACGAGGTCAGCCAACAGGTGATTCGTACCGAAGACGATGTCGACCTGCTGTTCGAGAACAGCACCCTGGTCGGCAATGCCATCGGCGCCGCGCACGCCATCAGCAGCAACGGTCGCACCCGCGTGCAGCGATCGGTATTGTGGCAGCCCGGCAAGACTCTGGTTTCGCATTCGGGCGATCCGCTGTTCGCGCAGAACATCGTCGCCAACGAACGCCAGTCCCTGGACGGCGGCAACTCGCCCTGGGTGGTGGCGACCAATCCGCGTTTCATTGATCCGGCCAATTCCGATTATCGGCTGCGTGCCGCCTCACCGGCTGTCGATTTCGCCGGCAGCGGCGGCGGCCCCGACCTTGTCGGCACTGACCGCGGCATCGACCTGCCGATCAAGGCCAACCGCAACGGCGCCGGCGACCTGGGCGCGTTCGAACGCCCGGCCCTTGCGCCACTGGTACACAATGGCAATTTCGACTCCAACAGCATCGGCCGCCTCAACCACTGGACCGAAGTGACGCCCGGCGCCTCGTCATGGACCTCCGATCAGAACGGTATCGGCACGCCCGGCTCGGGCTCGATCCATGTCAGCCAGAGCAACATCCCGGCGCCACGGGTCACTGCCCGCTCGCAGTGCATCCACCTGCCGGGACCCGGCCGCTACCTGCTCAATGGCTGGGGCCGCAGCAGTGCCAACATCGCCACCCGTGACTCGGTGCTGCTGCGCTGGGAACTGCGACACAGCGGCAGCGAAAGCTGCAATGCCGGCCAGGCCGACGCCAGCGGCGAGCACTTCCTGCCGAACGGCGTCGTGTTCGCCCCGGCCGCCACACCAGCCCGCATCGAAGTGCCGGAGTCGGCATGGACCCATACCAGCTCGCTGAACATCCAGCTGGTGGTGATCGACAACGGCGTCACCTTTCCGCCCGCCGTGAGTGGCTGGTTCGACGGCATCACTCTGGAGGTTGAATCGCTGGATCTCATCTTCGCCGATGACTTCGAGCAGGACACCGGGCCGGACTGAGTGGATTTTTCCAGCACCCGAACGCACTTCGCCGGCCTGCGCCGCAATGGCACGGGCCGGCGATATCGCAATCACGGTGGTGACGCCGTTTACCGCAGATGACAGCCCCTGTCATCCGCTCGAGGTTCGCGTCATGTGCATCTCCTCCAACCGTTCGCGCCTGCCGTCCCTGATCGGCCTGGCCGGCACACTGCTCCCGCTGCTGGCCGGCAGCGCCGACGCTGCCGATTACCGCGTGGGCGACGGCGCCGGCTGCACACACAGCACCATCCAGGCGGCGATCAACGCCGCCCACACCAATCCCGGCCCCGACCGCATCCACATCGCCCGCAACCTGACCTGGACGGCGCAGGAACTGGTGATCGACACCGCGCAGGAGCTCGACCTGATCGGCGGCTACGACACCTGCGCGCCGGGAACGCCCAGCGGCACCACCACCCTCAACGGTGCCGGCGGCAATGCGCGTTCGGTGTTGCGCATCCTCGGCGCCAGCGGTGCCTGGATCCGCCTGCGCAACCTGTTCATCCGTGGTGGCGACATTGCCGGTAACGGCGAAGGCGGCGGCATCTTCTTCCAGGGCAATGGCCGCCTGGACATTGCCGACACCACCTTGACGCAAAACAGCGCCGGCTATGGCGGCGGACTGTTCGCCCGTGGTACCGGCATCGCCGCCGAAGTGCTGTTCGGAAACAATGTCATCGTCAGCGACAACACCGCCCGTTACAGCGGCGGTGGCGTGTACATCGACCAGCTGGAGTTCGCCATGCGCGAACCGGGCAGCGTGATCATGTGGAACACCGCCGAAGGCCTGGGCGGGACCGGTGGCTATGGCGGCGGACTTATGATCCGCAGCGGCAACCTCAATGCCTACGCCTACCTCGGCCCGGGCGTGACCAGCCTGGGCACGATCTTCGCCAATACCGGCGTCTTCGGTGGCGGCGTGGCCGTTGTGAGCCAGGACACCGACGAGGTCGGCAATGCAATGCTGCTGACCCAGATGACCTCGGCCGAGTCCCCGATGCGCATACGCGGCAACACCGCCACCCAGGCCGGCGGCGGTCTCTATACCCGTTCCTGGAATTCGGCGACCTCTGGGCTTTCGTTGGGCTCCGCCTGGCTCTGGAACAGCCAGATCAACGAGAACCAGGCCCCCGATGGCGCCGCCATCTATGTCGCAGCACATGATAGTTTTCTCGGCTCTCCGTGGGGCAGCAATGTGGATATCAACGCCTACGCGCTGCCCGATACGAATGCCTGCCCGGTGGGCCAGCCCTGCGGCAGCATCAGCGACAACCGGGCCGCCACATTCGACAATCAGCTGACCAATGGGGCGATCATCCGCGTGGAAGAGAGCGGCAGACTAGTCATCGGTTCGGGCCATGCAGGTGTGGGCGGCGTTCTCATTGAAGGCAACCAGGGCGGCAGCCTTGTCCATGCCGGCGATGAAAGCAAGGTAAACCTTCAGAACACGCTGATCGCCGACAACACCCTGACCGGCGCACTGATCGACGTCGGCAGTGGTGACGACGACCACCTGCGGCTTCGCATCATCGACTCGACCCTGGCCGGCAACGAGATAGGCGGCAGCCACATGCTGGCCATCGGCGAACGCGGTTTCCAACTAAGCCGATCGATCTTCTGGCAGCCCGGCAAGCCGATCCTGCAATGCAATGGCTGCGAGCGTCCGTTCGGCACTTTCGACCGCATCATCGCCAGCGAGCGCGACTCGCTGGACGGCGGCAACACGCCGGACGTGCTGGTGGCGTCGCCGCGCTTCGTCGATCTGGCGAACGGCGACTACCGGCTGCGCGCCGCCTCGCCGGCGGTCGACGCCACGGTGCCGGTCACCGGCAACGACATCGATGTCTTCGGCCTGCCACGCGACCAGCGGCTGCCGGTGATTGTCGGCGCCGCGCGCGACATCGGCGCCCTGGAACGCCAGGCACTGATGCCGCTGCTACACAACGGCGACTTCGACAGCAACCTCAACGCCTGGGAAGCCTTGATTCCTGGAGCGATCAGCCGCGACGGTTCGCAGAACGCCAGCGGCGGCACCGGCTCCGGCTCGATGCTGGTGAGCGTGAGCAATATCGCAAGTCCGCGAGTCACCGCCGCCCGACAGTGCGTGCACCTTCCGTTCCCGGCGCGCTACACGCTCAATGCCTGGGGCAAGTCACACGGGCTATTCACCGACCAGGTGACACTGCGCTGGGAACTTCGGCTGAACGGCAGCGAGGACTGCACCGGCACGGTGATCGCCAGTGGTGACCATGACCTGACAAGCGGCAATGCCTGGCATCGGCCGGCGCAGGCAGTCACCTTCGATGTCACCGCCGAACAATGGACCACCAACACTTCGCTGGGCGTGTACGCGGTCGTCACCGATTCGGTCGATTTTCCGAACGGTGGCGTTCTTGGCCGTTTCGACGGTGTCACCCTGGAGATCGAGTCGCTGGATGACCTCATCTTCGCCGATGGTTTCGAGTAAGCCGCGATGACCGGGTCACGGCATCTGCGGCGGCAGGTAGTCGAGCGTTCCGCCCAGCACCCACAGCGCCAGCAGCACCAGCGGCGCGTGGACCAGCAGCTGCACGAACGTGAAGCCGACGATGTCGCGCGCCTTCAGGCCCATGACGCCAAGCAGCGGCAGCATCCAGAACGGATTGATCAGGTTCGGCAGTGCCTCGGCGGCGTTGTAGATCTGCACCGACCAGCCCAGGTGGTAGTGCAGATCGTTCGCCGCCTGCATCACGTACGGCGCCTCGATGATCCACTTGCCGCCACCGGATGGTACGAAAAAGCCGAGCACCGCCGAATAGCTGCCCATCACCAGGGCGAAGGTGTCATGCGTGGTGACGGCGACGAACAGTTCCGACAACCGGTGTGAAAGCGTTTCGCCATCGGCACCCGGCGCCTGAGTCAGCAGGAAGGCGATGCCGCCGTACAACGGGAACTGGATGAGCACGCCACTGGTGGCCGGCACCGCCCGCGTCACCGCATCGATGAAGCTGCGCGGACGCCAATGCAACAGCAAGCCCAGCGACAGGAACAGCAGGTTGTAGGTATTGAGATCGGCGATGGCGATGGCGGCCGGCTTGCTCACGAACTCGCCGGCCAGCCAGCCGAAGGCAAGCAGCGAGATCAGCAGCGTCAACAACGGGCTGTACTCCAGCCACTCGCCCGGGCGCGTGCGCGGCGGAAGCGACGACTGCATCAATCCGGCTTCGACACCGAACGCCTTCGCCGTGCGTGCCGACGTGCCCTGTGGCGCGGTCAGCCAGGCCACCCAGATCGACACCAGGATCAACCCGGTGGTCAAGGCGATGGACTGCCACAGGAAGATGGTCTGGGTGAAGGGAATGACGCCGGTGATCGCCAGCAGGCCCGGCGGCATCGACGCCGGATTGGCCTGCAACTGTGCCGCCGATGATGACAGACCCATCGCCCACACCGCGCCCAGGCCCAGGTAGGCGGCGGCACCGGCAGCGCGGTAGTCCATGCGCAGCTCTTCGCGCTGCGCCAGCGCCCGCGCCAGCAGACCGCCGAACACCAGGGAAAAACCCCAGCTCAGCAGCGAGGTGAGCATCGACAGCGTCGCCACGAAAACGATGGCGCCGCGACCACTTCGCGGCAGCTTCGCCAGGCGCACGATCAAGCGCGACACCACCGGCGCCGTCGCCACCACGTAGCCCCCGATAACCACGAAGGCCATTTGCATGGTGAACGGGATCAGGCTCCAGAAGCCCTTGCCGAAACCTTGCGCCACCGTCTGCGGCGGCGCGCCAAAGGCCAGCGCGATGCACGCCACCAGCACCAACGCCAGCGCCGCGAACACCCAGGCATCGGGAAACCACTTTTCCGCAAACGCCGCACAGCGCAAGGCGGTACGCAACGGCCATGACCTGTGTTCCGTCATCCGGACTCTCCCTGATCGTGCTGCGGCATCGCCGGCCAAGCCTACCTTGGCGGCGATGTCGGCGCATGCCGTTCTGCTGCGGCCGCCCGTAATCGCTCGAGGCAGAACGTCCATGACGTATTGCCGGTCAACTTGCATCTCCAGTCTGGATCGTCTTTCTTGGCACCGGGGAGACAAGGGAGTTGGCAATGCATATTTTCCGACATGGGCTGAGGCTGCTTGCGGCCGTCACCGTATCGTTCGTGCTGGTTGCACCGGCACCGGCCATCGCCGGAAAGTTGCTGCGCGCCAGTGATGCCGGCCTGCATCGGGTCGACAGTACACAAGCCAGCGATGGCGAAGCGGCAATGGTGTTGCGATTGGCCACGCCCGATGGCCAGCTGCTGGACCTCGTGCTAGTGGAGCACACCGCCCTGATGCAGGACGCGCGCGCCCATGTGCCGCAGGTGCGCGACGGCACGACACAGGTCTTCGCCGGTGACGTGGCGGGACGAAGCGGAAGCTGGCTGCGTCTGACGCGCATCGGCGACGCCTGGCTGGGCGCCGTCCTCGACGGCGAAAAACTCTGGTTTCTAGACCCGGCCAGCCACCATCGCGAACTGGCCACGCGCATCGGTGTCGATGCCGGCGCCACCCTGGTCTATACGCTGGCCGATCTCGCGCAGCCGCTGGACTTCCACGGCGACACGCCCGCCGACCACACCGCACATGCAGCTGCAGCGGGCGCGTGGATGCCGTCGCCGGTGCGCGGTGGCACGGACCAGGAGCTGCGGCTGACGCTGGTGATGGACACCGAGTTCCAGGACCTCTACGACGCGCCCGCCAGCGTCGCCCTGGCCGCGCTCAATGTCGTCGACGGCTTCTACACGGCACAGGTCGATACACGCATCCGCCTGCACTACCTGCTGGCGCTGACCGACAACGGCCCGCTGACCACGACCAGTTACGCGGACCTGCTGGATGCGTTCGGCGACTTCGTCAATGACAAGCGCATTCCCCTGCATGGCCTGGCGCACCTTCTGAGCGGCAAGGACTTCGACGGCGCAGTGATCGGCTACGCGTGGATCAACGGACTGTGCAGCCGCACAAAAGGATTCGGCGTCAACCAGATGACCGGTTCCGGCGGCAGCAACGCCACCCTTCTCGCGCACGAGATGGGCCACAACTTCGGCGCCCGGCACGACAACCAAATCAGCCTGCCCATAGGACTCACCTCGGCATTCGTCTCCCAGAACTGCTCGTACAATTTCATCATGCGGCCCAGCATCAACGCCAGCGATCCCGCCACCGCATTCTCCCCATGCAGCATGATCTGGTTCGACTACCACTACCCGCAAAACCAGCAATGCCTGGTACCGGTCGACCTGCTCTTTATCGACGACTTCTAACCGGCACTGCCGTGACAGGCCGCAGCGTCATCGTCCCCGCGCTCCTGTAGGCGGGTAGCTTGCTGCCCGCTGCGGCCGCCAAGCCGCTGGCAATCACACCGCGACCCCGACAAGAGCGTGCGCAGCCAGCTACGCACCGACAAGAACGAAGAGCAGCACGCGAGAAGTCACTGTGGCGAAGACGGATTCGAGGCAGGCACAAGTCGATTGCGCTTGTGCTGCCCGAATGCACGAAACCCGGCACAAGGCCGGGCTTCGCGGTCAAACCTGGGAGACGCCTGGATCAGAAATCCATGCCGCCTATGCCGCCACCGCAGTGGCCGTGACCGTGGTCGGCGGCCGCTTCCTTCTTCGGCAGCTCGGCGATCATCGCCTCGGTGGTGATCACCAGCCCGGCGATGGCCCACAGGGTCTTGCCCAGTTCTTTAGGGTCTTTGTCGGTCATGGTTGAACTGCCGTGAAATCAGGGAGCGCTGTGAGATGTCATGGCTCCGGCCCCGGCCCCTGCCCCGGCTCCCCACCCTCACCAAACAGATCGATATAGGCCTGATAGCGGAACAGCCGGTTGCGCCGGTAGCCCGTCGCCTCGACCAGCACCCCGAGCTCCACCATCCGCGAGACGAGATTGTTCGCCGCGGTGTACGAGGTCGCGGTCAGCGCCTCGACATCGGCGACGGCGACGATCGGCCGCTGGTACAGGTGCTCCAGCACTTTGTGTCCGTTGCCCGCGGCGCGGCCCAGGCCTTGCGTGACGCGGGCGCGGTGGTCTTCGCGCAGGGCGAGGATACGTCGCGCGGTGTCGGTGGCTTCCAGGCTCACGCTGGCAACGCCGCGCAGGAAGAATGCCAGCCAGCCTTCCCAGTCGCCGATGTCGCGTACTGCCTGGAGCCGCTCGTAGTACTCGGCGCGATGGCGCTTGAAGTAGTGCGACAGGTACAGCACCGGCTTGACGAGGATCTCGCGCTGACAGAGCAGGAAACTGATCAAGAGGCGGCCGACGCGACCATTGCCGTCGAGAAACGGGTGGATGGTCTCGAATTGGGCATGCGCCAGCCCGATCTGGATGAGCGCGGGGATGTCGCTGTCGGCATGCAGGAAGGTTTCCAGCGCACCGAGCGCCTCGGGCACTTCGTGCGGTGGTGGCGGCACGAAGGTCGCTTCGTTCAAGGTGCAGCCGCCCGGGCCGATCCAGTTCTGCGTGCGGCGCAGCTCACCCGGCGTACACCGCGCGCCGCGCACGCCCTGCAGCAGGCGCTCGTGGATCTCGCGGATCAGCCGCACCGAGACGGGGAGCGTGGCCAGGCGCGCGAGCCCGTAGTTCATCGCGGTGACGTAGTTGACCACCTCGTCGACGTCGCGCGGCAGATGGGGCGAAAGGATGCGCGCTTCCGCCGCCAGCAGATCCTGCAGCGAACTCTGCGTGCCTTCGATCTGGCTCGACAGCACTGCCTCCTTGCGCACGTACATGAAGACGAACAGATCGGGGTTGGGCAAGGTCTGGATCGAGCCGTCGAGGCGACCCAGCGCGCGGTCGGCCTTCGATAGCAGGGCCTGCAGCTCACCCTCGAGCCTGACGGGCGGCTGCGGCGGTAGTGGCGCCGGGGAAAATGCGCGATAGCCGGTCGGCTGCGCCATGTAGCGTCCGGCACGATTGGGCAGCCGGCCGGTGACTCCGGGCGGCGTACTCATGCAAGGCTGGCGTGCATAAGGCGGCGATCTCGGCTCATATTGAAGGCTGGAAGTAATATAAGAGCAGGTCGGCTCCATATACAAGGCAGCCTTGCATAGCATTGCGAGCCAGCCGTCACCTTGCCATCCCAAGCGGCACGCGGGGACCGACGCGGCGGCCCACGACGAGGACGGTCAAGGATGCATTGCGTGACGTGCCGGCGCATGGCGCGCCCGCCCTCCGGTTGAACTACCATGGAATCCTTGGAGATTCGTTCAGGCCCCAACTCCTTGTCCGCAAAGACACTTTTCAGATGCTGGCGGATGTTTCGGCGGTGACGTAGAACAGCTCCGCCATCTCGACCTGCGTGAGCGACACAGGCCGGCCATCGGCGCGCCGCTGGATGCGGCTGGCGCCGTCTTCCGTTGTGTAGAGAATCAGGCCGCTCATGCGCCCGCGGCCGCCGGTGCGGGAAACAGTTGCTGCATCAGGCCCTGCTTGTGGGAATTGAGGGCGGCGAGGTGGTCGGCCTCGGCCACGCCCTGATTTCAGGGAGCGGCGACCGGCGCACGGTCCGACTTGCAGCGGCATCGGAGGCCCCGGAATGACTCACCCATCATTCGGGAACAAGAAAAAGCCCGGCACAAGGCCGGGCTTTTCGTTGCGCCATCCCTGGCGCGATAACGCTGGTAGGCGTGGATCAGCCGCGCTTGGCTCCTGGCCTTTGCGGCATTCGGGCGTCCTGCCCTCAGAAATCCATGCCGCCCATGCCGCCACCATGGCCGTGGCCGTGGTCGGCGGCCGCTTCCTTCTTCGGCAGCTCGGCGATCATCGCCTCGGTGGTGATCACCAGGCCGGCGATCGACGCGGCGTGCTGCAGCGCGCTGCGCGTCACCTTGGTCGGATCCAGGATGCCCAGCTGCACCATGTCGCCGTATTCGCCGGTGGCGGCGTTGTAGCCGTAGTTGCCGGTGCCGGACTTGACGTTGTTGACGACGACGCTCGGCTCTTCACCGGCGTTGGCGACGATCTCGCGCAGCGGCGCTTCCATGGCGCGCAGCGCCAGGTTGAT
>NZ_SMAF01000022.1 GCF_004343305.1 Pseudofulvimonas gallinarii | reverse complement strand
CCATGCGCAACTGTCCGACATCAAGCTCCGGCCCGACCTGGTGCGCTCGTTCTTCGGGCATCCAAGTGTCGCCTATATTTCTGACTGATCAGTAAATGGGAAGTGACGATGCGGAAAAGAGCCTGGACCCTGCGTGCGGCAGGCCTGCTCGCCGGCTTCGCGCTGATGGGCGCGCCTGCGGCGATGGCGGAAATCACCGGATCGCCGCCGCGGCCAGCGACGACGGCGGATGTCGACATGACGGTCCTCGACACGGTCGAGGTCCTGGCCGAAGGCGTGCAGTTCGGGCCGGGCATGTGGCGCGTGCATCGCGACGGTCGTTCGCTGTGGATCCTCGGCACCCAGTCGCCCTTGCCGCGCCGGATGCAATGGCATGCCGAGCCGGTCCTGGCGATACTGGAACAGTGCCAGGCCCTGCTGCGGCCGCCTTTGGTCGATACGGACATCGGCATGGTACGCGGCATGATGCTCTTGCCGGCGGCGCTGCGCGTGCGGCGCAATCCGGACAATGCACGCCTGCAGGACGTCCTGCCGCCGGACCTGCATGCACGCTGGCTGCCGCTGAAAGCGCGCTACATGCCGCGCAACCGCAAGGTGGAACGCTTCCGGCCACTGTTCGCGGCGCAGGAGCTGTATGCCAGGGCACTGGATGCCATCGGCCTGGACCGGAAGCCGGTCGCCAGCGAAACCCTACTCAGGGCGGCCCGGCGACTGGCGCTGGAAGAAATCCGGCCGCGCATCACGCTGGAACTTGACGCACCCCGACAGATCCTTCGCGAGTTCTCCGGCGAGACACTTGATGACCTCGCCTGTTTCGAGCTGACGCTGTCACGGCTGGAGACGGACCTGGGCGCCATGCGCCAGCGTGCCAATGCCTGGGCCATCGGTGATATCGAGGCGCTGCAGTCGCTGCCGGCACCGAACCACCTGGGCGCCTGTGCCGAAGCGCTGGGCAATGCGCAGGCGCTGGCCGAGACCGGCATGGCGGACATCGAGAAGAAGATGCGTGCCGCGTGGCTGGCGGCGGCTGAAGCGGCACTCGCCACCCATGCCGATACCTTCGCCTACTTGTCGATGACGACGCTGCTGGGCGAAAACGGAATGCTGCAGGCCCTGCGCGAGGCCGGCTACGACATCGTGGAACCGGAATGAAGCCGCCGCGGCATTCCTGCGCGGCGGCCGTCAGTCGTCAGGACTGCTGGCTGGCGATCCAGCGGTCGATCTTCGCCTCCAGCACGTCCAGCGGCAGCGCACCGTCTTCCAGCACCTGCGTGTGGAAGGCGCGGACGTCGAAGCGTTCCCCCAGCGCCTTTTCGGCGCGGGTGCGCAGCTCGCGGATCTTCAGCTCACCGATCTTGTAGGCCAGCGCCTGGCCGGGGATGGCCATGAAACGCTCGGCCTCGGCGACCATGCGCTCTTCCGGCTCCGGTGAATTGGCGCGCATGAACGCCAGCGTCTGCTCGCGCGTCCAGCCCAGGGCATGCAGGCCGGTGTCGCTGACCAGGCGGATCGCACGCCACAGCTCGGCGGCGAGGCGGCCGTAATACTGGTAGGGATCCTCGTAGGCGCCGAGCTCCTCGCCGAGCGATTCGGCGTAAAGGCCCCAGCCTTCGGTGTAGGCGGTGTAGCCGCCGAAGCGACGGAAACGCGGCAGCTCGGCCAGCTCCTGCTGCGTCGCCAGCTGGTAGTGGTGGCCGGGCTCGGCTTCGTGCAGGTACAGGGCCGTCATCGCCCACTTCGGCCGCGCCTCGAGGTGCGCGGTATTGACGAAGAACACGCCCGGACGCGAGCCGTCGTCGCTCGGGCGCTGGTACGAGGCCGCCGACGCCGACGCGGCACGGAACGCTTCGACCGCGCGGATCTCGAACGGCGCCTTCGGCTTGGTTTCGAACAGGCGGTCCAGCGTCGGCCCGATCGTGCCGCGCATGGCTTCGTAGCCGTCGAGCAGCTCGCGCTCGGTGGCGAAGAAGAACTGCGGGTCGCTGCCGGTGAACTTGAAGAATTCCTCGCGGCTGCCCTGGAAGCCGACGCGTTCGCGCACGGCATCCATCTGAGCCAGTATCCGCTTCACCTCGTCCTGGCCGATCTGGTGGATCTGCTCCGGCGTCAGGTCGGTAGTGGTGATGCTGCGCACCTGGTAGGCGTACCAGTCGCGGCCATTGGGCAGGGCCGCCATGCCAACGGTCTCGCGGGTGGCCGGCATGTATTCGGTTTCGATGAACTGCGCCAGCTTGCGGTAGCCGGGCACCAGGGTATCGCTGACCAGCGCCCGGTATTGCGCTTGCAGGCGCTCGCGGTCGGCGCCCTGGATATCGTCGGGCATCGCCTGCACCGGCTTCCAGAAGATGCTGTCCTCGACGTTGTCGACGACATGCGCGGTGATCTGCGGCAGCGCCTTTTCCATCAGCACGCGCGGCTGCACGATGCCGCTGGCCATGCCTTCGCGCATGTTGGCGATGGCCTGGTCCACCAGTTCGGGGAAGTGGCCGGCGCGCTTGAGCCAGTTGTCGTAGTCCTCGACGTTGCGGAACGGCTGCGCATTCATGCCCGAACCCAGCGTCGCGAACATCGAGGTGATGTTGTAGAACTGGTTGACCGGTTGCAGGTGGCCGGGGAAGCGGAATCCCTCCAGTTCGCGCTGGCGATCGCGCACGAACATGTCGTAGCTGAGCCGGTCCTGCCCTTCCAGAGACGATGGATCGATGGCTTGCACACGTTCCAGCCAGCGTTGCGCGCTGGCCTGCTGGCGGGCGCGGTGTTCCGGCGACAGCATGTTCTCGAAGCGGTCGTTGTAGCGGCGCTCACCGAGGAAGGTGGAACGCATCGGGTTCAGCTCCAGCGATTCCTCGAAGTGCTGCTCATACAGCTGCGCCAGCTCGGCGGCCAGCGCCGCAGCGGTGGCCGCCGGCGCTGGCGCCGCCGTTTCGCCGGCTGCGGGCGCGGCACGCTCGCCGTCGCCGCATCCGGCAAGCAGCGTGCAGGCAATCAGGATCGACAGGAATCCGCGCATCTTGGCCACTCCATTGGAGAAGCCGGCAGCCTAGGCCAGGCCCGGTGCTGCGGCCAGTGCGCAACCGGCCACTACACCGCCACAGGCGGCAGGACGAAGCCCGGAATAAAAGAAGCCGCGGCGTGCTTGGAAACACCGCGGCTCGAATCGGGGCTTGCTTTGACTACTAGGAATGCAGGTTCGACCGCCCGCGGCGCCGGGCGCCGGCGGGGGGAAAGCGTTAATTCTAGCTGAATGGGGCGCACGAGTCACCTGTTCAGTTTCTTGCCACAAATCGGGCCGGAAAAGCCTCCGATCGCCGCCGGCTGCGCACTCCGGCACGTATTCGACAACGTTCTCAGCCGCGGTCGTGGGCCAGACTCCCGGCCACGGTCAAAGCGGCCGCGATGCAGCGCACGCGGCCGGCGTGAATCAGCCGGCAATCAGTGTGTGGCGACGATCACGGACCGCGCGATCGCGACAGCATCGACAGCAGGCCGGCGGCCAACACCAGGATCACGCCGGCGATGACGATGCGCGCGGCGTAGGCGCCCAGCCGCTCCAGCGGCAGCAGGTCGAAAACCACCAGCAGAGCCAGGCCGGCAAGCAGCACGGTGGTCAGGACAGCGATGAAACGAAACGTGGCGGACATGAGCGGCTCTCGGGCAGGCAACAACAGAATGTGGGGGAGAAGGCATGCGTCGGGTGAGGCTAACGGTCAGCGCCCCTGCCGGCAATGGCCATGCCGCATGCACGTCGGCATGCGGCCCGGCCTCGTCCGGAGGGCACGCGGTGTCACGATTGGAATCCATGGGCGAAGATGCGGTCGCCAGGCACGGCCTCCCGCTCCACGGCGCCCATGTCGCAGGCATCGCCCTGGGGTCGAATCACGCCGCGCTGGTCGGTGAAACCGGTCGCCGGACTACAGGGCACGGCGTCGATCAGCGGGCTGTCCGCACGCGGCAGATGCGTGCGGGTCGGACCGCCGTAGCCGCCCAGGCTCTGCAGGTCCGGTTCGCCGACCAGGTTGCCATTCGCCCCGGGCAGCACGTCACAACCGCCGTCACCGACCAGGCTGAATTCCACCAGCAGGTCGCCCGACACCCACTCGCAGTCGCCGCCCGTGTTGAGGGCCAACACGCTGGCGGTCAGCATCGCCTGCTCGCCGGCATGATGGAGCCCGGCACCTGCAGGTGCCTCGTTGCCGGTCACGGTGACGTAGTCCAGGCTCAGCAGACTGCCGGCGCCGGTGAACACGCCGCCGCCCTGCACGCCGGCGGCGTTGGCAGAGACCGTGACCTGTTCCAGCGCCAGCGCCGCGGGCTGACCGTCGCCGGCACCCGCGAACGCGGCGCCACCGTATTCGGCCGCGTAATTGCCGGCCACCTCGGACTCGATCAGCGTGAGGTCACCCGCTGCCACAAAGACGGCGCCGCCGCGATAGGCCTGATGCCCAAGCAGCCGCGCACGCGACAGCGCGCTGCTTCCCGCGTGCTGATGGATGCCGGCCCCGAAGTCGCGCCCGCCACTGCGTTCATCGGCCAGACCACCGCTGATCACCAGACCATCCAGCGCCACCACGCCGCCGGGCGCATCGATGGTGACGACATGGAAACTGTTGTCGCCACGAATGTCGGTGAAATGCCCCGTGATGCCTGACTCGCCGAGGTCGTTGCTGTCCAGGTCGCCGGAAAGAACGGTCGGGAAGCGGCCCGGGTCACGCTCGGCAGCCGTGCCGCCGGCGGGCGGATAGCCGCCGAGCAGCTGGGTACTGCGGTCGACAAGGAACGTCGCGGCCCGCTCGCCCGGTGTGACAGCGTCCGCGTCCACCGGGTCCACTGGACGGAAGTGGCCGGCGGCAATGTGGATGCGGTGGCAGCCAGGATCCGCCAGGGCGGGCTGCAGCGACACATAGGCGTCATGCCAGGACGTGCCGTCCGCGGCGCCGGTGGCGGTGGCGCGCACGAAGCAGCCATCGGTCCGCGCGGCATGGAAGGTCGCCGTGAGATGGCAGGCCGCGGTCAGCGCGCCGGTGCCCCAGCTGCCACTGCCGCTGGCCTGAACGCTGCAGGTGTCACCGCTCAGCGTTGCCAGATAGTGCCCGGCGGCCGGCGTCACCGCGAGCGTGGCGGTTCCGCCATGCGGCACCGCCTGCGATGTGGGCGTCACCGCGCCCTCGCCAATGATGTCCACCGTGACCGGATAGGTGCTGAGGGCGAAGGTGACGGTGATTGCACAGTCTCCGGTCAGTACCGAGGTCCTCCATAGCCCGTCGCCCTGGTCGGACAGGCTGCAGGTATCGCCCTTCACCGCGGCTGCCTGATAGCCGCTGTCCGGCAGCACGGTGATCAGCGCCGTGCTGCCAAAGTCCACCACTTGCGTGCCTGGCGAAACGCTGCCGGGGCCGGTTGAGACGGCGGTCACGGTGATCGGGTCGGCGGCGAAGGTCGCGGTGATGGTGCAGGCGGCGGTGATAGTCGCAGCCTTCCAGCTGCCGCCGCCCTGATCGACCGGTGTGCAGGTGTCGCCGATGACCGAGACCAGGTGATGGCCCTGTGCTGCCGCAACCGTCAGGGTTGCCTCACCGCCATGAAGCACCGTCTGCGAGCCGGGATCGACCACACCCTGACCGATGGCCAGACCGGTGACCGTGTAACGCGCGACGTCGAATACGGCCACGAGGCCACAGTCGTCGATCACGTTCGACACGGCCCAGGTGGAGGTGCCGGTTGATACCGGGGTGCAGGTGTCGCCAGAGAAGGCGACGAGCTGGTGTCCGGGAGTGGTCATCGTGGACAGCGACGCCGACCCGCCGTGAGGAACCGTTTGCACGGTCGGCGAAACCGTTCCCGGACCCGTAACCGTCGCACTCAGTGTGTACCGGTTGATATCGAAGCTGATGGAGATCGCGCAGTCGGCGGCGATGCCGCCAGTGACCCATGTGCCGTCTCCGTTGTCGACCAACGCGCAGGTGTCGCCGACAGCCGATAACACCCGATGGTTGGGGTCCGGCAGCAGGGTGAAGACGGCAGGGTCACCATGGGCAATGGTCTGGACCAGCGGCGACACGGAACCATTGCCGGTGAACTGGGCAGTGACGGTGTACTGCCGCCGCAGGAACGTCACGGCGATGGCGCAGTCTTCGGTGATGTCCGAGGTCTGCCATTGATTGTTGCCGATCGCACTCACGGTGCAGGTGTCACCGGTCGCCGATGCGACGTAGTGGCCCGTCGCCGGCGGCAGCGAGAACACGGCCTGGTTGCCGTGATCGACCTGTTGCGACACCGGCAATGCGGTGCCGTTGCCCTCCGTGCTGACGCTCACGGTGTACTGAAACGGACTGAATTGGACGCTGATCACGCAGTCATCGGTGACGGCGGACACGCTCCAGCTGCCGTCGCCATTGGCCACCGGCGAACAGGTATCACCGGTGACCGATACGTTGTGCCAGGCATCCGGAATCGCGGTGAACGTCACCGGCGCGCCGTCGTTGACGGTCTGCTGCGCGGGTCCCGCAGTGCCTCCGCCTTGGGAGCGGACGGTCACCTTGTGCAGCAGTGGGTGGTGGTACATCCGCACGGACTGATGCATTGAACCGGCGACGCTGCCGCGCGCGCGCAGCCATAGGCTCTGCTCCTTGGGCAACCGTGCCGGCAACGGTGCCGACCAGCCGCCGTCGATGCGAACGGCGTCCGCCAGGAAGCTGTACTGGGCACCATTGTCGGAGCGCTCAAACCACACCTTTTCCAGCTCAGGGCCGGCGCCGGCCCGCATCCAGCGCAGCTGCCAGCGGTCGAACGTCTCATCAATACGCTGAACGGCTGCATCCGGGATGCTCAGGCGAGCGATCCGCGAACGCGGCACGCCCTGCACCGTGGTGAATTCACCACCCAGCACCACCTTTCCATCGGTCTGCAGGGCGATGTCCCGCACCATTCCGTTTGTATCGGCCGCAAACGAACTGTCCAGGCTGCCATCCGGGTGGAGTCGGACGAGATTGGTTCGGGCCTGCCCACCCACTCCAGCGAAAGAGCCGCCGACCAGCACCTTCCCGTCCATTTGAAGGGCGATGGCCTCGACCTGTCCGCTGCTCAATGGACTGGTGAACGAGGTGTCCAGACTGCCGTTCGCGTTCAAACGCAACAATGCCTGTCGGGACTGGCCAAAGGCGCTGGAGAACAGGCCGCCGACCAGAACTTTGCCATCCGGTTGCCTGGCGAAAGCATAGGCTCCGCTGTTCAGTTTCGGATCGTATTCGAAGTCAAAACTACCATCAGGCTTGATTCGCGCAAGACCATTAATAAACGTGTAATGGATTTTGTAAAAGCTGCCACCGATCAGAATCGCGCCATCCTCTAGCACAGCCACGGCGTGGATGCTGCCCTCGATGTTCCAGTTCCAGAAACCCGGTTCCAGACTCCCATCCGGATTCAGTCGCGCTATACCGCGCTGATGTTGGCCGTTGATGGTGGTGAACAGGCCGACCACGATTACTTTGCCGTTTGGCTGCAAGGCCACGTCAAACACCTCGCCGCCGTAGGCGTCGGCGACAAAACTCGGATCCACACTGCCATCCGCATTCAATCGCGCGAGGTTGAGGCGCGGGATACCGCCCACTGACATGAAGGAGCCGCCGATCAGAACCTTACCGTTGGGCTGCACCGCCAGCGCATTGACCCTGCCGCTGACCGAAGTACTGAACGTTGTGTCGAGCCCGCCCTCCGGATTCAGTCGCGCAATGCCCGTTTGCGCTTGGCCGGCCACCACAGAGAACTCGCCACCCATCAGCACTCGGCCACCGGGCAGGACGGCGAGGCTGCTGACCCGTCTGTCCGTGCCGACCTGGAATGTCTGCTCAACGCCGCCTGAAGCCGCCAGGCGCAACAGGTGCGGTCTGGACTGCCCGCCTGACTGCGTGAACAGGCCGCCCACGACGACCTTGCCATCGGCTTGAACTGTCGTTGCCCGCACCGCAGCGTTGAACGACGGACTGAAACTGGCGTCGAGGCTGCCATCGTGGTTCAGACGCGCCATGCGATTGCGCACCTGCCCCGCCACCTGGGTGAAATCGCCGCCCACGACCAGCTTGCCATCGGCCAGCTCACTCACCGTTCGGACTGCCTGATCAGCACCCGTCGAGAAAGCGGCATCGACACTGCCATCGCTGTGCAGCCGTGCCAGCCGGGCACGGGGCACACCGCCCAGCTCGGTGAATTCGCCCGCAAGGACAAGCCCGCCATCGATTTGCAGTGCCATGGCCAACACAGGCTGGTCGGCATCGGCGGCAAAGGTGGCGTCGGCACTGCCATTGGGATGCAGGCGCGCCACGCGGCTTCGCGGTTCACCGCCGATCTGGGTGAACTCGCCGCCGACAACGATGCGACCATCGGCAAGTACCAGCATCGCCAGCACGCGTCCGTTGGCATCGGGCATGAACGCGGGATCCAGCGTGCCGTCCGGATGGAGACGCGCCAGGTTCGCTCGCGCCACGCCGTTCACCTGCGAGAAATCGCCACCGACCAGCACACCGCCATCAGTCTGGATCACCACCACATGGACGGGTCCGTTGACGACCGGCATGAAGGTGGCATCCAGGCTGCCATCGGCATCGAGCCGGACCAGTCCCGCCTGCGCCACACCCGCAACCTGGGTAAAGGCGCCCGCCGCCAGCACCTTGCCATCCGGCTGCAGGGCGACGCTGTACACCTCCCCGACAATGCCAGGGGCGAATGTGGCGTCGCGGCTGCCATCCGGAATCAGGCGCCCCAGGCTGCCCAGGACCTGCCCGTTCCATGTCGTGAACTGGCCGCCGACCAGCAACTGGCCATCCGGCTGCGCGAGAACCACGTTCACCGGCCCATTGCTGTCGACGCGGAATTCGTCGACCACCGACTGCGCGTTCGCGCTGCGCCCACCGGACAAAGCCAGGCACAGCCCCAGCACGATCAGGAACCATGGCCAGAGGAATGACAGGCCGTGGCCGGCCCGGACTTCGGACATCACTTTCATGGCAGGAAACCTCCTTGTAACCCGGTCACATTGATGATCGACGTTGCCGCTCGGCGCAGCAGGAGCACACAGCATCCGGGGGCCGGAAGCGGCGTCTGTCCAGGGGTTTGGCACGGCGCGGATCCGTGCAGCGGGGCGACAACGGCCTGAGCGGCCGTCCGCGGTGGCGGAACTGATGACTTGCGCATTCCCATTCGCGGGAAGTGGCCTGTGCCTTTCAGGCACAAGGCCGTGAACGCCAGCATCCATGCAATGGCTGCCAGGAGCCCGGGGCACTGCCGCTGAAGGCTGGCCCGGTATCAACGTTGCACGTCGGTCTTGCGAGTGGACGACCTGGATGCGAACCGCCGCCAGACACTCCCATGTCTGGCGTCATGCGGGTCCGTTGCGCGCGAGGCGCAGACCGTTCCACCTGACCGCCTCTCCCCCAACTCCCCTCGGCAGGCTGGCGACTATGCCGTGGCGACTATACGTCAGACGCCCGCAGGTTTACAGGAACCGGGGGCCGGGAATCGGCCGGCCTGGCCCCAGCCCGCTGGCGGGCGGCCGCTCAGGGCGCCGCCCCGTGCAGCCTGTCGCCCACCACTCAAAGATCCAGCGCGCGTTGCTGGCTGACGCGCTGCTGCGCATCGACCGCGGCCAGCGCGGTCATGTTGACGATGCGGCGCACGGTGGCCGACGGCGTCAGTACATGGGCGGCCCCGCGCACGCCGAGCAGCATCGGCCCGATAACCACGCCGTCCGTGAGGCTGCGCACCAGGTTGAGCGCGATGTTCGCGGCATCCAGGTTCGGCATCACGAACAGGTTGGCCGAACCCTTCAACACCGAGTTGGGGAACAGTCGCTCGCGGATCGCCTCGTCCACCGCCGCATCGCCGTGCATCTCGCCTTCGACCTGGAGGTCCGGCGCCCGATCGCGCAACAGCGCCGCCGCCTGGCGCATCTTCGAGGCGCTGGCGTCGGCGTGGCTGCCGAAGTTGGAATGCGACAGCAGCGCCACCTTCGGCTCGATGCCGAACCAGCGGATGCGCTCGGCCGCCAGCAGCGTGCTTTCGGCGATCAGCTGCGCATCGGGGTCGACCTGCACATGCGTGTCGAGGAAGAAGAACGTGCCCTTGGAGTTGATCACCGCGGTGACCGCCGCCGGCGCATGCACGCCCTCGTCCAGGCCAAGGATGTCGGTGACGTAGCGCACGCGCTTCTGGTAGCGGCCGACCAGGCCGCAGATCATGGCATCGGCATCGCCCTTGCGCAGGGCGAGCGCGGCGACCGCACTGGCGCGGGTGCGCACGATGGCCTTGGCCACCGCCGGCGTCACGCCCTTGCGCTGCATGATCGAATGGTAGAGCTGCCAGTACTCGTTGAAGCGCGGATCATCGTCGATGTTGACCATCTCGAAGTCGCGACCTGCGCGCAGGCGCAGGCCGAGACGTTCGATGCGCCGTTCGATGACCGCCGGACGACCGACCAGGATCGGCCAGGCCAGGCCCTCGTCGACAATGGTGCGCAGTGCGCGCAGGGTGACCTCTTCCTCGCCCTCGGCATACATCACGCGCTTGCGGTCGCGCTTCGCGGCGGTGAACACCGGCTTCATCATCAGCCCGGTGCGGAACACGAACTGCCACAGCTTGTCGCGGTAGGCGTCCATGTCGTCGATCGGACGGCTGGCAATGCCCGAATCCATGGCGGCCTGCGCCACCGCCGGCGCCAGTTCGACCAGAAGGCGCGGATCGAATGGCTGCGGGATCAGGTAATCGGGTCCGAAGCTGCAGGGTTCGCCGCCGTAGGCGCTGGCGGCGATGTCCGAGGATTCCAGTCGCGCCAGTGCGGCGATGGCCTTCACGCAGGCCAGCTTCATCGCCTCGTTGATGGTCGTCGCGCCGACATCCAGCGCGCCACGGAAAATGTACGGGAAGCAGAGCGCGTTGTTGACCTGGTTCGGGTAGTCGCTGCGGCCGGTGGCGATGATGCAGTCGGGACGGACCTGCCGGGCCAGCTCCGGCAGGATCTCCGGCGTCGGATTGGCCAGCGCGAGGATCACCGGTTTGTCGGCCATGGTCGCGACCATGTCCGGCGTCAGGATGCCGCCGGCGGAAAGGCCCAGGAACACGTCGGCGCCGGCGACGATCTCGGCCAGCGTGCGGGCATCGGTGGTGCGTGCGTAGCGCTGCTTGTCGGGGTCGAGGTCGGTCCGCTCATGGTGCAGCACGCCACCGCGGTCGAAGGCGAGGATGTTTTCCGGCTTCAGGCCCAGCGCGACCAGCATGTCGAGGCAGGCGATGCCGGCCGCGCCGGCGCCGGCGGTCGCCAGCTTCACGGCGCCGATGTCCTTGCCGACCACCTCCAGCGCGTTCATGACCGCGGCACCGACGATGATCGCGGTGCCATGCTGGTCGTCGTGGAACACCGGGATCTTCATGCGTTCGCGCAGCTTGCGCTCGACGATGAAGCACTCCGGCGCCTTGATGTCCTCGAGATTGATGCCGCCGAAGGTCGGCTCCAGCGCGGCGACGATATCGACCAGCCTGTCGGGATCGCGCTCGGCGAGCTCGATGTCGAAGACATCGATGCCGGCGAACTTCTGGAACAGCACGCCCTTGCCTTCCATGACCGGCTTGGCGGCCAGGGGACCGATGTCGCCGAGGCCAAGCACCGCCGTGCCGTTGGTGATCACCGCGACCAGGTTGCCGCGGGCGGTCATCTGCGAGGCGGCGTTGCTGTCCTCGACGATCGCCTCGCAGGCGGCGGCGACTCCCGGCGAATAGGCCAGCGAAAGATCGCGCTGGCTGACCAGTGCCTTGGTCGGCGCGACCCGGATCTTGCCCGGCGGATCGGCCCGGTGATAGTCCAGTGCGGCCTGCTTGAGCTGCTCGGCTTTGTCCATGGAATCAGTCGTTTGCTTGTAGCCGACGGCGGTCGGCGTTGGGCGCTGGACTATACCATGCGGGTCACTTCGAGCCCGACGCCTCTACGCCGCAGGCGTACGTTCCCGCCCTGACCTGGCTGTTGCGTTCGATGCGATGCGTTGCGACCGGTCACGTTTCCGAGGCCATCGCGCCACGACGGACGGACATCGGCGTTGCATCGGCTTGCGTTCCGGCCCGCTCGGCCCGCCCCGATGTCCTGCACTGGTCGCACCCGTCTGCGCCGGCGATGGCGACCGGACCGGGCGGCACGGTCGCGCCTGCAATGGCCCGGTGGGAGCTCAGACGAGGATGTCCACCATCTCGAAGGCGGATACGCCAGCGGTCGGCTGTCGACCCCGCCCCTGGCGGTCACAGGTGAGCTCGGCGAATCCATGACCCGCAGCCGACGTCCGCCGGCTGCGGCTCGCGCCCGCGCCGGAACGGGGCCCGCGTTCGCAGGGCGAGCCGCTGGCCACGCGCCCGCATCGTCGAAGGGCGGCAGCGGCGACCTCGCGGCGTACAATGGCGAAGTTGTGGCCGCCGGCCGGCGCTGCGCCGAAAATACCGGCGCGTCGCGCCGCACGCTGCAGGCCCCTGTTTTCCGCATGCGCCATCGGGCGCGAGGACGAAGCCGATGAAGGTGTTGGTCGTAGGCGGCGGTGGCCGCGAACATGCGCTGGCCTGGAAACTGGCGCAGTCGCCCCAGGTGGACGACGTCATCGTCGCGCCCGGCAATGCCGGCACCGCGCGCGAACCCGGACTGCGCAATGCCGCCGTGGCGGCGACCGATCTCGACGGCCTGCTGGCGCTGGCGCGGGAAGAAGGCGTCGACCTGACGGTGGTCGGGCCGGAAGCACCGCTGGCCGCCGGCATCGTCGATCGTTTCCGCGCCGCCGGACTGCGCTGTTTCGGTCCCGACGCCGCCGCAGCCGAGCTGGAAGCCTCGAAGGCCTTCAGCAAGGACTTCCTGGCCCGCCACAGGATTCCCACTGCCGACTACGCGATCTTCGATGCGCTGGAACCGGCGCTGGCCTATGTGCGCGAGCGCGGCGTGCCCATCGTCGTGAAGGCGGACGGACTGGCGGCCGGCAAGGGCGTCACCGTCGCCACCACGCTGCTGCAGGCCGAAGACGCGCTGCACGACTGTTTCGAAGGCGTGCTCGGCGAGGCCGGCGCGCGCGTTGTCGTCGAGGAATTCCTCGATGGCGAGGAAGCCAGCTACATCGTCGTCGCCGACGGTGAGGCGTTCGTCGCCATGGCCAGCTCGCAGGACCACAAGCGGCTGTGCGAGGCCGATACCGGGCCGAACACCGGCGGCATGGGCGCCTACTCGCCGGCGCCGGTGGTCACGCCGGAGATCGCCGAACGCATCGAGAACGAGGTCATCCGGCCGACGCTGGCCGGGCTCGCCGCCGAAGGCCGCCGTTTCACCGGCTTCCTCTATGCCGGCGTCATGGTGATGCGCGACGGCACGCCGAAGGTGCTGGAATTCAACGTGCGCTTCGGCGATCCGGAAACGCAACCGATCATGATGCGACTGCGCAGCGATCTGGTCGAACTGCTCAACGCCGCGCTCGACCATCGCCTCGCCGGCGTGCAGGCGGACTGGGATCCGCGCAAGGCCGTCGGCGTCGTGCTGGCGGCCGGCGGCTATCCCGGCACCGTCGACACCGGCGATGTCATCGGCGGCCTCGATGTCACCGACAACCTGCGCCAGGGCAAGGTCTTCCACGCCGGCACGCGCCCGGACGGCCTGGGCAATGCCGTCACCGCCGGAGGCCGCGTGCTCACTGTCTGCGCCCTCGGCGACACCGTGCTCGCCGCCCGCGACCACGCGCTGGCCATCGCCGACCGCATCCACTTCCCCGGCAAACAGCTGCGCCGCGACATCGGCTGGCGCGCCATCGCCCGCGAGCACCGCGAGCTGCTGGCGCGCCGCTGACCGCCCCACACGAACACAGGCACGGGCGCCGCACGGTGGTGCCTGTCTGCCATCGAAACGCGGCCGCGCCGCCCGGCCGTGGCCGCAGGACGCCTGCAGCTAAACTAGCCGCACACATTTTCGCCTGACCGGACATTCCCATGACCGACCTTCCGGCGCCGCACGGCGGCCGCCTGTGTGAACTGCTGGCGTCGCCCGAACGCGCCGACCAGCTCCGCCTCGAAGCCGCGTCGCTGCCGGCCTGGGACCTGACCGAACGCCAGCGCTGCGACCTGGAACTGCTGCTCAACGGCGGCTTTTCGCCGCTTGCCGGCTTCCTCGGCCGGGCCGACTACGAGTCGGTGCTGCGCGCCATGCGCCTGGCCGACGGCACGCTGTGGCCGATGCCGATCACGCTGGACGTCAGCGAAGACTTCGCCGGCCGCCTGCAGCCGGGCGCACGCATCGCACTGCGCGATACCGACAATACGCCGCTGGCGATCCTCACCGTCGGCGACATCTGGCAGCCGGAACGCGAGGCGGAAGCGCAGGCCGTCTTCGGCACCACCGACCGCGCCCACCCGGCGGTGGCGCAGCTGCTCGACCGCAGCCATCCGTTCTATGTCGGCGGCACGCTGGAGGGCATCCAGCTGCCCGGCCATTACGATTTCGTCGGCCTGCGCGACACACCGCGCTCGCTGCGCGGGAAGTTCAAGGCCGAAGGCTGGTCGCGCGTGGTCGCGTTCCAGACCCGCAATCCGCTGCATCGCGCGCATCGCGAACTGACGCTGCGCGCCGCCGGACGCACCGGCGCGAAGCTGTTGATCCATCCCGTGGTGGGCATGACCAAACCCGGCGATGTCGACCACTACACACGCGTGCGCTGCTACCAGGCGCTGCTGCCGCATTATCCCGACGGCCTGGCGATGCTGAGCCTGCTGCCGCTGGCCATGCGCATGGGCGGCCCGCGCGAAGCGGTGTGGCATGCCATCATCCGCAAGAACCACGGCTGCACGCACTTCATCGTCGGTCGCGACCACGCCGGGCCTGGCAATGACAGCCACGGCAAGCCGTTCTATGGTCCCTACGACGCGCAGGAACTGCTGGCGCGCCATGCCGATGAACTGGGCATCGAGATGGTGCCATTCCAGGCCATGGTCTACGCCGAAAATCGCGACACCTATATCGGCGCCGACGAAGCAACCGCCGCCGACGTGATCCGCGACATCTCCGGCACCGAGCTGCGCCGTCGCCTGCATACCGGGGAAGCGATCCCGGAATGGTTCACCTTCCCGGACATCGTAAAGGTGCTGCGCGAGCGCCACCCTGCCGGCCGTCCACCGGGATTCACCGTGTTCTTCACCGGTCTGTCCGGCGCCGGCAAGTCGACGCTGGCGCAGGCGCTGATCAGCCTCATGCTGGAGCGTTCCAGCCGACCGGTGACGCTGCTTGACGGTGACGAGGTGCGCAAGCACCTGTCCAAGGGCCTGGGCTTCTCGCGCGAGGACCGTGACGCCAACATCACGCGCATCGGCTGGGTGGCGGGTGAAATCGTCCGCCACGGCGGCATCGCCGTCTGCGCGCCGATCGCACCCTTCGCCGGACCACGCGCGCAGGCGCGGCGCATGAGTGAAGCGCACGGCGGTTTCTGCGAAGTGCATGTCGCCACCAGCCTGGAAGTCTGCGAATCACGCGACCGCAAGGGTTTGTATGCGGCGGCCCGCCGCGGCGAGATCAAGCAGTTCACCGGCATCTCGGATCCCTATGAGGCGCCGGAAAATCCCGAGCTGCGCATCGACGCCGGCGGCGGCGACCCGCGCACGCAGGCGCTGGCCATCGTCGACTGGCTCGACGCGCGCGGCTGGCTGCGCTGAGCCGCCCGCCGCGCCTGCGCCATGACCGGCACCACGCCCGTCACGATAGCCGAGCTTCGACGGCTGGGACGCCAGCGGCTGCCAGGCGCTGACGGCGCGGCGGATGTCGAGGTGCTGCTGTCCGCCGCCAGCGGTCGCAGTCGCGCCTGGTTGCGTGCGCATGACGATGCGCTGGCGGAATCGGGCTGGCTGCCGCGCTTCATGGACTGGCTGCAGCGTCGCGCGCAGGGCGAACCCATTGCCTACCTCACCGGCGAGCGCGAGTTCTGGTCGCTGCCGCTGAAGGTGACGCCGGACGTGCTGATTCCGCGCGCCGACACCGAAACGCTGGTCGAGGAAGTGTTGCGGCGCCTGCCGCAGCGATCAGGCGCGCGCCTTGCCGATCTCGGCACCGGCTCGGGTGCCGTCGCGCTGTCCGTTGCCCGGGAACGCCCGCAGGCTTACGTCTTGGCCAGCGACGCCAGCAGCGCCGCGCTCGCGGTCGCGCGCGGCAATGCCGAGCGCCTGGGACTGTCGCAGGTGGTGTTCCGTCCTGGCGACTGGTACCAGGCACTGGCCGGCGAGACACGCTTCGATGCCATCGCCAGCAATCCGCCCTACATCGCCAGCAACGACCCCCATCTCGGCGAAGGCGACCTGCGCTTCGAACCTGCGTCCGCGCTGGTCTCCGGCCGCGACGGCCTCGACGCGATCCGCGTGCTCGTCGCCGGTGCCGCCGCGCATCTGGTCCCCGGCGGCTGGCTGCTGCTGGAACACGGCTTCAGCCAGGGCGCGGCGGTTCGCGGCCTGATGCGGGCGGCCGGACTGGTCGACGCCGCCAGCACCCGCGACCTCGGCGGCCACGAGCGCGTCAGCTACGCGCGCACCCGTCCCTGACTCGCGGCGCACCGCGCAGGCGGCATCCAGTGTTGTTCCTCGCCACCTCACCGACACACCCGCGCAGGCGTGGATGTCCTGTGTTGTCCACGCCACAGCCACGTCGAGGTCATCCGCGCGGACGGGTGTCCAGTACCGTTCCACTCCGCGCCACACGGAGGCGAGATCCGCGCAGACGGGGGTCCGGCACCTTTCCACTCCTCGCCGCTGGATGCCCGCCTGCGCGGCCATGACGGTGTTCCGCTTCGAGGTACAGCGGCCGGTCGCGATACCGCTTCGTTGATCCCGATACCGTTACGGTGAACCAGCGCTACATCAGAAGAATGAGCGGTGCGCCGTGCCCGGGCCTGGAAGTCCACTGCCGGCGTTGCGGTGAGACTCGACCCGACGCCTGCGGAAAATCCACCGCCCCCTCTCCGTCACACCCGCGCAGGCGGGTGTCCAGTGTTGTTCCGCGCCACACGGAGGCGAGATCCGCGCGAACGGGTGTCCGGCACCTTTCCACTCCTCGCCTGCCCGCCTGCGCGGGCATGACGGTGTCCCGCATCGAGGTACAGCGGCCGGTCGCGATACCGCTTCGTTGATCCCGGTACCGTTACGGTGAACCAGCGCTACATCAGAAGAATGAGCGGTGCGCCGTGCCCGGGCCTGGAAGTCCTCTGCCGGCGTTGCGGTGAGACTCGACCCGACGCCTGCGGAAAATCCACCGCCCCCTCTCCGTCACACCCGCGCAGGCGGGTGTCCAGTGTTGTTCCGCGCCACACGGAGGCGAGATCCGCGCAGACGGGGGCCCGGCACCTTTCCACTCCTCGCCGCTGGATGCCCGCCTGCGCGGGCATGACGGTGTCCCGCTTCGAGGTACAGCGGCCGGTCGCGATACCGCTTCGTTGATCCCGGTACCGTTACGGTGAACCAGCGCTACATCAGAAGAATGAGCGGTGCGCCGTGCCCGGGCCTGGAAGTCCTCTGCCGGCGATGCGGTGAGACTCGACACGACACCTGCGGAAAATCCACCGCCCCCTCTCCGTCACACCCGCGCAGGCGGGTGTCCAGTGTTGTTCCGCACCACACTGAGGCGAGAACCGCGCGAACGGGTGTCCGGCACCTTTGCACTCCTCGCCTGCCCGCCTGCGCGGGCATGACGGTGTCCCGCTTCGAGGTACAGCGGCTGGTCGCGATACCGCTTCGTTGATCCCGATACCGTTACGGTGAACCAGCGCTACATCAGAAGAATGAGCGGTGCGCCGTGCCCGGGCCTGGAAGTCCACTGCCGGCGTTGCGGTGAGACTCGACCCGACGCCTGCGTAAAATCAACCGCCCCCTCTCCGTCACACCCGCGCAGGCGGGTGTCCAGTGCCCTTCCACTCCAACGCCAGATCAAGCCCAGACCCGGGCTGCTGGCGAACCAGGGAAAGGCCGACAGCCGTCGCGACCCGGGTCAGCCGTTATTCGATGCCGAGTTTCTTCAGGCGGTAGCGCAGCGCGCGGAAGGTGATGCCGAGCGCCTGCGCGGTCTTGGTCTTGTTGTAGCGATTGGCTTCCAGCGCCTTGAGGATGCGGTCGCGTTCGAGCTGTTCGATGTAGTCCTCGAGCGGCGCATCGCGGCTGGGTGCGGGATCGGCGACCGGCGGCGCGGCTGCCGGCGCACCCGGCATCGGCATGCCCGGCGCGTAGGCACCGCCACCGCTGCCGTAGCCGGCGCCGAGCGCGGGGTCATGCGCGTAGCCACCATGCGCCGGCGGCATCATGGGCACACGTTCCGGCGCACGCTCCTCGAAGGTCGGCGTCGCGCGCATCACCGGCAGCTGCAGGTCGTCGACGCCGATGGCGCTGCCGTCGCACAGGGCCATCGCGCGCTCGAGGATGTTCTCCAGCTCGCGGATGTTGCCGGGAAACGGATACTCGAGCAGCGCCTTGCCGGCTTCCTCGGTGAGGCGCACGCGACCTTGCTGGTCAAGCTTGGCGAGGATGTGCGCGGCGAGCTTGGGAATGTCCTCGCGGCGCTCACGCAGCGGCGGCATCGGCAGTTCGATGACGTTGATGCGGTAGTACAGGTCCTGGCGGAACGCGCCGCGCTCGACCAGTTCGTGCAGGTTCTTGTGCGTGGCGCTGATCAGGCGCACGTCGACCGGCTGTTCGGCCTGCGCGCCGATCGGGCGGATCGCTTTTTCCTGGATCGCGCGCAGCAATTTCACCTGCATCGGCAACGGCAGGTCCGCCACTTCGTCCAGCATCAGCGTGCCACCGTGCGCAGCCTGGAAAAGGCCGATCTTGTCGGCATTGGCGCCGGTGAAACTGCCACGCTTGTGGCCGAAGAATTCGCTTTCCAGGAGTTCGGCGGGAATGGCGCCGCAGTTGACCGGCACGAACGGTCCGCTGGCCCGCGGCGACATGTCGTGGATCAGCCGCGCCGCCAGTTCCTTGCCGCTGCCGGATTCGCCACTGATGTACACCGGCGCCTGGCTGCGCGCCAGCTTGGCGATGGTGGCACGCGCCTGCTGCATCGCCGGCGAGGAGCCGATCATGCGCGTGGTCGCGTCCGGTGCACGCGGACCGTTGGCCGCCATGCGCAGCGCCGTCTCGACCAGGCGACGCAGCTGGGCGATGTCGACCGGCTTGCTGACGAAATCGAAGGCGCCGGCCTTCAGGGCCGACACCGCCGTCTCGACGTTGCCGTAGGCGGTCAGCACCGCCACCGGCGTATGCGGATGCTCGCGGCCGATGCGCTCGACCAGCGGCAGGCTCATGCCATCGGGCAACCTGAGGTCGGTCAGGCACAGGGCGAAGGACCGTTTGCCGATCTGCTCCTGGGCTTCGGCCAGCGTGCCGACACCGACCACGTCCAGGTCCATGCCGGCCAGCGACAGCTCGATCAGCTCGCGCAGATCGACTTCGTCCTCAACCACCAGTGCTGCGGGTGTCGTCATGGCCACGTAGGGTAACCGCGCCGACGCGGTTGTGCGAGCCGGCCGGCGGGGAATGCGTCGAGCCGGGCACGCCGCAGGCCCGGCTGGAGGGAACCACGGCCTGCAAACCGGTTCATGGCGCACCTTCTCCGAACGCGTGCGCGCAGGCCCGGGTGATCGCCCGCCGCGCCGCCTCTATGCCGGCATCGGGCACGACCGTTCGCGGCCGCGCATCCAGCGTCTGGCGCAAAGCCGCCGCCAGCAGGCTGGCGTGCGCGGCGGACAGTGCGGCGCCTTCTTCGCCCGCCAGCACACCGGCGTCGGCGAGGATGGCGATCAGGTCGCCGCTGGCGCCGGAGTCCAGCAAGGCGGCATGCGTCGCCGAATGCGCGAGCACCAGATACTGCAGCAGGAACTCCAGGTCGACCAGCCCACCGCGGCCCTGCTTGAGATCGAAACGGTCGCCGCGAGAGCGGTCCAGTTCCCGGCGCAGCCGCCCGCGCATGTCGGCGACGGCCTGCCGCAGCGGTTCCGGCTCACGCGGCTGCGCCAGCCACTGCGCGCGCGTCGCCGTGAACGCGGCGCCGAGCATGGCGTCGCCGGCGATGAAGCGTGCGCGCACCAGCGCCTGCTGTTCCCAGGTCCACGCGCGCTCGCGCTGGTAGGCGGCGTAGGCATCGAGGCTGGTGACCAGCAGCCCCTTGGCGCCATCCGGCCGCAGGCGTGCATCGACCTCGTAGAGGCGACCGCCGGGCAACGGCACCGCCAGGTAGGCGAGCAGTTTCTGCACGACACGCGCATAGAAGCGCTGCCCTTCGACCGGCGACGGGCCGTCTGTTTCGGCTTCGCCCAGCGCACCGTCGAACACGAACACCAGGTCGAGGTCGGACGCGAATCCCAGCTCGCGCGCCCCCAGGCTGCCGTAGCCGATCAGCGCCAGGCCGCTGCGCCCAGGACCGGCGCCCGCCGGCCAGCCGTGGCGACGCACGACGTCGACGAGCGCGAGATCAAGGACGCGATGCAGCACTTCCTGCGCGATCGCCGCCAGGCGTTCGGCGATCGCCGGTGCCGGCAGGCGGTTGTCGATGGTCGCCAGGCCAAGACGGAAGCGCAGGCTGGTGCGCACCTCGCCCAGCGCTGTCAGCACCGCCTCGGGGTCGTCGGCGCCAGCCACGGTCGCGAGCAGCTGCGCGATCTCGGCGCAATCCGGTGGCGCCGGTGCACGCGGATCGAAGACATCATCGAGCAGCAGCGGCTGGTCCACGAGGCGCTGCACCAGCCAGCGACTGCCGCGCGCCAGTTCGAACAGCCGGTCCAGGGCCGCCGGCTGCTGTTCGAGCAGGGCGAGGTAATTGGACCGGCGCAACAGGATCTGCAGCAGGTCGATGATCGCCAGCGCCGCCTCGTCGTCCTGCGCCTGGCGGCCGCGCAGGCGATCGAGCAGCGCCGCCATCAGCCGGTCCAGTCGCGTGCGTGCGCGCGCTGAAAGCGCCTGGACGCCGGGGCTGCCGGCCAGCGCACGCAGCCTTTCCATCAGCGCCTGGCCGACCTCGATGCCGGCCGCCTCGACCTGCACGGCGTCGGCGCTGCCCTGCGCCAACGCGCGCCACAGCGTCAGCATCGAATCGGCGGCGCGCGCCCGCGTACGCGGCGCCAGCACGTGCGAGAACTCCTCGGCGACGCGGTCTCGATGGCGGTCCAGTTCGGCACGCAGCCCGGACCAGTCCTCGTACCCCAGCGTCGTCGCGATGCGCCACTGGTCGGTGGCATCAAGTGGCAGCGCCTGGGTCTGGGCGTCACGCAGCATCTGCAGGCGGTTTTCCAGCCGGCGCAGGAACAGATAGGCATCGCGCAGCGCGACACCCGCGGCCTCGCCGACATAGCCCGCCTGCATGCACGCCGCCAGGCCGTCGAGCAGGCCGCGCTGGCGCAGGCCCGCCTCGCGTCCGCCACGGACCAGCTGCACGACCTGCACCAGGAACTCGACTTCGCGGATCCCACCGCGCCCGAGCTTGATGTCGTCGGCGAGATCCTGGCGCTGCACTTCCAGGTCGATCTGCGCCTTCATCTCGCGCAGCGCGTCGATGGCGTTGTAGTCGAGGTAGCGGCGATAGATGAACGGCCGCAACGAGGCCAGGAACTGTTCGCCGGCCGCGACGTCACCGGCGACGGCACGCGCCTTCAGCCAGGCGTAGCGTTCCCAGTCGCGGCCTTCGCGCTGGAAATACTGTTCCATCGCCGGGAACGACAGGCTGGGCTTGCCGGACTGTCCGAACGGACGCAGGCGCAGGTCGACGCGATGGCTGAAACCGTCAACGTCGGTTTCGCCCAGGCGCTGCGCGAAGTGGCGGACGACGCGCGCATGCCAGGCATCCGGCGCCAGCGCCGCATCGCCGTCGCTGTCGCTGTCGTGGCCACCGCCACTGTAGGCGAAGACCAGATCGACGTCGGAAGAGAAATTCAGTTCGCCGCCACCGAGCTTGCCGAGCGCGAACACCACCGGCGGCAGCACGTAGCCGCAGTCGTCGCGGATGGCGCCATGCCGGGCCGAGACCCGCTGCACGGCATCGTCCAGTGCCAGCGCGATGCAGGCATCGGCAAGGCGGCTGCTGCCGGCCAGCGTCTCCGCGACACGGTCCAGATCCAGCAGGTCGCGGGCGATCAGGCGCACGCCCTCGGCGCGGCGGAACCAGCGAAGCTCGCGCTGCATGCCGCCCTCGCCGGGCTGCCAGCGCGCCATCGGCGGCCGCGGATCGCGGACGCGGTCCTCCAGGGACGCCAGCACGCCGGGCACCTGGCGCAGGGTATCGAAGGCGAAATCGCTGGCCAGCAGCAGGCGTGGCAGCCATGCCGGATGCGTAGCATCGACCGCCAGCGCGTCCAGCCGCGCCGACAGCCATCCCCCGTCGATCATGTAATCCTCCCGCCGGACGCCGCCGCGGGCGCCGCGGCGACGGCCATCAGCGTCCGATCAGGCCGAGGACACCGATCACGATCAGGTACAGGGCCACGACGTAATTCAGCAGGCGCGGCCTGATGAGGATGAGGATGCCGGCGATCAGGGCGATCAGGGCGGTCAGTTCGAAGTGGATGGTCATGAAGGCGGGCTCCGTGGGCAATTCGCCGCCACCTTGCCCGCAGCCCGGCCGATCCGCAAGGGTGCCGCCGACGCCCCGACGCCGACACCGCCGCGGAACACCCGGGAACACGCGGCGACGAACATGGCGCGACCGCGGAAAAACAGGTAAAAAAGGCTTGGCTGCGCCCCTGCGTTGCCCTACATTCCACCTGCCGAGAGACCCCTCCAGGCAATTCCCCTTACGAGAAGCATTGGAATAACTATGGCAAGCACGAAGAAAGCTGCAAAAAAGAAAGCTGCACCGAAGGCCGCCGCCAAGCCGGCCGCGCCGAAGCCGATCAAGGAAGCGCTGAACAAGTCCGGCCTGGTCGCCCACATCGCCGAGAATTCCGGCGTTGCCCCGCGTGACGTGCGTGCCGTGATGGCGTCGCTGGAATCGGCCGTTGCCGCTTCGGTCAACAAGAAGGGCGCCGGCTCTTTCACGCTGCCGGGCCTGCTGAAGATCACCGCCGTCAATGTGCCGGCCAAGCCGCGCCGCAAGGGCATCAACCCGTTCACCAAGGAAGAGCAGTGGTTCGCTGCGAAGCCGGCTTCGGTGAAGGTGAAGATCCGCCCGCTGAAGAAGCTGAAGGACGCCGCGTCCTGAGTCGTCCTGCGGAATCGGCACGCGATCCGGCGTGCCGATTCCGATTCCACCTGTCCACCTGCGCGCCTGCGCAAGCGACCCGCCTCAGGGCCGCAGATGGAGTTCCGCCCGCCCCGTCTCCAGCCACTCGCGCACCGTTCCGGCATCCGGACGTTCGGGCCACGCCTCCGGCGCCACGCCGGTCACCTTGATCAGTGCGCTGCGATTGCGACCTGACACCTTTGCGCGATAGAGCGCGAAATCCGCCAGGCCCAGGCTGACCGTCCAGTCATGGCGATCCAGCTGCGTCGCTGCCGTCGGCCATGCGGCAACGCCGATCGACGCGGTGACCTGCCGCTGTGGCGTCACTTCGATGGCTTCGGCCTCCACAGCGCGACGCAGGCACTCGGCATAGTCGAGCAGGTCTTCGACGCGATCGACGCAGGTCACCACCACGAACTCCTCGCCGCCCCAGCGCGCCAGCCCGTCCTCTTCACCGACGAGGCGACCGAGCAAGCGCGCGATCCGGCTCAGCACCGTATCGCCGGCGAGGTGCCCCAGGGCATCGTTGATCTGCTTGAAGTGGTCGATGTCGATCACCATCAGACCCAGCACCGGCGACGTGGCGCCGTCCTGCCACGCCCGCCTGACGTCCTCCTGCTTCGCAGCGACGACATTGAGCAGGTGGCGCCGGTTGCCCAGTCCGGTCAGCGGATCGCTGAGGCTGGCCTCGTTGAGGACCTGGTTGAGCTCGCCGAGGCGGCGGTTGGCCTGCGCCAGTTCGCCGGTGCGCGTGGCGATGAGCGCTTCGAGCCGCTCCTTCTGCTGGCGCAACCTGCGTTCGCGCCAGCGCATGAGCACGGCCAGCAGCACCATGGCGGCGATCGCCATCAGGGTCCGGAACGTCCACGTTTCCACGAACCTTGGCGGCACGTCGATCTGCACGGCCGCCATCTTGCCCCAGGGACGGAAGGGCAGGCGGGCCTGCATCTCGAAGCGGAAACGACCCGGTGGGACCTGGGCATAGGTGATCGGGTCGCGCGACGGCGTTTCGATCCAGCCCGCGTCGACACCCTGCAGGCGATAGCGGAACTGCTGCAGGAAGCCGTAGCGGTAGTCGATGCTGCGGAAGTGGACCGCCAGCTGCCGTTCGCCCACGGCCAGGCGCACGTCATCCGCGTCGGCCTTGCGGCCGTTGATGTCCAGCACATCGACGACCGGTGTCGGCATCGGCTGGATATCCAGCGGCACGCGCACCAGTCCGTTGAGCGTCGGCAGCCAGAACGCCCCGAGATGGATGGTGCCCTTGTCGTTGCCGCCGCCATTGCAGCAGCGGATGCGCGAGCGTCCAGGACGGTCGCCGAAGTCGTACACGAACATGCGGTACGCCGGCGTCGCCTGGCCGGTGTCCGGCACATGCCAGCCATAGGCGCCACTGGAATAACTCACCAGCACGCCGTCACCGAGCGCGTGCATGCTGAACACGGTGTCGGAGGGCAGGCCGGTGGCGATGCTGTGCTGTGACCACAGCCCGTCCCGCCCGCGCACGGCGATGCCGCGGTCGTAGGTGCCGACGACCACCTTGCCGTCCGCGAGCACGCGAACGCTGGTGACGAATGCACCGTCGATGCCGGTACCGGTGACCGGTTCGGCATGCGTGCCGTTGAGCACGAACAGGCCACTTTCGGTTGCAAGCCAGAGTTCCCCGTCGCTGCCGCGCTCGATGGCGCGGATGCGCATACCGGAGAGGAGGCCGTTGGCGTTCACTTCCTCGATGTCACCGGCATCGCCGCCCGGATGGCGGAACAGCCCGGTTGCACTGGCGATCCAGATACGGCCATCGTCGTCCTCGTGCAGCCCGTTGATCTGCGTGCCACGCGTACGTTCGAATCCGGTCGTGCTTCCGGTCGCCGGATCGAAGCGGGCCAGCCCTGACCGCGTACCCGCCCAGATGCGACCGTTGCGGTCGCGAAGGACGCTGTACGCGGCGGGATGCGGCAGCGCCGATGGCGGAAGCACTTCCCTGAACCGCCTGCCGTCCCAGCGCGCCACCCCGGCATCGGTGCCGATCAGGATTCCGTCGCCATCGGCGATCACCGCCCACAGGCTCGGATCCTGGAGACCTTCTTCGTGGCCGAGTCGCTGCACCGGTGGCAGCCAGTAGTAGCGCAGGCCGTGGTACAGGCTGCCCATCCAGATCCCGTCTTCGGTCGGCAGGAACGCCATCACCCAGGGAAACGCGTGTGCCGCCTGGCTGGCCACGGTTTCCATGCCGCCGTGGCTGTGGCGGCGATAGACATCGCCATGGCTGGCGATCCACAGGCAGCCGCGGGGATCGATGGCCATCGCCTGCACCGGCTGCGACGCCGCAGCAAAGTTCACCGGCTGGAAGCGGTCGCCGTCGAAGCGGTAAAGCCCGCCCTCGCCGCCCAGCCACAGGGTGTCGTCGTACCACGCCAGGGCCGTGACCCGCGCCAGTTCCGCCGGCAGCGGTCGCAGGGTCTCGCCGCTGTCGTCGCGATGGCGAAGCCAGCCGGCGCGTTCGGCGATCCACAGCCCGCGCGCGGGCGCGGCAAGCAGCGCGCTGACCGCGCCCACGGTGTCCTCCGCCTGCAGCAGCAGTTGTCCGCCGTCGACCCCTGCGTGGTACAGCCGACCGGCACCGACCAGCACTTCACCGTCGCCGGTCTGCGCCAGCGCGGAGACTTCACCGAGCTCGTCGCTGCCGATGAAACGTCCGTCGGCGTACACGGCGACATTGCGCAGGTTGCCGATCCAGACGCGACCTTCGCGGTCCACCATCAACCGCGTGATCCAGGCGGAAGACAGCTGCGGCGTGTTGCCCGGCGTGAAGACCTCGAAGCGGCTGCCGTCGAAGCGCGCCAGGCCGTTCTCGGTGCCGACCCACATGACGCCTTCGTGATCCAGCGCCAGCGCCTTGCCGGAAATCTGCGGCAGGCCGGCTTCGCTGCTCCATGTCTGCCACGACCAGCGATGCAGCGGAATGCGCGCGGAATCGCCGAGGTCCGCATGGGCCGGAACCGCCAGCAGCGCAAGGAGGCACAGCAGCGGGCGCAGCAGCGTGCAACGCCTGTCGAAAAAGGCGTGACGCGACCTTCCTGGCAACCCCTTGTCCATCCCTGCACCGCCCTCACCCGATCGGTGCCCCGCGCCGGCGACGACGCACCCGGCCGGCAGCCGGAGCACACCTGCCAGCGTCCTGTTTACCGGCAGCACGGCGATGACGCAAGCCCGCGCGGCGGATGCGCCGTGCCCATGCGCGATGTGGCGCGGAGCGCGCACGGACATGGCTTCCGGCGACGTCGCGGCACGGCGCCGGATCCACCTTGCGCGGGCGGTCGCGACGCCGGTGATGAACCGGCGCCGTGGCGCGCGGTCAGGCCGGGTCGAATCCGTTGGCGAAGAGCGGATCGCCCGGCAGCAGTCCGAGCGGACCGGGATAGTCATAGCCCGGAAATACCGACGCCAGGTCGGGATTGCCCAGGTGGCCGGCCACCACTTCCGACAGCACGCGCCGGAAGTCGGTCGTCGAGGCGACGTCCTCGTTCTGGTACAGCTGGCCGGGCCCGAGGCCCCCGAAGGTGCCGAACAGCTGGCCGCCACGCACGCGGCCACCCAGCACCAGCATCGGGTTGCCACTGCCGTGGTCGGTGCCGCGGTTGGCGTTCTCGCGCACGCGGCGCCCGAATTCGCTGTGCACCACCAGCACCATGCGGTTGTGCAGCCCGGCCGCGGCGAGGTCGGTGTACAGCGCGTGCAGCGTCGCCGACAGCCCGGCAAGGCGGTTCGCGTACTGGTTCTGGTTGAGGTCGCCCTGGGTGCCGTCGCCCTGGTTCTCGTGGCTGTCCCAGCCGCCGTAGTCCAGCGTGGCGACCTGCAGTCCCAGTCCGCGCTTGGCGATGTTGGCGATCAGCTTGGCCTGGTTGCCGAGCGTCGCCGCGACGCCGGTGGACGGGTAGTTGGCGCCCGGTGCCGGCGTGTAGCTGGAAATGCCCAGCGTATCGACCAGCTCGATGGTGTCCACGGCGCCGGTGCCGGCATGATGCAGGTCGTCGTTGCCCTGGTAGAGCTGGCGCAGCGTCATGGTCGTCGACAGCTTGTAGCGCGGCTGGCCATCGACATTGCCGTTGTTGGCGTTGGGATGGAAGCTGTTGGGATCGTCCAGGACCATGTTGTCGCGACGGCCGAGCAGGCTGGTCGGCGCGTTGGCGGCGACGCTCAGGGAGGGAATCATCGCGCTGTCGGGCACCTGCCCGGTGGCCTGCAGGTGTCGCGCCAGCCAACCGGTGCCGATGGTGTTGCTGCCCGGCGTGCCGTGCTCCATGTAGTCCTGGGCATCGAAATGCGAACGGGTGATCTGCGCCACCGGGAACCCGGTGCCATGCACGATCGCAAGCCTGCCCTGGCCATACAGCTCGTGCAGCCCGGTGGCGGCGAAGTTCAGTCCGTAATGCGTGTTGCCCAGCGGCAGCGCCGCGGTCGCACCCGTGGTGCGCAGGTGGATGTTCGGGCGGTGCATCTCGTAGTGCGCCCGGTCCGGACCATCGATCGGACACACCATGTTCAATCCGTCGATGCCACCCCGCAGGTAGACATAGACGAAGAAATTGCCGGTCTGCCAGTCGGCATGCGCGCGCCGCGCATGCAGGCCCAGGCGCATGCCACCCAGTGCGGTCAGGCAGAGGGTGGAACCCTTGATGAAGGCGCGACGCGTGATCTGTGACATGTCGTCCTCCTCAGCGGGCCATGAACTGCGGACTGAACAGGATGCAGCCGACCATGCCCCGAAGGCGGCTGTGCCAGTAGTTCGGGCTGCCATCGGTTCCCAGGCCGGCAGTGTTGCCGGAAGGACCGTTGCCGATGCCGACATCGGGATTGAACAGGCTCACCGTGTCCGTGTTGCGCGCCATGAAATCGCGGATCGCCGTGTGCAGCGGCGTGCCCGCCCAGCCGTTGACCGGATCCGGCGCCCAGCCCAGCGCACGCCGCAGCCAGAAGTTCGCCAGTTTGTTGGGCGTGTGTTCCGCCGGTGAATTGCTGAACTCGTTCTGCGTGATCGCCAGCACCGGCGCCAGCGGATCACCCTGGTTGCTGCCGGTGTTCTCGTCCAGCACCCAGTCCACCGTGCGCCAGGCGTGCACGAAGGCACCGCCGCCCAGCCAGTAGTTGCGGTCGTCGGGAAAACCGTCGGGTGGCCGCCAGTCGAACGGCCGGTGGCCGCTTCTACGGAAGCGGTCCATGAAGGAATTGCTCTCGCTGTCGTCGCGGCGGATGGTGAAGTCGGCGCTCACCGCGCGCAAGGCGCCGACCACCGCCTCGAACGGCTTCTTCACCTTGTTGCCGAAGTTGCCGATATCGCGGAACGAACCGGGACCGGCATCGTGCAGCAGCAGCGCACGCAGCGTGAGGCGGATCTGGTCCGGCGCCATGCGGTTCTGCCAGAACACGTTGGCGACATGGTCCACCAGCTCCTGCGGCGGAGCGTCGCTGACGAAGCGCCGCGCCAGCTTCAGGGCGATATGGCGCGCCGTGCCCGGATGGTAGGCAAGGCGGTCGAGGAACAGCTGGTGCTCGGTGGCGTACGGCGTGTTCGCAGCGACGAACTGGCCGAGCACGTTTTTCTGCCCGATGTCGTGCTGGGCCGGGATCATGTAGGCGACGCCGGTGTTCGGCCCGCCGCTGGCACCGCGATGGAAGGTCCAGCCGGTGAACGCGCGCGCCAGTTCATAGACATCGGCATCGACATAGCCGACCGGCCACCCCGCGCCGGGCTGGCCGGCGGGAATGTCCGGCACCTCATGCTGCTGCAGGTTCGCGCCGAGGTAGTTGATCGAGCCCAGCGTGTGCAGCTCGATGATCTCGCGCGCGTAGTTCTCGTTGAAGCTCGGCGCGCGGTTGATGTAGTTGTCGAGGTAATACAGCATCGCCGGCGAGTCGAACGTCGCCTGCAGCATGCTGCGGAAGTTGCCGAGCGCGTTGCGACGGATGACGTCGCGGTCCCAGCTCACCCACGTCGGCGCCGCGTAGCGGTCATAGCCGTAGATGTTGAAGTGGTTGTGCCAGAAGTCCGCCATCTGCTCGAACAGGCCCCAGCGCGAGTAGGTCGCGCGCACGAACACGGCGCGTTCGATCTCGCGGATCGGCAGGTCGCGCGTATACGGACCGCCGCTCGGATTGCCGTTGACTTCGTGGTCCTGCCACAGCTGCTCGAAGGTCTTGCCGAGCGTGGTGTAGTTCTCGTGCGCCAGACGCGCGGCGACGTCGGGATCGGTGACGTCACCGGCCGGGTTGGTCGAGGGATTGAGCTGCTGGTCGACGAACGCCGTCAGGCGCGCGTCGTCGTTGGCACCCAGCGCGTTGAAGGCCTCGACGCTGAAAGGCGTGCCGCGGCGTGGGCCGTAGCCGAGGCGGTTGAGGACATACACCGCGAAGGGCGGTGTCAGCACCTGGCGCATCGCCTTGGCCTGCGATGCCTGCGTGCCGGAAAGAAACTGCCGTCGCGAAGTGGCGACGCCTGAAACGCTTGATCCGTCCATCGTTGGATTCCCCCCACAGGAGCGCCCGATGGTACTCGAGTCGCGGCGGGACGGACCGTGACGGCGATGGCGGTTCCGGGGCCGTCCCCGGAACCGCCCGGCCCTCATTCCGCGGTGGCGGTTTTCGGCCGGCCGTCGGCATCCAGCACCGTGACCTCGCCCAGTTCCAGGGCGCGGACCGGCGCCTCGATGGTGGCCAGGTCGCCGACGACCACCCAGGTCAACGCCTCCGCGTCGATCACCGACATGGCGGCCCTGACCTGGTCGTCGCTGGTGTCGAGGATCTGCCGGCGCAGCGAGGTGACGTAGTCGTCCGGGCGCCCATAGCGAACGATGGCGGCAATGGCGCCGAGAACGGCGGTGCCGGTCTCGAAGGATCCCGGCAGCCGGTGCACGCGGTTGGTGCGGATGTGTGCGATTTCGCCGCTTGAAGGTGGACGGGTGCCGGTGAACTCGGCGATCTCGCGACGGATCTCGGTGATGGCCTCGGCGGTGCGGTCGATCTGCACCGGCGCATAGCCGATCCAGGGCCGCTGCCCGAGCGCATTGCTGGCGCCGGTGCTGACGCCGTAGGACCAGGCCTTGTCCTCGCGCAGGTTCATGTTCAGGCGCGAGGTGAAGGTGCCGCCGATGACGCCGTTGCCGATGTCGAACGCCAGCGACGAGGGATCGGCCGTGGACGGCACCACCTGGCCGACGAGGATGTTCGCCTGCACCGCGCCGGGCTGGTCCACGAGGAACACGCGCGCCGCCGACGGTCGCGGCACCGTGCCTCGATGCAGCAGCGGCCGCGGCGTTTCCGGCGCCTTCCAGTCCCCCAGGTGCTTCTCCAGCAGCGGCAGCAGTTCGTCCATTGCGATATCCCCGACCACGATCAGCGTGGCGTTGTCCGGGCGCACCCAGTCGCGGTGGAACGCGATCAGGTCATCCTGCTGCAGCGCGACGATGGACGCCTCGTCGCCGCTGCCGGTGAACGGGATGCCGTAGGGGTGGTCGCGCCCGTACAGCAACGGTGGCAACAGGCGCATCGCCAGGCTGCCCGGCTGGGTCTTTTCCTGGGCGATGCCGGCGAGCCACTGCGCGCGCACGCGCTCGATGTCGGTGACGAAAAAGCCCGGGCGCCGGATCACGTCGGCATAGAGGGTCAGCGCCGGCGCCAGGTTTTCGTGCAGCACCGACAGGCTGATGTTGCCGGCGTCGAGCGAAGCACCGCTGCCGATTCGCGCACCGAGGCTTTCCGCCGCGGCTGCCAGTTCCAGGGCGGATCGACCGCCGGCGCTTTCCGGCAGCATGTTCATGGTGAAGCTGGCGGTCCCCGGCTTGCGTCCGGCATCGGCGCTGTAGCCGCCTTCGATTTCCAGGCTCATCTGCACCAGCGGCAGGCCTTCGCGGCGCGCGAGCACCACGGCCAGCCCGTTGTCGAGGCGGCTGCGCTGCAGGGTCGGGAATGCCAGGTCGGGGAATACCTCTACCTTCGGCGGGCCGGCACTGCGGTCGACGTCGCTGGCGACGGTGCGATAGCGCGGATCGGCGGCAGCCACCTCCGGCAGTTCGCCCGGATCGCCACTGACGACGTCCTCGGCCTGCGCCGGACGTTCGCCGGGCTCGACCAGAACGGTGTGGCTGCCAGCAGCCAGCCACTGGCGCGCCGCATTGCGCAGGTCGCGACTGCTCGCGCCCTGGACCCGCGCCAGCGCCTGCCGGAAGCAGCCGGGATCGCCGGTCAGCACGGTGCACTGCGCCAGCACGTCGGCCTTGCCGGAGAAACCGCCGACATGCTCGATCGCGCGCACGAAGGTGGCGCGAATGCTGGTGCGTGCGCGATCCAGTTCCGCGCGATCCGGCCCGCGCCGGCGCAGGCGTTCGATCTCCTCGTCGATTGCCGCTTCCACGCGCGCCGGATCCACGCCGCGCTTGATGTCGGCGACGATGATGAAAGTCCCCGCCAGCTGGTCGGCGCCAGAGAATGCCGAAACCATGTCGACCAGCTTTTCCTGGTGGACGAGGCGGCGGTCCAGGCGCGAGGCGGCACTGCCGCCGAGGATCTCGCCGATCAGCTTGAGATGGGTCTCATCGCGACTGCCGAACTGGGGTGTCACCCAGGCGCGGTACAGGCGCGTCTGGGCGACGCGGTCGGGCAGCGTCGCGCGCGTCGAGGCCTTGCGCGCCGGCACGTCGACCGGTGGCTGCGCCATCGTCGGGCCGGCGGGAATGTCGCCGAAATAGCGCGTGACCTTGGTGCGCGCGGTTTCCAGGTCGATGTCCCCGGCCAGCACCAGGACGGCGTTGTTCGGCCCATACCAGGAACGGAACCACCAGCGCACGTCATCCAGCGTCGCCGCATCCAGGTCGGCCATCGAACCGATGGGCAGGTGCGCATAGCGGTGCCCGGCCGGGAACAGCGAGGACAACAGGTGCTGCCACACCATGCCGTAGGGCTGGTTCTCGCTCTGGCGCTTCTCGTTCTGCACCACCGAGCGCTGTTCGTCCAGCCGCGCCTGGTCGACGCTGCCGAGGAAATGACCCATCTGCTCGGACGCCATCCACAGGCCGAGGTCCAACGCCGTGGTCGGCACGTTGGCGAAGTAGTTGGTGCGGTCGAAGCTGGTCGTGCCGTTCATGTCGGTAGCGCCGACCATTTCGAACGGCTTGAAGAACTCGTCGTTGTAGTTTTCCGTGCCCTGGAACATCAGGTGCTCGAACAGGTGCGCGAAGCCGGTGCGGCCCGGCTGCTCGTCCTTGGAACCGACGTGGTACCAGATGTTGATGGCGACGACCGGTGCCTTGCGGTCGGTATGCACGACGACGCGCAGCCCGTTGTCGAGGCTGAAGGTCTGGTAGGGAATGTCGATGGCCGTGTCGGCCCGGGCGAGGCTGGCGACCATGGCGCCAAACAGGATCAATGTTCGCATTGGGAGGGTCTGCATCTCATGGAGGCGGACCGGAAAGGATAGCCGCCCCGTCGCGGCGGCGCCGCACTACGCCGGCGGACAGGCCGCCTGCAGCTAGACTGCAGGGGCCACTGCCGGGAGTCCGTCATGCAGGTACTCGTCACCGGCGCCAATCGCGGCCTGGGCCTGGAGTTCACGCGCCAGTACCTCGCACGCGGCGCCACCGTATACGCCGCCTGCCGCCAGCCCGGCCAGGCGCTCACACTGAACCACCTCGCCGCGGAGCAGCCGTCGAAGCTGAAACTGCTGCCGCTGGATGTCAGCCGTCCGGCCAGCATCCAGGCCTTGCGCAACGAGCTGGCGCTGCTCACGGACCGGCTCGACCGGCTCATCAACAACGCCGGCATCCTGGTTCGCGGCGAACGCTACGGCCAACTCGATGCGGACGCCATGGCGCGCAGCTACCAGACCAACGCCATCGGTCCGGTGCTGCTGGCGCAGGCCTGTACCGACCTGCTGGCGAAGGGTGAAAGCGCGCGCATCGCCAACATCAGTTCGGGACTCGGCTCCATCAGCGGCGTCGAGGGCTTCAACTCACCCAGTTACAACGCATCGAAGGCGGCGCTGAACATGTGGACGCGGCTGCTCGCGCAGGCGCTCAATCCGCGGGGCGTGCTGTGTTTCGCGCTGCGTCCCGGCTGGGTACGCACCGACATGGGTGGCGAAGGCGCACCGCTGGACGCCAGCGAGTCGGTGGCGGGAATGATCGGGCAGTTCGAGCAGGCCGGTCCGGAAGACCAGGCCAGCCTGCTCGGCCATGACGGCAGCCGGACACCGTGGTGACGGCGTCCGGCCGCCGCGCGATCAGGGCGTGCCCTTGGTCAGCGTGACGGTGCCGCTGTCGCCATCGACGTTGGTGTAGGTGAAGGTCGCGGTGGTCGCCGAGTTGAAGACCAGCGTGTAGGTGCCGGTGAACGTCGGCGTGCCGGAATTCTGCGTGAAGCGCGCGACGCGGCCGCCGAGGCGGTCCTGCCCGGTCCAGATGTCTTCCAGCTGGTACCACTGCGCCCGGTTCTGGCTGTCATAGCGGAACCACAGCGAGAACAGGCCGCCACCGTCCAGGCGGAACAGGCTGAGGCCGCGGCGGGCCTGGTTGGCGTTGTACCACTGGCCGGTGTAGTCGCGCGTGGCGCCGTTGTTGCCGCCACCGCCGCCGGTGCTGCCGATGAACTGCTGGATGGACGGATACACGCGGTCCAGGCGCGAGTAGTAGTCGTAGTTGCCGGATCCTTCAGAGCCACCGGAATTCCCGCAGGTAGCGGCGCCGCCGATCAGGCCGCCACGCAGGTAGTAGCTGGCGTTGTCACGGGTGAACAGACCGGAACCGCTGCTGCCGCCCTCGGTGGTGCCTTCCGTCCAGGTCGTGCGCCAGGCCGAGGTGACCAGCTGGCCGCCGACGGAAGTGTTCTCCTGCGTGCGCAGGTAACGGCCGAAAGTCACTTTCTTGATGTCGCCGCTGGGATGGTGGATGGCCGTCACCGGGTCATTGGCGCTCAGGGGACCGGCGTCCCAGCCGGCGAACGCCGCATTGGCAGGCAGGTTGCCGCGCAGTTCCAGCAGCAGCGCGTCGGTGCTCGAGGAAGAGTGCCGGTAGTCGGCACCGCCGGTGACGCGGATGTTCTGGCCACTGTTGTCGACGTTGCAGGTCGGCGTTTCGTACTGCCAGTAGGTTTCCAGCGTGCTCGCCACCGCCTGCGAGTCGATGCAGTGGTGGGCGCTGTAGAACCACTTGCGCTGCGTGCTGTTGTCGAGGTCGTTGAGCAGCGTGCCGGTGCAGGTGTAGCTGCCACCATCCTGGAAGACCATGCGTGCAACCGCGTTCTTGGCGGCGACGAAGAGATTGCCCAGCGAGTTCGTGCGGCAGACCACGTCGATATTGCAGGAGCCGGAATCACCCAGCGCCTTCAGTTCGAAGCCGGCCCGGTGCGGATCGACGATCAGGTGCGACACGCCCGCGATCGATGCGCCGGATGGCGGCAGGCCGTCGGTGCTGGCCGGCACGAACCACTCTATGCGCTGGCGCTCGCCGGTCGTGGTCGATGTCCAGAAACGACCCTGCGCATCCCGCTGGTCGCGCATGCGCTCGACGTCGGCGCCGTCCTGCTGGCCGGCGAAGTCGCCTTCGGATCGCAACCAGGCGCCATCGGGCAGGCCGGCCACGTCGACCGCCACGCGCAGGGCCGCCGCGCCCGGCGCTTCCACCTCGACGCTGGCCTGCCAGCCACCGGCGACCGGTCGCCACACCAGGGCAGACGCACTGCCGGTGGCGACTTCGCTGCCCAGGTCACGCTCGACGCCGATGCGCAGGCGCTTGATGCCGGGCGCGGCATTGGCGCGTTTGACCGCTTCGATGCGCTCCTCGGGCAGGCGCAGCAGTTCGATCCGCGCGTCGGCGTTGATCGACGTGGCGGCAGCCTGGGTCCAGCGCTCCGCGGCGAACGCCTTGACCTGCAGTTCCGGGCGAAGCGCTTCCCATTGCGCCCGCGGCGCCTGCTCCGCGAACACGGGGCCTGCCGCCACGACGGCGGCCAGGGGAAGGAGGCGAAGCGGCGACCTGATGTTCATGAACTGTCCTCTGGGAGTCGTGGATCGATGGTATCGCAGGGCGCGGATGCGTTCTGCCATGCCTCCCATACGCAACAGACGGATGAAACCTGCCGGATACAATGGCCGCCGCCGGGCAACGTTCAGTCAGCGCGGCTTCGACCTTTCACGGACCACCGCCACGCATGTTCGACGTCGTCCTGTTCCAGCCGGAGATTCCACCCAATACCGGCAACGTGATCCGTCTGTGCGCCAACACCGGCTCGCGCCTGCACCTGGTCGCGCCGCTGGGTTTCGAGCTCGACGACGCCCGCCTGCGCCGCGCCGGGCTGGATTACCACGAATACGCCCCGGTGCGTGTCCATGACAGCCTGGACGCGTTCCTGCACGAGGTCGCGCCGGCGCGCCTGTTCGCCTTCAGCACGCGCGGGCAGCAGCGCCATGACCAGCCGCGGTTCGCCGCCGGCGATGCCTTCCTGTTCGGACCGGAAACCCGTGGCCTGCCCGAGGACCTCCTCGATGGCCTGCCCCCGGACCAGCGGCTGCGCCTGCCACTGGTGCCTGGCAACCGCAGCCTCAATCTTTCCAATTCGGTGGCGGTCGCGGTGTACGAGGCCTGGCGGCAGCTGGGCTTCCCGGGCGGGCAATGAACCTGGCGTAAAAATCCTGCCGGCCGATCCGCGCAAGCGCTGGGTCGCTCCCTACAATGGCCGCGTTCTGAACTGTCGAGGACCCGCAACATGATGCGCACCACCCTTTGCCTCACCCTTGCCCTTTCCGCCGGCAGCGCCCTCGCGCAGCAGCCCTTCAACAACCCGGGCGTGAGCTGGTCCTATTTCGACATCGGCCTGCAGCACGTCTCGCCGGACAACAGTGCGCTCGACAATGGCACCGGCGCCGCGATCCGAGGCTCGGGTGAAATCAACGACAACTGGCACGTCTTCCTGGGCTGGAACCGCACCGCCATTGAAGGCCGCTACGTCGTTCCCGCAACGGGCGGCACTGCACTGGCGATCCTGGACGACGACGTCGACCACTTCAATGTCGGCATCGGCTACAACCTGCCGGTCGCGGCGAACACGGACCTGTTCTTCCGCGTCGCCTACGAACGCCTCGGCAGTGCCGACTTCAGCATCAATACCGTCGCGCTGGTACCGGTGGACTCGGGCAAGATCGACTCGACGGACGGCTTCAGTGGCGAGCTGGGCGTCCGTGCGGCCTTCACGCCGCGCTTCGAAGCGGGCGCATCGATCCGCCATGTCGCCCTGGACGATCCCAAGGTCACCGTGGCCGGTAACGAGCAGGCGTTCCCGCCGATGCTGCGTGACGACTCGACGACGTCGGCGGTGCTGTATGCGCAGTACCGCTTCGGCAACGGCTGGGGCATCGTCGGTGAAGGTGAACTCAGCGGCGACTACAACAAACTCTTCGTGGGCGCGCGCCTGAGCTACTGAGCGGAATACGCGCTGGCATCGTTCGCCGAGCGGTGCCGGCGCCGGTTCGGGCGGCAAGGCGCGCGCATTGCGCACCAGCCGTTCAGCCGCCCAGCGGGGCGCCGCTCAGCGGAATTCGGGTTTCTGCTCGCGCGAGAGCAGCAGGCGCACGCCTTCGGTCGGCGTGATCTCACCGCGCAACGCCTTTTCGACCAGCGCGCTGATCGGCAGCTCGACGTCGTGGCGCCGCGCCAGGCGCATGACTTCCTCGGCCGTCTGCAGGCTTTCAACGACCTGGCCGATCTCGCGCACCGCCTCGTCCAGCGGGACACCGTGTCCGAGTGCCAGGCCCAGGCGGCGGTTGCGTGAGAGGTCACCGGTGCACGTCAGCACCAGGTCGCCGAGTCCGGCCAGGCCCATGATGGTTTCCGGCTGTCCACCCAGCGCCCTGTTGAGGCGCAGCACTTCGGCCAGGCCGCGGGTGATGAGGCCGGCGCGTGCGTTCAGCCCCATGCCCATGCCGTCGGATACGCCGACCGCCACGGCCAGCACGTTCTTCATCGCGCCGCCGAGGCCAGCGCCGAGCATGTCGGTACCGGTGTAGGCGCGGAACGTCGGTGAATGGAAATCGCGCGCCACCGCGGTGGCAAAGGCGGCGTCCGGGGAATGGATGGTGACGGCGGTCGGCAGGCCCTGCACCACTTCGCGGGCGAACGACGGTCCGGTCAGCACCGCCTGCGCATGGCGGTCGCCGAGCAGCTCCGCTGCGACTTCATGCAGGAAGCGACCGGTGCCGGGCTCGAAACCCTTGCTCGCCCAGACCACGCCGGCGTCGGCGGGGAGCATCGGCGCGATGCGCGCGAGCAGGTCGCCGAAGGCATGGCTGGGAGTGACGACCAGGACGATGCGCGCGTCGGCAACCGCCGCGGCGAGGTCATCGCTGTAGGTGAGCGATGCCGGCAGATCGAGGTCCGGCAGGTAGCGGGCGTTGCGTCCGCTGGCGGCCATCGCCGCCATCTGTGCAGTGTCGCGACCCCACAACCGGGTCGCGACACCGTTTCTTGCCAACAAGGCCGCCAGGGCGGTGCCCCAGGAACCGGCGCCGAGAACGGCAATCGGTCGCTGCGCGGCCATGTCGTGATCGTCAGGCGTGGCCGACCAGGCCTTCGCCCTGCCCTTCGGCGGCGCGGCGACGCATCTGCTCGGCGTACAGCTGATCGAAGTTGATCGGCTGCAGGACGAACGGGGGGAAGCCGCCGGCCAGCACCAGCTCGCTTATCGTGCTGCGGGCATACGGGAACAGCGCCTGCGGGCAGTAGGTGCCGAGCACGGCCTGGCGGGTCGCGTCGTCGAAGCCTTCCAGCACGAAGATGCCGGCCTGCTTGATCTCGGCCAGGAACACGACCTTCTCGGCCAGTTCGCAGGTCAGGTTGACGCCCAGCACGACCTCGAAGGCGGTGTCGCCGATCTGCTGCACGCGCTGGCTCAGCTCAAGCTTGAACTGAGGCTGGCCCTGCTCCTGGAACACCTGCGGCGAGCCGGGCACCTCGAACGAGGCATCCTTGAGATAGATCTTCTGGATGGACAGCTGCGCGGCCTGCTGCGCTTCGGCCTGGCCGTTGGCGGCCGGGTTGTCGTTGGACATCGGGGATAACTCCTGAAGGAACGTGAAAACCGGATTGCGGACGCGGGATTATCCCACACCCTTCGATCTGGGCGTGGCCGGGGCGGTAATCAAGGCCACGTCGCCGGATCCAACGATCGCGGAACCGCAGGGCTCCGGCGACGATTCAGGCCTTGCCGCGCACCAGCGGCAGCTCGGCCGCCTGCCACTGCGCGACGCCACCGGCCAGCGCATAGGCGCGGGTGAAACCGGCTTTCACCAGTCGCTGCGCGGCACTGCCGGAGGACATTCCGTTCCGGCACACCACGACCACCGGGCGATCCTTGACCTTGGCCAGTTCCTTGTTTTCCGGGTCGAACTGGCTGGGCAGGACGTGGCGGCTGCCGGGAATGTGCGCCTTTTCGAAATCGGCCAGCGGGCTGAGATCGACGACAAGGGCATTCTCGCGGTTGATGAGCATGGTCAGCTGCGCCGGCGTCACTTCCTTGTAACCACGCAGGAAACGCGACACCACGCTGCCGATCAGGAACACGGTCAGGCCGACGAAGGCCATCACCAGAAACAGGTTCTGGGAGACAAATTCAGGGAAACGATCCATAAGACCGGCGATTATCCCGGTTGCGCGCCGGCCGCGCCACTGGAAAAGCGGCGCAGGGCACGGCGCCGACAGCGCCTACTGGCGCGTATCGAGGTTCGGCAGCCCGGAAACCAGCCACCAGCGCTTGGCATCCTCGTCGTAGCGCCAGACCTCGCGATCGACCAGCGACGACGTGGTCAGGGTGTGCCGGTTCATGAACTCGATCTGCGCGAACTGGACGATGCTGCCGTCGGGCTGCGGTTCGCGCGCGCGAGAGCGGTAGCCGGTGACACGCAGCTGCCGCCAGCGCTCCAGTTCCAGCTCCGTGGGCGGCGATTCCTCCAGCACCTTGGGATCGTGGAAGGCGATGATCTGTTCGACTTCGCCCCAGCGCACCGCGCCGGCGTAGAGGTACAGCGTCTCCTCCATCTTGTTCTTCTCGCTGCCGACGCCGCCACAGGCGCTCAGCAGCGCCGACAGCGCGACGACGGCGATGCGGACGATCTTGGACATGGACGCTCTCCCCCGTTTGGACACTGGGCCGGATTCTGGCAGATGGTGGCGATGACCGCGATCAGGACGCCGGGCGCGGCCGCTTCGGATCGATGGCGACGAAGCGCGCACTCAGCGATGCCGCGACGGTGCCGTCGACGAGCCGGCACTCCGCCTGCACGTGCGTGCGGGCGCGACCGCGGTCGAGATAGGCGGCCGCGAAGGCTTCCGGCGCCTCGTCGTCGCTGAAGGCATGGATGACGATGTCCTGCCACACCGGCGCCAGGTAACGGATATGGCTGTCCTGCACGTACACCTCCGCGCCTTCCGCCCGCTCGCCCAGCCGCAGCACGCTGGCGCCCCAGCCGGCCAGCGTCATCAGGCTGGCCAGGCTGCCGCCGAATGCGCAGCCCTTGTCGTTGCGGTTGGGTTCCAGCGGCGCCGTCACCACGAAGGTGCGGCCGTCCCAGCCGGCGAGGTCCAGCGCCATCGCGCGCGCCAGCGGGATGTCGGCCAGCAGGTGCGACTTCAGTTCGTCCAGGGTCATGGGCGCTACCGTCCAGTTGTCGAAGGCGGCGACTGTGCGGCGCAGCATCGTCGTGGTCAAGCGCGCACGGCTGCGATAATGCGCGGCAATGGATACGACAGGCGACCACGGGCAACCACTGGCAGGCATGCAGGTCTTCACGGTGCGCCCGCGCGATCGCGGCACGCGCCGGTTGCTCGCGGCCTTGCGCGCCGCCGGCGCCGACGCCTTCAACCTGGCACCGCAGCGCCTGGTCGCCTGCCCCGCGCCGGACGTCGGGCGGCGGATCGAAGACCTGGGTGATGCCAGCCACTGGCTGTTCACCAGTCCTGCCGCGGTGAGGATCGCCGCACGACAGGACGATCGCGCCGGCCTGGCGCTGTTCGCGCCGGCGGGTTCCCTCGCACGCGCCGGCGCGGCGGGCCGCGTCTTCGCGCCGGGCCCGGGTACGGCCGCGGAACTGCTGCACCTCGGCATCGCGCCGACGGTCCCCGACCAGCGCTACGACAGCGAAGGCCTGCTGGCATTGCCGGCACTGGGCGAACCACTGGAGGGCCACGTGGTGATCGTCGGCGCGCCCGATGGACGCGGCCTGCTGGCGCCCTCGCTTCGCGAACGGGGGGCGAAGGTCACGCTGCTGCATGTCTATGCACGCGTGTCGCAGCCGCTGCCGCGGCGCGAACTGGCGCGGCTGTGCGGCACCGACTGTCCGCTGCTGGTCGCCAGCAGCGGCGCGCTGCTGGACGCGCTGCTGGCGCAGCTGGATACGCGGCGTCGGCAACGACTGGCGTCCCGCTCGGCCATGGTGGTGGCCAGCGGCCGGCTGGCGACGCAGGCACGCGAAGCCGGTTTCACCGATGTCACCACCGCCACATCGGCGCGGCCGGAGGATCTGCTCGAGGCCGTCCACGCCCGGGCCGCGGCCGTTCGTGCGCCAGCGTGAGCGCGGCGGCAGTGGACCGCATGGCGCGAGCCGCGTCCACATTATCGGGTTAGCATACGCACATGAGCGATCGCGACGACGACACCCTCCCGGCCGACGACGTGACGCCCGCCATCCCCGCCCTGGAAGCAGGCGGTGACCCGGGCTTCCGTGATTCCGGAGCTGCACCGACCCGCCGCGGCGGACCGGCCCTGATCCTGTCCGTGCTGGCACTGGCCGCCTCGGGCGTCGCGCTGTGGCAGGCGCACATCGCCTCCCGTGGCGAGGAAAACGCCGAGGCCGACCTGTTGCAGCGCCTCGATGCGCTCGACACCCGCATCACCGAAAACGAACGCCGCGGCGCGCGCTACAACGAACTGGCAGGCACGCTGCGCGACCAGCTCGCCGAAAGCGAGCGGCTGCGCCAGCGGCTGCAGGAAGACCTGCTCGCCCTCGCCGACCGCAGCGCGCGCGCCGAAGCATTGATCGCCGATCTCGCGCGCGATGGCGCATCCAGCCAGCGCTCAGGCGAACAGGACGCACGGCAGTTGCTGATCCTGGCCGAAAGCCGCCTGCGCCTGTCCGACGACCGCAACGGTGCCGCCACCGCACTGGGCCTGGCGGAACAGGCACTGGCCCACGAACAGCGCTTCGCCGGCCTGCGCGCCGCCATTGGCGATACCCGCCGGCAGGTGGAAGCCCTGCAGCGTCCGCCATGGCATGCCGTGCAGGCGGAGATCGAAGGCATCAGCGAAGCGTTCGCCGGCGCGATCATCGAAACGAAGGCGCCGACACCGCGCCGCGATGACGGCCGCGGCTGGTGGGATCGCCAGTTCGACCGCTTCGACAACCTCATCAGCATCCGCCGGGAAGACGAGATCGCTGCGGCGATGCCGGCGGGACGCGAAGGCGTCGCATCGGCGCTGCAGCGCGCGCGACTGTCCGCGCTCGGCCATGACGGTGCCGCCGTGAAGGTGCACCTCACCGCCGCCCGCGCCGCACTCGCCGCCTGCTGCGAAGGTACCGATGTGCAGGCGCTGCTGGCGCGGCTGGATCCGCTGCTGGCGATCGACTGGACTTCGGCGCCGCCGGACATCGCCCTCCTGCGCCAGCGCCTGGACGACAGTGCCCCTGCGGTGCTGCTGCCCGCCCCCGATCCAATGCCCCCGGCCGACCGTGCCGGCATCGAACAGGAGAGCTCGACGTGAGCATGAAATGGTTCCTGCGCATCGTCGTGATCGTCGCGGTCCTGGTGATCGGCGCACTGGGATGGCAATGGCTGGCCGCGGACCCGGGCGTGGTGCAGCTGCGCATCCGCGGCTACGTGATCGAGACCACGGTGATCACCGCCGTCGGCCTGGTGGCGCTGCTGTTCGCGGCCATCTGGCTCGTATGGTGGCTGTTGCGCGCGCCGCTGCGCTGGCTCGCCGGTCGTCGTCGCGCGCGCTCGCGGCACGCCTTTGCCCAGGCGGAACTGCGCCTGCGCGAAGGACAGTGGGCCAAGGCCGAGAAGCTGTTCGTGCGCGCCGCCGAGGACAGCGACTTCCGCATCCCGGCCCTGCTGGAGGCGGCGCAGGCCGCGCACACGCGCGGCAATGAAGCGCAGGCACACGCCTACCTCGCCGCGCTCGACGACGATGCCGAGGGCCATCGACTGGTGCAGCTGGAACGCGCGCGCGAAGCGCTCGCCAACGAACAGCCGGCGCACGCGCTGTCGCTGCTGGAGGGGCTCTCGCCGCTGCCGCCGAACGGATTGCTGCTACGCCATGAAGCCTTGCGCCAGAGCCGCCGCGCCGAGGAAGCGTTGGCGCTGCTGCCGGAACTGCACCGCTGCCAGCTGCTCGACGGGCTGGCCTACGCCAAGCTGGAACTGGCCACCATCCTGCAGGCGCTGGCCGAAGCCTCCGATGGCGCGCAACTGACGCGCGTCTGGGAAGCGCTGCCGCGGGGCCAGAAGCGCACCGACTCCGTGGTGTCCGCCTACGTGCAGCGCGCGGTCGAACTTGCCGATGTCGATGCCTCGGCGCTGATCGAGACGCAACTCAAGCTGGAGTGGAGCGAGGACCTGATCCGCCAGTACGGCCGCATCCGCCAGTCCAGCCCGGCCCGCCGGCTCAAGCAGGCGGAAGCCTGGCTCAGCGGCCACAAGGACAGCGTTGGCCTGAACCTGACGCTGGCGCGCCTGCACCTGGCGCTGGGCGAAACCAGCCAGGCCGAGGAATTCGTCGGCCATGCGCTGGCGCTGGACAGCGATGCCGAAGCCTGGGAACTGATGGCGGACATCGCCGAACGGCAGAACCAGTCCGAAAGGGCACGCGTCGCCCTCGGCAACGTCCTGCGCAGCCGCCGCGGCGAAGCACCGCTGCCGCTGCCGGCGGGGGGCGCACGCGCCAGCCACCTCGGCCTGTTCGCCGCCTCCGAGAAGCGTGGCGAGCACGGTTTCCCGCAGTTGCCGGACGACGTCGCCGCGCACTGAAACCGCGGACCTGCCGGATGCGCATACCCGCGCATCCGGACAGCGCAGGCGCTGGCAGGGACGCGCGCCGCTTGTATGCAGACAGTCCTTGGCGCCTCGACCGGCGCGTGCGCGCCGCGCCTCAGCGCAGCGCGGCGATGGCGGCGGCGATCAGCTCGACCCAGCGCGCGTACTGCGCAGCGGACGGGTGCAGCCGGTCGCCCACCAGCATGGCGTCGTCGCCGGCGAGCCGCCGCGTCAACGGCGTGATGTCGACATGCGTGATGGCGCGCAGCGCACACAGTTCGACCTGTGCGGCGTTGTAGGCGTCGATCGACCCGGCGATGGCGGGCGGGCCGCGGTCATCGTTGTGGCCGAACGGCGTCGCGCCCCAGTCCGGGATCGACACCACGAACACGCGCTGCGGATCGCCGTCGGCCAGCGCCACCGCGCGGGTCAGCAGGCGGTTGAAGTACGGCAGGTGTTCGGCCACTTCGCGGTCGCGGTACTGGTCGTTGACGCCGACGAGCACGCTGACGATGTCGAACGGCCCGGTCGGCGATGCCTCGTCAAGCGCGACCAGCAGCTCGTCCGCGGTCCAGCCGGTGCGCGCGATCACCTCCGGCGCAGCCCAGGCACAGGCCTGCGCGAGCAGGTGCGGCCAGGTGTGCGCGGTATCGACACCCTCGCCGATGGTGTACGAGTCACCGAGGGCCAGGAAGGTGGTCATCGTCGTCAGGCCACCATCGCCGGCGCCGGCACGTCGCCGGCCATGCGTGCGATCTGCCGCTCGATGCGTTCAACCACTTCGGCCATCACCGGGGCATCCGGCAACAGCGTCAGGCGCAGGTGGTCGGGACGGTCGATGTTGAATCCGCGTCCGGGCACGACCAGCACCGACTCCTGTTCCAGCAGCGCCAGCGCGAAGGTGTGGTCGTCGATGCCCGGCACCTCGATGCGCGGGAATGCATACAGCGCACCGGCCGGCGCCACCAGCGACAGGTGCCCGCTGCGCGCGCAATGGTCGACCAGCATGCGCCGGGTCTCGTACAGGCGGCCGCCCGGCGCGGTCAGTTCCAGGATGCTCGATTCACCGGCCAGTGCCGGCTCGATCGCGTACTGGCCGGCGACGTTGGCGCACAGGCGCAGTGCCGACAGCAGTTCCAGGCGCTCGCGCAGGATCGCCGTCGATTCCGGCTTGCCGGACACGCTCATCCAGCCGACCCGGTAACCGCAGGCGCGGAAGACCTTCGACAGCCCACCGAAGCTGAGGCAGGGCGTCGCACCGGCCAGCTCGGCCAGCGGCGTGAACGCCGCGCCGTCGTAGAGGATGTTGTCGTAGATCTCGTCCGCCATCAGCAGCAGGTCGTGGCGGCGCGCGATCCCGACCAGTTGTTCCAGAAGCCCGCGCGGATAAACGGCACCGGTCGGATTGTTCGGATTGATCAGCACCAGCGCGCGCGTGCGCGGACCGATGCGCGACTCCAGCCGCTGCGGATCGGGCAGGAAGCCGTTTTCCACCGCGCAGTCGTAATACACCGGCACGCCATCGTTGAGGCGCACGGCCGCGCTCCACAACGGATAGTCCGGCGCCGGTACCAGCACCTCGTCGCCCGGATCGAGCAGCGCGCGCAGGCCCAGGTCGATCAGTTCGCTGACGCCGTTGCCGATGAACACCGATTCCGGCGACACCGACTGCGCACCGCGGGCGCGTTCGCGATCGGCGATGGCCGCGCGCGCCTGCGGCAGGCCCTGCTGGTGGCAGTAGGCCTCGCTGTCGGCGACGCCGCGCTCGACCGCCTCGCGCAGCACATCGGGCACGCGGAAGCCGAAGGCGGCCGGGTTGCCGATGTTCAGCCGCAGGATGTTGCGCCCTTCCGCCTCCAGCTCGCGCGCACGCCGGCTGAGCGGGCCGCGGATGTCGTAGGTGACGAGGTCGAGTCGGCGGCTGGGGCGGACGGGTCGCGGCATGTCGGCGGTGGCTGGGAACAGGATCGGCGCAGTCTAGCGGCGTTTCCCCGCGGCGACACGGCCGCGACATCGACCCGGCGCAGCATAGAAGCCAGACCCCGGCTGCCCGCCGGCCGGCGATCGCCTTACACTTGACCCATGTTCCGTGCCCAGGCCCGCCCGTGCCCCCATCGACCGTCATGAACCGCCGGTGATGCCGACGCCGCACGACCTTGGATCGATCGGCTGGCCACCGGGGCAGCCGTTCCCCGACCTGGAGGCCGGCCAGCAGCTGGTCCGCATCACCGGGCAGCACCGCAACGGCTTCGACGTCCATGACGGACTGGCATCGCGCCGGGCGCATTCTCCGCGCGGCATGGTCGCCGACAGCCACGGCGTCTCGACCCGGCCGGCGGTCGGCGACTGGACGATCATCGACCCTGCGCACACGCCGGCCGCGCTGGTCCGCCTGCTGCCGCGGCGCAACCTGCTCAAGCGCGGCGCCGCCGGCGAGCGCTACCAGCAGCAGATCCTCGCCACCAACCTCGACCTCGCCGTCGTCGTGATGGGCCTGGACGGCGATTTCAACCCGCGCCGCCTGCAGCGTTACCTGGCGCTGATCGCCGGCACCGGCATCGAGCCGGTGATCGTGCTCAGCAAGGCCGACCGCTGCGAAAACACCGGCGCACTGCGCGCGCAGATCGAATCGGCGCATCCGGACATTCCGGTGCTGGCGATCAACTGCAAGGATGCCGATGCCATCGCCCCGATCACGGCGCGGCTCGGCCCCGGCCGCACCGGCGTGCTGCTGGGCTCGTCCGGTGCCGGCAAGTCGACGCTGACCAACACGCTCATGGGCACGGTGCGGCAGAAGACCAGCGCCGTGCGCGAACACGACAGCCGCGGCCGCCACACCACGACATCGCGTTCCCTGCTGAAGCTGCCCAGCGGCGGCTGCCTGATCGACTCGCCCGGCATGCGCGAACTGAAGCTGACCGGCGAGGAAGTGGTCGAGGACGACGGCTTCGCCGCGGAGCTGGAGAAACTCGCCGCCGACTGCCGCTTCCGCGACTGCAAGCACCAGGCCGAACCGGGCTGCGCGATCCAGGCCGCGCTGGAATCCGGCGCGCTCGACCGCGACCGCTACGACCACTTCCGCAAGCTCGAAAGCGAACGCGAGCGCGCGGCGCAGCAGCGCGATGCCCTGCTGCGCCGCGCCGAAGAGCGCCAGCTCACGCGGGCGCTCAACCATCGCCTCATCGACAAGCACGGACGACGGTGAGCGATCTCGAACACTACGCCGCCCTCGATGCGCGCCTGGTTGCCGCCGCCAGGCCGATCCGCCTGCTCTCCGCGGCCAGCTGGCCGGCTTCGGTGCAGAACGCCTTCCTCGCCGGCGCCGACGACGCCACGCCGACGCTGCCCGTCGTCGAATACCCGCGCATCGACCTGTCGGACACGCGTCGCGAACTCGATGCCATCGCACTGGCCGCCGACGCGACCCATCCTGTCGGCGACTACCTGCGCCGCAGTGCCGGCGCCTACCACCTCGCTGCCGAGATCATCGAATCGCTGGGCAGTCCGGTCGTCGGCTCGCTGTCGGCGCGACTGTACGGCACGCCCGGCGAACCGCTGCCCGGCAGCCACTGGACCAACGTCGATGCCGCCGGCCACTTCATCGTGCTGGCCGACGAGCTCGACGCCGAACTCGACGACGCCGACAGCGCCGCCGTCATTCCCGCCGAGATCGCGCGCGATCGCATGCAGGCGGCCATCGATGCCGTCTTCGACCACCACCGCATCCAGGTGCAGCTCGATCCGGAACTGGTCGCCAAGGCGGCCGCCGGCGCCACCCGCGTGCGCCTGCGCTCCGGCAGTCATTTCTCCGCCGCCGATGTCCGCCAGCTGCTCGAACACGAGGTCCTGGTGCATTCGCTGACGGCGATCAACGGGCGCGAGCAGCCACACTTCCGCAGCCTGGCGCAAAGTTCGCCGCGCGTCACCGCCACCCAGGAAGGACTGGCCACGTTCGCCGAACAGATCACCGGCTGCATCGACATCCGGCGCATGAAGCGCATCTCGCTGCGCATCCTGGCCATCGACCGCGCCATCCAGGGCGCCGACTTCGTCGAGGTCTACCGCTTCTTCCGCGACGCCGGGCAGAGCAAGGTCGACAGCTTCGCGTCGAGCATGCGCGTGTTCCGCGGCGTGCCGGTCACCGGCGGCGGCGCCTTCTGCAAGGACACCGTCTATCTGCACGGCCTGCTGTCGGTTCACACCTTCTTCCGCTGGGCGCTCAAGCATCGCCGCCTGAACCTGCTGCGCTGGATCTTCGCCGGCAAGCTGGCGCTGCACGACGTGCTGGCGCTGGAACCGTTCTTCGAGGCCGGCTGGCTGGTGCCACCGACCTACCTGCCGCACTGGGCCGAACGCAGCGGCAACCTCGCCGGCCTGCTCGCCTTCTCGCTGTTCGCCAACCGCATCCGCCTCGACACCCTGCAGGCCGAGGACATCGTCCTCGGCGTGTGAGCCGGCCGCGAGGGGAGTGCCTGGCGGCGGCTCGAGAGTCGCGCCGGAGTCGGCCCGGCCAATTCCGGTCGCAGATTCCGGACCGGCCGGGCGCTGCTGCAGATGAGCACTGGAACTTGCCTGGCTGCCCGCATCCGGCCCGAACCTTTCCCTGCCCCGGGCGACCCGCGCCGAAAGGAAATCCTGAACATCAGGATGACTGGATGCTGCGTGGTCGGAACACGGGCCGGCAGCTGCTACCGGACGTTCATATCCCGATCCACCGCCGCCCGTTTCGCCCGGGGGCTTGATTGGGGTCCATCCATGGGTCGCACCGGCGACCACCTTCTTTTTCCTCGGCATTCGCCGGGCACAACACAGGAATCTCCGGCTGCCGCTGCGCCTCTCCGCATGTCGGCACTGGTTTTCCGGGGACCGCCGCTGACGAATGTCGGCGCGAGTCCCGACCCTGGCTGGTGACAGACGATCCCTGACCGTATCCCCTGGATACGATCACGCGCATGGTTCTTGCGCACGCTGGGGTGTTCGTTCGTACCATTGACGAGTGCGGTTGACTATTCCCACTACGGACAGCATCACCGGCACCTCGATCAACACGCCCACGACCGTGGCCAGTGCTGCGCCTGATTGCACACCGAACAGAGCGACCGCCGTGGCAACCGCCAGCTCGAAGAAGTTGCTTGCACCGATCAGGGCGGAGGGTCCGGCCACACAATGCGCAACACCCAGTCTGCGGTTGAGCAGGTAGGCCAGGCCGGAATTGAAATAGACCTGGATGAGAATCGGCACTGCGAGGATCAGGATAATCAGCGGTTGGCTGACAATCTGCCTTCCCTGGAAACCGAAAAGCAGTACCAACGTCGCGAGCAGGGCTGCCATCGAGACGGGTCCCAGGCGTGCCTTCAGCACCCGCTCCAGCCTGCCCTGGCCGCCACGTGCAAGCAGCCGGCGACGCACAACGACCGCTATGGCAACCGGGACAATGATGTACAGGCCGACCGACAACGCCAGCGTGTCCCAAGGCACTGCAATCGACGAGAGTCCCAACAACAGGCCGACCAGCGGTGCGAAACCCACCACCATGATGGCGTCGTTGAGCGCGACCTGGCTGAGCGTGAAATTCGGATCACCGCGACACAGGTTGCTCCATACGAAAACCATCGCGGTGCAAGGCGCGGCCGCGAGCAGGATCAGGCCCGCCATGTACGAGTCGATCTCATCGGGCGGGAGAAAGTCGGCGAAGGCATGCCGCAGGAACACATAACCCAGCAGCGCCATGGAAAACGGCTTTACAGCCCAGTTGACGAACAGGGTGACGCCCATGCCGCGCCAATGGCGGCCGACTTGACCCATGGCGCTGAAATCCACTTTCAACAGCATGGGGATGATCATCATCCAGATCAAAACCGCGACCGGGAGATTGACCTTCGCCACTTCCGTGCGGCCGAGGACTTCGAAAGCATCCGGTATGGCGTAACCCAGGACAGTGCCTGCGACGATGCACAGGCCCACCCAGATGGTGAGGTAGCGTTCGAACAGTCCCATGCCCGGCGCAGCCTCAGACATCGCCCGTCGTGCTCTCGCCGGAATGGGCGCAACCAATGCGGTCGAGCTGCACTTTCAGCGTTGGCCGGTCGTCCCAGGCCGCAGCGGGCACGTTGAGGAGGGCCTGCAGCCGCGCTTTGACCATGTGATGGACCTGACGAAACGCCTCCCGTTGTGCCCCGGCATCGCCATCCACCGCGGCGGGATCGGGAAGCCCCCAATGCGTACGCACGAAATCGCCCAGGACGATGGGGCAGGTCTCGTTTGCGGCGGAATCGCACACGGTCACCACCACGTCCATCCGTGGTGCATCCACAGTCGTGAACTCGTCCCAGGACTTGCTTCGCAGGCCTTCCGTGTCGAAGCCCTCTGCCTCCAGCTGGGCGAGAGCGTGGGGATTGATCACGCCCGCCGGGCGGCTGCCGGCACTGAACACCTCGAGACGATCTCCGCCCCAGGCCCGGAGCGTTGCTTCTGCCAATATGCTACGCGCGGAGTTGGCGGTGCACAAAAATAGAATACGACGTTTCATGGAACGACTTCCGGAAATTTGGGTGCATGGGGGAATCAGCACCCACAAGTCGTCGCTGAAGCCGGGGGACAACTGTCGTCCATCGCGCCGGCGCAGCAATTGTGGGTGAGGTAGGACACCAGTTCGCTCATCGCGTTGAAATCGGCGCGGTAACAGATGTTGCGGCCCCGGCTTTCGCCTGTGATCAAGCCGGCGTGGACCAGTTCCTTCAGGTGGAAAGAAAGGGTGGCGCCTGGAACCGCCAACGACTGGGCAATGGCCCCAGCCATGCGGCCGCCGGGTCCCGCCTCGACCAGCAACCGGAAGATGGCCAGCCGGGTGCTGTGGCCCAGGGCGGTCAGGGCAGCGATTGCCTCATTCGTTTCCATTAAACTAGAATAGTCAAATTAAATGTGAAGATCAAGCCACCTCGCTCGCGGGGCTCCCCCATATTTCCGCTGACCTGCTGCCCGGTCCCCATCATGAAATGCTTGGCGCGGACCCAGTCGCGCCACCTCCGCGCATCCTGCTGTTGTACGGCTCCTTGAGACCGCAGTCCTACAGCCGCAAGTTGGCCCTGGAGGCCGAGCGCATCCTGCGCCACCTCGGTGCCGAGACGCGGGTCTTTGATCCACACGGCCTTCCGCTGCTTGACAGCGTCGGCAAAGACCACCCGAAGGTGCAGCAGTTGCGCCACTGGTCGCAGTGGTCGGAAGGTCAGGTCTGGGTGTCGCCGGAACGGCACGGCGCGATCACAGGCGTCTTCAAGAACTAGATCGACTGGCTTCCCCTTGAAGAGGGTGGCGTGCGTCCCACCCAGGGACGGACGCTCGCGGTCGTGCAGGTGTGCGGCGGGTCGCAATCATTCAACGTGGTCAACACCTTGCGATTGCTGGGACGGTGGATGCGAATGGTGACGATCCCCAACCAGTCGTCGGTCCCCAAGGCGTGGCAGGAGTTTGACGAAACCGGACAAATCAGTTCCACAGCAGACGGGCTCTCGGTATCCTGTTGATGGCAGGTCATTCGTTACTCCTTCGTCTTCTCGTCAAAGAATCAACGAAAGGTAGCGGGTGGCCTGCCGCGCTTCACGTGCTCAGACCAAAGTACAGACTGGATGGTGCACTACCTGTCCGTCTGCGCAGTTCTCGCCGCCGTTAGTCTACGAGCCTTGCTTATGTCTAGCTCGTAGCAACCAGACGGCTCGTAGAAACGGGAAATCGCTACCGCAGCTCCAACTGGGCCGAAATAAACGGTGGAAATATTGCCATCTAGAAATTGAACCACCATCAGGTCGTCGACTCTATCCAATGTTGATTTAGAGATCGAAACGAAGCCAGAAACTTGAGCTGTGGTCTTTACGCTGATGCGACGGTCATTGCTACAAACAACATCAAAGCCATGTTGATTGGCCAAGTGTGCGAGCTTGCCACCAACTTGTAGCGCGCAATGAAATTCGCCTAAGCGGCCGATCAAATGACGGACTTCAGTTGGCTTTACGCCAAACTCCAGCGTCTCAAGCCTGATCAGCTCAAGATACTTGTCATGCAGCTTTTGGATTCGGTCTGCGGTGATCATGTTGTGCGGCCTAACGCCTGAATTAAGCCGCGCCGCGAAGCGGCGTCGGCTTGAATGATCGAATGGACTCCCCCCGCGTCGCCACACGGCTTCGAAGAGCCAGACAGGAGCATAGTCTCCGGACACAGGATCACGAGAGG
>NZ_SMAF01000021.1 GCF_004343305.1 Pseudofulvimonas gallinarii | reverse complement strand
CGATGTTGTTGCCGCTCGGGAATTACGGCGGTGCCGCCCCGGTCATGCTGCCGCGCATCGACAGCGTGCTGATCGACGTGGCGGGCACCGCGTGCGGCGGGATAACGAGCGATGCGCGCGGCCACCTCCGGCCGGTATCCAGCACCGGGAGTGGCACAGCGCATTGCGATGTCGGCGCCGTCGAATGGAATCCGGCCTTCGACGACTACCTGTTCAAGCACGGCCTCAACTACTGACAACCCCGGGATAAGCCCATGTCCATACGCTCGATTTGCGCGCTCGCCACGGCCACGCTCGGCTTCGCTTTGTCCGCCAATGCGGCGGTCATCACCGTCGACACCTTCGAGCCGACGCGCTCCCGCTGCAACCTCGCGGCGGCGATCGCAGCCGCGGAATCCAACGTGCGCGTCAATGGTTGCATGGCGGGTGAAGCCGGGGGCGCCGATGTCATCCGGTTCCTGCCCCAGCTCGCCGGGACGGCCGTACTGGCGCCCTCCACCCGGATCACCGGCAGCGTGAGCATCATCGGGAATGGTGCCGACCAAGTCCGCGTCGATGGCACGCTGGTCATCGACCTGCCGGACGATGGCACCTTCAGCCTCGCCAACCTGGAGATGCGCAGCGGCCTGCTGGTCTGGCGTGCCGGAGAGGTCGCCATTGACGGCATTCGCTTCGCACAGCTTCCGGCGGGACGGATGCATAATGGATCGGCAATCGACACGCCGATGGCGCAGATCGGACGCCTGTCGATTCACAACAGCGAGTTCGTCGACAACACCGGCTATCTGGGCGTCGTCGTCCTCAGCCCGACCGCGCGCGTCGACAACGTCGAGATCCACCGCAGCCGCTTCATCGACAACCATCCTTATGGTCCGGGGGCCGGCGCGCTGTATATCGGCTCGCAAACCAGCCAGGTCAGCATCGTCGCAAGCGATTTCGTCAACAACCGCAGCGTGGACGGCCTGGCCGGCGCCCTTGCCGTCGACCGCCCGGCGAGCCTGTCGATCACCGCCAGCGTCTTCGACAGCAACGAGGGTGGCGAAGCCGGGGCGATCTGGGCTTATGGCGGCGAGCTCGATCTGGTGAACAGTTCGTTGACCCGTAATCTGGGTCGCGAAGCCGCGGCCCTGTACATGCTGGGCGGAAACCGATTCGGACTGCGCTTTTCCTCGGTCGTCGACAACGGCATGGCCGGCGGCGCGCCGGCGCTCAACCTGGACACCGGACCCGGCTTGAGCGAATTCCTCGGCAGTGTGCTGCGCGCGCCGCAGGGTGGGCGGGTTTGTGGCTCGGCACCCCTCCAGTCGCTCGGTTTCAACCAGGAGTATGGGCATCGCACCTGCGCCCTCCACGGCCAGGGTGACATCAGCCAATTGCCGTGGCACCTGTCCGCCGTGGAAGCCGGCGCCGGTCGAAGCCGGGTTCCGGCACCGCTCAGGGCCGGCCCCGGTGTCGATCGCGTGCCGTATTACGCGTGCCGGCTGCCGTCGCAGGAAACAATCGCCACCGACGTCCGGGGCGTCGGGCGGCCGTGGAGCCATGGCTTTGCCGATCCCTTTGGCTGGTGCGATGTGGGCCCGGTCGAAAAACATCCCGACGACCCCGCATTCCCCGTCTGGTTCTAACCGCGCCCCTTCCCTGGAGACGCCGATGAAAACCCACTACGCCGCCGCGCCCATCTCGTTGTCACTGAGCGCAAGCGCCGCGACGATCACGGTCAACACCCTTGACGACACCGTCGCCATCCATGGCGCCGGTTCCCTGCGCGAAGCGCTGGACAACGCCGGCAACCATCACGCGGACCTTGTTCACCGTGGCACCGGTGATGCGGTTGTCGACACCTGGGAAGCCGACGATGCGCTTTGCCATGGTTCGCAAGCCGCCATCGTCATCGATGTGGCGAAAGCGGCTCTCGTCCCCCGCGGTGGCACCCTGCCCATCTCTTCCTCCTCCGTGCTGCGCGCGCCGCCGGTCGACCATGGAATGACGACTTCGGACCGGGGCGGCTGATCCGGATGCCCTGGGCCACCTGCGCGCCACCTGCCCGGATTCCAGGGGCGCGCCCCTTACCAGCGACCTTGCCGAAGACAACCGTCCCGCTGACGGCGGTGGCTACGCAACTGCCTGCCGCGATGCCGGCGCCTTCGGATGGCAGCCCCGCCCGATCCGCCCTTCGGCCATGACTCCGAACAGCCGCACTTCACCCTTCTCTCCACACCCACAAAGGACCAACACCATGAAATCGCGAACCCTGATCACGCTCGCCATCAGCGCTGCCATCGCCGGCTGTGCCGAAGGACCGGAACCCGGGCAGGAGGCATCGGTGACGAGAACGGAAAGACCAGCCCCCGTTTCCGCCGCGGCCTCCCCCGCCGCCCCGGCCGCTCCAGGCAAGGTCGCACCCGACGACATGGTGGCCCGCCTCCTGGCCCTGCCCACGCCGCGCCGCCTGGACCTTGACCCGTGCACCCTGATCACCGCCGAAGAGGCGGCAACCGTGGTCACTCCGATCGAAAAGACCGAAGCCAAGGAAGGCCGCGACGACCTCCCCTTCCGCAGCTGCGAGTACCGCGGCGGGTCCATGGGCATGGAGCTTGTGGGGATACAGGTCGGCGGCTATACCGCCGAAGAGTTCGACCTGGTGGTGCGCACCAATGCCGAAGCGGTCGGCCAGACCGCCCAGCCCGTGTCCGGCATCGGGGAGCGGGCGTATTGGGACAAGAACAACCTCTGGGTCCACAGTGGCACCACGGCCGTACGCTTCCAGGTCGCGAAGATCCGGAAAATGGAGGACAGCGCGCTGCTGGAAACGACGCGCACGATTGCGGAAATCGCGTTGGCCCGACTCTGATCCAGGTACACAGACAGCGGGCAAGCCGGACATGCAGTCCAGCCTGAGAGTCCCGCAAGGCTTTCCGATCGTCGATCCGGCGACGCTTCCGGTTATGGCCTTTGACCGGCTTCGCCGCTGGATGCCATCACGAACCGAATCCAGCCTCGGTACGAGGTAGCGTCCAGCGGCGCCCTTTTCCGCCCACCCTTCGCACGCCGGACATCGGCGCCGTCGCTGTCCCGGGTCCGGCGACGCCCATCCACGGATGCCGACCTGCCGGCATGGCCCCGCGTGGCCAGATTCTCCGTTGTCCGCCGAAAGCCTTCCGGAGAACGACATGAAGCGCACCGCCTCCATCTTCGTGATCGCAGCACTTTTCGCGCTGGCAGGCGCCCACGCTCATGCCGCACCAGGCGACCGGCCGTTGGCCGCGCCCCTGTTCGTGCTCGACCGCACCGACATGGTCAACGCCGGGGCCGGCGACATGGGCGCGCCGGCCGCCAATGGCGGCGGCATCGGCGAAATCGTACTCGCCGGCGTCAGCGGCACCGTCAACAAGGCCTTGCTGTACTGGCATGGCGTCGACCTGGACTGGCCCGCCCACGGCTACGTTGGTGGCGACAACCGCTACGAGCAGCCGCAGATCCGCTTCAATGGCAACCCGGTCGTCGGCGAACGGCTGGGTTCCGGCGGTTACAACAACAACTGGGGTTCCGGCACCCAGAACGCACCGCAGAAGTACAGCGCCGCGCTGTACCGGGCCGATGTCACCGCCCTGGTGACGGGCAACGGCACCTACACGCTTGAAGGGCTGGCCGATGGTGCCGGACACAGTGCCAGCGGGGCATCGCTGATCGTGTACTTCGATGACGGCAATCCCGCCAACGACGTGCGCGTGGAACACTACGAGGCGATGGACAGCAACGTCGATACCGGGAAGGGATACCACTGGCTGTCACGCCTGCCGCTGCACTACGTCGGCGGCCGCGCCGAACTGTGGCTGCATGTCGCCGACGGCCAGCGCAATCAGACCGATGGCACCTTCCGCATCCGCGTGTATCCCGGCCTGCTGCCCGGCGACGCGTCCAACTTCTCGTTTTCCACCCCCTACCGTGGCCAGCACCTCTGGGGTGGCGACACGGTACCGCACATGCTGGCCTCACGCCCCAGTGGAGGCGGCGGCCTCTGGGACATCCAGCAGTTCGACATCACCCCCGCCCTGCACCAGCCGGGCGAATACCTTGTCTATTCCTACTATGGCGTCGATGGGATCGACTTCCTGACACTGATGGTCATGCAGGTGGTGCAGTCGGCACCGGGAGCGCCGCCGGCTGTGACGCCATGGCGGCATGATTTCGGCGACCATCCTCAGGGCACGCCGTCGGCGCCGCAGTCGTTCACTTTCCACAACAGGCAGAATGATTCCATTACGGTCACCTCCGTGACCCGCGGCCATGCCAGTTTTTCCATCGCTTCGGACACCTGCACCGGCGTTTCGCTGGCACCGGGCGCAACCTGCGTCGTCGAAGTCACCTGCGCGCCGAATTCGGCGCCGCGCGATTTCCGGTCGCAGCTGGTGTTCAACTGGCAGGACGGCTTCGGGAACGCCCGCACCAGTGGCGCCATTGAGCGCTGCAGCGGCGTGGCCGAGGGCCCGGTCGGACGCATCGCCGTCGACCCGGGCGAAGCCTGGCTGGGTGCCGTCTCGCCGGGCAGCTCGTCGCCCAGCCGGCGCTTCACAGTCCAGAGCATCGGCGACAGCGACGCCACGATGACCAAGGTCGAGGTGACCGGCGCCTATCGTCTGGAATATGCCAAGGTCGAAGACACCTGCCTGGGCTCGACGCTGGCGCCCGGCGAGCAGTGCCATTTCGACCTGCAGTTCCGGCCGCGACCGGACCGGCCGCTGACCACGATGCCGGCCGAGGTCGTCGTGGAATTCACTACCCCGGGCGTGATGCATGTGCCTGCTGCGATACCGATCGGCGCCACCGTCGCACCGGCGGCGGACCACATTTTCGCGGACGGTTTCGAAGCGCCCTGATGCGGGCTGACTATCCACGGCTGACGATCCACGGCTGACTATCCGCGACTGACGATGCGCGGATGTGGAAGCGCGACCGACGGTGCCTGGCTGACAAGCCCGCAATCGCCGCCGCGACCCGGACAGCGGCCGTTACGGCGACGAAGCCAGCGGTCGGATCGACATGCCGGCACCCGAAGCCAGCTCGACGAAGCCGGGAAACGACGTCGCCACGTTGGCGCAGTCGGCGATGGTGACCGGCGCCTGCGCGCGCTGCGCCGCCACCACCATGGACATGGCGCAGCGGTGATCACCTGCGCTGTCGACAACGCCTCCGTGCAACGGCGCACCGCCCTGGATCACGGCACCATCGCCACGTTCGGCGATGTCCGCCCCCAGCGACTTCAGCGCTTTGGCCATGACCGCGATTCGGTCGGATTCCTTGACGCGCAGCTCTTCCGCACCGGTGATCCGCGTCGTGCCCCGCGCAAAAGCCGCGGCCACGAACAGTGCCGGGAACTCGTCGATCATGTCCGGCACGCGTGCGGGCGGCACGTCGATGCCGTGCAGCGCGGCATGACGGACACGCAGGTCGGCCACGGGTTCGCCGCCACTTTCACGCCTGCGCTCGACCGTGATGTCGGCACCCATGTCGCGCAGCGTGTCGAGCAGGCCGGTGCGACGCGGGTTGATGCCGACATCTTCAATGAGCACGTCCGAACCCGGCACGATGCTGGCGGCGACCATGAAGAAGGCCGCCGAGGAAAAATCCGCCGGCACGTCGATGCGGCCCGGCGAGCGCAGGACGGCGCCCGGCTGCAGGCTGATCCAACCATCGACTTCGCGCACGTCGGCGCCGAAGGCCTTGAGCATGCGTTCGGTGTAGTCGCGCGTTGGATGCGGCTCGCGCACGCGCGTGACGCCAGAGGCGTACAGCCCCGCCAGCAGCAGCGCGGACTTCAACTGGGCGCTCGCCACCGGCAGGACCAGGTCGCCTCCATGCAGCCGCTGGCCACCCTGGATGTGCAGGGGCGCCGTGCCCGCCGCGCTGGTAACGATGCGCGCGCCCATGGCCGCCAGCGGTTCCACGACGCGGCGCATCGGACGCTTCGAGAGTGAGGCATCGCCGACCAGCACGCTGTCGAAGGCCTGTCCGGCAAGCAGCCCGGCGAGCAGGCGCATGCCGGTTCCGGCATTCCCGCAATCCAGCGGCGCTCCGGGTGCGCGCAGGCCGTGCAGGCCGACGCCATGCATGATGCGCCGCGACGGCGAAGGCGCTTCGATGCGCACGCCGAGTTGCGTGAAGATCGCCGCCGTCGCGCGCGTGTCCTCGCCTTCCAGGAAGCCATGGATGTCCGTTCGGCCGTCGGCCAGCGCCGCGAACATGACCGCGCGGTGCGAGACCGATTTGTCGCCGGGCACGGTGATCGTGCCGCGCAGCGGACCGCCGGCAGACGCGATCCAGTCCAGCGTCACGCTCACAGGCTTTCCTCCAGGGCCGCCAGCAGGCGGTCGTTTTCATGTGTGCTGCCGACGCTGATGCGCAGGCACTGGCCCAGGCCATAGCCAACCATCGGCCGCACGATGACCGCGCGTTCACACAGGCGCCCTTCGATCTGCGCGCTGCGTTGCGACGAGCTGAATCCCACCAGCAGGAAGTTCGTCCGCGACGGCCAGACCCGCAGGCCCATCGCCGTGAACCCCCGTGCCAGCCGTTCGCGTTCCCGTTCGTTGTGGGCAAGCACCTTCTGCAGGTGCGACTCGTCCGCCAGCGCCGCTTCGGCGGCAGCCAGCGCGATGCCGTTGACGTTGAAGGACTCGCGCAGGCGTTCCAGTACCGCCATCGCGTCCGGATGTCCCAGCGCGTAGCCCACGCGCAGCCCGGCGAGCGCGTAGGCCTTGGAGAAAGTGCGCGTGACGACGAGGTTTGGATGCGCGGCCAGCAGGTTCATCGCGCTGGCCGACCTGGCGTCGGGCTGGAACTCGCCATAGGCCTCGTCGACGACAACCAGTGTCGACGCCGGCACGGTGGCGAGCAGATGCTGCAAGGCCGGCAGCTCGAACCAGGTTCCGGTCGGATTGTTGGGATTGGCCAGGTACAACAGCCGCGTGTCGGCCTCGCAGGCCGCCGCCATCGCGTCCAGGTCATGGCCGAAAGGCGCACTGGCATGGTCTTCGGGCAAAGCCGGGACACAGACGGCGTGTGCGCCGACGGCTGCCGCCGCGATGGCAAAGACAGCGAATCCGTATTGCGAATGGACGATCGTGCCATCGCGCGGCACGAAGGCCTGCGCCAGCTGCATCAGCAGTTCGTGCGACCCGTTGCCGAGCACGATCCGATCGCTGTCCACGCCGTGCAGGCGCGACAGCGCGCGCTTGAGATCACCACCCAGCGGATCGGGATAGCGGTACACGGACGCCAGCGCGCTCCGCGCCGCGTCGAGCGCCGCCGGGCTGGGACCGATGGCGGTTTCATTGGAACCCAGTTCGGCCAGCAGGCCGGGGAAACGGCGCCGCCATGCAACCAGGTCGTGGCCGGGATCGTAGGCGCGCAGGCCGGCGATCGCGGCCGGCAGGCGTTCCCGCTGCCAGGGCAATGTCATGGCTGCACCCTCAGACGATGGCGAGTGGATAGGAGCCCAGCACCCGCACCTGCGCGGCATGGCGCTCCAGTTCGGCCAGCGCGGCGCGCACCGGCGCATCTTCGACATGGCCTTCGAAATCGATGAAGAACGCGTATTGCCACAGGCCCTGGTGCGAAGGCCGCGACTCGATGCGGTTCATGCTGACGCCATGTTCGGCGAACGGCCGCAACACTTCATACAGCGCACCGGGCTGGTCCTTGACGAACACCAGCAGCGAGGTGCGGTCGTTTCCGGACGGCGGGAACAGCTCGCGACCGATGACCAGGAAGCGCGTTGTGTTGTCGGGACGGTCCTCGATCGGACCGGCGACGGCCTTCAGGTGATAGACATGGCCGGCCGCTTCACCGGCGATGGCGGCGGCGTCGTCGGCGTTGCGCGCGCGTCGCGCCGCCTCGGCATTGCTGGACACCGGCACGCGCTCGGCCTTCGGCAGGTGCTGCCGCAACCAGGCCTGGCATTGCGCCAGCGACTGCGGGTGCGAATACACGCGCTCGATATCGGCCAGCTGCCCGCTGCGTGAAAGCAGGTACTGGTGCACGCGCAGCTCGACCTCTCCGCAGATGCGCGCCTTCGAGGTCAGGAACATGTCCAGCGTCACCTGGATCGTGCCCTGCCCCGAGTTCTCGACCGGCACGACTCCGAAGTCGGCGTTTCCGGATTCGACCTCGGTGAACACCTCCTCGATGCTCGCCAGCGGTAGGCCGTGCGCGGAATGACCGAAGTGCTTGCGCGCCGCCTGTTCCGAGAAGGTGCCGTTCGGTCCCAGGAAGCCGATCTTCAAGGGCTGCTGTTGCGCAAGGCAGGCGGACATGATTTCGCGGAACAGGCGCACGATCTCCGCATCGGACAGCGGCCCGTCGTTGCGATCGATGATCCGGCGCAGCACCTGCGCCTCGCGTTCCGGGCGGTAGTAGTCGACAGCCGCTTTCAGCGGGCCCTTCGCCTTGCCGACCTGCTGCGCCCAGCGGGCACGCTCGCCGATCAGTTCCTGGATACGCAGGTCGATCTCGTCGATCTGCGCGCGCACCTGCGCCAGGTCTGGCGCCGTCCTTTTCGCCGGCGCGCCCGCGTGGGCTCCAGCGCCCTTGCCGGCAACCGGCTTGCGCGAACGACTCATTTCAGATCACCCGTATGGAGAGGACGCCGTCGATGGCGGCCATGGCGGACGGCAGCGCTGGTGGCACGTCGTCATCGACATCGATCAGGGTATAGGCCATCGCGCCCAGCGACGCATTGCGCATCTGCGTGATGTTGACGCCGGCCGAACCCAGTACCTGCGTCAGGTGCCCGAGGATGTTCGGCTGGTTGCGGTTGGCCACGCACAGCCGGGCACGGCCTTCGCGCGGCATCCGCAGCCCCGGGAAATTCACCGCATTCACCAGGTTGCCGTTTTCGAGGTAGTCGCGCGTCTGGTCGATGACCATGGCCGCGGAATGCGCCGCGGCCTCGCGCGTGGCAGCGCCGAGGTGGGGCAGCGTGACGACGCCGTCGAGGCTGGTCAGGCCAGGCTCGGGAAAATCGGTGACATAACGGCCGATGCGGCCATCGGCAAGGCCTTCGCGCACCGCGGCCGACGACACCACGCCGGCGCGTGCGAAATTCACCAGCACCACGCCGTTGCGGACATGCGCCAGCGATGCGGCATTGAACAGGTCGCGGGTGGCGTCATTCAAGGGCACATGGAAGCTGACGAAGTCGGAGCCGGCATACAGTTCGTTGATGGATCCGGTGCGCATGACTTCCGCGGACAACTGCCAGGCGCCCTCGACGGTGACGAAGGGATCGAGGCCGAGCACGCGCATACCCAGCAGGCGCGCGGTATTCGCCACCTGCACGCCGACCACGCCCAACCCGACCACGCCAAGCGTGCGACCGGCCAGTTCGCTGCCCTGGAAACGCAGCGGCTGCGCGAGCAGGCGCTGCTGGAAGCCCGGCTCCGCGGCTTCCGCGGCGACATGCGCCAGTGCTTCGGGAAGATGCCGCGCCGCCATCAGCATGCCGGCCAATACCAGCTCCTTGACGGCGTTGGCATTGGCGCTGGGCGCATGCAGCAGTGGAATGCCGCGTGCCGACAGGGCATCGACGTCGACCTGGCCGGCACCTGTGCCGATGCGACCGACGACTTTCAGCGATGCCGGCGAGTTGCCCGGATCCAGTGTCGCCGCCTGCAACAGGATCGCGTCGGGCGTGTCGATCGCCGCGCCCACGCGATAGTGGCCGGCCGGAAAACGGGCCAGCGCCTGGGCGGAAACCGTATCGAGGGTGAGCACACGCAGCATCCGCCCGAGTGTGCCAGAGTTGTGCGCCGCGCCATAGCCCTTGAGCCCATCCATGCCTGCCCCGCCCTGCCCGACGCAACTCCATGGTCGCGGGCCCCGGGAACCTGCCGCGGAGCGGGCACTCCGGACACCCGCATGGCCGGACCGCAGGTCACCGAGCCGGCACTGGGACGGGTCCTCGCATGGGCCGACCGTTACGGCAGCTGGCGCACTGCGCCTGGCCGCCGGCAACGCCGACGATCCGCACGGCCTCAATGCCGTCCGGGAAACGTGACCCCCCACTGCCGCATGGACGGGCGCCGTGAAACAGGCCGATCAGCATTTCCACCCTGGGTGCAGCTACCGGGACGGTTTCCGGCGCTTTCACGTCCCGGAACCCGTGGGAAATAAAGCCCGTGTCAGCGGATCTGTGTAAAGCAGGCGCCACGGGCGGCCGATGCAACGCCAAAGAAGTCCCGTGCGTCGCTGCATACCGATCCGCCATCACCGCCGCCGCATGCCCCTGGACCGCGGCAATGGCCGCTTTGCGGGTTGCAACTCCATCGTCGCACTGACCGGCAGCAGTGCCACTCCCGTCGGCAGCAACACTGCCCGCTGACGCCAGCGATGGCAGGACAAGTCCCGACAGAACCATCGACCGTTTTTTCATTTCCGCCCCCGTCCGCAAAGAAGAGCATCCGTGGGTCATGACCGGAAAATCCACCCGCAGCGGACAGACCAGCCAGGGCGCCAACGCACGACGCCCACCCGATGACCGGGGTCAGGAATTTTCGGTCATTGTCCTGGATGGACAGACGCGCAGCACGGAACAAGGCAGATCATGCCATCCGGCGGCACGCCGCCGGCATCACGGTGCTAGCCGCGCGACCAGCACGACAACAGTGAAGGCGATCGCCAGCACCACCAGCGCGCGTGTGGCGCCGGCGAAACCCAAAGCGGGATCGCGTTCCAGCTCCAGCCGGCCATCGCCAAAGATGGGCGCAATCAGGTTCTCGCGCTTGTAGGCCAGGTGGAAGAATGCCGCGGCGACATGCAGCACGACCAACAGCAGCAACGGCCAGTACAGCCAGCCATGCCAGTCCTCGGCGGCGCGCGCGGTGGCGCGATCGACGCTGGCAACCAGCGGGCCGGCCAGGTCGATGGATTCGGAGAACAGGCCGGTGACCGACTGCGCCAGCGCGAACGCCAGCATCAGCACGATCGACCAGCCGCCCAGCGGATTGTGCCCGGCCCAGCGCGACGGCTTCGGCTCGAACAGCTGGCGCGAATATTCCAGCATCGCCGACGGCCCACGCAGGAAACTGCCGAAGCGTGCGCTTGGACTGCCGACGAATCCCCACAGCACCCGGAACAGCAAGGCGACGAGCAGCGCATAACCGCACCACAGGTGCCAGCCCATGGGCAAGACTTCAAGCAGGCCGCTGCCGAACTGCGCCAGCACCAGCACCGCGATGGCCCAGTGGCTCAGGCGCGTCGGCAGGTCCCACACGCGATAGCGTCGGCTTTCCATGTCAGTGCACGCCCAGTCCGTCGATGCTGGCGATGGTATTCGGATCGAATCCCGCCGCCGCGGCGAAACAGCGCCCGCGCTCGGCGTAGTCGCGGAAGGCCGGGAAACTCGGCGCACCCGGGGAGAGCAGGATGACGCCGCCATTCGACAGCGCAAGGCGTGCCATCGACACCGCGGCCTTGAGGTCGCGCGTTTCCACCACGGCGATGCCGGCTGCACGCATCAACGCCGCGATGCGTGGACCGTTGGCACCCTGCGCAAGGATCAGGCGCGGCTTCTGCGTGCCCAGCGCGGTGACCGCCGACGTCCAGTCCAGGCCGCGGTCGTAGCCGCCGAGGATCAGCGCGATCGGCTGGCTGCGGTAGCAGTCCCAGGCGGCCAGCGTCGCCGTCGGCGTCGTGGCGATGCTGTCGTTGACATAGAGGATGCCGTCGCGCAGGCCCAGTTCCTGAAGCCGGTGCGGCAGTGGCTGGAAGCTGCCGACATGCTTGAGCAGCTTGAAGGCGTCGAATCCTGCGGCTTCGATCGCCACCAGGGCGGCGCAGAGGTTGATGTGGTTGTGACGACCACGCAGCGGCAGGTCGCGCAGCGGCATGACGCGATGCTGGGCGCGGTAGAGGTGGCCTTCGGCGATGTGCCAGCGCCCTTCCGATCCGAAGCGCACCACTTCGCCACGCGTCGAAACCGGCAGCTCCATGCGCGCCGGCAAGACCGCGCGCACGGCATTGCGGAAAAGGCGCAGCTTGTCGCTGCGGTAGCGCTCGACATCGCCGTGCCAGTCCAGATGTTCCTCGGCCAGGCTGGTCAGCACGGCCACGGTCGGCGTGCAGTCGAGGTCCGCGGTCTGGAAGCTCGACAATTCGAACACGTACCAGTCGGCCGGCGGCTGTGCATCGAAGGCCAGAAGCGGCAGGCCGATGTTGCCGCCGAAGCCGACCTGCACGCCACCGGCGCGCAGCAGGTGCGCGATCAGCGCCGAGGTCGTGCTCTTGCCCTTGGTGCCGGTGACGCAGATGGTGTTGGCGCCGTGGTGCTCGGCGAACCAGATCGCCGTGCCCGAGGTGAACTGGGTGCCCTTGGCCTTGGCTGCCAGCACGTCGGGACGGTAGGCGCTGATGCCGGGCGACTTCACCACCACTTCGTAACCGGCCAGGTCCGCATCCGGCTCGCCTTCGGCGGCGAGGATGATGCCGTCGGGCGCCGCGGTCCGGGATTCACTGAGTTCGGCCGCCGGCACGATCCAGGTCAGCATCTTGTCCGGGAAGCGCTGGCGCAGCGCCTGGATCGCTGTCCGCCCCTCGCGGCCACCTCCCCAGATGGCCAGGCGTCGGAACTCAAGCTCGCTGTATCGCATCGAACAACCCCTGGTAACGCGATGGCAAGGCATGGTCGGTGCCGGGTCGCAGCAGCGGCGCCATGTCAAGGCTGCCGGGCGGCAGCTGCGGCAGGATTTCCGCGGCGAATCGCCGCACCAGTGCATCTTCCTTCCACTCGGCGCGGCCGGCCAGCGCCGCCAGCGCAGCGCGTGACTCGGCGGCCTCGCCCACGCATTCGAACGGCTTGTGCGCCTGCCATTCGATCAGGGCGTCGAAGTCGCCGGCCAGTTCCGGATCGTCGAGCAGGTTGCGACCGAAGATCGCCACCAGCGCCGGCTTGGCCATGAACGGCGCCAGCGCAAGGAAAACGAAATGGCATTTCGGGCAGGCGCCGCACCAGCGCTCGCGTGGCTTGGCCCCGAGGATGCGGAAATTGCGGTTGCAGCTGGAGAAATGCTGGTGGTACTGGCTGTGGCGCGCGAACTCGCGCGTGACCGCCAGCTCGCTGAGCGGCCGAAGCAGCGAGAAGTAGTCCAGGTCGGCCGCGATGCGCGCGTGCACCAGCGACGCCAGCGCGCGCTCGAACGCAAAGCCCTTGCTCCATTGGTGATTGACCACCCTGCCCTCCGCTTCCAGGGTTGCCGCCGAGGCCGACTGCTCGTTGGAGAACACGACCGAGTCGAAACCATACAACAACGCCGCCAGCAGCAGGATTGCCGAATTGATCGCCGTCACCGGGATATGGCCGTTCCATGCGCCCTGGCGGTTGAGCTCGAACAGCACCGGCGACAGCGCACGGCCGATGTTGAGCGTCGGCAGGCCGGTATGCGCGGCCACTGCGGCGATCAGTGGCGATTCGCCGACCCAGGTGAGTGTCATGTCTTCGCCCAGCGCACGCAGCATCTCGACACTCACCAGCGAATCCTTGCCGCCGCCGATGGCGACCAGGCTGCGGCGCGGCAGCGCCAGCGCCGGCGCCGTCGTCCCGGCGTCCTCGGCAACGGTGCGCGGAAACGCGATCCGGCCACGCAGGTCCAGGCCGTTGCGCCAGGCGAACTCGGCCAGGCCCTCGACATACACCGCATCCAGCAGCGCGGCGGTCGCGGCATCCGGCACCGCGGTTTCGACGACGATGCGCGCCGGCACCGCCGCCTTGAAATAGCTGACGCCGGCGATCAGGTGCAGCAGCTGCAGCGCTTTCTCCACTGCCTGGGGATGCGCCGGCGCCGGCGCGCCGGGGAACCGGATGGTCTCCACCATCGACGGACCATCGTCGAAGGCGTATTCGAGGCGCGCCTGGCCCGTCGCCGCGTCATAGGTGGCGGACACGAAGCGGAAGGTCCCGATGCCGTCGCGGCGGAAAGTCCACCCACTCATGCCGCACCTCCATCGAGCACGATTTCCAGCGGTCGTCCGCGGCGGTTGTAATCACTGGCCATGACGGCTCCATAGGCACCTGCGATGTCGACCAGCAACACATCGCCGACGGCGGTGTCGGCTGGCAGCCGCCGGTCAAGGGCAAGGTTGTCGGCGCTCTCGCAGACCGGTCCGACGACGTCGGCGCGCATCGTGCGCGGCGCATCGGGGCGGTCGAGGTTGACCACCGGATGCCAGGCTTCGTACAACGCCGGACGCAGCAGCGTGTGCATGCCGGCATCACAACCGACGTACACATGGCGGCCCTTGCGCTTGATGCGCGACACCCGCGCCAGCAGCACTCCGGCTTCGGCGACCAGGTAACGGCCGGGCTCCATCGCCAGCGTCAGCCGCGGATAGGCGGCGCGAAGCTCGTCCAGCCCGGCTCCGAGTGCACCCAGGTCGAGCGCCGGTTCGCCGGGCAGGTACGGGACGCCGAGGCCGCCGCCGGGGTTCAGCGTCGTCACCGTCGGCAGGCGTTCGGCCAGGCTGGCCAGTTGCAGGCCGACCTCGCGCCAGTGGCCGGCATCGAAGACGCCGGAACCCAGGTGGGCGTGCAGCGTGTCGATGACCAGCCCGGCCGCCTGCGCGGCCTCGACGAATGCCGGCAGGTCCGCCAGCGGCAGCCCGAACTTGCTGTCATGGCCGGTGCGCACATGCGCGTGCTGGCCGCGCCCCGGACCGATGTCCAGCCGAACGGCGATGCTGCGGCCGCCGTGGCGACCATCCGCCAGGGCGCGGACCGCTTCCACGCAGTCGAAGGTGACGCGCAGGCCCTGCGCGAGCGCGTCGGCGAACTCGTCGTCGCCGGCCATCGTCGGCGTGAACAGGATGCGCTGCGGATCGAGGCCGGGCAGCGCCTCGCGCACGGCGTCGACCTCGCCCGGCGATACGCATTCGAAGTCGAAGCCTTCGGTTTCCAGCGCGCGCAGGATAGCCGGGTGCGGATTCGCCTTGATCGCGTAGTGCCAGCGCGACACGGCACCGATGCCACGCAGCGCACGGGCCCTTTCGCGTACCGTCCCCAGGTCATAGACATATGCGGGCGTGCCGCGTGCCGCTGCAATATCGCGCAGCGCCTCCACGCGCGCGCGCCACCATGGCTGCGGCCGGCTGGCCCGGTCGCCTGCGTACAGCTGGGCCCAGGTCGGGCCGAATACTTCGTCCTCTTCGGCCGGCAGCGCGCAGGCCGCGATCAGGTCGGCGTGCAGGCGCGGCAGCAGGCCTTCGGCATCGGCCTCGTCGAGCACGAAGGTGAGGTTGAGATCGTTCGACGATTGCGAGATCAGGTGCACGCTCAGCGAACCCATGTCGGCAAGCACGTCGCGCAGGCGGTGCAGCATGCCGCGCATGCCACGGCCGACCAGCGTCACCGCCGTGCACGGCGTGATCGCGCGGACGCGGCAGAACTGCGCCAGCTCCTCGCACAGCGCCGCCAGCACGTCGGACCCGAGCAGGTTCTCGCTCGGGTCCAGCGACACCGTGACGTTGGTTTCCGCCGAACCGATCAGGTCCACCGACAGCCCGTGCTTGCGGAACACCTCGAAGACGTCGGCCAGGAAACCGACCTGCTGCCACATGCCGATGGTCTCCATCGACACCAGGGTGATGCCTCGCCGCGTCGACACCGCCTTGATCGAGGGCGCGGCATCCGGCGCCTCCGGCCCGATTTCGGTGCCGGCCAGGTCGGGATTTCCGGTGTCACGGATCCACAAAGGCACGCCGCTGCGGCGCAGGGGCGACAGGCAGCGCGGATGCAGCATCTTGGCCCCGGTCGTGGCGATTTCCTGCGCTTCCTGGAAATCCAGCCGGCGGAGCAGCCGGGCGCCTGGGACTTCACGCGGATTGGCGCTGAACAGGCCGGCGACGTCACTCCAGATCTCCACCCGCGCCGCCGCCAGCTTGGCGCCGAAGTACGCCGCCGACGTGTCCGAGCCTCCGCGGCCGAGGACGGCAGTGCAGCCGTCCGCGGTGCGCGCGACGAAGCCCTGGGTGATGAAGATGTCGGCATTGCGGCCGGCCAGCCGCTCGCGCAGTTCGTCGTCGCGCTGCGCCGGGACGCTGGCCGACAGCCAGCGCGCCCATTCGTTCTGGTTCGGCTGCGGCTGCGCCTGCAGGCAGTCGCGGGCATCGAGCCAGCGGCTGTTGAGCCCGGCCTGGCGCAGCGCCGCGTTGCCCAGCGTGCTCGACATCAGCTCGCCCATCGCCAGCAGCTCCGCCTGCCAGGCATACAAACCCTGGCAGCGACTGCCGCCGCCGCTGGCCGCCAGCTCCGACAAGTGCGCCAGCCACGGCGCCAGCAGCGCCGGATCGACGCCCAGCTCGGCGGCGAAATCGATGTGCCGCTGCGCCAGTGCTTCGGCCAGCCGGCGCCGCTCGCCGACGTCGGCGGATTCACCAATGGCCTTGAGCGCATCCGTCACGCCGGACAGTGCCGACACCACGACCAGCACGCGATGCCCGGCGGCGTGACGCTGGCGCGCCAGTTCCGCGATCGACCCCCAGCGCGCCACGCGGGCGACGCTGGAGCCACCGAACTTCAAGACGATCCACGGTGCATCAGGCGGGAGCGCCGGGTTGGACGATGCGTTCATCAACGGCTCGGAAGAATGAGCCGGGCATTGTGCCTCAAGCGCGACGCGTTGCGCGCCGCCGGCGGGGAGCGCCCTCCGGGCACGGGATGACACGCGCGACCGCCCCTCGTCAGCGGACGCGTCCGGTGTGCCGGCCCGCGGATGGCTGGCGCCTCAGTCGGCCGGCTCGAAGCCATCGGCGAACAGGACATCGTCCGGCTTGGCGTCGTAGTCCAGCCGGTGGCCGAGGACATCGTTGCCGGCAGGATCGTTGTCCGGCGCGTCGCTCCACACGAAGGCGGCGTAACCGGCGGCGCTGTTGGCGCCGGCAAGCCTGGCGGTCGTCGTCGGCGCCGTCTTGATGTCGGCCGGCTGTGGCCAGCGCACGATGCCGTCTCGGCCCAGGTACTGGGCGCGGACCGGATGGCTGGTCACCGATGTATTGCCCGTTGTCCAGGCGACGATGACGCCGTCCGGCGCCAGCAGGACCACCGGTCGGGACAGCGCGTTCTCGCCGGTTGTCGCTACCGCGGGCGGGACCAGCTCGACGCCGTCGTCGCCCCACTGCCGGTTGCCGTCGGCGTCGATGCGCTGCGCGCGCAGCGAGTGCATGACCTGCATGCTGACGGTCTGGTCATCCACCCAGGCGACGAAGATGTCGCCGCTCGCGGGATCGTAGGCGGCGGCGGAGCTGACGTGGTTGCGCGTGCCATCGGTGGTGGCGAGCACGCCCGTTGGGCCGAAGCGGCGCTTGGCGCCACTGTCTATGTGCTGCACGCGGATGTCGAAGACGACGCCGGTGTTGTCGTAGTAGGCGAAGACGGCGCCGCCTTCCCCATCGCCCATGAATGGCGGGAAGTAGCCCGCCTGCAGGTTGCCGGTCTCGGAGACGCGCACACCGGTTCCCCAGAGGGCCGCGCCATCGGCAGCCGCGAGTTTCTGCGCGTAAAGGACACGGGTCAGGAAGTTGGGCTGGTTGCTCCAGGACACGATGGCGTCGCCGTTGGCGCCCGGCCGCACGTCGGCGATGAAACGCGATGCGCCGGCAGGACCGGCGATCTCGACCCCACCCGCCGCCCACGCCGCCGTTCCGTTGCCATCGAACTTCTGCGCCCGGCCCTGTCCGGTGGCGGTCATCCAGGCGACAACGACATCGCCGTCAGAGGTGGCCGACACCTGGGAGACGGCGGCGGCGTCGCCGGCCAGGGTGACGTCGATGCCCGGCGCGGGCCAGGCGCGCGTGCCGTCAGGCGCGATCCGCGCCAGCACGAGGCGCTCGTCGGGCCCGCCCTGCGTGCAGCACTGGAAGGACAGGACGGCATGGTCATCGGCATCGACGGTGAAGCCGTAGTCGGTGGTCCAGTCGAAGCTGCGGTCCGCCACCACCATGCCGTTGTCGACCCACAGGGCGCGGCCGTCGACATCGAGCCGCTGCAGGCGCACGTCATAACCGCCATCGGTGTTGTCGAACCAGCTGACATAGAAGCCGCCGTCGGACAGGGGCAGGATCTTGGCCTGCACTTCCTCGCCGCTGCGCCCGGCAATCACCAGGTTGTGGGCCGGATCCGGCGACCAGCCGTCCGTACCGGCCCGCACGTCGCCGGGCAACGCCGGCATGGCGGCAACGCACAATGCCATGGCCGTGCGCATGCACCGCCCTTCCGAAATCCGCATGGTCTCCCTCCTCGACGTTCAAGACGACCGCCCTCCGCGGCCGGTTTGCGAAGCCGCGCGGTTCAGAGCGCGCCGTCCACGACCCGCCTGCATGGCAACGGAGTGTGACCTGCTTCGCAGAACGCCTTGACGCGGAACCGGCCACCATCGGTCCCGCTCCGCTGCGGTCCGACGGCAATGACGGGTCCAGCCGTCGCGACGGCCGCGACGGCCGCGACGGTCAGAACGGCCCGACGGCGTTGGCCTGGGCGATCAGCGCATCCTGCTCGGCGGACGGAAGATCGCGCGTGAAATAGACGAGCAGGTGCGGATGCGCGGTCTCGCGGAAGCCGACGGCGCGGTCGATGCGGCCGGCCAGCGGATCGCCGCAATAGCCGAAGATCGCCTTGCATCGCGATGACAGCAGGTCGACAGAGCGCGTGAGCGCATGGCGGTAGACGCCGCCGGCGGCGCGTAGCGCGGCGCGATGGTCGGCGGGCAGGCGTCGCAGCAGGTGGTCGTCGGTGCAGGCGCCGCCGCCGAGCATCAGTTCGCCCTGCGGCGTGAAGTGGATGTAGCACACCGGGTGCTCGCGACCGTCCGGCGCTTTCCAGAAGGCGACGATGTGCAGCGGGAAGTCGGGCGCCTGCTCGCGGTAGCGGCGCTGGAACAGCTCGCCGGCGACGGCGCGGCCATCGTCCACTTCGCGCACATCCAGCACGTCGTCGATGCCGATGGCGGTTTGGGCGGGTGCTGGATTCATTGCTCGGGATTGGAGACGCCGTGCGGCACGTGGCCGCTGGCGACGAACTGCCGCGCCGATTCGATGTTGGCGCCGGAGTCGTCGAAGAAGATGTCGGCGGCGAAGGCTTCCAGGAACGGCCCTTTCGGCCGTCCCCCCAGGAAGATGGCTTCGTCCAGGCGCACGCCCCACTCGCGCAGCGTGAGGATGACGCGCTTGTGTGCCGGCGCCGACCTTGCCGTCACCAGCGCGGTGCGGATCGGCGGCTGGTCGTCGGGGAACTGCGATTGCAGCGCATGCAGCGCCGCGAGGAAACCGCGGAACGGTCCGCCGGACAGCGGCTGGTCGACGTGTTCGGATTCGTGGCGGTGGAAGGCTTCGATGCCCTGCTCCTGGCTGATGCGCTCGGACTCGTCGCCGAAGAGCACGGCATCGCCATCGAAAGCAATGCGCAATGGGCCGTCGGGATCGCCGCCGGTGGCCGAGGGCAGGATCGCAGCGGCGGCGACCCCGGCAGCCAGCGCGCGGCGCACGTCGTCGCCGTTGGCGGACAGGAACAGGTCGGCTTCGAACGGCGCGATATAGGTGTAAGGCGGCGCACCGCCGGTGAACGCGGCGCGGACGATGTCCAGCCCATAATGCTGGATGGAATTGAACACGCGCAGGCCGGTGTCGCTGGAGTTGCGCGAGAGCAGGATCACCTCGACCAGCGGCTTGCCGGCGCGCTGGTTCAGTCCCAGCAGCTTGCGCACCAGCGGGAAGGCGACGCCGGGCGCCAGCGGCTCGTTCTCGTGTGCGACCTGGTAGTCCGCGTAGGCGGCCACGCCGGCGCGCTCGAACACCGTGTGGCTGTCGTCGAGATCGAACAGCGTCCGCGATGAAATCGCGACCACCAGCCGACGGTCGACCGCGTGCGGCGACATCGCGCTCACGGCGCGTTGCCCTCCCAGTCGTCGGTGAAAATGGTTTCGGCGACGCGGAACGCCGCCCAGGCATCGATGCGACCATGCCCGGCGACGTAGTTCGGCCAGGTCGTCGGCCCGACCCCGCTGCAGGTCTGCGTGATGGATAACGGCACCGCGGTGTCGCCGAGGATCCGCTCGATGCGGTCGACATCACCGCGCAGCGCGGGATTGGCCGAGATCAGCAGCGCGACGGCGCCCGCCACATGCGGACCGGCCATGCTGGTTCCGGAGGACAGGCCGTAGCTGTCCACCGCCGCGCGTGTCGCCGAACGTACGGAAGATCCGGGCGCCACGATATCCGGTTTCATTGTCGTGGTGAGTGCGAATGGCACCGGCCCGCGACTTGAGAAACCCGACATCAGTTCCGAGCTGGTCGTGGAACCCACGGTGAAGGCGGCGTCGTAGATCGCCGCGGGCGTGTCGATCGTGCCGCATCCGCTTCCGGAATTGCCGGCCGACACCACGACGACGATGCCGGCGTCGCGCACGTTCTCCACGACGGCCTGCAGCACCGCCGGATCCGTGCACAGCTCGTCGGGCGGACAGCCCCAGGAATTGTTGATCACGTCGGGCGCCAGGTCCGGTCGCGGGTTTTCCCCGGCCAGGTCGGTCGGCGCGACGAACCACTGGAAACATTCGGCGTACATGCTGGCGCGGCCGACGCCGCGCTCCATGTTGCGGCAGGCGATCCAGCGTGCGTCCGGCGCCACGCCGATCCGGTTGTCGCCGCCATCATCACCGATGACGGTGCCGACGGTATGCGTGCCGTGGCTGTGGTCGTCGCAGGGCACCATCGAATCGATGCCGCAGGGATTGCCGCCGGCGCCGTACGTCTGGTGGACGGCGTCGTGCCAGTTGTAGTCGTGGTCGGCGCTGTTGCCGTCCCAGCCGCGGTACTGCCGCTTGAGCGCATTGTGGTCCCAGCGCACACCGGTATCCTGGCCTGCGATCACCACGCCTTCGCCGGTGACGCCGGCGGCCCATACCTCCGGTGCCCGGATGCGCTCGACGCCCCACTCGACCGCGGCAGGCGCCCTGGGCGCAGGCTCGCCCGATTCAGCCGGGTCGAGGCGTCGGTTCAACGCGTCGTGATACACGCGGACGACGTCATCGCGCGATGCCAGCCACGCCAGCTGGGCGGCATCCATGCGGATCGCGATCGCATCGGCGATCCAGAAACCCCTCCAGGCGATGCCGCGTGCATCCAGCTCGGCGCGCAGGCCGGCCTGGCTGCGCTCGGCCTGTTCACGCAGGAAAGCGACCAGGCGCGCACGATAGCCGGCGATCGCCTCGCCGGATTCGCGGACCGGTCGCGGTACAGCGGCCACGGGCCGCATCTCGACGAAGACATCGACGTCGCCCGCCGCGTTGCGCAGGGCGACGTCGAGCTTGCCGCTGTCCGCCAGCGCCATCGACGGGCCGGAGACAGCCGTCGCCAGCGCAAACAGGATGCGCACCGACGTGGACACGGTCGCGATGTCAGGCGAATTGCTCATTGAGGATGCGTTCTTCCAGGTTGTGGTCGGGGTCGAACAGCAGCGTGACACTGTGCTCTTTCGACTGGTTGACCTTCACTTCGACCACGTCGCGGACTTCGTAGGCATCGGCGGTGACGCTGACCGGCCGCTTGTCCGGATCGAGGATTCCGATGTCGATGCGTGCGTCGGAGCGCAGGATGGCACCGCGCCAGCGACGCGGGCGGAATGGCGCCAGCGGCGTCAGTGCCAGCACCTGGCTGTCCATCGGCAGGATCGGGCCGTGCGCCGAGAGGTTGTAGGCGGTGCTGCCGGCTGGCGTGGCCACCAGCAGGCCATCGCAGACCAGTTCGTCCAGGCGTACGCGGTCGTTGACATGCACGCGCAGGTGCGCGGTCTGCCGGGTCTGCCGCAGCAGAGACACTTCGTTGAAGGCGAGTGCCGTCGCGGTTGCGCCCGATTCGCTGACCGCCTGCATCACCAGCGGGGCCAGCTGGGTGGGATTGGCGGCGGCGATGCGCTCGGGCAGCCCTTCGACCTCGTACTGGTTGAGCAGGAAACCGACGGTTCCCAGCTTCATGCCGTACACCGGTCGCCCGGCGCCGCCATGACGATGCAGCGTCTGCAGCATCAGTCCGTCGCCGCCCAGTGCGACGATGACCTCGGCCTCTTCGACCGGGACCTGTCCGTATCGGGCCTGCAGGACGGCCTTCGCGGCCGTGGCGGCTTCGGTTCGCGCGGCGATGAACGCCAGTCGATGGCTCATGCCCGCGAGTGTAGCGGTTCATTCTGCACTTTCACCCGCATCCCGCGCTTCGGCGGTCATGACCGCGCGACATCATCCGCGACTGGCGAGGGCGTCCAGTGGCGTGCGCAGGTCCGCCGGCAGCGGCGCGTGGAACAGGTAGTCCTCGCCACCCGGCCCGCGCAGCCGCAGGCTGGCGGCGTGCAGGAATAGCCGGCGCAGGCCGAAGCCCTTCATGCGCGCGTTGAATTCCGGGTCGCCGTACTTTTCGTCACCGGCCACCGGATGGCGGATGTGCCTGGCGTGCACGCGGATCTGGTGGGTGCGGCCGGTTTCGATGAGCACTTCCGCCAGCGTCGCACCCGGCAGGCGTTGCGCGGCGGTGAAGGTGCTGATCGACGGCTTGCCGTCGGCGGCGACCTGGACCATGCGCTCGCCGCCCTGCAGCACCTGCTTGCGCAGGGCCGCCTCGACGCGGAAGGGCGAAGGTTTGAGCGTGCCGCCCAGCAGCGTCAGGTAGCGCTTCTGTGCGCGGCCGCGGCGGATCTCGTCCTGGAAGGCCAGCAGCGCGGCGCGTGACTTGGCGAGCAGCAGGATGCCGCTGGTGTCGCGGTCAAGGCGATGGACCAGCTCCAGGCGCTCGTCGCCGCGCAGCTGGCGCAGGGTCTCGATGGCGCCCAGCCGGATGCCGCTGCCGCCGTGCGAGGCCAGGCCACTGGGCTTGTCCAGCACGAGGACATGGCGGTCCTCATGGATGATCGCCGCCTCGACCTGTTCCAGCTGGCCGGTCGAGGCCGTGGCCGGGGCGTCGGGTTCCGGCAGGCGGACCGGCGGCACCCGGACGATATCGCCCAGGGCCAGGCGCGTCTCGGGCTTCGCACGACCGCCGTTGACCCGGACCTGGCCGGTGCGCAACAGCCGGTACACCAGGCTGCGCGGTGCGCCCTTGAGGCGACCGAGCAAGAAATTGTCGATCCGCTGGCCGTTGCCGCCCTCCTCCACGCGCACCATCTGTACGCCGGCAGCGCCTGCCGGCGGGGCATTCCGGCCGTCCTGGCCTGGCCGGGCGCGGCCATTCTGCTTCTTGTCGTTCACGTTGCCGCGCTAACCGTTTGATTTGGTATAGTATGCGCGCTGTGCCCGGCACCGCGATAGAGCCCTGCCCTGTCGCACGCAGGATCCGCAAGCTACAGGTCGATGACCTGGAAAGGTTTTCCGGTTGCGCCCCAGGGCGCACCCACCCTCGCAGGCGGGACGCCTGCCTTCACGCATCGAATCCGGTTCGGCCCCGGGCACTCCCGGCGGCTCAGGCGACAAAATGGCCCTACTGCTGATCACCCTTTGCCAGCTGCTCCGCGACGCGATCGCGGCGGGCGGGCGCCGGCGCGTGCCGGCCGGGATCCGGTATCCATCGTCCGTATCCGCCCCGCCCGGCCTCGCCGCACCGGCAAGGACCGCACATCATGAAACGCATGTTGATCAATGCCACGCAGCGCGAAGAGCTGCGCGTGGCGATCGTCGACGGCCAGCTGCTCTACGACCTCGATCTGGAGCTGCCGGCCAAGGAACAGAAGAAGTCGAACATCTACAAGGGGCGGATCTCCCGGGTTGAACCCAGCCTGGAGGCCGCCTTTGTCGATTATGGCGGTGAACGTCACGGTTTCCTGCCGCTGAAGGAAATCGCCCGGGAATATTTCACGCCCGGCGTCGATCCCAACAAGGCCGGCATGCGCGAACTGGTCCGCGAGGGCCAGGACGTCATCGTGCAGGTGGACAAGGAGGAACGCGGCACCAAGGGCGCGGCGCTGACCACGTTCATCTCGCTGGCCGGCCGCTACATGGTGCTGATGCCGAACAACCCGCGTGCGGGCGGAGTCTCCCGCCGCATCGAGGGTGAGGATCGCGCCGCGCTGCGCGAGGCGATGGACCACCTGCAGGTGCCGGACGGCATGGGCCTGATCGTGCGCACCGCCGGCCTGGGCCGCGAAGCCGAGGAACTGCAGTGGGACCTGGACTACCTGCTGCAGCTGTGGAAGGCGATCACCGAAGCCAACCAGACGCGCCCGGCGCCGTTCCTGATCTACCAGGAATCGCGGCTGATCATGCGCGCGCTGCGCGACTACCTGCGCCCCGAGATCGGCGAGATCCTGGTCGACAACCCCGAGGTGTACGAGGAAGCGCGCGACTTCATGCAGCTGGTGATGCCGGGCAGCCTGCGCAAGCTGAAGCTGTACCAGGACACGGTGCCGCTGTTCTCGCGTTTCCAGATCGAGACGCAGATCGAGAACTGCTACGAGCGCAGCGTCCGCCTGCCCTCCGGCGGCTCGATCGTCATTGACCAGACCGAGGCGCTGACCGCCATCGACATCAACTCGGCGCGCGCCACCAAGGGCGCCGACATCGAGGAGACGGCGTTCAACACCAACATGGAAGCGGCGGTGGAAATCGCCCGCCAGTTGCGCCTGCGTGACGCCGGCGGCCTGATCGTCATCGACTTCATCGACATGGAGTCGAACAAGCACCAGCGCCAGGTCGAGGACCAGCTGCGCGACGCCCTGCGCTACGACCGCGCCCGGGTGCAGCTTGGCCGCATTTCCAAGTTCGGCCTGCTCGAACTGTCGCGCCAGCGCCTGCGCCCGTCGCTGGGCGAATCGACGCAGGACGTCTGCCCGCGCTGCGAAGGCCATGGCCGCATCCGCAGCGTCGAGTCGCTGTCGCTGTCGATCCTGCGCCTGGTCGAAGAGCACGCGATGAAGGAGAACACCGGCCAGGTGCTGGTCCAGGTGCCGTCCGACATCGCCAATTTCCTGCTCAATGAAAAGCGCGCGGCGCTGAGCGCCATCGAACAGCGCCACGAGGCGCCGGTCGTCATCGTCGCCGACGAACGCCTGGAAACGCCGCACTTCGAAATCCAGCGCCTGCGCGACACCGACCTCGGCGAGCACACCAGCAAGCCGAGCTACAAGCGCGTGACGGTCGCACCGGCACCGGTCATCCGGAGCATGGCCAATGACACCGGTCCGGGCGAACAGCCGGCCGTGAGCGGCATCAAGCCCTCGACGCCGCCACCGCCGACCCGCGAGGACGACGACATCCTGCCGTCCCGGGAAAAGGCCCCCGCAACCCTGACCAAGACCGCGCCGGCCCGCCCGGGATTGTTCAAGCGAATCCTCGCCTTCTTCACCGGTGGCACTGAAGCGAACGCGGAGGCCGGCGAGCGCGGGGAAAGCAAGGACCGCAACCGCCGCGGCGGCAAGCATGCCGCCAGCGCGCATGGCCGGCCGCACGCGACGCACCCGCACAAGCCGCAGCAGAAGCCCAAGCGCGCCAACGCGCCGCAGAAGCGCGGCCAGAACGAGGCCCGCCCCATCGAGCAGAACGCCGCCAAGCCGGCGCGCAATCCGCAGGAACAGGCAAAACGCCAGAACCCGCCGGGCGCGAACACGTCCCGCAATGAACAGCCGCCGCGCAGCCCCGACGCTGCATCGGCAGGCCGCAGCGGCGAACCGTCGTCACGTCCGCCCGCCGCGCCGGCCGCCGCGCCGGCAGCGGTCGCCGCTGCAGCCGCCACGGCTTCGGCCGCCATGGCGGAAACGGCCAACAGGGAGCATGGCGCCACCGGCGGTGCACCCGCCGGAGAGAACGGCATGACCGGCGAAGGCGGTACGCGCAAGCGCCGCGGTCGCCGTGGTGGTCGTCGACGCCGCCGCAATGGCGAGGGTGGCGAAGACGCGCTGAATCCGGTGCAGGCCGACAGCGCAGGCGGCGCAAGCGGCGACGACGAAGGCGTCAATGGCAACGACCGCCGCGACGACCATCGCCGTGACGAAAGTCGCCGTGACGAAAGTCGCCGCGAAAGCCTGCCACGCCCGGCAGCCGCCAACCCGGCGCCGCAGTCGGCAGGCACGTCGTCTTCTGCCGCCGAGCCGCCATCGCAGGACGCATCCGCACCGGCCCGGCCGCAGGCACCGCGCCCCGCCGCTGCGGCCGCCGCCAGCGCCGATGCGCCGACCTCCGGCACGGACAACGCCAGCAGGCCGGTGAGCGCACCGGCAGCTTCGCAGGCCTCCGCGCCAGCCGCCCCGGCAGCCGCGGCGGGATCGGCGGCCGCTGCTCCGGCGGCGTCGACTCCAGCTCCGGTTGCTCCGGCTGCGTCGGCAAGCACCGCAGCTCCAGCGACTTCGACTGCCCCGATGCCGCCGCAGGCGGCCTCGGGCACTGCCCTGGCAAGCGGTTCGATCACGCCGCCTCCGTCGACGGCGCCCGCCACCATTGCAGCGGACGGGTCCCCTGCACCGGCGCCGCGCCCCGCTGGCGAAGCGGCAGCCGCGTCGCAGGCAAGGGCCACACCGCGGGCGGCTTCGGTTGCGCCACCGGCTTCCGCGCCTGCGCAGCGCGCATCCAGTGATGCACCGCCGACGTCGCCATCGTCCGCGCCGCGCACGGGTCCGGATGAGACGGCGCCGAAGGCGAACGACGCGGCTGCGGAACAGCCGGCCCGACCGGCGGGGTCGCAGCCGGCACCGGCTGCCGCAAGCGCGGCCGCCGGCAGCACGGCGGCGGCCACGCCTTCAACGCCTCGACCGGCTGCACCTTCGCCGACGCCCTCGACGCCGGCTCCGGCGGCTGGGGCGGCAGCGGCGACGAACGCCCCGGCACCGGCGGCGCCGAAGGTCGTCACGCCGCCGGCCGCCTCGATCCAGGCACCGCTGTTCCAGGAACCTGCCTCCGCCGCCAAGCCCGACGCACCGAAGTCGTCGGAAGCCGCAAAGCCAGACGCACCGAAGTCGTCGGAAGCCCCGAAGTCCGAGGCGCCGCGTCAGCGCGACAGCGACGGCGAGTAAGACCAGCCACCCGGTGACGGTCCTACGCCGTCACCGGGTCGAGGCCGGACCGGGGTTCGATGCCCCGCTCCAGCAGCTGGTAATGCGACATCAGGTTGGCCAGCGCGACCACGTTGTCCACCTCGAGCTTCTCGAGGATGCGCAGTTTGTGTGAACTGACGGTCTTCTCGCTCATGTGCAGCAGGCCGGCGATCTTCTTGTTGCTGTCCCCGCGCGCCAGCGCCAGGGCGACATCCATCTCACGCACCGTCAGTATCGACAACGGTGAAGCCTCGCCGCCGCGAAGGCCCAGCATCGCCAGGCCATTGGCGATTTCAGGGCTGAGGTAACGCCGGCCCTGGCTGACCTGGCGCACGGCCTGCACCAGTTCCTCGCCGGGAGCCTGCTTGGTCAGATAGCCCCAGGCGCCCGCGTTGAGCAACAGCTTCGGAAGCGGCAGCGCCTCGATGACGGTCAGCACGATCACTTTCACCTTCGGCTGCGTCGCGGTGATGTGTTCGGTGGCCTGCAAGCCGCTGGCGCCGGGAAGGTTGAGGTCCATGAGGACCACGTCGGGTTGCAGCGACCTCACCATCGGCAATGCCTCTTCCGCCGACTCGGCTTCGCCGACGATCTCGAATCCACCCGCGTTTTCGAGCACATGACGGCAGCCGGTGCGGATCATGGCGTGGTCGTCGACCAGCAGCACACGAATCATCACTGTTTCCCCTTCCATCTTGTGCGGTCAGTAAAACGCGCGGATGACGCAATAGTCAAGTTTGAGCCCGGCGCGCCACCCTGGATGCCCGCCCGGCAGCGGCGTTTCACGCCCTGAAACCGGCGAGTAGCAACACTGTGCGGCGAGGAGTATTTTCAGGACGACCAGGTGGCAGACGACCCACCATTTCCCGGTTTTTCTGCCAGCGCGATAGAGGTACACACCATGTCAAACGTCGAAGTTCTCCCCCAGGAGCGCACTTACTCCACCATCCGTTGCGAGCAGTCCGACCAGAGCCGGACGTTCTGGTGCCACATGCATGCCGGCGGCATCGAGCCCGGCCAGCGTGCCTGTTTCACCCCGCAACTGGTCAGCGACATCTGCGCCTGGCAGCGCGTGGTCGGTGACCGCCTGCGCCTGGACCACGATGACGCCGGCTACGTCGCGCCCCACGTCGTACTCGCCTCGGACAGCGACGTCTTCAACCTGGGCGGCGACCTCGACCTGTTCATCCGCCATATCCGTGCCGGCGACCGCAACGGCCTGCTCGATTACGCCCGTGCCTGCGTGCGCGGTGTCCATGCTTTCCACAACGGCCTGGGCGTCCATGCCCAGACCATCGCCCTCGTCCAGGGCGATGCACTCGGCGGCGGCTTCGAAGCGGCATTGAGCTGCCACACGATCGTGGCCGAGGACGGCGTCGGCATGGGCCTGCCGGAGGTGCTCTTTGACCTTTTCCCCGGAATGGGCGCGTTCTCGTTCCTGTCGCAGCGCATCGGCCCGGTACGCGCCGAGCAGATGATGCTTGACGGCAATGTCTACGATGTCCGCGAGCTTCAGCGCATGGGCGTGGTGGACATGGTGGTGCCACGGGGCCAGGGCGTCGCCGTGGTGCAGGACCTTATCCGCAACCGCCAGCGCACGAGCCGGGCGCGGCGCGCGATGCGCGAAGTGCGCGAAGTGCGCGAACTTGTGACGCCTGTCACACTTGATGAGCTGATGCGGGTAACGGAAATCTGGGTCGACACGGCGCTGAAACTGGAGCACCGTTCGCTGCGCACGATGGAACGCCTGGTTCGCGCGCAGACCCGTCGCGGTGGTGGTGGCAACGAAGCGATCCCGCAGCGGATGTGAGCCGGATGGCCGGATACGGCGGATGACCTGCCCGGCGGGTCATCCGTCAATGTTGTACGACAGGCCACCAAGGCCTGGATGGATCAGGCGCAGAGGGGGAGCGCCTCGTCCGCAGCCAAGCAAGCCGGGCAGGAAGCACGTCGATCATCATGCGCGCGAGTCAAACCCGACGGGCAGCGATCCCGGTCAGCCGGTGCTGTCGTGGTCGACGTCGTCGGCCGCGCCACCCTGCATCGCCAGTTCCGGCAGGCGGGCGATGGTCGGACCGAGCCGTTCCAGTTCGGTCTGCATGGCATCCAGCGTTGACCGGGCTTCACGCCCCAGTCGCCATTCCGGCAGCCGCATGGCGTCGCCGACGTTCGCCGCGAAGCCGGCCAGCCCGAGGTTCCCGGCCACGCCCTTGAGGGCATGGGCGAATTCGCGGAAACCGGCCCAGTCACGGGCGGCAACGACGCGGTCCAGTTCATCCATGCAGCGCACCATGTCGCGGCGGCACTGTTCGACATAGTCGGCCAGCTCCGGCCGGGTCATGTCCAGGTCGCGCAGATCGCGCAGGACGTCGAGATCGACTTCCGTGGTCGGGACGCGGGCCGCTTCGATCTGACCGGCATCCTGGGAAACCGTGCCGGTCGCCAGTTCGGCGATGACATCGAGCAGCCGCGCCGTCACGACCGGCTTGGGAAGGAAACAGGCCACGCCGGCCTGTTCGCAGGCGCGGATCGACTCGGGCGTGACGTCGGCACTGAGCACGATGAACTGCGTGCGCCGTGCCTGCCCGGCCTGCATCACGCGCGCCTGACGCAACACGTCGATGCCGCTCAGGTCTGGCATGTGCAGGTCGAGGATGGCGATCTGGAAATCCTCCTGCTCCAGCGCATCCAGCACCGCTTCACCACTGCCCAGGACCGTCGCCTGGTGCCCGGCCTTCTCGAGGACGCGACGCAGCACCGCCTGGTTGGTGACCTGGTCGTCCGCCGCCAGGATGCGCATCGGACGCACGCGGGCACGATGGCGGACGAACGGATCATCAAAGGCGATCACCTTGTTGGCGTCGTCGGCCGGTGCGGATGCCGCCGGCGCCACGGTCGGCACCAGCTGGAATGGCAGGTCGATCCAGAAATGCGAGCCGGCGCCTTCGCGGCTTTCGAAGGCGATGCGTCCACCCATTGCCTCGGTCAGGTTCTTGGCGATGGTCGTGCCCAGGCCAGTACCGCCGAATCGGCGGTTGAGTTCGCCATCGCCCTGCTCGAACGCCTCGAAGACGCGTGACTGCACCTCCTCGGCGATGCCGATGCCGGTGTCATGCACGGAGAAGCGCAGCCAGGCACGACCGTCCGGCGAATCCAGCTGCGACACGGCGAGCACTATGCCGCCCTGGTCGGTGAACTTGACGGCGTTGTTGAGCAGATTGAGCAGCACCTGGCGCAGATGGCCGGGATCGCCCTCGAGCATGTCGGGGACGCCTTCGGCGACATGGGCGTCGAAGCCAAGGTGCTTGTCCGCGGTACCCGGTCGGATCATGGTCGACACCGAGCGGACCAGCGCGCGGACGCTGAAATGCGCATTCTTCAGGTGCAGCTTGCCGGCCTCGATGGCAGAGATGTCGAGGACATCCTCGACCAGCGCCAGCAGGGACTTCGCCGACGTCTCGATCACCTCCGCACACTCCCGCTGTTCCGGCGACAGGCGCGTCGTCGCCAGCAGGCCCGACATGCCGACGATGCCGTTGAGCGGCGTGCGGAACTCGTGGCTCATGTTCGCCAGGAAACGGCTCTTGGCGGCGCTTGCCTGGCGCGCCTGCTCGGTGGCGCGCGTCAGCGATGTCAGCAGCGAAGACAGGTACATCGGGATCGCCACCAGTCCGACGAGCAGGCCCCAGGCCATGGCCTTGTTCGCCAGCCAGTACGGCGTCAGCAGGATCACCAGCGTGAATCCGCTCGCCGCCATGGCGATCGCGTAATACAGGAAGCGCGTGCCGTAGCGCAGGCCGTTGCCAATCGTCACCCACATCAGGATGACGTACAGCGGTGCGGTCAGTTCACCAAGCAGCAGCATCAGCGCCGAGATCGAACCGTAATCGGCGAACATGCCGACGAAGCGACGCGGGTACGATACCGCCGGCCGGCGCAGGATGGCGGCGATCACCGCGATGCCGATCACCGATTCGGCCAGCACCACCAGCAGCGCCTTGAACAGCGCCGAGTGCGCGTGCGTGTCGAAGGTCGCGGCGCCACCCAGGTACACCAGGAACAGCGCCGTGATGGCGATGCGCACGATCGCCTGTTCGTGCTCGCTGTCCAGGCGGCCCTGCAGCCGCTCCATCATGCCGGAAAGCATTCCCATGGCAGTCCCTTCGTTACGGTCCGGCGTCAGTCGTCGCTGTCGGACTGCTTGAAACAGGCGTGGATTTCCTCGGCGCGGTCGCGATGCTCGACGAGGGCATCGACCAGCCGCGGCTCGAACATCCGGCCACGCTGTTCCTTCAGGAAATCCAGCGCCGCATCCATCGTCCAGGCCTCCTTGTAGGGACGCCGCGTCGTCAGCGCGTCGAGCACATCGGCGACGGCGACGATGCGCGCGCTGAGGGGAATGTCCGTGCCCGACAGTCCATCCGGATAACCGCTGCCATCCCAGCGTTCGTGGTGGCGCAGCGCGATGTCGGCGCCGACCTGCACGAAACGGCTGGAACTGTCCTTCAGCACTTCATAGCCAAAGCGCGGATGCTGGCGCATGACCGCCATCTCCTCCTCGGTCAGCTTGCCGGGCTTGTTGAGGATGGCGTCGGGAATGCTGATCTTGCCGATGTCATGCAAGGGCGCGGCCGCTTCGATGATCCGCACTTCCTCGTCGGGAAGGTCGATGACCGCGGCGATGAGGCCGGCATAACGCGCCATGCGTTCCAGGTGCTGTCCGGTTTCGTTGTCGCGGGATTCAGTGACCTTGGCGAGGCGGAACAGGATTTCCCGTTCGCGCATTTCCAGTTCGTGCATGTTCGACAGCACCTGGCGCTCCAGCGCCTGTGCACGCCGTTTCACGGACTCGGCCTGCTGGCGAAGCTGCAGCAGGTTGCGACAGCGTGCGCGCAACTCGCGCGGACGGATCGGCTTCACCATGAAATCGATGACGCCGGCATCGAGCGCCGCCTGGCGCACCGGCTCGTCGCCGACCACGGTGATCAGCACGATCGGCACGTCGCGATAGGCGAGATTGCGGCGGAAGCGGCGCGCGAATTCCAGGCCGTCGATCTTCGGCATCCGGTAATCAAGCAGCAGAAGGTCGGGATTGCCACGCTCCGACCACTGCATGGCCTGCTCCGGATCGCCAAAGTCGGCAATGCGGATATCGGGGCTGATGCCCTCGATAATGTGGCGCAGCATCGTCCTTGCGGACAGCTGGTCGTCGACGATGACTACATTCACGGTGTACCTGTGACGTCCGCCCGCACAACCTGCATGCGGGCCGTGTCCCGGATGGAAGGCCTGTACGGACTGTACACCTATGCCAATGCCAAGGGTAGACAAGCCACCGCAGGCCTGCCCCGGCCGGTCGGCACCTCAGTTCGGCGTTTCGGGTCGGAGATAGGGGAACAGGAGGACGTCCCGGATCGAGCCGCGGTCGGCGAAAAGCATCACCAGGCGGTCGATTCCGACGCCCAGGCCGCCGGTCGGGGGCATTCCATACTCCAGCGCACGGATGTAGTCGGCGTCGAAGTGCATCGCCTCGTCGTCGCCCTCGTCCTTGGCTGAAACCTGGGCCCGGAAGCGCTCGGCCTGGTCCTCGGCGTCATTCAGCTCGGAAAACCCGTTGGCCAGTTCGCGACCGGCCACAAACAGCTCGAAGCGGTCGGTGATCTCCGGATCGGCGTCATTGCGGCGAGCCAGCGGGGACACTTCCGCCGGATAGGCGGTGATGAAGGTCGGGTCGACCAGCAGGTGTTCGGCGGTCTTCTCGAAGATCTCAAGCAGCAGCTTGCCCCAGCCATAGCCCGGCTTGACGTGGATGCCGAGGCGTTCGCAGTGCCGCGCCAAGGCCTCGCGATCACGCAGTTCGTGTTCGCCGATCTCCGGATTGCGCTCCAGCACCGCCTGTGCCAGCGGCAGGCGGCGGAACGGCGTATCCAGGTCGACGGCCACGCCTTCCCAGCTCAACTGCAGGGGCTGGTCGCGATCGGCGAACAGCGTCGCCGCCATCGAGCGCAGCATGTCCTCGGTGAGGTCCATGATGTCGTTGCAGTCGGCGTAGGCCTGGTACAACTCCAGCATGGTGAATTCGGGATTGTGCCGCGTCGATACGCCTTCGTTGCGGAAGCTGCGGTTGATCTCGTAGACGCGGTCGAAGCCGCCGACGACAAGCCGCTTCAGGTACAGCTCCGGCGCGATGCGCAGGTACATCTGCAGGTCGAGCGCGTTGTGGTGGGTGACGAAGGGCCGCGCGGTGGCGCCGCCGGGAATCGGGTGCATCATCGGCGTTTCGACTTCCATGAAGCCGCGCGGCGCCGCCTCCAGATAATCGCGGATGTAGCGGATGATGCGCGAGCGCAGCTGGAACACCGCGCGCGATTCCGGCGTCACGATCAGGTCGACGTAACGCTGGCGGTACCGCGTTTCGGTATCCGTCAGCCCATGCCACTTGTCCGGCAGCGGCCGCAACGACTTGGTCAGCAGGCGCAGAGACTCGGCGCGCACCGACAGTTCGCCGGTGCGCGTGCGCATCAGCACGCCTTCGGCGGCGACGATGTCGCCGACGTCCCAGCCCTTGAAGGCGTCATAGGCGTCACCCAGCGCGGTCGCCTGCAGGAACACCTGGATGTCGCCACTGCGGTCGAGGACCTTCGCGAAGCTGGCCTTGCCCATCACGCGCTTGGCGAGCAGGCGGCCGGCGATGCGGACGCGCCGGCCCAGGGCTTCCAGGGCCGCGGCGTCCCAGCGTCCGCCGTCGGCGAATTCGAACTGCAGTTCGCCGGCCAGCGCGTCGGGGCGGAAATCGTTGGGGAACGCCGGACCATCGCCGTCACGCAGCGCGCGCAGTTTCTCGCGGCGCTCCGCGATCACGTAGTTCTCGTCGACGGCCTGTGCGGCTGGCTGTTCGTTGCTGCTCACTGCTGCAATCCCTGTTCGGGTGGACTTCGCTCCGGCCTGCGCCGGCATCGCTGGTTCAGGTGGCCGGTCAGGCCGCGTCGCTGCGTTTCGATCCGGCTTCCAGCCCGGCCTTCAGGCTGGCTTCGACGAATTCGTCCAGGTCACCGTCCAGCACCTTGTCGGTATCGCTGCGTTCGACGCCGGTACGCAGGTCCTTGATGCGCGACTGGTCGAGCACGTAGTTGCGGATCTGGCTGCCCCAGCCGATGTCGGACTTGCTGGCCTCCACCGCGTTCTTCTCGGCGTTGCGCTTCATCATCTCCAGCTCGTACAGCTTGCTGGCGAGCATCTTCATGGCGCGATCGCGGTTGGCGTGCTGGCTGCGCTCGGTCTGGCAGGCCACCACGATGCCGCTGGGCACGTGGGTGATGCGCACCGCCGACTCGGTCTTGTTGACGTGCTGGCCACCGGCGCCGGAGGAACGGTAGACGTCGGTCTTCAGGTCGGCCGGATTGATCTCGATGTCGATCCTGTCATCGACTTCCGGCGACACGAACACCGAGGTGAAACTGGTGTGGCGGCGGTTGTCGGAGTCGAACGGGCTCTTGCGCACCAGACGGTGGACCCCTGTTTCCGTCTTCAGCCAGCCATAGGCATAGTCGCCTTCGATCCGGATCGTCGCCGACTTGATGCCGGCGACGTCGCCGCCGCTGGCTTCCACCAGTTCAGTCTTCCAGCCACGCGACTCGCACCAGCGCAGGTACATGCGCAGCAGCATTTCCGCCCAGTCCTGCGCCTCGGTGCCGCCGGCACCGGCCTGGATGTCTACAAAGGCGTTCGCCGCGTCCATCTGGCCGGAGAACATGCGCTGGAACTCCAGTTTCTCCACGCCCTGCCCCAGGCGCGCAATATCGGCCCGGATCGACTCCAGGCTGCCCTCGTCCCCTTCCTCCGCGACCAGCTCCAGCAGCTCCCGGGTGTCCCGGATACCGTTGCCGTATTCGTCCAGGCCCTCGACCACCTGCGCCAGGCGGGCGCGCTCGCGGCCCAGTTCCTGCGCCTTCTCCGGCGTGTTCCAGATGCCGGGATCCTCGAGTTCGCGGCTGACTTCCTCCAGCCGCTCCTTCTTCAGATCGTAGTCAAAGATACCCCCTGAGCGCGTCGACGCGCGCCTTGAGGTCGTCGAGTGCGGAAAACAGCGGATTCAGTTCCATGGTCGGCGTGTCGTCGAAAAGCGAGCCGCATAGTGTACTGGCCTGCCTGCCCGGATGCGCAGGACGGCGCATCCGGGCAAAGCGCCGTTTGGCGTGGATTCCGGTTGACCCGCGCTCTGCGACAGACATGGACCCGCCCGGCACGAGGCTGCGCTCCGGATATTTGCGCTGTCCTGACGGCCCGGCCACAATGCATCCTCCATTTGGGGCATTTGCCCGTCACTCGAGAAGATTTCATGGGGCTTGTCCGGAACGGCTGGCTGGCAGCCGGCTTGATGTGGGTGGCGCAGGCGGCGGCGATGGACTGCCGCCCTGCCGATATTGCCGATTGCGTCGGCCTGCCGCCGGCCGGCGTCGACTTCCTCGATGTCGATGTCATGAACGTGCCGAGAATGCTGACCTACGACCGTGCCGGCCGCCGCGCGCTCGAACAGACATTGCAGGCGCGATACCGGAACGATGGCGACATCGCAGCGGGTATCGACCTGGGCATCCTCGCTGCGCAGAACGGTCGCGATCCGGAAGCACGGTTCGAGAGGGTCGCCGCCGAGGCTGCGCACGATCCCGTTCTGTCGCGGCGCCTGGCCTGGGCCCGCGGCCACGCCTGCATGGCCGCGGGTGACGCGACCTGCGCACTGGCGCATTGGTACGACGCCGCATCGACCGTCGATCGTCATCCGGACTGGATTCCCTTGGCCTATGCGCTGGGCCTGTGGGATGCCGGGCAACAGGATCAGGCGATCGCCTGGTACTCGACGGCGGTGCGCAGCGATGTCCGCCTGGGACGCGCGGACACCGCTGCCCGCATCGGTGGCGAGACGCGGGTGGGCACCGTCGCACGGGATCTCTTTCCGGCCTGGGCCGCGCGTCACGCCGTGCAGCGCACGACCCTCACCGCCGAGGCGGACATCGACCGCGAAGGGCGCATCTCACGCCTGGTGGTTCCCGACGATGCCCTCGACGCCCGCCTGTTGCGGGAAGTCCGCCGGGTGGTGCCGGCGTGGCGCTTCGATCCTGTTCTCGATGCCAGCGGCAATGCCGTCACGCTGGCGACGCACATGCAGATCGAGGTGCGGATGGGCGCCGATGATGGACGCGGTGCGCCGGTCGAGATCCAGTACGCCGGCATGGGCCCGGTCGTCGAGCGTTCGGCCCTGCCCTACCCGCCGCAGGCCGTGAGCCGGCGCCAGCAGGGTGAGGTCTCGCTTCGCGTCAGGGTCACCCCGGAGGGCAAGGCGGAAGACATCGAGATCCTGCAGTCCAGCGGCCATTCGCTGCTGGACAGCGGCGCAAAGGCCGCCGTCGCCGAATGGACATTCAAGCCGGACCGCATCAATGGCCAACCGGTGCCTTCAACGGTCACCGTGCCGATCAGCTACCGGATGGCGACGCGGCAGCAACCATCGGCAGCGAGCGCGCCCGTCGACCTGCTCAACCCCCGCACCCGCCAGCGTTCGCGCTGACGGGCGGTAGCGCATCCATCAACGCTTGATCCGCTGCCAGAGTGCTTCCTGGTCCTCCAGGCTGCGCTCGGCCAGCGGCCGGCCTTCTTCATCGGCAAGCGCTTCCATGGCCCGGAAGCGCCGTTCGAACTTCCGGTTGGCGTGACGCAGCGCCGCCGACACGTCGACACCGGTCTTGCGCGCCAGATTGACGGCCACGAACAGCAGGTCGCCGACCTCATCCAGCAGCCGCTGCGATCCCGGAGCCTCGCCGGCATCAACCTCGGCGGCCACTTCGCCGATCTCCTCGCGAAGCTTGTCCAGCACCGCGTGCGCGTCCGGCCAGTCGAAGCCGGTGTGCGCCGCGCGCAGCTGCAGCTTCAGCGCACGCTGCCATTCCGGCAGGCCGCGCGCCACACCGGCCAGTGCGCTGGCATCGCCGGCATCGCCACGCTCGCGGCGTTTGATGGCTTCCCAGAGTTCGGTCTGCGCGGCGGCATCGGGGACGCTGGCCTCGCCAAACACATGCGGATGGCGACGCCACATCTTGTCGCAGATCGCCGCCACGACCTCGCCGAAATCGAAGTGGCCGGCCTCTTCCGCCATCCGCGCGTGGAACACGACCTGCAGGAGCAGGTCGCCCAGCTCGTCACGCAAGGCCGGGAAATCACCGCGATCGATGGCGTCGGCGACCTCGTAGGCTTCCTCGATCGTGTACGGCGCGATGCTGGCGAAATCCTGTTCGATGTCCCAGGGGCAACCCTGTTCGCGGTCGCGCAGCTGCGCCATGATCCGCAGCAGGTCGGAGATGTCGCGCTTCATGCCTGCGCCTCCCGCGGCAACACCGGCTGCAATCGCCGCGCCCAGTCGACGCGGCCGTCGGCCGCCGCGAGGAAACCCGGATTGAGCAGGCTCTCGCCGCGGTTGTAGTGGAACGCCACGCCCGCGAAATCGACCAGGCTGCCGCCGGCCTCTTCGACAATGCACTGCCCGGCGGCGGTATCCCACTCGCTGGTCGGGCCCAGGCGCGGATACAGATCCGCCCTGCCCTGCGCGAGGCGGATGAACTTCAGTGCCGACCCGGCCGCCAGCGCCTCGTGCGTGCCCAGCGCATCGAGCACGGTCTGGGTGCGCGCACTGGCGTGCGAGCGACTGACGCAGACCACCGGGACTTCCGGCAAGGGACGACCGGCCAGCGCGCTGCGGATGCCGCCCTGCTCATGCCATGCGCCTACGCCGCGCGCCGCCCACGCCAGCTCGTCCAGCGCCGGCGCATGGACGATGCCGAAAACGGGGCGGCGGTTTTCGACCAGCGCGATGTTGACGGTGAATTCGTCGTTGCGCTTGATGAACTCGCGCGTTCCATCGAGCGGATCGACCAGCCAGTAGCGCGGCCAGCGCAGGCGTTCGACCGCAGGCACCTGCACGGCGGATTCCTCGGACACGACCGGCAGCCCGGGCGCGATCGCCGACAGCCCGTCGACCAGAAGGCGATGCGACGCCAGGTCGGCTTCGGTCAATGGCGAATGGTCGTCCTTGATGGCGACATCGAAGTCCCGCCGGTACACGGCAAGGATCGCCTGGCCCGCCGCACGCGCAAGCCGGCAGGCTTCGGCGGCAAAGTCCGGCACGCTCATTGCGCGCCCGGCTGCCAGCGACCGGCGAGGTATTCGCGGGCGATGAACAAGGCGGCGAGCGATCGGCCTTCGCTGAAATCCGGCTCGTTGACCAGCGCGTTGAGCCGCGACAGCGGCCAGGGCACCACTTCAAGTTCCTCGGGCTCGTCGCCTTCCAGCTTTTCCGGATAGAGATCCTGCGCAAGCACGACGTGCGTGCGATGCGCCATGTACGAGGGCGCCAGCGCCAGCGGGAGCAGCGTGGTCAACTCGCGCGCCCCGAAACCGATCTCTTCCTTGAGTTCGCGGTCCGCTGCCAGGGCGGGCGTCTCGCCTTCGTCGATGCGTCCCTTCGGCAGGCCCAGCTCATAGCGGTGAAGCCCGGCCGCGTATTCGCGCACCAGCAGCACGGTGTCGTCATCGGCCATCGGCACGATGATCACGGCACCCAGGCCACCGGACTTCAGGCGCTCGAACGTGCGTCGCTCGCCGTTGCTGAATTCAAGGTCGATCTCCTCGACCGCGAAGCGGCCACTGGGATCGAGGGGTCGGCGTGCATGGATGATCGGCAGCTTGCGCATGCCGGCATTGTAGCCAGCCCGCGCACCGAACGAACGCCGCAATGCGGCGCAGCGAGAATCACGCGGCGCCGCCCAGCCCACTCAACAGCGCCGCATGCAACGCCGGCGTCGCCGCGGCCAGTACGCTGCGCGTGCCGCGGCCGACCGGCGCACCCTCGAGGTCGGTGAACACGCCACCGGCCTCCTCGACGATCAGGCAGAGCGCTGCCACGTCGAGCACATGCACGTCCGATTCGATCACGGCATCCAGGCTGCCGCGCGCCAGCATGTGGTAATGCAGGTAATCGCCGTAGCCCCGCACCCGCCAGGCCCGCTGGACGATGCCGGCCAGCGCCGGCCAGCGTGGACCGGCGGCCAGCGTCTTGATGTTGCCCAGCGAGATGGCCGCCGATTCGATCGTCGTCGTGGCCGCGGTGCGCACACGTTCGCCGTCGATGTAGGCGCCGTCGCCACGGCAGGCCCAGGCGCTTTCGCCGCCGACAGGCACATGCGACACCCCGAGCATCGGGACGCCGTCGTGCCAGAGCGCGATCTGTGTCGAAAATACCGGGTTGCCGCGCACGAAGCTCTTGGTGCCGTCGAGCGGATCGACCAGCCACAGCCAGCCGCTGGCGTCGGCGTCGCCACCGAATTCCTCGCCCCAGATCGCATGTTCCGGGAAGGCCTGGCTGAGATAGTCCCGGATGACCCGCTCGGCACCACGATCGGCCTCGGTCACGGGCGTGTCGTCGGCCTTGCCGTCGACCTGCAGGTCGGCGCGCCGGTAATGCGGAAGGATGCGTGACGCCGCCGTCTGTGCGGCGGCCCGGGCCAGCGGCAAGGCGCGCGGGAGAACCTGCCTTGGGTCGCTCATCGGCGCACTCCGTCACCCTGGCGCTTGAGTTCGCCATCGATGAGCAGCAGCGATCCGCCATCCGGCAAGGCCTGGCCGACGTAATACAGCATCTGCGCCACCGGGTCGGAAGGGCTGCGGCTGCGCAGGATCACTTCGGCGTGGTAGGCGACGCCGGTGAGCTCGAACTGGCCGTCCACTTCCAGCGGTCCGGCTTCGTCCTGCACTTCGCCGATGACATGGCCGGGCGCAGTCGTCGCGAAGTGCGCATTGATCGGACCGAACTGCGCCTGCGCCTGCCCGGTGACGCCGGCATCGACCCAGCGCGCACGTCCGCGAGCCTCGTCGATGATCAGCCCGCGCAGCAGAAGCGTGTCCAGTTCGACGTCGACGGTGCCGAGGAAGTTGAGGGACGGAATGTCGATGACCGGCTGCAGCAGCAGTGCCGGCAACTGCATGTGCATGTCGGTGACGCGAAGGCGGCCATCGGCCATGCGCGCGGTGCTGCCTCGGGCATTCCAGGCCGACCCCAGCAGGTTCCAGTTGCCGCCGATGTCACCGCGCAACAGGCCGCGGATGGACAGGTCCCATTCCAGCGCACCGACCGGATACCCGTTGATCAGGACCTGGCCGGCGCGGCCCTGGCGGACGCTTCCGCCCAGTTCCTGCAGGACCACCGACGGTCCCAGGTGATGACCGAAATGGCGGTAGGCGAAGCTGGCCGGCAGGTACCAGGCCACGGCCGCGACGGCTATGGCGAGGATGACCAGCAGCAGAAGAAGACGGCGGATCAGACGCATGGGAAGGTCTCGACTTGAAACGAGGTGCCGCGCTCAGGGTTCGCGCAGCACGAGCTGGATATCGACCTGGCCGACATATTCGGTCGCGGTGGCCGCCATCTCGGCGACAACGATGCCATGGCGCTGGGCCAGCGTTTCCAGCCAGGTTGCCAGCGGATCGAAAGGGACCGCTTCCAGGCGCAGGCGCACCCGGCCCTCGCCGGCCGGCTCGATGCGCTTAAGGCCGGCCGACAGGCCGATGTCACGGATGCCGGCATCGACCAGCGCCAGCAGCGAACGACCGGCGCGCTCGCGGGTGCCGTCCTCGATGCCGCCACCGGCGAGTCGTGCCGCGTCGGCGCGCATCGTCACCAGGTCGGCGGCCAGGCGCTGGTTTCCTTCAGCCAGGCTGCGGCGCGCATCGGCCAGCGGTTTGTAGAGCAGCGCCCAGCCGAGCATCACCGCCGTCAACAGTCCGCCGACCAGCAGGATCCTGCGCTCACGCGCTTCACGCGCCTGCCACCAGGTACGCAGCGGATTCATGATCCGGCTCCGCCCAGGCGCAGGCGACCGCGGACGCCGTCGTCGTGTGGATCGACGCCCGTGACCGCCACTGGCAGGCCGCGCGCCGCGATCGTTTCGCGCAGCGCGTCAAGCTGGCCGACGTCAGCGGCCAGGACTTCCAGTTCGATCGCGTCGCCACGGTAATCGACGGCATGCACGCGGTAGCGGCTGCCCTGGGTGATCAGCGGCGCGACTGCCGCCAGGCGGGCCAGCGGATTGCCGGTCGCCGATGCGGCCCCACTGCGGCCGACCTCCGAAGCCAGCTGCGCGGCAGGGTCGGCGGTCATGCGCTGTCCCGGCAGGGCCTGCTCGAACACTTCGCGCACCTGCCCCTGCAATTGCACCCGGCGGTTGCGCTCGATGAGGTAGCCGGTTGCCGCATCGGCGACGACCAGCAGCAGCGCCAGCGCGGCGAACACCGCGGCCCAGCGCCACTGCCGCGGATGACTGCCACGGTGCGGCGTCGCGGCGAACGCACCCTGGCGCAGGTTGGGCGCGCTGTCGATGCGCGTGGCGGCGAAACGCAGGAAGACCGGCAGCGCCACTTCCTGCACTGTTTCGGTCTCATGGAATGCGGCATCGCTGCCGAGCACGCGCAACGGCAGCCCTGGCAACAGTTCGCGCCATTGCGGCCACTGCGGCGCCGGCACCACGTGTGCGCCATCCGGCGGCGCGACCAGCAGGCGCCCGCCGATGCGCGCGAGGTGGATGGCTCCCGCCGAACGCGGCAGCAGCTGCGCGTCGGCCACCATGGTGACGGCATCGTCCAGCGGCGCCTCGTCGTGTCGCTGCAACCAGGCCTGCATGTCACGGCGGGCGACCACGGCGACGTCGATGTCGTCGCCTTCACGGCTTCCGAGCGCGAAATGCAGCTGTTCGACCGGCTCCGCCAGCCGTTCCTCCAGGGCGAACGGCACCGCCTGCCGCAGTTCGGCGGCACGTCTCGTCGGCACCCGCAGCCGATGCAGGGCCACGGTCTCGGCCGGGACGACCACCGTGACTTCGGCATCGGCGGGCACGGCATCGCCGCGCCGCCAGCTGGAAGCGCCAGCGCTGCGCGCCAGCCAGCCCTGGCCGGAATCCAGATCGATCAGCAGTCGTGTTGAACTCATTGCACAAGCATAGCCGGTGACGCCGCTACATGATCGGCCGCGCGCGATCCGGTGGTTCTCGGCGGCGCGCTTCGGACGCCTTGGCCGCCCTGGCCGTGTTCCCGCGTGCGTCGGCCGGCGGTTGCGCCGGATTCATTGGCCATCGTCGTGGACACGGACTCAGAAGCGTCCCTGCGAACGCGCCAGCACGCGGATGCCCTGGTGGCGGTCGATCAGGCTGTAAAGGCGCGCACTGATCTCGCCCTGCTGGATTTCCGCTTCGGCGACGAAGTAGCGGCTGCTGGTGCGCAGGTAGGGCGACTCGCCGGGCGGCACCGGGATGCCGGCCTCGGCCAGTTCGCGGATGAGATCGGCCGGCGAGTCATAACTGGCGCGGCCGTCACGGTGCAGACGACGCGCCAGTGCCATGCCGATACCGTCGGCGAGGCTGGCCAGCACCGGCGCGGTGGCCGTGTTGATGTTGATCTGCGCATCACGGTCGGGACGGGCACAGACGTGCGGCGCCAGCCGCTGGTAGCGCTCACTGTCGACGCCCAGCACCGAACGCAGTTCCGACACGTGCGCGAACGGCCCGTTGGCCGGACGCCGCGGGGGATCAAGGGCGACGTAGCGGGCCGTCTCGCCGCCACCGGTTTCGGCGATGTCATCGCTGTCCAGCCAGTCCACCACGGCATCGAGCAGCGTGGCGTCCAGTTCGAGTACCACCAGCAGGCGCGCGAAACGCGCCCGGGCCACCCTTGCATCCTGGCTGTCGGCCGGCGACCACAGCGCATTGAGGTTCAGGCAGCCGTCAAGGTCGCGCATGGCGCCGAAGATGCGTCCTTCCGGAATGTCCACCGGCGGCATGGGTTGCGCCCACGGCTCGGCCAGGTGATCGGTGGCGCTGCCGCTGGCGACGTCGTCACGCAGCAGCCTGGACGCCCACAGTTCCAGGCCCTGCTGATAGGCATAGGCCTGCGCCGTGCGCGAATACTGCAGCGCGCGCGCCTGTCCGATGCGGCCGCGGTCGAGCAGTCCGGCAATGAGGATCGTCGCCAGCGCCACGACGAGCACGGCGGCCAGCAGTGCCACCCCGCGCTGCCTTGCGAAGCCGGGATTCCTCATGGCTGCGGCGCCTCCGGCAGTTCGACAAGTCGGCGCAGTTCGCCGAGCCGTGAATGGACGAGCACGAATTCCACCGCACGCGGCCAGGCATCGGCATCGGCGGCGCCGGGCACGGGCCAGCGGTCCTGCCAGCGCCCCTGCAGGTCCAGGAAGCGCCAGCGCAGCTCTTCGACCTCGGCGAGCAGGCGCTGCTGGTCCGGACGCGTCGCCGGCAGCCGGTCCGGTGCCGGCCAGCGCTGCCGGTACAGGGCATCGCCATCGGACAGATAGCCGATGCGTTCGACCAGGCCGAGGTCCGGTCCGAGCACGCGACCGCGACCGAAGGTGCTGACTTCCAGCATCGGTCCCTGCGCCGACAACGGCGGCAGCGGCGCATTCGCGGCCCAGACGCGTCGCGGCGCGAGGCTGCGCAGGTCGCGCTCGATCAGCGACAGCGCACGGCCGATGTCTGCCAGCGTCACTTCGCGTTCGCTCAGCCGCTCGTGCGTCGTGGTGACCGCCGAGAGCCCGGAATAGGCGATCACCGCCATGGTCGAGAAGATCACCAGCGCGACCAGCAGTTCGACCAGCGTGAAGCCGGCGCCGCGTGCGGACCGGCAGGCCGGCATCGACGCGGGGCAATGCGACCGGCGAAGGCGCGTGTTCATGGCTGGCCGGCAAACCCGGTCAGGCGCACGCGGCTGTCATCGCGTGCCGGATCGACGGCGACGGCGATGTCGATGCGGCGGATCCCCGGCACGTCGCTGTCGGTGATGCTGGCGCGCCAGTAGAACTCGCGGCCGCCCTGGCGTTGCTGGCCTTCGCGACGGCCCGGCGCCGGGCTGACTTCCGACAGCCGGATCTCGGCCAGCACGTTGCCGGCCACCAGGCTGGCGAGCAGCGCTTCCTCGCGGTGCGCGGCCGCCTGCACCGTGACCGAGGCGCTGCGTGACAGCGCGAACAGGGCCAGTGCAAGTACCGCCAGCGCGACCAGCACTTCGAGCAGCGAAAAACCGCGCTGCCTGTGGCCGACCGTCATGGCCGCACCCCTGCCAGTCGCCACTCGCGACCATCCTCGCTGGTTTCCAGCAGTGGCCGTGCATCGGCACCGGTGCGCACGCGCGCCCTTGCGAGGCCGGTGTGGACGACGCGGATCTCCAGCGGCGACAGCTCGCCCGTCGGCCAGCAGGTCGCCTGCGGGGCGCGCTCGAAATCCGGCGTGGCGGGCAACGCCATGGAGGGCACATCCAGCACCGATCCGTGGATGTGGCGTTCCTGTAGGCGATGGCCGGACGCGAACGGCGCCCAGCGGTCCCGGGCGGCGAGGCTGAAACCGTAACCGGTGGCGCCGATGTGCAGGCCGACTTCGCGACCGTCCAGTTCGGCCTGCTCGCAGGCCAGCTGCAGCAGCAGGTGCAAGCGCTCGCCTTCGCGTCCGGCACGACGCGGGTCCATGCCGGTGGCCGACATGACGACGGCGCCGACGATGACCGCCAGCACGGCGACCACCACCAGCACTTCGATCAGCGTGAAGCCGGCACGCGGCGCAGGCACGGTCGGGCTCCGGCCGCCAGGCTCAGCTCTTCTGCAGGTCCCAGCTGCCGATGTCGGCATTGCGGCCGTCGCCGCCGGGTTGGCCGTCGGCACCCAGCGAGTAGACCTCGTAGGGTCCGCTGCGTCCCGGCGACAGGTACTGGTAGGCATTGCCCCAGGGATCGCGGGGAATCTGCGGCTGGCGCAGGTAGCCCCCCTGCTTCCAGTTCGGCGCCGCCGGCGATCCGCCCGGCCGCTGGACGAGGGCTTCCAGGCCCTGCTGCGTGCTGGGATAGGTGAAATTGTCCAGCTTGTACATATCCAGCGCAGTCATCAGCGACTGGATGTCCTGTCGCACGCGCACTTCGGCGGCCTTGTCGGGCTGGTCCATCAGGTTCGGCACCACGACCGCGGCGAGGATGCCGAGGATCACCACGACCACGAGGATCTCGATCAGGGTGAAACCGGAGTGCACCGACCGGCGACGACCGCCCGTGGTCTGAATGTTACGATCCCGCGCCATTACGCCCACCTCGGATTCCAAGCTGCCGCGATGATAACAAAGCAGGTGCCCGCCACCGGCGGCAATGCCGCCCTCGCCGCTCGCGACCTGGGGGTCCTGTGGCATCCATGCAGCCAGATGCGCGACCACGAAGCGCTGCCGCCGATCCCGATCGCCAGCGCCGAGGGTGCCTGGCTGACCGATTTCGATGGCCGCCGCTATTTCGACGGCATCAGCTCGTGGTGGGTGAACCTGTTCGGCCACCGCCATCCGGCCATCGTCGCCGCCATCAAGTCGCAGCTGGACCGGCTGGACCATGTGCTGCTCGCCGGCTTCAGCCACGAACCGGCGGTGGAACTGGCGGAACGGCTTGTCGCCATCACGCCGCCGGGCCTGGAGCGGGTGTTCTACGCCGACAACGGTTCCAGCGCGATCGAGGTCGCCCTGAAGATGAGTGTGCACTGCTGGTTGAACCGCGGCCAGCAACGCACGCGCTTCATCGCCCTGACCGGCGCCTACCACGGTGAAACGCTGGGCGCGCTGTCGGTCACCGACCTGGGCCTGTATCGCCAACCCTACCGGCCACTGCTCGTCGAACCGCTGTGGGCGCCCTCGCCGGACGCCTACCTGGCCGAGCGGGGTGAAACACCCGCGCAGTGCGCGCAGCGGCGGCTGGCGGCACTGCGCGAACTGATGGAACGCCATGCCGGCAAAGTCGCGGCGGTGGTCGTCGAGCCGCTGGTCCAGTGCGCCGGCGGCATGCGCATGCACCATCCCGATTACCTGCGTGGCCTGCGGGCATTGTGCGATGCCTTCGACATCCATCTGATCGCCGACGAGATCGCGGTCGGATTCGGGCGAACGGGCACATTGTTCGCCTGCGAACAGGCCGGCATTTCTCCGGATTTCCTCTGCCTGTCCAAGGGCCTTACCGGCGGCTTCCTGCCACTGGCGGCGGTGGTCACCACCCCTGCCGTCTATGACGCCTTCTACGCCGACTGGCAATCCGGCAAGGCATTCCTTCATTCGCATTCCTATACCGGCAATCCGATCGCCTGCAGCGCGGCGCTGGCGACGCTGCGCATCTTCCGGGAGGAACCGGTGCTGGAACGGGTCCGCACGCGTGCCGTGACACTGGCCGCGGCGCTGGAACCGCTGCGCGGCCACCGGAATGTCGCCGATGTACGCCAGACCGGGCTGATCGCCGCCGTCGAGGTCGTCGCCGACCGCGAAAGCCGGACGCCGTTCCCGGCCGCGGAGCGCCGCGGTCGCCGCCTGTACGCGCATGGCCTGGACAACGGGGTGCTGGTGCGGCCGTTGGGCGATATCGTGTACTTCATGCCGCCCTACTGCGCCAGCGACGAGGAGATCCGCCACATGGTCGAAGTGACCGCCACCGGCATCGACAGGATGGTGGCCTGATGCGCTGGTTCAGGAGCTTCGTCGATCTTCCCCTGCAACCGGGCGCCACCGTCGCGCTGCCGGAATCGGCCCGGCAGCACCTCGGGCGCGTGCTGCGCCTGCGTGAAGGCGATGCCGTCACGCTGTTCAACGGCGACGGCTTCGACTATCCGGCGCGCCTTGCGGGCGCCGGCCCGTCGCTCGGTGCGCAGATCCTGGATCGCACCGCAGCGGCTGCGGACGAAGCGGCGCTGCGCATCACGCTGGTGCAGGCGCTGGCGCGTGGCGAAAAGATGGACTGGATTCTGCAGAAGGCCACCGAGCTGGGCGTGGCCGCGGTGGTGCCGGTCACCAGCCAGCGCTGCGAGGTGAAACTGGACGGCGACCGCGCCGGCAAACGGCTGGCGCACTGGCGCCAGGTCGTGACCAGCGCCTGCGAACAATGCGGGCGCGCGCGCATTCCCGATATAAGTGGGCCGCAGCCGCTGCTCGCCTTCGCCGACTCCGCTGCGCAACCCCCGGCATGCACGCGGCTTGTGCTGGATCCGGAAGGCGATCTGTCACTGTCCGACCTGTCGCTGGGCGACCAGGCAGCGGTCGCCCTCGCCATCGGTCCGGAAGGCGGCTTCGACCGCGTCGAGCTGGGCCACCTGCAGCGCGCCGGCTGGCGGCGACTGCGCCTGCGCGGCCGCATCCTGCGGACGGAAACCGCCGGCATCGCCGTGATGAGCGCGCTGCTGGCCCTGAACGGAGAGCTGTGATGCGCCGTACGCTGTTCGCCGCCCTCGCCCTCGCGCTTTCATGCACCGGGCACGCCGCCACACTGTTCCACAATGGCCGCATCCGCACCCTCGATGAAGCGCAACCGCTGGTGGAGGCCATGCTGGTCGATGACGGCGGCCGCGTCATCGCGTTGGGCGACAGTTCGGACCTGCTCGAACGCTACGCGGACGCCGCCCGCCATGACCTGGCAGGTGCCCATGTGTTGCCTGGCCTGATCGATGCGCACGGGCACGTGGCCGGACTCGGTTCGGCGCTGCTCAGCGCCGATCTCGTCGGCGCCACGAGCAAGGCCGACATCGTCCGGCGCCTGCGTGAGTTCGAGGCAAACCTGCCGGACGGCGCCTGGCTCACCGGTCGCGGCTGGGACCAGAACCGCTGGGAGAACACCGACTTCCCGACGGCGGCCGATCTCGACGAGGCGTTTCCCGGGCGGCCGGTCTGGCTGCGTCGCGTCGACGGCCATGCCGGCTGGGCGAACAGCGCCGCCCTGGCTACGGTCAAGCGCCCACTGGAAGGCGACTGGCAACCCGAAGGTGGACTCATCCTGCGCGGCGGCGATGGCAGGGCGACCGGCGTATTCATCGACACCGCGATGAACCTGGTGGACGAAGCGATGCCGCCGCCGGATCGCGCATTGCGCCAGCGCGCGCTGGACATGGCGGTCGCCGAAGCGGCGAGGCTGGGCCTCACCGGTGTCCACGACGCCGGTGTCGACCTGGACACACTGGCGCTGATGCGCGAACGGGCCGATGCCGGCCGCCTGCCCATCCGCATCTACGCCATGGCCGATGGCGACGGCGCGACGCTGGACTGGCTGTGCGAGAACGGCGCCTACGCGCATCCCGGCGGACGCCTGCAGATGCGTGCGGTGAAGCTGTACATGGATGGCGCGCTCGGCAGTCGTGGCGCCGCCCTGCTGCGTGACTACGCCGATGATCCCGGCAACCGCGGCCTGCTGGTCACCGCCGCCGACCGGCTCGCCGCCGCCGTCACCAGGGCGGACCGCTGCGGCATCCAGGTCGCCACCCACGCCATCGGCGACCGTGGCAATCGCCTGGTGCTGGATGTCTACGCGGCACTGGACGCCGAAGGCCGTGACGCACGGCGCGCACGCATCGAACACGCACAGATCGTCCATCCCGACGATATCGCCCGCTTCGCGGCGGAAAAGGTCATCGCCTCCATGCAGCCGGTGCACGCCACCAGCGACATGCCCTGGGCGGCGGCGCGTGTGGGCCTGCAGCGGCTGCGCGGCGCCTACGCCTGGCAACGCTTCGGCAGCCACGGCACGCGCATGGCGTTCGGCTCCGATTTCCCGGTCGAAGCGGTGAACCCGTTCCATGGGCTTTATGCGGCGATCACGCGCCAGGATGCCGAAGGCCAGCCCGAGGGCGGATGGCTGCCGGACCAGCGTCTGGACCTGCTTGCCGCGCTCCAGGGCTTCACGTCGGGCGCCGCCTATGCCGGCTTCGCCGAGGACGACTTGGGCAGCCTGGCGGTTGGCAAGCGCGCCGATTTCATCATCGTCGACCGTGACGTGTTTTCTGTCCCGCCAGCCCAGGTCCGCGCGACCGTCGTGCACTCCACCTGGCTGGATGGCCGCCAGGTGCATCCTTTACTGCCTGCGGCCGGAGTGGCGCAGTAGACTTCCCAGAAAGGGCGCGCGACGCCCAACCGGGGAGGAGCAAAGCCGATGTCGTTCCGTTTTGTCACGGCGCTGGCCGCCGCACTTTCAGCGGGGCTCGCCTGCGCCGCATCGACGCCGGAGCGCGGCGTGCTGGTGGATCTCGTCGCGGTCGGCGACAGCGCCCAGGTCGAGGCGCTGAAGGGCAGCGACGGCGCGGACTGGTGGCTGGAGGTCGGCGAAGTCCTGCTGCTGGCCGGCGACGTCGAGGCCTTGCACGCATCGGTGCCGCCGCACCTGCTGCTGCGCGACGTCGACAACCTGCGCGCAGACCGCCTCGCGCTGCGACCTCGCGGCTGCATCGACCATCGCCAGGCACTGGCGCCCGAGGACCTGCTGCTGGTCAGCGACACCTTCGAACTGGTCAACCAGCCGGTCTCGTTCGCGCCGGCCGGCCTGACTGCGGGCCGCATCAATCCGCACCTTGGCGTGCCGGAATTCGTCGGCATCGAGCGCAACAGCGTGATCGCGCGCCTGCACCGCTTCGACCTGGAACAGGGCCCGCCGGCGGCCGATCCCGGCATCGCCCACATCGCCAGCAAGGTCGACGCGGACCGCTGGTTTGAAACGGTCACAGCGCTGGCCGGCTGGGATCGCTCCAGCTACTCGCCGACGCTGCCGGCGGCGCGGCAGTGGATCGGCGCGCAGTTCGCGGAGGCCGGGCTGAGCGTCAGCGAACCGGTGTTCACCGTTCCCTTCGCCACGCCGGCGCCGCTGGCCAACGTGATCGGCCGCATCGAAGGCACGACGACGCCCGACGAGTGGGTCATCATCGGCGCGCATTATGACTCGCGCAACGCCACCCTGAGCTCGCCTTCCCCGTCGCCGGGCGCGGACGACAATGCATCCGGCTGCGCCGGGGTGATCGAGGCGGCACGCGTGCTGGCACGTTATCGACCGGCGCGATCGGTCCTCTTCATGTGCTATTCGGGCGAGGAACAGGGCCTGTACGGCAGCCAGGGCCATGTCGAGACACTGGCGGCCAGCGGCGACCTGGGCAAGGTCCAGGCGATGCTCAACATGGACATGATCGGCTGGGTGAGCGGCCCGCCACCCGGCGTGCTTGCCTGCACACGTTCCGCCCAGGCCACCGGCGCCGCCGAGTTGCTGGCCACGCTCAGCGATGCCTTCGCCACCTATGCGCCGGTACTGCAGGTCACCACTTCGACATCGACGGCGGGATGCTGCTGCTCGGACCATGCGCCCTACCTGCAGGCCGGGCGCCCCGCCACTCACAGCATCCACCGCGGCGGCACCACATATCCGCATTACCACAAGGAAACGGACACGCCGTCGAACCTGGGTCCGCACGCGCGGGATGTCGGGGGTGCCATCGTACGCGGCAATATCGCGGCACTCGCCCTGCTTGCCGGCTACGACCTGTTGTTCGCGGGCGACTTCGAGGACTGAGCCCGCCCCGTCGGGACAGGGGAACGCCTCGGGCATCCGGCCGACGGATCGGAGCGTTTGCACTGGCTGGCTTGTGGGCGGTGCCGATCGCCGGATCGAAACCGGGTCGGACGCGTCGACGGGCGTCCGGCGCACGGTCGTCCTGACCCGCCCCGCCACCCTGGTGCCGCAGCGGTCGTCCCGGACCTCGCCAGCGTCATCGCAGCGCCCGCACTGCGACGTGAAAAAAGTTCCATGCACACGCACTTAGGTGGGGTTTGGCTGCAAGGGCACGCATCTTGCTACCATCCGGGGTCCCGAGACAGCGAGCATCGTTGCGCATGTGGCCCGAGCTGGAGCAGGTTCCCGAACGCGTCCTCAAGCAGGCCGCGAAAATCAGGTTGGCCGCCTTCGACATCGATGGCGTGTTTACTGACGGCCGCCTGTGGTTCACCGACGACGGCCGCGAATACAAGGCCTTCCATGTCCACGACGGACTGGGCATGAAGCTGCTCGCAGAAGCCGGCGTGCGCGTCGCCATCATCACCGCGCGCTTCAGCCCCGTCGTCAGCCGTCGCGCCGCGGAGCTGGGCATCGAACTGGTCTACCAGGACCAGGGCGACAAGCTGGCCTGCTTCCAGCGCATCCTCGCCGCGTTGAAGCTGTCACCGGAACAGGCCGCCTATACCGGCGACGACCTGCCCGACCTGCCGGTACTGAAACGTGCGGGTCTGGCGATCGGCGTCGCCAACGCGCACCCGTTCCTGCATCGCCACTGCCATTACCTGACTCGCGCCCAGGGCGGCGCCGGCGCGGTGCGCGAGGTCGCCGACCTGATCCTGCACGCGCAGGGTCGCCTCGCCGACATCGGACAGCGGTTCGGACATGGCTGAACGTCGCACCTGGCTGGCATTCGCTGTCGTCGCCGGCTTCGCTGCCGCGACGCAGTGGCTGCTGTGGCTGTTCCAGCCCGAGCCGGAGGCGCCACCCTTCATCGGTCCACTGCGTCCGGAATACAGCCTGGACCGGTTCGAATTGAAGGTGTTCAAGGACAACGGACAGCTGTCGCTGGACGTGAACTCGCCGCGCATGGATCGCCATGGTGGCGACGGTCACTTCATGGTACGGCAGCCGGAGATGGTCATCCTGCGCGAAGGCCTGCCGCAGTGGCAGGCGAAGGCGGAGAACAGTCGCATCGAGTCCAATGGCGAACGTCTTGAACTGCAGGGAGGCGTGCGCTTCTACAGCTTCCCCGATGATCCCCGCCCGATCGACATACGCACCGAATACCTCACCGCTTTTCCCGAGGAGCAACGTGCGGAAACCGATTCACCGGTGACCCTCGTACAGGGCACCTCTATACTGCGGGCTTCCGGCCTGCGCGCCGATTTCACCACTTCGCGGCTGCAACTCAATGACTTCCAACTGCATTCGCCACCGCGCTGAACTCGGCCTCCTGCTGGCGCTCATGCTGTCCGCTTTGCCGGTGATGGCGCTGGAGAGCGACCGCAACCAGGCCATGGACATCACGGCCCGTGATTCGGACATCGACCTGGAATCCGGCGTCCACCAGCTGATCGGCAAGGTCGAAATCCGCCAGGGCAGCCTGCTCATCGAAGCGGATCGGGGCGAAGTCCACCAGCCCGGCGGTGGCCAGGAAGTATCGCGCGTCGTGCTCGAAGGCACGCCGGCCCGGCTCGAGCAGGCACTCGACAACGGCGCCGGCTTCATGCGCGCGCGCGCCGCCCGCATCGATTTCGACCGCGCCAGCAATACGATCGTGATGACCGGCGGCGTGCGCATCGAGGATCCGCGCGGAACGCTTACCGGCGAGCGCGTCAGCTACGACATCACCCGCGGTCGCGTGCAGGGCCAGTCAAGTGGTGAGGACGGTCGCGTGCGATTCGTCATACCGCCAAGGCAGCCGCAGGCGGCAACCGGAAGCGAAGCGGACTGATGCTCAGCGCGCAAGGGCTGCGGAAGCGCTACAAGGCCCGCGACGTCGTCCGGAATTTCGGCATGCACGTCGCCGAGGGTGAAGTCGTCGGCCTGCTCGGCCCCAATGGCGCCGGCAAGACGACCTGCTTCTACATGATCGTCGGACTTGTTCCGACCGATGCCGGCAGCATCCGCCTGGACGGCGAGGACATCACGCGGCAGCCGATGCACGAACGCGCGCAGCGCGGCATCGGCTACCTGCCGCAGGAACCGTCCGTGTTCCGCCGGATGACGGTCGCCGACAACCTGCTGTCGATCCTGGAGCTGCGCGAAGACCTCGACGCGCGTGCACGCGCCGACCTGCTCGACGACCTGCTTGAGGAACTGCAGATCGCCCACCTGCGCGACAACCTCGGCATCAGCCTGTCCGGCGGTGAACGCCGTCGCGTCGAGATCGCGCGGGCCCTGGCCGGCAAGCCGCGTTTCATCCTGCTCGACGAACCGTTCGCCGGCGTCGATCCGATCTCGGTCCTCGATATCCAGCGCATCGTGCGGCACCTGAAGTCACGCGGCATCGGCATCCTGATCACCGACCACAACGTTCGCGAGACACTCAGCCTCACCGACCGCGCCTACATCCTCAACAACGGCGAAGTGCTGGCCGAAGGCAGCCCCGCCGACATCCTGGCCAACCGCGAAGTCCGCGAGATCTACCTGGGACACGAATTCAGGCTATGACCATGCAATCGTGTCACCCGAGGCTTGCCTTGTTCGCCTGCAGTGCCGCGGGAAGGGGTTGAGGCATGCGCGCCAGCCTCGAACTGCGCCTCACCCAGCAGCTGCGCCTGAGCCCGCAACTCCGGCAGGCACTCAAGCTGCTGCAGCTGTCGCAGGCCGAGCTGGAAGTCGAACTGCGCGAACAGATGGAAAGCAATCCGGTGCTCGAACTGGAAGAGCCGGAAACCGCCATGCCTGACGAGGCACACGCCGGTCCGGAACCCACCCGCGAAACCACCGACCCCCCTACCGAAGTCCGCGAGGAACCGGAGAGTGGCGGCGAGGACGATTACGTCGCCGACCTGGATTACAGCCCTGACCTGCCCGACAACGACTGGCCGCGCGCCAGCAGCGGCGACGGCGACAGCGATCCCATCGACTGGGCGCAGGAGCCTGCGGGCGGCCTTGCCGACCACCTGCTATGGCAACTGCAGCTTTCTCCCGCAAGCCCGCGCGACCAGGCGATCGCCGTCGCGCTGATCGAGGCACTGGAAGCCGATGGCTACCTGCGCGTGGATCCGCAGGAAATCGCACAGACACTGGCACCCACGTACATCGTCGAGCTCGACGAAATCGAGGCGGTGCGGCATCGCCTGCAGCGTTTCGATCCGCCTGGTGTCGCCAGCCGCGACCTGCGCGATTGCCTGCTGGTCCAGCTCGACCTGCTGGATGCCGACCGTACGCACGGACACGCCGTCGCCCGACAGCTGGTCGATGCCCATCTCGAGAACCTGCCGCGCAGCGACCGCGCCCAGCTGGCGCGCACGCTCGGCGAGGAACCCGAGGACATCGACGCCGGCCTGACACTGATCCGCTCGCTGGATCCCAAGCCGGGCGCCCGATTCGATGCCACCGCGCCCGAATACATCCAGCCCGACGCCTACGCCCTGCGCGACGGCGATGGCTGGCGCGTCGCGCTTCCGGGAGACGCGCAGGGACAGCTGCGCATCAACCGCGACTACTTGCGCATGGCACGGGAGGCCGGGCGCGAGGCGCGCAGTTACCTGCGCGGTTGCCTTCAGGAAGCACGCTGGCTGCTGCGCGCCCTGCAACAGCGCCAGGACACCCTGTTCCGCGTCGCCAGCGCCATCGTCGAAGCGCAACGCGACTTCCTTGACAACGGTCCGCAGGCCATGCGTCCACTGATGCTCAAGGACATCGCGGCGAAACTCGGCCTGCACGAGTCGACCATTTCCCGCACGGTCGCACGCAAATACCTGCATACGCCGCGCGGCGTCTACGAGCTTCGCCACTTCTTCTCGACCGGCTATGCCGGCGACGATGGCGATGCCGCCGCCACCGCGGTGCGCGCGGTCATTGGCGAACTCATCGCCGCCGAAAACCCGGCCAAGCCGCTGTCCGACCAGGCCATCGCGGTGTTGCTCAAGCAGCGCGGGCTCAACGTCGCCCGACGGACCGTCGCGAAGTATCGGGAACAGCTGAGGATTGCACCTTCGCACGAGCGGCGTCGGGTCAACTGAGCGGCGCCGCGCGATCAACCGCTCTCTGCGGTTGGGGTGGCCGGGTTGGAGTTCCCGATCGCGTGTGGTTCTCCGGATCACCTCGCTGGCATAAGGCGCGGACGCGGCAGGTTGCGCACACCTTGGACATGGCAACGGGCACCGACTGGGGCACGACGCCGCCCTGAGCACGGGCACGGAAGGTGCGGACAGGGCGCGGCGGCGGTTGTCGTCTGCGCCGGCCGGGACGCAGGCGCGCCAAGCGGCTCCACTGCGCCCAGGGCTTTCCAGCCGTAAGCGTCCGGCGGTGACACCTTGTTGCGGCGAATCGATCAGTGTTGTCGCAGCGGGAGCAGCGAGTCGATGTCGCGATCGAGCGTGGTGGGC
>NZ_SMAF01000020.1 GCF_004343305.1 Pseudofulvimonas gallinarii | reverse complement strand
CCATGCGCAACTGTCCGACATCAAGCTCCGGCCCGACCTGGTGCGCTCGTTCTTCGGGCATCCAAGTGTCGCCTATATTTCTGACTGATGAGTAAGAGCGCTGGATTCCCGCCTGCGCGGGAATGACCAGCGGAGCGCGCGGCGGCCGGGAGCGCTGGATTCCGCCTGCGCGGGAATGACGAGCGGGGAGGTGGGTGCGCCGTCGGGTGCGCAGTGCGACTCGACACCAAGAAGTGTGGGCTCGTCATCCTCGAAAGCCCAGGCTTGTCATCCCCGCGAAGGCGGGGATCCAGTCGCACTTCCAGACATCCGGAGCGCTGGATTCCCGCCTGCGGGGGAATGACCAGCGGAGCGCGCGGCGGCCGGGAGCGCTGGATTCCGCCTGCGCGGGAATGACGAGCCGAGCGCGGGAATGCGCGGCGAGTGGGAGAACTGGATTCCCGGTTGCGGGGGAATGACGCGCCGAACCGGAGACGGGATTCAAGCCAGCGCGGGAAGGAGGACCGGCCGGCACACAGCGCGGAATTCCAGACATCGTCCATAATCGCCGGCCCGATCCGCTTTCCCGGACCTGCAATGCTCAGCCGCGCCGAATTCGACGACCTGGTCGCCCAGGGCTACAACCGCATCCCGCTGGTGCGCGAGGTCCATGCCGACCTCGACACGCCGCTGTCGGTGTACCTGAAGCTCGCCGATGGTCCCTACGCCTACCTGTTCGAATCCATCGAGGGTGGCGAGACCTGGGGCCGGCATTCGATCATCGGCCTGCCGGCGCGCCGCACCTTCGAAGTGCGCGGACATGTCTGGCGCGAGTGCGAGCTGGGCGCCGTGGTCGCCGAGCGCGAGGTCGCCGATCCGCTGGCCGAGGTCGAGCGCGTGCAGCAGGCCTACCGTGTGCCGGCGCTGCCCGGCCTGCCGGCGTTCACCGGCGGACTGGTCGGCTATTTCGGATTCGAGACCATCACCTACGTCGAACCCCGGCTCGCCGGCAACACGAAGCCGGACCTGCTCGGTACGCCGGACATCCTGCTGATGGAATCGGATGCGGTGGCGGTGTTCGACAACCTGCGCGGCAGTCTGTTCCTGATCGTGCACGCGGATCCGTCGCAGCCGCAGGCCTATGAGCAGGCGAAGCGCCGGCTCGACCAGCTCGTGCATCGGCTGCGTGGCGGCGCACCCGGCTATCCGGAGGTGCTCGATCCGGCCAGCATCGACGAAAGCCATTTCGTTTCCGGTTTCACCCGCGAGGGCTTCGAAGCGGCGGTGCGCAAATCGAAGGAATACATCCTTGCCGGCGACATCTTCCAGGTCGTGCTCAGCCAGCGCCTGAGCGTGCCGTTCCGCGCGCGACCGATCGACGTCTATCGCGCGCTGCGCGCGATGAACCCTTCGCCGTACATGTATTTCCTTGACCTCGATGGCTGCCATGTCGTCGGCTCGTCACCGGAGATCCTGGTCCGACTGTCCGGTGACACCGTGACGCTGCGGCCGATCGCCGGCACGCGCCCGCGTGGCGCCACGCCCGACGAGGACGCGGCGCTCGCCACCGAGCTGCTTGCCGATCCGAAGGAAATCGCCGAGCACGTCATGCTCATGGACCTGGGCCGCAATGACGTCGGCCGCGTCGCGCAGCCGGGCAGCGTCAGCGTGCCCGAGCGCATGGTCATCGAGCGCTACAGCCACGTCATGCACATCGTCAGCCAGGTCGAAGGCCGGCTGCAGCCGGGCCTGTCGGCGATGGACGTGGTCCGCGCGACCTTCCCGGCCGGCACCGTCAGTGGCGCCCCCAAGGTGCGCGCGCTGGAAATCATCGCCGAGCTGGAACCGGTGCGCCGCAACGTCTATGCCGGTGCCGTCGGCTACCTGGGCTGGCATGGCGACGCCGATCTTGCGATCGCCATCCGCACCGCGGTCATCCAGGACGGCCAGCTGCATGTGCAGGCCGGCGCCGGCATCGTCGCCGACTCCGATCCCGCGAAGGAATGGGAGGAAACGATGAACAAGGGCCGCGCCCTGTTCCGTGCCGTGGCCCAGGCGGCCAGCGGACTGTAGCGGCCCGCACGTTGCCGTTCGTCAGGCGGTGCCGCCCATCAGCGACGTGACCGCCTCGTGCGCCTGGCGCGCCAGCGCCTGGCGGTCGCCCGGCTGCAGGCCGGCCGTTTCGATGGCTTCGCCGAAACGCAGGGTGATCGTGCCTGGCCGGACCTTGAAGCCGCCGGGCTGCAGCACCGAGCCACTGCCCTGGATCGCCACCGGCAGCACCGGGCAGCCGGCGGCGATGGCGATCTGGAAGGCGCCACCCTTGAACGGCGAAGGCAGGCCTTCCGGTTTGCGCGTGCCTTCCGGGAACGCGACCAGCGTGGCGCCGCCGCGCACCAGTTCCGCCGCCTGTTCGATGCTCGCGCGCGCCTTGCGGCCGTCGCCGCGGGCGATGCCGATCATGCCCATGGCGCGGATGTACCAGCCCAGGAACGGCACGCGCGTCAGTTCTTCCTTGAGCACGAAGCGCAGCGGCACCGGCGAGGTGCGGAACAGCGCCGGGATGTCGATCATCGACTGGTGGTTGGCGACCAGCACCTGGGGTCGCGACCAGTCCACCTGATCGGCGCCTTCGACACGCAACCGCGCGCCGGCGCCGAACATCAGTCCAGGCGCCCAGATGCGGCGCGCCAATGCCAGCGGCAGCTTCTGCGAACGGGTGACCGCATGGATCACGTAGGCGATGAGCAGGCCGGGCAGGGTCCAGCACAGGGTAAACAGCGCCTGCACGGCGTTGACGGGCCACCAGAGCACGGCAGCTGCCTGCCGCCACACCGGATCGGTGGGCAGTGATTGTCGGGAGGGGGTCGACACGGGGCGCGATTCTAGCCCAGCGCTGTGCGGCCGCCGCTGCGTTGCGTGGGTGCGGTTTGGCATCCGGCAAGCCGGGGGGGCGGTTGTCGATACGAAAATGCCGTCGCCGGGTGGCCAATGCCGCCATGGCGGCGGCACGCCGGCACGACCAGGCGGCTCCGGAATGGGCATCCGGCAAGGCGGGCGGAGCTTGTTGTCCATCGGGGGTGCCGTCGCCACCGTCGCGGGTTTGCGCGCCATCCCGGACGCGGCATCGACCTTGCCCGGTCGTCGCCTGCGAAACGGGCGTCAGTCGGATACGGCCGCAGCCGGCCCGGGTCGTCCGGCTGGCGGATCGGGCAGGGATCGCGTCGTCCCGCCCTGAGCTCGAACGTCCCGCCCCGAGGGACGGAGTCCCACGCGGGCGGGGCGCCGCTGCCCGATGCGCCTTCCTGGCTCACCGGGCCGTCAGCTCGCCCCCGCGCTCGCCGGGGCTTCGGTTATGCGGCGCCAAATGCACCCATGGCGCGCAGGGAAAATGCACGCTTTCCGCTGCGACGTGCCGTTCGATCGGCCCACGGCGTCGCTAACTGCCCGCCGTGGCGGAAGTTTTTTTCGCGCCCCGTTGTGCCTGTTCTTGCGAATGCGGTCACGAATAAACGCCAACAGGCTTATTTGCTTACGATTTTTTCTGGAGTACACTGCCCGAACCATCAGGGGGAGACACCGATGTTCAAGCGCCTGCTTGCGCCCGCCGTCGCACTCATGACGTTCGTGGCCGTGCACGCTGCAGACAGCGTGCTGCGCAGCGATCATCCCGATCGCTATGTGGTCCAGAAGGGCGACACCCTTTGGGACATCTCCGCGCGATTCCTGCGCCATCCGTGGTTGTGGCCGGAGATCTGGCAGGCCAACCCGCAGGTCGCCAATCCGCACCTGATCTATCCGGGTGACGTGCTCGACCTGAGCTACCTCGGCGGCAAGCCGCGGCTGAGCAATGGCGGCCCGCAGATCCGCAGCGACGACGAGGCCGCGATCCCGGCCCTGCCGCTGTCGCACATCGAGGCGTTCCTCAAGAGCGTCCGCGTCCTCGAGGGCGATGCCTGGAAGCACCTGCCCTACATCGTCGCGACCGAGGAGAACCGTCCGTTCGCGGCGGAAACCAATTACGTCTATGCGCGCAACCTCGACGCCCGCGCCGGCGACCGCGTCGCCATCGTGCGGCCGACCATGGCCTATCGCGAGGTCAGCAAGCGCAACCGCCAGCGCCACACCGTCGAGCAGTACGCCCGCGGTACGCCGTGGCGCGCCGCCGACAGCATCCATGCGCCGGCAGAGACCCGGCGCCGGGAGACGCTGCTCGGCTACGAGGTCATGGAAGTCGGCTTGGCGCAGGTGATCCGCACCGGCGATCCGGCCACGCTGCTGGTCGATGACTCCGACATGGAGATCAAGGCCGGCGACCTGATCGTGCCGGTGGAAGTCGCGCCCTACGACCTGTACTTCTATCCGCAGCCGCCGGTCTCGGTGCCGGCCGGAATGGAAGTGATGGCGGTGACAGGCGACGGCATCGCCGCCGGCAAGTACTACGTCGTGGCGCTGAACCGCGGCGCGCATGACGGCGTTGCCAACGGCCAGGTCTACAGCGTCTTCAAGCCCGGCGAGCACATCCGCGACGACGTGCGCTATCCGAACCGCAACGTCTTCCGCGACCATCGCCGTGATGACAGCCATGTCACGCTGCCGGACGATTTCGCCGGTCACGTCATGGTGTTCCGCGTCTTCGACCGCATCAGCTACGCGCTGGTGATGGAGGGGCAGCGCCCGATCCATCCGCGTGACCGACTGCGCGAGCCGTACACCCTGTAAGACGGCATGACCCAGGCCGGCGACGAACGCGAAGCCTGGTTGACCCTGATCCGCGCGCCCGGCCTGGGTGCGCGGATCGTCCGGCAGGTCCTCGACAGCGAGGGCTGCGCCCGCGACGCACTGCTGCGCTTGCGCAGGGCGCCAGCCAGCGAATCCGGCATCGCCGACGCCACCCGCGCCGCCCTGCTCGATCCGGACCTCAATGCGATAGATTCGGACCGGCACTGGCTCGACCAGCCCGGCCAGCACCTGCTCACCTGGCTCGACGCCGACTATCCGGCGCTGCTGCGCGACACCGCGCGGCCGCCGCTGGCGCTGTTCGTGCGCGGTGATCCCGGCCTGCTGTGGCAGCCGCAGCTCGCCATCGTCGGCAGCCGCAATCCCACCGCCGGCGGTCGCGACAACGCGCTCGCATTCGCGACGGCACTGGCGCGGTCCGGCGTCGTCATCACCAGCGGCCTGGCCGGCGGCGTCGACAGCGCCGCCCACGAAGGGGCGTTGCGCGGCGGCCGCACGATCGCGGTGGTCGGCACCGGACCGGACGTCGTCTATCCGGCCGGCAATGCCGCTCTGGCCGAACGCATTGCCGGAAGTGGCGCCATCGTCTCCGAATTCGCGCCCGGCACGCCGCCGCGGCCCGAACACTTCCCGCGTCGCAACCGGCTGATCGCCGGACTCAGCCTGGGCACGCTGGTGGTCGAGGCGGCATTGCGTTCCGGTTCGCTGATCACCGCGCGGCTGGCCACGGAGGCCGGGCGCGAGGTCTTCGCGCTGCCGGGCTCGATCCACAATCCCATGGCGCGCGGATGCCACCGCCTGATCCGCGACGGCGCCCGCCTGGTGGAGACGGCCGGGGAAATCCTCGAGGAACTGAAGCCGATGGCGGCGCGCCTGGCCGAGCGCCTGCGCGACACGCTGGCGGCCGATGCCGCGGTCCAGGACACGGCCGGTGATGCCGGAAACAGTGCCGGCCGGCTCGCCGATCCGGACTACCAGCGCCTCTGGGACGCCCTCGGCCACGATCCGCAACCGGTGGACGCGCTGGCTGAACGCACGGGTTTGACCGTCGCGGACATTTCCTCCATGCTCTTGATCATGGAGCTGGATGGCCTCATTACCGTCGGCGCCAACGGCCGTTACGGCCGGGCCGGCAGGAAGGCGGAATGAAAGAAAACATACTGGACGTACTGCTCTACCTCTTCGAAAACTTCGTCTACGACGACCCGGACAGCCTCAACGACCGGGACTCCCTCCAGGCCAGCCTGCTTGAGGCGGGCTTCTCTCCCTCCGAAATCAGCAAGGCCTTCGACTGGCTGGACGTTCTTGCGCGCGAGCGCCCGCAGCTGCGTCCCGCCACCGGAGGCGGCCAGGCGCCCCTGCGCGTCTTCGCGGCCGAGGAAACGGCCAAGCTGGACGTGGAGGCACGCGGTTTCCTCATGTTCCTGGAGCACAGCGGCGTCATCGATGCCGAGCGCCGTGAACTGGTGCTCGACCGCATCATGGCGCTGGACGCCGACGAGGTGGATCTGAACGACCTGAAGTGGGTCATCCTCATGGTCCTCTTCAGCCAGCCGGGCCAGGAGGCCGCCTGCGCCTTCCTCGAAAGCGACCTGCTCGAAAGCGAAGGCGAAGCGCTGAACTGATCCATCACCGCGGCCGGCACGCCGCGCCGTTCCGGCATATTCTTCGCCGGCGCGCCTGCGACCGCGTCGGCCAGGACCTCCCATGCCCACCATCGAATCCCGAATCCGCAGTTTCCTCGGCGAGCAGTTCCAGGCGCCGGACGACCTCCCGTCGGATGCCAGCCTGCTCGATGGCGGCATCATCGACTCCATCGGTGTGCTCACGCTGGTGACGTGGCTCGAGGAAGCCTTCGGCTTCGTCGTCGATGACGAGGACGTGCTGCCCGGGAACCTCGACGGCGTTGGCAACCTCGTCGCCTACGTGCAGCGCAAGCTGGACGAGGCCGCCGCGCGCGCTTGATGCGCTACGAGCGCTTCCTCTTCGACAGTGCGGCCCGTGATCCGGGCCACGTCGCGCTGGTCTGCAACGGCCGGCGCACGACGTATGCCCAGCTGGCCGACCAGGCGGCGCGTTTCGCGCGCGTGCTGCTGGACGAGGCCGGGCTGGCCAATGGCGACCGCTGCCTGCTGTTCCTCGAGAACCGCTCCGAGACCGCGGTCGCGCTGTTCGGCACGCTTGCCGCCGGCGGTGTCTTCAGCGTCATCAATCCGGCGACGCGCGCCGGCAAGCTCGCCTACCTGCTGCAGGACAGCGGCGCCGGCGTGCTGGTCACCCAGACCAGCCTGCTCGAACAGGCGCGGGAGGCGGCCGCGCAGGCGCCCGGCCTGCGCCGGATCATCGTCGTCGATGCGCCGGCCGGCGCGCTGCGCGAGGGCGAGCTCGACTGGGCGACCGCGCTGTCATCGGCGCAGCCGCTGCCGCCGACCCCTCGCGGCATCGACATCGACCTGGCGATGCTGGTCTATACCTCCGGTTCGACCGGCCGGCCCAAGGGCGTGATGATGACGCACCGGAACATGGTGCATGTTTCGGAGTCGATCACCCGGTACCTGGAAAGCCGCCCGGACGATGTCGTGCTGAGTGTCCTGCCGCTGGCCTTCGACTACGGTCTGTACCAGCTGCTGATGTGCGTGCGCATGGGCGCGACGCTGGTGCTGGAAAAGTCCTTCGCATTCCCGCAGAAGATCCTGCCCCTGCTGGCCAGTGAAGGCGTCACCGTCTTCCCGCTGGTGCCGACGATGGCGGCACTGATCGTGCAGATGCGCAACCTGCGCCCGGAATGGGTGGCCGGCGTACGCACGATCACCAACACGGCGGCGGCGCTGCCGCCCGCGCACATCCTGCGCCTGCGCGAGCTGTTCCCGAACGCGCGCCTTTTCTCGATGTACGGCGTCACCGAATCCAAGCGCTGCACCTGGCTGCCGCCGGACGAGCTCGACCGTCGCCCGGACAGCGTCGGCATCGCCATTCCCGACACCGAGGCCTGGGTCGCCGATGACGGCGGCCGACCGCTGCCGCCCGGCGAAACCGGCGAACTGGTCGTTCGCGGCGGCCACGTCATGCAGGGCTACTGGAACGATCCGGATGCGACCGCGCGGGCGCTGAAGCCGGGCCGGTATCCATGGGAAAAGGTCCTGCACACCGGCGACCTGTTCCGCATGGATGCTGACGGATTCTTCTATTTCGTCGCCCGGCGCGACGACATCATCAAGACGCGCGGCGAGAAGGTCAGCCCGAAGGAAGTCGAGAACGTGCTCTACGCGCTGCCCGGCGTGCGCGAGGCCGCCGTCGTCGGCGTACCCGACGACATCCTCGGCCGCAGCCTGAAGGCGATCATCGCGCTGGAGCAGGGCGTCGAGCTGTCGGCGCGCGACGTGGTCGCGCACTGCGCGGCGCAGCTGGAGGATTTCATGGTGCCGCGCCAGGTCGAGTTCCGCGGCGCGCTGCCGAAGACCGGCACCGGCAAGATCCGTCGCAGCGCCCTGCAGGCCGAAGCCGAAGGCAGGGTGCTACCGGCCGAGGATGAATGAAGCGCCTGCCGCGCCTGCCCGGTAAACGTCCGACACATGCAGCGCGCACAGGCTTCGCTACACTGGACAACCTGCAGACCGGCTGCCTGGAGACAGCGCTGCCAGGCTGCCGATTCAGCCCTTGCGACCACTGGGAGTCACCGACATGAATGCGATCACCGTGCAGCCGCTCAAGCAACTGGACAAGGCCCTGTCCGGCCTTCGCCGCATCGGCCTGCTGCCTGCCGACAGCAAGTCCGAAGAGGCGCCGGTGGTGGCGCTGATCGAGAAGATCACGCACCTGGACCCGGACCGGACGCTGGCGATCGCGCGCACGCTGGCGCAGGCCAGCCTGTTCAACCAGGTGGTGCGCGAGAACATCGACGCCATGCGCATCGGCGAGCGCTACAAGGCGATCACCCAGGGTTTCGACACCATCCGTGACGACGCCAAGCGCATGGTGCAGCAGGTCGACGACGGCAAGATCGACACCTTCGAGCGCCTGTCGAACATCTGGATGAAGGTGACGCGCGGCGACATCCCGTCGCGCTTCGACAAGATCAAGCAGGTCTACCTGGAGGTCGCCGCCGACTCCAAGGACCAGATCCAGCGCGAGCAGACCATCCTCGAGGCCTATCGCGACTTCCGCGTCGCGCTGAAGGAATCGCAGGTGCTCGGTTTCGAGGTGCTGAAGAAGGCCGAAGCGGTGCTCGAGCAGGCCAAGGCCGAGCTGACCACCGCCGCCCAGGCGCTGGAGTCCAGCACCTCCGAAGACCGTGTCGTGCTGTCCGGCCTGGAACTGGAGCGCGACCGCAAGCTCCGCGCCGTGCAGGACGAGGACAAGCGCTACCAGATCGCCAAGGACCTCGCCGAGAACCTGTCGATCGCCTACAACACCTCCGACGTGATCATGGCGCGCCTGATGCAGATCACCGACGCCAAGGAGCGCGTGTACTCGCAGGCCGTCACTTTCTTCGGCACAAACGAAACGGTGTTCACCGCGCTCAGCGCCTCGTTCACCGGCATGCATGGCCTGCACGAGGCCACGCAGACGCTGGAAGCCATGAAGGACGGCATCAACAAGAGCCTGGAAACGCTGGGTGAAGTCGGCGACAAGATCCAGGAGGCCGCCGTGCGCGCCGGCTACGGCCCGACCATCCGAGCCGAGTCGGTGAAGAAGCTGGTCGACGCCGTGGTGAACTTCCAGGAGAAGTCGCAGCAGATCATCGCCGAGATGCGCGACCTGGCCGAGAAGAACGAGATCGAAGTGACGCAGGCCGTCGAGGACGGTCGCCGTCGCCTCGTCCAGCTCGCCCAGCAGGCCCATTCGCTGCCGGGACCGACCACCGTCCAGCTGGACGGCTGATCGCGACCGCCGGAGACCACGGTGCGACTGCAGAAACCCGACGAGCACGACCCGGCCGCCCGCATCAGGGCGCGCCGGGAAGAAGCCAAGGCCAAGGCCGAAGCTGCGGCACCCGCCGTGGTGAAGGCGCCGGCGCAGCTGACGCTGGATGCCACCGACCTCGACCTGCTGCCGCCGATGCCCGATGACGGCGGCGGCCTGGACAAGGTCATGCTCGCCATGGACGTGGTCGACACCCTGCGCCACCAGCAGGACCTCGTCGAACATGCGCTCGGCCAGGAGGAGCGCGACGCCGAACTGATCGCGCGCATCCGCAAGATCTACGCCGACCAGGGCATCGAGGTCAGCGACGCGGTGATCGCCGAGGGCGTGCAGGCGCTCAAGAAGGACCGCTTCACCTACCAGCCGCCGGAGCGCGGTTTCGCGCGCCGGCTGGCGCACCTCTATGTCGATCGCGGCAAGTGGTTGCGCCGCACCGTGATCGTCGCCGGCCTCGGCCTCGCCGGCTGGCTGGCATTCGCCGTGCCGGACTGGATCGATGCCAGCCAGCGCGCCGGTGCGGTGCGCAGCGAAGTCGCCGACCTGCGCTCGCGACTGGCCCAGGCGCAGGAACGCCTCGCCAGCGCGCAGCGTGCACAGGCGGCCGTCACCGCGCCGGCCAACGGTGCCGGCCAACGCCTGCTGGCCGATGCGCGCGCCGAAGCCGCACGCGCCGCCCAGGCGCTGGCCCAGGCCCAGGCCGCCGTGCCGCGCCTGGATGGCATCGCTAGCCTCGCCGATGCCAGCGCCATCGAACAGGTGCTGGTACCGGTACGCACGCCGCTGGCGGATGCGGAACAGGCACTGCAGCAGGCGGAGTCGCGGCTGTCAGACCTGTCCAGCCTGGGTGGCCTGGAGACCGCACTGGCGCGCGCGCTCGCGGCGCTGGCTGGCGGCAATCTTTCGGCGGCGGCGCAGGCCGACGTGCAGGTGATCCACGCGCAGGCGCGGCAGGCGCTTGCCGCCGGCGACGTTCCGCTGGCGCGTGGCCGCATCGACCGCCTCAACGCGCTGGCGGAAACCGTTAACCAGGCCTACGAGCTGCGCATCCTGTCGCGGCCGAACGAGCAGTCCGGCGTCTGGCGCCATCCGGCCGACAACCGCAACGCGCGCAACTACTACATCATCGTCGAGGCCATCGGCCCCGACGGCCGGCCGGTCGAACTGCCGGTGACCAGCGAGGAAGACCAGGTGCAACGTCGCGTCAGCCGCTTCGGCATCCGCGTGCCACAGGCCGTCTATGACGCCGTGCGCGCGGACAAGCTCGACAACGGGCTGATCGACAACCCGGTGTTCGCGGTCAAGCGCCGCGGCGACCTTGAGCCGGTGTACCGGCACAACGTCGCCGGCGGCTACATCACCAGCTGGTGACGGGACAGGCTATGACGACTGGACGCAAGGCCTACGAGGACCTCAACCGCCAGGTCGACGCACTGCGCAGGCAGGCGGCGAAGGCGTCATCTCGGCTGGACGAACTGACGCGTCGCGACGAACAGGCGCGCGCCGAGGAAGGCCGGCAGACCGCGTTGCTGGCGAAGTTCCGCCTCGACGAGCTGGCGGCGCAGCGCGTCGGCCAGAGCCTCGGTTCCGCCGAGCGCGAAGCCATGGTGCAGATGGCGCACAAGCAGGTCGCGCAGGAACGCTGCGAACAGGCGATCCAGGCCTCGGTCGAGGTCCAGCAGCAGCTCGAACAGCAGCGCCAGCAGCGGGTCGCCGAATCCGACGCACTGCGCCAGCGCTTCGAGCGCGAGCACCTGGAAGTCGCCGAACGCACACGCGCCACGGCGCAGTGGCAGGCGCTCAGCGAGCGCGCCGACCGGCTCGCCGGACAGGCCGCGCTGGCCGACGAAAAGGCCGAGCTGGCCGAAGCCGACCGGCTCGACAAGGGCAAGCCCTACGAGTCCGATCGCCTGTTCGTCTATCTGTGGCAGCGCCGCTACGGCGGTGCCAGCTATCGCGCCGGACCGCTGGTGCGCACGCTGGACGGCTGGGTCGCCGGACTGATCGGCTACAAGGAAGCGGCGCGCAACTACCGCCTGCTGGTCGCGTTGCCGATGCACTTGCGCCGCCACGCCGAGGACCTGCGCAAGCAGTCGGAAGCCGCGCAGGATGAACTGGCGGCGCTGGAGACGCGGGCGCTGGCGGATTCGGGCGTGCAGGCGCTGGAGGAGCAGATCGTCGCGCTCGACCAGCGCATCGACGCGCTCGCCGCGCAGATCGGCGAGGAAGAACAGAAGCACGCGGCGCTGCTGCAGCAGCGTGGTGAAATGGCCGAAGGGCGTGACGAATACACGCGCAAGGCGCTGGCGGCGCTGACGAAGGCGATCGAGCAGGCCTCCACCGACGAGCTGCGCCGCGACAGCGCGGCGACGCCCAGCCGCGTCGATGACAGCGCCGCCATCGGCATCGAGCAGGCACGGCAGTCGCGGCAGATCCTGGCCGGCGACCTCACCGCCGCGCGCCGCGAGCACGAAGGCGTGATGGCATCACTGCAGCGCGTGGAGGAACTGCGTCGCCGCTTCCGCGAGCGCCAGTACGACAGTGGCGATTCGGAAATCGACGATGGCCTGGACTGGGACGACGTGCTTGGCGGCGTCATGCGCGGCGTGCTGGAGATGGGGCGCGCCTGGGAGCGCGTGCAGCGCAACCAGCGTTTCCGCATGCCCAAGGGCATCGACTTCCCCGGTGGCATCTTCGGTGGCGGCGGCAGCCGGCGCAGTGGTGGCAGCAGCAACCGCGGCAGTGGCGGCGGTGGCTTCGGTGGCGGGGGCTTCAAGGGCGGCGGCGGATTCGGCGGTGGCGGTTTCCGCAGCGGCGGCGGCTTCTGACCGCGGCCTGCTTCACGCGTCGCGACACCTTGCACAACGGTGATCGCGCTGTGCGGGGCGCGCTGCAGCCTCGATCGGCGCGCCAGACCGAAACCGCGGCAAGGCCAGTCGAACGCTAGGCGTAGCTTCACGATCGAACCTTTTTTTTGCCGTACCATCAAACACCTGCTGCCCACGTCCGTGGTCGGCCAAGCTGTTTTAGATGAGCCGGTCGCACGCCTGAAGAACTGACGTCGCGACCGCAAAAGGTGCGCAGATGTCGGTTGTGGACAAGGCAAACAGGTGGGCCGGACGCATTGCTGCGACTGCCCTGTCGTTGGGACTCGCGGGCTGCGGCGCTGATTCGCCGGCGCCGGGCGGCGGAGCCGGACCGGGTGGCATGCCGACGACGGTCACTGCCTACGTGGTCCAGGCCGACGAGTGGGTGGACCAGATCGAGGCGCTGGGCACGGCGCGTGCCAACGAGTCGGTCACCATCACCGCGAAGGTCACCGAAGTCGTGCGCAGCATCCGCTTCCAGGACGGCGACCGCGTCCGCCAGGGCGACGTGCTGGTCGAGCTGACCGGCCAGGCGGAAACCGCCAACCTGCGCGAGGCGCAGGCATCGCTGAACGAGGCGCAGCAGCAGCTCGAGCGCCTGGAACCGCTGGTCAACCAGGGCACGCTGCCGCGGGCGCAGCTGGATACGCAGCGCGCGCTGCGCGACACCGCACGGGCCCGTGCCGATGCCATCCGCGCCCGCCTCGCCGAGCGCGTCATCACCGCGCCCTTCGCCGGCGTGCTCGGCTTCCGCCAGGTCTCCGATGGCGCGCTGGTGACTCCGGGCACGGTCATCGCCACGCTGGACGACATCGACACCATCAAGCTCGACTTCACCGTGCCGGAACGCTACCTGTCGACGCTGGCGGCGGGTCAGGACATCGTCGCGCGCAGCGTCGCCTGGCCGGATCTTCCCTTCAACGGCAAGGTCACTTCGATCGGCTCACGCGTCGATCCGGTATCGCGCGCGGTCACGCTGCGCGCTGAGCTGGCCAATCCCGAGCACATGATCAAGCCGGGCATGCTGCTGACTGTGGAACTGGCCACGCAGCCGCGCCAGGCGCTGGTGATCCCCGAGCTGGCGCTGATCCAGGTCGGCACCCGGCAGTCGGTGTTCCGCCTCGGCGACGACGACGTCGTCACCGAAGTCGAGGTCCGCGCCGGATCGCGTCGCCTCGGTGACGTCGAAATCATTGCCGGCCTGTCCGCGGGCGACCGTATCGTCCACGAAGGCACCGGCAAGCTGCGCAACGGCCTGCGCGTCACGGTCGTCGAGCCGCGTCCGCAGGACACCGCGGTCGCCGGTCGCGCGGACTGACCGCCATGAAGCTGTCCGACGTCTCGATCAAGCGGCCGGTGTTCGCCACCGTGCTGAGCCTGCTGCTGGTGGTGCTCGGCGTGATGTCGTTCACCCGCCTGACCCTGCGCGAACTGCCGGCCATCGATCCGCCGATCGTGTCGGTGCGCGTCGATTATCCGGGCGCGTCGGCGGCCGTGGTCGAATCGCGCGTCACGCAGCTGCTCGAGGACGCGGTCAGCGGCATCGAAGGCGTGGAGATGCTGGAATCGCGCAGCGTCAACGGACGCGCCGGCCTGACCATCGAGTTCTCGCTCAACCGGGACATCGAGGCCGCGGCCAACGATGTCCGCGACGCCATCAGCCGCGTCACCAACCGGCTGCCTGACGAAGCCGACTCGCCGCAGGTGGAGAAGACCGAGAGCGACGCCGAAACCATCATGTGGTTGAACATGCGTTCGAACTCGATGGATACGCTGGAACTGTCGGACTACGCCGACCGCTATGTCGTCGATCGCCTGGCCTCGCTGGACGGTGTCGCCCAGGTGCGGATCGGCGGCGAGCAGCGCTATGCGATGCGCATCTGGATCGACCGCGCGGCTTTGGCCGCGCGCGAGCTGACCGTCAGCGATGTCGAGAGCGCGCTGCGGCGCGAGAACGTCGAGCTGCCGGCGGGACGGCTGGAGTCCGCCGACCGCGACTTCACGCTGCGCGTCGCGCGCAGTTACCAGAGCGCCGACGACTTCGCGCAGATCACGCTGGGAAAGGGCGAGGGTGACTACCTGGTCCGGCTCGGCGACGTCGCCCGCGTCGAATTGGCGTCGGCCGAGCGTCGCGCCTATTTCCGCAGCAACGGCCAGCCGAACATCGGCCTGGGCATCATCAAGACGTCCACCGCCAACAGCCTGGACGTCGCCCGCGCCGCCCGTGCCGAAGCGATCGAGATCCAGCGCACGTTGCCGGACGACATGGAGATCTTCGTCGCCTTCGATTCCACCGTGTTCATCGAGGCCTCGGTGAAGCGCGTGTACTGGACGCTGATCGAGGCGGTGGTCCTGGTGCTGGTGGTGATCTACCTGTTCCTAGGCAGCCTGCGCGCGGCATTGATCCCGGCGGTGACCGTGCCGGTCTGCCTGATCACCGCCTTCATCGCGCTGTTCGCGTTCGGCTTCTCGATCAACCTGCTGACGTTGCTGGCACTGGTGCTGTGCATCGGCCTGGTCGTGGACGACGCGATCATCGTGCTGGAAAACATCCAGCGCCGCGCCGACCTCGGCGAGCCGGTGCTGGTGGCGGCCCGGCGCGGCACCGCGCAGGTCGCCTTCGCGGTGATCGCGACGACGGCGGTACTGGTGGCCGTGTTCCTGCCGGTCGGCTTCATGGAAGGCGACACCGGGCGGCTGTTCCGCGAGCTGGCGGTGGCGCTGGCCGCGGCGGTGGCGATCTCGGCATTCGTGGCGCTGACACTGACGCCGATGATGTCGTCGAAGCTGGTGCGGCCGCACTCGGCGCCGCGCGGATTCAACGCCTGGATGCAGCGTCGCCTGGACGGACTTGCGCGCCGCTACCGCCGGGCCGTGCAGCACACCGTCGGCCGGCCCTGGCTGTTCGCGCTGGTGATGATCGGCGCCGCCGTGGCCAGCGTGATCATGTTCCGCATCGTGCCCAGCGAGCTGGCGCCACCGGAAGACCGCGGCTCCTTCTTCGTCAGCGTCGTCGGCCCGGAAGGCGCCGGCTACGACTACACCGTGCAGCAGATCCAGCAGGTCGAGCACATCCTCGAACCCTATCTGGACGAAGACCAGCCGCTGGAACGCGCCAACGCGCGCGTGCCGGGCGGTTTCGGCGCCAGCGAGGAAATGCATACCGGCATGGTGATCGTGTTCCTCAAGGACTGGAGCCGGCGCGACATCTCCACCGTCGAGGTCGTCGAGCGGATGCGCGCCGACCTCGCGCAGGTGCCCGGCGTGCGCGTTCTGCCGTCGGTGCGCACCGGCCTGACGCGTGGCCGTGGCCAGCCGTTCCAGGTCGTGCTCGGCGGGCCAGACTATGCCGAGCTGGCGCAGTGGCGCGACATCCTGCTGGCACGCATGGCGGAAAACCCGGGTCTGTTCGGCGCCGATTCCGACTACAAGGAAACGCGTCCGCAGATGCGCGTCGAGATCGACCGCTCGCGTGCCGCCGACCTCGGCGTCTCCGTGCAGGAAATCGGCCGCACGCTGGAAGTGATGATGGGCGCGCGCCGCATCACCACCTTCGTGCAGGATGGCCAGGAATACGACGTGATGGTGCAGGCGCAGGCCGATGACCGCGCGACGCCGTCCGACCTCAACAACCTCTACGTGCGCTCGCAGCGCACCGGATCGCTGGTGCCACTGGCCAGCCTGGTGACGCTGAGCGAGATCGCCGAGCCCGGCAGCCTCAACCGCTTCAACCGCCTGCGTGCGATCACCCTGACCGCCGGCCTGGCGCCGGGATATCGACTCGGAGATGCCCTCGCGTGGATCCAGCAGGTCATCGAGGAAGAGCTTCCTGACTACGCGCAGGTGGATTACAAGGGCGAATCGCGCGAATTCCAGCGCGCGGGCAGCGCGGTGCTGTTCACCTTCGCCATGGCGCTGCTGATCGTCTATCTCGTGCTCGCGGCGCAGTTCGAAAGCTTCATCCATCCGCTGGTCATCATGTTGACGGTGCCGCTGGCCGTGCTCGGCGCGTTGATCGGCATCGCCATCACCGGCGGCACGCTCAACCTGTTCAGCCAGATTGGCATCGTCATGCTCGTCGGCCTTGCCGCGAAGAACGGCATCCTGATCGTCGAGTTCGCCAACCAGCTGCGCGACGAAGGCCTTGCCGTGCGCGATGCCATCATCGAATCGGCGACCGTGCGCCTGCGTCCGATCCTGATGACCTCGATCGCCACCATCATGGGTGCGGTGCCGCTGGTCGTAGCCGGCGGCCCGGGATCGGCCAGCCGCGCCACCATCGGCGTGGTGATCATCTTCGGCGTCGCCTTCTCGACGCTGCTGTCCCTGTTCGTGGTGCCGGCGTTCTACGCGCTGCTTGCGCCGTACACGCGTTCGCCGGACGCACTGGCGCGCAAGCTCGACGAACTGGAATCGGCGACCCCGGAACCGGCGGCCGCTGCCACCGCCAGCGGCGAGATCCAGCACGCGCACACCTGACGGAACGGTGCGCTCGAAAGCCGCGCCGCCCGTCGACGCAGTGCTTGCGCCACCATTCACCGGCGGCGGTGGTAGCGCGTTTCCCGCAGGCGCGGGATGCCCGGCGACGCGACGCACCAGGGCAATGCCTTCTCCGGCAATGGTGCGTTCTGCAACGGCCCGCGCACGCGGAATTTCAATCTGCATGAGGCGGGCCGGGGTTGCCGGCCGATCGTGTTCATGTGCTTGAACCGGGTTTGAATCCGAACCTGAAGGAACGCATTTCGTTGCGCCTGCTTCAGGCGCGGTGCGTTGCACTGTCACCGCCTCGTATCCGATGGCGAACAACAAACAGCGCGTGCCGTGCACGCGCCTCTGGATCGTGACGACAGGAGCAACCTCCCATGAAAAAACTCATCCTTCCGGCATTGCTGGCAGCCATCGCCGCGCCCGCCGCGTTCGCGCAATCGGTCGACAACTACCGGCCCGACCTGCGCAGCGGCGACGGCCACTGGTTCCTTTCCGGAAACGCCGGTCGTACCGATGGCGGCACTGCCGACACCTTCGGATCCGGCGACTTCAACCTCTTCCACAGCGCCAACGGACGCCGCACGGGTTATGGCCTGGCAACGGGTTACCGCTGGAAGGTCGGTCCTTCCTGGGGCCTGGGCATCGAAGGCGGTTACACCGACCTGGGCAACATCACCATCAGCAACGCCTTCGACGCCGAACCGGTGAACGAGCGCGAAAGCGAGAACGCACTGCGTGGCTGGCACGTCGGTGCCAACGCGCGCTTCCATGTCATGCCGGCGTGGTACATCGGCATGCGTGGCGGCTACTTCCGCGCTTCCGACAACAATGCCGACTACTACAACAGCGTCGGCCAGTCGCTGGGCCTTGAAAGTGGCGGTCGCGACGGACGCAACAGCTGGTACGGCGGCCTCGGCACCGGCTGGAATGCCACCGATCGTTTCAGCATCGGCGTCCATTACGACTACTTCCGCGCCCGCTCCGGCGAGCTGCGTGATCCGGCGACCGGCATCGAGTTCGACGGGCCCAAGCGCTCGACGGCGCTGGTCAGCCTGACCGGCGAAGTGACGTTCTGATCGGCGTCGCGGTGTAGATCGGCGCGTCGCGGGCATCAGCCCGCGGCCGCCGGTGTGGACCGATGCGGCCGGATGCAGCCGCCCGCATCGGTTTTCCGCCCCGCTCAGCCGGCCAGCAGGCGGTTGAGGCGCTTCACGAAGGCTGCGGGATCCTCCAGCGGTGCGCCGGCCGCGATCTCGGCCTGCTCCAGCAGAATCGCCGCCAGGTCGGCGGCGCGTGCCTCGTCGCCTTCGCTGCCGATGCGCTGCACGAGCGCATGATCCGGATTGATTTCCAGCGTCGGCCGGCTGTCCGGTACGTTCTGTCCGGCCTCACGCAGCAGTCGCGCCAGGTGCGGTGCCAGCTCGTGGTCGGACAGCGCCAGGCAGGACGGCGAATCCGTCAGGCGCGACGACACGCGTACGTCGGCGACGCGATCGCCCAGCAGCGACTTCAGGCGTTCCACGAGGGGCGCGGCGGCCCTGGCGGCTTCTTCCTGCTTCGTCTTGCCGGCTTCGTCCAGCGGCAATTCGCCCTTGGCGACGTTGCGCACCGGTTTGCCGGCGTATTCGCGCAGGTGGCCCAGCATCCATTCGTCGATGCGGTCGAACATCAGCAGCACTTCGATGCCGCGGGCGCGGAAGGCTTCCAGCTGCGGGCTGCCGGCGGCGGCGCGGTATCCGTCGGCGGTGATCGTCCAGATCGTGTCCTGGTCCCCGGCCATGCGCGCGATGTAGTCATCGAGCGAGACATCCTGTGCGTCGCTGTCGCCGCGCGTCGAGGCGAAGCGCAGCAGCTTCGCGATGCGCTCGCGATTGGCCGGATCCTCGACGATGCCTTCCTTCAGCGTGTTGCCGAAGGCCTTGTAGAACGCTTCGAACTTCTCCGGCTCGTCGCGCGACAGCTTCTCGATCAGGTCGAGCACGCGCTTCACGCAGGCGCCGCGGATGCGCTCGAGCTGGCGGTTCTGCTGCAGGATCTCGCGGCTGACGTTCAGCGGCAGGTCGTCGGCGTCAATGACGCCGCGCACGAAGCGCAGGTAGTTCGGCAGCAGTTCCTCTGCCGCGTCCATGATGAAGACGCGCTTGATGTACAGCTTCAGTCCCTTGCGTTCGTCGCGGCCACCCATGAGCAGGTCGAACGGTGCCTGCGACGGCAGGTAGAGCAGGGTGGTGAAGCTCTGGTTGCCCTCGACGCGGTTGTGCGTCCAGGCCGCCGGATCGTTGAAATCGTGGCCCAGCGACCGGTAGAAGGCGATGTAGTCCTCGTCCTTGACCTCCGATTTCGGCCGGGTCCACAGCGCCGAGGCGTCGTTGACGGTTTCCCAGTCCGCGGCGCCGGCTTCGCCCTCGTCGCCCTCGTCGCCCGAAGCCTTGGCCGCCGGCATGCGGATCGGGAAGGCGACATGGTCGGAATACTTGCGGATCAGGCCGCGCAGCGTCCAGCCCTCCAGGAAGCTGTCCTCGTCATCCTTCAGGTGCAGGATCACCGTCGTGCCGCGGTCGGGCAGCTCGACCGATTCCAGCGTGTATTCGCCGCGGCCGTCGCTTTCCCAGCGCACGCCTTCGGATGCCGGCGCGTCGGCGCGACGGGTAAGGACGGTGACGCGGTCGGCGACCACGAAGGCGGAATAGAACCCGACGCCGAACTGGCCGATCAGCCGGGCGTCCGCCTTCTGCTCGTTGCCCAGCGCTTCCAGGAAGCGCCGCGTCCCGGAGCTGGCGATGCTGCCGATGTTGGCGATCACCTCGTCGCGGCTCATGCCGATGCCGGTGTCGGCAATGGTCAGCGTGCGCGCCTCCTTGTCCCAGTTGACGTCGATGCGCAGCTCGGGCTGTCCGGCCAGCAGCTCGGGCCGGGTGATGGATTCGAAGCGCAGCTTGTCGCAGGCGTCGGACGCGTTCGAGACCAGTTCGCGCAGGAAGATTTCCTTGTGCGAATACAGCGAATGGGTGACCAGGTGCAGGACCTGGGCGACCTCGGCTTCAAAGCGGCGGGTTTCGGTCGGGGTGTTCATGCAAGCTCCGTGGCTGTGGCCGTGCAGGCGGCCGATATGCGAGCGCTGGGCGCGGTTTTCAAGCGCACCGGCAGGCCGGTCCGGGCCCTCGCGGCATAATGCCTGCATCCAGGAGGCCTGCCCGCATGAAGACCGTCGAAGTCCGCCACCCGCTCGTCCAGCACAAGATCGGCCTGCTCCGCGACGCTGCCCTGAGCAGCAAGGGATTCCGCGAGCTGGTGACCGAGCTGGGGACGCTGCTGGCCTACGAGGCGACGGCGGACCTGGAGACGGAAAGCTGCACCATGGACGGCTGGGCCGGCCCGGTCGAGGTGCGGCGCATCGCCGGCGCCAAGATCACGCTGGTGCCGATCCTGCGCGCCGGCCTGGGCATGCTGCCCGGCGTGCTGGCGCTGATCCCGGCTGCGCGCGTCAGCGTGGTCGGCCTGCAGCGCGACGAGGAAACACTGCTGCCGGTGCCGTATTTCGAGCGCCTGACCGGCCGCCTGACCGAGCGCGATGCGCTGATCCTCGATCCCATGCTCGCCACGGGCGGCACGCTGGTCGCCACCATCGACATGCTCAAGCGTGCCGGTGCGCGGCGGATCAAGGGCATCTTCCTCGTCGCCGCGCCAGAAGGCCTGCAGGCGGTCGCGGCGGCGCACCCCGACATCGAGGTCTATACCGCGGCGATCGACGAACGGCTCAACGACAAAGGCTACATCCTGCCCGGACTCGGCGACGCCGGTGACCGCCTGTTCGGCACGCGGGTCGACTGAGCAGCACCGACCGGAAGCGCCCGCGCTGACCACGGCCGTCCTGCGACAATGACGCCATGAACTACCTTCTTGCGGCCGTCGCCTTCAGCGTCCTGGTTTCCGTCCTGCTGAAACTTTTTCCGCGCCTGGGCATCGACACCGGCCAGGCGGTGACCTGGAACTATCTGGTCGCCAGCCTGCTGTGCTGGTGGCTGCTGTCGCCGTCGCTGGCTTCGCTGCGCGGGGGCGACGCGCCCTGGCTGGGCCTGCTCGGCCTGGCCTTCATCCTGCCGACGCTGTTCATGGTGCTGGCGATCGCCGTCCAGCGCGCCGGCATCGTCCGCACCGATGTCGCGCAGCGGCTGTCGCTGCTGCTGTCGCTGGCGGCGGCCTTCCTGTACTTCGGCGAACGCACCGGCGCGCAGAAGCTGATCGGACTTGGACTGGGGCTGGTCGCCGTGGTCGCGATCCTGGCGCGGCCCGGCGGCGAGGAACGCCAGCGTGGCGCCGGCTGGGCGCTGCTCGCCGTCTGGGTCGGCTATGCGGTGGTGGACGTCATGCTCAAGCTGATCGCCCAGGCCGGCACGCCGTTCGCCGCTTCGCTGCAGGTCGCCTTCGTGCTCGCGTTCATGGGCATGCTGGCGGTGCAGGGCCTCCGCCATGCGCGCAGCCAGGACGGCTTCTCGCTGCGCGGCGTCGGTGGCGGCATGGTCCTGGGCAGCCTCAACTTCGGCAACATCGTCTGCTATGTGCTGGCGCATCGCAGCCTCCCGGACAGTCCGGCGGTGGTGTTCGCGACCATGAACATCGGCGTCGTCGTCCTGGGGACGCTTGTCGGCGTGTTCGCCTTCGGCGAACGCACCGGCGTCTGGAACCGCGTCGGCATCGCGCTGGCGGTGGTCGCCATCGCGCTGATCGCGCTGGCGCCGTCGACATGACCGCGGGCGGTGCCGGGGATGGCGTCGGATCGTCGTCGCCTGCGCGCGTCGCGGTGATCGGCGGCGGGCCGGCGGGACTGTTCGCGGCGGAAACCCTGTGCAAGGCCGGCGTTGCCGTCGATCTCTACGAAGCGAAAGGTTCGGTCGGCCGCAAGTTCCTGATCGCCGGCAAGGGCGGACTCAACCTCACGCATTCCGAAGCCTTCGACGCCTTCGTCGGCCGCTACGGCGAAGCCGCGGACTGGGTCGAAGGCTGGCTGCGCGCCTTCGATGCCGACGCCCTGCGCGACTGGGCGCGCGCGCAGGGCGTCGAGACCTACGTCGGCACGTCCGGACGCGTCTTCCCCATGGACCGCAAGGCGGCGCCGCTGCTGCGCGGCTGGGTGCGCCGCCTGCGCGAGGCGGGCGTGCGCTTCCATGTCCAGCATCGTTGGCTGGGCTGGAGCGGTGCGCGCGCGTTGCGCTTTGAAACGCCGGACGGCGAAGTGACCGTGGAAACCGATGCCGTCGTCCTCGCCCTGGGTGGTGGCAGCTGGCCCGAGCTGGGTTCCGATGGCGCCTGGCAGTCCCTGCTGGCCAGCGCCGGCGTGCCGGTGGCGCCGCTGCGTCCATCCAACTGCGGTTTCGACCTCGACTGGAGCGGACACTTCGCGACGCGGCATGCGGGTGCGCCGCTCAAACCGGTGGTCGCGCACTGGCACGACGAGGCCGGCGCGGCGCGCTCGCTGCAGGGCGAATGCGTGGCGACCGCGACCGGGCTGGAAGGCAGCCTCGTGTATGCGCTGTCGGCCTTGCTGCGTGACCGCATCGAGCGTGAAGGCCATGCCGACCTCGAACTGGACCTGGCGCCTTCGCGCGACGTCGATGCCGTGCGCGCGGCACTGGAAAAGCCGCGCCGCAAGCACAGCCTCAGCGAACACCTGCGCCGCGAGCTGGGCCTGCAGGGCGTGAAGGTGGCGCTGCTGTACGAACGGTTGTCGAGGAACGACATGGCCGACACGGGGCGCCTCGCGGCGGCGATCAAGCGCCTGCCGCTGCGCCTGCTGCGGGCGCGTCCGCTCGCGGAGGCGATCAGCAGTGCCGGTGGCATTCCACGCCATGCATTCGATGACGGCCTGATGTTGCGCGCACGTCCGGGGGTATTCGCCGCCGGCGAGATGCTCGACTGGGAAGCGCCCACCGGCGGCTACCTGCTGACCGCATGCTTCGCCAGCGGCCTGGTCGCCGCGCGCGGCGTGCTGGCCTGGCTGGCGGACTCTTCGCACCGCCGCGGCGAGCTCGACTGACACCACGAGCGGCGGCGCATCGCATCTCCGTCGGGTTCCGACTGCGCACGCGGCGGTATCGCTACACTGCGCAGCTCCATCGACTTGCATGCCGCCATGCCCATCGCCCACCGCTTCATCACCTTCGCCATCGCTGCCAGCGTGCCGACGTTCGCGGCCCCCGCCAGCGCCAGCGAGGGCGTCCGGTTCAGTCACCACGACTGGGAAATCGCCTGCGACAACACGCTCACCTGCCGTGCCGCCGGCTACCAGCGCGAGGACGACGAGCGCGTGGTGTCGCTGTTGCTGACGCGCCGGGCCGGCGCTCGCGAAGGGCTCAGCGGGCAGCTGCAGCTGGGTGCTCCGGACGGCAGCCCCGGCGTGTCCTCGGCGACGCTGCGCATCGGCGACAGGTCGCACGGCACGCTGCGTTTCGATGAGGCCAGCGATGTCGCGGCACTGTCGCCGGCGCAGGTGACCGCACTGGTCGCCGCCTTGCGTCGCGATGGCGGCATCCGCGTCGACGCCGGCGAGCAGGGCAGCTGGTCACTGTCCGATCGCGGCGCGTCGGCGGTGTTCCTGAAGATGGACGAGGTCCAGGGCCGGCTGGGTACGCCATCGGCGCTGGTGCGACGTGGCGATGGCGACGAGGCCGGCGTGCCTGCGCCCGTGCCGGCGCCGGTCATCCGCGTTCCTGGGCTGGTGCCCGACCGTGACGGCGACGCGGCGATCGCGCGCGATCCGGCGCTGCTCGCGGAACTGCGCAGGACCGTCGATGACGAGGACTGCGCGCATATCGGCGAGGGCGGTGCGCAGGAACGCCTGGTCGTCACGCGACTGGATGCCTCCTCGCTGCTGGTCACCACGACCTGCTGGATGGCCGCCTACAACGTCGGCGAGGGGTTCTGGGTCATCAACGATCAGGCGCCCTACGCGCCGCGGATCGTGACCACCTCGGCCAGTTCGTTCGAGGACGGCATGATCCAGGCGCTGCACAAGGGACGCGGCCTGGGCGACTGCTGGTCGTCGCGCAGCTGGGCCTGGAACGGTCGCGAATTCGTGCTTGCCGGTGCGGGCGGTACCGGCCTGTGCCGCGGGGTGCCGGGTGGCGCCTGGGACCTGCCGACCTACGTGAGCGAAATCGTCCACTGAGTGGGCACGCAGGCGTGCGTCCAATCGCCGGCGTCGGCCTCAGGCCAGGTGGCGGCGGAACCAGTCCAGCGTGCGCTGCCAGGCCAGCTTCGCGGCGGCTTCGTCGTAGCGTGGCGTGGAGTCGTTGTGGAAGCCATGATGGGTGCCCGGATAGACGTGCGCCTCGTAGGTCTTGCCGTGCTCCTTCAGCGCCGCCTCGTAGTCCGGCCAGGTCGCGTTGACGTTCGGATCGGTCTCGGCGAAATGGAACAGCAGCGGCGCCCTGATCTTCACCACGTCGGCGGGTGAGGCCTGGCGCCCGTAGAACGGGACCGCGGCGGCGAGTTCCGGATAGGCCACCGCCGCCGCATTCGCGACGCCGCCGCCATAGCAGAAACCGGTGATGCCGACCTTGCCGGTGCTGTCGGCGTGGCCCAGCAGGAATTCGATGCCGGCGAAAAAGTCGTTCATCAGCTTCCCAGGATCGACCTGCTGCTGCAGCGTGCGGCCCTGGTCGTCGTTGCCGGGATAGCCGCCGACGCTGCTCAGGCCGTCGGGTGCCAGCGCGATAAAGCCGGCCTTGGCGACCCGGCGCGCGACATCCTCGATGTAGGGGTTCAGGCCGCGGTTCTCGTGCACCACCAGCACCGAAGGCACCGGCGCGCTGGCCGCGGTGGGCCGCACCAGGTAACCGCGCACTTCGCCATGGCCCTGCGGCGACGGATAGCGGATGTACTCGCCGCGGATGTCCGGATCGGTGAACTGCACCTGCTGCGCGAGCGCGTAGTCCGGGCCCAGCGAGGCCAGCAGTGCGGCGGTGGTCAATCCGCCGACGGCATAGCGGGCGGCGCGGTCGAGGAACTGGCGCCGGCTGATGCGGCCATGCACGTAGAAGTCGTACAGCTCCAACAGCTCGGGCTGGAAATCCTTCGCGGTCATCCGGCTCATGGCGTTCTCCCGTTCGCTTCGGCGATGCTGCCTGCGGCAACCATACAACCGGCCGCCTCGCGCCGCAGGAACCGGCCCGACGCCAGCGATGCGGCTAGGGCCGCCAGTTGGCGTGCCGCTCCCAGAACTCGACGCTGCGCCGGTAGGCCTCGCGGTCCAGCGGCACGCCGGATCCGCCTTCCTCGACGCCCAGCGCATTGCGCATCATGGTGATCGGCGCCATCGGGATTTCTTCCGGCGCCATCGTGTACAGGCAGCCGACCACGCCCCAGTCGGCGTCGATGGCCTCGCCTTCCTTCGCCAGTTGCGCGCGATCGTAGAGGATCACGACCAGGTAATCCGCGACCGGCGCGTCGATGCCTTCGAACCAGCGCACCAGCACCGGCAGCTCGGCCGGCGTGCGCGCCTCGTAGCCGGAACGCAGGCGGTGGCGGTTTTCGTCGGTGATGGCGATGGCCATGCAGCGCGTGGAGGTCCAGTTGCGATGCACGTGCAGGCGGCAGAAGGGCGCGTAGCCCGGCAGGACCTTCAGCGGCGGATCGTCGTTGAGGCGCTGCTCGAAGGCGTCCGGCGTGCAGTCCTGGATGGTGTTGCCGCGTGGCACCTGCGGGAACAGGCGCGCACGCGCGAAGGGCGTCAGTACGATCGACATGGGCGAGGGCTTGCAGGCAACGATGTCCGGCATGGTCGCCGAAATCGGCCGACGGCGACAGCCGCCGGCCATGCGACGGGATCAGAGGCCGTAGCGCTTGCGCTTGCGGTACAGCGTCGAGCTGTCGATGCCGAGCGTGCGCGCGGCGGCGTCCAGCGAGTCCGACTGCGCCAGCACCGCTTCGATGTGCGCGCGTTCCAGGTCGTCGCAGGTGACCGGATCGCCGGCGCGCAGGCCATGCCCGCGTCCATCGCCATTGCTGGCGACGACGACGCCCAGGCCGAGGTCGTCGGGGCCGACCTGCTCTCCGCGCGCCAGGATCGCCGCGCGTTCGACCACGTTCTTCAGCTCGCGGATGTTGCCCGGCCATTCGTAGTGCAGCAGGCGCTCCTGCGCCGCCGGCGAGAAGCCGCGGGCCGGCCGCCGGTAGGCGTCGGCGTAGCGCTGCAGGAAGCGCTGCGCGAGGTCGATGATGTCCTCGGCATGCTCGCGCAGCGGCGGCAGTTCCAGGGTGATGACGTTGAGGCGGTAGAGCAGGTCTTCGCGGAAATTGCCCTCGGCCACCATCGCCGGCAGGTCGCGGTTGGTGGCGGCGACGATGCGCACGTCGGCCTTGCGCGTCACCGGATCGCCGACGCGCTCGTATTCGCGGTCCTGGATGAAGCGCAGCAGCTTCGGCTGCATCGCCATCGGGAAGTCGCCGATTTCGTCCATGAACAGGGTGCCGCCATCGGCCTGGTCGACGCGACCGAGCTTGCTTTCCGTGGCGCCGGTGAAAGCGCCGCGGACATGGCCGAACAGCTCGCTGGCGATCAGTTCGCTGGACAGGCCCGGGCAGTTGATCGTGACGAAGGACTGGCTGGCGCGATGGCTCCAGTCATGGATGGCTTTGGCCATCACGCCCTTGCCGGTGCCGCTTTCGCCGAGGATCAGCACGGAGGCATCGGTGTCGGCGACCTGGTGCGCCAGCTCGAGCACGCGGCGCATCGCCGGCGAGGCGCTGGCCAGGCCGCTGGGATCCTCTTCATCCTTCTTGCCGGCCTCGAGGGCATCGAGGCGGCGGCGCAGCACGCTGGCCTCGGCATGGCGCGCGGCCGTGCCCAGCAGCACTTCCGCCGGGCAGGGCTTGACCAGGAAGTCGGCGGCGCCGAGCTGGATCGCCTGCACGGCCAGCGGCACCGAAGATTCACCGGTGACCATGACCACGCGCAGCCAGGGCGCGAGCTGCTTGGCGCGCGGCAACCATTCGAGCGTGGATTCCTCGCCCAGGCGCAGGTCGAGGAAGCACAGGTCGAAGACCGCTTCGGCGAGCCGACGTTCGGCACCGGCGATGTCGGAGGCCGTGGACACGAGATGGCCGGCATCCTCCAGGCAGAGCCGGAAGGAGCGCAGGATGTGCCGGTCATCGTCGACGACCAGGATACGCAGGCGATGGCTGGGTGGCGTCGTCATGGTGGCTGGTCAGGGGTGGTTTCAGGTTGGGGTTTCGGTTGATGGCAGGGCATCGGACAGCGCGCGCAGCACGGCGGGCGCGGTGAACGGAGCGGCCAGGTGCCCGGCGACGCCGGCGACCGGGGCGTCATCGCGAGCGCCGAACGCGACGACCGGTCCGTCGTAGCCGGCGCTGCGCAGACGCGCCAGGCCGTTGCCGTCGTCGAGCTGGTCGTGCGCGGCCAGCACCAGGTCCAGTCCGGCGGCGACGCCGTCGATCTCGCCCAGATGGTGGAACGGCACCGGCTGGTAGCCGAACAGGTCCAGGATGTCGGTCAGCTGGCGTCCGTCGGCATCGTGTGCGGAAACGACGGCGATGCGTTCCAGCCGGCCGGGCGCGTCGCCGCTGCCGGCCTGGGCAGGGTCATCCTCGGCGGCAGGTTCCGGCGCCTGCATGGGCAGGTAGATGTCGAATCTGGATCCGCTGCCGCGCTCGCTGTCGACGCGGATCAGGCCGTGGTGGCGTTCGACGAAACGCTTGCAGGACACCAGCCCCAGTCCGGTGCCGCCGTCGCGGGTGGTGAAGAACGGCGTGAACAGGCGAGCCAGCGTGTCCGGATCCATGCCGCGTCCGGTGTCGCGGATGCAGATGCGGACGTACTCGTCACCGACGCCCTGTTCGCCGTCGCGCAGGAAACCGGCCGGCAGGATCACCCGTTCGGCATCGACGCTGACCGTGCCACCGCCATCGATCGCCTGGATCGCGTTGAGCACGAGGTTGAGCACGCATTGCTGCAGCTCCATCGCGTCACCGGGAATTTCCAGTGCCGAATCGACATGGGCGACGTCCAGCGTGACATCGCCGCGCAGGGCCGGGCGCGCCAGCAGCATCGCCGCGTCGAGCAGGGCGCCGATGCGCACGCGGCCTGCGCGCGAATCCGAGCTGGCGCCGCTGGCCAGGTCCATCATCGCCTGGACCAGCGCGAGGCTCTGCTGCAGGCAGTCGCGGATGGTCGTGCAGTGCTCGGACACCTCGGGGTCAGGGTCGCGGTGTTCGATCATCGCCGTCGCCATCAGCACCGGCTGCAGCGTGTTGCGCAGGTCGTGGCTGAGGCTGCCGGCCAGGATCGCCAGGGTCTGGAAACGCTGGCTGCGGACCAACTCGGCTTCGGCGGTGTCACGCGCGCGGCGCTCCTCGGCTTCGGCGATGGCGCGCCGCACCGCCACGGCCAGGCGCGCGTTGCGCGACTTCAGGATGTAGTCGGTGGCACCGGCGCGCAGCGCCTCGATCGCGGTGTCCTCGCCGATCGTGCCGGAGAGGAACACGAAGGGCAGGTGGCGGTCGCGTTCGCGCAGGAGGCGCAGCGCCTCGTGTCCGGAAAAGCCCGGCAGGCTGACATCGGAGAGCACGATGTCCGGCTTCATTTCCGACAGCGCCGCAAGAAAGCCGGCGCGGTCGTCGACCACGCGGCGCTCGCCGCGGATGCCGTCCTCTTCGAGGGCATCCAGGGCAAGGCGCGCGTCCAGCGGGTCGTCCTCGACCACCAGGATGCGCAGCTCCAGGCGTTCGCGGGATTTCGCGGACGCCGTCGTGGCGTCGTCAGCAATCGTAGGCGCGCTCATTGAGCTCGGTCCAGAAATGTCCCAGCGACTGGATCGTCGCCGAGAACTCGTCAACGTCCACCGGCTTGACGACGTAGGCGTTCACGCCCAGCGCCCAGCCACGTTCGATGTCGCGCTGTTCGCGCGAAGAAGAAAAGATCACCACCGGCAGGTGCCGCAACGCCGGATCGGAGCGGATCGCTTCCAGCGTCTGCAGGCCGTCGAGCCGGGGCATCTTCAGGTCCAGCAGCGCGACGGCGGGCAGGCCCGCGGGCCGGTCGCTGTAACGACCGCGCCGGTACAACCAGTCCAGCGCCTCGGCACCGTCGCCGACATGCACGACGTGCTGGGCCAGTCCGATTTCCGCCAGCGCATCCATGGTCAGTTCGGCATCCAGATCCGCGTCCTCCGCGAGCAGGACAGTGTGCAACCAGGGGTTCATGAGGGCTCTCCTTCCGGGCTCCCGATGACCCGATCCGGCAATGTGAAATGGAAAACGGCGCCTTCGCCGGGCGTTGAGGTCGCCCAGATCCGTCCGCCATGTCGCGCGACAACGCGCCGCACGTTGGCCAGGCCGATGCCATGGCCGGGGAATTCCTTTTCCGAGTGCAGGCGCTGGAACATGCCAAACAGCTTGTCGGCGTACGCCATTTCGAAGCCGACGCCATTGTCGGCCACGCGGAAAACATACTCGTGTCGCTCGATGTCGTGGCGGCAGCTCACCTCGATGCGCGGCGGCTCGCTGTGCGCGCTGTACTTGGCAGCGTTGCCAAGCAGATTCTGCCAGAGCAGGCGCAACGTCGATGCGTCGCCGTGCACCACCGGCAGGCGGTCGATCTGCCACTCCACCGGCGTGCCTTCCGTGTCGGCGTCGATCATGCTGCGAACCTCGTCGACGAGGCGGTCCATGTCCACCGCCGCCCGGTGCAGGTCGCCGCGGCCGAGCCGCGAGTGCTGCAGCATGGCGTCGATCAGGCGGTCCATGCGGCGCGCCGATTCGGCGATGACATCGAGATGTTCGCGCGACCTTGAGCTCATCGTGTCGCCGAGTTCGCGCTCCAGCTTGAGCGCGTAGGCGACGATGTGCCGAAGCGGCGCGCGCAGGTCGTGCGACACGGTGTAGCTGAAGGCTTCCAGCTCGCGGTTGGCTTCGGAAACCTCGGTGACGCGCTGGTTGAGGATGTCGTTGAGCTCGCGGATCTGTCCTTCCGCGGTGCGCGCGACGGTGATGTCGTTGAGGCCGATGATCACGTGGTCGGCCTGGCCATTGGAGCCGGGCATGCGTCGCGCGTTGAGGGTGATGATGCGCGGCCCGATGCCGGGAATGTCCTGCTGCAGTTCGTAGTCCCACAGCTCCTTGTCGAGCGCGATCACGTCACGCAGGATCTGCAGCACCGCGGCATTGCTCCAGGCGCCATTGCCAATGGTTTCGATCGGCGCGCCGGTGATGTCCGGCTGGTCGCTGGCATACAGCTTCTGGAAGGCCGGGTTGCGCATCTCGACGCGCAGGTTCTGGTCGAGCATGGCGATCGGCTTGCGGATCGTGCGCAGGATCAGGTTGGCCTGCTCGCGTTCGTAGGCGGAGCGGGTTTCCAGCTGCAGGCGGCGGCGGTACTGGCGTTCGGACAGGCCGACGATCATCGCCAGCAGCACCAGCTGGCCGGTGGCGAACGCGGTGCCGATGACGATGTAGTGCTTGCGCGAAGAGTGCGCCTCGCTGCGGCCCTCGCCCAGCGCCTGCAGTTCGAAGTCGCGCAGTTCGGCGCTGATGCCGCGCAGCTGGCGCGTCGTCTCGCGGTTGCTCAGCAGTTCACGGGCAACGGAGATTTCCCGGCGCTCGATCAGCTGCACGGCATGGTCCAGCTCAGACTGCCTGGCATCGATCAGCGCCGCGTAGGACGCGGCACGCGCACCCTGTGCCGGCTCGTCGTCGGTCAGGCGTGCCAGCTCGGCGATACCGGCGCGGATGCTCTCACGCGCCGGTTCGATCTGTTCGATCAGGCCGGGTCGTCCTGGAAACAGCGCCAGCCAGACGACCGACGAGTCGATGTCGCTGAGGTTCCGGTTGATCGTGCTGATCGTCGAAATCATGTCGGCGGCATGGGAAACCGACTCCTGGCTCTGCGTCATCGCATCGAGCATGCGCATGTACTGCAGCCAGGGAACGCCGACGACCAGCGCGATGGCGACAAGCTGCAAGGCGAGGCGGAGCGTGTCGCGGGCGTGGATGATGGGCGGCATCGGATCGATCGGTTCAGGCGGGGTTCCGTTACAGGGGAAGCATAGCCTGTGCCACATCCCCGGTGCTGGCCCGCATCGGGAGACAGAGTGCCCCAGGCCTGCGCTCGCCCGTGAAATGCAGCCGCTGAACCGCCGTGGGCGCCTCGGCTCACGGATGCGCGTGCGACCCATGCATTGCGCATTGCAATGCGCCTTGCAATTCGCCATGCACGATGCACGGGCTGCTGCACGGACTTCGTGGTCGATGAATCGGAATCCCTTGAATTCATCACGATTTCCAGATTGGCACGACGGATGCACTACCGCTGCCACGCCGATCTCGGCGAACAAGGAGAATGTCCATGCTGTACTACGCCATCGTATTTTTTGTGATTGCCCTCATCGCCGCGGCCCTCGGTTTCGGTGGAATCGCCGGTGCCGCCACCGGTATCGCGAAGATCCTGTTCTTCGTCTTCCTTGCCCTGTTCATCCTGTCGCTGGTCTTCGGCGGCCTGCGTCGACGGTAAGTAAGTCGCGCCTGACTGACACAACCTGACGGAGAGACGACATGACGACCCCCCTGATCCGAATCACCCTGATGACCGCGGCCGCCTTCTCGCTGGCCGCCTGCGGCCCCGACAGCCCGGAGAAGAACGCCCGCGATGTCGCCGAAGCGCGGCAGGAAGCGGCACGTGAAGTCCAGGACGCCCGCGAAGACGCCGCGCGCAAGCAGCGCGAAGCCGCCGAGGACCTTGCCGAGGCGCGTGCCCGGGCGAACGAGAACGCCCGCGACGTCAACGGCAACCTCGCCGAAGCCGAGGCCGATGCCATGCGCGAAACCGCCGACGCCACGCACGATCGCAAGGTCGCCGAAGCCGATGCGACCCACAAGGTGGCGATGGAGCGCTGCGAGGTGCTCTCCGGTGATGCCCACGACGCCTGCGAAGCCAGCGCCGATGCCGCCCGCGACGCCGCCGTAAGTGCCGCCAAGGCCGAACTGGCCGATGCCCAGCAGCGCGCCGAGCGCCTGGCCGACCGCAACCGCTGATCCCGACACAAGCCCGACATCCAAGGAGAACCACCATGATCCGCAATGAAAACACTGTCGTGCGCTACATCCTGGCCGCCGTCGCCCTGGCGTTCGTGCTGCCGCAGCTCACCGGTTGCAACACGATGCATGGCGCAGGCCAGGACATCGAACGCGCCGGCGAGAAGATCCAGGAAAAGGTCGAAGATCACGATTGATGGCCCCGGCCATGCCGCGCGGCGCGGTCGTCCACAGTGGACGCCGCGCCGCGCATGTCTCTGCGGTCGACACCCCTGATGCAAACCCCACCGGCTCGTCGGCACGGCCCATGCGCGCCGGATGACAGCCGCTTCCGCCTTCCTGCATAGTGGATGCGCGGATTCCTTTTATGAATCGAGGAGCCACTGATGAACGCCACCACCAGTAATGTCCGCAACACCGCCCGTTCCGCCGCCGACGAAGCCGTCGACGATCTGAAGGACGCCGCCGCGACCGCCACCGACGGCCTGCGCCAGGCTGCCGCCAGCCTTCGCGACGCCACCTCCGAAGCGACCGCGCACCTGTCCGAAGCCGGTACCGCCGCCGCCCGGGGCGCGCGTGACCTGTGGGACCAGGCCGGTGACGCGATCCGTCGCAATCCGATGGCGGCGTTTGGCATCGCGCTTGCCGCCGGTGCCGTGCTGTCGCGACTGCTGCGTCGCTGAGAGCACCCGGCGTGACGCCGGAACATCCGCTGCCGGAGGATGCACAGGCGCCGCCACCGGGCGGCGCTGCGCCTTCGTCCGGTCCATCGCCCGCCTCCGAGGCGCTGGAGCGGGGCAAGGTCGTCGCCGAGGCCGCCGCGCAGACCGTGGCGCACGGTACGCGCGCGCTGCTGGCCTGGTTGCGCCTCGCCCAGGCCGAGGCGGGCGTCGCCCGCGCCTACGTGGTGCGCATCGGCATCGCCGCCGCCATTGGCGTGCTGGCTGTGTTCTTCACATGGATCTCCGCGGCGGTGGCGCTGGGCGCGGCGCTGATCGCCGCCGGGCTTCCGGTAGCGGCGGCGCTTGCGCTCGTCTTCCTCGCCCATGTCGTGGTACTGGTGATCCTTGGCCTGTTGATCAGTCGCTGGTCGCGATCACTGGGCTTCCCGAAGACGCGTGCGGCATTCATGGCGATGTTCGCGAAGGACAAGGCATGAAACTCAAGGGTCGACTCGCCCAGCTGGAAGCGCGCGAACGCGCCGTCCATCACCACCTGGCACAGGCGCGGGAATCGGCGGCTGCGCTGCAGGCGGCGGCGCATTCGCTGCCGCCGAAGCTGGTGGTCGGGGCGGGCCTCACGGTCGGCGCTCTGCTGGCCCGGTTGCCTGCGAAAACCTGGTCGATGCCGGTCGCCGGCCTGTTCGTCGTCGGCCGGCATGCAGCGAAACTTCCGGTCGGTCGCTGGCTGCTGCTGGCATTGACGCGGCAGAAGCGGCACTGGAAGCGCAAACTGCGCGGAATCACCGCTGCGGCGAAGGCGCGCCCCGGACGCTGACCGGCCGGGGCCTGCCAATCGCCGGCCAGCATGCTAGGATTTGTCCTTGTATCGCGATACAGCGATAAAGGACTGTCCCCGCATGCACCCTTCCATCTCGCTGGAATTCTATCCACCGAAAAACGACGAGCAGCGCGCCCAGCTCGACAAGACCGTCGGCCGCCTGGCCACGCTCCAACCCGACTACGTCAGCGTCACCTTCGGTGCCGGCGGCTCGACGCTGAGCTACACGCCGGAAACCGTGTCCGGCCTGCGCCAGCGGCACTCACTGGATGCCGCGCCGCACGTCTCATGCGTCGGCGGCACGCGCGCCGAGCTGTCGGAACTGGTCGCGCGCTATCGCGACATGGGTTGCCGCCGCGTCGTCGCACTGCGTGGTGACCTGCCTTCGGGCATGGGCCATAGTGGCGATTTCCGCTACGCCTCCGACCTGGTCGGGTTCATCCGCGCCGAGCATGGTGACTGGTTCCATATCGAAGTCGGCTGCTACCCGGAAGTGCATCCACAGGCTGAAGACGCCCACGCCGACCTTCGCGCCCTGAAGATCAAGGTCGAGGCCGGCGCCAACGGCGCCATCACGCAGTACTTCTACAACGCCGACGCCTATTTCCGCTTCGTCGACGAAGCGCGCCGCATGGACATCGACATCCCGATCGTGCCCGGCATCATGCCGATCGCGAATTTCACCCAGCTGCGCCGGTTCTCCGACCTGTGCGGCGCGGAAATCCCGCGCTGGCTGGCCAAGCGGATGACGGCACTGGGCGATGACGTCGCCGCCGTCCGCGAGCTGGGGGCCGATGTGGTCGCCGCCCTGTGCCGTCGCCTGCTCGAAGGCGGCGCGCCGGGCCTGCATTTCTACACGCTCAACCTGGCGAAGCCGACGCTGGCGGTAGTCGAGCGCCTGTAGTCGGTGAACGGTGGTGGCCGTCCCGCGCGGGCGGCCATAATGGCCGCTTCGACATCGCTGGAAGGCAGGGCATGGGCAGCTATCCGGAAAAGATCTGGTTCAACGGCGGCATCGTGCCGTGGCAGGACGCGAACATCCACGTGATGTCGCATGTGGTGCACTACGGCTCGTCGGTGTTCGAAGGCATCCGCAGCTACGAGACGCCGTCCGGCGTCTGCATTTTCCGCCTGACCGACCACCTGCGCCGCCTGTACGCCTCGGCGAAGATCTACGAGATGCAGATCGATGTCGAACCCGACATCCTGCGCCGCGCCTGCTTCGAGGTGCTGGAAGCCAACGGACTGCGCGGCGGCTACCTGCGCCCGGTCGCCTGGCGTGGACTCGGCGGCTTCGGCCTGAGCGCGCAGACGCCGATCGAAGTCGCGGTCGCCGCCTGGAACATGGGTCCCTATCTCGGCCCCGGCGTGCTGGAACAGGGCATCGACGCCTGCGTGTCGAGCTGGCAGCGCATGGCGCCGAACACGATTCCCACCGGGGCAAAGGCAGGCGGCAACTACCTCTCCGGCCAGCTGATCGCACGCGAGGCGCGTCGCCTCGGCTTCGGCGAGGGCATCGCGCTGGCCTCCACCGGCCTGCTGTCCGAAGGCGCCGGCGAAAACCTGTTCCTCGTATTCGACGGCGTGCTGCACACCACGCCGGTGTCGGCGGCGCTGCTCAACGGCATCACCCGTGACAGCATCATCTCGCTGGCGCGGGCGAACGGCATTGCCGTCGTCGAACGCGACCTGCCGCGCGAATACCTTTACCTGGCCGACGAGATCTTCATGTGCGGTACGGCTGCGGAGATCACGCCGATCCGCAGCGTCGACGGTCGCGCGGTCGGCAGCGGCAGGCCCGGGCCATTGACGGCGCGCATCCAGCAACTGTTCTTCGGACTGTTCGACGGCAGCACGCCGGATCCTGCCGGCTGGCTCGAATACCGCTGAGCCGCCCGGCCAGTCGCGGGCGCCCGCCCGACGCCGGCTTGGCGCCCGCGCCACGCAGCGGCGAACGGCTGACAGGGTCGCCGCTGCTGGCACCGGCGGCCCTTCTATGCTCGATTGCCTGCACGGCACAGGCCGTCGACAGTTGGGTCCTCAGGGCCGCCCGAACACCAGGGTCGCCTTGGCGCCATGCGGATCCAGCGGCTCCAGGCTGACACGCCAGCCGTAGAGCTGGCTCAGCCGACCGACGATCGCCAGGCCGATGCCGCCACCCGTGCCGGTGGCGGCGCTGCCGCGATAGCCGCGGTCGAAGGCGTGCTTGGCGTCCTCGGCGCTGAGGCCGGGCCCGGTGTCATGCACCTCGACGCGATCCTCGAGCACGCGCACGCGTACGTGCCCTTCGCGCGTGTACTTGCAGGCATTGCTGATCAGGTTGCCAAGCGCGACGGCAAACACCGATTCCGGCGCCAGCACCTGCGGCTGCGCATCCGCCTCGAGCACGATCTGGATCGACTTGCCGGCGATGGTCGGCTGGTTGTCCTCGATCAGCTGCGCGCACAGCCTGGCGATGTCGGTACGTTCGCCGGCGCCAATGTTGCGCTCGTTGCGTGACAGCATGAGCAGGGCGCTGATCAGGTCGGTGCACTGCCGGGACGCACGCTCGATGCGCTGCACGCGCTCGCGCATCTTCGGCGTCAGGTCGCCGGCGAGGATCAGTTCGGCGGCGCCCTTGATCACCGCTAGGGGCGTGCGCAGTTCGTGGCTGACATCGGCGTTGAACTCGCGGTCGCGCCGCACCAGTTCGGTCAGCCGCGCCGCGTAGTCGTCGAGCGTGGCGGCCAGCTGGCCGACCTCGTCGTCCGGGAAATGCGTCGCCAGTTTCGGCGGATCGGTGCGGCCGGCGAATTCGTCGACGCGGCGCGCCAGCTCCGTCACCGGTTTCATCACGCGGCCGGACAGCCACAGTCCGATCAGCAGCGCCGCACCGGTGAACAGCACCAGTGCACCGGCGAGGGCGCCGATCATCTGTTGCTTGCCCAGTTCCTCCTGGGTGACGTCGTAGCGCAGGAATCCGCGGATGTCGCCGTCATCGCGCACCGCCAGCTTGTAGTGGCGGACGCTGCCGTCGGCATGGCGCTCGTCGAGGTCGTGGATGCCGCTGCCCAAGTGCTGCCATTCCAGCGGGATGTTCGCGAAGCGGTGGCGGGCATAGATGCCGGCAACGAAGCGGTCGAACTCGTAGTTGGCGCCGGGTTCGGGATGCGCGCGCTTGAAGGCGACGAAGCTGTCGACTTCGCTCTGCAGGCTTTCGTTGATCAGTTCGCTTTCAAGCCGGTCACGCAGGTACAGCGTGGCCAGCGCGAACGCCGTCGTCAGCAGGGTGCCGAAGACGACGAAGGCGATGACGATCCGGCTGCGGAGCCTATGCCTGAACCGCTTCCGTGTCCGCGATCCGGTAGCCGATGCCATGTCGTGTGTGGATGAGGGCTTTTTCGAACGGCTTGTCGATGGCCTGGCGCAGGCTGTGGATGTGCACGCGCAACGAATCGCTGTCGGGCAGTTCCTCGCCCCAGACGCGCGTCTCGATTTCGCCGCGGGTGACGACGGCCGGCGAGGCTTCCATCAGCACCTGCAGGATCTTCAGCGCCGTCGGATTGACGGTCAGCGTCTGCCCGGCGCGGCGCACGATCAGCGTGTCGAGGTCGTATTCCAGGTCGGCGACGTTGAGGACGCGCGACTCCGGCTTTCGCTGGCGGCGACCGAGGGCGGCCAGGCGCGCACCCAGTTCCTGCAGTGCGAACGGCTTGACCAGGTAATCGTCGGCGCCGGATTCGAAACCGGCCAGCTTCTGGTCGAGGGCATCGCGCGCGGTCAGCATCAGCACCGGGGTGTTCTTCTGCGCGTCCTGGCGCAGCCGCCTGCACACCTCCAGGCCATCGAGGCCCGGCAGGTTCAGGTCGAGGATGATGATGTCGAAGTCCTGGCTCACCGCCAGGTGCAGGCCGCTGATGCCATCGGCGGCGAAGTCGACTTCGTTGCCCTGGTCTTCCAGGAAGTCGCCGATGTTGGCGGCGATGTCGCGATTGTCTTCGATGACGAGTATGCGCATGCCCGGAACGCTATCGGCAGGGAAAGGCCGGTGCAAGCCGCGGCGCGGCGGACGGTGCTGCTCCGGTTCATCGGCGCAAGGGAGAAGCATTTCCCTGCGCCCGGTATCGCTCCGGTGCCGATCGGGCCCGCCGCCGGCACCGCCTTGCACGGGGGTACAAAAAACCCGGAACCGCTGGCGGCTCCGGGTTCAATGCTGCTGCCCCGATTACCGTAACCTGCCCTTCGTCCCTGACGTTGGAGTGTCCGCAGATGTACGATGCGGGCCATCCTACAGGAAGCCGTCTTAAGGTCTTGTTAAACCTCGGGAAACGGCGGCCGCCCTGGCTGCCCGGCCATTCCGGGCCCGTTCGGCCTGGCGGCGTTCGTCGGCCTGTTCGCGGCGTTTGCGCACGCTGCTTTCCAGATGGCGCACGATCGCGCCGGCGACATCCACCCCGGTGGCGCCCTCGATGCCTTCCAGTCCCGGGGTCGAATTGACCTCCAGCACCAGCGGACCGCGGCGCGAACGCAACAGGTCGACGCCGCCGATGCCCAGGCCGACGGTGCGGCAGGCGCGGATGGCCAGCGCCTTTTCCTCGGCCGTCAGTTCGACCGGATGGGCCTGGCCGCCCCGATGGATGTTGGCCCGGAACTCGCCGCTGGCGGCGCGCCGCTGCATGGCGGCGACAACCTTGCCGCCGACGACGAAGCAGCGCAGGTCGCAGCCTTCGGCTTCGGTGATGAACTCCTGCACCAGGAAGTTCGCGTACAGGCCGCGGAACGCCTCGATCACGCTGCGCGCCGCCGACACCTTCTCGGCGAGGATGACGCCGCTGCCCTGCGTGCCTTCGACCAGCTTCACGATGTAGGGCGGCGGCCCGAGCATCGCCAGCAGGTCGCTGGTGTCGTCCGGATTGTCGCCGTACACGGTGATCGGCAGGGCGATCCCTTCGCGGGCGAACAGCTGGTGCGCGCGCAGCTTGTCGCGCGAGCGCAGGATGGCGTCGGACGGATTCGGCGTGAACGCGCCCATCATCTCGAACTGGCGCAGCACGGCGGTGCCGTACTTGCTCACCGAGGCGCCGATGCGCGGCAGCACGGCGTCGTAGTCGGCCAGCTCGCGACCCTTGTAGTGCAGCTCGACGTCGTTCGGTGCGATGCGCATGTAGCAACGCAACGGATCGAGCACGCGCACGCTGTGGCCGCGCGCGCGCGCCGCCTCGACCAGCCGCTGCGTCGAATACAGCTTGCTGTTGCGGGAAAGGATGGCGATCTTCATCGAGGCTCCGGGCGCCCGAGCAGGAAGGACTGCGCAGGGTCCACCGCCAGCCGGCCGGCCATGGCGGTACGACCCAGCAGCATCGGGAACAGCATATCCGCGCGATTGGTGAGATTCATTTCGATCGGCCAGTGCGCGCCGTCGGCCAGTTGCAGCGTCGTGCGGATGAACGGGCGCTCGCGCGTGCGGCCGCCGGAATCGGTGACCGGACGGATGTCGATCACTTCCGCCTCCTTCTCGACGCGCTCCAGGTCGAGCCCGGGCCGCAGGGCGAAGCGGACGCGGCGCTGGCCGCCGCGTTCGATCAGGGTCATGTCGTCGACGTGCAGCGCCGAGCTGCGTGCGCCGGTATCGAGCTTGGCGCGGATGGCGGGAATGCCCAGGTCGGGCAGCGCCAGCCACTCGCGCCAGCCGGCGAGCCGGAAATCGGTGCTCATGGAAGTGGGGATCGGGCTCGTCTCGGGTGGCGGACAATGCGAGCGGGGCAGGAGGAAAAGACGATGCCGGGTCGCGAAGGCGCGGAGATTAGCACCGTCGCGGCTGCCGTGGATGAAGGGTTCCGCCACCGCGATCCCGCCGCGCGGCAACAAGGCTCGGGTAGCATGGGGAACCGATCCGGCCGACCCGTCCGGACAGCAAGGACGCACGCATGGGCACGCCGTATCCACACCTCCTCGCGCCACTGGACCTGGGCTTCACGACGCTGCGCAACCGCGTCCTGATGGGCTCCATGCACACCGGCCTGGAAGACCGTCGCCGCGACCTGCCGAAGCTCGCCGCCTATTTCGCCGAACGCGCGCGCGGCGGCGTCGGCCTGATCGTCACCGGCGGCTTCGCGCCGAACATTGCCGGCTGGACCAAACCCTTCGCCGGCACGCTGGTCAGCGCCGGCCAGGCGCGCCGCCACCGCCAGGTCACCGATGCGGTACATGCCGAGGGCGGCCGCATCGCGCTGCAGATCCTGCACACCGGCCGTTATGGCTATCACCCGTTCGCCGTCGCACCTTCAGCGATCAGGTCGCCGATCTCACCGTTCAAGCCGCACGCGCTGGGCGCGCGTGGCGTCGAGCGGCAGATCCGCGCCTTCGTGCGCTGTGCGCAGCGGGCCCGCGAAGCCGGATACGACGGCGTCGAGATCATGGGCAGCGAGGGCTACTTCATCAACCAGTTCCTCGTCACCCACACCAACGCACGCAACGACGAATGGGGCGGTGACTATGCGCGCCGCATGCGCCTGGCGGTGGAGATCGTCCAGCGCACGCGCGAAGCGGTCGGCCCGGACTTCATCCTCGTCTACCGGCTGTCGATGCTGGACCTGATTCCGCAGGGCAGCGACTGGAACGAGGTCGTGCAGCTGGCGCGAGCTGTCGAGGCCGCGGGCGCGACCATCCTCAACACCGGCATCGGCTGGCACGAAGCGCGCGTCCCGACCATCGCCACCTCAGTGCCGCGCGCCGCCTTCGCCTGGGTGACCCGTAAGCTGCGTGGCGAAGTCGGCATTCCGCTGGTCACCACCAATCGCATCAACACGCCCGAGGTCGCCGAACAGCTGCTCGCCGACGGCTATGCCGACATGGTGTCGATGGCGCGGCCACTGCTGGCCGATCCCGCTTTCGTCGCCAAGGCGGCACGCGGTCGCGCCGACCAGATCAACACCTGCATCGCCTGCAACCAGGCCTGTCTGGACCATGTGTTCCAGAACCGTCTGGCGACCTGTCTGGTCAATCCGCGCGCCGCGCGCGAAACCGAATTGCGCATCGAACCGGCGACGCGACGGAAGCACATCGCCGTTGTCGGTGCCGGCCCGGCAGGACTGGCGGCGTCGACCGTCCTGGCCGAGCGCGGCCACGCGGTGGATCTGTACGATGCCGCCGACCGCATCGGCGGCCAGTTCAACATGGCGAAGACGATTCCGGGCAAGGAAGAGTTCGCCGAGACGCTGCGCTATTTCGCCGTGCGCATCGGGGACACCGGCGTGCGCCTGCACCTCTGCCGGCGCGTCGACGCGGCGATGCTGGCCGCCGCCGGCTACGACGACATCGTGCTGGCGACCGGCGTCACGCCGCGCGATCCGCGCATTCCCGGCCAGGCCGAAGGCCAGAAGGCCGGCCGCGTGCTGACCTACATCGACGTGCTGCGCGAGCGGCGCCCGGTCGGCGCGCGCGTGGCGGTGATCGGTGCCGGCGGCATCGGTTTCGACATCGCCGAGTTCCTGGTCCACGACAGCTCCACGCATGCCGGCGACATCGCCGCCTGGATGGAGGAATGGGGCGTGGCCGATCCGGCGCACGCGCGTGGTGGCGTCGGTCGTCCGGCGCCGACGCCGCCGGCGCGCGCGGTCACGCTGCTGCAGCGCAAGCCGGCGCCGCTGGGCAAGGGCCTGGGCAAGACCACCGGCTGGATCCACCGCGCGACACTGAAGATGAAGAACGTCGCCTTTGTCGGCGGCGTCAACTACGAACGCATCGACGGGCGCGGCCTGCACATCAGCCACGGCGAGAAGCGCGCGAACCCCACATGCATCGAAGTGGACACCATCGTCCTCTGCACCGGCCAGGAGCCGCAGCGCGAACTGGAAGCGCCGCTGCGCGAAGCCGGCCAGTCGGTCCACCTGATCGGCGGCGCCGACGTCGCCGCCGAGCTCGACGCCAAGCGCGCCATCGACCAGGGCACGCGCCTCGCGGCGCGCCTTTGATGCGGAGGGACCGGGATGCGCGTTCCGCCCCAGCGCAGGCCGGCGACCATGCGGCCGGGAGAATCTGGAGCGGGTGAAGGGAACATCACACCGCACTCAACTCGTTGATTGATAACGAGTTTCTTCCGTTGACGCTACGGAATTAGGCCAGATTATGTACCGGACGTACCGCGTCGGCAACCAGATCCTATCCGCATTTGTCTGCTGACATTCACGGTCAGTCATCAACGCGCGCTCCATGCAGACGTGTTTCATTCTATCGTTTGATGTATAAGATCAACGAAATCAAGGAACATCTTTTGGGCAATGGAAAGATCCTCACATGCCCAGCGCGCTCTTGCCCTGCTCCACAAGCAGGGCTTCCTGCGCACCCGCGACTTGGACACCATCGGCGCGCCGCGGGTGGTGCTGACACGTCTGTCCACTTCCGGGCAGTTGGAGCGTGTCGGGCGCGGCCTCTACCGTTTGCCAGGCAACCCCATCTCCGAGAAGGAGGACCTCGCCTCGATTGCAGTCAAGGTTCCCAAAGCCGTGTTCTGCTTGCTGACGGCACTCCAGTTCCACGAACTGACCACGCAACTGCCTCGCCAGGTTTGGATTGCCATGCCTCGTGGCAGCCACACCCCACGTATCGAGCACCCGCCGATCAAGATGGTGCAGATGGCGGGTGATGCCTATGCCTTGGGCATTGATGAGCACGAACGCGATGGCGCGAGACTGCGGATCTACAGTGCCGCCAAAACCGTGGCGGACTGCTTCAAGCACCGCAACCAGATCGGCCTGGACGTGGCCATTGAGGCGCTGAAGGCTGCCTGGAAGACACGCAAGGCTTCAGCCGATGACCTATTGCGCCATGCCAAGGTCTGCCGGGTCGCAAATGTAATGCGTCCTTACCTGGAGGCGGTTTCGCATGAGTGACCACGCCGCCTTGATTCGCGCTTTCCGGGCAAGCCGATCCGTGCATTCGGATCGAGACGTCGTTGTCAACGAACGGCACGGATAAGGCAGCCCATCATGGCACTCGACCACCTCACACTCACCACATACCGCGATCGGCATCCTGCATGGCGATTGCTGGCCTCGCCACATGCGCCATTGGTAGCCAGCTTCCTGTACCGGGTGTTCGTTGCACCGAACGTGCGGCTGACGAGCGAAGCGGATCTGGCCGAAATGCTGGAAGACGAGCTGTTTGCGCTGCGCGAACAGCTCGGTGTCGAGGTGTATCCGAAAACCGCAACCGAATACCTGAATGACTGGTGCGCGCCGGACAAGGGCTGGCTGCGCAAGTTCTACAAGCCCGGCACCGACGAGGCCCAGTTCGATCTCACCCCCGCCACCGAAAAAGCCATCGCCTGGCTGGTATCGCTGACCGAACGGCCTTTCGTCGGCACTGAATCTCGCCTGCTGACCTTGTTCGCGCTGCTGGAGCAGATCAGCACCGGAAGCCAGGCCGATCCAGCCAGGCGCCTGGAGGAACTGCGCCGCAAGCGCGACGAGATCGACGCCGAGATCGGCCGCGTCCTGTCCGGCGACGTGCCGCTCATGGATGACACGGCCATCAAGGATCGCTTCCTGCAATTCCAGCAGGTGGCGCGCGAGCTGCTGAGCGATTTCCGCCAGGTGGAACACAACTTCCGCCAGCTCGACCGCAGCGTCCGCGAGAAGATCGCGTTGTGGGACGGCAGCAAGGGGGCTTTACTCGACGAAGTCATGGGCGAGCGCGACGCCATCGGGGATTCCGACCAGGGGCGCAGCTTCCGTGCATTCTGGGATTTCCTGATGTCCAGCCGTCGCCAGGAAGAACTGTCCACACGGCTCGACCAGATCCTCGATCTGCCCGCCGTGGCTGCGCTCAAGCCGGAGCCGCGCACCCGCCGGGTGCACCACGATTGGCTGGAAGCGGGCGAACATACCCAACGCATGGTGGCGCAGTTGTCGCAGCAACTGCGCCGCTTCCTGGATGACCGGGCCTTCCAGGAAAACCGTCGCATCCTCGAACTGTTGCGCAGCATTGAGACCCAGGCGCTTGCGTTGCGCGACATGCCACCGGCTGGCGACGTGATGCGCCTCGACGAGATGGGCGCGGACATTGCCTTGCCGCAGGAACGCCCCCTGTTTGCGCTCCATGCCAAGCCGCGCCTGGCGGAACTGGTCCTTGAGGACGGTGACGACGACATCGACACCGCACGCCTGTTCGACCAGCACGTCGTGGACAAGACCCGCCTGCGTGAGGCCCTGCGGCAGGCATTGCGGCAGCAGTCGCAGATCAGCTTGCGCGCGTTGCTGGAGACCCAGCCGCTGCAACAGGGATTGGCCGAACTGGTCGCCTGGCTGGAACTGGCCCACGCGGGCAGCCGCGGGCTGGATGGCCTCAGGGCCACGGTGGATGACGATGTGCAGGAGATCATCGAATGGGCCATGCAGGACAGCGATGGCTCGACGGTACGACGGCGGGCGCGAATGCCACGCGTGATTTTTGCGCGTTGATGCAAACTGCGACGGATAAAGCGAAGACCCATGAACGATATGCATCAGGATGATCCAGAAGGCAGTACCGAGTCGCTCCCGCCCGTTGTAGCGGAACTCTCGCAACTGATGGTGCATTTGCTCAAAGGCGTGTTGTACCGCCAGGACGACGAGCGCCTATGGGCCAGTCTGCTGAACCTGCAGGCGCGTGTACGGGAGCAGGCGGCGGTGTTGTTGCTGGATCTGGTGCTGGACGAAGCCGAGGGCTACGCCTTCCTCAAAAGCCAGCCGGAGCCGGAGCATGCGGACGCCACACCTCGCCTGCCACGCCTGATCGCGCGACGGCCGCTGTCCTACCCGGTCAGCCTGATGCTGGCCTTGCTGCGCAAGCGCCTGGCCGAATCCGACGCCGGCGACGGCGATACCCGGCTGGTGCTGTCGCGCGAGGAGATCGCCGAACTGATGCGCGTGTTCCTGCCGGACGGCACCAACGAGGCGCGCCTCATCGACCAGGTCGATTCGACCATCACCAAGGTGGTGGAACTGGGCTATCTGCGCAAGCTCAAGCCCGCTGCCGGCGCAGCGCAGCAGGCACCTCGCTACGAGGTGCGGCGCATCCTCAAGGCGTTCGTCGATGCACAGTGGCTGGCCGACTTCGATGCGCGCCTGGAGGGCTATCGCACCGCATTGTCAGGTGCCGATCGCGACAAGGAAGCCGGCCGATGAATGATCCCTCACTGCAAGAGCTCGATTTCGTGGCCGACGACAGCCGCGTCGGCTTTCGCCTGCAGCGGCTGGAAGTCCTGAACTGGGGCACGTTCGACCGGCGCGTCTGGCGCCATGAGCTCGATGGGCGTAACGGCCTGCTGACCGGCGACATCGGTTCGGGCAAATCCACCCTGGTCGATGCCGTCACCACCCTGCTGGTGCCGGCGCAGCGTATCGCCTACAACAAGGCTGCGGGCGCCGAGACGCGTGAGCGATCGCTGCGATCCTACGTGCTGGGCCACTACAAGAGCGAGCGCAACGAAACCACCGGCAGCGCCCGCCCGGTGGCGTTACGCGACACCACCAGCTACAGCGTGATCCTGGGCGTGTTCCGCAACGAAGGCTACGGCCAGGCGGTCACGCTGGCGCAGGTCTTCTGGTTTCGCGAACCGCAGGGCCAGCCGGCGCGCTTGTTCGTCACGGCAGAGCGGGAACTGTCCATCACCGAGCACTTTTCCGGATTCGGCAGCGACATCAACGGCCTGCGCAAGAAGCTGCGCGCGATGGGCTGCGAACTGAACGACAGCTTCCCGCCCTACGGCGCCTGGTTCCGCCGCCGTTTCGGCATCGAGCACGAGCAGGCGCTGGAACTGTTCCATCAGACGGTTTCCATGAAATCGGTCGGCAACCTGACCGATTTCGTGCGCAGCCACATGCTCGAACCGTTCGACGTGGGCAGCCGCATCGAGGCGCTGCTCGGCCATTTCGACGACCTCGACCGCGCCCACCAGTCAGTGCTCAAGGCCAAGCGCCAGATCGAGTTGTTGACGCCACTGGTGGACGATGGCCGTCGCCACGCCGAGATCGCCGCCGACATCCAGGTGCTGCGCGAGGGACGCGATGCACTGCGCCCGTACTTCGCCGGCCTGAAAGCGGCATTGCTGGAGCGGCGCCTGGAGTTGTTGACTCAGGATGCGACGCGCTGGGATGCCCGCATCAAGCAACTGGGAGAGCAACGAGACAACGCCCGCATCGAGCAGGGGAAGCTCGAAAGCGCACTGCGCGAAAACGGCGGCGACCGGCTGCAACAGCTCGCCGCCGCCATCCAGCAGCAGGAAACCGAGAAGCGGCAACGGCAGGAGAAAGCCGACGCGTACACCATGCTATTGAAGCGCATTGGCGAAGCGGCGCCGGGAGACGAAGCCGCCTTCATCTCGCAACATGCCTCGATCGGCCAACGTGCCGAGGATCTGCGGACCCAGGCGGTCGGCTTCGAGAACGATGAGCGCGAATTCGAGTTCGCCTTGCGCAAGGGACGTGAGGAGCATGAGGTGCTGACCAGCGAGATCGACAGCCTTGCGCGTCGAAAAAGCAATATCGATGCGGCCCAGGTACGCATCCGCGACGCATTGTGCGCCGCCTTGTCCATCGCCGAGGAAGACCTGCCCTTTGCCGGTGAACTGATCCAGGTGCGTGAGGACGAGCGCGACTGGGAGGGCGCGGCCGAACGCCTGCTGCATGGCTTCGGCCTGTCCCTGCTGGTGCCGGATGCGCACTACAAGGACGTGGCCGATTGGGTGGAACGCCAGCACCTGGGCACGCGGCTGGTGTACTTCCACGTACGTGCGCGCAAGCCCACCCAGGCCATCAGCCTGCATCCCCAATCGCTGGTGCGCAAGCTGCTCATCAAGCCCGACACGCCGCACTACGACTGGCTGGAACGCGAACTGCACCACCGCTTCGACCTGGCCTGCTGCGACAGCACCGAGCAATTCCGCCGCGAGACCCGCGCCATCACCCGCGCCGGGCAGATAAAGGACCCGAGCGGACGCCACGAAAAGGACGACCGCCGCCGCATCGACGACCGCAGTCGCTATGTGCTGGGCTGGAGTAACGCCGACAAGCTGCGCACCTTGCGTGACGAACGCGAGAGCCTGGAACAGCGACTGGGCGACATTGGTCTGCGCATTGCCAACACACAGCGATTGCGCGGGCAATGCCAGGCGCAACTGGAAGCTTTGGCCAAGCTCGAAGTCTTCACCCGCTACAGCGAGATCGACTGGCAGGCACCGGCGCGCGAGATTGCTCGGCTGATCGATGAACGCGACCGCCTCAAGGCGGCCTCCGATACCCTGCGGGAACTGGAAAGCCAATTAGCGCAGGTCGTTGAGCGCCTGAAGGAGATCGAAGGCGATCTTGGCGAGGCACAAGGCAAACGCGGAGAAACCCGCAGCAAGCACGAAACTGCCCAGGCACAGCATGCGCAGGCTCTCGAAATCCAAGCGCAAGCCGCACTCGACGATGTGTTGCTGCCCTCTCTTGAGGGATGGCGCGCCGAAGTCCTGGGCGACCACCAGCTCTCGGTGGAATCCTGCGACAACCGCGAACAGGACGTGCGCAACGGCTTGCAGGCGCGCATCGATGCCGAAGACAAGCGTCTCTCGCGCCTGACCGAGCGCATCATCAACGCCATGCGCGGTTTCAAGGAGGCCTTCAAGGCAGAGACCGCCGAGATCGACATCAGCCTGGCCGCGTTGCCCGAGTTCGAGCGCTTGATGAAGGATCTGCAGCACGACGACCTGCCGCGCTTCGAAGCGCGTTTCAAGGAGCTGCTCAACGTCAATACCATCAACGAGATCGCCAACTTCAACGCCCAGCTCGCGCGCGAGCGGGAAACGATCAAGGAGCGGGTCGATGTCATCAACCAATCCTTGCAGGTGATCGACTACAACCCCGGACGCTACATCCGGTTGCTGGCGCAGCCCAGCCCCGATGCGGAGATCCGCGACTTCCTGCAGGATCTGCGTGCCTGCACCGAAGGCGCGCTGAGCGGCTCGGAAGACGAACAGTATTCGGAGACCAAGTTCCTGCAGGTCAAGGCCATCATCGACCGCTTCCGGGGGCGTGAGGGCCTGGCCGAGATCGACCGGCGCTGGATGCAGAAGGTGACCGACGTGCGCAACGGCTTCCTGTTTTCCGCCAGCGAGCGCTGGCGCGAAGACGATGCCGATCACGAGCACTACTCCGACTCCGGCGGCAAATCCGGCGGGCAGAAGGAAAAGCTGGCCTATACCGTGCTGGCCGCCAGCCTGGCCTACCAGTTCGGCCTGGAATGGGGTGCGGTGCGCTCGCGCTCATTCCGTTTTGTCGTGATCGACGAAGCCTTCGGGCGCGGCTCGGACGAATCGGCCCAGTATGGGCTGGAACTGTTCCGCCAGCTCAACCTGCAACTGCTGATCATTACGCCGCTGCAAAAGATCCACATCATTGAGCCCTACGTGTCTAGCGTCGGCTTCGTGCACAACGAAGGCGGCCGCGAGTCGCGGCTGCGCAGTCTGAGCATTGAGGAATACCGGGCACAGAAGGCTGCTGCCACGGGAGGCGCTGTATGACATGGAGCCAGCCCGCCGACCTTCGTGCGCAGGTCGAGCGGCTGTGGCAGCGCGGCGAGTTGCTGCGTGCCGTGGTCGGCGACGGCACGCTGGGCTGGCCGTTGCGGCTGTCGCTGAAGTCGCCGTCCACCGCCGACCTCAGCAACCGTTTCGATGCCGTGCGCGGCTGGGTGCGCGACATCAGCGCCACGCCATGCGTGCGCATTGAATGGCGCGAGTGGACGCACCGGGTGCAGGGCCGGCAGCGCCTGCCGGACACGCTCTGGATCGATATGCTGGAAGACGCGCTGGCGATGATCGGCAAGACCGGCGATGCCCACCGGTTCCAGGCGCTCTGGCAGCACACTGCCGAAGCGCAACCCGCCCTGCTGCCGTGGCTGCACAGATCGCCGCTGCAGACCTTGGCGCTGGCCGAACACTGGCCACGCCTGCTGGCCGTGGTGGCCTGGGTGCAAGCCCATCCGCGCCCCGGCGTCTATCTTCGGCAGGTCGACGCACCGGGCGTGGACAGCAAGTTCATCGAAGCCCATCGCGGTACGCTGGCTCAGTGGCTGGATCTGGCTTTGCCGCCGGAAGCCATCGACCACGCTGCGGCCGGGATGGCGGGGTTTGCCCGTCGCTACGGCTTTCTCGGCAAGCCCGTCCGCATCCGCCTGCGCTTGCTCGATCCGCAACTGCCCCAGCTTCCCGGCTGCACGGGACTGACCGACATCACCCTGGATGAGGACAGCTTCGCCACGCTCACCTTGCCTGCGCAGCGTGTTTTCATCACCGAAAACGAGGTGAACTTCCTGGCATTCCCACCGGTCTCCAGTGCCATCGTCGTGTTCGGTGCCGGCTATGGCTGGGGAGCGCTCGCCCGAGCCAACTGGCTGCATCGCGCCTCTCTGCACTATTGGGGAGACATCGATACCCATGGCTTTGCCATTCTGGACAGCCTGCGAAAGTATTTCCCGCTAGCCGCTTCGTTCCTCATGGACCGCTCTACCCTGATGGCCCACGCACCTCAATGGGGTGAGGAGCCCCTCGACAAACGCCATACGCTGCCCTTGTCCCGACTGATCGATGAGGAAGCCGCTCTCTACGACGACTTGCGTAATGACCGAATCCGGCCACAGCTGCGGCTGGAACAGGAACGCATCGGCTATCGCTCGCTATGCGCGGCGTTGGCGACAACAGTTCAAGATGATTCTCGGCCGTAGCGGTATGTCCTGCCGATGTCGTCAGGGCGTGGTCGATTCGACGAACGCCGGCTCGAAATCCAGCAGGTCGGTACCGCGCATGCCCAATCCCCGGGCCAATGCACGCCAGCCCGCCACGGCCTGGGCCACTTCGCTCCAGATCGCCTGCGCTTGCGCAGCATCCAGCCTGAAATACGACGCGGTGGCCATCAGCATGTCACGGCTGTCGATAACGCCTGTGTCCTCGCTCAGCCAGGTCTTGCTCTCGCGCCGGTCGCCCGGCATCGGGTTCAGGTCGAAGGCCGGCGACAGGCGCCAGCCGCGCTGGCGCGCGTCGTACAGGAAGCCGGTGTTGCGCAGGTGGTCGTCGGTGTTGCAGATCAGGAAGTTGAAGACCAGGCGGCGCCACAGCTCATGGATTTCGGCAATCGGATCGGCGCCTGCCTGCAACAGCACGTCCACCAGTTCGGTGTAGGCGCGCGTCGCATCGCGGCCATCGGACTGGAGCATCGTCGCGGCCGACACGTAGGGGATGCGAGCGCCATCGTCGGTGCGGTCGAAACGCCGGATGATGGCGACCGCCGTGCCGCCGATCACTTCCACACGCGCCGGAGCCACGCGAATGCCGGCCTTGTCCGCCAGTTGCATGGCCAGCACTTCGCCCCGGATCACGTCGCGCCGATCCGCCTGGCTGGGAAATTTGCCGACCGCCAGGCGGCCATCGGTGTCCCGCACCGTGGACTTCGGTCTGGCCCCTCCCAGCGACGTGCCTTGCCCGAGCAGGTAGCGCAGGTCCTGCACGCTTTCCGTTCCGTCTTCCAGGGCGCGGGCCGCGTGGAGCACCTTGTCCAGTTCCACCAGCGGTGGCACATGCCGGTTCGCTCCTCCGGCGCGCAGGTAGGCGCCAGATTGCGGATCGAACAGGCGCAGCGCACCGACGCGCGCCTCGTCATCCACCCACATCACGAAGTCCACCGGGTCCAGTGCAGGCGTGTCGCGGTCTTCCTGCCGCAGCTTCGCATGGGCGCGCCGGATGACGCGCTCGCCCCAGGCGTCGGGCGCGGTGTCCTCCAGCGCGAGGAAGAACACCTGCCGGGGATGCTGCACGCCGGCCACCGGCTGGAGATCGGGCGACAGCGTGAAGAAACGGGCATCACGCAGCCAGCCTTCGTCGTAGCTGAACGCGCTGCGCCGGCCGCTGCCCAGATGCAGGCGCCCCACGACCAGGCCGCTCGCCCCCAGGTGGACTTCGAGGTCCGGACGTCGTGTGGGCCGAGGCGCTGCCATCAAAAACCCTCCAGGTCATCGGCAGGCGCGGGCGCATCGCCTTTGCCGACGACGGGGCCCGCCTGCCGCTTCCTGCCGGCAGAGGTGCGTACCCGCTGCGGCAGTTGCTCCCGCACCAGTTCCATGCCGAGCGCATCGTTCTCCAGGGTCATCGCCTGGGCCAGGTCATCGAGCCGGCCCAGCACGTGCAGCGCGCGCAGGAAGGTGTGCAGCGCGGTGCCGGCATAGCCATCTTCCATGCGCCTGACGGTGCTCAGGGACGTGCCGATGCGTTGCGCAAGGTCTTCCTGGCTCAGGCGGCGCATGCGCCGCGCTGCCGAGATGTCCTGCCCCAAGCGGCGCAGCGCGCGCGCGACAGGCAGCGGCATCGCCACTTGCGCGCCAGAACGTTTTTGCTCGGAAGAAGACATCTTTTATCGCCTCAAATGTGAGCTTATTTTTCGAATAAGCATTCATATTTGAACGCAAAAATGGAGGGCAGTCAATCTAGCCCATGCCTGCCTCTTGCAGTTCTGGTGACCGCGCCGCTCCATTGCGAGCGGTCCTGTTCGGGGGAGGTATCAGCGGGCTGCCAGCACCCTATGAAATCCGACGGGTGATCTCACCTCTTCACCGCTCGATTCCGTCGCAGGAGCCACCAAACGGCTCTTTCGCACGCGTGAGAGAAACGGGGAGTCATGCTTTGTCGATCTGGAGGCAGACCGCTGGGGTCTTGCCCGAAACCTCGTCGCACCCCGTCTAAGCGGCATCACCACACCTGATTCCGCCCGAACCGCGTCTGCTGACAGACCGTCGCTGTCTTGCACGCCGGTGACAACCAGGCTCTAACGCGAGAAGACCAAATCCGTCTTTCGCCTCGATGGCGTCTGTAGCAAAACCTCGTTATCGAGCCATCCTGCCATGGGCAGTCAACCCCTCGAAGCATACCGCGACGCAGAGGCTCGGTGCTGTTGGACAAGCGCCATATCGACAGGCGGCGGCTGGTGAACATCCGTCATCCCGGCCTTTCCCACAAGCCAAGCCGCCACCGTCTCGCGACGTGAAGGCGCACCCGGCAGCGATTCCAATCAACGAGGGAAACAGATGTCCTGATTCCGGTTACCTGGGAGCAGCCATGCGAAAGCCACCTTCATCCGGCCACCAAGCCAAGGTCTTTTACCGTCCGATCGAGGCGGCCATCCAGTGGGCGGGGCTGTCGCGCTTCGAGTGCCGCATCCTCGGTGTCGCCAAGGGGATGAACCGCTTGCCTGAGCACCCCGAACTGGCACGCTGGCCACAGCTTCGTCTCAACGCGGAACGGATCTATGACGCACTGGTGCATCTCGACCTTCCCTACGGCAAGGATGGCCTCACGAGCAACGATCCCGCCTTGCTCGATGACCCTGGCCTCACGATCCGCCACGTCGATCTGAAGGCATGGATGATCCGTTTCTATCCCGACCAGCGACCGGCCTTCCTGTTCGATGCCTTCGAGCGCCACCTGCATCCGGCCATCAGTGTCAATGCCGTGCAGGCACTGGTCATGGATCGCGAGGCGTTGAAGCTCCAACTCGCCGACAGGGTGCAAGCCTGGGATGCGCTCTATGCCCAGTTCCAGACGCTCAGCCAGGAGCACCAGGCGCGCACGGAGCGCGAGAAGCGTTCCGGGGTGCCGGGCGCCCGCAGTGAGTCCACCTACCTGAACATCGTTGGCGGTCTTCTGACCCTGCTGTTGGGCATGTCGCCCAATGGCGTTCCCTATTCGTCCTTCGAGACGCTGGAATCGGTCATCAGTGCGCTGGTTGCCCACTACGGCGACAAGTCCGGAATCAGCGAGCGAACGCTGTGGGCGAAGTTTTCGGCAGCCAGGCGTCATCTCGCCACCCAGGACCGCTGACTGCAAGTGCAGATGGCGAGCCTGCACTTGCGGTGACTGCGCGGGAACCGCGCTATTGAATACGGGGCACGTCCATCACCGTCGCTACACAGCGCCAAGGAGTGACCCTCGTGACTGCCCAGACCATCGCCACCGCGACGCCGAACGAACACCGCATCCTGCGCCGCGCGGAAGTCGAGGCCAAGACCGGCTTCAAGCGCGCCCACATCTACAACCTGATCAAGGAGGGCAAGTTTCCCAAGCCCCTGCGCCTCGGGGTACGCGCCATCGGCTGGGATTCGGTGGAGATCGATCAGTGGATCACCGATCGACTCAGGGAGCGGGCGTGAGCCCGCGCCCCCCGGAATCCCTTCCATGAGGAGTCGCACCATGCAGGTGGTATCCATCATTTCGACCAAGGGTGGCGTCGGCAAGACGACCACCGCAGCGAACCTGGGCGGCTTCATCGCCGATGCGGGACTGCGCGTGCTGCTGCTGGACCTGGACGTACAGCCCACCTTGTCGAGCTACTTCACGCTCGACACGCATGCGCCTGCCGGCATCTATGAGTTGCTGGCCTTCAATGAGCAGCGTATCGAGCGATTGGCTTCGCAGACCGCTGTGGCGGGTCTCGACCTGGTGGTGTCGAACGACCATCGCGGCGAACTGAACACACTGCTGCTGCACGCACCCGACGGCCGGCTGCGCCTGCGTCACCTGCTCCCCGCGCTGGCGCCGCACTACGACCTGCTGGTGATCGATACCCAGGGAGCGCGCAGTGTGCTGCTGGAGATGGCGGTACTGGCCTCCAGTCTGGCGCTGTCACCGGTGACGCCGGAAATCCTGGCGGCGCGTGAGCTGAGGCGCGGCACGCTGCAACTGATCGAGGACATCGCGCCGTATCGGCACCTCGGCATCGAGCCGCCACCGCTGCGCTTGCTCATCAACCGTGTGCATCCGGTTTCGTCGAACGCCCGACTGATCCAGCAGGCCCTGCGACAAGTGTTCCAGGCGCGCGCTGGCATACAGGTCCTGAACACCGACGTCCCGGCCATCGAAGCCTACCCACGTGCTGCAACACGGGGACTGCCAGTGCATCGCGTCGAGTACCGGCAGCCGGTGGGCCGCACTGCACCTGCGGCGTTGGAGACGATGCGTGCGCTGGCTGGCGAGCTGTTCCCGGCATGGCGGGAGCGCTTTGCGTGCGTTACCGGCAGAGGCCGCGCAGGGGGAGCCAGTCATGGCGAATTCGCATGAACTGGCCCGCGGCCATGCGCGACTGCGTGCGCTGATCGAGTTCGCGCTGGGCGAAGGCTGGCACGTGAAACGCACGCGCGGCGGGCACCTGATGTTCACCAAGCCCGGCTGCGCCGCGATCTATACCAGCTCGACTGCGAGCGACCACCGCGCCAGCCGCAACGCACGCGCGCAGCTTCGCCGCGCCGATCGACAGGTACTGACGGCGTCTCGGGAGAGCAGCGATGGCTGAGCCGACGCCGCAGGACATGGCCGCCAAGCTGCTGGCCAAGGGCTTCGAACGCAGCGGTCCTTCGGCCGGGGCGTTGACCGACCCCATCGCCGACACACCGATGGTGGTGACGCTGGACGAGCTGCGCCCCTATGAACATGACCCGCGCGTGACGCGCAACCCGGCCTACGAGGAAATCAAGGCGTCGATCCGCGAACGCGGGCTGGACGCGCCGCCGGCGATCACGCGCCGGCCGGGCGAGGCGCACTACATCATCAGGAACGGTGGCAATACGCGGCTCGCCATCCTGCGCGAATTGTGGAGCGAGACCAAGGAGGAACGCTTCTTCCGCATTGCGTTCCTGTTCCGCCCGTGGCCGGCGCGCGGCGAGATCGTGGCGCTGACCGGGCATCTGGCCGAGAACGAGCTGCGCGGCGGGCTGGCCTTCATCGAGCGGGCCTTGGGCATCGAGAAGGCGCGCGAGTTCTACGAGCAGGAAAGCGGCCAGGCGCTGTCGCAGAGCGAACTCGCGCGGCGGCTGACTGCCGACGGCTATCCGGTGCCGCAGTCACACATCAGCCGCATGAACGATGCGGTGCGCTATCTGCTGCCGGCGATCCCGACGCTGTTGTACGGCGGATTGGGCCGGCATCAGGTGGACCGGCTCGCAGTGCTGCGCAAGGCGTGCGAGCGCACCTGGGAGCGGCGTGCGCTGGGCCGGCCGCTGACCGTGGACTTCGCTTCGCTGTTTCAGGATGTGCTGTCGCAGTTCGACACGCGGCCGGAGGGCTTCTCGCCCCAGCGCGTGCAGGACGAACTGGTGGGTCAGATGGCCGAGCTGCTGGAAGCGGACTACGACACGCTGGCATTGGAGGTCGATGACAGCGAAAGCCGTCAGCGAGCATTGACCAGCGAGCCGGCCGCGCCGAACCCGGCAACGCCTGTCGCACCTGCGGCGCCAGCCATCACGCCGCAACTGCCGCCCGCGGCGCCAACGCCACGGGACACCTCGCCCGTCGCGCCACCGGCAGAGACACCCTCGGCACCACCTGCCGCTGCACCAAACGCCCGGGACGGGCAGCGCGACGAGCGCCTGCAGGGGCACATCGTGACGCCGGCCCCGACCACCGAGCGCCTGCAGTCCATCCAGCGGATGGTCGCGGATCAGCTCGGCGACAAGCTACGCGACTTTGAGGCAGATGCGCTGCGTGCGATCCCGGTGCAGGTTGGCGGGCTCTTTCCCATCTCGGATGTCTGGTACATCGAGCCGGGCCTGGACGTGCCGGATCGCCTGCGCGTGCATATCGCGCAGTTCGCTCGCGAGATCGCGGGGGAAGCGGCGGTGGCCGACCACATCGAAGCCAGCGATGGCGGCATCGGCTTCGTCTGCGTGACGCCGGCCGTGGGCCAGGCGAAGGCGCTGCCGGCGTTCGCGCGTGCGATGCTGACCCTGCTGCACGCGCTGAGCACCGCGCCGGCACCCGCGACCGGGCTGGACAGCGCGCGGCTGGCCGATGACCTTGGGCCGCTGCTGCATGGCCACGGCGGCTCGGCCACACGCCTGAGCGATGCCGGGCTGGTGAAGCTGTTCCGTCTGCTGCGCCTGGCGCGCCGGTTGCTGGATCTGGAAGCCGGCGTAGCGAGCCAGGATTCCTGAGCGCAGGAGGCTCCCGTATGTCGGCACCGCACCCGCTCAACCAGGCCGTGATCGCCCAGGCCCTGCATGACCTGCGCAACGGCCAGTTGCGCCGCTGCAAGGCGATGGGCTTCGGCGAGGAGGAGCTGGATGCGCTAAAGCACCCCGAACTCGTGAGCATGCTGGTGAATGCCACGGTGTCGTAGTGTTCGGTGTCGGTGAACCGGGAAGTGTTGAAGCGGCTGCTGAGCCAGGTGCACGACGTGGAGCGGGAGATCGCCACGGTGGACCGCATGCTGCGCCTGGGAGCGAGCACGGAGATGGTCAGCAAGTTCTACGGCCTCACGCATCAAGAAGTGGCGCTGCGCCGCGACATCCTCGGACTGCCCAAGTGTCTTGCCCCCAGGTCCCTGGACCCGATGGAATGTTAGCCAACCATCGAGGAGCGAGGCATGGGACGCAAGAGCGAGGTACCTGCGGACAAGCG
>NZ_SMAF01000019.1 GCF_004343305.1 Pseudofulvimonas gallinarii | reverse complement strand
GAGCGTCAGCAGGATGGAAAATGCAGAATCAAAAGCCGTGAAGCTGGCGCTTCACATCGTGATGCCGTCAGGGGTTGACGGGGGAGTCCATACACATTGTTAGGCCGATACGCCAGTGAAGGGCTCGGCCACCCACACTACCGGCTCTCGGTGCGAAAGAACACTCACGCAATACTCCTCCCCGACGACAAGAAACTCCTTCGGAGCCGGCCAGTTAGGGCCATTTGATCTTGAAGTGGAAAATCCGTCCCTCTTCATTTCCTGTTCTAGCCAACCGCCTGCTTCGATTCGCCAGAGCCATCCGCTGGGTCTTGCACCCAAGTCCCAAAACTCCAGAAGATCACCCTCATCAAGCACACGAAATCCCACGCATGCGGAGAATAGACAGTACGCAGACACTCGGTACTCCGGTTCTGTAGCGTGAGTGAAGAAGCCCTGCACCTCAAGCCGCCGCGTATCAAACGTGACGTGAGCGATATCCGGCAAACCGACTAGCTGGGCTGAAGTTTGAATAGCGGATGCAATGATCATCGGCCTAACGCCTGAGTTAAGCGGCGCGCGGCTTTTCGCGCGTCCGCTTGGACGATTAGTTAGCCAAAAATTATTCGCTCGCGCTAACGCCTAAAATCGGATCAGTAATTTGCGCTCTTGCAGGACAGTCAAAACCATCTTGAAATATCTCACAAGAGGTCGCGGGCCGAAAACTCAGAACAAACTGATATGGATTACTAAAGACTATGTCGCATCGAGAACCACCTGCACAGCTTGTGACACGTATGTACAGAGTGGAAGGGCTTGTTACCCCAACCACGGCACGCCCTTGACCATTTGGCGCAAACACATCATCACCCGTAAGTAGATTGCCATTCGCATCTAGAATCTCAATCCTCGACAGAGTATATACATAATTATCGACTGGGCGCGTAAGGTGAACTAGCACGTCGCCAGGGCCTGGCACATCAAAGCGGAAGTAGTCAGCATCCGTTTTTGAGCTATGTTGAGCAAAAATCCACGCATTAGATCCGATTGGATCAGCTTGTGCGATTGAATTATTAGGTTCTGATTCAAATGTCGGAGTGGGCAATCCGATTACGATTAATTCATATTGTTCTGAGCGATGTTCTGGGCAGTCTTGATACTGCCCGACCTCTTGGCAGCCCGTTACCTCTATAAAATACGTTCCTTCGGGGTTAACGCCAACATCAAAACTCGTGAAGACGTCCGCCGCATATGCGTCGACGCTCGCAAGCTCTTGTGTTCCATCCGTAACCCGGATTCGCGCAAGATTGTATTGAAAGCTTCTTGGTGCGCGCATATACAACACACGAACGGACGAAGTAGACCCGACATCAAAGGTGAACATGTCAACATCCGAAAGAGTTGCTATGTTGCCGTAAACTGGAGCGCCGAAACGGATTGCTGTGGCAGTCGAGGTTGAATTGTTTGGCTCAACCTCGTAGCCCGCCTGAGCCGGTAGGACCCACAATGAGAGGAGCACAAGTAGCAACATTCTGAAACTCTTCATAACCCGCCCTCTTGCATCGATTGTCGGTGAAAGGCTAACTACTATTAGACCCCGAAGTGGGGCGTAGCGCATGTTGTAGCTTGCCTCGTCAGGTCGCGTCAATCCGAAATTATCCAATGGGATCAATGGCGCATGCGACCGAGGCTGGCGTCGACGTGGCCCCCGCTTTAGGAGTTATCCGGCATGGGTGCAGTGTTATGCGTTATCACGGTGAAGTCACCGTCATGACTGACGTCGCTGCCGTGCTGATGTGCAGCTGGTACGGCTTTCGTCGTTGGATGAAGTCCCCGACGTTTGTGCCTGAATTACCTGCATGAACGGGACACCCTGTATTGATCGAGAGGGCCCCGGGCACGGTCGAACAGGTACACCCACTGAGAAGGCCAGAATGCGGACATGGGAGCTGCCGAGGTTACTGGTGGTGCGTCCATCTCATGGCCGGGCGCACACCGGCTCCCAATCCGCATCGCGGCCCGCGCGCCTGGCTGCGATCTCAGTCCTTGCCAGCCATTCCTTCGACGGCGCCGCGCAGGTGCAGAATGAACTCCACGCCATTGCCGGCCGGCAGGTCGGCGGCCTCAACCCGCCCCCGGTGCAGGTCGGTGACGAGCTTGACGACGTAGAGGCCAAAACCAAGATGTACGCCGCCGTCGCGGCTCTTCTCGCGCAGGCTGACCAGCGAGTCGAACAGCTTGTCGCGCATGGCGGCCGGCAGCAGCGGGCCGCGGTTGGCGACGGAGAGGCGGGCGCCGTCGCCTTCGGCGGCGAGGCCGATGCGGATCCAGCCGTCGTCGGGGCAGAAGCCGATGGCGTTGTCGATCAGCTTGTCGAGCGCCTGGGCGACGAGTTCGGGCGCGCCATGCAGGCGCAGCGGCGTGGCCGGCAGTTCCAGGCGCAGGTCGCGCGGGGACAGCAGCGGCCGGTAGCCTTCGGCGCAGTCGGCGACCAGCGCGCGCAGGTCGAAGGTTTCCAGCTCGGCGCCGGCGATGGCGTGTTCGATGCGCGTCGCCTCGCTCATGGCGCGCACCAGTGCGCCGAGGCGTTCGATGCCGCCGCGCGCACGTTCCAGATAGGTGGCTGCGGACGGGCCCTGCGGGTCGGCCTCGAGGTTTTCCAGCGAGGTGCGAACGATGGCAATGGGCGTGTTGAGTTCGTGGCTGAGCTTGCCGGCCAGGCTGCGCAGGTAGCCGGTATAGACGCCGACTTCGCCGAGCAGCGCGGCGAAGCTGCGTGACAGGTCGCCGATCTCGTCGCGCGCGCTGGACACGGGGAACGCGCGTACGCGGCCGTCGCGGTCCAGCGCGGTGCCGGCGGCGTCGCGCAGGTGGCGGATGCGCGCGCTGAGCCGGCCTGCGAACAGCACCAGGCCGACGACCACCGCGGCCAGCGCCAGCAGCGTCAGCATCAGCAGGCCGGAGAAGGCCTGGTCGGTGAGGCGCATCAGCGCATCGCTGCGCCGCTGCACCTGCAGTTGCGCGCGCGTCTCGCCGGCCACGGTGACCGGCACGGTGACGGCGAGCACCGCGTGGTCGGCGCCGTCGCTGCGGTACCACGCCAGGGGATCGGCATCGTCGATATCGCTGTCGTGGTCATCCGACGCGGCGTAGTCATCTGCTTGCACCGGCGCTTCGGCATCGCCGAGCACGGGCTTGAACAGCACGCGCTGGTACAGCCAGCGCCGCCACGCCGGCACGGTGGGCGCCTGGCTGCGGTCGGCCAGTGAGCCGGCGCGGGCGATGCGCCATCCGCCGCGCTCGCGCAGCTGCGCCTGGGTGCCCGGTGGCAGCAGTTGCGACAGTGAACCGGCCAGTGCCGGTGACTCGGTCAGCACTGGCCAGCTCACCGGCGCATCGGCGCTGCCGGCGTTTACCAGCACCTGCGGCGGACGTTCTTCGGCAGCGTCGACGACGCGCACCGACAACGCGCGCAAGGCGTAGCCCTGCGGCAGCGCCAGTTCGATGGCGTAACCGTCCGGGGTGTCGAGCCAGGTGCCGCGCAGCTGCACCGGCAACGTCGCGCCGTCGCTGCCGGTGGCGATCAGCACGCCGCTGGCGGAATTGGCCAGGCGCAGTTCGACCACGCCCTGCCGGCCGTGCAGGTCGAGGCGGACATGGTCGAGGCGGTCGACGATCCGCCAGTGCGCGTCGCCGCGCTGGCGGCTGGCATCGGCGACGCGGATGAACAGGTAGAGCGTGTCGTCGACGCTGCCGAAACGGATCGAGGCCGAGGCGTCGCCGTCGCCCTGCAAGGCGTAGCTGGCATCGGCGCCAGACCAGTCATCGACGCGGCCGTCCAGTCGCGGCGCGCGCAACAGCGCCGGTGCGAATACGCCCTCGCCCGCCGCCGGCAACTGCGCCGGACGCAGCGACAATCCACGTGCCACCGCTTCGGCGGTCGCACGCAAGGCCTGTTCCTCGCCTTCACGCAGCACGTCGCCGAGCAGGTGCAGCAGCTGCCAGCCCGCCCATGGCAGGACGAGGACGCTGAGCGCCACCAGCAGCAGCTTGCCGCGCAGTTTCATGAAGGGCGTCGCGCCGTCACGGCCGCCAGCGGTAGCCGGCGCCGTGCATGGTCTCGATCTCGTCGAAACCGGCGTCCAGCGCTTCGAACTTGCGGCGGATGCGCTTCACGTGCGAGGTCACCGTGGCGTCATCGACGACGATCTGCGCCTCGCGCATCAGCTGTTCGCGACTCTTGACGTGGCCGGGGTAGCGCACCAGTGCGTGCACCATCCAGAACTCGGTCACCGTCAGCGGCACGTCCTGGTCGTTCCAGCTGACGCGCATGCGCTCGACTTCGACGCGCAGCGCGCGCAGGCGCAGCACCGACTCCTTGGCGACCGGCGCGCGCAGTGCCTCCAGGCGGCGGAACAGCGCCTGCACGCGGGCGGTGAGCTGCGGCAGGCTGATCGCCTTGCTGAGGTAGTCGTCGGCGCCGAGCCGCAGACCAGAGATCACGTCGAGATCGGAATCGCGCGCGGTCAGGAAAAGGATCGGCAGGTGCGGCACGCGGGCGCGCAGGTCGCGGCAGAGGTCGAAGCCGCCTTCGGCCTCGTCGCCCAGCCCGACATCGATCAGCACCAGGTCGGGCAGCGCCTGCGCGAAGGCCTGCAGCGCGCTGGCGCGGTCGGGGAAATCGCTGACCTGGTAGCCGTAGCGGCGCAGGGCCTCGGCGTAATTGGCGCGGATGGCCGGTTCGTCCTCGACGATGGCGATGCGGTAACTCATGGGCGGCAAGCATAACCGCCACCCGGCGGCGCGCGGCCGGCTGCCCGCAAATCGCCACAACTCGCCAGCGCCCTGCCCGCGACCGCCACGGTTGGGGCAGATGGCGGCGCTGCAATGGTCACGCCCCAACCGGAGACGCCGACCATGATGCAGACCCCGACCATCCCGATCGACACCGCGGCCCGCGCCAGGGCGGTCCATGTCGTTCCCAGGTGCATGCGCAGCCGGACGCCGGAACGGCGCGGCCTGCGCATCGCCGCCTGGCTGGCGCTGCTGGCGTCGGTCGCCGCGCAGGCGCGTGCCGCCGACGGCCCGGAAGGCCTGCTGGTGCGTCCGCAGGGCGGCGACTGGCGCGAAACCGTGGCGCTGGAAACCGAAGTCGACTACCGCATCCGCGGCCTGCTCGCGGAGGTGACGGTGACGCAGCGCTTCCACAACGACAGCGGCGAGTGGCTGGAAGGCCGCTACCTGCTGCCGCTGCCCGGCGATGCCGCCGTTGGCGCGCTGCGCCTGCTGGTCGGCGACCGCATCATCGAAGGCGAGATCCGCGAGAAGGCGCAGGCGCAGGCCGAATACGCGGCCGCCGCAGCGTCCGGCCGCAGCGCCAGCCTGGTCGAGCAGAACCGCCCGAACCTGTTCAACACCGCGGTCGCCAACATCGGCCCGGGCGAATCGGTCGAGATCCACATCGGCTACTGGCAGTCGGTGGACTTCAGCGACGGCGCGTTCTCGGTGGCGCTGCCGCTGACGCTGGTGCCGCGCTACCAGAGCAAGGGCCTGGACACGCTCGAGGCGCTGGACGTGCCGGCGGTGGTGCGCAACGCCGAGGACAGCGCCATCGACCTGGGCATGACCTACGAGCCGAACGTCAGCATCAGCGTCGATCTCGACGCCGGCCTGCCACTGGCCAGCGTCACCAGCCCCAGCCATGCCATCGAAGTGGAACCGGCCGGACGCGGCTACCGCGTGCGCCTGGCGAACCTGGTCGAGGCCAGCGACCGCGACTTCGAGCTGCGCTGGACGCCGCGCGCCAGCGCGGTGCCGCAGCAGTCGCTGTTCGTCGAGGAAGTCGAGGGCGAGTTCTACGCGCAGCTGATGCTGGTGCCGCCGACGGTGCCGGTGGAGCCGGTGCCGCGCGAGCTGATCCTGGTGATCGACAACTCCGGCTCCATGTACGGCGAGCCGATGGTCCAGGCCATCGCCGCGCTCGACCGCGCGCTGTCGCGCCTGCGTCCGGACGACCGCTTCAACGTGATCCGTTTCGACCACACCACCGAAGCGGTGTTCGAGCACGCCGTGCCCGCCAGTGCCGACAATGTCGCCCATGCGCGCCGCTTCGTGCAGCGGCTGAAGGCGGAAGGCGGTACCGAGCTGCTGCCGGCGCTGGAACTGGCGTTGGCCGATGCCGCGACGCCGGGCTACCTGCGCCAGATCGTGCTGATGACCGACGCCGGCATCGACAACGAGCAGCAGCTCCTGGCCTACATCGAATCGCGCCGCGACGAGGCGCGCCTGTTCGCGGTCGGCATCGGCAGTGCGCCGAACGAACACTTCCTGCGGCGTGCCGTCGAACTGGGCCGCGGTGCGCAGGTGATGGTGCGCGACACCGGCGAAGTCCGCGCGCGCACCGACGCGCTGCTGGCCCGGCTCGACCAGCCGGCGCTGCGAGACCTCGACATCCGCTGGCCGGGCGTCGCCGAGATGTATCCCTCGCGCCTGCCCGACCTCTATGTCGGCGAGCCGCTGCGCGTGGTCGCAAAGCTGTCGTCACCCGCCGGCCGCATCGAGGCGCGAGGCCAGGGCCGCCACCAGGGCTGGCGCGACGCGGTGGACCTGCTCACCGCGACGCGCGCCGACGGTCGCGGCATCGCCCGGCTCTGGGCACGCGCCCGGATCACCGAGCTGGACGACCAGCTGCGCGACGGCGCCAGCGAGGAGGACATCCGCGCCCGGATCCTCGAAGTCGCGCTGCGCCATGGCCTGGTGAGCCGCTACACCAGCCTGGTTGCGGTCGACCGCACGCCGGTGCGTCCGGTCGATGCCGACCTCGCTTCCGCCGCCTTCGCCAACGCGGCGCCGAACGGCCTGGCCTACGCGAACGGTTCCACCGGCGCGCGCCTGAGCCTGGGCCTCGGCCTGCTGCTGGCGGTGCTGGCGCTGGCCTTGATGGGTCGGCGTCGCGAGGAGACGCCCGCGCCCGGACGCCTGCGCAAGGACATTGACTGACCGCGCTGCGCGCGTCGCATCGACATGGATGGACGGAACAAGGAGAACACCATGGACCTCACCTTCGACACCCGCGGCATCGAAACCCTGAAGGGCGATACCGCCGAGACCCCGCGGCCGCATTCGCTGCAGCTGGCGCTGCGCCGCATGGGCTTCCGGCCGATGCCGGATCGCCAGCCGCAGCCGGGCTGGCCGCGGATCTGGCGCGCGCGTCGCGCCGAAGACGCGATGGCCGACTGGCAGCCGCTCTGAGCTTCACCCCTTCAACCGTCACAACGAACACCGGACCGGAAGGACACGCATGGGCCTCCTCACTGCGACGCGCCGCTGCCACCCCATGCCCGACGCGGCGATGCGCACCGGTCGCGGTCGGCACGCGGACAGGGACGTCCGTGCACGCAAGCCCGCCGGGAACAGGGACGTTTCCCGGCGGCGCCTCGCCGTCGTGCTGCTGTCGGCCGCCGCGCTGTCCTGCCTCGCCCATGCCGGCTGGATCCACGCCAAGGCGATGCTCGCGCAGGTGCTGCTGGAACGCGCCTGGAATGAAACGCTGGCCGAAGGCGGCACGCACCGGCCCTGGCCCTGGGCCGACACCTGGCCGGTGGCGAAGATCCATGCACCGCGCCTGCGGCAGGCGCAGATCGTGCTAGCCGGCGATGACGGCCGTGCGCTGGCCTTTGGTCCCGGCTGGGCGCAGGCCAGCGGCGTGCCCGGTCGCGGCGGCATCACCGTTATCAGCGGTCATCGCGACACGCACTTCGCCTGGCTGGCGCAACTGCAGGCCGGCGACCGCCTGCAACTCGACGGCGTCCACGGTACGCGCAGCTATGCGGTGACGGGCACGCGCGTCGCCGACTCGCGCCACGAACGCATCGACGTCCACAGCGGCGACGACCGCCTGCTGCTGGTCACCTGCTGGCCCTTCGACGCCGTCGTGCCCGGCGGCCCGCTGCGCTATGTCGTCAGCGCGCAGCCAGTCGACGATGCCGCGGCGCAGGCGCTGGAGCCGGAATGATGCGGCGACCGTGGCTGATGCAGCGCGGCGCTGGCACGCGTCCCGCTTCATCGCTGGCTGTCACGGGGCGAGGTTGCCGTGGCGCCTGTGACGGTTCCGGACCGCAGCGGCGCTGGCGTTTTCCGGATCGTGTCGATGGCGGGCATGTCTCCGTGTCGCCGCCTCACGCATTGATAGCGCGATGCCGGATGGCGATCTGGACGTATGACGACGTATCGCGGGTCGCGCGCGGCGGCGAACTGGCGCGCGGCCGCAGCAGTCAGGGCTTCTCCGATGCGAGGATCTGTTCGGTGCAGGGATCGCGCGGGGCGCCACTGGCGGCCGCCGGCATGGTCTCGGCGAGGAAGTCGATGAAGGCGCGCACGGCCGGCAGCATGCCGCGTCGATGCGGGAACACGACGTGGAATACACCCTGCGGCAGGTGCCATTCGGGCAGCACGCGCACCAGCACGCCGGCGCCGAGCGCATCGCGAACTGTGCTTTCCGGCAGCAGCGCGATGCCGTGGCCGGCATAGGCGGACATCTGCAGCACCGCGAAATTGTGGCAGCGCAGGCGCGGCGTGTGTTCGACGCGCACGGTGTCGCCGCCGGAATTCGTCAGGCTCCAGGCCTGGCGGTCGTGGTCGGTCTGGAAGCTCAGCGTCGCATGGCCCGCCAGTTCGTCCGGGTGCGCCGGTACGCCGTGCCGCTGCAGGTAGGCGGGACTGGCGACCAGCACTTCCTCCAACTGCGCGAAGCTGCGCATGACGAGTCCATCCTCGCCGCTGGGAACGGTGCGCACGCGCAGCGCCGCATCGAAGCCTTCGGCGAGCACATCGACGCGACGGTTGTCGACGTCGAGGAGCACGTTCACCTTCGGATAGCGGGCGAGGAAGTCCGGCAGGCAGGGCGCCAGCATGGTGCCGGCCACGGCGACGGGACAGGCCACGCGCAAGGTGCCGCAGGGTTCGGCGCGCGCCGTCGCCGCCGCTTCGAAGGCGGCCTCGGCCTGCGCCAGCATGGCCAGTGCATGGCGATGGACCTCGCGGCCGACATCGGTGACCTGGAAACGCCGCGTCGAGCGCTGCAGCAGGCGCATGCCGAGCTGCGTCTCCAGGGCATCGACATGGCGCGACAGGCGCGACTTGGGGATGCCCAGGGCGCGGCCGGCGGCGGCGAAACCGCCGTGATCGACCACTTTGGCGAAGTAGTAGAGGTCGTCGAGCGAGGCGGCAGGTGTCATGGCGCGGCTCCGGGCGGTCGTTGATTGCGATCATATCCGGAACGAGGCGTTGCGTTTTAACCGGATTATCAGCAACCAGATGCACCCATAGACTCATTCCATGTCATCCAGACCGGGAGAGAGTCCATGAAACTGCTTCATATCGACGCCAGCGCGCTCGGCGACCACAGCGTCAGCCGCACCCTCAGCGCCGCCATCGTGGCGCGTTTCCAGGCTGCCGGGCCTGATATGGACGTCGAACATCTGGACCTCGACGCCAGCCCGCTGCCGCACCTCACCGCCGCCAGCCTGGCCGGCGCCGATCCGGTCGAGGCCGATCGCGCCCGGGCTGTCCTTGATGGTTTCCTCGCCGCCGACGTGATCGTGATCGGCGTGCCGATGTACAACTTCGGCATTCCCTCGACGCTGAAGGCCTGGATCGACCGCATTGCCGTCGCCGGCAGGACGTTCCGGTACACCGCCAACGGCGCCGAAGGCCTGGCCGGCGGCAAGCGCGTCATCCTCGCCATCGCACAGGGCGGCGTCCATGCGCCGGGCAGCGCGAGCGATTTCCAGGAAAGCTACCTGCGTTTCCTGTTCGGATTCCTGGGCATCCAGGACATCGAGGTCGTGCGCGCGCAGGGTGTCAACCTGTCGCCGGAGACGCGCGAGAAGGCGATGAACGATGCGCTCGCGGCCCTGCCGGAACCGCGGCGGCTCGCGCACGCGGCCTGAGTACCCTCACAGGTGGCCAGGCAGGAAAGACCTTGCCAGCGTTACGATCGCACAACGCGCACCCGGCGGCGGGCAAAGCGCGCACAATGCGGCCATGGACAGCGCAGCGCAGTGGAGCTTCCCGACCGTCATGCCGCGACTTGAAGCGCAGCGCGTGTACCTGCGCGCGCTGACGCCAGCGGACAGCGACGATCTCTACGCTGTGTTTTCCGATCCGCGCGCCATGCGCTACTGGAGCAGCCCGCCGATGACCGACCCGGCGCAGGCGTCGGGTTACATCGAACAGATCCTGGCCTGGTTCGCCGGCCGCGGCGGCATGCAGTGGGGGATCGCGTCGCCCGGGGACGACCGCGTGATCGGCACCGTCACGCTGTTCCTGTTCTCGCCCGAACATCGCCGCTGCGAAGTCGGCTTCATCCTGTCGCCGGATCGCTGGGGACGTGGCCTGGCCAGCGAAGCGGTGTCGCGCGCCCTCGCATGGACCTTCGACACGCTGGGCATGGAGCGCGTCGAGGCGGACGTCGATCCGCGCAACGAACCTTCGCAACGGCTGCTGGAACGCCTGGGCTTCCAGCACGAAGGCCTGATGCGCGAGCGCTGGCGCGTCGCCGGCGAAACGCAGGACGGCCTGGTCATGGGCCTGTTGCGGCGCGAATTCACGCCGTTCGCCGCAGCCTGAGTTGCACGGCCGCGACCGCGGCACAGGAACGCCGCCCTCGCGGTCACAGTTCCCGGGATGACGTGTCTTTCCAAGGATGACCGCCACTGTTCCTGCGTCCGGTTGCCCGGGTTCCACTGCGCCTTGTCCTGTCCGCCGGCACCGTTCGCGCCGCCGACTACTGCGTCGGCACGGTGCAGCAGCGGGTCTCGGTGCGGGCTTCCGCGGCCACCGACGGCGAGGACAGCGTCGTCAAGCTGCGCGCCGGCTCTGTGGCCGTGACCGGCGACCTTGTCTACACCCACCGCCGTGGAACCGGTCGTGTCGGGTGGCAGACTGACGCTGCGTGGTCTTGATGCCGTCTGTCCCGACGTTCCGCTGACGGCGGGCGGCACTGCGACCGTCGCCGCAAACGCAAGGCCCGCCTTCCGGCGGGCCCTGCGGTCTGGTCAGAAGTTGTAGACCAGGTTGACCGTGGTCAGGCGGTCGGTCTTCTTCACGCCATCCGGCACGTCGGTATTGTGGCGGTGCTGCAGGCCGGCCTTGATCGCCAGGCGCGAGCTCATCGCCACCTGCACGCCGAAATCGTTCTGCATGTAGGTGTTGTCGCTGCCGGCTTCGACCAGGAAGGTATCGACCAGGCTGGTGTTCTCCGTCAGCTTGTGGCTGTAGTCCATCTTGCCGCGGCCGATGAAGTAGCCGTCGGAGTCGCCGGTGACGCGGTCCTTGACGTGCTTGTAACCCGGACCGACCTCGAAATACAGGTTGGTGTCGTCGCTCTTGATCGCCTGGTGGCCCCAACCGACGGACACCGTCGCCTGGTAGTCGAAGGCGGCGAAGTCGTCGTTCTCGTAACGCAGCGAGGCATAAAGCGCGTTGCGGTCGTCGAGCTTGCGGGCGGTGGTGCCACCCAGCTCGTAGCGGTTGGCGCTGACTTCCATGACGCGCGTGGCGCTGTCCGGATCGGCCGGATCGGCCAGCACGGTCTGCTCGGCGCGCTGGCGGAAGCCGGCGGCGAACAGGTCATGCTTCCACTGCGCGTCCTCGAACTTGAAGTTGAGCTTGGCATTGATGCTGTCGGAACGGCTGTTGCCGCTGGACGACACGAAGCCCAGCTCGCCGGTGCCCTTCCACCCCCGGTCGTCGGCGTTGCCGTCCTGTGCGAAGGCGACGGGTGCAGCAAGAACAAGCGCGATGGTGGCCGAAAGGGCTTTCATGGTGGACTCCGGAAACAGGTGTGAAAGACGTTGCGCGTGGCGGATGCCGCGGCAAGGGGCCGCAGCATAGGCGGCGCGTCTGAAGCGCGGATTAATTCCGCAGTGCCGGGTCAGCGGCGCGACAGCTTCGGCTGCCCGCTGCGCCTATCAGCTGGGTCGTGCGTCGTAGTAGGTCATCACGACATGGCGCGCCTGGGCGAAGAACAGCCAACGCTCGACCAGCACGGCGAGCATCGCCAGCAGCACGCCGATGGCGCCTGCCAGCACACCGCCGGCCTGCAGGAACGCGGCCGCGAGGACAGGCAGCGGCGCCAGGCAGAGCAGCATGACGACGATGCGGCGCAGGCGCCGGCCATGCTTGCGCGCCAGCGCGAAACCCATCTCCTTGAGCAGGAAGTTGGCTTCGGTGTGCGGCGCCTCGAACGGCATCACCCGGCTGCCGGCCGGCAGGGCCAGCGCGCTGGCCGCATCGACACCGGCGCCGTGGCGATCGACGTGCCGCCAGTAGGCCACTTTAACGACCACGGACAGCACGAACAGCGCCAGCGATGCCAGCGCGACCATGCGCAGCGCTTCCGCCTGCGCCACCAATGCAGCCAGCAGCGACAGCCAGGCGGCGCCGGTGGCGGCTGCGAGCACGGCGTAGCCGGGCAGCACCCAGGCATTGTGCCAGGCCGGTATCGGACGCAGGCTGGAGTAGATGCGCGCGGTGCAATAGATCGTGAGTGCGGCGGCGACGCACAATGCCAGCGCCAGCACATCCACCCGTCCGCGCGCTGCGCCCGCAACGAGTGCGAAGGCGAGCGCGACCAGGATGGCAAGGCTGATCACCGCGATCATGCCTTCGCGCGACAGCCACGAGCTGCGCCACTGGCTGAAGGCGCGCCACGCGCGCAGCGGACGGCCCAGGTGCGCCACCGAGGCGAGCAGGCCCACCGACACCAGCACGAAGCCGACGGCCAGCGCCGGCAGCGCGAGATCCGGGAGCGTCTCACGCCCTGCAAGCAGCCAGAGGCCGAGCCAGAACAGCAGCCCGTAGCCGGCGCCGCTCAGCGTGGTGAAGAGGATGACCGAAGCGGCCGGATGCATGCGTCGTGCGCTCCCCGCTCAGCGCGACAGCAGGCGGTCGGCCCAGCGCAGCAGTGGCGATGCCTTCTGCGCGTCGAAACCGTGGTCGTCGAGCCGCGCCGGTGCGCCGGTATCACCGGCCCGCTGGCGGCGCTTGCGCGGCGGCAGGTAGCGGTTGGTCGGCTTGTAGCCCAGTTCCGGCGCCAGTGCCTGGCCGCCGCGTTCGGCGACCAGCTTCGACACCGCCGACTGCGGATCACCGAGGTCGCCGAAGTGGCGCGCGCGCGTCGGGCAGGCCTGCACGCAGGCCGGCTGGCGGTCGTGCGCGGGCAGCGCCGGGTTGTCGATGCGGTCGACGCACAGCGTGCACTTCTTCATGGTCTTCTCGACCGGGTCGATCTCGCGCGCGCCGTAGGGACAGGCCCAGGCGCACAGCTTGCAGCCGATGCAGGTGTCCGGGTTGACCAGCACGATGCCGTCCTCGGCGCGCTTGAAGCTGGCGCCGGTGGGGCAGACGGTGACGCAGGCGGCGTTCTCGCAGTGCAGGCAGGAACGCGGAAAGTGCAGCGTCGTGGCGTCGCCTTCCGGCGTGACCACGTCATAGCTGTGCACCCGGTTGAGCCAGGCGCCATCCGGCTCGGCGCCGTAGCCGTCCTGGTCGTTGAGCGGGCCGTAGGCGCCGGCATCGTTCCACTGCTTGCAGGCCACGGCACAGGCATGGCAACCGACACAGGTGTCGAGGTCGATCACCAGGCCAAGTCGTTTGTTCCCGGGCGGCGGCAGGGCGGTCATGGTGCCGGCATGCTACCGGAATTCGCCGCCCTGGCCCGCCACCGCGCCGATCTCGCCATGGCGGCGCTGACGCCCGCCTTGCCGCAGCATTCATGCAGGCGACAGACTCCGGCACGATTTCTCCACGAAGCGGCACGACAATAGCGCCCGTGAACCACGGCGCCGGACTGCTGTCCAATCGCCGCCTCCCTTATTGCCCGCAGGATTGATCGATACATGGCCGACACCTCTTCGCCCAAGCCCACCGGTATCCGCCCGGCCCCTCGCGCCGGCGCCGCGCCGTCCGCCCGGCGCCGCCCGCGCTGGCCGCTGTTCCTCGGCGTCGCCGCCATCGTCGCGGTGCTGGCGTGGTGGCTGTGGCCGGCTGCCGGCGAAGTGCGCTACCGCACCGCCAAGGTGGACACCGGCACGATCCGTGTCGCCATCGCCGCGACCGGCAAGCTGAGCGCGCTGTCCACGGTCGATGTCGGCTCGCAGGTCTCGGGCCTGGTGCTGTCGGTCGAAGTCGACTACAACGACCGCGTCGAGGCCGGCCAGGCCATCGCCCATCTGGACCCGGCGAATTTCCGTTCGCGCCTGGAACAGTCGGAAGCCGACCTCACCAGCGCGCTGGCCAACCTCGATGCCGCCCGCGCCAATGCCGGCGAGGCGCAGGCGACGCTGCGCAATGCCGAGGCCAACTACGAGCGCGTCACCGCGATCTGGGAACGCCGCCTGATTTCTCGCGCCGACTATGACGCCGCCGTCGCCGCCCGTGACCAGGCGCAGGCCCGCGTCGCCTCGACGCAGGCCGCGGTGAAGGTGGCGCAGTCGCAGGTCGCGCAGCGTCGCGCCGCGGTGGCGAACGCGCAGCTCGACCTCGACTACACGATCATCCGCTCGCCGGTCGATGGCGTGGTCCTGCTGCGTGCCATCGAGCCGGGCATGACCGTCGCCGCCAGCTTCCAGACGCCGGTGCTCTTCAGCATCGCCGAAGACCTGTCGAAGATGCAGATCGAACTGACCGTCGATGAATCCGACGTTGGCCAGATCCGCGCCGGCCAGGCCGTGCGCTTCACGGTCGATGCCTTCCCGGGTCGCGAATTCAGCGGCCGCGTCCGCCAGATCCGACTGGCCGCGACGGAAACCTCCACGGTCATCACCTATCCGGTCATCGTCGATGTCGACAACGCCGACGGCTCGCTGCTGCCGGGCATGACCGCCAGCGCCGAGGTGCTGGTCAGCGAACGCGAGAATGCCATCCGCCTGCCGAACGCGGCGCTGCGTTACCGTCCGCCCGGTGAAGCCGCCGCGGCCGCGCCCGATGGCCCGCCCAGCCCGGAAGCGATCGCCCGCATGCGCGCGCAGGCGCAACAGCAGGTCGATGAACTGGCGGCGCGCCTCAGGCTCGACGCCACGCAGCGCGCCGCCCTCGACGAGGCGATGGCGCAGATGCGCCAGCGCATGATGGCGCGCATGCAGCAGGGTGGCGCCCAGGCCGCCGCCGCGCAGAGCGAGGACACCCGTCGCCGCCGCAGCGCCGAAGCCATGGCCGAAGCGCTGCAGCCGCTGCGCGCCCAACTGGACGCCGAACAGCAGGCCCTGCTCGACGAGGAACTTTCGCTGATGGCGAACAGCCGTCGCGCCACCGTCCACGTCCTGCGCAACGGCAAGCCGGAGCAGGTGCCGGTGCGCATCGGCCTGGCCGACAACAGCTTCAGCGAAGTGCTCAGCGGCCTTGAGCCGGGCGCCGAGCTGGTCACCGGCATCGAGCGCACGCCGTGAGCGAGGCCGCGATGACCGCCTCCAAGCCGGTCCCGATCATCCAGGTCGAGCACCTGAGCAAGATCTACAACGCCGGCACGCCCGGCGAGGTGCGCGCGCTCGACGATGTCACCTTCGACATCCATGGTGGCGAGTTCATGGCGATCATGGGGCCGTCGGGCTCCGGCAAGTCGACGCTGATGAACATGATCGGCTGCCTCGACACGCCGACCGCCGGCCGCTACCTCTGCGACGGCGTCGATGTCGCGACGCTGGACGCCGAGCAGCGCGCGCAGCTGCGCCTTTCGAAGATCGGCTTCGTGTTCCAGGGCTTCCACCTGCTGCCGCGCATGAGCGCGCTGGAAAACGTGATGCTGCCGCTGGTCTATGCCGGCGTGCCGCGCGGCGAACGCGCGGCGCTGGCCGAACAGGCCCTCGCCGCCGTCGGCCTCGGCGAGCGTGGGCGCCATCGGCCCAGCGAACTGTCGGGCGGCCAGCAGCAGCGCGTCGCGATCGCGCGCGCGCTGATCAACTCGCCGCCGATCCTGCTCGCCGACGAACCGACCGGCGCCCTGGATTCGCGCACGGGCGAGGAGATCCTGGCACTGTTCAAGCGCCTGCGCGACGACGGCCACACGGTGATCCTGATCACCCACGACGCGCATGTCGCCGAACATGCCGACCGCACCATCCACATCCGCGACGGCCGCCTGTTCGATCCGGCCAGCGAGGTGACCCGATGAAAACCACCGACACCCTGGGCATGGCCCTGTTCGCGCTGCGCGGCAACTGGCTGCGCAGCATCCTGACGGCGCTGGGCGTGATCATCGGTATCGCCGCGGTGATCGTCATGGTCTCGGTCGGCCAGGGCACGCAGGCCGAACTCGACCGCATCATGAGCACCCTCGGCTCCAACCGCCTGGAAGTGTTTCCCGGTGGCGGCCGCGGCGGCGGCGTGCGCATGGCCGCCGGCAGCCTGCCGTCGCTGACCACCGGCGACATGGAAGCGCTGCGCCAGGAAATCCCGGAGATCCAGTACATCACCGCGAACGTGCGCGGTGGTGGCCAGGTCGTCTATGCCGAAAAGAACTGGTCGTCGAGCTGGCAGGGCGTCACCGAGGATTTCTTCGTCATCAACGACTGGCAGCTGTCGCAGGGCGAGTTCTTCCAGCCGCGTGACTACAGCACCGCGGCCAAGGTCGTCATCATCGGCGAGACCGTGCGCCGCGAACTGTTCGGCGATGGCGAAGCCGTCGGTGCCACCGTGCGCATCGCGCAGGTGCCGCTGACGGTGGTCGGCGTGCTGGCCAGCAAGGGCCAGACCGGCTGGGGCGGCGATGCCGACGATGTCGTCATGCTGCCGCTGGATACGGCGCGTCGACGGCTGATGGGCGCCGGCTCGGCCGCACCAGCCTCCGGCACCGGCCGCCCCGCCGTGATGATGCCGACCGACCGCGTCAACGGCATCACCATCGCCGTGGCGCGCGCCGAGGACCTGGGCTACGTCGAGGAGGAAGCGACGCGCCTGTTGCGCCAGCGCCATCGCATCCAGCCCGGCGCCGAAGACGACTTCGCGGTACGCAACATCTCGCAGATGGTCGCCACGCGCACGCAGACGACGCGGCTGATGTCGCTGCTGCTCGGCGCCGTCGCGACGATCTCGCTGGTCGTCGGTGGCATCGGCATCATGAACATCATGCTGGTGTCGGTCACCGAACGCATCAAGGAGATCGGCCTGCGCATGGCCATCGGTGGCGGGCCCTCGACGGTGCGCGCGCAATTCCTGGCCGAAGCGATGATCATTTCGCTGGGAGGCGGCCTGATCGGCATCCTCATCGGGGTCGCCGGCGCGCTCGCGGTCGGCGGTTTCACCGACCTGCCGATCGCGCTGAACCAGAACGTGATCCTGCTGGCGACCGCCTTCGCCGTCGCCACCGGCCTGTTCTTCGGCTATTACCCGGCCAGCAAGGCGGCGCGCCTGGATCCCATCGAAGCGCTGCGGCAGTAGACGCTGCAGGGGCAGCGCCTGCCGCTGCCCCTGAAATATTTTCGCGCGCGGATGGCGCCGCCTTGTCCGGACAAGGTCTATGCTGCGGACCCAGGTCCCTGCAGCACCCGACATGGTTGGAAACACGCACGCCACCGCGACAAGTCCGGCGGCGCCGGCGGACTGGCTGGCGCAGCGGTTCGCCGCGGTGCGCGCAGAGACCCTGCGCCTGGCGGCGCCACTGTCGGCCGAAGACGCGATGCTGCAGAGCATGCCCGACGCCAGTCCGGCGAAATGGCACCTGGCCCATACGACCTGGTTCTTCGACCGCTTCGTGCTGCAGGCCGCGGGCCTACCGCCGCTGCGGCCGCAGTGGAACGCGCTGTTCAACAGCTACTACGAAAGCGCCGGGCCGCGGCACCCGCGCCCGCAGCGGGGACTGCTGTCGCGGCCGACGCTGCAGGACGTGCTGGACTGGCGGCGCGAGCTCGATGCAACGCTGCCGGCGCTGATGGCGAGTGGCCGCTTCGACAGCGCGGCCCTGCATCGTGTCGAGCTGGGCCTGCATCACGAGCAGCAGCACCAGGAGCTGCTGCTGACAGACATCAAGCACGCGTTCTCCTGCAATGCGCTGATGCCGGCCTACGCGAACCACCTTCCGGTCATCACCGGCGAGGCGGTTCCGCTGCGCTGGATCGCCCGTGACGAAGGCGTTGCCGAGATCGGCCACGATCGCTGGCCCATGGACAGTGGCGACTTCGCCTTCGACAACGAATCGCCGCGCCATCGCGTGCTGCTGGCTGCGCATGCGCTCGCCAACCGGCCGGTGAGCAATGGCGAGTACCGCCAGTTCATCGAAGAGGGCGGCTACCGGCGTCCCGAACTCTGGCTCAGCGAGGGCTGGGCCACGGTGCAGGCTCAGGACTGGCAGCGGCCGCTGTACTGGCAACCGGACCTTGAGCACGCCTTCACCCTCGCGGGCCCGCGCGGCCTCGATCCACATGCACCGGTGTGCCACCTGTCGTATTTCGAGGCCGACGCCTTCGCCCGCTGGGCTGGCGGGCGCCTGCCGACCGAGGCCGAGTGGGAACGCGCTGCGTCCCTGCGCGCGGTGCTTGGCCGCTTTGCCGACAGCGGCTTCCTGGAACCGCAGCCGGCGGCGGCCGCCGAGGGCCTGCTGCAGCTCTTCGGCGATGTCTGGGAATGGACCGCCAGTCCCTACACCGCGTATCCCGGTTATCGCCCCTGGCCGGGCGAAGTCGGCGAGTACAACGGCAAGTTCATGTGTGGGCAGTGGGTGCTGCGCGGCGGCAGCGCGGTCACGCCGTCCCGCCACGCGCGCGCCAGCTACCGCAATTTCTTTCCACCTGCGTCACGCTGGCAGTTCGCCGGCCTGCGCCTGGCAAAGGACCGGCCATGAATTCCATCCCCGCAGACGGCCAGGCCGATCCGTCGGCGACGCTGCGCCGCGACGTCATCGCCGGACTCAGCCGGCGGCCGAAGCGACTGCCTTCGAAGTATTTCTACGACGCCCGGGGCTCGGCGCTGTTCGAGGCGATCACGCGACAGCCGGAGTATTACCTCACGCGGGTCGAGCAGGGTCTGCTGGCGCAGAGCATGCCGGCCATCGCCGCGCGCGTCGGCCGGCAATGCCATGTCGTCGAGTACGGCAGTGGCAGCGGGTTGAAGACACGCACCCTGCTGGCCGGGCTGGACGCGCCGCGCGCCTACACGCCGGTGGAGATCTCGCCGAAGGCGCTGAACGCCAGCGTCGCGCGACTGGGCGCGCGCTTTCCCGGCCTGGCGATGCATCCGCTGCTCGCCGACTTCACGCAACCGCTGGACCTGCCCCTTGCCGGCGAAGGTGGCCGGGTGCTGGTGTTTTTCCCCGGCTCGACGCTGGGCAACTTCCGCGACGACGAAGCGGTGGCGCTGCTGCGTTCCATGGCAGCCACCATCGCCGACGACGGCATGGCCCTGATCGGCATCGACCTGGTGAAGAACCCCAGGCGCATCGAGGCGGCCTACAACGATGCCGCCGGCATCACCGCCGCCTTCACGCTCAACCTGCTGGCGCGCATCAACCGCGAGCTGGGCGCCGATTTCGACCTCGGCGCCTTCGCGCACCGCGCTCGCTACGCACAGGAACGCGAGCGCATCGAGACCGATATCGTCAGCCTGCGCGAACAGACCGTGCAGGTCGCCGGACGGACCGTGGACTTCGCCGCCGACGAGGCGATGCGCGTCGAATACAGCCACAAGTACCGCGACGAGAGCTTCGCGGCACTGGCTTCACAGGCCGGGTTGCGGGTCATCGACGGCTGGGGCGACCAGGGCACCGGCTTCGGCCTGCGCCTGCTGTCACGCTCGTCCTGACCGCGCCGGACTCGCCACCCGCGGCCGACCCTGTCCGGGACCGCGGGAACCGGAGAAAAAAAGCGGTGACCGGTGCGCCGGTCACCGCAATCCCGGCGCCGTGGGCGCGGCTCAATCGAAATCGAAACCGTTGGCGAAGATCAGGTCGTCCGAGGGTGGCTCGGCCGGTGTCAACCTGATGCCATCGAATTCCGCGGTGACGCTCTGGCTGCCGCCGGTCACCGCGTTGTCCTTGGCGATCAGGACCAGCCTCAGGCTGGCACGGCCGGACCAGTTCCGCGCATCCAGCTCCACGGCCTGCGGCTCCAGCTGCCGCCAGGTGCCACCCAGTCCAGCCAGGACCTGGTCGTATCCGGCCTGCGTGCCTGTGCAGTCGTGGGCCGGATCGTCGGGAATCACGCTCCATCCGATCAGCGCGGAATCGGCACCCAGGATCGGCGCGCCGGTCGTCCGCGCCCACGCCTGCAGCCAGTACGTGCCCGGACCCGGCAGTGGCACGCATTGCATGGCGGCGATCGATTCCCCCTGTGCCACCGGGCCGGAGAGTCGCAACACGCCCGAGGCACCGTCGCCGCTGACATTGCCGTTGCTGCTATAGCTCATCGCCGGCGGGCCGACCCAGTAGCGCAGGTCGCCATTGAAATCGCCATTGCGCACCAGCGAGAGCTGGTCGCGCAGCTCGTAGGCGCCGATGTCCGCCGGGCCGTGGTAGTTGGGGACGATGGGCAGATCGACGCTGCGCCAGTGGCCCTCAACGTCGGTGGGGAACTGCGGTACATCGATGACATCCACGGCTGGCGAGGCCGGGTGGGGCCGGTAGTCGCCCCTGACCGGATCGGCGAACAGCGGCGTGCTCACCCAGACCTGGTTGCCGATGCCGTACAGCGAGGTCGATTCGTTGGCAATCACGGCACTGGCCGAGACCACCGGTCCGCCGTTGACGACCTGGCGGGCGGGTTGCCAGACGATGGAGTTCCACAGCCTGCCGCTTCCCGTGCGGCTGATCACGCTGCTGCCGCCGGGAATGGCATTGCCGGTCACCGTGCAGCCCTCGAAGATGAAGTCGCGGTCGCCCTCGAAGCGGAACAGGGGGCCAGTCACCACGTTGTCGGCCGCCAGGCAGGCACGGAAACTGTGGCTGGTGTCGCCGTCCGTGAAGGCGTGATAGAGGCTGCCACCTTCGTTCTCGATCAGGCGCAGCGCCATTGCCGAGAAGCGCGAGCGGTTCTGCATGAGGATGATGGCGCCATCGACGTGCTGGTCGTCGGCTGTGCGGGTGCGGTTGCCGGAGACGAGGCCACAGCCAGCCCCGGCCCCACACGGCTGGCTGAACTGTGGTCGCAGCCCGCAATACTGGGTGTCGGCATTGATGCTCACCGATGGCCGGCTGTTGCCGGGCGAATCGGCATAGAGCGCGGCGCCGTTCTGCGCCACGTTGTCGATCAGCGACACGTCCCACAGGCAGGCACGGGCGAAATCGGCGACGCTGCTGCCGGACAGGTGGATGCCACCGCCGGTACGGCTGGCACGATTGCTGCCGATACGCAGGGGCTTGCCGGCCTGGCGGCTGAACATGCGCAGTGTGCTCGCGCCGTTGGTGTCCGCATTCACCGCGATGCCACCGCCATAGCGGGCGCTGTTGTCGAAGATCAGCGGTGCTTCCAGGAACTGGCCGGCGGTGATGGTCGCCTCCGAACCGTTGGCGACCAGGATGCCGCCGCCGTAGCCACCACTTTCGCCGGCGCCCGGAATGGTGCCCAGGGCGGAGTTCCAGGCCACCATCACACCGGTTCCCTCCATCCTCAGCTCGGCGCCGCCGGTAATGCGCACGCCGCCACCGGAGTACTGGGCGGTGTTGTGGATGATCTGCGTGTTGGCGTCGATGTAGAGGGTCGAACCGGCAGGTGCGTTGAAGTTGATGCCCCCTCCATAGCCGGCGTAATTGCCGCTGATCGTGGTGTCCTTGACCAGCAGGGTTCCGACGCCGTCAAAGTCGATGCCGCCACCGTGCGACGAGGGGGTTTCATCGCCGTTCTCGATCACCAGCCCGGCCAGGACGATGTCGCTGGAACCGGTGATGGTGATCACGCTGTCGAGGTTGCCGCCGGTTCCATCCAGTCGACTGAGGCCATTGGCGGCCGTCGCGCCGCACGAGGCATAGCCCCCGCTCAGGGTCAGCGCCCGGCTTTCGATCTTGATCGCCTGCGCGGTGTAAGTGCCACTCTTGATGCGGATTTCATGGCTGCCGCCCGCAGGGAGGGCGTCGATTGCCGCCTGCACCTGCTGATAATGGCAGTCATTGTCATTGCCGACGGTGAAGACCGCCGCGCGGGCGAACGGGCCGCCCGAAATCAGGATGAGGACGCAGGCACAACCGATGCCGCGCCACAAGATCGATATCAACACTCCCCGGGTCCTCCTTGGTGTACGGCCTGCTGCCGCGACTGCGCGTAACGCGGTCCGGAGCCCGGTTGCGACATTCCTGGAGGACGATCAGGGGCGAGCCGGCCGGTCGCGGGCCGGGAGCGCTTCGGCAAGCCGGCATCTGCATCCCGACGGTGACGTGGCGGAGCATTCGTGCGCGGGCACCGGCGCCGACCGCTCCGCGGCCCGCGACGGCAACGGCATCACGCTGGATCGCGGTCCTCAGCCACCAGACGCCCGGCCAGCCCGGAACAGCGGCTGGCGTGGCGCGCCAGCGCTTCGCGCAGCACGGCTTCGCCTGCGGCCAGGTGCAGCTCGCTGCGCGCACGGGTGATGCCGGTATAGACCAGTTCGCGACTGAGCACGCGGTTGCCGCGCTGGGGCAGCAGCAGCCAGACGCTGTCGAACTCGCTGCCCTGCGACTTGTGCACGGTCATGGCGAAGGCGCTGTCGTGCGCGGGCAATGCGGCGGGATGGAACACGCGCGGGCTGGAAGGATCGACGCCGGGGAACCAGGCCATCACGCGGCCTTGGCCGTCGTCGAAACAGATGCCGATGTCGCCGTTGAACAGGCCATGCCGGTAGCTGTTCTCGGTGACCAGCAGCAGGCGGCCATGGAAGTGCGCATCGAGGCGACGCTGGCCGCCACCCAGCAGTTCCTCGATGCGGGCATTGAGGCTGCGCGCGCCCTGCGGGCCTTCGCGCACGGCCGTGAGCACGCGAAGACGCGCGGCCATCGCCAGCGCCGCGGCCGGACTTGCCGCCTCGGCCAGCGCGCGCCAGTGCGCCAGCAGCTGCGCGCCATGCGTCTGCAGCGGATCGCCCTCGCCTTCGTGGAAGTGGACGTTGGCGAGTCCACCGCTGCGCAGCAGCGCCAGCGCCGTGTCGGCATCGCCGCTGCGCGTCGCCTCCGCCAGCGGCGCCAACTGCAGTGATTCGCTCTGGCGCCAGCCGCGCAGCAGGTGGACGCGTCGGCCCCGGAAGGCCTGCTCCGCTTGCTCACGGGTCGACGCCGCGGGCAGCCGGCCCAGCAGCGGTGCCAGCGCATCGGCATCCGGAGGATCGACGCGGTCACCGGCACCGGCCGCGCGCAGGATGCCGCTCAGCACGTCGCCGGCCTCCACCGACGGCAACTGGTCGGGATCGCCGATCAGGATCAGGCGTGTGTGCGCCGCGATCGCATCGACCAGCTTCGCCATCAGCGGCAGGTCGATCATAGACGCCTCGTCGATGACGACGACGTCGAACGGCAGCGGGTTGCCGGCGTGATGGCGGAACTGCGGCGAATCGGGAATCGTGCCGAGCAGGCGATGCAGCGTACTGCCGCTGTCCGGCAACGCCGCCAGCCTGTCCGCATCGACACCGGCGACGGCCAGCGACTGCATCGCCAGGCGCAGGCTTTCGGCCATGCGTTCGGCGGCACGGCCGGTCGGTGCCGCCAGCGCGATCCGTGGCGCCGGCTTGCCGGACTGCGCCGCCTGTTCGGCGAGCAGCACCAGCAGTCGCGTGATGGTGGTCGTCTTGCCGGTGCCGGGTCCTCCGGTGACCAGCAGCAGCGGATGAAGAAGCGCCAGCGCGGCAGCGCGTGCCTGGCGGTCATCGCCACGGTCTTTACCGGGAAAGAGGACCGCGAACAGCGCTGCCAGCTTCGCTGGATCGCCCGCGTCGACCGTGTTGCCTGCGATGCGCTTAAGTCCCGCCGCCAGCTGGCGCTCGTATTCGCGATAGCGGCGCAGGTAGACCAGGCCGCTTTCCAGCACCAGCGGCGCATCCGGCGCCGCCACCTCGTTGCCGGCCGCAGGCAGCGCGCACCAGCGCGACCGGCGCAGGGCATCGGCCCAGTCAGCCGCCGCAGGCCAGGGAGGGTCGAGCGCCAGCAGTTCCCCGGGATTTTCGATGGCGAAACCGGCGTGGCCGTTGGCGATGGCGAACGATGCCAGCGCGGCCGCAGCGAGCACGCGGTCGTCAGTGTCCGGCTCAAGGCGTCGCAGCGCCTGCGCGAACGCCAGGTCGAGCGTGCGCAGTTGCGCGGAGGACCGTAGAGCGTCGAACAGCGGCGTCGCGCTCATGACTCGTCCTCCGCCGCCTCTCCGTCGCCGTCCGCCGCGTCCGCGCGCGCGGCGAACAGGGCGTCAAGACCGGCGACCAGTTCCGGCGCGAAACGATGGGCATGGATGCCGCGTTCGCCGCTGCCGTCGAGGCCACGACAGAACAGGTAGCGCACGCCGCCGAAATCACGTCCGTAGTCGTAGGCATCGCCGAGCCGGAAGCGCAGCCATCGGTGCAGCGCCAGGGTGTAGATCAAGGCCTGCAGGTCGTACTCGCCCTGCGCCATGGCCTCGGCAATGCCGGCTGCGTCGTACCGCGGCAGCCGGTTCGACTTGTAGTCGAGCACGTACCAGCGGCCGTCGCGTACATAGGTGAGGTCGATCTTGCCGGTCATCAGGCCTTCCAGGCGCTGGCGCAGTCCGAAACCGCGTCGCGCCGTGACCACGCCATGGCGGTGCAGCAGTTCGACCAGGGCGGGCACCGGCGTGCGCTGCATCGCGAAGTGGAACTCGATCTCGGCGCGGCGCGAAGGCGCGGGCAGGCCGCACAGCGCGCCACCTTCCGGGAGCGGCGTGGTCAGCGTGCGACCGACCAGCGAAACCAGCACTTCGACGCCGGCATCCAGGTGCTCGCGGGTATAACCCTCGCCACGCAGCGCTTCGACCAGGAGCGGCGTTTGTCCCGGCGGCGCGCCGTCGCCCGGACGCCAGTCCGACCAGGCGGCGAAATCGACGCGTTCCAGCGCCGCATGCAGGGCGTTGCCGAATCGCGAGCCGCCCAGCAACGCATCGATCGTGCCCACCGTGCCGGCGTCGATGTCGGCGACGTCCAGTGCCGGCTCGTCGGCGGCGGCCGCTGGCGTTTCGGTCGCCGCGGCCGTTGCCGCGTGTCCGGCGTCGGCGTGCCGTAACTGCGTGAAGCTGTAGATCCACCAGTCGGAAGCCAGCGATCGCCGCGGCCGTCGTGCCGGCGGCAGCATGCCGTCGCCGTCCGGCGGCAGCCAGGCCAGCGATTGCGGGGGCGTGCCGTCATCCAGCCGGATCGTTTTCTTCCCCGCGCGCGCAAGCGCGCCGAGGTCGGCCAGCATCCGGCCCAGCGGGGTCGCCGCCTGGCCATTGAACGGTCCAGTCGCCAGCCAGAGCGCGTGGCTGGCGCGGGTCAGGCCGACATAGAGCAGGCGCGCGTCCTCGGCGCGCTGCGCCTCTTCCCAGGCGACGGCCGCCTGCGTCCATCCCGGGTTGGCCAGCGGCAACCTCCAGTGCAGCACGCGGCGGCCCGACTCGCGCACGGTGACGTGGCGGCCGGGCGAGCGCGTCTTGCCGCCAATGGTGGCGAAGGGCAGGAACACCAGCGGATATTCCAGGCCCTTGCTCTTGTGCAGCGTCAACACCTGCACGCGGCGGGCATCGGATTCCAGACGCAGCATCTGTGTCTCGTCGCTGCTGTCGGCCTCCGCGATCGCGCGCGCAAGCCAGTCGACCAGGCCGGCCAGTCCCAGCGTCCGCGCCTGCACATCCTGCAACTGTTCGGCCAGCTGCAGGTAATTGCTGACCCGACGTTCGCCGTCGAGCAGGCCGAACAGCCGTCCGGCGTTCGCGGCGCACAACTCGTTGACCAGCGCGAGCACGCCGCCGCGCTGCAGGCGCTCGCGCCAGTGCAGCGCGCGCAGGCGTGCGTCGCGCAGGGCCGGTCCGTCGCGATCGAGCCCGGCGATCGCGCGGGCGTCCATGCCGACCAGCACCGTTGCCAGTGCCGCGCGCAGGCGGCCGTCATCGGCCGAGTGCAGCAGCGCCAGCAGCAGTGCGTGCAGTTCCAGCGCTTCGGCGGTGTCGAAGAGGCTGCGCCGTCCGGCTGCCACCGCCGGGATGCCGGCTTCCGCCAATGCATCGCGGATACGCGTGGCCTCGTGATGGGCACGGACCAGCACGGCGATATGGCCGGGGCGCAGCGCTTCGCCGTCGATCGTCGCGCCGCCCGTACGCGCCGCCGAGAGCAGGCGATGGATCTGCGCGACGCAGGCGCGCGTCGCAAGGGCACGGGCCGTCTCGGCGGTGTAGGACCTGATCCTGCCTTTCCCGTCCGCCTCCGGCTGCGGCGCCTGCCAGATGGTCAGCGCCGGTGCCTTCGACCTGTCGAGCCGGAAATCCTCATCCGCGCGTACACCGCCGGGCGACACCGGATGGAAGCGGATGCCTTCGACGAGGAAGGCGTCGTCGCCGGCCGCGTCGTAGAGCGTTTCCACCGCCTTCAGCACGCTGGGACGCGAGCGGAAATTGCGGTCAAGCGGCGGCGCGGCATCGGCAGTCCGCACCGCGGCCAGGTAGGTGTCGACATCACCGCCGCGGAATCCGTAGATCGCCTGCTTGGGATCGCCGATCAGAAACAGCGCCGGCGCGTCGCTGTCGGCGCCGAAAACGCGGTTGAAGATCAGCCACTGCCGTGGATCGGTGTCCTGGAATTCGTCGACGAGGGCGACGCGATACTGCTGGCGCAGCCGCATCGCCAGCGACCCGGCGAAGGGACCGGTCAGTGCATCGGCAACGCGGTCGATGAGGTCGTCATAGGTCAGCACGCGCAACTGCGCCTTGCGCCGCGACAGGCGATGGCGCGCTTCGGCACGCAAGGTGTGCAGCAGCTGCGCGCAGCGCAGTTCGAGGAAGCCGGCCATTGCCTGCTGCGCTTCGCCGTAGCGCCTGACAGCCGCGCACATGGACGAGTCGGGACAGAGCGCCTCCTTGCCCTTGTTGGTCTTGCCCAGAAGGAAGTCGCGGTCGAGCCTGGCCAGCAGGTCCGTGGGGAACCGGACCGCGTTGTCGCCGGCCTCGGTCCACGCGCGCAGGTCGTCGAACAGCGCGTGCACCCAGCCCGCCTTGAAACTGTTGCCGTTGAGGACCTTCGCCGTCATGGCCTCGAGGAGGGCCTTGCGGAAGCGCTCGCCGTCGTCGCGCACCGCCGCCATCAGGGCGTCGGCGGCATCCCGCAGTTCCTGCGTCGGGTCTGCCGGCCTGGACGGCCGCGACGGTCGCAGTTCGATGTCCGCTGCCAGCACCGGCAGGTCATCGGCCAGCGCCTCCGGGCCCTCCGGCCACAATGCGAGCAAGCCGTCGGCATCGACGGGATCCACGGCATGCGCACGCCACAGGTCGGCGGCGACCTCCCGTCGCAGATGGCGATCGTTGGCCAGCAGTTCCGGCGCATCGAAGCCCTGCCCGCTTTCCAAAGCATGCTCGCGCAGCACGCGGGCGCAGAAACCATGGATGGTGAAGATCGAGGCCAGGTCGATGCCATCTGCCGCTTCGCGCAGGCGCAGCCGCAGCGCGGCCTGCGACTCGCCACTCTTCCGCAGCCACGACTTCAGCACCGCGGCGGTTACCTTCGCATCCGGCGGATCCAGTGCCGCCCTGTCGCTGTCAAGCAGCTTCAGCGCCAGCAGCAGGCGCGCGCGGATGCGTGCCCGCAGTTCCTGTGTGGCCGCATCGGTAAAGGTGACGGCGAGGACTTCGCCGATGCGCAGGCGGCACTCGACCAGCAGGCGCAGCACCAGCGTCGCCAGCGTGAACGTCTTGCCGGTCCCGGCCGATGCCTCGATGGCATGCACGCCTTCCAGGGACAGCTTCAGGTAGCGGTCTTCGGATGCGCCGCTCATCCGGTCACCCTGAATGACTTGATGGGCGTCGAGTCCGGCGCGGCCGCCTTTCGTTTGCGCGATGGCGCCTTGGCGGGCGGGCTGCCACCGGCATCGGGGCCGCTGTCGGGTCCGGCACCGCCGCCGTCACCCTTGGCCTTGTCGCCATCGTTGCCGGCGGCCGGCGTGAGCGCCGAGAAGATCGTCCTGGACAGTTCGGCGAAGGCGGTGCTGCTGTCATCGTCGGCGAAGGGATCATGGCCGCGGAACGCGAGCTGGATCGCCGGATGCCCGCTTTCACCGAACTGGTATTCGCCGCCATGCCAGCATTGCGCGGCGGCGCGCAGGGCAGCCTCCCCGTCGTCGCCGGCGTTGAAGAAGGCCCAGCCGCTGTAGGGCGCGAACGGCAGGGGCGCGCACAGGCCGCGAAGGCGCAGCGCCAAGAGTGTCCGTAGGGCGTCCTTCGCTTCCCCCGGCTGCAGCAACGCGCGCGGATGGGGTCCGGGGCCGTCGTCGGCTTCATGGAACTCGACCAGCGGCAACCCGAGGCCGGCAGCGCTGGCGAGCAGCCAGTCCAGGCCATGCCGGATCACCGACGGACCGCTGCGCTTGCCCAAGCGCAGGCGCATGATGCCGTGCTCATAGACATCGTCGAGGCGTCCATGGATGACGGTCCCGCCGACTTCGACTTCCAGCCAGCCCGATGATCCGGGCATCTTCCCATCGCGCCAGCGGGCGAATGCGCGCGCATACGGTTCCAACTGGTCACGCAGGTCCTGCAGGGCGCGAAGTCCGATGCGGTTCGCCGGCAACAGCGCGCGGGCACGCAGGCGCGCATGCAATAGCGCATCGTCCTCGCCGCGCAGGACGCCTTCGAACACCGCCCGCTGCAGTGCATGGCGTTCTAGACCCTGCGACGGCGGCAGCAGCGGCTCGCGGTCTTCCACGCCTTCGTCGATCTCCGGCAGGCGCAGGCCGAGGCGCTGTTCGATGAAGGCCTGGGCCGGCGACATCAGGAAGCGACGCAGCTGATCCAGCGACACGCGCGCCGGCGTGTCCTCAATCGGCAGCGGCGCCCCGCTGAACCAGGGCGGCAGCGGCGAACGGGCGTGGCCGGCCAGGGCGGCTGCCGCCGCATGCCAGTGGCCGCGATAGCTGAAGCGTCGCGGCTCGCCCTCGGCACCGAAGGCGGCCGGTGCGAAAGGCTGCAGCGGGTGTCTGACTACCAGCGCCTTCGCGGCGGCCGGCGCATCCGCATGCTGACGTGCGGCTTCGTCGAGCAGTTCGCTGACCAGTGCCGAAGGCTCGCGGGTACTCGCATCGTGCGGGTCGGCGCCCAGGTAGCTGACGTAGAACACATCCTGGGCGGCAGCGAACAGCTGCAGGAACAGGAAGCGGTCGTCGTCGCGCAGCGAACGGTCGCCAGGCCGCCACGCCGGCGAGCCGCGCACCGCGGTCAGGCGGTTGAGCCCGAAGGCCGGATCGCGGCGCGGGTAGTCGCCGTCGTTGAGGCCGAGCACGCAGATGACCCGGAACGGCAGCAGGCGCATCGGCACCATGCGCGCGAAGCTGACGCCACCGGTCAGCAGCGGCGCGCGCGTGTCGGCATCCGACAGCCGTGATGCGAAGTGGTGGCTGACGATGTCGCAGGACACCGCCTCGTCGAAGCCGGCGCGTTCGGCATCGCGGGCGAAATCATCGACCAGCGTGCGCAGGCGCTTGAGGGCGCGCTGGCCGGCGTCGTCGCCCGGCGGCACCGGCAGCAGGTCGTCGAGCATGCCAAGCAGAAGCTCGCGCCATTGCGCCGGTGTCTGCGCCTGCCCCATCCGGTTCTGGAAACGCACCAGGCGGCGCAGCAGTGAGACCAGGGTGTCGAGTCCATCGAGCGCGCTGCCTTCCAGCAGCGGCAGCGGCGCGACCAGGCCGTCGCCGGCCTTGATGTCGGCGTCGATACCGGTGGCATGTCCCAGTATCAGGCGGTCGAGCGCGAACTGCCAGGTGCAGGAGGAATCGGCGGGCGCTTCGTGTGCTTCGCGATGACGCGCGTCCAGTCCCCAGCGGGCACCGGCTTCCTGCAGCCAGCCGCGCAGCCGTTCGATCGCCGGCAGGTCGAGCCCGGCCGCGTCGGCGATCGGGGCACTGGCCACCAGGTCGAGGATCTCGCCGAGGCCGAAGCGCGACACCGGCAGGCCGAGCAGCTGCACGAAGACATCGGCCAGCGTCTCGCCGGCCAGCGGGCTGGTGTCGGCGACGGCATAGGGAATGCGCGCGGATTCGGCACCGGCGCCGAACACGGCGTCCAGGTACGGCACGTACAGGTCGATGTCGGGCGCCAGCACCGCGACCTCGCGCGGCTGCAGCGGCGGATCGAAGCGCTTGTCCTCGAACAGCGCGCGCAACTGGTCGTGCAGCACCTGCAGTTCGCGCAGGCGGGTATGGCAGGCGTGGAACTGCAGGCTGGGATCGTTCCAGCGCACGCCCGGCAGCGGCGTACGCGGGTCGTCCGCACCGGCAACCGCCGGTGGCGGTGGACGGCGATGGAACAGGTCGCCCTGCAGGCGGTGCAGCAGGCTGTCCGACAGGCCGTCTCCGGCCAGCGTCCTGCCGCTTCGACGGTCCGGATCGACGAAGGCGCTGACCTCGCCGCGCGGATGGACGACTTCATAGCTGCCCAGCAGCGCGACGAAATCGCGACCGGCCGCGCCCCATGCGCGAAGCAGGCGGTTGTCACCGGCGCTGTCGGCGAGCGGATCGGCTTCGCCCTCGCGCAACCGTTGTCGCAGCACCTCCATGTCACCCCAGTCGTTCCGCGACGGCGTCGGCATGAAAAAGTGTGTCGTGCCGACGCGCGCCTGGCTGGCGATGATGCGCAGCACGTCGGGCGAGACATTGAGCGTCGCGAACGCGAACAGCCGCGCCGGCAGGCCCTGCGGCAACGGACGGTCGTCCGCGCCGAAGCGGTCGAGGTAGTGCTGGATGCGACGGGCGCGATAGCTGTGGCTGGCCGCGATCACGCGCCAGAGGATCGCCTGCGGGTCATCGGGATCGGCGCCATCCTCCCAGCGCAGCAGCCAGTCGCGGCGCCAGGCCTGGTATTTCTCGAACACCGATGCCAGCTCGCCGGCCAGCGTCCAGCCCTTGAGCGCATCGCCTGCGTCCGTCGCCGATGCCGACAGGTAGGCCGCGATCTGCGCCATCGCCGGCCGCGCCAGCAGCGCCCGGTCGCGCAGCGCCGCGTACAGGCGCCAGTGCAGCGCCGGCGTGTCGAGGTCGTCATCGCCGCCGGGGACGTTGGCGTCGAGGACGCGGCCGACGAATTCACCGGGCGTCAGGAACTCGATGTTGGCGACGATGCCGTGCTGCTGTGCCAGCGTCGCCTGCAGCCAGCGGCGCATCGCCACCTGCGGGATCAGCACCGTTTCCGGTTGCAGCGGCGACACGTCCGGCAGCGGCTGGCGCAGCACCTCGGCGAGGATGCCGGCGAGCACGTCCAGCGCGTTGGAATGATAGAGCCGGAAATCCGGTTGTCCGTCGACGGGCATGATGGTGGCCATTGTGCCGCAGCCGTCGCCGACATGGCAGGACGACAATGTGAAACTTGCAGCTGGCGTCGCGGAAGCCGCGTACCCACGCGGCACCGCGCATCGCCCTTGACCGGCGGCGGGCGCCGCCGGTCACGACGGCATCAGTCGAGCAGGTCGTCGCCGGCCTCGCCGTAGGGCACGTCGAGGCCGTCGCGGAACAGCACCAGCGTATTGGTGTCACTGACGTCCGCTGCACCGTCGGCGTGGATCACCAGCGTGGCCTCGGCGGCCTGGCTGTCGAAGCGCACCGGCACCGCCAGGATCCAGACCGCGGTGGCACCCGCCGGCAGCGTTGCCCTGTCGCTGAAGCCCGCGGTACCGGAAGCGCCACAGCTGGCGCCCGGGGCGCCGGTGACACAGGCCCACTGCACGCCATCGACATTGAAGGCCGGATCGAAGGTGGCGCTGACGGCGATGTCGGTGGCGGTGGCCGGACCGGCGTTGCTCAGCGTGACCTGGTAGCTGCGTGCACGGCCGTAGGCGGCGTAGTCGCCGTTGTCGCTGAGCGTCAGCTGCAACTGCGTTCCGCCCACGACGCAACTGATGTCCAGGTCGGTGACCGGGGCATTCCCGACCACGCCGCTGTCACGGTCGAAGGCGCAGTACTGGCCATCGGGCTGCTGGACCACGTCGACGCTGTAGCCTTCGCCGCTGCCGAAGATCTGCGGGAACACGTAGGCGCCGTTGGCGGCCAGCGTCAGCGCCGGGCCGCCGTTGAGGGACACGCCCACACTCCCGCCCATGGCCAGGCCGGACAGCGTGCCGCCCACGGTGTAGGTGTTCACCGGGCCGCAATGCACGACGACATTGTCGACGTCATGGCCGTCGATCACGCCACTGCCGTTGAACACCACGCAGGTCTGGCTCGGCTGCGCGGGCTGGGTGACGATGGCAATCGAGTACGCCGCGCCCGATGGCAGGAGATCCTTGAATGCGAAGGGTCCGTTGTTGCCGATGGACAGTGGCTCGCCGCCGCCGAGCGACAGCGACAGGCCGCTGCCCAGCAATCCGGTGACGGTGCCCGCGACCGAATGGGTCGGCTCGGCGAAGTCCACCGTCACGGTGCAGTCGCCATCCAGTGCGTCGATCACCCAGACCTGGCCGGCGAGGTGGCCGCCACAACCGGCAACCGACGCCAGGCGCTGGCCGGCATCGGGAACGAGCAGCAGGCGCAGCTCCGGCGACGACGTTTCCAGATCGTAGTGCGCCTGGCAGTCGCCTGAATCCTGGCGGCACTGCAGGATCGCGCCGGACATCGGGGCGGGGACGATCACGGCCGTCACCGCGCCGCCGCCGGTCGCCTCGACACCGACCCTGGCCTGGCGCAGCTCGAAGGCGCCGACGTCGCAACGCGAACCCTGGGGCCGCGCCACGCCACGCTGGTCCGTCGCGGGCGATCCGGAACAGTCCATGGCGTCGACCACGGCGCTGTGCGCCGCCACCGGGACATGGGGCGTCGCACCCGTTTCATGCAGCGGGAGCAGGCCCGGGTCGCCCCACACCATCGAACCGCAATTGACGTAAAGCGGGCAGCCGTACTGCAGCAGGCTGCGACTCACGATCGCGCCCGTGTCGAAAGCGAACATGAAGGCGTCCTCGCCGTTGTCCCACGCGAACAGGCCATCGATGCCGACGGAAGCGGCGCCGAAAAGCATCAGCGCGGCAGCGGCCTCCGGCGTCCGGCTCCCGACGATCGTGGATTGCCGCAGGTCGAGGTGTTCGGTGCCGGTGCCAGACGGCGCAAACACGATCGCGCCGCCGAGCTGGGCGCGGTTGCCTGCCCACGTCGATGTACGCACATCCAGGGAAGCGGAAGAGAATTCGGTGTTGGCCACCACCACCAGCGCGCCGCCCCAGCTGTGGGCCGCGTTGCCGACAAAACTGCTCGCTTCGATATCGACCTGGCAGTGGCCGCCGTCGCTTGCGTAGCAGACCATGGCGCCGGACTGATTGGCGACGTTGCCACGCAGCACGGCCCTGTCCAGCTGAATGGCGCAAACCTCGCCCGGCGGCCAGGCCGTGCAGTGGATGCCACCGCCGCCCAGCATCGATTCCTCGCCCTGGGGCCGCAGCAGATCGCCCGCACAATCGGCAAAGGCGCTTGCACTGCAACGAACGTCCGCCGGGGCCCCTACCGGCTCGGTGACGTTGGCCATGCCGGCGGTGATGGTCAGGCTGTCGAACCGCACCGGCAGGTCGCCCGCCGTCTCGATCCACACCACGTTGTGGCTGTTGAGGCCGACGATGTCGGAGGCATCCCGGGTGATGCCATGTTCGTCGACGATGTCGTCGCCACCGATGTCGCCGGACAGCACGGTGCGGTGGATTGCCGGATCGCGCTGCCCGCGATCCGTCTCCGTGCCGTCGAAGCCGCCGTAGAGCGCGGTACCGCCGCGCACATTGAACCTTGCGTTCCGATCGCTGCCGGTGGTCGGCGTATAGACGCCGGCCTTGATCCACAGCTCGCCACAGGTGGGCGTCGCCAGTGCGTCGTGCAGGGTTTTCGCCTGCGCCCAGCTGGCGCCATCATGGCCGGCGGCGCCATCCGTGGCGACGCGACAGACGTCGTTGCCGGCATGCAGGACGGGGCTGGCGAAGCCCATGAGCAGGGCGGACAGCGCAAGGAACCGCCGCGGCCTCGATGGCATGGACAGGGCCATGGTTGCGTTCGTTCCGGTTGCAGTGTTCATCGGCCGGTGTCCTCGACGTTGTCGGCAAGGGACAGGGAGAGCGGCTGCGTGGCCCCTTCCAGCAGCCACTCGATCCCTGTGTCATGGGCGTCGCCGACACGCGCCAGGCCAAGGCTGGCACCGCTGTCCACGACGACAAACGGCGTGCTGCGTTCCTGGCCGGCCGCATCGGTGGCCAGCAGGCGCACCAGCCAGGTGCCCCGCCAGTGCAGGCGCTGCACTTCGACGGTGGCCCCTTCGGCGGCAAAGCGGCCCAGTGTGGCGAGCTCGCCAGGCTGGTTCCCGCTCCAGTCCAGCAGCACGATCTCGTCCGCTGCCAGCGGTTGCGCTTCGCCGGCGCCGCTGGCGCCATCACCGTAGGGCTCGTTGAAACCGTCGCGCAGGATCACCAGCGTGTTGGTGTCGGCGTCTGCCAGCCCGTCGGCGGTGACAGTGAACGTGGCCTCGGATTCCGTGCTGCGGAACAGGATCGGCGCACTGACGATCCAGGTCACGCTGCCGCCCACCGGCACGTCGGCCTGGCCATGGGCGCCGCCGCTGCATGGGCTGCCGCTGCCGGGCAGGCAGGACCAGGTGACGTGGGCGACATCGAAGGCGGGGCTGAAGGTGCCAATGACCTGCACGCCGCTTGCGACGGCGTTGCCGCTGTTCGACACCGTCACGAGATAGTCGCGGACCTGCCCGTAGCGGGTGTACGCGTGGCCGTCGTCGATCTGCAGCTGCAGCTGCGCCTGGGCGGTCGTGCAGGCGACATCGACGTTGTCCACGTCGCTGCCGGCCACAGTGCCGGTGGCATTCGACAATAGGCACCACTGGCCGGTCGGCTGTTCCGAGATGCTGACGACGTAGCTGGCACCGTCGGCCAGGCGCGGGCCGAACGCGTAAGGGCCGTTCGCGGCCACGAGCTGCGTCGGACCCCCGTTCAATTGCAGGGTCAGGCCGGTGCCGGTGAGGCCGGAGACACTGCCACCGATCGAATGGGTCACGGCGGAGCCGCAGTTCACCACCACGTTGCCGACCGGGACACCGCCCATGGTGCCGCTGCCATTGATGACGACGCAGGACTGGGCCGGCTGCGACGGCTGCGCTTGCACCGCCACAACGTAGTCGTCGCCCGTCGACAGCGGCGTCGCGAAGACGAAGCTGCCATCGGCAGCGATCGGCAGCAGTTCGTCGCCGTCGTTCAGGTCGAGGACCAGACCACTGCCGGCCAGGCCGATCACGGTCCCGCCCAGGGCCAGCGAGGGCGCGACCGCGTCGGTGTCGATGTTGGTGACCGTGACGCTCGCCAGCGTGAGGCCGTCATAGCCGGGATCGGCGCTCGCCGCCGGCTCGAATTCGACCTGGAAGGTCTGGTCACCATCGACGACGCCGTCAGGCACGCCCATCACCGTGACCACGTGAGGCCGGTTCCAGTCCGCCTGCGTGAACACCAGCGTTGCCGGTGCCACGACCCCTTCGCTGGTGTCGCTGCTGGACAGCGCGATGGTCACCGGCGCCGACGGGTAGCGGTCGAGGACGATGCTGAACGTCGCGGTGCCGCCGTTCTCGCTGGTCTGCAGGCCGTCGGCGCCGGCCACGGTGATGCCGCGGGGTCCGGAATCGGCCTGCCGCTCATACGCGCCCAGGTCGATGTGCGGCGCGGGACCTTCGCCAGTGTCCGCGACGTTGGCGTCGTCGACGAGGCGGGGGTTGACGTCGAGATCGGGCAGGTACTCATCAAGCACGCCGTTGTCGTCGAGATCCAGTATGTCGAACCAGCTGTAGCCACGGTCGCCGGCATCGATGGCCGGGCTGCCAGCGGCCAGCCGGTAGTCGTGCGGCGGATCCACGAAGCCTGGCGGCAGTCCGCTGACATGCTCGATGCCCGGGGGCGCGCCCTGCACGATCGCGAACTGCACGCCGATGTGGCCGAGTCCGGCGAACTCGTTGTCCCAGATGATGATGTTGTGGCCGATGGCGCCGGCGTCAGGCGAGTGCACCATCATTCCGGTCATCCGGTTGTCGGCGATGGTGACGCCGCGCAGCTCCGGCCGGAAGGTGTAGTCGAACAGGCTGCTGTCCGTCGCCGCCAGGTTGTTGCCGGCGACCAGCGTGTTGATCAGGGCGAGAATCTGGCTGCCATGGAACAGAGACCGGCTGATGACGTCGTCATGCTCCTGGACACGCAGGTTCATCGCGAGCACGAAGTTGTCATGCGAAATCACGGCGCCGTCCGGTGCGCGGTTGTCGCTGAAGCGGGCGCCGCCGATGACCAGCATCGACGCCTCGCTGTAGATCGCACCGCCGTGGATGGACGACCGGTTGCCGTCGAACACCACGTTGCGCAACGTGGACGTGGCGCCGGCCACACGCAGCCCGCCACCTTCCCTGATCGAATTGCCACCGCGCAGGGTGAGGTCTTCCAGTCGCGTCTCCTCGGAGGCGTCGATTTCCAGCAGGCGAAAACTGGTCGGGGCAGCGCGACGCAGGGTGCCGTTACGCAGCACCAGCGCCGAGGTGACGACCGGAAGGGCATTGGCGCCGTTGGCGGACAGGTACGGTCCGTCGCTGAAGGTCAGTGTGTGACCGCCCAGATCGATCTCGTCGGCCATGCCGTTGCCGTTGGCGCATTCGATGGCCTGGCGCAGTTCCGCAACCCGCTCGGCGTTGTCACTGGCGCTCAGCGTGTAGGGGAAGGCGAAGGCGCCGCAAACCCCGGTGAGGTTGGTGAGCTGGAAGTTGATGGCCGGGACATCGCCCAGTGTTGCCGTGGCGTGGTAGGGCCCGCCGACGACACCGTTGGCGGTTGCGGTGGTCTGGGCCCGACCGTCGCTGTCGATGACCGCGACACTATTCCCGAAAGTGGCTGATGCGCCAGCGGTGGGCGCGCTGAATGCCACCTTCCCTCCCTCCACAGGCTCCGTGGCATGAGTGGCGGTGACGCCCACGACCAGAGGATTCGGGAAGGTGCTGGATACCGGTGCTGCCTGTCCTCCCCCGCTGACGGCGGCAAGCGAGAAACCACGGGATTCGAAGGCGCCAATGTCCGGCGCGCCGACGCGCGTCACGCCACGCTGATCGGTGGATCCAGCGCCAGAGCTTGGGCCTGCGTCGATCGCGGGGCTGCCGGGCAGCAGCGGGAGGGTCCGCGTTTTCCCGCCGTACATGCCCAATGGCCCTACGAGAGCGTCGATCTCCCGGATGATGTTTCCGTTGCTGCCATCGACCAGTCCACCGGCTCCAGGCCAGGTGATGAGGTTGTTCCTGGAGGCCGGCTGGGAAATCGATGAGCCCGCTTCAACCAGCAGCATTACGGGCCGGACTTCGTCCTCTGCGTCAATCAGCGAATTGATCAGCGCAAGCTGGGCGTCATTGCGGACGTGCACTGTGACCGAACTCGTCTGGTTGCGGGCAATGGTCACGTTGGTGAATGTGTATGCGTATGGGCCGCTCAGGCGCACGACGGAAACCTGCGCATGGTTCCCGGCAATCGTGACATCGCGCAGCGAGGTGTCATCGGCTTCTAGATACATCGCGGCGCCGTGTGTATAGGATCGATTGCCAGTGAAGGTGACCCGGGTGAGCTGGATCGGCACCTGAGCGTGGATCGCGCCGCCGCCGTAGGTGGCCTGGTTGTCGACAAATTCCACGTCCTGCACGAAAATTTTGCTGTTGGTAGCGCCGATGAAATAGCCCGCGCCGCCTTCCAGCTGGTCGGCAAAGCCATTTCGCACGGTCAGGTCACGCAAATGGAGTTGCAGGTTGTTGGCCCACTCCGCTTTAAAAGGCCTGTATTGCTGGTTGCCATCGATAATGGTGTCCTGGACGCCATTGCCGTGGATTCGAAGCGTGACGTTGGAAGCCATCGGCGGCAATGGCGAGTCCAGCACTATCGGCTGACCATTCACGGACGCGCTGAACGTGATGGTGTGGTCGCCCGGTTGGGCCAGCGCGGACGTCATCGCCGCGCGAAGGCTGCCGGTCCCCGAGTCGTTGGCGTTGACCACTTCGAACGTGGCGGCCTGGGCGGCTGGACAGATAACAGTCAGGAGGAGTGCGAACCCCAGCAAGGGAAAAGCGCGGTGCGGGGTTACGGGCGATACCGTGCTGATGGAAGGGCGAGCGACCATGGTGATCCTTGGAGTTCTGGCAGACGGCAGTTGATTGGGTCCGCGGATGCGCGACAGAGTGGCCGGTTGGGACTTGGCGGGAAATGCAGGGATCGGACATCGGCATGCACGGAGCGGACATCCCGACCATGTGTCGGATCCTGCACTTGTAAATCAGGCACTTGCACCGTGCAGCCGCAGTGCCGGTGGCCGCCCGCAACAACATCGACGGAGGTATCCAAGGTGTGACAGGCACCCACGCTTCCGGCGCGGCACCCGCAGATTGGGCACCGATGTATCGGCCCGGCGGCTCGCCAGACAAGGTGTGCACGACCGTTCACATGGCGTGACGGGAACCCGATCGCCCGGCCGGCCGATGCCCGGAGGGCAGCGGCGTCGGCGGGACGCCCGACCGGCTCAGCGCCGGTCGAGCCAGTTCAGCAGTTCGCGACCCGAGGGATTCTCCGGGTCGATCGACACCAGCCGCCGCGCCAGGGCCCGGGCCTCGTCCCGGTGCCCAGCCTCCAGCTCGTAGGTCGCCAGTGCGTGCAACAGCTCGACGTTGTCCGGGTGGCGCCGCAGCGCCTCGCGCAGCCCGTCGCGGGCGGCAGCGGCATCACCCAGATCGTGGCGGGCCACGGCCAGTACATAGGCATAGCGTGCCTGCCCCGGTGCCAGTTCGGCGGCCCGCTGCAGCCGCTGCAGGGCTTCCTCACCGCGCCGCTGGCGGACCAGCGACAGGCCCAGCGCGTGGTTCAGCTCGGCCGAACCCGGACGGATGCGCAGCGCCCGACGCAGGACGTCATCGGCTTCGGCCTCGCGGCCCTGCTCGCGGGCGAGGTCGGCCAGCTGCAGCGTGGCCGCCAGGCTGTCGCCGTCCTTCTGCAGCGCGCGGCGGTAGGCCCGCTCCGCTTCGCCCGGGTCACCCTGGCGGCGCCGCAGGTCGCCCAGGCTGACCAGCGTGTCGGCACGATCGGCATTGAAGGCCAGCGACGCTTCCAGTTCGGCCACGGCCAGCTCTAGCAGGCGTCGCGCCGCCGGCGACAGCCAGGCTTCGGCGACGCCCGCCAGCGCATCCGCGGCCTCCAGGCGCACGGCGAGGACCGGGTCATCCAGCATCGGCGCCAGATGCGCCGCCCGCTGCGGGGGCGGCAGCTGCGACAGCAGTTCGGTCGCCGCCAGCCGCAGCAGCGGATCGGATTCCGCCAGCAGCGGCGTCGCCACCACCAGTGAATCGCCATCCAGCCAGGGACCGAAGGCACGCAGCGCACTGGCGCGGACAATGGCCGGCTGGCTGGGGTCGGCGACCAGCTGCGCCAGGCGCGTGCCGGTGCCCGGCTCGCCGCGGTGCGCCGCCTGCAGGACCTCGCCGGAGTGCGCGCCGCGATGGCGGCTGTCGGGAAACCATTCGCGCAGCGCCTGCGCGGCCCAGTCCGGCGAGCGGTCCTGGTGGCAGCCGGTGCAGGCATCGGGCGCACCGCCCAGCGCCGCCGACAGATCGGGACGCGGAATGCGGAAGGCATGGTCATGGCGGTCGTCGACGCCCATGAAAGAGGTGGTCGGCATGTGGCAGGCCACGCAGCGGCTGCCCTCGCCGTCGCCGGCATGGTGCGTGTGCGCCGGCTGGTCGAATCGTTGCCCGTCATGGCACTGCGCACACAGCGCGTTGCCTTCGGCGCGCAAGGCCAGCGAATGCGGCTGGTGGCAGTCCGAACAGGTGACGCCCGCCTGTTGCATGCGGCTCTGCAGGAACGGGCCCCAGTTGAAGACTTCGCCGAGCATCTGGCCATCCGGCCAGTACTGGTCGGGATCAAGCAGCGCCGGACGGTGGCTGGCGAGCAGGCCGGCGCCATGCACCTCGTCGCCGAGCAGGCGGCTGGCGCGACCGTGGCAGCGGCCGCAGGCATCGATCTCGATGCGGGTGGTGCGTGGCTGGCTGCGCACGGCGAAGGCGCTGCCTTCGAGCCGCGTCCATTCGACGCCGGCGCGTTCGTGGAACGTCACCGCCAGGGCCTTGTCGGGAGTGTCGGCTGGCTGGCCGCCCACCGCCCACTGCGCATGCGCGAGGCCAGGGCCGTGGCAGGCCTCGCAGGCGACATCGATCTCGGTCCATTGCGTGTCGTAGCCGTCGCTGTCGGCGTCGTAGTTCTTCTTCAGGCCGGTGCTGTGGCACTCGGCGCACATGAAATTCCAGTTCTGGTCGGGTCCGGTCCAGTGCAGTCGATGGCCGGCTGTCAGGCGCTGGTCGGGATAGAGGTGGAACCAGCGCTGGCCACCGGCTTCGGCGTCGCGGCTGTCCCAGGCGATGCCGAACGCCTGCAGGCGGCCGCCCGGCAGCTCGATCAGGTACTGCTGCAGCGGCCGGTGCCCGAAGGTGTAGAGGATCTCGAATTCCGCCGGCTCGCCATCGGGGCCGTCGGTGAATACGAAGAAGCGCCGTCCGCGGCGGCGGAATTCGGTGGTGGTGCCGGCATAGTCGAAGGTCGCGCCCTCGAAATCGCCCAGCACCGACTGCGGCGTCGCCGGCTGCATGGCGAGGTCGTGGTGCGAACCCTGCCAGTCCTCCAGCGCCTGGCGGTGGCACTGGCCACAGACCTTGGCGCCGACGTGGCCGTCGCTGCCCGAAAGTGGCAGGAATGCCTGCGACACCCCGCCCCCGCCGACCGCCTGCACCTGCGCCGTTTCCGGCGCAGAGCAGGCGGCCACCAGCAGCGCGAACGCTGCCGGCAGCACGGTCCGGAGTGTGCCCCGGATCAGGGCGACATCGTGAAACATACCGTTCCCAGGTTGTCCTGGATGATCTGCAGGTCACTGTCGTCGGTGATGCCGTCGAGATTGAAGTCGTAGACACTCGACCCGCTCCAGTCGGCGACGATGGCGTGGTAGTTGTCGATGTCGGCCTGGTCGACGCGGCCGTCGATGTTGCCGTCGCCGGGACACGGGACCACCGAGTCCTGCAGCGCTTCGAGGGCCTGCACCAGCTGCGCGTAGTTGATCGCCTGGTGCGGCGTCAGCTTCCCGTCGGCCAGCAGGTCGTGCTGTTCGCGATCCAGCAACGGCACCGGCACGGCCTGGTTGACCAGGTACAGCTCCTCGCTGACCACGTCGACGCCGGCATCGGTCGCCGGGTCGTAGTCCGTGGTCGCGTTGCGCACCAGCTTGAAGTGTTCGTTGCGGATCGCGCGGTAGTCGGTCGGGCCCATCGTCACCTTGTTGGTGGCATAGGCCGTTGGATCCTGGTGGAAGATCACCTGGTTGACCTGCCAGCACTGCTCGAGGTCGCCCTTGATCACCGAACCCGGGTCCGCACCGACGCCCCACCAGGTGCCGTTGTTGTCCTCGCAGATCGCCTTCGTCATCGGCGTGTGCGAGCACTGCGTACCGATGACGCAGGGACCGTTGCGGCCGCCGTTGGCCTGCAGGTTCAATCCGCCGCGGGTGAAGTTGAAGGCGCGGATGGACGGATGCGCCGGATCGACGAGATACGGGTACATGGACGCGCCATCGACCACGCGCGGCACCAGTGCCGGCACGTCGAGCCCGGCGACTTCGCCGAACAGGTGGTAGATGTCGACCATGTTGACCATGTGTTCCACGGTCCGACCCGGTTCGTTGACCATCGGCCCGGAGACGATCAGCGGCACCCAGACGCCGGTCTGGTAGGCGGTGCCCTTGGACCGCGACGGATCGAACGGCACCTTCACGGTCGAATAGAACGAGCCGTTGTCGCCGACCAGCACGATCACCGTGTTGCTGGCCGCGGGGTCATAGACGATGCCGCCGTTGCCATCCGGGGTCGCCAGGCCGGTCTCCAGCATCAGCCGGCCGATCTCGGTGTCGGTCGCCTCGATCATGGCGTCGTAGAGGCGACGCATGTTCAGCGGACGCGCCGAGGTGCAGTCGGCCAGCAGCTGTGCCGAGGCCCCGGAAGGAAGCAGGGCCGCCGGCGGATGCTGCATCGGCGTGTGCGCGTTGCTGAAGCTGACGGTCGCCATCCAGGGATGGCCGGCCTTCTGCTGTTCGCGGATCCAGGCCGAGGCGGCATCGACTTCCAGCGTCGCACGGTAGCCGCGACTGCGCGGATCGAGGGTGCCGGCTTCGGTGACGTCCGTGCCTTCGTTGATCACCAGCGAGGACACGTAGTGCGCGTTCTGTTTTTCCCAGGCCAGGTTCGCCGGCGCCGGGTTCTGGCAGGTCGCATCCGGGACCAGGATGCCGCCGCGGGTCAGGCACTGCAGGCCGGGCGGATCGCCTTCCGGACTGTTGCCGCTGATCAGGCTGCAGGTGACGCCCGCCGCATCGCGCGTGTAGCAGGCGCCACTGTCGGCGCCGTTTTCGGGATCGCGCGCAGTATCAGGCACGAAACCGCAGCTGTAGGTGCCGCTGGCGGCGACGCCGCCCGCCGTGGTGTCGATGGAGGCCGGAACGCCTTCGGTCCAGCCCTGGAAATAGTCCCAGCCGAGCTGGCCCAGCACGCCCTGCCCGGCCTGGTTGTTTTCCGGGCCACCGATGTGGGTCTTGCCGAATTTTCCGCTGACGTAGCCGGCATGGTCGAGCAGGCGCGGCACCGTCACTTCATAAGGATTGACCTGCGAGTTCGCCAGGTCGTTGGGCCCGAGGGCCTGGTTCACGTTGCTCCGGATCGGGAAGCGGCCGGTCAGCAGGGTGGAGCGGCCTGGCGAGCATTCCGGCATCGCCCAGGTGTTGCGGAAGCGCAGGCCGCCTTCGGCGATCGCATCGATGGTGGGCATGCTCGGCGGATTGGCGCCGCCGTAGCCGAAGGAGGGAATCTGGTCGACGCCGACGTCGTCGAGGATGACAAGCAGGATGTTGGGTCGCTGTTCGAAGCCGTTCGCGAAGATGGGGTCTCCCGCGGCCGCGGCGGATGGGGGTTCGGTGTCGGCACGGGCGGCAGCGGCGGCAAGCAGCAGGCACGCGGCCAGCCCGACGGGGTTGAGCGAGCGTTTCATGGTGGTCCTCCAGTTGGGTTCGACCCGACGAGCCGGGTCCGGTGTTGCCGGGATCCAGCGTGGAGGAGCCGCCCGGCAATGCCCATGCCCCGGCCGGACGCCGGCATGCACGGAGCGGACATCGTGACGGCGGCGGCGCGCGGATGCCCGCGCCACGGGCAGGCTGCGGGCGCCGGCTACTGGTCGCCGAAACGGGCGCGGTAGCTGCGGTAGAGGTAGGACGGATTGTCCAGGCCGGCACGGGCACCGGCTTCGGCCAGGGTCCGGCATTCGCCACGGGCCAGCAGGTGGCGGACCCGCAGCAGGCGCTGCTCGCGCAGCCAGGTCTGCGGCGACTGCCCGGTCAGCTCGTTGACGCGGCGCCGCAGCTGGCGCTCGCCGAGGAAGGCGCGCGCCGCCCATTCGGAGACCGCGAAGGCGGGGTCTTCCAGGCGCGAGAGGGCGATCGCCAGCAGCGGATCGGCCCCGGACGGATCGGTCGGCGCGCTTCCGAGGCGTCGGGCGACCGCCGGCCAGGCGGCGGCGATGTCCGCCAGCAAGGCATCGAAAGCGAACGGCTTGGCGAGATAGGCGCGGGCCCCGGCTTCCATGCCGGCCTGGCGCGCATCCCGGCCGGCCTTCGCCGAGATCAGGATGACCGGCACCGGCGACGGCCCGCTGGTGAGCTGGCGGCACAGTTCGATGCCGCTCTGCCCCGGCAACACGATGTCGCTGACGACCAGCCGGATGCCCGGGTCGGCTTCCAGCGCCGCCAGCGCCGCCTCGGCACTGCCCACGCTGGTCACCGGGAGGTGTTCACCGAGGCGGTCCGCCAGATAGGCGGCGAGATCCGGGTGGTCCTCGACCAGGAGCACGCGGCCGTCGCCGCGGTCGGGCATGCCGGGCCTTGGCGCGGCTGCCGGACTGGTGGCATCCAGCGCCAGCTCGTCGAGGGCGACGTGGGCGCTGCCCAGCGGCAACTCGACGCGGAAGGTCGCGCCCTCGCCCGGCGTGCTCTTCGCGCTGATGCGGCCACCGTGCAGCTCGATCAGTTCGCGCGCCAGCGCCAGGCCGATGCCGAGGCCTTCGCGTCCCTGCCGCGGCGGGCCGGCGACGCGGAAGAAGCGCTCGAACAGCCGTTGTGCCGCCTCGCCATCGAATCCGGGGCCGTAGTCGGCCACTTCGACGAAGACATGGTCGTCGTCCGATGACACATCGACGTCCACGCTGCTGCCATGCGGCGCGTGCTTGAGCGCGTTGTCCACCAGGTTGCCGAAGATCGTCGTCAGGTGCTGGCGGTCGGCCAGCACCTCGCAGGCGGTCGCGGTGGAGCGGACGACCACGGTCGCGCCAGCCTGCTCGGCGACCGGCCGATAGCCGCGCGCCAGTTCCTGCAGGAACGCCACGATATCGAAGCGGCTGGCGCGCAACGGCATCTGTCCGGACTCGACCTGCACCAGCCCGACCAGCTGCTCGACCAGCCCGCCGAGGCGGTCGAGCTGGCGCATCGACATGGCGAGCGCGTCACGCTGCCCGGCAGTGAGCCCGCGACCGTTGCGGGACAGCTCCTCCAGCGGCATCGACACCAGCATGACCGGCGTGCGCAGCTCATGGCTGACGTCGGCAAGCAGCCGTGTTCGGAACTGGTCGAGGGCCTCCAGCCTTTGCGCCTGCGCGGCCAGGCGCAGGTTGCTGTCCTCGATCTGTTCGTGCGTCTGCGCCAGCTGCGCATGCGCGCGTGACAGTTCCGCAAGGGCGCTTTCGACGCGACCTTTTTCGGTCAGCAGTTCGGCGGTGCGCTCATGGACCTGGCGATCCAGTTCGACGGCGCGCTGGCGCAGGCGATGGCCGCGCAGTCGCACCGCGCCGGCAGCGACGAGCAACAGCAACGCCAGGCCGGCGCCGCGCACCGTGGACATTTCGTACCAGCGCGGCGGCACCTCGAACTCGAGCACCGTCGGATCGCTGGCCCAGATGCCGTCACTGTTGCCGGCCAGCACTTCGAAGCGGTACTGGCCGGGGCCGAGCCCGGCAAACGTCGCAGTCCGGCTGCCCAGCGCGTCGGTCCAGCCCTGCTGCAGGGGCCAGAGGCGATAACGGAACCGCAGCGCGGCACCGGCATGCAGGTCGGCGGCGGCGTAGCGCACCGTCAGCGAGCGTACGCCGACCGGCAGCGACGGATCGCCCGCCGGCAACGACAACGGCTCGCCCTGGCTTTCCAGCGTGTCGATCACCGCCTTCGGTGTGCGCGTGCGGATCGACATCGCGCGCGGATCGAAGCGCACGACACCGCGCTGCGAGGGAAACCACAGGCGTCCCTGGGCATCGAAGGCCGCCGACGGCTGCACGCCGCCATTGCCTTCCAGTTCCGTCAGGCCATCGGACAGACCGAGGACCAGCGGCGACAGGTGGCGCGTGCGGCCATCAACGAGGTCGGCAAGGTTGCCGCGCGCGAGCCGGAAGATGCCCTGGTTGCTGTTGACCCAGAGGTGGCCTTCATGGTCTTCGCGCACGGCGTGCGGACTGTTCGACGGCAGCCCCTGTGCGCGGCCGAGGCGGATGGCGCGGTAACCCCGCGGATCGTCGGCGGCGACGCGGATCAGGCCGCGGCCGTCGGTACTGATCCACAGGGCGCCGTCGCGACCGACATACAGGTCGCGCACCGATGTATTGGCCAGCAGGGTCGGCGCGACGGCATGCGTCCCATCGCCGTGCCGGCGCCAGACACCACCGGCGCCACCGAACCAGACCGCGTCGCCCGACATCGCCAGCGCGTTGACGCGGCGGCGCTCGCCTTCCAGCGGCCATTGCCGCTGCCAGCCCTGGCGATCGCGTCGCCATGCACCGGCGGTGCTGCCCAGCCACATCGCGTCGAAGTCGTCGAAATGCAGCGCCAGAACCTGTTCGCCGAACAGTTCGTCAGGCAACGGCACCGGCTCGAAACGGATGGCGCCGGGCGGCCGTTGCCACAGTCCGGGCGCGTAAGTGCCAGCATAGAGCGTGCCATCCGGCGCCGCCGCGACCAGCCAGGGGTTGACGCCGGGCAGGCCTTCTTCGCTGCCCAGCCGCTGCACGTTGCCGCGGTCATCGACGCCCTTGATGCCGTCGCCCAGCGTGCCCATCCACATCGTGCCTGCGCTGTCGCGCGTCACGCCGTAGACATTGCCGCCGCCCAGCGGCGAACCGGCATCGAGCAGTTCGACGCGCGCGCGCACCAGGCGGTACAGCCCGCCGCGCAGCGTCATCACCCAGACCGCGCCATCATCGGCGAACAGCAGGTCCTGCGTCAGGCCCTGCACGTGCAGGACCGGTGGCAATCGCGGATCGAAGGGGCCGTCGCCGTCTTCGAAGCGCCACAGTCGCGGGCCGGCACGCACCCACAGCGCGCCGTCCGGCGCCTGCCAGCTCAGGTGGTAACCGTTTTCCCCCTCACCGCCGACGGCGAACACCTTCACCGGCCGGCCGCCTTCGCTGCGGAACAGCGCGCCCGGGTTGCCGATCCACACCCGGCCGGAGGCGTCCTCACGCAACTGCAGGACCTGGTGCGGCGCATCGACGTCGTCCCAGACCGTTGCCTCGCCAGCCATGGAGATGCGCAGCAGCGGGCCTTCGATGCTGGTCCAGAAGCTGCCGTCCGACGCCACCAGTGCCGGACGCGAATGCAGCGGCGCGACGCCCGACGGTCGCGACCATGCCGACTCCCAGCGGCCGTTCCTGTGCCGCCAGATCTCGCCGCCCACGGTCAGCAGCCAGGTATCGTCGGCGTGACCCGGCAACGCCTTGGTGGCAAGCACGCCATCGGGGAACTGCACGCGCACGGGGAAGGCGCCGCTGCCATCCGGGCAATGCACGGCCGCCGGTGTCGTCACGCACAGGCTGGGCGGGTCGACATGGATCACCGGCAGCGGCGCGCCGAGGTTGACGCGGTCGATCTGGCCGGAGCGCACCCGCAACCAGTCGCCATGCGCGGTCAGCGCATACAGTCTGCCATCGCCGTCATCGTGCAGCGTCAATACGCGGTTGCCGGACATCGCCGGAAAGCGCATCGAGTCGTGGACATCGAACAGCTCGCCGTCGAAGCGCGCCAGGCCGTCATGCGTGGCCACCCACAGGAAGCCGTCGGCATCGATGCGCGCGGCGCTGGCACTACTGACCGGAAGGCCGTCCGCCGGCCCGTATTGCCGCTCGACCCAGCGCGTGCCGGGGCCCGCATTGACCAGCGATGCAACCAGCAGCATGCCCGCCAGGCTGGCCCGGAGACAGGTCTTGGCGAAGGAGGAACGGGTCGAGCGGGGCATCACCACTGCGGGGTCGTGCGGAGCGGCAAGCATAACCCGGCACCTGCGTGGCTTCGCGGCGGCAAGGCCACCGGAATTGACGCACGGATTTGCGCACCGGCCGCCAGCGGATCTGCGCGCGGGTTTGCGCGCCGGCATCGCGGCGGGCGACGATGAGGCATGGAACGCCCCGACAAGCCGCATTCGCCGGCATGCGATCGCAACCGCGATCCCATCCTCCATGTGCTTCGCGAACATTTCGCCGGTGCCCGCCATGTGCTGGAGATCGGCAGCGGCACCGGGCAGCACGCGGTCCATTTCGCTGCCGACCTGCCGTGGCTGGTCTGGCAGGCCAGTGACCGCCCGGAACACCTGGCGGGCATCCAGGCCTGGCTCGACGACGCCGCACTGGCCAACACGCCGGCGGCGCTGGAACTGGATGTAACGGGCGAATGGCCGGACGTGGCGGCGGACGCGGTATTCACGGCCAACACACTCCACATCATGGACCGGGCGGCCGTGCAGGCATTCTTCGCCGGCTGCGGCCGACTGCTCGCCGACGTGCCGGGCGGCACCGTGGTCGCCTACGGGCCGTTCAATTACGGCGGCCGCCATACCAGCGCCAGCAACCGCGACTTCGATGCCTGGCTGAAGGCGCGCGACCCGCGATCGGGCATCCGCGACTTCGAATGGGTAAATGCCCTCGCAGGCGCTGCCGGATTACAGGGGGTCGCCGACGTGGCGATGCCGGCGAACAATCGCTGCCTGGTCTGGCGCCTACCGATCACGCCGGGGGACTGAGCTCCCGCCCATGCCGGCATCGAAGCGCTCCGACCGGGCCGGTTGGCGGTGACCGCGACGATTCCGGACGCGATGATGTCCGTGTCCGGACAACCCGGCCCGACATCGCCGGCAAGGCGCCGCGGATTGCCGGCCTGGCCGTTGGCACCCGGATTGCATGTTCCGAGGACTGCCCACGCCTAGCCGTTTTCGTTCCGGGAGCCGCCATGATCGCCACCGCGCTGCACGACCTGCGCACCGCCGCACGCAGCCTCTTGCGGGCGCCGCTGACCACCGTCGCAACCGTGCTGACCCTGGCCATCGCCTGCGCCGCCACGCTGGCGACCTGGGCCATGGTCGAAGCGGTGTTCCTGCGTGCACTGCCCTACGCGCAGGCCGATCGGCTGCTGGCGGTCTGGGTCGACGCATCCGGCATCGAAGGCGAGATCGGCATCCAGGATCCGCGCCGCGAGTGGACCAGCTTCGATCATTACCTCGACGTGCGCGACAACGCGCGCAGCCTGGAAGGCATCGCCGCGTGGCGCGGCTGGAATCCGGTGCTCGGCGACGGGCGCGGTGAAGCCGAACGCCTGGTCGGCGGCGCCGCGACCTGGAATGCCTTCCAGGTGCTGGGCGTGCAACCGGTGCTGGGTCGAGGCTTCGCGGCGGAGGATGGCGTGATCGACGCGCCCATGGTCGCGGTCATCGGCCACGGACTGTGGCAGCGGCGCTTCAACGGTGATCCGGACGTGATCGGTCGCGTGGTCGAATTCAACCGCATGCGCCACACCGTGGTCGGCGTCATGCCGGCTGGATTCCGTTTTCCCGACCTGCCCGAGGCGGAGGTCTTTGCCGTGCTGCAGGAACGGACCGGCGATCGCGGCCAGGCCGCCCTGCGCCAGTTCGCGCGACTGGCACCGGGCGTCGGCATCGAACAGGCGCAGCGGGAGCTGGACCTGCTCGCCGCACGGCTGCGCCGGCAGTATCCCGACACCCAGCGCGGCCTCGGCCTGTTCGTCGAACCCCTGCAGGCATCGCTGGGCCGCCATGTCCGCGCGCAGGTGCTGGTGCTGCAGGCCGCGGCGCTGATGGTGCTGCTCATCGCCACCGTCAACCTGGCCAGCCTGGCGGTCGCGCGCAGCGCCGGCCGACGCGGCGAATTCGCATTGCGCGGGATCCTTGGCGCCAGTCCCTGGCGGCAGTGGCGCTTGCTGCTGGCCGAGTCGCTGCAGCTGGCCGTCGCCGGCGGCCTTGCCGGCCTGCTTTTGGCGGGCGTCGGCCTGCGCCTGCTGACCACGCTGTTCCCGCCGGGCTTCGCGCAGGCCTGGGACGTGCAGCCAGGTGCGAGCGCCGTGCTCGCCGCCATCACGCTGTCGGGCGCCGTCGCACTGGTGATCGCAGGCGCGTCGGCGTCGGCGACCCGTCGTGCCACGCTGGCGGACGCCAATGCGCAGACCGGCGCGCGCAGCATCGGCGCACGCGCCGGCAACCGGCTGGCGAATGCGCTGGTCGCCGGCAATTTCGCACTGGCGCTGGCGGTGACGGTGGCGTCGATCCTGCTCCTGGACAGCCACCGGTGCCTGCAGCAGGTGGACCTGGGTTTCCGTCCGCAGGGTGTCGTCGCCGGTGGCCTGCTGCTGCCGTCGATGGCCTATCCGGACGATCCGGAACTCCGTGGCGCGCAGCAGCGCCTGCGCGAATCGCTGCAGGCGATTCCCGGCGTCGATGCCGTGGCGTTTTCGACCAGCGTTCCGCTGTCGCGCAGTTTCTCCGATGCACTGTTGCATATCGAAGGACAGGCGGGCGCGCGCGCCGACGGCCGCGCGCACGCCTGGATAAACTGGGTGTCGCACGACTTCCTCGACACCCTCGGCGTGCGCCTGCGCGAAGGCCGTGGGTTCAATCCCGGCGACGCCAGCGGCCACACCCGGCCCGCCATCGTCAACGCCGCCTTCGTGCGCCAGCACTTCGATGGCAGGAGCCCGCTCGGGCGGCGCCTCGGCGTCGACGGGGACGACGGCACGCAATGGTTCGACATCGTCGGCGTCGTCGATGACCTCCGCTTCTTCGGCGTCGACCAGGCACAGACGCCGACCGCCTATCTTTCGCTGGAGGCGATGCCGCGCCGCAACCTGTTCCTGACCGTGCGCAGCGATTCCGACCCGGTGGCGGTGATGGCCAGCATGCGCCAGGCGGTCCGCCAGCTTGATCCGGCACTGGCCATGGCCGACCTGCGCCCGCTGCAGGATCGTGTCGATGCCGCCATCGCCATGCCGCGTGCGATCAGCCGGATCACCGTGCTGTTCGCGCTGTCTGGCCTGCTTCTCGCCGGCATCGGCGTCTACAGCACGCTGGCGCACGCGGTGCTGCGGCGCACCCGCGAGCTGGGCCTGCGCCGCGCCATGGGCGCGGACAGCGGCAGTGTGCTGACGCTGGTACTGGGACAGGCCCTGCGTCCCGCGCTTCTGGGCCTGCTGCCCGGATTGCCCTTGGTCTGGCTGCTCGCACGCGAACTGCGCGTGGTGCTCTACGAGATCGGTCCGGCGCAGCCCTCGGCCTGGCTGCTCGCCGTCGCCGTGCTGGCGCTGGTCGCCCTGCTCGCCGCCGCGCTGCCGGCGCGCCTCGCCCTCCGCGTCGAGCCCCTCACCGCGCTGCGGCAGGACTGACCTTGCCGCGACGCCGCGTTCGGCCAGCGGCGTTTGCGCGCGTCCCCTTCGCGGACCAGGGCGTAAAAAGGAACGGGCGCCCTGGGGCGCCCGTCCGGTGTCGCTGCGAGCGCCGCGCACGCGGCGGCGGCGATCAGTAGCGGTAGTGCTCCGGCTTGAACGGACCGTCGACCGGCACGCCGAGGTAGTCGGCCTGTTCCTGGGTCAGCCTGGTCAGCTTCACGCCGATCTTCTCCAGGTGCAGGCGGGCCACTTCCTCGTCCAGCTTCTTCGGCAGGATGTACACCTTCGGCTGGTAGGTTTCGCGGTTCGCCCACAGGTCGATCTGCGCCAGCGTCTGGTTCGAGAACGAGTTGGACATGACGAAGCTCGGGTGGCCGGTGGCGCAGCCCAGGTTCACCAGGCGGCCTTCGGCCAGCAGGAACATCGCGTTGCCGTTCGGCATCACGTACTTGTCGACCTGCGGCTTGATGTTGACGACCTGCACGCCGGCCAGTGCCTTCAGCGCATCGACCTGGATCTCGTTGTCAAAGTGGCCGATGTTGCAGACGATGGCCTGGTCCTTCATCGCGGTCATGTGCTCGACGCGGATGATGTCCTTGTTGCCGGTGGTGGTGACGTAGATGTCGGCCTCGCCGAGGGTGTCCTCGACGGTCTTCACCTCGTAGCCTTCCATCGCCGCCTGCAGGGCGCAGATCGGATCGATCTCGGTGACGATGACGCGGGCGCCGTAGGCGCGCAGCGAATCGGCGCAACCCTTGCCGACGTCGCCATAGCCGCAGACCACGGCGACCTTGCCGGCGAGCATCACGTCCAGCGCGCGCTTGAGGCCGTCGGCCAGCGACTCGCGGCAGCCGTAGAGGTTGTCGAACTTGCTCTTGGTGACCGAGTCGTTGACGTTGATGGCCGGCACCAGCAGCTTGCCGGCTTCGGCGAGCTGGTAGAGGCGGTGCACGCCGGTGGTCGTCTCTTCGGAAACGCCCTTCCAGTCGGCGACGACGCGGGTCCAGTAGCCCGGGCGCTCCTGCGCGACGCGCTTGAGCAGGTTCTTGATGACCTGCTCCTCGTGCGAGCCCGACGGCGAGTTCACCCAGCTGTCGTCGCCCTGCTCCAGCTCGTAGCCCTTGTGGATCAGCAGGGTGACGTCACCACCGTCGTCCACCACCAGCTGCGGGCCGGTCAGCGTGCCGTCCGGCAGCGTGAAGGTCAGTGCGTCCAGCGTGCAGTCCCAGTATTCCTCCAGCGTTTCGCCCTTCCAGGCGAACACCGGCGTGCCGCTGGCGGCGATCGCGGCGGCGGCGTGATCCTGCGTCGAGAAGATGTTGCAGGAGGCCCAGCGGACGTCGGCGCCGATATCCTTCAGGGTCTCGATCAGCACCGCGGTCTGGATCGTCATGTGCAGCGAGCCGGTGACGCGCACGCCGGCCAGCGGCCTGGCGGCGGCATGCTTCTGGCGGATCGCCATCAGGCCCGGCATTTCGTGTTCGGCGATCTCGATTTCCTTGCGGCCCCAGTCGGCCAGCTTGATGTCGGCAACCTTGTAGTCGCCCTCGGTCGAGAAGGTCTTGAGTACAGCGTTCATGGATGTTGCTCCGGTTCGTGACCACGGCCGCGCTGGCCGGAGGGCCAGGGCAGGCTGGGATCGGGTTGGCCGGGCGCCGTTGTACGTGAATCGCCTGTCGAGCCTGGGTTCGCCACCTTATGGCGGACGACGTGCAGCGCCCCTCGACAGGGAGGCCGGTGATTATACCGGGCCGTCGCCGGGATTCCTGAAGGTGGCCGGCATGGCAGGCGGTTGGCCCGGGTCCCCGGGTCCTGCCTGTGCCCCCAGGCCATCCTGCAACGCCCCGTGGTCGTCCACGCTGCTGGCCGGCGCCGGCTGTGCCCGGACGACTTACTGCCCGTGCCCAGCAGCAGGGGCATGTAACACCAGCGGCGCCGACCGCAAGTCTGGCCCCCTACGCCGGGGACCGGGTGGCCGGCCGGCTCAGTCGCCGTAACCGTCGGCGAAGAGCAGGTCCAGTTCCAGGCCGAGCAGGGTCACGATGCGGGCGGCGTCCAGCCCGGTGTTGGCCGTACCGCCGACCAGGATGCGGCCCGGCTGCGGAATCACGAATTCCGCCCGGGCGTTGTGCCAGCCGCTGACCGAGATGGGGACCGGGAAGCGGACCTTTCCGTTGTCGCCGAACGTGCTGTCCACCTGCAGCCCGGGCCGCAGGCGCAGCAGGCTCATGCCGTTGTTGCCTTCGCTGTCGGCGCTGTATCCGGCCAGCAGGTAGTGGCCGTTGCTCTGTCTTGCAATCGTATAGGCGCGGTCTAGGTTGCTGGCGTCCAGCGGGTCGGGCAGGCCGAAGTCCAGGGGAAACCGGCGTACCCCGAACTGGCCCAGGGCAAGGTCCGGCAGGCCGTCCGGAAGCCAGCGGGCCAAGAAGAAGTCGCCGCTGTGGACGCCCACCTCGCGGAACATGCCGACCACCAGCACCGAACCGTCGCGTTCCATCAGTGCCGAGCCGACCGTCGTGGCTGCGGCAAAATTCGTCATCTCGGCCAGATTGCGACGGCTGAAGCCGGGCCCATCGGCGCCGAAACCCACGTCCGGCTGGCCGTTCGGTTGCAGGCGCAGCACCTGGTACTCCTCGGTATTGCCATTCCACAAGCGGCGGCCGGACAGGACGATCCTGCCGTCCTCCATTTCAAAGACGTCGGTGACGCTGGTGACACTGACGCCGGTCTCCACGACCACCTTGCCGGCCGCACCGAAACCGGGGCGTGGCTGGCCGCTGGCGGAGACCTGTGCCAGGGCATAGACACGCGGACCATTGGTGCTGGCATAACCGGCGATGATCAGGCCATCGTCGTCCGTCACCTTCAGGGCTGACGGGTAATCGCTGTCGTCACCGCCCAGGTCGAAGGCCACCTGGACAACCCCGGTGCCCTGCACGCCGGTGTCCACGTCCCCCGCCGGCGTGAAACGGTAGGCGATGAAATCGCCGCAACCCCCGATCGCCATCCAGATGCGACCCTGGCTGTCCAGGGCACCGGTGGTTGCCCTGCCGTCCGGGCACGGCGGTACATAGGTGCGCAGGCCACCCTCGGCAAAGTCGTAATCGGGGTAGCCGTCGCGGGTCAGCCGGCGCAGTGCCAGGCGCCAGCTCGAATCGCCGGTCTGCACGCTGCCCACCAGGTAGATGCGCCCGTCCGCCGCGGGCAGCACCGATTCCAGCAAGGCGCTCCGGTTGGCGCCCCACGGATTGGCGTAGAAACCGTGGCCGGGGTATTCCCCGTCGGTGCCGAATCCGTACAGGGGATCGCCGTCGGCGGCGGAAACCGGCGCGGTGGCCGCCAGGACCAGGACGGCGCTGGCCAGCAGGCTGATGAAAACGGTATTCATGGACGGGCTCCTCGAACCGGGTGGTATGCCGCGGCATACGGACGCACGATTGCCCAGGGATCATCGATCCGGCGGCGGAAGATGCCTTGCGGGCATTTCGTCAAGATCGCGTTTCCATCCAGTGTGGACATTCCTCAGCGGAGTGACACGGCGAAGGGCGGCCGGCATTCACCCGCCCGGTCATGGCGGCACCCGCGCGCCGCAGTCCTGTCGCCGCCACGCAGCCCGTGGAACCGGTCCGCGTCGCCACCGGCGGCGGCGAGGCCCATGGCCAGGGCGGCGGGTGCGACGGCGGCCGCCCCGTCGGCTTCGTGAGCGCTGCCACGAACCTGGCCGGCCGGGGGCCGGAAAATCGGCTGATGGGATTTCCGCGCGGAACGCGTAACACTCCTGCAGGTTGACATCCCGTCCGCGGAGCAGGCACATGGGCAGCAGACGTACCCCGTTCGCCCCCGCCGTCGCAGGAACATTCGCGATGCTTCTGGCTGCCGGCGTCCAGGCGCAGGGCGTGGAGCGGGTCAGCGTCGCCACCGGCGGCGGCCAGGGCAACTCGCAGAGCCGTTATCCGACGGTCTCCGACGGCGGCCGTTACATCGCCTTCGAAAGCGATGCCAGCAACCTGGTGGCGGACGACTCCAACGGCCAGACCGACGTCTTCGTGCACGACCGCCAGACCGGCACCACCGTGCGCGTCAGCGTCACGCCGGCCGGCGGGCAGGTCACCGGCCCGGCGACGCGGCCGGCCATCTCCGGCAACGGCCAGATGGTGACGTTCATGTCGTACGGCATGCTGCATCCGCAGACCGTGTGGTTCCACTGCTATGCCAAGAACCGGGTCACCGGTGCCATCGAGATCATCGACCGCGAAGCCAGCGGCACGCCGGCGCCAACGTCGAACTGCAGCGCGCCGTCGATCAGCCGCGATGGCCGGCGCGTCGCCTTCACCTCGTCGAACATCAACCTGCTGGGCCCCGGCGCCGATACCAACGGCTGGGTCGACGTCTTCGTGCGCGACCTGCAGACCAGTACCACCGTGCGCGTCAACCTGGGTCCCGCTGGCGTGCAGGCGAACCAGCACGCCGACACCCCGCGCATCAGCGGCAACGGCACGCATGTGATCTATTCGACGGCCGCCGACAACCTGGTGGCCAACGACACCAATGCAGTGCGCGACATCTTCGTGTCCAACCTCGCCGGCCAGACGCAGCGGGTCAGCCTCGGTTCCGGACAGCTGCAGCCGATCAACGCCAGCTCCGCCATCGCCGGACTGAGCGGCGACGGCAGCGTCGTCGCCTTCGCCACCAACAGCGAAAACCTGCCCGGCTGGGGCCCGAACGTCGAGTCCGTGCTGTACGTGCGCACGCCGGCGCTGGATCACACCGTCCCGGTTTCCGTACCGTCTTCCGGCGTGCACGAGGGCTGGGGCGAGGAGCCGGACTTCTCCGCCAATGGCCGCTGGCTGGCCTTCCAGTCCGACAACATGCTGTTGCCCGGCACCATGCTCGGCGGCGTGTACATCCTCGACCGCTGGACCGGGGACCTTGAACTGCTCAGCCGGAGGCCGGGCAACCAGCCGGCCGGTGGCAACATGTTCGGCGTGCGCATCAGCCCCGACGGCCGCGGCGTCGTCTGGTTCTCCAACTCCACCGACCTGGTGCCCGGCGACACCAACGGCACATGGGACGTGTTCTATGCCGACAACCCGTTCTGGGACGACACCCTGTTCGCGAACGGCTTCGAGTCGATCGTGCCGTAAAGGTCGGCCCGCACGCCTTTGCAACGCCGCCGGCGACGGAAGCCGCGGCGGCGACGTGCAGTGATCATCGGCACCGCGTTCCGCGCCGGCCGGATGCCTGCGTCCGGCAACCGCGGTCGCGGCAACGGCTTCAGGATTGCATCGACCTCGCCGTCTTCGGCGTGGCGACCGCGCGCGCCCACGCCCACCGGCCGGAGCTATCGAAGAACAGCCCGTCCCGCTCCTGATTCGGCATCGCCGGAACCGGTGTGTTGTTCTGCCCGGTGCGCGCGGAGCCGGGGCAGCTACCCGCTGGCCTGCGCCCGTGCGATCGACGTGCTGGAATCGAGCTGGACGTTGGCGGCCATCGCCACGGGCAGGCGCCCCTTGCCGGGTGCGCCAAAGCGGCTGTCGACACCCGGGTCGCGATGGCTGCCCAGATGACTGTCACCGTGTCGGCCATCGCGGTCGGCAGCTGGTGGGCCAGGACGCGGCGACCCTGGTTCTGCCGCGTGATGGCCAGTTCATAGTTGCAGGCAGGCAACGGATCGGCGAACCGGATCCGGCCGGATAGCCGCAGTTCCATTCCCACCGCTAGCAGCCTGTTGCTTTTCTCCCGCGCCAGCGCTTGCTTTGCCGCCTTCGATTTGCGATACCGCACTCAGGTATAGCGAGGTCGTGCGATGCGT
>NZ_SMAF01000018.1 GCF_004343305.1 Pseudofulvimonas gallinarii | reverse complement strand
GTCGCTGGTTCAATCCCGCGATGTCATCGCCGAGTGGCGCCGCGACTACAACCAAGTGCGACCACACAGCAGTTGCGGACGCATCCCGCCGGCCCGGTTTGCCGCCAACCATCGAACTCCAACCAGCCCCACCGCAGTACCATTCAACCCCGGACTCTCCCAGTAATGGCTGGTACGGCTAATGGGGGCAGGTCACCGACACGAATCCGGCCGTGCCAGACCAGAAGCATAAAAAAGCCCGCTGTAACGCGGGCTTGGGTACGCCTGATGCCTGATCCTGGCGCTGGCTGCCGGACGTGGAATCACTCCCACTCGATCGTCGCCGGCGGCTTGCCGGAGATGTCGTAGACCACGCGCGAGACGCCGCGCAGTTCGTTGATGATGCGGTTGGAAACCGTGCCAAGCAGTTCGTACGGGAGGTGCGCCCAGTGCGCGGTCATGAAGTCGATGGTTTCGACCGCGCGCAGCGCGATGACCCACTCATAGGCGCGGGCGTCACCGACGACGCCGACGGACTTCACCGGCAGGAACACGGCGAAGGCCTGCGAGGTGCGGTCGTACCAGCCGGACTTGCGCAGTTCTTCGATGAAGATGGCATCGGCGCGGGCCAGCAGTTCGGCGTATTCGCGCTTGACCTCGGCGAGGATGCGCACGCCCAGGCCGGGGCCGGGGAACGGATGGCGGTAGACCATCTCGCGCGGCAGGCCCAGCTCGACGCCGAGGCGGCGCACTTCGTCCTTGAACAGTTCGCGCAGCGGTTCGACCAGGCCCAGCTTCATGTGCTCGGGCAGGCCGCCGACGTTGTGGTGGCTCTTGATGACGTGCGCCTTGCCGGTCTTGCTGCCGGCCGACTCGATCACGTCGGGATAGATGGTGCCCTGCGCCAGCCACTTCGCGTTCTTCAGCCTGTTCGATTCTTCCTCGAAGATCTCGACGAACAGACCGCCGATGATCTTGCGCTTGGCTTCCGGATCGGTGACGCCTTCCAGCGCCTTGAAGTAGCGGTCGGCGGCGTTGACGCGGATGACCTTGACGCCCATGTGCTCGGCGAACATCGCCATGACCTGGTCGCCTTCCTGCCAGCGCAGCAGGCCGGTATCGACGAAGACGCAGGTGAGCTGCTCGCCGATGGCCCGGTGCAGCAGCGCGGCGACCACGGAGGAATCGACGCCGCCGGACAGGCCGAGGATGACCTCGTCGCTGCCGACCTGGTCGCGCACGCGGGCGATCTGGTCGTCGATGATGTTGGCGGCCGTCCACAGCGTGCGGCAGCCGCAGATGCCGGTGACGAAGCGGCGCAGCAGCGCCAGGCCCTGCTTGGTGTGCGTGACTTCGGGATGGAACTGCACGCCGTACCAGCGGCGCTGGTCGTCGGCCATCGCGGCGACCGGGATGCGGTCGGTGACGGCGGAGACGCGGAAGCCGGTCGGCACGCGGGCGACATGGTCGCCATGGCTCATCCAGACATCCAGGCGGGCGTCGCCTTCGTGGTCGCTCAGTCCCTGCAGCAGCGCGTCGGCGGCAACGACCTGCACTTCGGCGTGGCCGAATTCGCGCTGGTCGGCCGCTTCGGTGGCACCGCCCAGTTGCGCCGCCATCGTCTGCATGCCGTAGCAGATGCCGAGCAGCGGCACGCCGCTGTCGAACACTTCCTGCGGTGCCGCCGGTGCGCCGGGCAACGTGGTCGATTCCGGGCCGCCGGACAGGATGATGCCGCGCGGCGCGAAGCGCGCGATCTCGGCGGGATCGTGGTCCCAGGCCCAGATCTCGCAATAGACGCCGATCTCGCGGATGCGGCGCGCGATGAGCTGCGTGTACTGCGCACCGAAATCCAGGATCAGGATGCGGTCCTGGTGGATGTCCGGCGTGGAAGGACGGGCGGCGTGCGAAGCGGTCGACGACATGCGGCGGGTTCCGGGCGAAAGGTTGTAGGCCGCCCGGAACCCGGATCCGGCCCGGGCCGCCTGTCGCGCCCCGCGAGCCCGGTTCCGGTACCGGCGCGGACCGGTCAGTTCATGCGGTAGTTGGGCGGTTCCTTGACGATCTGCACGTCGTGCACATGCGACTCGCGCACGCCGGCGCCGGTCACGCGCACGAACTGTGGCTTGTTGCGCATGTCCTCGATCGTCGCGCAGCCGACGTAGCCCATCGCCGCACGCAGGCCACCGGCCAGCTGGTGGACGATGTGGCGGACCGGGCCCTTGTAGGGCACGCGGCCTTCGATGCCTTCCGGCACCAGCTTGTCGGCCTCGGTGCTGTCCTGGAAGTAACGGTCCTTGCTGCCGGCCTGCATGGCGCCCAGGGAGCCCATGCCGCGGTAGAACTTGTAGGAACGGCCCTGGTACAGCTCGATGTCGCCCGGTGCTTCGTCGGTACCGGCGAACAGGCCGCCGATCATGATCGTCGAGGCACCGGCGACCAGCGCCTTGGCGACGTCGCCGGAGTAGCGGATGCCGCCGTCGGCGATGATCGGCACGGCATCGCCGATGGCGTCGCGCACCATGGACACGGCGCTGACCTGCGGCACGCCGACGCCGGCAACCATGCGCGTGGTGCAGATGGAGCCGGGACCGATGCCGACCTTGACGCCGTCGGCGCCGGCGTCGACCAGCGCGCGCGCGGCGTCGCCGGTGACGATGTTGCCGCCGATGACCTGCACGCCCGGGAAGTTCTTCTTGACCCAGGCGACGCGGTCAAGCACGCCCTGCGCGTGGCCGTGCGCGGTATCGACGATGAGCACGTCGACGCCAGCCTCGACCAGCGCCTGCACGCGCGCCTCGGTGTCGCCACCGACGCCGACCGCGGCGCCGACCAGCAGCTGCTCGTCGGCATCCTTGGCGGCGTTCGGATTGTCGCGCGCCTTCTGGATGTCCTTGACGGTGATCAGCCCGCGCAGCTCGAAGTCGTCGTTGACGACCAGCACCTTCTCGATGCGGTGCCTGTGCAGCAGCCCGACGACCTCGTCGTCGGAGGCGCCTTCCTTCACCGTGACCAGCCGGTCCTTCTTGGTCATGATGTTCTTGACCGGATCGTCGAGCTTCTTCTCGAAGCGCATGTCGCGCCCGGTGACGATGCCGACCAGCTTGCCGCCGTCCACCACCGGCACGCCGGAGATGTTGCGTTCGCGGGTGAGCTTGAGCACTTCGCCGATGGTGGTGAGCGGGCCGACCGTGAACGGTTCGCGGATGACGCCGGCCTCGAAGTTCTTCACCTGCCGGACCTCGCCGGCCTGGCGCTCGATGGTCAGGTTCTTGTGGATGATGCCGATGCCGCCGAACTGCGCCATGGCGATGGCCATGGAACCTTCGGTCACCGAATCCATGGCGGCCGAGATCAGGGGCAGGTTGAGGCTCAGGCCGCGGGTGAGCCGCGTCTTGAGGGAAACGTCCTTGGGCAGGACATTGGAGTACGCGGGGACGAGCGAGACGTCATCGAACGTGAGCGCCTCAGCCAGGATACGCATGGACAGGCTCCGCGGCGGTTGGAGCTGGAGGATTATAGTGGCTTCGGCCGTCGCCGTGCGCTGCAACATTCTCGCCCCCGCGGCAAAAACGGCTATCCTGCCGGGCGATGAAGACCGGCACCGTCCGCCTGTTCCAGACGCTGGACCACCCCTGCGGCTATTTCGATGACCGCAGCGCCCGCAATCTGGTCATCGATCCGCTCGACCCGCGTTTGTCCGCCGTTTATGGAACCTCCCTGTCCTGGGGCTTCCGCCGCGCCGGCGGCCACGTCTACAAGCCGAGCTGCCGCAGCTGCATGGCCTGCACGCCCTGCCGCGTGCCGGTGAAGCTGTTCCAGCCCGACCGCAGCCAGCGCCGCTGCCTGAAGCGCAACGCCGACCTCGCCGTGCGCTGGCGCGACGCCGAGCCGGACGACGAGGCGCAGGCGCTGTACGAGCGCTACCTGGCCTGGCGCCATCCCGGCGGCGGCATGGACGAGCCCGGCGCCGACGACTTCCGGCGCTTCCTGATCGCGCCGTGGGGCGGTACCGAGTTCATGGAGGTTCGCCTGGACGGCCGCCTCATCGCCATGGCCGTCACCGACCGCAGCGTCAACGGCCTGTCCGCCGTCTATACCTGCTACAGCCCGGAACACGTCGACCGCAGCCTGGGCGTGTTCTGCATACTCAAGCAGATCGAGCGCGCGGAAGCCCTGGGCCTGCCGCACGTGTACCTGGGTTACTGGATAGAAGACCACCCGAAAATGGATTACAAGATCCGCTACCGGCCGATCGAACTGCTGCGCCAGGGCCACTGGTACCTGTTCGACGAGACCGAAGATCCTTCGCCGCACGGGGCCACCGAATGAACCGCACTACCCGCTTCGCCCTCGCCGCCGCGATGGCCCTGGCCGCCGCCGGCTCGCCCGCACCCGCCGATGCCGTGGAGACGGTGGAACTGCGTTTCGCCACCTTCAATGCCTCGCTGTTCGGCGACCGCCCGCAGGCGCTGGCCGAACGCCTGAAGACGCGCACCGACGAACAGCTGAAGCTGGTCGCGGCCACCATCCAGGCGGTGCGCCCGGATGTTCTGCTGATCAACGAGTTCGACTACGACCCCAGCGGCAAGGCGGTCGAGGATTTCCTGTTCAACTACCTGATGCGTTCGCAGCACGGCCACAACGCCATCCGCTACCGCTACCAGTACACCGGGCCGGTCAATACCGGACTCGACAGCGGCCGCGACCTGGACCGTGACGGCCAGACCGGCGGCCCGGGTGATGCCTGGGGTTTCGGACGCTTCCCCGGCCAGTACGGCATGGTGGTGCTGTCGCGCTATCCGATCGATCCGGCCCGCGTGCGCAGCTTCCGCAAGTTCCGCTGGGCGGACATGCCCGGCGCCCTGCTGCCGACCCTGGCGGACGGCGAAAGCTGGTACGACGAACGCACGCTGCGGACGTTTCCGCTGTCGTCGAAGGCGCACTGGGACATCCGCATCTGGACCCGCGCCGGCAACATCCACTTCCTGGTCTCGCACCCGACACCGCCGGTGTTCGATGGCGACGAGGACCGCAATGGCCGCCGCAACCACGACGAGATCCGCCTGTGGGCCGACTATGTGTCCACGGATCCGGGCCGCAACGGCTACATCTATGACGATGACGGCGGCACCGGCGGACTGGGCGATGGCGAGCTGTTCGTCATTGCCGGCGACCTGAATGCCGATCCGAACGATGGCGACAGCCATCCCGGTGCGATCCAGCAACTGCTGTCGCATCCGCGCATCCAGGCGACGCCGACGCCGGCCAGCAGCGGCGGCGAGGAATCCGCGCACCGCCTGGGTGGTGCCAACCTGGTCCAGAATGGCGATCCCGCGCACGACACTGCCGTGTTCGGCGGCAATTCCGGCAACATGCGCGTGGACTACGTGCTGCCGTCGCAGGGCCTGAACGTGCTGCGCAGCGGTGTGTTCTGGCCGATGTCGTCCGAACCGGATGCGGCACTGCTGGACGCCAGCGACCACCGGCTGGTCTGGGTGGATGTCTCCGCGGAAGTCCTGCCACTGCGCGATCCGCTGCCCAGACGCGGCCTGGGGCGCTGATCGGCGATCCGCCCGGAGAACGATGGTCCGAACGCGCGTCCGGATCACATGCCGACAGCGCGTTCGCCAACCCTGCGGAACCCGGGCATCGCGCCTGCATCGGCCCCGCCGGGCGGCGGAGTTGCGCGCCGGCAGCGGCTTGCGGTGCTCGTTCGACGCGTTGACGGCTGCGGCAGCAGGATGCCGTGCGCGCCGTCTTTTCGCTGCCTTCCGTGATCCTGGCCATTGCCGGCCCGGCGCACCACGGCCGCCGTCATCCGCCGGCTGGCGCCGCGAGGACGCGTGACGCCGGGATTCTCCATAGCCCGAAACGAAAAAGCCGGCGCTGAGGCCGGCTTTCCCGTGCTGCAGCCTGGCGCCGGCGATCAGTCGCGCGGCTTCAGCATGTCTTCGATGGACTTGTCGATGTTGGTGAACTTGTAGCCGGGAATCCGGAACAGCCAGCCATTGGCGCGTTTGTTGATCGACTCGACCTCGTTGCGCAGCGCCGACAGCGTCTCGCTGGTGCGCGCCTCGACGTCGACGACCGGCCTGGCCGCCTCTTCGCCGCCGCCACTGCCCTCGCCTTCGCCTTCACCGCCGCCGCTGGCCGCTTCGGCGCTGGCCGCCTCGGCCTGCTCGCGCTCGATGTCGGCGGCGACGCGCGCACGCGCCGCTTCCTCGTCGAGGCTGGCGCTCACGCGGATCCAGCCGTTGCCCGAGGCCCCATCGGCACTGTCCGGATCCTTCCAGCCCTCGATGCGGATGCCAACGCCGTCGAACAGCTCGTAGCGCGCCGTGTGCAGCGTGCTGTCGCCCTGCGCGTCGGCACTGTCCTTGCGCACATCCTCGAGGCTCAGGTTCGACAGCATCGAACCCAGGCCATTGGCGACGTATTCGGACTGCACCTCGCGGCCACGCGGCACCTCGGCGACCTTGAAGTTGGCATCACCGCTGTTTTCCTTGAACACGCGGAAGGCTGCCTCGTCGCCGCGCTTCAGCTCGATCTCACGGATGCGGCTGGAAACGATGTCGAGGACGGCCTTGTCCAGCCAGGCGCCGATGTCGCGGACCGGCATCAGGTTGCCCGCGGCGAGCAGGCTCTGGGCCTGGCCGGCGAGGCGCACGTAGGTGCCGGTGCTCTGCGCGCTGTTGCCGATGATCAGCGAATGGTCGATGCCCTTGCCGGCGAGTTCGACGCGCATGCCCTGCGCACTCTCGGCTTCCAGGTCCTCGACGCCCAGCTGCGCATAGCGCTCCGGGTTCGCGGTCTTCGGTTCGATGACGCGCGTCTGCGCCAGGTTGAGCAGTGCCGTGCGTACCTTGCCACCGTCGGCGCGGTAGCCGTCGCGCTCGACGACAGTCCAGCCGTCGCCGTCGCGCTGCAGGGTCAGCAGCGTGTCGTTGCCGGCCTGCACCAGGCGCAGCGTCTCGACGTCATTGATCTTCTCGTCGAGACCGGGCAGCACCGGTGCACCGGCCAGGCTGCCCTCCGATTCCGGCGCCCGCTTCAGCACCAGCACGAACGCCAGCACGACGGCCGCCAGGACAAGGGCAACCAGCACCATGAAACGCTTGTTGATCATGATCGAGCCTCCCCGTCAGGCGGCAGCGGCCGCGGCCACGCGGCGGCGGCGCCACCACATCACAGCGGCCACGCCCAGCGTCAGCAGCACCGGCAGCAGCCACACGTTGATGAACTTCAGCCACGAACCGAGGCTGTCGATGTCGGCATTGAGCTGGCGCCGCACGTCACGCAGCTCGCGGCGCACCTCCAGCTGGCGGGCGCGGAAGCGTTCCAGCTCCGCACGCTGTTCGGCCGACAGCACCAGGGCGCCCGACTCGTTGCGGCCGGTCTGCAGCTCGTTGAGGCGACGCTCGGTGTCCGACAGCTCCTGCTGCAGCTGCTGCTCGGTCTCGCGGAAGCGTTCCTCGGCCTTGCGCTGCAGCGCCTGCACGGTGGTAAACGGGCGGTTCGAGGTGGCTCGGCCACGGATGCCGATCAGCGCGCTGGAGCCACTGAGGATATCGATGCCGTTGATGAACAGGTCGCCGTTGTTGGCGAACGCGTTCGCCAGCCGCTGGCCGAGGAAGTTCTGCACCTGCACCCACAGGCGGTCGGTCAGCACGTCGGTGTCGGCGAAAATGACGACGTTGCCCGGCTGCGAGGATTCGGCAAGGTGGTTCTCGCCGCTGCGGTCCGGGAACGCGGTCTTGAAAGCGCCATGCAGGCGGCCGGCCAGCACGAATCGCTCCGACTGCGGCCGGAAATCATTGAACAGCTGGCTCGGGTCGGGCAGGAACTTCAGGCGCTCGGCGTCGACCTGCGCCGATTCACCGCTGGACTGCACCAGCGGCACCAGCTCCAGCGTGCTGTCCTCGGCGAGGCTGATGGAGCCGGCGCTGGACACATTGATGCTGCTCAGCACGCCGGTGATGGCCTCGTCCTTGTTGAGCGCATCCTCGCCCAGGCTGAGGATGCCGAGGTGGCGCACCGCCGGACGACCCGGCTGCACGGTGATCTGCGCCGCGTAACGGCCATCGAGCACGACCTTGCTCTTGTCGTAGTTGACGCCCCAGGCATTGAACAGGCGCGCCAGGTCGGAACTCTTGTCGGCGAACATGGCCGCCGTCGGGTTCTGCGGATCGGCGCCTTCGTTGTCGAGTTCCGCCAGCGGATCGACGAACACCATCAGGCGACCCCCACGCAGCACGAACTGGTCGATTCCGTACAGCGCCTCGTCGCTGAGGTTCTTCGGATGCACCAGCACCAGAACACCGATGTCCTCGGCGATGCTGGCCAGCGTCGCCGGCTCCAGCTTGCGCACGTCGAAGAACTGCTCGGCTTCCGACAACACCATCCAGGGCTGCGGGATCGAACGCGCCTGCGGATCGAACTGCCCGGACATCGGCAGCGACGTCACCAGGCCGATGGCGGGCTTCTTCGCCTGGCCCAGTTCATGGATCACCTTTGCCAGGTCGTACTCGAGGAAGTTTTCCTTGTCGAGCTGGAAGAACGGGATCACCGCCTGGCCATCGGTCGAGTTGGTGCCGGCCAGGCCGAAGAACAGGTTGTCGCCCGCCTGCCCCACCGGCACCGGCGTCAGGCCGAATCCGGTGGCGCGATCCTCCTCCTCGGAAAAGGGCAGCGGATCGACCACGCGCAGGTGGAGCTTGCCGCCGGACTTGGCGACCAGTTCCTCCAGCAGTTCACGCACGCGCGTCGCGTACGTGCGCAGGCCCTGCGCCTGCGGGATATCCGCGCTGACGCGATCGGAGAAGAAGTAGTACAGCGTCACCGGCTCGTCGAGGCCGCGGATGATCTCGACGGTGCCGTCCGACAGCGTGTACAGGTTGTTCTCGGTGAGATCCAGCCGGACCCCGCGCAGCAGCAGGTTGCTGATCAGCAGCACGGCCAGCAGCAGGATGCCCAGCAGCACCAGCGTGCCGAGCGTGGCCGAACGACGGTTGAAGTTGATCATGTCGATGTCTCCTCAGTCGGCCTTCTTCATCTCGACGACAAGGGCGCTGGCATACAGCCAGGCCCCGATCATCAGTCCGAAATACACCAGGTCGCGCAGGTCGATGACGCCCTTGCTGATGGCCTGGAAGTGGGTGAGGAAACTGATCGACGCGATGCCGTCGACGATCGCCTGCGGCGCCCAGGCGCTGAAGGCGTCGAGGACCAGCGGATAGCCGGCCAGCAGCAGCAGGAAGCAGACGACGACGGTCAGGATGAAGGCGATGACCTGGTTGCGCGTCGCCGCCGACAGGCAGGAGCCGATCGCCAGGAAGGCACCGGCCATCAGCAGGCTGCCGATGTAGCCGGCGACGATCGCGCCGTTGTCGGGATCGCCGAGATAGTTGACGGTGATCCAGACCGGGAAGGTCAGCAGCAGCGCGATGCCGATGAAGGCCCAGGCGGCGAGGAACTTGCCGAGCACCGCCTGCCAGGTCGTGACCGGCAGCGTCAGCAGCAGCTCGATGGTGCCGCTCTTGCGTTCCTCGGCCCACAGCCGCATCGCCACCGCCGGCACCAGGAACAGGTAGAGCCAGGGATGGAAGGCGAAGAAGGCCGCCAGGTCGGCCTGCCCGCGTTCGAAGAAACCGCCCATGTAGAAGCACATGGCGGAAGCCAGGATCAGGAAGATCGCGATGAACACGTAAGCCACGGGGGTGGCGAAATAGCCGGCGAGTTCGCGCCGGAAGATGCTCCAGGTTGCCGATTTCATGCGTGCGCCCTCTCGCCCTGGGCGGAAACAGTGATCTGACGGAAAACCTCGTCCAGGCGTCCGGACTCGAACGCCAGTTCGTCAACGGGGAAGTTGCGGTTGCGGATCAGCTCGCTCACCACCGGGAACAGCGCGACACCGGCGCGCGGGAACGCGGTGATGCGGCCGTCGCGAGCGTCGATTTCCACCTGTGCCACTTCCGACAGGCCGCGCAGCGCTTCGACCACCTGCGGCGTGTCCTTCGTGGTCAGCGACACCGCGCCGTGGTAGCGCGAGCGGCGCTCCAGTTCCGCCGGCGTGGCGTCCGCCAGCAGCTTGCCGCCGGCGATCACGATGGCGCGCGAGCACAGCGCATGCACTTCTTCGAGGATGTGCGTGGAGATGACGATGATCTTGTCCTTCGCCATGTCCTGGATCAGGCTGCGCACTTCGTGCTTCTGGTTCGGGTCGAGGCCGTCGGTGGGCTCGTCCAGGATCAGTACCTGCGGGTCATGCAGGATCGCCTGCGCCAGGCCGACGCGGCGCTTGAATCCCTTCGACAGCGTTTCGATGCTCTGGTCGAGCACGCGCTGCAGGTTCAGGCGTCCGACCACTTCATCCAGGCGCTTGCGGCGAACGTCACCGTCCAGGCCGCGGATGTCGGCGACGAAGTCCAGGAAACCACGCGGTGTCATCTCGCCGTAGGCGGGCGCGCCTTCCGGCAGGTAGCCGATGCGCCGCTTGGCTTCCATCGGCTGTTCGATGACATCGAAGCCGGCGACCTTGATGCTGCCGGCCGTCGGCGCGAGAAAGCCGGCGACCATCTTCATCGTCGTCGACTTGCCGGCGCCGTTCGGTCCGAGAAAGCCCAGCACCTGTCCGGGTTCGACGCGGAAACTGATGTCGTCCACGGCAAGCAGGTTGCCGTAGCGCTTGCTCAGGTTACGTATCTCGATCATGCGCTCTCCCCTGTCGAGGGCAGTCAGAGTGGGTATTGAGGTTTTATGAAGCCTTGCAACCGGCCGAGGCGTGCGTGCCGTGACACCAGGCTGCGCAGGACGCGCGCTTCGACCGGACCGGAAGAAAAAAGTTCCGGACAACGCGACGCGCCCATGTGGGCGCGTCGGGATACCGCATCATGCCGGCCCGCGACACGGACCGGCCACCGCCGCCGTTATTCGACGGGCAGGTAGATGTTGGTCTGCAGGTCACCTTCGAGGACGGCGTTGTCGCCGCTGCCGCCGGTGTCGTTGAGGAATTCCTCGACGATCGGGCCACGCGTCTTGTAGCCGTTGGCACCGGCCCAGGCGATCAGCATGTCGCGCTGGCGCGGCAGGTCCCAGCGCGGGCCGGCGTAGTGGATCTTCAGGTGCTTGCCACCGTCGATGACCGAGAAGCTCACGCCTTCCGGCAGGTCCGCTTCGACTTCCTTGATCGGCACGGCGGCGGTGAAGTCGTAGTTCTGGCCCCAGCGGTTCAGCACCGCCAGGCGCGGACCGGTGCGCGTCAGGCGCTTGATGTCGATGGTCGCGGTCAGCGTCTCGGTGAAGCGCAGAACCGTCGGCTGCACCGAATACGGCTGGTTGGTGGCGGCCTGGCCGTGGATCGAGATCACGTTCAGCGGCTGCAGTTCGACCTCGATCGGCTTCGCGGTGGCGAAGTCCTCGGAATAGTCGACATCGGGCAGCGACTCGATCTTCTCCTTGATCTTGCCGAGGCTGTACATCAGGTCGTCGCCGATCTGGCCTTCCAGGTACATGCCGCGAACGCGGCCGAACAGGTCCCAGCCATAGTCGACGTCGACCTTGAAGGTGGCGTTCACAGTGCCGCGGTCGGTTTCCGCGATGGTGAGGTCGGCGGTCTTGGTGTGGCCGCGCCAGGGCGCGTTCAAAGAATAGCTGACCCACTCGCCCGGCGAGACGTCCTCGATCTGCAGGCTGCCGTCGCCGATCCACGGGTCCTTGGCACTGAACCAGCTCGCGCGCGCACCCGGGCCGGACAGCGCCGGCGTGAACTGGTAGTTCACGTTCGGATCGCGCATGCCCCAGGGCGACCACAGCGGGAACTGCTTGAACGAGCTGATCATGTCACTGACCTGGGCGATCGGATGATGGATCTCCAGGTTGCGCACCACGCTCGCGCGGCTGGGCAGCAGGGCCATCAGCACCGCGAAAAAGATGACCGTGACGATCGCGGCCAGCAACAGTTCCTTGATTACACGCATGTAGTCCTACTCCGGTGGTGCGGTGCGACCCGGAATGGTACTGGTGCCGGCGTCCGTTGCCAACGGGCGCTGAATGACAAAGTCGGCGGAGCGAGCAGGTGCAGCGGCACCTGCCGGCCCGCGGTTCAGACCAGGCCGAGCTCGAATGCCTTCAGCACGGCACGGGTGCGGTCGCGCACGCCGAGTTTGGAGAGGATGTTGGAGACGTGGTTTTTTACCGTTCCCTCGGCCACATTCAAGGAGTTGGCGATCTCCCGGTTGCTGTATCCCCCGGCCATCAGGCGCAGGATCTCGGTTTCCCGCTCGGTCAGCGGATCGGGCTGGTCGAGGCTGGCGAAGCTGTTCTGCATCTTGTCCAGGCCGGACAGCAGCCGCTGTGAGACGGCCGGCCGGACCAGTGAGCCGCCTTCGGCCACCGTCTTCACCGCTTCGACCAGCTGTTCAAGGGTCACGTCCTTGAGCAGGTAGCCGCGGGCCCCGGCCTGCAGGCCGGCAAGCACCAGTTCGTCATCGTCGAAGGTGGTCAGGATGATGGTCGGCGGCAGCTGCTTGCGCTCGGCGAGGATGCGCAGCACGTCCAGGCCGGACTTCCCCGGCATGCGCATGTCGAGCAGGACCACGTCCGGCCCGACGCTGGGAATCAGCTCGATGGCCTGTTCGCCGTCGGCTGCTTCGGCCACCACCTGCACGGCATCGGAAAGCTCGAGCAGGCTGCGGATGCCCTGGCGCACCAGGGTCTGGTCGTCCACCAGCAATACGGAAATCATGGTCCGGCCCCTCCCACGGGCAGAATGGCACGCAGGCGGAAGCCCCGTCCTGGCGCGCTGTCGATCATCAGTTCCCCGCCGAACCGGCGCAAGCGTTCCGCCATGCCGGTCAGGCCATTGCCGGCCACGGCCACTTCGCAGCCGGCACCGTCGTCTTCCGCCCGCACCTCGATGGCGCCGTCGTCGCGGCGGCTGAAGGTCAGCCACAGGTTGTCGGCCTTGCCGTGGCGGACGGCATTGGTCAGAGCCTCCTGCGCCACGCGCAGCAGGATCTGGGCGTGCTCGGCGCCATCGACGCGGATGTCCTCGGGCAATTGCACATGCACCTTGACCCGCGGCACGCCTTCCACCAGGCGCGCCAGCGCCTCGGACAGGTCGATGCTGACGTCCTTGCGCAGCTCGCTGACGACATCGCGGACATCGCTGAGCAGCAGGCGGGTCAGCGACTGGGCCTGGCGCACATGCGCCCGCGCGTCGCCTTCGGTGCGGTGGCTGGCCACTTCCAGGTTCAGCGACAGCGCCGTCAGGTGGTGGCCGAGCAGGTCGTGCAGTTCGCGCGATATGCGCACGCGCTCGTTGGCGCGGCTGGATTCGGCCAGCAGCGCCCGCGTCGCCCGCAGTTCCGCGTTCAGCCGGCGCAGCTCGTCATGCGCCTCGGCCTGGCGCTTGGCGACCAGCGAGGTGACGAAGGTGAAGCTGGAATAGCCGAAGTACAGGCCCACCTGCAGGAAGGCCTGCAGCAGGGTGAACTCCTCGTGCACGGCGAAGACCGGCACCAGGATCAGGTTCTGTGCGATCAGCCAGGCCAGGCCGAAGGCCGGCGGCAGCAGCCAGGGCAGGACGCCGGCGCTGACCAGCAGCAGGATGCCGCCCAGACCGGTACCGCTGTAGTGGCTGATCACCGCCGGCGACACGCTCATCACCGCCAGCAGCAACAGGCGCAGCAGGTCCGGCGTCGGCCGGTTCAGCTGCCGCGACACCAGCCAGTAGGCGCCACCGAAGGCCACGTAGGCGGCCAGCCAGGCGTAGTAGTCGGCCGTGCCGCGACCCGGCTCGCCCGGAAAGAACAGCGGCAGCCCGACGCAGGCCCAGGTGAACAGGCCGGCGTAGCGCAGCAGGTCGGTCGCGGTGAGTCTCAGGTTCGACATTGCCTGAATGGTAAGGCCGCGCCATCGCCGCTGCAGCCGCCAAAGGTCATGCCCCGGGCGGCCTGCGCCGCCGTGACCACCGGGCTAACGCCTCCCTCGCCAAGGATGGGATAATGGCGCCCTTCCCTGCCCGCCGGGACGGTGGGCTCTCCCAGGAGCTGTGGATGAGCTTCATCTTCCGTGATGCCGCGCCCGAAGACCTGCCGACCATCCTCGCGATGAACGGGCAGGCCGGTGTTTCCGTGGCCGCCATGGACCGCGACATGCTGGACTGCCATTTCGCCAATGCGGCCTATTTCCGCGTGGCCGAGTGCGACGGCGGGCTGGCCGGTTTCCTCATCGGTTTCGACCACGAGGCGGGCACCGGCAATGCCGGCTACCTGTGGATGCGCGAGCGCCAGCCCGCTTTCGCCTACATCGACCGCATCGTCGTCGCGCCGGCGTTCCGCGGCCATGGCCTGGGTCGCGTGCTGTACGCGGACATCATCAGTTTCGCCGAGGTGCGCGTGCCGGTGCTGGCGTGCCAGGTATCGCTGGAGCCGCACGACAACGCTTCGCTGATGTTCCATGCCTCGATGGGATTCAAGGAAGTCGCGCAACTGGCCGTGCCGGAAGGCCGCATCGGCGTGATGGAACGCACCCTGTGCAGCTTCCCGTTCGTGCGCGACACCTACCTGGCCGGCGGCGGCCACCTGCCCGACCTGCCCTGGCTGGCCGCTCGCGAGCTGCCGGACGCGGAAATCCCGACCCGCCGCGTGGGGTGCGGCTGACATGGCGACGGTGATGGAAGCAGCCTGCGACCTGCGCGTCGGCCAGGTCGGCGTGGCGACATTGAAACTGCGCCGCCTGGACCTGGACGACATCCGCAACGAACTGGCGAGCAAGCTGGCGGCGGCGCCGCAGCTGCTGACGCGGGCGCCGGTGATTGTCGACCTGAATGCGTTTTCCAACCTGCCGGATGCCGCCACGGCGCGCGCGGTGCTGGACGCGGTCCGGGCCGGCGGCGTGCTCCCGGTCGGACTGACCTATGGCTCGCCCGCCGTCGATGCGCTGGCGCGCGAGCTGGACCTGCCGCTGTTCAGCCGCTTCCGCAGCGCCTACGAATCCGACAACCCGGCTGCGGCGGTACCTGCACCGGCACCGGCACCCGCGGCTGCGGCTGCACCGGCCCCGGCCCCGGCTGCCGCGCCCGTGGCCGCCGCCGGCGTGCGCGTCCATGAAGGCCATGTCCGCTCCGGCCAGCAGATCTACGCCCGCGGCCAGGACCTGACCATCATCGGCACGGTCAGTACCGGCGCCGAGGTGATCGCCGACGGCAACATCCATATCTATGGCGCCCTGCGCGGCCGCGCCCTGGCCGGCGCCAGCGGCGATACCGCCGCGCGCGTGTTCTGCCGCGAATTCAACGCCGAACTGGTCGCCGTCGCCGGCAACTACCGCGTCCTCGAGGACGCCCCTGCCCAGCTGCACGGCAAGGCCCTGGCCATCCGGCTGGACGGCGAGCGACTGCTGTTCGACCCGCTATGATCCAGTCATCACCACATCGAGATCGGCCATCGTGCCGGGGAGAAGTCCATTGAGCGAAGTCATCGTCGTCACCTCCGGCAAGGGCGGAGTCGGCAAAACCACCACCTCCGCCTCGATCGCCATGGGGTTGGCCCGTCGCGGCCACAAGGTCGTCGTCATCGACTTCGACGTCGGCCTGCGCAACCTCGACCTGATCATGGGCTGCGAGCGTCGCGTGGTGTATGACTTCGTCAACGTGATCAACGGCGACTGCACGCTCAAGCAGGCGCTGATCAAGGACAAGCGCCAGGAGAACCTGTCCATCCTCGCCGCGTCGCAGACGCGCGACAAGGATGCGCTGACCCAGGAAGGCGTCGAGCGCGTGCTCAACGAGCTGCGCGAGGAATTCGACTACATCATCTGCGATTCGCCGGCCGGCATCGAGAAAGGCGCGTTCCTGGCCATGTACTTCGCCGACCGCGCCGTCGTCGTGGTGAATCCGGAAGTGTCCTCGGTGCGCGACTCCGACCGCATCCTCGGCCTGCTCGCCAGCAAGACGCGCAGGGCCGAAAGCGGGGACGGCAAGATCGCCGAGCACCTGCTGCTCACCCGCTACAGCGCGAAGCGCGTCGCCGACGGCGACATGCTCAGCCTCAAGGACGTCGAGGAAATCCTCGGCATCCAGGTGCTCGGCGTGATTCCCGAGTCCGAGGAAGTGCTGCAGTCGTCCAATTCCGGCAATCCGGTGATCCTGGATGCCGATTCCAATGCCGGACAGGCCTACGACGATGCCGTCGCACGCCTGCTCGGCGAAAACCGGCCGCTGCGTTTCATGGAGCCGGAGAAGAAGGGGCTGCTCAAGCGCCTGTTCGGAGGAGGTTGACACCATGGGACTGCTCGACCTGTTCCGGAGCAAGCAGAAGAACACCGCCAATCTCGCCAAGCAGCGCCTGCAGATCATCATCGCCCAGGGCCGCGTCGAGCGCGGCGGGCCGGACTACCTGCCGATGCTGAAGCGCGAGCTGCTGGAGGTCATCCGCAAGTACGTCCACGTCGATCCGGATGCGGTCGAGGTCAACCTCGGCACCGAAGGCGACCACGAAGTGCTCGAGATGAACGTCGTACTGCCCGAACGTTCGAACGGCAGTGCAGGCGCATGACGGATCCGGGGCCGGCGACGAAGGCGTCCTGACCGTCGGCGACATCGATGCCGGCGCGCTGGCGGCGCTGCTGTCGCGCCATGGCCTGAGCCTGCAGCTCGTGCCTGATGGCGCGGCGATTCCGGGCAGTTACTGGGGCGAACCCGAAGCCGGGCTGATCGGCCACCAGGTATTCGCGCGTGCCGACACGCCGGTCCACTCCGTGCTGCACGAGGCCTGTCACCTGATCGTGCTGCCGCCGGAGCGGCGCGAACGGGTGCACACCGACGCCACGGATTCGATCGAAGAGGAAGACGCGACCTGCTACCTGCAGATCGTGCTGGCGGAGGGACTGGAAGGCGTCGGCCGTCATCGCCTGATGCGTGACATGGACACCTGGGGCTACACCTTCCGGCTCGGCAGTGCACGCGCCTGGTTCGAACAGGATGCCGGCAACGCCCGCGCCTGGCTGCAGGAACGCGGCCTGCTTCCCGCCGGTGACATGCACCGCAGGGCGACAGCCGCGTAGCGGCGGAACCCTCCCTTGCGCACCGCGTCTTGCCGGTGAAGCAACGGCTGTGCTGCAATCCCGGGCCATCCGGTAGCGCATGGAATCGCCTTGGAGAGCACGATGACCGATATCCCCCGACCGTGGCTGGACAGCTATCCGCCCGGTATTCCGGCGACCATCGACCCGGACAGCTATACCTCGGTCAGTGCCGTGATGCAGGAAGCCTGCCGAGAATTCCGCGACCGGCCCGCCTTCACGCAGTTCGGGCACACCTACACCTATGGCGAGATCGACCGTCTCAGCCGTGACTTCGCCGCCTACCTGACGACGCACCTCAAGCTGCAGCGCGGCGACCGGGTGGCGCTGATGATGCCGAACGTGCATGCCTACCCGATCGCCATATTCGGCGTACTGCGCGCAGGCCTGACCGTCGTCAACACCAATCCGCTGTACACGGCGCGCGAACTGAAGCACCAGCTCAAGGATTCCGGCGCCAAGGCCATCCTGGTGCTGGAGAACTTCGCCGCGACCGTCGCCAGAGTCATCGACGAGACCGACATCCAGCAGGTGATCCTGACCAGCGCCGCCGAACTGGTGCCCGGCGTCAAGGGCCGCGCGGTCGATTTCGTCGTCCGTCACATCAAGCGCATGGTGCCGAAGCACGGCCTGCGCGACACGATCACCATGAAAGGCGCCCTGCGGCTCGGCGCCGCCGCCAGCTACAGCGATCCGGACGTCCGCAGCGGCGAAATCGCCTTCCTCCAGTACACCGGCGGCACCACCGGCCTGGCCAAGGGCGCGATGCTCACCCATCGCAACATGATCGCCAACATGCTGCAGGTGCGGGCATGGCTTGGCCACACCTGCACGCCGGGTCAGGAGATCATCGTCACCGCGCTGCCGCTGTACCACATCTTCGCATTGACGGCGAACTGCCTGGTCTTCATGCAGGTCGGCGGCCGAAACCTGCTGATCCTCAATCCGCGTGACATGAAGGGCTTCGTCAAGGAACTGAAGCCCTGGAAATTCACGGTGCTGACCGGCGTCAACACGCTGTTCAACGGCCTGCTCAATACGGAAGGCTTCGACAAGCTGGATTTCTCAAAACTGCACCTGAGCCTGGGTGGTGGCATGGCCGTGCAGCGCGCCGTCGCCGAACGCTGGAAGAAGGTCACCGGCTGCACCCTTCTCGAAGCCTACGGCCTGACCGAAACGGCGCCGGCGGCCTGCATCAACCCGATGAACCTGCCCGACTACAACGGCGCCATCGGCCTGCCGATCCCGTCCACCGATGCCTGCGTGCGCGACGAGAACGGCAACGACGTGCCGGTCGACGAAGTCGGCGAGCTGTGCATCCGCGGGCCGCAGGTGATGAAGGGCTACTGGCAGCGCCCGGACGAGACCGACAAGGTCCTGGACGCCGCGGGCTGGCTGCGCACCGGCGACATGTCGCGCATGGACGCGAAGGGCTACTTCTACATCGTCGACCGCAAGAAGGACATGATCCTGGTGTCCGGCTTCAACGTGTACCCGAACGAGGTCGAGGATGTCGTCGCGGCGCACCCGGGCGTGCTGGAAGTGGCGGCCGTGGGCATTCCCGACAAGCATTCCGGCGAGATCGTCAAGCTGTTCGTCGTCCGCAAGGATCCGGCGCTGGTCGAGTCGGACCTGATGGATTACTGCCGCGAGAACCTCACCGGCTACAAGCGGCCGCGCGAAATCGAATTCCGCGACGCGCTGCCGAAGTCCAACGTCGGCAAGATCCTGCGCCGCGAACTGCGTGACGAACACGTGAACCGGAACGGCGGCTGAGGCCGCCCTTCCCCCGCCGCTCAGGCGGTCAGCCGCTGCTGCAGCCAGGCGCGGGCGAACCGGAGGTCGCGATCAACCGTCGGCACCGACACGCCCAGCGCGGAGGCGATCTGTTCGCGCGTCAGCCCGAGCAGGTAGCTCATCTCGATGATCTCGCACTTGCGCGGATCAAGCTGGCGCAGCGCGTTGAGCGCATCGTCGAGCACGTCGGCATCGTTGCTTTCAATGGCCTCGTGCTCGGCCGCCGACAGGGTCAGGTGTGCGCGGCCACCGCCGCGCTTGTCGCTGCCGCGCGCACGCGCCGCGTCGATCAGGATGCGCCGCAGCGCGACCGCGGCGGCGTTGTAGAAATGCCGGCGGTCATCCCAGGCGGCATCGGTGTTGAGCAGCTTGATGAACAGCTCGTTGGCCAGCTCGGTGGGCTGCAGCGTCACCGCCTGGCTGCCGTACTGCCGGCGCAGGTGTCGCGCCGCCAGCTGCCGCACCTGGTCGTAGACCAGCGCGATCATCCGGTCGCGCGCGCCGGTGTCGCCGTCGCGCCACGCGCCCAGCAGCTGGGTCACTTCGCCTTGTCCGCCCTGTTCTGGATTCATCGACCTGTTCCTGCGGTCCCCGCCGCCGGGTTTCGCCCATGGTGAAATGTCGAGACCGGCGAGGCAAATGCCGGCAGTCATGGGTGGGCGGCGGGTTAAACTGGCGGGCGACCCGTACTGCCTGCCAGGAACCATGACCGGAACCGAAGACACGCTGCCCGAACCGCAGCTGGATGCCCATGAAGCCCGCGTGCTCGCCTGCCTGATCGAAAAGGAATCGACGACGCCGGAGCAGTACCCGCTCACCGCCAACGCCGTGCAGGTGGCCTGCAACCAGAAGACCGGCCGTGATCCCGTCATGGACCTGGAAGCCGGCGCCGTCGGCCATGCACTGCGCACGCTGGAAGACAAGCGGCTGGTGCGTTCCATCCATGGCGCGCGGGCGCAGCGCTACGACCATCGCACCGACGAGATCTACGCCATCAGTCCCGAGCAGCGCGCCCTGCTCGCACTGCTGGTGCTTCGCGGCGCGCAGACGGCCGGCGAGCTGTTCACGCGCAGCGAACGCCTTTTCCGCTTCCAGGGCCTCGACCAGGTGCGGGGCATCCTGGAACGCCTGGAAACGCGGCACCCGGCGCTGGTCGTGAAGCTGCCGCGGGGCCCCGGCCAACGCGAAGACCGATACGCCCACCTGCTGTGCGGTCGCGAAGCGGCCCAGGCGCAGGGCCGCGCCGCCGATGCCGGCCAGGCACGCGCAGCGGTCGCCGCCGAAGCCGGCGCCGGCGAGCTGCGCGAGCGCGTCGATCGCCTGGAAGCGGAACTGGCCGAGCTGCGCGCGCGCTTCGATGCGCTGGCCGCACGCATGACGGATGCCGGCAACAGCGGCTGACAGGCGTCAGTACCGGCAGCCTGCGCCGTCGTCGACACTGCGCACCATCCAACGCGGAGATCGTCCATGGCTGTCCGTTTTCCCATCCGCTGCAGTGTGCTGCCCATCGCGCTGCTGGCCTGCGCCAACCTGCACGCGCAACGCATCGAGGTCCGCCCGGAGACCATCCTTTCCGGCGACGAGGTGCAGATCGTCCTCAAGCAGTTTCCCCGCGACGCGCGCATCGAAGTGCGCGCCGAACGCGCGTTGAGCCCGTGGCAACCCGGCGCGAAGGCGGCCCTCTACCGTTCGCAGGCGCAGTTCCAGACCTCGGCCGCCGGCAGCCTCGACCTGTCCACTGCCACGCCGGTCGAGGGCAGCTATGCCGTTGCCGACGTCCGTGGCCTGGCCTGGTCGATGCAGCCGACCGGCGAACAGGCGCCCGGGGACTGGCCGACCAATCGCCTGCACTTCAAGGCGCTGGTCGAGGGCGAAGTCGTCGCCGAGGCGAGCCTGACCATCCACAGCGCGCGGGACGATGTCGTCGTCGAGGAGATCGGCGACGCCTTCCCTGGCGCGGTGTTCGCGCACGTGCCGGGCAAGGCGCGGCGCCCGGCGATCATCGTGCTCGGAGGCTCGGAAGGCTATGACTGGGTGGCGCGCGGCATGTCGCCGCAACTGGCCTCGCATGGCTTCGCCGTCCTCGGCCTGCCCTACCACGCGCCGGCATTCATCCAGCGCCGCGACCTGGACATGCTGCCGAAGTCCTTCACCGACATTCCCGTCGATCGCCTGCAGTCCGCCTACGAATGGCTGCGCCGGCGCGACGATGTCGATGCCGACCGCATCGGCCTCTATGGCGTGTCCAAGGGCGCGGAGTTTTCCCTGATCGCCGCCACGCGCATGGACTGGATCGACGCGGTGGCCGCCATCGTGCCCAGTGACGTGGTCTGGGAAGGTTTCGGCGCCATGGGCGTGGCGCCCGGTACGCGCAGCTCCTTCTCCTGGCACGGCGAGCCGCTGCCATTCGTGCCCTACGACAACATCCAGGCCGAGTTCTCGGCAATGGGCAGCGGCAGCGGCGCCGTCCTGCGCCGCCCGCATGACCATGGCCGCGCGGCAAATACGCAGCGCGCCATTGCCGCGCGTATTCCGGTCGAGACGTATCGCGGCGCGCTGCTCGTTGCCGGCGGCATGCTCGACGCCGTCTGGGCCTCCGGTCCGATGGCGCAGTCGATCGCCGAACGCCGCGCCGAAGCCGGCCTGGAGACCACCACGCTGGTGTTCTGGGGTGCCGGCCATGCACTGACCGGCGACGGCTGGTCGCCGACCACACAGCTCGATGCCGGCCCGATGTCGATGGGCGGCCTGCCTGCCGATACCGCCCAGGCCCAGGCGGCGACCTGGCGGGCGACGCTGGAATTCTTCAAGGCCCACCTGGCGCCGCCCGCACCGCAGCCGGTGGTCGCCAAGCCCTGACCCGACCGGTCCGGTGGCGCCGGCGCATCGCCCGGACTGCCGCCGGTCCCGTCGCCCGCCCGCGTTCCGGCCACACGGCGCCCGGCAACGGGCGCCCGCCGTGCATCCTGCGCCTGGACATCCCCCGCGCCAGCGAATGCCGCCCGGTCTGGCGCTGATCACCGCTGTTTCACCGCCCGGCCCAACCATCGGCAGGATCGCCCGGGCGGGCCGGCCTGTATCCTTTCGGGCTCCCCACTGACTGGAGTCGCCGATGCGCTTCATCCCCACCCTGCTGGCCGGCCTGGTCACGGCCGCCGCTGCCGTGGCGCCCGCCGCACCCGTGGCTGCGGCCGACAAGCTGTTCGACCAGCCCTACCTGATGCGGACCCTGGACAACGACCTGCGGGTGATCGTCGTGCGCACCGACACGCCGGGCGTCGTTTCGCTGCAGATCCCGGTGCAGACCGGCTCGCGCAACGAGGTCGAGAAGGGCAAGTCCGGCTTCGCGCACTTCTTCGAACACATGATGTTCCGCGGCACCGAGGCGTACCCGCCGGAGGCCTACCAGGCCATCCTCACCAACGCCGGTGCCGACCAGAACGCGTACACGACGGCCGACTACACCAACTACCACATCAACTTCACTACCGCCGACCTCGAGAAGATCCTCGAGATCGAAGCCGACCGCTTCCAGAACCTCAAGTTCACCGAAGCGCAGTTCCGCACCGAAGCGCTGGCCGTCAAGGGCGAGTACCTGAAGAACTACTCGAACCCGATGCTCAAGGGCTTCGAGAAGCTGGCGGAAATGTCGTTCGGCGTGCACACCTACGGCCACACCACGATGGGTTACCTCGAAGACATCGAGGACATGCCCAACCAGATGGAATACGCGCATACGTTCTTCGACCGCTGGTACCGCCCCGAGTACACCAGCGTGATCGTCGTCGGCGACGTCGATCCGGAAGCGACCTTCGAACTGGTGCGCAAGTACTGGGGCGGCTGGCAGCGCGGCAGCTACACGGTCGACATCCCCGTCGAGCCGCCGATGCAGGGACCGAAGTACGAGCACATGAAATGGAACGGCCCGACGCTGCCGTACCTGCTGCACGCGTGGCGCGGTCCGGCGTTCACCACCGGCGAGCGCGACACCGCGGCGCTGATGCTGGTCAACGAGCTGTACTTCGGCGCCAGTTCCGAGCTGTACCAGCAGGTCGTGGTGCGCGAGCGCTGGGCCGACCAGCTGTTCGCGCGCGCGCCGAGCAGCATCGATCCGGCCAACTACGCACTGATCGTCCGCCTCACCGACGCCGCCCACGCCGGCAAGGTCAACGAGGCGATCGCCGCCACGCTGACGCAGATCCGCAGCCAGCCGGTCGACCAGCAGCGCCTGGATGCGACGCGCTCGCGCATGAAGTACGGCTTCGCCGGCACGCTGGCCTCCGCCGACAGCCTCGCCGCCGTACTGGCGCAGTTCGTGCAGTACGAGCGCACGCCGGAAACGCTGAACGCGCTGTACGCACAGGTGGACGCCGTGACGCCGGCCGACATCATCGCCGCCGCCGACCGCGTGTTCGTCGACGGCAACCGAGCCAGCCTGTCGATCAGCACCACCGCCGACATGGAAGGCGCCGGCGACTTCGCCGACATCGAAGCCGCGGTGGCCGCGGCTCGCAATGCCAGCCTGCCGGACATCGACGTCATCGCCCTGCCCTCCAATTCGCCGCTGGTCGAGGTCTCGCTGGTGTTCGAAGCCGGCGCCGCCTACGACCCGCCGGGCAAGGCCGGCCTGGCCGACCTGACCGCCGCCATGCTGACCGAGGGTGGCAGCGCCCGCCGCGGTTTCGCCGAGCTGCAGCACGCCTTCTATCCGATGGCCAGCGGCTTCAGCGCCCAGGTGGACAAGCACATGCTGCGCCTGTCCGGCGTCGCGCACCGCGACAACCTCGACGCCTGGTACGCGCTGGTCCGTGAGATGCTGCTCGAGCCCGGCTTCCGCGAAGAGGACTTCCAGCGCCTGAAGCAGCAGCAGATCAATTTCATCCGCGTCTCGCTGCGCGGCAACAACGACGAGGAACTCGGCAAGGAAGCGCTGTACGAGATGGTGTACGGCCCGGAGCATCCCTATGGCCGCCTCAACTATGGCCATGTCGCCGACCTCGAGTCGATCACGCTGGATGACGTGCGCAAGTTCTACAACGAACGCCTGACCCGCTCCGGCCTTCGGGTCGGCCTGTCCGGCCACTTCGACGACCGCTTCCGCGAGCGCCTGCTGCGCGACCTGGCGACGCTGCCGGAAGGTGATGGCAATGCCGTGAAGGCGGCGGCGCCAGCGCTGTCGGGTGTGCGCAACGCGCGCATCCTGCAGAAGGAAACCACCGCCGTCGCCGTGTCCTTCGGCTGGCCGATCGCCGTCAACCGCAGCCATCAGGACTGGCTGGCGCTGTGGCTCGTGCGCAGCTGGCTGGGCGAGCACCGGACCTCGTCGGCGCAGCTGTACAAGCGCATCCGCGAAGAGCGCGGCATGAACTACGGCAACTACGCCTACATCGAGTACTTCCCGATGGGCGGCATGCGCATGAAGCCGGAAGCGAACTTCGCCCGCCAGAACGACCTGTTCCAGGTCTGGCTGCGACCGCTTCGCGACAACAACGACGCCCTGTTCGCGACGCGCACGGCGCTGTTCGAACTCGACAACCTGGTCCGGAATGGCCTGACCCAGGCGCAGTTCGAAGCCACGCGCGCCTTCCTGCGCAAGTACGCGGCGATCCTCACCGCGTCGCCGCATGACCGCCTCGGCTATGCAGTCGACGCGGACTGGTTCGGCACGCCGGCGTTCCTCGACCAGGTCCGCGGCGGTCTGGACCGCCTGACCCTTCGCGACGTGAATGCCGCGATCCGCCGCCACATCAAGCCGGAGGCAGCGCAGTTCGTGTTCGTCGCCAAGGACGCCGAAGGACTGGCTCGGGCGCTGGCCGAGGATGCGCCGTCGTCCGTGACCTACAACAGCGAGAAGCCGGCCGAGCTGCTGGCCGAGGACGCGATCATCGAGAAGCTGCCGCTCAAGCTTTCCGCCGACCGCATCGAGATCGTTCCGGCCGACAGCATCTTCGAGTAAGGACCGGCCGGCCCCATCGCATCGCGGCGATGGGGCCGGTCAGGCCGCGCGCCTGCGTGGGCCACGCCAGCCGACAGGCCCCGTCCGCTGCCCCGCAGCGGGACAGTTCCCACCGGCCGCTCCGGCGTGACAGCGCCGGTAAAGGCAGCAGCAAGCTCACGGTCAGGATAGTGCCGACGAATCGCATGCCGTCGAGGCCGCCCGTCGAACTGGCCTGGTTTCGGCAATCTGTCCGTATCAAGGGGTGCCTGAGCTAACATCCCGGCCATGATCGAACAGCAGCCTCACGCCCCTCGCATCGTCCACACTCCCGTGCCGCGTCCGCCCGGCAAGGTCAGGGTGACCCTGACCCTGGTCGACGGCGACCAGCCGCCGCTGTTGCTGGACCGCGGCGAAATCCGCGTCGGCAGCCATCCGGAAAACGAGCTGGCCGTTCCGGGCAGCGAGCTGCGTCCGGTGCATGCGCGCATCAGTGTCAACCAGGACGGCGCGCTGCTGCGACTGGTGCAGGCCGACGCCGGAGCGTTCGTCAGCCGTCGCCCGGTGCAGTCGCTCGCTTTCCTCCACGATGGCGACCTGATTGAATTCGGCAAGGTCGCCATCCGGGTCGAGATCGCCTATCCGGGGCGCGAAGGCAGTGGCAATCCGGAAACCATGGCCACCCGCGTGCGCCGCGTTCCGCCGCGCTATGTCCTGCGTGGCGTCACCGGTTCGCAGTTCGGCCGCCTGATCCCGATCTATGGACGCCTGCTGATCGGTCGTGATGCCAGTTGCGATCTCGTCCTCGACGAACCGGGCATGTCGCGCCGCCACGCCGCGATTGAGAGCCACACCAGCGGACTGGTGCTTCGCGACCTTGACTCCGCGAATGGCGTGCAGCTCAATGGCAGCAATGTGAACAACAGCGCCCCGCTCAAGCACGGCGACCAGATCGTGGTCGAGGGCGTTCGATTCCTGGTGCAGGCCATCGACCAGATCGATGCGCCGCTGGGCAGTGGCGATGCCGCGGGCCTCCCGGCTGCCGGTCGCGGCGAAGGTCGCGGCATGCTGGTGTGGTGGGCCGCCGCCGTCGTGGTGCTGGCGATCGCCGCCGCCGCGGCGTTCATGTTGCAGGGGAGCTGACCGGCGGCAGACGCCGCCGGTTCCATCGCAGGGTCCGGTCAGTCGCCGCGCGCCGCGCGGCGTCGTAACGCCAGCAGCTGCTTCCGCCAGGTCTCGTAATTGGCCTTGCGCCGGTCATAACCGTCGCGCAGCGCATTGCGCTGCGCCGCATCCTGGGTTTCCGAACGCAAGCGCTCCGTACGCTGGCGATCCGCTTCGATCGTGCGCCGTCCCAGGTCCATGTGCGTATCGATGCGCTGCAGGCGCTGCTCGCGATTGCCGGCGAGCAGGAACAGTGGCACCGGCGGCACCGTCTCGAAGTCGATCGGGAATCGCGGCGGCACGGCGGGTGTCGTGCGCGTGGCCTGTGGCGTGGTCTTGGGGGCGCTGCCGCGGGCCGGCGTGGTGGCAGCCGGCCCCGGCGCTGACGCTGCCGCCGTTGCGCCCGGCTCGGCCGTCTCTGCCGATTTCGCGACGATGGGAGGCGTCGCTTCCGCCGGGGGCGTCGCAACGGGTTGCGAAGAAGCGGCGGCTTCATCGCCGAAGGCATTGTCGCCGTTCCTGCCGTCGCCGATGGCATCGCCGGGCTGCCCGTCCGAAGAAGACCGCGCCGCCACGGGTGCGTTCGTGCCGCTGCCTGCCTCACCCTCGTCGAAGTCGTCGAACGGATCCGCTTCGGACCCGCCGGCATCGGTACCCGCGGGCGTCCCGCCGGCCACGGCGGCGATGTCATCGTCGGCGCCCTCGCCCGACCACAGCACTTCGCCGAAGCGCCAGATGGCAATGGCGAGCAGGCACAGGATCAGCAGCGGCATGCCCAGCCGCACGGCCAGCGAAGGCCGGCGCGGCGACGGCCGGCCGGGAATGCGCTGCAGCGCCGCGGCCATCGCCGCCGCGTTCGGGAAGCGCTGCTCGGGGCGCTTCGCCATCGCCGTGTCGATCCACGACTGCCACTGGGCCAGTTCGTCCGGCAAGCGCGGCACCGGCTGCTGCATGTGCGCGACGACGACGCTGAGGTGGTCGGGACCGGTGAACGGCGGCTCGCCGGTCAACAGCTCGTAGGCGATGGCGCCGACGCTGTAGAGGTCGCTGCGACCGTCGGGCAGTTCGCCCCTGGCCTGCTCGGGACTCATGTACAGGCTGGAACCGAAGGTCTCGCCGGCCTTGGTGTGCCGGCTCACCGATTCGATCGAACGTGACACGCCGAAATCCGCCAGTCGCGCCCGACCGACCTGGTCGAACAGCACGTTCTCCGGCTTGACGTCGCGGTGCACGACGCCCAGCTCGTGCACGTAGGCGAGCGCGTCGAGCACCTGTCCCAGCACCTCGCGCACGCGCGGACTGTCGCCGCCGAGGCCGGCCTGCGCCAGCGTGCCGTTGGGCACGTAGGGCATCGAGAAATACAGGCGGCCGTCGGCGGTTTCGCCGAACTCGATGATGCCGACGACATTGGGATGATCGAAGCGCGCGACGATGGCGGCTTCCTGGCGGAAGCGCGCCAGCCGCTGCTCGGCCTCGAGACCCGGCGATACCACCTTGACGGCAACCGGACGCGCCAGGGCAAGCTGTTCCGCCAGCCAGATCTCCGACATCCCGCCGTGGCCGAGGCGACGGAGGATGCGGTAACCGGGGATGTCGGGCTTGGCCTGGTTCTGCACCATCGCGGCACCTGATCACGGACAGGACGGCCACTGTATCCCAAGCGCCAGCTGTCGGGCAGTCCGCCGGCGCTACTGCCGCGGGTCGCCGATGTGCGATGCTTGCCGCCGTCACCGCTGCAGACTTCCCGACACATGCCACGCGAGTACACCATGGGCGCGCGCGCTCCATCCGGCCCGCAGCCGCCCGGTCCCGCAGCCGAACCAGCCAACACCACCCTGCGCGAGCGCGTGGGCGCGCTGCGCAACCTGCCACCCTTCATCAAGCTGGTCTGGCAGACCAGTCCCTCGATGGCCTTCGCCAGCCTCGTGCTGCGCCTGGCGCGCGCGCTGCTGCCGGTGGTCATGCTCTACCTGGGCAAACTGATCATCGACGAAGCCGTGCTGCTGGTGCAGGCCGGCGTGCCCCCGACCGGCTGGCGCGACTGGTGGCTGGGCGGCCAGCTCGACCACCTGGCCTTCCTGCTGGTCGCCGAGTTCGTACTGGCCGTGGTGTCCGACGTGCTCGGCCGCATCGTCTCGCTGCTCGACGCCCTGCTCGGCGAACGCTTCAACAACGCCACCAGCGTGCGCCTGATGGAGCACGCGGCGACACTGGACCTGGAGGACTTCGAGGACAGCGAACTGCAGGACAAGCTGGAACGCGCGCGCCGGCAGGCCATGGGCCGCTCGACGCTGCTCAGCCAGCTGCTCGGCCAGGCGCAGGACATCGTCACCATCATCAGCTTCGCCGCCGGCCTGATGATCTATGCACCCTGGCTGATCGCACTGCTGGTGCTGGCGCTGGTGCCGGCCTTCATCGGCGAGGTGCACTTCAACGCCAAGAGCTACTCGCTCAACTACGCGTGGACGCCGGAGCGCCGCGAGCTGGACTACGTGCGGCAGACCGGGGCCAGCGTGGAAACGGCCAAGGAAGTGAAGATCTTCGGCCTCAACCGCTTCCTGATCGACCGCTACCGCACGCTGGCCGAGGGCTTCTACCGCGCCAACCGCCGCCTCGCCATCCGGCGCGCAGGATGGGGCGCGCTGTTCACGACGCTGGGGACGGTCGGTTACTACTTCGCCTACGCCTTCATCGCCTGGCGCACGGTGCGCGGCGACTTCTCCATCGGCGACCTCACCTTCCTGGCCGGATCATTCCGTCGCCTGCGCACGCTGCTTGAAGGCCTGCTCATGGGCTTCTCGCAACTCGCCGGCCAGGCGCTGTACCTGGACGACCTGTTCTCGTTCTTCCAGATCGAGCCGGAGATCACCTCCCCGGAAAACCCGCGCCCGTTCCCGCGGCCGATCCGCCAGGGCTTCGAGTTCCAGGATGTCGGCTTCATCTATCCGGGCGCGCAGCGCTGGGCCGTGCGCCATCTCAACTTCACGCTGCATGCCGGGGAAGTGATGGCGCTGGTCGGCGAGAACGGCGCCGGCAAGACCACGCTGGTGAAACTGCTGGCGCGCCTGTACGACCCGGACGAGGGGCGCATCCTGCTCGACGGCCACGACCTGCGCGAATACGACCTCGACGAGCTGCGCGCGAACATCGGCGTGATCTTCCAGGACTTCGTCCGCTACCACCTCACCGCGGCGGAGAACATCGCCGTCGGCCGCATCGAGGCCGGCGACGACCGCGCGCGCATCGAGGAAGCGGCACGGCGCAGCCTCGCCGACGACGTCATCGCCAAGCTGCCGAATGGTTACGACCAGGTCATCGGCAAGCGCTTCAAGAAAGGCGTCGACCTGTCCGGCGGCGAATGGCAGAAGATCGCCATCGCCCGCGCCTACATGCGCGATGCCGAACTGCTGATCCTCGACGAGCCGACGGCGGCACTGGATGCACGCTCGGAATTCGAAGTCTTCCAGCGCTTCAAGGAACTCAGCGCCGGCAAGACGGCGGTGCTGATATCGCACCGCTTCTCGACCGTGCGCATGGCCGACCGCATCCTGGTACTGGAAGGCGGGCGCATCGAGGAAGTCGGTACCCACGAGGAACTGCTCGCCGCCGGCAAGCGCTACGCCGAACTCTTCGAACTGCAGGCGGCCGGCTATCGCTGAGCGCCGGGGCCAGTCACTGCGTCGACGACGATGCCATCGTCGTCATTCGGTGTCGACGCAGCGTGGTCGTGGACCGGGTAACACGCAAGGTTGGCAGGGGCATGTTCCACGCGCACCGGACGTCATGCCCGCGGTCGGTTCCACCGGGCCGGTCAATCCAGCCCGACCCGACCCCTGCCCCGGCGCCCTGCCGCAAACGGCCTCATCGGACGCCGGAAACTGGACGGCATCAGACCGCCCGTCAACCTTCACCCGGAATCGACGAGTCGAGGTCAATCAGGGTGTGATCCGCATCGCATGCGGTCGTGATCGTTTGCTAGGCTCGCACACACCGAAGGGAGGGATTGCCGCGGCTTACGCGCGCAATCGGAGAGGACATCGATGACGAACAGATTCTGGTCCGCACTCGCCACGGGCCTGGGCGCATGTGTCGCGTTGCCGCTGGCTGCGGCGAATCTCCTGGTCAATCCGGGCTTCGACTCGAACAGCACGGGCTGGACATTCCAGACCGCAGGTGCCGGTGCAGGCGCAGGCTGGGTGGCAGGCATCGGCCGTGGAGGGACGGATGGCATCAGCCTGTTCGCCAACTTCACCGGCGACTCGTCATTCGTACGCCAGTGCGTCAACACATCAGCGAGCGTGCTCGACGCGCACATCTACGGGAAGCTGCATGCGACTTCCAACTTCCGCTACTACGGCGAAGCCAGCGTATCGGCATTCACCCAGGCGAACTGTGGCGGCGGCTATGCCGGCAACGCGGTCGCGACACCGCACCTGCTCGACGACGGCTGGGTGCTGTACCGCATCGACGGCATGCAGACGCCAGCTGCCACACAGAGCGTGATGTTCATCGCCGGCGCCACCGGCGACCACGGCACCGTCACGCTGCACTGGGATGACGCGGCGCTGGGACCGGCGGGCACGACCGGCGTGCCGCCGCGACCGGCGAACCTGCTGTTGAATCCCGACTTCGCCTAGAGCCTGTTCCAATGGGAGGCCACCCTCCACGAGGGTGGATACGTGGTCTGGCGTGGCGACGCCGGCGAGCCCGCTCCGGGCGCGGTCCTGCTGCAGCGCTCATACGGGGCCGCGCAGCATGCATCGCAATGCGTGGCGCTGCCCGGCGGCGATATCGACGCGTACGCGCTGTCGGAGGGTGCGGCCGGTGACCCGGCCGAGCTGGCCGTCTGGTTCTACGGCACGGGCAACTGCTCGGGCACGCCTTCCTTCACGGCCACGGCGCAGAAATCGCCCTCGCCGGGCGCCTGGACGCTGCACCATCTTCTCGACTTCACGCCGCCCGCCGGAACCCGGTCGGCCAGGGTCCTGCTGATGAACAGCGGAACCGGCTCGACCTACATGGACCATGCCGCCTTCGGCGCCGCCGGGACGATCGGCGCACCGTTGCAGTTCCGGATCGGCGGCAACGTGTCCGGGCTGCTGGGACTTGGCCTGGCCCTTCGATTGAACGCCGGCGAGACCTTGGCCCTCGACAGCAATGGCATCTTCGCCTTCGACAGCCGGATCATTGATGGTGGCACGTACACGGTGGTAGTCCTCCAGGCTCCTGCGGCGCCCGAACAGGTCTGCCACGTCCACAATGGCAGCGGCACGGTCAACGGGGATGACGTCGGCGACGTACACATCGACTGCAAGCCGCCTGTCCGATATCGCGTCGGCGGTGCCGTCGTCGGCCTGGCCGGCGCCGGGCTGGCGCTGGACCTCAATGGCATTGAAGTCCTGCCCGTCAGCGCCAACGGTGCGTTCGAGTTCAGCACGACGCTGCTGGACGGCGACGCCTACTCGGTGACCGTCCGACAGCAACCCGCCAGCCCGCTGCAGACCTGCCAGGTCGGCGGCGGCAGCGGCGTGATCGCAGGCGGCGACGTCCTCGACGTCCAGGTCCAATGCGCCAACAAGGTCATGGACCGGATCTTCGCTTCCGGATTCGAATGACCGCCGGCTGAAACAGCGGGCACCTGGACGACTCCGGCCGGCCTCTGGCAGCGTCGGTGGCTGTCGGGCGTGACGCCCGCAGCCGTCCGGATGAAATGGCATCCAGGACCCGGGCATCCGCGCTTCGAAGCGTGAAATCTCAGCGGTGCTCCGTGTCCCGCGGCGGCTTGCTCAGGCGGTCGGCGAGCCGTGTCGGCTCCGGCAGGCGGTAACGCGTCAGCATCGCCATGACGAAATCCGCCGCGCGCTCGATGCCGATGCGGTGTCCGGGTGAAACGATCAACGGTGCGCAGCCGGCACGCGAACGCAGCACCGTGCCGACCCCTTCGCCGTCGATGAGCAAGGGCCGCTGCGCACCTTGCCGCCCGGGCAAACTGTCATGCGTGCCAACCAGGATCGACTTGGCGACGCCGATGCTGGGCAGTCCGGTCGCCACGCCCAGGTGCGCGGCAATGCCGAAGCGGCGTGGATGCGCGATGCCCTGGCCGTCGCACATAAGCAGGTCGGGCCGGCGCGGCAGTTGCGCGAGGGCTTGCAGGACCACCGGCAATTCACGGAAGGAAAGCAGGCCCGGAATGTAGGGCAATGCAACCGGCTGCTCGACCACCGCTTCGGCCACCGGCAACAGCGTGCGCGAGTCGACGAGCACGGCGGCCGCGCGTGCGATTTTCGCGAAACGGCCCAGGCCGACATCGACGCCGGCGATCCAGCGCGGCAAGCTGCGGAAGGCATTGCGCAGGCTGACGCGGCCGGCCAGTGCCTCCTGGATGCGTCGCAGGTCCGGCACCGTGCCGGACCAGCCCTGCGGAAACAGCAGTGAGGGCGGCAGCGTGAACTGTTTCAGCACCCGCGCCATCGCCGCGCCCTTCTCAGCCGGCCCAGCGCGGATGGGTCAGCTGCTCCCAGAAGATGAGCAGCACGCGCGGTTCCATCACCAGCATGAAGACGATGCCGTAGGCGGCACCCCAGAGGTGCGCGCTGTGGTTGATGTTGTCGCGCGCCTGACGCTCCGCCCACACCGACCAGCCGACATAGACGACCGCGAACACGATCGCCGGCGCCGGGATGAAGAACACGTAGAGCATCGCCCAGGGCTGCAGCAGGATGAAGGCGAACAGCACCGCCGATACCGCGCCGGATGCGCCAAGGCTGCGGTAACCGGGATTGTTCCGGTTCGCCAGGTAGCTGGGCAGGATCGACACCAGCAGGCCGCCGGCATAGAACAGCACGTAGCCGACGTCGCCGATCCGGCTGGCGAACACCGGCTCCATCACGCTGCCGAAGAAATACAGCGTGACCATGTTGAACAGCAGGTGCATGCCATCGCCGTGCACCAGGCCGTAGCTCAGCAAGCGGTAATACTGGCCGCCGCGCGATACCGCCGGCGGCCAGAGGATGAGGCGGTCAAGCAGGGCGTGGTCGCGGAACGCCACCAGCGAAACGCCGGCGGTGGCGATGATGAGGATCAGCGTCAGGGAAATATCCATGCCGGCATTGTGCGGCATGCGCCTCCCGGGCGTCGATCCGGTGCGCGAGTGCGGCACAGCCGGTCCATGTCCGCATGGCGCGGTGAAATTCGGCGCGGACGCGATCAGTGCGTGGCGGCCCTGGGCGCATGCCTTGGCTCGGCATGCCGGTGACAAACCCACATCCCGACAGCACGCGCATGACGCTGGATGCCCGCCTGCGCGGGCATGACAGGCTGGGAGACGTCGCTGGGCACCCGCCTGCGCGGGTTGACGGCGGAATGCGCACCACCGCGCTTGGCCCAAGACCCACAGCCCGACCGCATCAGCGTCCGCACCTTCGACCTGCGCGCGAATCCCTGTCGCCGCCAGTTTCGTCATGCGCAGGCTTCAGCCATACAGCCGGAATGCGCGTTGAGCTGCGACTTCCGCTGCGCACGAAAAGTGGCGGTGATTCGTCGCGTCGTCGTGCCGTTGACGTATAGCCGCTCCCCCGATGCCGTCATACCCGCGCAGGCGGGTATCCAGAATTCCTTGCGAAGACGCCCCGTTCGCGGGGATGCCCGCCTGCGCGGGCATGACGGCAGAATGCGCATCGCCGCGCCTGGCCCAAGACCCACAGCCCGACCGCATCAGCGTCCGCATCTTCGACCTGCGCGCGATCCCTGTCGCCGCCAATTTCGACATGCGCGGACTTCAGCCATACAGCCGGAAGGCGCATTGAGCTGCGACTTCCTCTGAGCACGAAAAATGGCGGTGATTCCTCGCTTCGTCGCCCCGTAGAGGACTCTCTGTGACCCCAATTCCGTCACACCCGCGCACGCGGGTATCCAGAATTCCGTGTGAAGAGGTCCCCGTTCGCTGGATGGCCGCCTTCGCGGGAATGACGGGCCGGGAGGCGTCGCGGGATGCGGAGCTCGCGGGCATGACGGGCTGGAGGCGTCGCCGGATGGTGACCCCGCGCGCATGACGGGCTTTGGAGGCGGCGCGGGATGCGGGCGGGCCGTGGACCGCTTGCGCGTGGCGCTGCTGTGACGGCGGGCGGCAACTGCCGCGCGGCGGCCTCAGACGTTGAAGCGGAAGTGCAGGATGTCGCCTTCCTGGACGATGTAGTCCTTGCCTTCCAGACGCAGGCGCCCCGCTTCCTTGCAGCCAGCCTCGCCCTTGTACTTGATGAAGTCGTCGTAGGCCATGGTCTCGGCGCGGATGAAGCCCTTCTCGAAATCGGTGTGGATCACGCCGGCGGCCTGCGGCGCGGTCGAGCCCTTCTTCACCGTCCAGGCGCGCACTTCCTTCACGCCTGCGGTGAAGTACGTCTGCAGGCCGAGCAGGCGGTAGCCGGCACGGATGACGCGGTTCAGGCCCGGCTCTTCCAGTCCGAGGTCTTCCAGGAAGGCCTGCTGGTCTTCGGGTTCCAGCTGCGCCAGCTCTTCCTCGATGGCGGCGCAGACCGGCACGACTTCGGCGCCCTCGCGCTCGGCACGCGCGCGCACGGCGTCGAGGTGCGGGTTGTTCTCGAAGCCGTCCTCGCGCACGTTGGCGATGTACATCAGCGGCTTCAGCGTCAGCAGGAACAGGTCGCGGACCAGCGCCTTCTCGTCTTCGTCGAGGCCAGCCGAACGTGCGGAGCCCCCTTCGTTGAGCACGGCCTGCAGCTTCTGCAGCACCGGGCGCTTGGCCAACGCTTCCTTGTCCTGCGCCTTGGCGGCACGCTCGACGCGGTTCAGCGCCTTTTCCACCGACTCCAGGTCGGCCAGCGCCAGTTCGGTATCAATGGTCTCGATGTCGGCGATCGGATCGACCTTGCCGGAGACGTGGACGATGTCGGAATGCTCGAAGCAGCGCACGACGTGCGCAATGGCGTCGGTTTCGCGGATGTTGGCCAGGAACTTGTTGCCCAGGCCTTCACCCTTCGACGCGCCTGCCACCAGGCCGGCGATATCGACGAACTCGACCGCGGTCGGGATCGTCTTCTGCGGCTTCACGATCTCCGCCAGCGCATCCAGGCGGGGATCGGGCACCGGCACCACGCCCACGTTCGGCTCGATGGTGCAGAACGGGAAGTTGGCGGCGGCGATGCCGGCCTTGGTGAGTGCGTTGAACAGGGTCGACTTGCCGACGTTCGGCAGGCCGACGATGCCGCATTGGATGCCCATGAGCGTGTGTCCGGAAGGAGATCAACGGCGCCGGGAGCCGGCGCGAAACCGCACATGATCGCGGGTCGGGGCCGGCTGGGCAAGTTCGCGGCATACCCGGGCGCATCCGGGATTCAGTTCGACGCCCAGGTCCGATGATGGCCGGCGGCCGCTGGTATCCTGCGCCGCCGCAACAGGAACACCACGATGGGCGCGATCAACTGGGTCGGCTTCGACGGCGACGACACGCTCTGGCGCAGCGAGGACTACTACCGCAAGGCCGAAGCGGGATTCCACGACATCCTCGGCCGCTACGTCGATCTCGACGAAAGCCGCAACGTCGACCACCTGCTGACCGTCGAGCGGCGCAACCTGAAGGTGTTCGGCTACGGCGCCAAGGGCATGACACTGTCGATGCTGGAAACGGCCATCGAGCTGAGCGGCGAGCGCATCAGCGCCGCACACCTGCGCGAGATCCTCGAGATCGGTCGCGCCACCCTGGAGCACCCCGTCGAACTGCTGCCGGGCATCCGCGAAGCGGTCGAAGCCATCGCAGGGCGCCACGAGATCGTCCTGATCACCAAGGGCGACCTGTTCCACCAGGAAGCGAAGATCGAACAGTCCGGCCTGGCCGACCTGTTCCACCGCATCGAGGTCGTTTCGGAAAAGGACACCCGGACCTACACGCGCGTGCTCGAGGAACTGGGCACCCAGCCGGACGGCTTCCTGATGATCGGCAACTCGCTGCGCTCGGACATCGAGCCGGTGATCCGGCTCGGCGGCTGGGGCGTGCACATGCCCTACCACGTCACCTGGGCACACGAGGCCGAGCACGGCCTGGACGAAGCATCACCGCGCCTGCTCACGGTCGAGAATCCGTCGCAGCTGCCGCAGGCGGTGGCGCAGATCGCCAGCCGCGCCGGCTGACCGGAAAAAAAAGGCGGCGGCCCGTCCGCTTGGGTCCGCCGCAAAACGATCATTCGAAGCTGTCGGCGAAGATCACGTCGGAACCGAACTCCCAGGCACCGATGTCGCTGCGTGCGGTACCGTCGCCATCGCCATCCAGCGGACGCGGCGTGCCGTCGATGTCATCGCCGACTTCCGCCAGCACCGGTCCGGTGTCGATGACGAGGTGGCTGTCCTCGGTCGGTCTCAGGTCCGCCGGTGGTCCGACGAGGTTCGCGGCTCCGGCCAGCCCCGCGGATTCCAGGGTCGGCCATGCGGCGCGGAACGCCGGCAGCGTGGCGTGCGTGCTGCCGCCGACGCTGGCGACGGCGCCGACGCCGGCATAGAGGTTGTGGTCCAGCCCGATGCTGCCAGCCACTGCCGCCGAACCCAGTCGGACATGGGCAACGCCGGCGTCGGCCTGGCCCCAGAGGTTCCCGGTGACGCGCAGGCCGGGACGTGCCGGGCCGTACACGCTGAGCGCGTGCTTGCCGGCCGTCGCCCAGACGGTGTTGTGTGCGATCAGCACGTCGTCCAGCGGATCCGGCGACACGGCGATCAGGCCATCGGCGCCGGCGCCGAAGGGCGCGGACGGCACCGGCGGGCTGTCCTCGCCGATGACGTTGTTGACGACGCGAAGGCGATGGGTGCCGATCGTGCCGCCACCGGACTGGTCCTGGATGGTGATGCCGCCGACCGACTGGGTGATCTCGTTGCCTTCGATGCGCAGGTCGAAGCAGCCGCCGGCATCGTCGCCGCCGACATTGATCGGCGTCAGCCAGATCTCGCGGAAGCGGTTGTGCATCACCACGGTGTCGGCATTGGCGCGCAGCTTGAGTCCGCCGACCGAGCGACTGAGCGTGTTGCCGGCGATGACATGGCCGCTGCCGCCGTGGACGTAGAGGTTCCAGGCGAAGAAGGAACGGTCGCCTGCGTTGTGGTCGATCAGGTTGTTGCGGATGGTGGCCGACGAGCCGAGCACGTAGACGCCGGGGCCGCCGTCGGCCTCCCCGGCCAGCGCGAAGTTGTTGAACACGATCGATTCTTCCAGCGTCACCCGGTCGGCCTGGATGTTGATGCCGGAGAGGAAGCCGCGGACGTCGATCGCTCGCAGGACGATGTCCGAAGGCCGGTGCGGATGGAAACCTTCCAGCACCAGGACGCCGTCGCCGCGCGAGCCGGCCGGCGCCGTCGACTGGAATTGCAGGTCGGCGATCTCGACGTGGCGGCTGGCGCGGTCGGCATCGCCGCGGACGACCAGCGCCGGACTGGCGCCGGTGATCACCAGGCTCGGCGCGGCGCCGGTGCCGTAGGCATGCAGCCGGACCGGCTGCGCCGCCGTGCCCTGCGTGCGATGGATCATCAGGCCGCTGCCACCGGTCCAGACATCACCGCGGCGCAGGCGCACGTCGTCGCCGGGGCCGGCGGCGGCAAGCAACGTCTGTGCGGCCGCAAGGCTGCGTTTGGGACCATCGGTGCCGGCGCCATTGGGCTCGGCGAGCAGGCCGCTCCAGGCGTCGTTGCCCAGGCTTTCCGAGATGTACCAGGTGGCGGCCGTGGCGTGCTGGCCACTACAGGCCAGCGACACGACCAGCATCGAACGGATCCAGCGCTGCGTCATCCCCTTCTCCCTGACGGTTATCGGGGACGCCAGCGCAAAATCCGGCGCGATCACGCCACCCGAAGTGGCGTGCGCAGTCTGCGCGGCCCACAGGCCACGCGATCCGTCAATGCGTGTAGGCGCGCGGCAGCGGACCGGCCGGCTTCAGGTAACGGTCGCGCAGCTCGGTCTGCCGCGAACGCATGGAAGCGGGCTTGCCGTCGAACCAGACCTGCCGGGCGAAGGTCGTCACTTCCAGCGGGTCGCCCGACCATAGCACCAGGTCGGCGCGCTGGCCCACGGTGATGCGACCGACCTGGTCGGCGACACCGAAGGTCTCCGCCGGCACGCGCGTGAGGCCGGCCAGCGCCGCCTCCCAGGGCAGGCCGTTGGCGACGGCGTTGCCGGCCACCTGGCGGATCTTGCGGGCGTTGTGGGTGGCGTCGCCGCTCTGCGTGAAAGCCACCGGCACGCCGGCGGCATGCAGTCGCGCCGCGTTGTCCAGGCGCGCGCCGAGGCGGTCGAAACTGCCCGGCAGGTTTTCCAGCGCATCGAGCAGCACCGGCACCTTCGCGCGCGCCAGCTCGTCGGCCACCACCCAGGCTTCGACGCCGCCGGCGATTACCGGCTCGAAGCCGCTGCGCTGCGCCAGTGCGATCGCCTGGCGGATGTCGGCGGCGCGATCGACGTGGAAGACGACGCGGCCACCGCGCGCGTAACGCATCAGCGTTTCGCGACCCAGCGGCGTCAGCAGGCCGTGGCCCGGCACCATCGACACCATGCCGGCGGCGGGCGCCGGCCGAGCCTCGCGCAAGGCCTGTTCCAGCAGCATGTACTGCGCTGCGCGGCTGCCCCCGGCAAGCGCCTTGGAATCGCTGCCGAGGTCGATGAACAGGCTGCGTCCCGCTTCCAGCGCCGCGTCGAAGCTGCCATCAAGGCGCACCGCCGCGCCCTGCCCGGCGACGAAACTGCCGCCCGGCATCGCGTTCGGTGCCAGCACGGTCCAGCCGATGCCGGCGACGCGATTGACGCCGATCGCCGCCGAACGCGGATTGAAGGCCGGCAACAGGTCGAACTCCGGACGCCAGTCCGGTTCGATCGCCGGCACGGTGCCGGGCCCGTTGAGCGCGACGCTGTGGTCGACCGTTTCCGCCTCGCCCGACACTTCCTCGACGCCGAGGCCACTGAGGCCGCCAAACAGCGTCGGCGTCAGTTCCAGTCCGGCGGCATCGAACACCGGCACGCCTGCGGGCGCGGCGACATCGGCAGCCACGGCGCGGATCACACCGCCGCGCACCAGCACGTCGGCGCGTTCAAGGGTGCCGGCCTCGGAGGCGGTATGCACGCGCGCGCCCTTGATCAGCACGTCCTGCGCGCGCAGCGTGCCGGCGGTGAAGGCGGTTGCGATGCCGAAGGCCAGCGCGGCCAGCGTTGCGGTCGAACGGATCACGGCTGCACCTCCTGGCCGAGCATGAAATCGCTGACCGGTCGACGCGTCGCATCGCTGCGGTCGTACACCAGCGCACCGTCGATGAAGACCTGGTCGGCCTGCGCATAGACGCTGAATGGATCGCGGTTCCAGATCACGACGTCGGCCATCTTGCCGGCCTCCAGCGTGCCGGTGTGTGCATCGATGCCGAGCGCCTTCGCCGCGTTCTGCGTCAGCCAGCGGATCGCCCGCTCCGGTGCGATCTCGAGACCGACCTGGCGGGCGTGGCCCATGACCTTGCCGGCTTCCTGGTTGAGGCGCTGGATGCCCTCGGACGAATCCGAATGCACGATGGCGCAGCCGTTCGCCGGCCGGTCCACCAGCAGCAGGTTCTCGTTGATGGCGTCGTAGGCTTCCATCTTGAAGCCCCACCAGTCGGCCCACAGCGCGCCGCAGACGCCTTCCTCGGCCAGGCGGTCGGCGAGCTTGTAGGCCTCGACGCCATGGTGGAAGGCGGAAATGCGGAATTCGAATTCGCGCGCCAGGTCCAGCATCACGGCCATCTCGTCGGCGCGATAGCAGTGGATGTGCACGAGGATGTCGCCGTCGAGCACGCCCGCCAGCGTTTCCAGTCGCAGATCGCGCTTCGGCGGCGTCGCCGGCGCGCCACCGCTCTCAGCGCCACGGCGGTTGCCCGTGCCCTCGCGCTGGCGCCGCTCCCAGGCCTGCCAGTTGCGACGGTATTCCTGCGCCTCCTGGAACTGCGCGCGGTAGGCGGCGACGTTGCCCATGCGCGTCATCGGCGCCTGGCCCTTGCCGCCGTAGAAGCGCTTGGGATTCTCGCCGCAGGCCATCTTCAGTCCCTGCGGTGCATCGGGGAACTTCATCGCCTGGTAGCTTTCCGCCGCGACGTTCTTCAGCGTCACGCCGCGACCACCGATCAGGTTGCCGGAGCCCGGCAGGATCTGCATCGCCGTCACGCCGCCGGCGAGCGCCGCGCCGAAGCCGGGATCCTGTGGCCATACGGCGTGCTCGGCCCAGACATGCGCCGTCACCGGATTGACCATCTCGTTGCCGTCGGAATGCGCGCGCATGCCCGGCGAGGGGTACACGCCCAGGTGCGAATGCACGTCGATGATGCCCGGCGTGATCCAGCGGCCCGTGGCATCGACTTCGACCGCGCCGGCCGGCGCACGCACGCCCTTGCCGACGCGCTCGATGCGCCCGTTGACGATGAGGACGTCGCCGCCTTCGATGCGCTCGCCATTGCCGACCAGCACCGTCGCGTTGCGCAGTACCGTGGTCGACGAGGGCAAGGGTTCGTAGGTGCTGTCCCACGCCTTGCGTTCCGACGCCTGCGCTGCCGTGGCTGCGACCAGCCCGAGCAGCACCGCGCCAACGAAAATCCGCTGCATGCCGATCTCTCCCGTATCAGGTCGCCAACGCTAACCGGAATGGCCGCCGGACGGATAGCTGCGCGCACGGGTGCCGGCCGAGGCGAGGCCGGAAATCGGCAAGGCGACCGCGCAGGGATCGTCCAGTCACACGACCCCGTCCCGCCCGGGCGCGGCCGCGCCGGCCTCAGGCTTCGAATTCCGCTTCCGAACCGTCGAACATGCCCTGCTCGGCCAGCAGGCGCCAGGCATCGTCCGCGCGCGCCGGATCAACCATCAACGCGTAAAGCCCGTACACCGGCAGCTCGCCGATGCCGCCGGCAAGATGTTCGCCGGCCAGATGGCAGGCGATGCCGTGCGCCTCCAGCAGCTGCCGCGCCAGTTGCCCTTCGATGAGACTGCCCGGTCGCCAGATCACCTGCATGCGGACAGCCTACAGCCGCAGAGGCCGGCCGTGTGCGCGGAACCGTTTGACAGGCCGTCGGACGTCTCGCACCGTAGGATGCATGTCCAAGGCCTGGCTCGACCCGTCCGTATTCCGCTTCCTGCGCGAACTGGCGCGCAACAACAACCGCGAGTGGTTCCTTGCCCACAAGGAACGCTATGAGCAGTCCGCGCGTGAGCCGGCGTTGCGGCTGGTCGGCGCCCTGTCCGGGCCGTTGCTGGATGTCAGTCCACACTTCGTCGCCAACCCCGCGAAGGTCGGCGGCTCGCTCTTCCGCATCCAGCGCGACACCCGTTTCCATCGCGGCGGTGAACCGTACAAGCCCTGGCTGGGCATCCGCCTGTACCACGAGCGCCGGCGCGACGTGCACGCACCCTCGTTCTACATCCACATCCAGCCCGGCGCCTGCTTCATCGCTGCCGGCCTGTGGCGGCCGGAACCACCCGTGCTCAAGCAGGTCCGCGAATTCATCGCCGACAACCCGGAAGCCTGGCGCAAGGCCGCGCATGGGCCCGCCTTCCGCCGCGACTTCCACCTCGGCGGCGAAAGCCTCACCCGTCCGCCCAGGGGCTATCCGGCCGACCATCCGCTGATCGACGACCTCAAGCGCAAGGACTTCATCGCCGTGCACGAGTTCGCCGACAGCGAAGTGCTCGCCCCGGCCTTCGACCGCTTCCTGATGAGCCGCGTCAAACGCCTGGCCCCGCTCGTCGACTACCTCTGCGCCGCCCTCGACCTCGACTTCTGATGCCATCCCGCAAATCGCCGGATAGCTGGTTTGCCCGCCCCGGGGTTCATCGAAGCGCTCAAGTTGGTCGCGCCTGGCCAGGTCGGCGATCCAGAATGCACCTGCAAGCCCTATGTGCGGCCATGCACGTCGGGCCGAAGAACACTGGGCTCCCGCCTCCGCGGGTGCGACGCGTGGAAACCGCAAGCCATGCGGCAGCAGCCAAACCACCGGAAAGCGGCCGGCCCACGGCCTCCCGCTTCAACTTCCCGGGCAGTCCGACGCACCGGCTGTGGGCGGGCCGGACGCCCCGCGCACCAGCGTCGCCATCGGGCCCTGGTGTGCAGGGCGTAAACTCGCGCCGAAGGCACCCTTGGCTTCGGGGCGGTGGCGGGAACGGCCGGTTGCAACTTCGCCTACGGCTTCCTCGCCTGGCGCCCGGTGCGCGGCGACTTCTCCACTGGCGACCTCACCTTCCTCGCGTAAGCGGGCTTGTCGGGGTCTGCGCAGCGGGGGTAGGGATGCCCGCGTGGCGGGCCGCCCGGGAGCCGCGGCGTTGCCATGGAAATGCGCCTCGGCACGCCGCGGGTACGGGACTACATCCGCGGCGATTGTGCCCCCATTCTTTCGCTGCCTGCTCCGGCGCAAGCAGCAATCGGGGAGCCGGGCGCCAGGGCGGGCGCAGGAACAGCTTCCCGACGGCAAAGGCCGCCGGCAAAACCGGTCCGGAGGGCGCGACAGCGCCCCCGAAAACCTCAGAGGTAACGCACTCCGACGATCTCGTAGCTGCGCGTCCCGCCCGGCACGACGATCTCCACCGTGTCGCCCTCGTGCTTGCCGATCAGGGCCCGCGCCACCGGCGACGTCACCGAGATCCAGCCCTGCTTGATGTCGGCTTCGAGCTCGCCGACGATCTGGTAGGTGATCTCGGTATCGTCGTTGTCGAGATCGACCAGATCGATGGTCGCACCGAAGACGATCCGCGAACCAGCCGAGAGCTTGGCCGGATCGATGACTTCGGCATGCGACAACGAGGCCTCGAGTTCCTTGATCCGGCCCTCGATGAATCCCTGCTGCTCGCGGGCGGCGTGGTATTCGGCGTTCTCCTTGAGGTCACCGTGCGCACGCGCTTCCGCGATGGCGTTGATGACCGCCGGCCGCTTCACCGACTTGAGCTCTTCCAGCTCTTCGCGCAGGCGCTGGACGCCGCGCACGGTCATGGGTACTCGACTCATCCCTGCAATGTCCTGTGCAATTCCTGGAGCGAATGTACCGGGCCAGCCCCATCGTGGTCGAGCGCCCCGACCAGCGCGCGCGCGCCCGCCACCGTCGTGGAATAGGTGATCCGGTGCTGCAGCGCCTCGCGCCGGATCGAGAACGAGTCGGCGATGGCCTGTTTGCCTTCGGTGGTGTTGATGATATAGGCGATCTCGCCGTTCTTGATCAGGTCGACGATGTGCGGCCGGCCTTCGAGCACCTTGTTGATCATCTCGCACTCCAGGCCCTGGGCGCGCAGGAAGTCGCAGGTGCCGCTGGTGGCGACCAGCGTGAAGCCACGGCCGACCAGTTCGCGGGCGACTTCGCCGGCGCGCGACTTGTCTCCGTCACGGACGCTGATGAACACCTTGCCCGGCTTCGGCAGGCGGATGCCGGCCGCTTCCAGCGAGCGCGCGAAGGCTTCCGGGAAGGTCGCGCCGACGCCCATGATCTCGCCGGTGGAACGCATTTCCGGGCCGAGGATCGGATCGACGCCCTGGAACTTCGCGAACGGGAAGATCGCTTCCTTGATCGAGAAGTACGGCGGCACGATTTCCTGCGTCGCGCCCTGTTCGGCCAGCGTGCGGCCGGCCATGCAGCGCGCGGCGATCTTCGCCAGCGGGCGGCCGGTCGCCTTGGAGACGAACGGCACCGTGCGCGAGGCGCGCGGATTCACTTCCAGTACGAAGATGTCTTCGCCCTGCACCGCGAACTGCGTGTTCATCAGGCCGACGACGTTGAGCGCCCGCGCCATTTCGCGCACCTGGCGACGCAGCTCGTCCTGGACCGCCGCCGACAGCGAATGCACCGGCAGCGAACAGGAGCTGTCGCCGGAATGCACGCCGGCTTCCTCGATGTGTTCCATGAGGCCGCCGATCAGCGTGGCGCCGCTGGCATCGGCGATGAGGTCGACGTCGACCTCGATGGCGTGGTCGAGGAAACGGTCGAGCAGCACCGGCGAATCGTCGGACACCTTCACGGCATCGCGGATGTAGCGGGCCAGGTCGGCGTCGGAATGCACGACTTCCATGGCGCGGCCGCCGAGCACGTAGCTGGGTCGCACCACCAGCGGATAGCCGATCTCCCCGGCCAGCGCCAGCGCCTGCTCGGCGTTGCGCGCGGTACGGTTGGGCGGCTGACGCAGGCCGAGCTTCTCGATCAGCTGCTGGAAACGCTCGCGGTCTTCGGCCAGGTCGATGGAGTCCGGGGAGGTGCCGATGATCGGCACGCCGGCCGCTTCCAGCGCGCGCGCCAGCTTCAGCGGCGTCTGGCCGCCGTACTGCACGATCACGCCCTGGGGCTTTTCGACCTCGACGATTTCCAGCACGTCCTCGAGCGTCAGCGGCTCGAAGTACAGGCGGTCGGAGGTGTCGTAGTCGGTGGACACGGTTTCCGGGTTGCAGTTGACCATGATGGTCTCGAACCCGTCTTCGCGCAGCGCCAGCGCGGCGTGCACGCAGCAGTAGTCGAACTCGATGCCCTGTCCGATCCGGTTCGGGCCACCGCCGAGCACCATGATCTTGCGCCGATCGGATGGCGCCGCCTCGCACTCCTCGTCATAGCAGGAATACAGGTAGGCGGTGGTGCTGGCGAATTCGGCGGCGCAGCTGTCGACGCGCTTGTACACCGGGCGGACACCATAGGCGCGGCGCAGCTGGCGGATCGCCGCCTCGTCGGTGCCGGTGAGCTTCGCCAGGCGGCGGTCGGAGAAACCCTTGCGCTTGAGCGCGCGCAACGCCGCCGCATCCAGCGCACCCAGCCCGCCCAGGCGGACGTCCTGCTCGCTGTGGATCAGGTCCTCGATCTCGGCCAGGAACCAGGGATCGATGCGCGTCAGCGCGTGGATCTCCTCGGCCGACAGTCCGGCGCGGAAGGCATCGGCGACATGGAACAGGCGATCCGCGCCAGGTTCGCGCAGCTGCCGGCGCAGTTCCACCAGCGCTTCGTCGTCGAAGCTTTCACTGCGCGGATTCAGGCCATCGACGCCGATTTCCAGGCCACGCAGCGCCTTCTGCAGCGATTCCTGGAAGCTCCGGCCGATCGCCATGACCTCGCCCACCGACTTCATCTGCGTCGTCAGGCGCGCATCGGCGGTCGGGAACTTCTCGAAGGCGAAGCGCGGGATCTTGGTGACGATGTAGTCGATCGTCGGTTCGAAGCTGGCCGGGGTCGCGCCGCCGGTGATCTCGTTGCGCAGCTCGTCCAGCGTGTAGCCGATCGCCAGCTTGGCGGCGACCTTGGCGATCGGGAAGCCGGTCGCCTTCGACGCCAGCGCCGACGAGCGCGAGACGCGTGGGTTCATTTCGATGACGACGACGCGGCCGGTCTGCGCGTTGACGCCGAACTGGACATTCGAACCGCCGGTATCGACGCCGATCTTGCGCAGCACGGCAATGGAGGCGTCGCGCAGGCGCTGGTATTCCTTGTCGGTGAGCGTCAGTGCCGGGGCCACGGTGATCGAGTCGCCGGTATGCACGCCCATCGGATCGAGGTTCTCGATGGAGCAGACGATGATGCAGTTGTCCGCCTTGTCGCGGACCACTTCCATCTCGAATTCCTTCCAGCCCAGCACCGATTCCTCGACCAGGATCTCGCCGACCGGCGACAGTTCCAGGCCGCGGCGGGCGATCTCCTCGAACTCCTCGCGGTTGTAGGCGATGCCGCCGCCAGTACCGCCGAGCGTGAAGCTGGGACGGATGATGGTCGGGAAGCCGACTTCGGCCTGGATCGCCACCGCCTCTTCGAAGCTGCGCGCGATCTGCGCCTTCGGGCATTCCAGTCCGATCTGTGCCATCGCCTGGCGGAACAGCTCGCGGTCCTCGGCCATGCGGATGGCTTCGCGCGAGGCGCCGATCAGCTCGACGCCGTACTGTTCGAGGATGCCGGCATCGGCGAGGTCGAGCGCGCAATTCAATGCGGTCTGGCCGCCCATGGTCGGCAGCAGCGCGTCGGGGCGTTCCTTGGCGATGATCTGCTCGACGACGCGACGGTTGATCGGCTCGATGTAGACCGCATCGGCGGTCTCCGGATCGGTCATGATCGTGGCCGGGTTGGAGTTCACCAGGATGACCCGGTAACCCTCGGCCTTCAGCGCCTTGCAGGCCTGGGCGCCGGAGTAGTCGAACTCGCAGGCCTGGCCGATCACGATCGGACCGGCGCCGATGACCAGGATGGATTGGATGTCGGTACGTTTTGGCATGGGAGTTACCGCGATTGCGAACCGGAAACGGCCCTGTCGGCCTCGAGTTTCCGGCTCAACGCCTGATGGAGCCTGAGCAGCATCCGGCCTACCCTGTCGGCCAGCGCCAGGGACTCGTCGATCATTGCGGGGTCGCCGGTCACCCGCTCGCGAACGCGAAGCAGCTCGGCCTTCACCGTTGTGCAGGCGTCCTGCGCGCCGGCCAGCCGGGTGGCGAATTCCTGCAGGCAGCCGCTGGAATGGCCCTGCGCCACCGCATCGGGCACCGAGGCGGCGGCGGTGCGCAGCGTCGCTGCCGTGTCCTCGTGTTCGCCCTTATCGAAGGCGGTCGCGACGAGGTGGACGGTGCTGGCCATGCGCATGGCGACCTGCCAGACCTCCAGTTCGCGGAAATGGACGCTCACCGAGCCGCCCCCGTGTCCCTGTGCGCCTGCATCAGGTCGACGAAGCGCTGGAACAGCCCGGCGACGTCGGTCGGACCGGGGCTCGCCTCGGGATGGCCCTGGAACGAGAATGCCGGCGTATCGGTCAGGGCGATGCCCTGGTTGGAGCCGTCGAACAGCGAACGGTGCGTCACGCGCACGTTGCTCGGCAGCGTCGCCTCGTCGATGGCGAAGCCATGGTTCTGGCTGGAGATCATCACCTTGCCGGTATCGAGGTCGACGACCGGATGGTTGGCGCCGTGGTGGCCGAACTTCATCTTCGCCGTCTTCGCGCCGGCGGCCAGGCCCAGCAGCTGGTGGCCCAGGCAGATGCCGAACACCGGCAGCCTGCGCGCGAGGAACGCGCGGATGGCGTTGATGGCGTAGTCGCAGGGCGCCGGATCACCGGGGCCGTTCGACAGGAAGACGCCATCCGGCTGCAGCGCCAGCACGTCTTCAGCCGGCGTCTGTGCCGGCACCACCGTCAGGCGGCAGCCGCGGTCGGCGAGCAGGCGCAGGATGTTCTGCTTGACCCCGAAGTCGTAGGCGACGACGTGGAAGCGCCCGTCACTGCTGCGGAAAGCGCGGCGGTCAAGGTCATAGCTGCCTTCGGCCCACGGATAGCGGGCGCGGGCGCTGACGACCTTCGCCAGGTCCATGCCGGACAGGCCGGGGAAGCCGCGCGCCGCGGCGAGCGCGGACTCGACCTCTTCCGCTTCGCTGCCGGCTACGATGCAGCCGTTCTGGGCACCCTTCTCGCGCAGCAGCCGCGTCAGGCGGCGCGTGTCGACACCGGCGATGCCGACGATGCCGTTGTCGCGCAGGTAATCCTGCAGGCTGCGCTCGCTGCGCCAGTTGCTGGCGATGCGCGAGGCATCGCGGATGACCAGCCCGGCGGCATGCACCGCCGTGGATTCGGCGTCGGCGGCATTGACGCCGGTGTTGCCGATCTGGGGAAAGGTCAGGGTGACGATCTGCCGGCTGTAGGACGGATCGGTCAGGATTTCCTGATAACCGGTGATGGCGGTGTTGAACACCACCTCGCCGGAACTGCGACCGGCGGCGCCGATCGATTGGCCGCGGAAGACACTGCCGTCTTCCAGGACCAGAATGGCTGATTCGCTCACATGTTCGCCTTGGCGTAGGTGCGACAAGACCCGCGGGCTGCCGATGAGGCCGTCCGTGGGCAGGTGGTTCGGGCGAAGCGGAATGATACGGTGCAAGACCCCGACTGTCACGCTGGAAACAGCGTCGTTTCGTCTTGCCTATGCGCCGTATGGCGCCGCGGTTCAGTCCAGCGTGTCGTCGATCGCGTACAGGCCCGGCGCCTGTGCCGCCAGCCAGCGCGCCGCATGCACGGCTCCGCGGGCGAAAATCGCACGGTCCGTCGCGCGATGGCCGAGTTCAAGCCGCTCGCCGGCAACGGCCAGCAAGACGGTGTGTTCGCCGACGATGTCGCCGGCACGCAGGCTGGCAAAGCCGATCTCACCGGCCTGGCGGGCCCGGTCGCGGTCGTGGCGGTCGTGGACGGCAAGCTCGTCGAGCGTACGGCCGCGGGCCGCTGCCAGCACCCGGCCCAGCGCCAGCGCGGTCCCGGAAGGTGCATCGCGCTTGCCGGCGTGGTGGGCTTCAAGGATTTCCGCGTCCCAGCCGGGCAGGCTGCGGGCCGCGTCCGCGACCAGGCGCGACAGCACCGCCACGCCCAGAGAGAAATTCGCCGCCCACAGCAGCGGGATCTCGACGGCGGCTGAAGACAGCCGCGCATGTTGCTGATCGTCCAGCCCCGTCGTGCCGGACACCAGTGCGACCCGGTGGCCGACGCACCACTCCAGCACGGCATCGAAGGCACTGGCGTGGCTGAAATCGACAACCACACGCGGCGGCGCCGCCACATCACCGGTTGCAGCGAAACGGCGCCTCGACCCCGGCACCGGCAGACCGAACGAAACGGAATCTTCACGAACCCAGGCGCCGACCAGTTCCAGATCGGCATGCGTGGCGACGACATCGAGCAGCTGGCGCCCCATGCGCCCGCTTGCGCCGGCGACCACCAGCGGCAGCACGTCTGATGCGGGAAATGTCGGGTTCATGCTGCGGCTCGCGAATAACGGTGAGGCATTGTCAGTGCTGCACACACTACCGGCAAGCCAGCCAGGCCATGCGTATTGCACGCGTTGGTGGGCGGGTGTTTTTCACAATACACTGCCGGTCACATTCACACGAAACAGGAGGGATCGGCGATGACCCGATGGTCGACAATCGCTTCAGCTGCGCTGGTGCTCGCAAGCGCCAGCGCCATGGCCACGGAAATCCGGCACATCCAGCCGCGCAGCCAGCCGCTGATCCAGGGCGGTCCGGCGGAAGTCGCAAAACGCGCACCGGAAAAGCGTGGCAACCGTGCAACGCCATCGCCGGTCCTGATCGATCATGTCGCCACGATCACCGCGGACGGATCCCTGGAGACCGGCTGTGACAACCGGGCCCTACGTGATTTCCGCAACCTGAAGGCCGACGCCGGAGGCACGCAATGACCGCCCGCTCCCTCCTCCGCCTGTGCGCCGGCTCGCTGCTGCTGGCCGGCAGCAGCGCCGGCCTGTCGGCCCAGACGCTGCTCGCGCCGGACACCACCCACCGCTTCACGCTGCCCAGCGGCCACGTCACCAACGAACTGGCGGTGGATGTCCCGGCCAACGCGCGACAGCTGCACATCACCGCCGAAGGTCCGGAGAACGGCGATATCGACCTGCTCCTGCGCTATGGCGGCGCCTTTCCCGACGGCACCGCGAACCTGGGTGGGCCGGAGTGGCTGTACGAACATGCGCATTACGTGTCCATGAGCCCGGGATCTTCGGAAAGGCTCACCGTCACCCGCAGCCAGAAGCAGCCGCTGCGCGCCGGCCGCTGGTACCTCTCGGTTATCAACTACAGCGGTGGCGCCGCGCAGATCGACGTGCGCGCCAGCTTGAGCACCCAGGAGCCGGGCCCGGTCAACATCGAAGCGGTCTTCGACGACGAAGAAGGCTGTGCCGACCGCGGCGCCACCACCACGCCGTGGTTCGACAGCACATCCGCCACGCCGATCCAGGGCAACAATGGAACCACACTGGGCGCCCAGCGCCGCAACGCGTTCCTGCATGCCGTGTCGAAACTGCGCGAGGACCTGACCGGCGTCGCCGACCTGCGCATCCGCGCCTGCTGGGCCAATCTCGGCGGTGAATCCAACCGTGCCACCCTCGCAAGCGCCAGTCCCACCTATGTCGTCCGCGATGACGGCGCATGGTGGTACGACAACAATGCGCCCACGAACACGGTCTGGTCGATGCCGTTCCTGGACAGCCGCTACAGCTGGTACACCGTCGCGGGCGCGGCCCAGCGCGCCGGTACCGAGTTCTGCCGCTACGCCAGCAACCACTGCGGAGAGGCGGACATCTTCATCCAGTTCAATACCGATATCGACGGCGCCACGGCACTTGGAAATCGCCGCTTCCACTACGGCTTCAATGCGCCGGAGGGCAACAACCTCGACTTCGTCAGCACCGCGATGCATGAGATCGGGCACGGACTCGGCTTTGTCAGCCTGTACAGCAACAGCGATGACAACGAGACGCCCGCAGGCACCCGATTCAGGGGTTACGACGACGTCTTCTCCGACTCGGTGGTCGCCATGCGCGACAACGTACCGGTTCCGATCAACACCCTCGGCCCGGCCGAAATCCGTGAAGCGCTGACCTCCAATCTGGGCCTGCGCTGGGCGGATGCCGCGGCGGCGGCGTCGCCCTTGAACCCGTGGCGCGATCGCGCGTTCCCGGCCAACCTGCCGGCGCTCTATGCGCCGCCGGAGATGTCCGCCGGCTCGACGATGTCGCATATCAGTGACCTGATGCCGCAGTCGCTGATGCAGCCCTTCAACACCGGTGCGCTGCGCACGCTGGGTCTGGCAGCCCCCATGCTGTCCGCAGTCGGCTGGCGGACGCAGGCGAACACGGACATCCCGGCGGTGCCGCTGCCCTACGGTGGACAGTGGTTCGACCCGGCGCGCAGCGGCCATGGCCTGGACCTGCATCGTCTCGCCGGCAGCGAGGACATCTATGTCATGGTTCTCTATACCTTCGATGCCCAGGGCCAGCCGGAGTGGTACACCGCCTCCGGCCGGATCATCGACGGCATCTTCCTGCCCGGCAACGCCGTCAACGGACACAGCCTGCAGCGCGTGCGCTATACGAACATCGACACCATTCCGATGGAACGCGCGCTGGATGATTCCGTCCCCGGGCAGGTGCGTATCGACTTCGGCGCCGATGCGGCCAAGGCCGCCGCCTGCCGCGACGGCACCAGCCGCAATGGTCCGGTCGCGCTGATGACCTTCTCGCTGGGCGAGGAGCGCAACATGAAGTGGTGCCTGAGCCAGATCACCCCGCGTGGCAATCGTCCGGCGACGGACTTCACCGGCCACCGCTACGGCGAAGGCGATGTCGGTTGGGGGCTCACCACCATGGGCTTCAACACGGCCCAGGGCGATGGCCTGTTCTCGATCCTGTATTTCCCGGATGGCGCGGGCAACCCGCGCTGGGCGGCGGCGCAGGTCGACGACTTCGAGACCGGCGTGCCGCAGCCCGTTTACCAGATCCAGGGTTATTGCCGCACCTGCCCGAAACCGGACAGCAACCCGGCAACGCAGATCGGCACGATCACCCTCGACCTGGCCGATCCGGCCAGCGCCAACGGCGGCGCCGACATCGACGTGCAGTTCAACGGCGGGGCCGGTGGCCGCTTCACCCGTAGCGGCTCGGTGCTGCGGCTGCTGGCGGATGCCGGCGACGACGACTGAGCACGGACGTCCCGGAAAACGAAAAGGGCCGGCGGTGGAAACCGCCGGCCCTTCTTCATTCCTGTCCGGGGTGGGCTGGCCGTCTGTCCGGGCGCAACCCGGGCACGCTCAGCGCACGCGTTCGGCCAGCGCCTCGGCGAAGCTGCGCGTCGAACCGGTGCCGCCCAGGTCGGGCGTGACGCGATCCTTGGCCTCCACCACCGAACGGATCGCGCCACGAAGGCGCTGTGCCTGCCCGGACAGCCCGAGGTGGTCGAGCATCTGTCCGGCGCCCAGCAGCAGCGCGCAGGGGTTGGCGATGCCCTTGCCGGCAATGTCCGGCGCCGAGCCGTGGACGGCCTCGAAGATCGCCGCGTCGCTGCCGATGTTCGCGCCCGGCGCCAGGCCGAGGCCGCCGACAAGGCCGGCACACAGGTCGGAGATGATGTCGCCGAACAGGTTGGTGGTGACGATGACATCGAACTGGTGCGGGTTCATCACCAGCTGCATGCAGGTGTTGTCGACGATCATCTCGTTGCAGGTGATCTCCGGGTAATCCGCGGCGATCTCGCGCGCCACGTTGAGGAACAGCCCCGACGTGGTCTTCATGATGTTGGCCTTGTGCACCACCGTGACCTTCTTTCGGCCGGTGGACCTGGCCAGGTCGAAGGCATAGCGGACGATGCGCTCGGAACCGCGGCGGGTTACGCGGATCAGCGACTGCGCGGTCTGGCCGTCCGGCGACAGCACCTGGCCCTCGGCGCCGTAGGCACCTTCGGTGTTCTCGCGCACGGTGATGATGTCGATGTCCTCGTAGCGCGCCTTCGTGCCCGGGAACGTGATCGCGGGGCGGACGTTCGCATACAGGTCGAAGCGCTTGCGCAATTCGACGTTGATCGAACTGAAGCCCTCGCCCACCGGCGTGGTCAGCGGCCCCTTCAGCGCCACCTTGTGGCGGCTGATCGCATCCAACGTCTCCGGCGGCAGCAGGCTGCCCTGTGCTTCCAGCGCGCACAGGCCGGCATCGACGAATTCGTATTCCAGCCCGCAGCCCAGCGCATCCAGCACATGCAGGGTGGCGTCCATGATCTCGGGGCCAATACCGTCACCCTTGATGACGGCAATCGTGTTCTTCATGAAGTTCTCCGGAAATTCGGGGCGGATCCAGCGCCGCCCCGTTCAATACGGAATTATCGGCGATCCATGCATGCCGATGTAAGACGACAGTCCGCGGCCGCGTCAGGCCGACGCAGCAGCGAGTCAGGTCCGGTGCAGGCGCGAGCCCGGATCAGGCGGCGAGGATCTCGGCGAGCCGACCGCTGCGGTCCGCGGCGACCAGGTCGTCGAAGCCGCCGACATGGGTATCGCCGAAGAAGATCTGCGGCACGCTGGTACGCTTGGCACGCGACAGCATTTCCTCGCGCCGCGCCGGATCCAGGTCGATGCGGACTTCCTCGTAGTCGATGCCCTTGCTGCGCAGGAAGTTCTTGGCCGCCACGCAGTACGGGCAGATCGCCGTGGAATACAGGGTCGCCTTGCTCATGCCTTCGCCAATGGTCTGGTATGCAGGTGAATCAGCATACCGGCATTCGGCGAACGGCCCGAGGCGTCCATTCAGATACAGCTGGTCGGCCGCGGCAGTCCCGCGTAACGCGCCGCCTGCTTCGCCGGACCCTGCGGAAACAGCCGGTACAGCGCGCGGCTGTCCGCCCGCTCGCTGCCCAGGACGCGAGCGACTTCCCTGACCAGCAGCCGCATCGCCGGCGCCTGCCCATGCTCACCGTGGTAGTCGCGCAGCAGGTCCAGCACCTGCCAGTGCGCGGCCTCCAGCCGGATGCCGTCGGCCGCAGCCATCGCCTCGGCCAGCGTGCGATCCCAGTCCGCCGGATCGAGCAGGTAACCACGCGCGTCGACGGCAACGATGCGGTCCCCGAAGGTCAGCATCCGTGCCTGCTGCGACTGTTCTGGCGCCTTGGAAGTCATCTGCGGAACTGAATGAACAATGAGGGAACCCGATCCCGCCGGCCGGGTCCGAGGGGACTTGGACAGCCGCTATGATCGCCCGGTGCGCACCCTTCTATCGCTCATTATAGGCAGCGTGGCCTGGCTGGCCGCGCCATCGCTCCCGGCCCAGGACTTCACCCTGCCCGACCTTGGCTCGTCGGCGGAATCGCTGGCGACGCCGGAGGAGCTGCGCCGCTACGGTCGCCAGCTGCTCGGCTCGTTCCGGCAGGCCGGCCTGCTCTTCGACGATCCGCTGCTCGACGAATACATCGAGACGCTGGGCTATCGCCTGGTGGCGCATGGCCGCCGGCCCGACCAGCACTTCAAGTTTTTTTTGATCCGCGACCGCACCGTCAACGCCTTCGCCGCGCCGGGCGGCTATATCGGCACCTATGCCGGCATGGTGCTGCTGACCGAGCGCGAGGACGAGCTGGCCGCGGTCCTGGCGCACGAAGTCGCGCACATCACCCAGAACCACACCCTGCGCGGCGCCGAATCGGCCAGCAAGGCCTCGCTTCCGATCATGCTTGGCATGCTGGCGGCGATGGTCGCCGCCAGCCAGAGCAGCAGTTCCAGCAGTGGCGATGCGGCTCAGGCCGCGATCATGGGTGGCATGGGCCTGATGCAGCAGGCACAGATCAACTACACCCGCGCCAACGAATACGAGGCCGACCGCATCGGCATCCAGACGCTGGCCGGCGCCGGCTTCGATCCATTCGCACAGGCCGACGTCTGGGTGCGCATGAGCCGCTTCGCGCGCAACTACGGCGTCTCGCCGCCGGAAATCCTGCGCACCCACCCGTTCGAAAGCACGCGCATCGTCGAGGCCAAGGCGCGCGCAGAGGGTATGACCGTGGTCCCGCGGCAGGACACGGTCGGGTCCGGCCATGACGGGCGCTACGAACTGTTCCGGGAACGCCTGCGCATCCTGACCAACGGCAGCAGCCGCGACCTGGTCGGCTATTACCGCGACCGCCTGGATGCCGACCCGGACAGCATCTACGACCGCTACGGGCTGGCGTTGGCGCTGTCGCAGCGCGACAGTTTCAACGAGGCGACCCGCCTCGCCACCGGACTGGTCGAAGCGCACCCGGATACGCTCGCCTTCGCACTGCTGCTGGCAGACATCGACGGGCGCAATGGCCGGGAAGCGCAGGCCCTGGCCCGCTACCGCGAGCTCAACACCCGCCATCCCGATCGCGCTGCCATCCTGGCGCCGTATGCCGAGCTGCTGCTCAAGCACGGCGACGTCGATGACGCGACGCTGGCGGCGAACCTGCTGCGTCCGCTGATCGACCGCGACACCGACCACGCCAAGCTCTACGCGCTGATCGGCCGCGCCTACGAGATCAGTGGCGACGAAAACCGCGCCGCCGAGGCACATGCACTGTCGGCCGCCTACAACGGCCGCTTCGAGGATTCACTGGTACAGTTCGAGCGCCTGCAGCGCCGCTCCGATCTCGACTACTACCAGCGTGCGCGCGTCCAGGCCCGCATCACCGAGCTGATGCCGATCGTCCTGGAGATCCGCCGGCGGCCGTCCAGCGCAAGCCGCGGTTGATGCGCCGCCCGGTGACCGGAGCCGCCCCATCGTCACCGGCCTGGCGCACGCCGGTCGCGATACCGGCCTCGGCGTTGGCGGCGGCGCCACGCCACGGCACCCCTGCGCTTGCGCTCCCCGATCGCGCGGGCCGCCATCCGCGTCGCCGCCAGCCAGGGGCCGGCCGCGGCGGGCGCCGGCAACAAAGCGGTCCATGCCACCCGCGCCTGCCCGCCGCAACGGCGGCGGCAATCATGGAACAATCCAGCCAGGGCAGCCTGTTTCCCGGATCGCGATGAACCACACCAGCAGCCACGCCGTTGAACCCGACCTGCGCGATCCCGCGCTCTACATCAGCCGCGAGCTGTCATCGCTGGAGTTCAACGCCCGTGTCCTGGCGCAGGCCGAGGATCCCTCGGTGCCGCTGCTGGAACGGCTGCGCTACCTCTGCATCACCTGCACCAACCTCGACGAGTTCTTCGAAATCCGTGCCGCCACCGTCCTCGAACAGAAGACGCTGGGGGTGGGCAGCACCGGACCGGACGGCCTGGCGCCCGAGGAAACCCTGGCCCGCCTTCGCCAGCGCGTGCTGGAACTCGTGGAAACGCAGTACGCGCTGTGGAACACGGTGCTGCAGCCCGCGCTGGCCGAACAGGGCATCCGCTTCCTGGCCCGCGACCGCTGGACGCCGGAGCAGCGCGATTGGCTGCGCGACCATTTCCGCCGCGAGATCCTGCCGGTACTGTCGCCACTGGGCCTGGACCCGGCGCACCCGTTCCCGCGCATCCTCAACAAGAGCCTCAACTTCGCGGTTTCGCTCAACGGCCGTGACGCATTCGGTCGCGACGCCGACATGGCGCTGGTGCGCGCGCCGCGCTCTCTGCCGCGCCTGATCCGGGTGCCGTCCCCGATTGCCGACGCCGAATACGGCTTCGTCTTCCTGTCGGCGATGCTGGCCGCCTTCATGGACGAGCTGTTCCCCGGCATGCAGGTGACCGGTTCCTACCAGTTCCGCGTCACCCGCAACGGTGAGCTGCTGGTCGACGAGGCCGATGCCGAGAACCTCGCCCTGGCGCTGAAGGACGAACTGCGCGAGCGCGGTTTCGCGCGCGCCGTCCGCCTGGAAGTCGTCGACAACTGCCCGGACGGCATCATCGATTTCCTCACCGTCCACTTCGAGCTGGACGAGTCGGCCGTCTATCGCTGCGACGGGCCGGTCAACCTCAACCGTGTCGCGGCAATCTACGACCTGGTCGCCCGGCCCGACCTCAAGTTCGCCAAGTTCCAGCCACGCATGGCCCCGACGCTCGCCGACGGCGACAGCGTGTTCGACGTCATCGCACGCCGTGACATCCTGCTGCACCATCCCTTCGACAGTTTCGCCACCGTGGTGGAGCTGCTCCGTGAGGCCGCGCACGATCCGGCCGTGCTCGCCATCAAGCAGACCCTGTACCGCGCCGGCATCGACTCGCCGATCGTGCAGCACCTGGTGGAGGCGGCACGCAACGGCAAGGACGTCACCGTCGTCGTCGAACTGCGCGCCCGGTTCGACGAGGAAGCCAACATCCAGCTCGCCAACCGCCTGCAGGAAGCCGGCGTGCAGGTCGTATACGGCGTGGTCGGATTCAAGACGCATGCGAAGCTGATGCTTATCGTCCGGCACGAACCCGGCGGCCTGCGCCGCTATGTCCACTTCGGCACCGGCAACTACCACCCCGGCACGGCCAAGGGCTACACCGACCTGGGGCTGTTGACCGGCCATCCCGACCTTGGCGAAGACGCCAGCAAACTTTTCCAGCAGCTCTCCGGCCTGGGCTCCGGCATCCAGCTCAGGCGCCTGCTGCAGGCACCCTTCACGCTGCACAGCGGCCTGGTCGAACGCATCGAGCGGGAAGCCGCCAACGCCCGCGCCGGGCGGCCCGCGGGCATCCGCGCCAAGCTCAACGCCCTGACCGAGCCGGGCATCATCGAAGCGCTGTACAAGGCCTCCCAGGCGGGCGTCCCGATCGACCTCATCGTCCGCGGCGCCTGCGCACTGCGACCGGGCCTGCCCGGCATTTCCGGGAACATCCGCGTGCGCTCCATCATCGGGCGCTTCCTGGAGCACTCGCGCGTGTACTGGTTCGCCAACGACGGAGCCCCCGAACTGTTCTGTGCCAGCGCCGACTGGATGGAACGCAACCTCCTGCGCCGCATCGAGGTCGCCTTCCCGATCCTCGACGGGGCGGTCGCCGACCGGGTCATCGCCGAGTGCCTGGACAACTACCTGGCCGACAATGTCCAGGCATGGGAGCTGCACGCCGACGGTCGATATTCGCGCGCCGAGCGCGGAAACGACCCGCCGCACGGCGCACAGCAGCAACTTCTTACAAATCTTTACAGTTGACGGAACCCGCCAGGGTCGTCCAGACCGGACGCGTGGCGGAAATTTGACGCCCTCGTTAAAGCGTGAGCGATGTCATCTTCGGCATCGCCGTTCCCGGACACTTTCAGACAGCTCCGTCCATAAATGGGCGACCGTTCCGCATTGCGCAATCCCGTCCATCCGGTGCATTCCTTTTCTCGCCGCGAAGAGAAAAGCAATGAGATTCACTCACAACAAAATCCGACTGGACAGACGCAAGAAAGAATGAGACAAGACCCGGCGTTGTGTGTCCTTTAGACCAACCTATCTGCAAGGAGGCAGGTAAATGTCAGGTGACGGAAGCAGAGTCTCGACACTTGTCATTTCGGTATCCGCATTGACCGAGCGTGAGCGCGCGAACCTGCGTTGCACCACGCTGCTCGCCAAGTCCAAACTCTCCGCCGCCTGGCGGATCAGCGACATCGACAGTGAATCGCACTGCCGTTTCGTCGTGCCGGAAAATGGCTGTCGCGAAGGACACATCGAATTCAGCAGCCCGGCTGACGGCTCGACCGTGCTGGTCGAAGTGGACTGGCCGTTGACGGAAGCGTCGCTGGTCAGGGCGCTGAACATGACCAGCGACCGGCTCGGCCACAGCGACACGGCGATCAATCCGCGCACCAGCTGGATCAATTCGCTGCGCCGGCGCGCGACGCCGAAACCGCGACCGGCCACCGACCATCGCGAAGGCGTGCGTTCGATCGGCAGCTACCTGCGCCGATTCGGTCTCATTGTCTTGCCCCCAGGTCCCTGGACCCGATGGAATGTTAGCCAACCATCGAGGAGCGAGGCATGGGACGCAAGAGCGAGGTACCTGCGGACAAGCGCGTAGAGCTGGTCCTGGCGCTGTTGAGGAAGGAGGAGCCTGCGGCGCAGATCGCCCGGCGGGCCGGGGTCAGCGAGCAGACGGTCTATCGATGGCGAGACGAGTTCATCTCGGGTGGCAAGGCGCAGCTTGCCGGCAAGAGTAGCGATGCAGTTGCCTCCAAGGAACTGGCAAAGCTGCAACGCGAGATCGAGTCGCGGGAGCAGGTGATCGGGGAGCTGACGATAGCGAACCGCATCCTAAAAAAACTCTCGGGCCCGTCGCTCTGACTGCGGAGCTGCGGGCCATGATCGAAGCAGATAAGGGGTCGGCGCGGCTGAAGGCTCTGCTGGGCGCGATCGGGGTGGCGGCGTCGAGCTGGTACCACTCCCCGGCCGCCGAGCCGAAGCGTCCAGGGCCGGCACCGCGGCCACTGGATGAGGCGCTGAAGGCCAC
>NZ_SMAF01000017.1 GCF_004343305.1 Pseudofulvimonas gallinarii | reverse complement strand
CGGCCAGACGGTGCAGTTCCGCTGGCGCGTCGGCACCGACTCGTCGGTCGCGGCCAACGGCTGGCACCTGGACGACATCAAGGTCCAGGCCTGCGCAACCGGCGGCGTGGTCGACCTCATCTTCCGCAACGACTTCGAATGCGCGGGGGGGCTTGACGGGTGCAGTGTGCCGGTCACGCTGAACGAGGGCTTCGAGGACATCAGCACGCTGCCCGGCGCCGGCTGGATCCTGCAGAACAACAGCCAGCCGCTGGGCTCCACGGACTGGATGCAGGGCGACTCGCTCAACATTCCGGCACAGGCCGGCGGTCCGGACTCGTTCATCGCCGCCAACTTCAACAACGCCGCTGGCGTCGGCACCATCAGCAACTGGCTGGTGTCGCCGCTGCTGAACTTCGATGACGCTTCCTCGGTGTCGTTGTGGACGCGGACGTCGGGAACGGCGACCTATCCGGACCGCCTGGAAATCCGCGCCTGCTCGGGTGCCACCTGCACCAACGTGGGCAGCGGCGCCGCGGCGGTGGGTGATTTCACCATCCTGCTGGGCACGGTGAACCCGGACCTGCAGCCCGGCGACGACCCGACCGGCCAGAACGGCTACCCGTTCAATGCCTGGGGCAACTTCCAGTACGACCAGTCGCATGGCCTGCCCACCAGCGGCCAGGGCCGCATCGCCTTCCGCTACTACGTCACCGACTCGGGGCCGGATGGCAACAACGGCAGCTACATCGGCATCGACAGCGTCAGCATCCAGTCGGCCGGCGTCCTGGCTGCACCGGCTGCGGGCAACAATCGCGGCGCTTCCCGGCCGGCTTCCGGCGGCGACCGTTGAGCCATTGACCTCCGGTCGCGCGAAGGCGCGGCCGGAGTTTCCAAGGCGGAGGCCAATCCTCCGCCTTTTTTGTGTGCGCGGGAAAAGCGGCGCGGCAGGCCACGGCTTTGTCTGCTGGAAGCCGCAGCTGTCAGCTATCAGCTATCAGCTATCGGCGACGGGCGACGGGCGACGGGCGACGGGCGACGGGCGACGGGCGACGGGCGACGGGCGACGGGCGACGGGCGACAGTAACAGGCCGGGCCTGGCGCAGTGTGTGGCGCGGGTTCGCAGTCCCTCACAAGCAGGGCGCCGGGGCGGACTCCGGGACCGGGTGGCGCCCGCAATCGTCAACGGGAAATCCACAGCGCCGCCGGGCGGGCGGTGCGGCCCTACTCGATATTCTGGACCTGCTCGCGCATCTGCTCGATCAGGACCTTCAGTTCGACGGCCGCCTGCGTGCTGCGGCCATCGACCGACTTGCTGCCCAGCGTGTTGGCTTCGCGGTTGAACTCCTGCATCAGGAAATCCAGGCGCCGGCCGACCGCTTCCGCCAGCCCCAGTGTGCGCCGCGCTTCCGTGACATGCCCGGCAAGGCGGTCCAGCTCCTCGTCGACATCGAGTTTCGACAGCGACAGCACCACTTCCTGTTCCAGCCGGCCCGGATCAAGCGGCTGCTTGAGGTCGGCGAGACGCGCTTCCAGCTTCTGCCGCAGCGCCTTGCGGATGTCCGGCAGGAGGTCGCGCACGACCGACACCTGGTATTCGATGCCAACCAGGCGCTCTTCCAGCAGTGCGGCCAGGCGCCCACCCTCGCGTTCGCGGGCGGCGATGAAGGCGTCGATGGCCTGGTCCAGCACTTCCAGGGCCTGCGCCTGCAGCGCGGCCTGGTCGGTATCCGGCTCGGCGAGGACGCCCGGCCAGGCCAGGATGTCGGTGAGCGACAGGCGCTGCAACGTGCTGGGCAGGTGTTCGCCAAGACGGCGCACGACCTGCGTCAGTGCCAGCACCATCGGTTCGTTGAGCACCAGCTTCATGTCGCCCTGGCCGCGCTTGATGCGCAGCGTCACGTCCACCTTGCCGCGCGCGACGCGGGCGGCGACGCGTTCGCGCACCGGGCCGTCCAGCGCGCGCAGGTCTTCCGGAAGGCGCGGCGCGACCTCCAGGAACCGGTGGTTCACCGAGCGCAGCTCCCAGGTGAGGGTGCCCCAGGGCGTATTTCGTTCGGCTTCGGCGAAGCCCGTCATGCTGCGGATCATGGCGCGTCCAACCCGGGAAAACGGCAATGGTAAACTCCGCGACCCCCGATTCCCAAGGACCGGCGATGCCCCTGCCCTCCCGCCCCAGCGGCCGCGCCGCCGACCAGCTGCGCCCGCTGGCCATCGAGCGCGGCTTCACCCGCCACGCCGAAGGTTCGGTACTGATCAGCTTCGGTGATACCCGCGTGCTGTGCACGGCCAGCGTCGAGGACCGCGTGCCCGGCTTCCTGCGCGGCAAGGGAGAAGGCTGGGTAACGGCCGAATACGGCATGCTGCCGCGCTCCACGCACACGCGCAGCGACCGCGAAGCGGCGCGCGGCAAGCAGGGCGGACGCACGCTGGAAATCCAGCGCCTGATCGGTCGTTCACTGCGCGCCTGCATCGACCGCCGACTGATCGGTGAACGCACCATCACACTGGATTGCGACGTGCTGCAGGCGGATGGTGGCACGCGAACGGCGGCCATCACCGGCGCCTATGTCGCCCTCGCCGATGCCGTCGACCAGCTCCTCCAGAGCGGCGCGATCGCGAAGAACCCGCTGTTCGGCCAGGTCGCCGCGGTTTCCGTCGGCATCTGGCAGGGGATGCCGGTGCTGGACCTCGACTATGCAGAGGATTCCGCCTGCGAAACCGACATGAACGTGGTGATGAACGACGCGCTGGGATTCATCGAACTGCAGGGCACCGCCGAAGGGCACGCGTTCCGCCAGGACGAACTGGATGCGCTGCTCGCGCTGGCGCGCAGCGGCATCACCGCCCTGCTGGCGGCGCAACGGGCGGCGCTGGGCCGCGGCTGATCCGTGCGCGTCGTCGTCGCCACCGGCAACCCCGGCAAGCTCGCCGAACTGCGCGACCTGCTCGGCGACGCCGGCCTGGAGCTGGTTGCACAGAGCGAACTGGGCATCGCCGAGGTGGATGAGACCGGGACGACCTTCGTCGAGAACGCGATCATCAAGGCCCGGCACGCCGCGCGCGCGGCTGGACTGCCCGCCCTCGCCGACGACTCCGGGCTGCTGGTCGATGCCCTTGGTGGCGCACCCGGCCTGTATTCGGCGCGCTACGCCGGTCCCCGGGCGACCGCCGCCGACAACATCGCCCGCCTGTTGCAGGCGCTGGAAGGCGTGCCCGATGACCGGCGTGCAGCCCGCTTCCACGCCTGCATCGTGCTTCTGCGCCACGGCGAGGACCCGGTGCCGCTGATCGCTGAAGGCACCTGGCCCGGGCGTATCCTGCAGGCACCCCGCGGCGCAGGGGGATTCGGTTACGACCCGGTGTTCTTCGATCCCGCGCAGGATGCCAGCGCCGCCGAACTGGCCGAGGCGCTGAAGAACCGCATCAGCCATCGCGGCCGCGCGGTCGCCGCGCTGCGCGAACGCCTGGCGTCGATGCCGCGGTGAACGCGACCGGCCTGGCAGCGGAATCCGGCATGCAGCCGGCGACGGCGCTGGCGCTCTACATCCACCTGCCGTGGTGCGTGCGCAAATGTCCCTACTGCGACTTCAATTCGCACCGTGCCCCCGACGACCTGCCGGTGGCGGAAACGGTCGGCGCACTGATGGCCGACCTCGACCGCGATCTGGACGACTATCCATCACTGCGTCACCGTCGCATCGGCTCGGTGTTCTTCGGCGGCGGCACGCCCAGCCTGTTTCCGCCAGCGGCCATCGCCGACATCCTCGCCGGCGCCAACGCGCGACTGGCCTTCAGCGACGATGCCGAAGTGACGCTGGAAGCGAATCCCGGCACCACCGAACGCGGCCGTTTCGTCGGCTACCGCGAAGGCGGCGTCAACCGGGTCAGCCTCGGCGTGCAGAGCTTCGACGACGCCATGCTGCAGCGGCTTGGCCGCATCCACGGCCGCGCCGAGGCGCTGCAGGCTGCCGCGGAAGTGCATGCCGCGGGCATTCCCGAGCTCAACCTCGACCTGATGTACGCCCTGCCGCAACAGGATCTCGACGGCGCGACCGCCGATGTCGAGCAGGCGATCGCGCTGGCACCGACCCACCTGTCGCATTACCAGCTGACACTGGAACCGCACACCGAATTCGCCGCGCGCCCGCCCGTGCTGCCGGACGACGACCTTGCCTTCACCATGATGGAAGCCTGCCAGCAGCGCCTCGCCGCCGCCGGCTTCCGCCACTACGAGACCTCTGCCTATGCCCGAGAGGGCCACGCCTGCCGGCACAACCTCACCTACTGGCGCTTCGGCGACTATCTGGGCATCGGCGCTGGCGCGCACGGCAAGCTGACCATTGACGGCGTCGCACGACGGCGCTGGAAACACCGCCATCCTCGGCACTGGCTGCAGCACGCTGGCAGTGCGGCCGGGATCGGTGGCGACGATGCGGTCGCGGCGGTCGACCTGCCCTTCGAGTTCGCGATGAATGCGCTGCGGCTGCATGAGGGTTTCACGCTGGCGCAGTTCACGGCCACCACGGGCCTCCCGGCGGCTGCCATCGGGGAAACGCTGCGGCGCGCGGATGCACGCGGGCTGCTAGAGCGCGAGGGCGAACGCATCTTCGCCAGCGAGCGCGGCCGCCGGTTCCTCAACGACCTGCTGACGCTGTTCCTGCCCTGAACCGGCTGTGTGCCCCACGCAGCGGTTGCCGGCGACTGCAACGGCCTGCCGATGCTGCCGATCCGGCACTGCCGGATTCCGCCGCCCGACCCGACCGATCTGCCACGGTGGCCGACACCCGGTTAGGCAATCGCCCATCACAGCACGTTCGCGGCGGTGGCGCCCATGCCATCAGTCCGGCTTGCCTGCAGGGCATTCCGGCTCTACAGTGCCGCCCGACGTCCACAGCCCGGCCCAGACAGCTCGCCATCCGGACGTCAGTCCCCGCGCTGTTGCGCCCGGCCCATTACGAGACCGACAACGCCCGTGCCGATCACGGGGACGCCCACCTTGCCCAACTTCCGACTGGAGAACGCCATGTCCCGCCTCAACCTCGTTCCGCGCCTTGCCCTGTTCGGCGCCGTTGCACTGCTGGCCGCCTGTGGCGGCGACAATGGCGGCGCATCGTCTTCTGCTGCAGCCACGTCGGGTGACACGCCGCACGGCGCGGTGCTCGGCTCCGCCGAACTGCTGCGCAAGGGCGATTTCGTGGCGCTCGTCAACGCCTCGGTGCCGCCGGCCCGCCTGGAGCAGGCCAAGCAGCGCTTCATGGCCGACCTGAAGTCGGAAGAGATCACCGAAGAGCGCCGCGCCGAATTCGCACAGACCATGCAGCGCCTGACCGGCCCGAACGCCGAGGCCGAGATGATGGCCGAGATCCGTCCGCAGCTGGAACAGTTGCAGGCGCCGGAAATGAAGGCGCAGCTGCCGGCCATGATCGCGATGGGCAAGGGCTTCGCGCTGCAGGCGATCAATGAAGACCAGGACATGACGGCGACGCAGAAGGCCCAGGCCTCCGGCATCCTCAATGCCATCGCCAGCTGGGCCGAAACCGGGCAGTTCGCCGAGATCAACCGCGCCGAACGCGCCGTTGCCGCCATCGTCAGCACCGCCCGCTCGCTGCCGGTGAAGACCCTGGACGAGGTCTATGCCCTCGACTTCAACGGCATGATGGGCCTGTTCTCCACCGCCTTCACCGGTGTCAAGGACATCTTCAAGGCCTATGACATCGACCTCGACCGCACGCTGTCCACCGTCCGCGCCGAAACCGTCAGCCAGGACGGCGACAACGCCAATGTCCGTGTGAAGATGGAGCTCCTGGGTGCGCCGCTGGAGTTCGACACCCAGATGGTCCGTGTCGATGGCCGCTGGTATGGCAAGGACACCCTGGACAAGCTCAACGAAAGCGGCGCAGCTGCCGCCAACTGACCGGACGAGGCACAATCCGGCCATGACTTCGTCTGGCCTGTCTTCGCTCGAACATCCCCGCGCCCACCGCCCACCGCTGTGGGCGCGGTTGCTTTCGGCCCTGCAGAAGCCCTGGCTCAAGCTGCGCATCGAGCAGCCCGAGGCCGACGGGGGCTTCGATCCGTCGCGCCCGTGGTGCTACGTGCTCGAACGCGAGGGCACCAGCTACCAGCTGATCCTCGACCGCGCCTGCCGCGAAAGCGGGCTGCCCGGTCCGTTCGAGCCGCAGCCGGCGCTGGAACGCACGCGCTCGACGCTGTACGTCTCGCGTCGACGCAGCATGCCCTTCGTGCGCCGCGACCGCGCGGTGGCCGACACGGCCGAGCTCGACACCCTGGTCCTGCGTGCCGCCGCCGATCCGGACTTCGACTGCCAGCTGGTGCCGGTGTCGATCTTCGTCGGCCGCGCCCCCGACCGCAGCACCGGCTGGTTCCGCGTGCTGTTTTCCGAACACTGGGCGGTGACCGGCTGGTTCCACCGCTTGCTCGCGCTGCTGCTCAACGGTCGCAATACCTGGGTCCGCTTCGCGCGCCCGGTGTCCGTGCGCGAACTGCTCGACGACGGCACCGTGCCGGCGAAGGCGACCCGCAAGCTGGCGCGCGTGTTGCGCATGCACTTCCGCCGCGTGCGCACCGCCATGATCGGGCCGGACCTGTCGCACCGGCGCATGCTGATCGACACGGTGCTGGCATCGCCTGCCGTGCGCGACGCCATCGTGGCCCAGGCCGCACGCGACAACACCAGCATCGAGGCGGCACAGAAACAGGCGCGAAAGTTCGCACGCGAAATCGCCGCCGACTACTCGCATCCGTTCGTGCGCTCGCTGTCGTTCATCCTGAACCGCTTCTGGAACCGCACCTACGACGGCGTGCGCATGCACCACCTGGACACGGTGAAACAGGCCGCGCATGGCGCCTCGGTGATCTACGTGCCGTGCCACCGCAGCCACATCGACTACCTGATCCTGTCGTACCTGCTCTACCACAACGGCCTGGTGCCGCCGCACATCGCCGCCGGCGTGAACCTCAACCTGCCGGTGATCGGCGGCATCCTCCGTCGCGGCGGCGCCTTCTTCCTGCGTCGCAGCTTCAAGGGCAATGCGTTGTATCCGGCAGTCTTCGCCGAATACGTGGACACGCTCTACGCGAACGGCACCGCCATCGAATATTTCATCGAAGGCGGCCGCAGCCGCACCGGCCGGCTGCTGGCGCCGAAGGCCGGCATGCTGGCGATGACGGTGAAGAGTTTCCTGCGCACGCCGCAGCAGCCGGCCGTGTTCCTGCCGGTCTATATCGGCTACGAAAAGCTGATGGAGGGTAATTCCTATCTTGGCGAACTGGCCGGACAGGCCAAGCGCAAGGAAAGCATCGGCGGCCTGCTGCGTTCCTGGCGCGTGCTGCGCAACAAGTACGGCCAGGCCGCTGTCAGCTTCGGCGAGCCGATCGAGCTGCGCGCGCACATGGACGCGCACGCGCCACAGTGGCAGGCCGAACGCCTGTCGCCGCGCGCGGAATGGCTCAACCCCGCCGTCGACAGCCTGGCGACGCGGATTCAGACCGAGGTCAACCGCACCGCCGAGGTCAACGCCGTCAACCTCATCGCGCTGTCGATCCTGGCGGCACCAAAGCACGCCCTCGGCGAAAGCGACCTGCTGGCGCAGATCCGGCTCTACCAGACCCTGTTCACGCGCGTTCCGTATTCCTCGCGTGTCCGCGTCTGCCAGGACAGCGCCGAGGACATCGTCGCCCATGGCGAGAAACTCGGCTGGCTGGTCCGGACCAGCCATCCGCTCGGCGACGTGCTCAGTGCGCAAGGCGACCAGGGCATCCTGCTCAGCTATTTCCGCAACAACGTCCTGCACCTGGCGGTCTGCGCCGGCTGGATCGGCTGCTGCCTGCTCAACAACCGCGAGATGAGCCGCGCCAGCGTCGCGCGTGCCGGCCGCATCGTCTATCCGTTCCTGAAGGCCGAGCTGTTCCTGCCCTGGAGCGCCGACGAATTCGCGCAGGAACTGGAACGCACCATCGACGTGCTGATCGCCGAAGGCACGCTGGACGCCCGCGAGGACGACCGCATCGTGCGCCGTCCCGGTGGTGGCACGCTGGGCCAGTACCAGCTGCGCCTACTCGGGCACACGCTGCTGCAGACCATCGAGCGCTACTACATCTGCGCCGCCGTGCTGGCGCGCTCCGGTTCCGGCACGCTTACCGCCGGCGAACTGGAAAACGTCTGCCACCTCACCGCACAGCGGCTGAGCCTGCTGCAGGAACTGTCGGGTCCGGAGTTCTTCGACAAGGCGCTGTTCCGCGGCTTCATCCAGCAGTTGCGCGCGCTCGGCGTGGTGACCACGAACGAACAGTCGCGGCTGGTATTCGGCGAACAGCTCACCGACGCGCTCGAGGATGCCCGCCTGATCCTGTCGCGGGAAATCCGCCATGGCATCCTCAAGCTCACGCCGGAAGCCCGCGAAGCCGCCGCCAGCGAAGACTGAGTCACGGCGCCCGAACACCGGTTCACCGGCATCCCCGCATCGGCGACGAAGCCGGCGTCGGCAATGCAACCGGCACCGTGCGTGTTCAAGCCGCCAGGGCACACGACTCAACGTCTGGACCTGCGCCGGCGCGGGGTCCTCATCCACGTCCTCGGAGTGTCGAGCCGCCGCTGCCGACGACGTGGCGGGCGGCGAATTGCGCCCGTCATCCGCCAGCCGGCGGGCGCCCGTCGCAGCGCTGCACTAAGACACTGGATGCCCGCCTTCGCGGGCATGACGGAGCAGAGACTTCGCCGTCACTGGCGCGACCGCGAGGCGCAACGTCTTCGTCGCGCCCAGGCACGACTGCGGGTAGCAGGCGCTTCGCCGCCACCTGGCGCGACTGCGAGGAGCAGACACCTTGCCGCCATTGGGCGCGACTGCATGGGGTGCAGGCACGGGCGTTGGACGCCCGCGGTTTACGCGCCGAGGTCGGGGATCAGCAGGCTTTCAAGGCGGCTGATCTCGTCCTTGAGCCGGAGCTTGCGCTTCTTCATGCGCGTCAGTGCGACCTGGTCGACGCCCGGTTCGTCATTGAGGCGGTCGATCAGCAGGTTGAGGTCGCGATGCTCGGTACGCAGCTCGATGAGCCTGCGCGCGATCGTCGCGGGATCGAACTGGTCCATGGACGCGCTCCGTCGATGGCCGCAGGATAGCGCAGCGTCGCCGCGCCCGGCGCCCCGGGGAAGCGGCGATCGCCTACAATGGGCACCTCACCATGTACTCGCGCAACGCCACCCCGTCCTGGCACCTGTACCTGCCCAAGCTGGTTACGGTGCTGCGCCATGGCTACAGCGTGCAGGACCTGCGCCGTGACCTGCTCGCCGGACTGACCGTCGCGGTGGTCGCCCTGCCACTGGCGATGGCACTGGCCATCGCGTCCGGCACCACGCCCGAGAAAGGCCTGCATACGGCGATCATCGCCGGCTTTCTCATTTCGGCATTTGGCGGTTCGCGCGTCCAGATCGGTGGTCCGACGGCGGCATTCATCCCGGTCGTCTTCAACGTCATCGAGCGTTTCGGCTACGGCGGACTGCTGCTGTGCACGCTGATCGCCGGCCTGGTCCTGATCGCCGCCGGCCTGATGCGCGTCGGCGCGCTGATGCGCTACATGCCGCAACCGGTGATCACCGGATTCACCGCCGGAATCGCCGTGACGATCTTCCTGAGCCAGGTGAAGGACGCACTGGGCCTGGAGATCGAACGCCTGCCGGGCGAGTTCTTCGAGCGCCTGCAGACCTACGGCCAACACCTGGGCACCTTCAATCCCTGGAGCATCGCGCTGACGGTCGGCTGCCTGGCGCTGATCATCGGACTGCGGCGCTGGCGCCCGGCCTGGCCGGGCTTCCTGATCGCCGTCATCGCCGGCTCACTGTTCGCCCTGGGCCTGACGCTGCCGGTGGCAACCATCGGCTCGGCCTATGGCGACATCCCCTCGACACTGCCGGCGTTCGCCCTGCCGGAGCTGCCGTTCTCGCGCATCGGCGAACTGCTGCCGAGCGCCCTCACCATCGCCTTCCTTGCCGGCGTCGAATCGCTGCTGTCGGCGGTCGTCGCCGACGGCATGATCGGCGGCCGCCACCGCAGCAACTGCGAGCTGGTCGCGCAGGGCATCGCCAACGTCGGATCGGCGTTGTTCGGTGGCCTGCCCGCGACCGGCGCGATCGCGCGCACGGCGACCAACGTGCGGGCCGGGGCGCGTTCGCCCGTGGCCGGCATGATGCATGCAGTCTTCCTGCTCGTCTTCATGCTGGTCCTCGCGCCGCTGATGCGCTGGGTGCCGCTGCCGGCGCTTGCGGCGGTGCTACTCGTCGTCGCCTGGAACATGAGCGAGATCGAGCGCTTCCGGCACCTGATGAAGGCGCCAGTCGGCGACCGCGTCGTACTGCTTGCCACCTTCGGCCTGACGGTGATGTTCGACCTGACGGTCGCGATCCAGGTCGGCGTGCTGCTGGCGGCCTTCCAGTTCATGCACCGCATGAGCGAAGTGGTGGCGCTGGACCGGGACGTGTCACTGGTCGACGAGGACCAGGACGATCTCGCCGGTGATCGCCAGCCGGACATGCGTGACGTGCTGCCCGGTGGCGTGGCGGCATTCCGGATCAGCGGGCCGCTCTTCTTCGCCGTCGCCAACCGCCTCGACAACGTGCTCGACCAGTTCGCCGATCCGCCCCGTGCCTTCATCCTGCGCCTGCGACTGGTGCCGCTGATCGATGCCTCCGGTGCGCAGGCGCTGGAGAGCTTCCTCGACCGCTGCCACCGCCTGAAGATCCGCGTGCTGCTGTCGGGCATCCAGCCGCAGCCGTCGCGGGTGCTGCGCGACATGGGCATCAGCGCGCACCCGGCGGTCGCCGGCATGGCGCGTGATTTCGAAGCGGCGCTGATCCTTGCCCGCCAGCTTGTGGCCTGACCCGAAAAATACTTCGAAACATGAGCCAGCCGTCCAGCATCGCCCGATCGCAGCCGCGCCAGGACCACAAGGTCGCCAAGCGGCTGCGTCGCCAGGTCGGCCAGGCGATCGCCGACTTCGCGATGATCGAGGAAGGCGACCGGGTCATGGTCTGCCTTTCCGGCGGCAAGGACAGCCACGCCCTGCTCGACATCCTCCTGCGCCTGCAGGCCAAGGCACCCGTGTGCTTCGAACTGCATGCCGTGCACCTTGACCAGAAGCAGCCGGGCTACGACGCCGACCTGCTGCCCACCTACCTGCGCGACAACGGCATCCCGTTCACGATCGTCGAACAGGACACCTACAGCGTCGTGCAGCGCGTGGTGCCGGAAGGCAAGACGATGTGCGGCCTGTGCTCGCGCCTGCGCCGCGGCGCGCTCTACCACCACGCGACCGCGCAGGGATTCACCAAGATCGCGCTCGGCCACCATCGTGACGACATGGTCGAGACGCTGTTCCTGAACCTGTTCTTCCACGCCCGCCTGGGCGCGATGGCGCCGAAGCTGCTGAGCGACGACGGACAGCACGTGGTGATCCGGCCACTGGCCTACTGCAACGAAACCGACCTGGCGAACTATGCCGCCATGCGCGGTTTCCCGATCCTGCCCTGCAACCTCTGCGGCAGCCAGGACCATCTGCAGCGGCAGGCAGTGAAATCCATGCTGCAGGAATGGCAGCGCCGCTTTCCCGGTCGCGTCGAGAACATCGCGCGCGCGCTCACCGACGTGCGGCCGGCGCAACTGGCCGATCGCAACCTGTTCGATTTCGTCGGACTCGGACGCGAAGCCGCCGGCCCAACGTTGACGGCCCATGACTGGCTCGCCGATCGCGGCGACGACGCGCCCGGCGACGCAGCGTAGAATCGCATCGCAAGCACACTCGCAGCGGCTCGCGCAACGCGACGCTATGGCGCTACAGTCACGCGCCATCACGATGGACAACCACGCAACGCATGTTCCGAAACCTGACCCTGTTCCAGATCCCCGCCGATGCATTGCCCGGCCACAGCGAACTGGTCGCCGCGCTTGAAGGCGCGCGCCTGCGCCCGCCCGGACCGCTGGAATTGAGCACGCAGGGCTTCGTTTCACCCTACGGACGCAACCACGAAGTCCTCGGCCACGGCCTCGGGCAGCATTCGCTGGTCACCTTCGGCAGCGAAAGCCGGATCCTGCCGGCGCAGGTGGTGAACGACGCCGTCGCAGAAAAGCTCGACCGCATCGAAGCCGAACGCGGACGTCGTCCGGGTGGCAAGGAGCGCGCGCGCATCAAGGACGAAGTCCTCACCGAACTGATGCCGCGCGCGTTCATCAAGCCGTCGCGCACCGATGCCTGGCTCGACCACGGCACCGGCTGGCTGACCATCGACAGCGCCAGCAAGAAGGTCTGCGAATCCTTCGTCCAGGGATTGCGCGAAGCGCTCGGCAGTTTCCCGGCCACGCCGGTGTCGGCACAGACCTCGGCGCGCCTGGTGCTCACCGCGTGGCTGACCGGCGACGCGCTGCCGGAGGACTTCGCGCTCGGCGACGAATGCGAACTGCGCGACCCGGCCGACGATGGCGCAATCGTGCGCTGCCGCCGCCAGGACCTGGAAGCCGAGGAAGTGCGCGAGCACATCAACGCCGGCAAGCAGGTCGCACAGCTGGCGGTGAGCTACGACGAGCGCATGCAGTTCGTCATCGGCGAAGACCTCTGCCTGCGCAAACTGCGCTTCAGCGACGTCGTCAACGAACAGCTCGGCGATATCGGCGGCGATGACGCCATCGCCGAGCTGGACGCCCGCTTCGCGCTGCTTACCGGCGAGATCACGCGCCTGCAGGCGCGTCTCGGAGAACTGTTCGACCTGTCATGAGCCGCCTGGTCAAGGAACGCTGGCTGGAGCTGGCCGGCAGCAACGGACAGCCGCTGTTGATCCGCATCATCGATGTCGCGCGCACGCGCCACCTGCGCCTGAGCCTTGGACGCGACGGACCGCGCCTCACCAAGCCGCGCTGGGTGCCGCTGTACGAAGCGGCCGCGTTCGCCGAGCACAAGCGCGAATGGCTGGAGGCGGTGATCTCCGAGCAGGCGCAGCGGCGCCCGCCCATCGACTGGCCGCAGGGCCTGCCCGCAGGCGCGCCCGCGAACCTGCCGCTGCGCGGTGAACTGATCCCCTTGCACCTGGCCGATGCGCCACGGCCGTCGGTCGTGCTGCGCGGCGACGGCCTGCACCTGGCCTTGCCACCGCGCCTGCCGGCGCAGCGCCAGCGCATCGCGGCTGGCCAGCTGCGCACGTTCCTGGAAGCGCAGATGCGCGCCGATGTCGCCGCGATGATGCCGGCCTATGTCGAACGGCTCGGCCGGGCACCGACGCACCTGCGCATCCGGCCACTGCGTTCGTTGTGGGGTTCGCTGTCGGCGCGAGACCATCTGTCGCTGGATCTCGCGCTGGTCATGGCGGCGCCGGCGGCGCTGGAATACGTGCTCGTGCACGAACTGGCGCACCTGTTCGAACGCAACCACGGCCCCGATTTCTGGGCACTGGTGGCCCGGCTGCTGCCCGATTTCCGCGACCGCCAGCAGCTGCTGCGCAGCGAAGGCGAGCGCGTGAAGTCGGCGCTCGCGCTGGCGCTGGCACGCTGACTACGCCTTCCCTTTGTTGCGTGCGCGGTCGGCTATCACCACCGCGATTCGCCGCCCCAGGCGGATTCGCACGGCTGGCTGAAGCGGTGCAATCCGCCGGTTGCCGACGGTCGAGCGCACGCGGACAAGGCGGTTCGCTGTTCCGGGTTGAGTGGCGCGGCGCCTGTTCAAGACCGTCGCGGCGGATCGGACGCGTGGCGGTCAGACCATTGACACCGCCACCTCCGGCTACCCGAGGAACGCGCGGATCGCTTCCGCCAGCGGCGCCGGCGTTTCCATGTGCAGGTGATGGTGGCCGGGGAAATCGCGGCGTTCCGCCTTCGCCAGCGCGGCCAGCCGCGCCGCCCGCTGCGCGGCGTCCATGAACGGCAGCGGTGGATCGGCGAGCAGCATCAGCGTCGGGCATTCGATCTGGCGAAGGATGGCATCCACATGCGCCGCGTCGACGCGGAACGGGCTGGCCAGGCGCAGCCGTGGATCGCTGGACCAGCGCCAGCCGCCGGCGACAGCTTCGACGCCCCGGTCGACCAGGGAGCGCGACGCCCGTTCCGACAGCCCGCCGGCCTGCCGGCGCGCCTGTACGGCGGCGTCGAGATCTTCGAATACGCGCAGGCGTTTGCCCGCGGCGAAGGCCATGCGCTCGTCCAGTGCATCGCGCAGGCGTCCGGGCGCGTCTGTCGCTTCGCCCGACAACGGACCCGCCGACTCGATCAACAGCAGGTGTTCGACGCGCGCCGGACATGCCGACGCCAGCAGCGACAGCAGCGCGCCGCCCAGCGAGTGGCCGAGCCAGGTACTCCGGGTCCACTGCAACTGGTCCAGCACCTGAAGCAGTTCGTCGAGGTAATCGACATAGTGGTACCAGGCGCCGGGCGGTCGATGATCGGAGCGACCATGCCCGGCCAGGTCCAGCGCGACGATCTCGCAATCCGGCAGCAGCGACGCGATGGCGTCGAAGCTCGCGGCATTGTCGAGCCAGCCGTGCACCGCCAGCACGCGGCGAGGCGCCCCGGGATGGTGGACGCGCGCCGCCAGCGCCAGGCCGGAGGCCAGCGTGAAGCGGCGTTCCTCGACCGGCGTCACGCCGTGCGATCCGCGAACGGCGGCCAGTCGGCACATTGCGCGCGCACCAGTTCCGCCAGCGCATCGGCGTGTCCGGCATCGTCATTGAGGGCCGGCACGTAGTCGAAGCGCTCGCCGCCGGAGCCGAGGAACAGGTCGCGATACTGCATGGCGACTTCTTCCAGCGTTTCCAGGCAGTCGGCCGCGAATCCGGGACAGGCGACGTCGAGGCGGCGCACGCCGGCGGCGGCCAGTTCGGGAATGCGCGCGTCGGTGTAGGGCTGCAACCAGGGCTCGCGGCCGACCCGCGACTGGAACGATATCGACCACTGGTCCGCGGCCAGCCCGAGCCGCGCCGCGATGGCGGCGGCGCTGGCCCGGCACTGCCCGTAATACGGATCACCGGCGTCGACGTAGCGTTGCGGGATGCCGTGGAAGGAGAACAGCAGGTGGTCACCCCGCCCCTGCGCCTGCCAGTGGCGTTGCAGGCTGCCGGCCACGGCGGCCTGCCAGTCCGGCAGCGAGCAGTACTCGTCGACGAAACGCACCGCAGGAATCCGCCGCCATGTCGCCAGCTCGGCCATAACGGCATCGAAGACGCTGGCGGTGGTGGTCGCCGAATACTGCGGATACAGCGGCAGTACGAGCAGGCGCTGCAGACAGCCGTCATGGTCCAGCCGGCGCAACACGTCCGCGATGGACGGCTGACCGTAACGCATCGCCATCTCCACTTCCACGCTGGCGGGCAAGCGATCGCGCACCGCATCGGTGAGCGCGCGGGTGTGGAAGGCCAGCGGCGAGCCCCTGTCGCTCCACACCGTCGAATAGGCATGGGCGCTGCGGCGCGAACGCAGCGGCAGGATGATGCCGTGCAGGATCGGCAGCCAGAGCCAGCGCGGCTGCTCGACCACCCGCGGATCAGACAGGAACTGCCGCAGGTAACGGCGCACATCGGCGGTCTTCGGCGCATCCGGCGTGCCCAGGTTGACCAGCACCACGGCACTGCGGCCGGCGCCGGCGGGGTCTGCAACCGGGATGGATCGGTACATCGGATACTCCTGAGCGGGCGTGATGCGCCCCGGGTGCCTGGAACAGCCCGGCCAGCCACCCCGGATGGTCGCCGTCCCGACTGCGCTGGACCGGGCAGTTTACGGGCCGCTCCCGACCAATTACAGCCGGACCGGGCGCCGCCACGGCCCGGCGGGCCTGGGCGTTCATGCGGCGCTTGATTTTCGTTTGCGCCCTGTTAGGCTGTCAGCACTACTAAAAGCAATGCCTTGCGATGTATTGGGTGACAGTTAAACGCCGGCTGGTGGCCGGTTGTCTTGCCTGCGCGTTCCTCGGAGCGGTCGCAGCGCCTGCTGTCGCCCAGAGCGGCTACATCGTCAATGCCGCCGATCCCACCAGCGATGGCACGCACGACAACCTCTGGCGGGTCAACCTGTCGGACGGCAGCGCGACCCGGATCGGGCCCCTGGACATCCGCGTCAACAGTTCCGTCATCAATTCCGACGTCGAAGGGCTGGCGCTGGAATCCGCCAATGCGCTGTATGGCATCGACGACGCCATCGACGCGCTGCTGTCGATCAGTCCGCACAACGGCCTTGCGGTTCCCTTCGACCGGGGCAGCGACAACCTGCGCCTCGGCCTGTCCGGCTCTCCGCTGGACCCGGGGCTGACCTTCGACTGCGACGGCAACCTGCTGATGTCCTCGGCCACCCGGCGCACCCTGTACCGGCTTTCCAGGACAACCGGCCAGGCCACCGTGATCGGTCGCGAAGGCGGTCTCAATGCGAAGATCGCCGACATCGCCGTGCGTGGCGGCGATGTCTATGGCATCGGCATCGACGGCGACGAAGGCCTGTACCGCATCGATGCGCAGGCCGGCACGGCGCAGCGCATCAGCAGCTTCGGCAGCACCATCCGGCTGGCCAATGCCGGCATGGACTTCGACAGTTCCGGGCGGCTGTGGGCGATCGGCCACGTCATCGACAACAGCGGCCAGCCGCAGCCCAGCCGGATTCTCCGCATCGACCGCGATACCGGTGCCGTGGAACTGGGCGCGACCACGAAAACCGGCGTGAAGAGCCTGGCGATCACGCCGCCGCGCTGCAACGTGCCCAACCCCGGCAGTCCGGGCGGCACGCCCGACCCGGCAGGGGTGCCCTTCGCATCGACCTGGATGCTGCTGTTGCTGGCGCTTGGCCTGGGCGGCCTGGCCTCGCGGCGACTGCCACCGGTCCGCACGGACTGAGCCCGTTCCGCTTCCCTGCATCCACCCGCCGTCGTCACGAGGCAATCCGCTTGCAGGCGCGTGCCGCCGTTCCGCCATTAACCCTGCATCCACGCTGTCCCAGCGATAGTGTCGTTCATCTGCCACGGAGTGCCTCCATGTTCCGACACACCCTGCTCGCCCTCTGCCTGACCCTGCTTGCCGCGACCACCGCGCAGGCCAATCCCAAGCTGCACGAACGCAGCCAGGATGCCGTGCGGGTCCTCAACGAGGTGATGCAGATGCCGGAAAGCGCACTGCCCTCGCACATGCTCCGCGACGCCCATGCGATCGCGGTGATTCCCGACGTCGTGAAGGCCGGCCTGGTCATCGGCGGCCGCCATGGCAAGGGCCTGATCTCGGTGAAGACGCCCGAAGGCGTGTGGAGCAATCCGGTGTTCATCAAGATCACCGGCGGCAGCGTCGGCTGGCAGGCGGGCGTGCAGGCCACCGACGTGATCCTGGTGTTCCGCACCGAACGCGGCCTGGACACGCTGGTCAACGGCAAGTTCACCATGGGCGCCGACGCCTCCGTCGCCGCCGGTCCGGTGGGCCGCAACGCCTCCGCCGCCACTGACGGCAACCTCAAGGCGGAAATCTATTCCTATTCGCGCAGCCGCGGCCTTTTCGCCGGTGTTGCCCTCGACGGCAGCGTGATCCGCATCGACCACCGCGCCAACGAGGCGATCTACGGACGCGGCATCACGCCGAGGCGCGTGTTCGCCGGCGGCGTCAGCAATGTCCCGGCGCCTGTCGTTGATTTCCGCGACGCGCTCGAGGAATACACGCAGCGCTGACCGGCCGCGCATGCCGGACGCCGCCTCCGCGCGGCATGCGTTACCATCCCGCATCCACCCGCACTGGAGAACATCATGGGTACATTCAGCATCTGGCACTGGCTGATCGTGCTGCTGGTGGTCGTCCTGCTTTTCGGCACCAAGAAGCTGCGCAACCTCGGTGGCGACCTGGGTGAGGCCGTCCGTGGCTTCCGCAAGGGCCTGGCGGGTGACGAGACGGAAAAGCTCGAAGCCGACAGGACCGCTGCCGAAGCGGAGAAGCAGCAGGAACCCAGCAGCAAGCGGCAGGACTGACCGCCGCCTTCGCGTGCCGGTGACATGGTCGACCTGAGCCTGCCCGAACTGGCGGTCATCGCCGTGGTCGCGCTGCTGGTGCTCGGCCCCAACCGCCTGCCTGGCGCCGCGCGAACCGCCGGCGCCCTCGTGCGCCGCATGCAGCGCAGCTGGGCCGGACTGCGCGCGGACATCGAGCGCGAACTCGCCGCGGATGAACTCAAGCGCGAGCTGCGGCAGAGCGCGCAGGAACTGGATGTCGACGCCCTGCGCGACGACCTCGCCAGGACCCGGCGCCGCATCGAAAACGACCTTTCCCTGAGCAGGGACGACAGCGCGCCGCCCGCGGGCGACGCCGCGCCTTCGGACACGACAACCGACCCGGCAAGCGATGGCCGCTCCTGAGACCGATCCGGACCCGGCGCCGGAACAGACCTTCATCGAACACCTGACGGAGTTGCGCAACCGTCTTCTGCGGGCGGTGGCGGCGATCCTGATCGTCTTCCTTGCGCTGATCCCGTTCGCCACCGATCTGTACGCCTGGCTGGCCGAACCCTTGCTCAGCCGCCTGCCCGCCGGTGGCCAGCTGGTCGCGATCGAAGTGGCCGGCCCGTTCCTGACGCCACTGAAGCTGGCGTTCTTCACCGCGCTGATGGTGACGATGCCGTTTTCGCTCTACCAGGCATGGGCTTTCGTGGCCCCGGCGCTGTACCGCAACGAGAAGCAGCTGGCGATCCCGCTGCTGGTGTCGAGCACGCTGCTGTTCTACCTGGGCTGCGCCTTCGCCTATTACCTGGTGATGCCGGTGGTGTTCGGCTTCCTCGCCAGCATCACGCCCGATGGCGTGGCGATGATGACCGACATCGGCCGCTACCTGGATTTCGTGCTGATGCTGTTCTTCGCCTTCGGCATGTGCTTCGAGGTACCGGTGGCGACGGTGATCGTCGTCGCCACCGGCTGGCTCGATGTCGGCGCGCTCAAGCGCAGCCGACCCTATGTGATCGTCGGCGCCTTCGTCGTCGGCGCCATCGTCACGCCGCCCGACGTGCTCTCACAGGTGATGCTGGCGGTGCCGATGTGCCTGCTCTACGAACTGGGCATCGTCGCGGCGACGGCGCTGGTCCGCCGCCGCGAGGCCCAGGCCGGGCACTGACGGCAGCGAGGCTCAGTCGTCGCGGCGCCGGTCGCGATCGGCCGCCCACATCGACGCCGCCAGCCACGGATGGACCAGGACGGCGACCAGCGCACCGGTCAGCAGTCCGGCGCCCAGGCTCACCAGCAGCATCGAAAACAGCAGCATCACGAGGATCAGCGCGCCCGCCAGAACCAGCAGCGCCGGCAGGTTCTGCATGCTGGTCCGCCAACCATCGCGAATCGCCTTGACCGGCTCGACATCCCGCAGCGCGACGTCCGGCACGCTGAAGAACAAGGCCATCAGCACCCCGACCAGCACCGCGACCATGAGCACCGGCAGCAGCAGCGTCCCGATGCCCAGGCGCGCCAGGGCGAGGTTGCTGCCGGCGACCGCGCTGGTCTGGCCATCGCCCGCGAACAGGGCACCGACCATCAGGCTGAACAGCCAGAGCACCAGCAGCGGCGCGGACAGGACGAGCGCCCGCTGCCAGCGTCCAGATCCGATCGCAGCATCGACCGGACCGCGGATCGAATCCTGCCGCGTCTGTTCAAGCCAGTGGATCAGTCCACCATAGGACACCGGCGCCACCAATGCCGAAAGCAGGCCACCGATCCAGGGCACGAGCGCCGCCACCGCACAGGCGATCGCCACCGCCGCCATGGATTTCGGACGCGATGTCCACACCTGCGCGCCCGACCACAACCACTCCAGACCGGCCTGCGCCGGCGTCGTCCTGTCGCTCATGATTCCCCCCGGAATTTCGCTTCGTCGATGGTTAATTTCGGCCTGTCCCGCCTTGGTCGCCATGGTGACATGAACCGCGTCAACAGGCCAAACGCACAAGTCGTCAAGCTTGTCAAACTGGGCATAACATGTGCTATAAATTCACCGCACGCCGGGTCCTGAACAGTGGTGACAAGGCTGCAATGGGTAGACGAAATTTCTTAGCCAGTACACAAAAATAGAGAGTATTGAAATGAGCAATCAACCCGCCGACGACATCCGCGACGCCAGCCTGCGCGTCGCCAAGAGCTACCGCGACGCACTGAAGGCCTACGCCGCCATCCACAGCCGCCCGCTGTACGACGTGACCAACGAAGCCATCGAGGCCTACCTGAAGATGCAGGGCTACGGCGACCTCAGCAAGGCGATCCGTTCCCGCTCCGGCGGTTCCGGCACCGCCGCCCCGAAGAAGCGCGCCGCCAAGAAGGCCACGCGCCGCAGCTGAGCAGCGAATCCGGGCCGGGCGCACCTGCGTCCGGCCTGCGCCTCAAGTCGGGGCGCGCGTGGCTATATAATTGCCGGCCCTTTCCACCTGGCCTGCAGCGCGCGTGAACGCCCCCACCTTCCAGGACATCATCCAGACACTCAACGCCTACTGGGCGAAGCAGGGCTGCGTCCTGCTGCAGCCGCTGGACACCGAGGTCGGCGCCGGCACCTTCCATCCCGCCACTTTCCTGCGTGCCCTCGGCCCCGAGCCCTGGAACGCCGCCTACGTCCAGCCCTCGCGCCGCCCCACCGACGGCCGCTACGGCGAGAATCCGAACCGCCTGCAGCATTACTACCAGTACCAGGTGGTGATGAAGCCGAACCCGGACAACATCGTCGAGCTGTATTTCGATTCCCTGCGCGCCCTCGGCGTCGATCCTTTGGTGCATGACCTGCGCCTGGTCGAGGACAACTGGGAGTCTCCGACCCTGGGCGCCTGGGGCCTGGGCTGGGAAGTCTGGCTCAACGGCATGGAAGTCACGCAGTTCACCTATTTCCAGCAGGCTGGCGGCATCGAATGCCGGCCGGTGACGGGCGAGATCACCTACGGCCTGGAACGCCTGGCCATGTACCTGCAGAACGTCGAGAACGTCTATGACCTGGTGTGGACCGTCGGTCCGCAGGGTCCGGTGACCTACGGCGACGTCTTCCACCAGAACGAAGTCGAGCAGAGCACCTACAACTTCGAGCACGCCAACGTCCCCGAGCTGCTGCACTGGTTCGACGTCTGCGAGGCCGAGGCGCTGAAGCTGGTCGAAGCCGGCCTGCCGCTGCCGGCCTACGACCAGGTCTGCAAGGCCAGCCACAGCTTCAACCTGCTTGATGCCCGCCGTGCCATTTCGGTGACCGAGCGCCAGCGCTACATCCTGCGCGTACGCACGATCGCCAAGGCGGTGGCCGAAGCCTATTACGCACAGCGTGAAAAGCTCGGCTTCCCCGGCGTGAAGCGCCAGGCCGCCTGATCCCGAATTTCCGGTCCACCCTGCGCCCCCGCGAACTGCGGGACGCCCCAAGCGAATCCGCCCATGAGCCAGCATCTGCCCCTGTTGATCGAACTCGGCTGTGAGGAACTGCCGGTCAAGGCCCTGCCCGGCCTGGCCCAGGCCCTGTTCGACGGTGTCCGCGACGGGCTCGACAGGCGCGGCGTGTCCTTCGACCGCGAACAGGCACGCCTGCTGTATACGCCGCGCCGCCTTGCCGTCCAGATCGACGCCGTCGCCATCCGCCAACCCGACCAGGCCAGCGAAGTGCTCGGCCCGTACCTCAACATCGCCCTCGACGCCGACGGCCAACCGACCAAGGCACTGCAAGGCTTCGCCGCCAAGGCCGGCATCGACTGGCAGACACTGGAACGCACCACCGACGGCAAGGGCGAGCGTTTCGTCCATCGCAGCGTGAAGCCGGGTGCCGCCACCTCCGAACTGCTGCCACAGCTCGTCGAGGAAGCGATCAACGGCCTGCCGATTCCGAAACCGATGCGCTGGGGCGATCACGACTACGCCTTCGTGCGACCCGTGCACTGGCTGGTGCTGCTGTTCGGCAACGAGGTCATCGACTGCGACGTGCTGGGCGTGCGCAGCGGACGCCTCAGCCGCGGCCACCGTTTCCATGCGCCGGCCGCCATCGAGCTGGCCGCACCGTCCGACTACGAGGCCCGCCTGCACCAGGCGCGCGTCATCGTCGATCCGGTCGTGCGCCGCAGCGCCATTGCCGCCATGGTCGAACAGGCCGCGTCGGAAGCCGGTGGCACCGCCCGCATCGACGAAGGCATCCTCGACGAGGTGAACTGCCTGGTCGAATGGCCGGTGCCCATCCTCTGCTCCTTCGAGAGCGACTTCCTGCGCGTGCCGCAGGAGGCGCTGATCCTCACCATGGAAACGAACCAGAAGTTCTTCCCGGTGCTGGATGACGAAGGCCGGCTGACCGAACGGTTCATCGGCATCGCCAACATCGAGTCCCGGGACCCGGCGGAAATCCGCAAGGGCTACGAGCGCGTCATCCGGCCACGCTTTGCCGACGCGCGCTTCTTCTACGACGAGGACCGCAAGCAGGGCCTGGCGTCGATGAATGCCGGCCTGGCCCAGGTCACCTACCATGCGAAGCTCGGCAGCATCGCCGACAAGATCGAACGCGTCGCCAAGCTGGCGTACGCCATCGCGTCCCAGGGTGCTGATGTCGACCCGGCATTGGCGGAGCGCGCGGCCAGGCTGTCGAAGGCCGACCTGCAGTCGCGCATGGTCAACGAGTTCCCGGAACTGCAGGGCATCGCCGGCCGCTACTACGCCTACGAAGATACCGCGTTGAACGACCTCGACGACACCAGCCGCGCGAAACTCGCGCTGGCCCTGGACGAGGTCTACATGCCGCGCAATGCCGGCGACGACATCGCCACCTCGAAGCTGGGCCAGGTCCTGGCGATCGCCGAGCGCCTGGACACGCTGGCCGGCGGTTTCGCGGCCGGCCTCAAGCCGACCGGCAACAAGGATCCCTTCGCCCTGCGCCGCAATGCGCTCGGACTGGCCCGCACAATTATTGAAAGCGGATTCGAGCTGGACGAACGCGCATTGCTTGCCATGGCAACGCTCAAGCCACTGGCAGCTGTCGAGCGCCAACGCATCGCGAGCGAAGCCGGCCATGCTGATGGTCCATCCGTCTTGGTCGTCATAGAGAACAATCTGATTCCAGCAGCGGAACGGATAGCCGATGACCTTTTCAACTTCATCACTGAACGCCTGCGCGGCTATTACGAGCAGCGCGGTGACTACGACGCCAACCGTTTCGAGGCGGTGGCCGCCGTCAAACCCGTCTCGCTGGTCGATTTCGACAGGCGCCTGCGCGACCTGAAGGCGTTCGCAGGCAGCGAGGACGGCCAGGCGCTGGCCGCCGCCAACAAACGCTGTGGCAACCTGCTGCGCAAGGCCGGCGAATCGGGGGAAACCATTCCCGCCACCGTCGACAGCAGCCTGTTCGAAGGCGATGCCGAGCGCGCGCTGGGCGACGCGCTCGCCGCTGCCGAAGCCGCGACCGCCCCGTTGTTCGAAGGTCGCGACTACGTCGCCGCGCTGGCCCGGCTGGCGCAGCTGCGTCCGGCCGTCGACGCCTTCTTCGATGGCGTGATGGTGATGGCCGACGATCCCGCCGTGCGCGGCAACCGCCTCGCACTGCTGGCCCGATTGCAGCAGCAGTTCCTGCGCATCGCCGACATCGGACGCCTCGCGACGGGCTGAGTCCGGCCCGGCGCCCCCGGATCGGGCGCCACGGCCAGCATGCGCGCGCCTGCAGCGGCGTCGCGCACCTGCGGGTGCGTCCGCGGCCCGCATGCCGGCCGGAGGTGTTCTCCTGCCGATCCGGATGCCGGGGACCATCAGGCCGGCGCAATCGCCGACGATCCTCATGGCCTTTGCAGAGCTGGCGGGAATGCGCCCGCTTTTGCGCTCTGGAGATTATTGCCAACCCGGGGAGGGCCACCTATGCCTGCGAGCCACACCTTGCTGCGCCTGTCTGCCGCGCTCGGCGCGACATTCGCTTTTTCCGCCGACGCCGCGGTCTTCACGGTCACGAATACGGATGACAGCGGCCTGGGCTCCTTGCGGCAGGCGATCCTCAACGCCAATGCATTGACTGGCATGGACACGATCCGGTTCAACATCCCCGGGACCGGCCCCCACACGATCCGCGTCGACACGCCCCTGCCTGGCATCTCCAGCCCGGTGTACATCGATGGCTACTCCCAACCCGGCAGTGGCATGAACACCGCCGCACTGGGCACCAATGCCGACCTGATGATCGAGCTGCGTCCCAGCCCGACCTATTCCGGAACCGGATCCGGCCTGATGCTGCTGGTCGGCAGCAATGGCAGCACCATCCGCGGGCTGGTGGTGAACCGCTTCAACGGCGTGCAGATTTCCGCCACTGCCGGCCACGATTGCCTCATCACCGGCAACTTCATCGGCACCGATCCCACTGGAACCATCGGCTATCCGGGCAGTCCCGGCACCCGCATCGGCATCACGGCCGCCAGCAACGGCTGCCGCATCGGTGGCCCGACGCGCGCTGAGCGCAACCTCGTCTCCGGGCTCAGCCATACCGGCATTGCGGTGACCGGCAGCAATGTGACGGTCCAGGGCAACCTGGTCGGCACGAATGCGAATGGCACGGCAGCGCTGGGAAACCGGAGGGGAATCGTCGTCGGCGCCTCGAACACGATGGTGGTCACACAGAACGCCCTGATCGGCGGCGAGAATGTCGGCGTGCAGACGCCGCGCAATGTCGTCTCCGGCAACACCGTGCTCGGTATCGAGGTGATCTCCGGCAACGGCCACCGCATCGAAGGCAACATCATCGGCCTGGCCTCGCTGCCGTTGGCCGCCGTCCCCAACGAGGGCCCTGGAATCCATGTCAGCCGCGGCAGCGACACGGTGATCGGCTCCGTGCAGGCCGGACAAATCAGCAACATCATCGCCGGAAACAGCGGCGCGGGCGTGCTGATCTCCGGGCCTGCAGACAATGCGACGGCGCCCCAGGGTGTCATGGTGGTCGGCAACGGGATCTTCGGCAACGGCGGCCTGGCGATAGACCTGGCGGTCAGCGCTGAAGGCGTGACACCGAACGATCCACTCGATGCCGATGAAGGGCCGAACCAGCTGACCAATTTTCCGGTGCTGACCGGCCTGACGTATACGGCAACGCAGACCCGGCTTGCCGGCAGGCTGTCCGCCGAGCCAAGCCGCCTGTACTACGTCGACATCTATCGCGCCGCCAGCTGTCACGACAGCGGTCATGGCGGCTCATCGAGCTACCTGGGTTTCGTTTCGCTGAGCACGGACGGCAGCGGCGAAGGCCAGTTCGAGTTCGTGATCGATGAGATTGTCGACACCGGTTTCGCCACGGCGACCGCCACGGCCGGACCGGCGATCATCGGCCCCACATCGGAGTTCTCGCCCTGCTTCCCGCTGGGCGACCTGCTGTTCGCGGACGGCTTCGAGCCCTGAGGCCCACCCGCGCAGCAGCGGCGTGCCTCATCGGCGGCGCGCCGCCGCGGCGTTTCAGCGCAATGCGGTATTGATCTTCGCCAGCGCTGTCGTGCCCGGGCACAGTTCACGTTCGGACAGTGTGTTGAGCGGCTGTTGCACGGTGCCCAGGTGGCCGTGCAGGTCGCGCGCCTGCGGATCGACGAAGAGCAGGCCGGTCACCAGTTCGCCACGCGCCTGGCGCTGCTGCACCAGGTTCAATGCAGCGATGCGGTCGCGCGGATCCCAGGCCGCGTCCAGCTTGTGCAGGCGCAGGACGCCGCCGTCGTGCTGCTCCACGTCGATGGTGTCGCCCGGCGCGTAGTCGGCGACGATCTGCGCGCGTGCCGGCATGACGTCCAGACGATTGACCGCGGCGTTGTGTTCACGCACCCAGTCGTAGCTGCGCGTACTGCCGGCGTGGTTGTTGAAGGCGACACAGGGACTGATGACGTCGAGGAACGCGGCACCGCGATGGTTCAGTGCACCCTTGATCAACGGAACGAGTTGCTTCTTGTCGCCGGAGAATCCCCGGCCGACATAGGTGGCGCCGAGCTGCAGCGCCATGGTCACCATGTCCAGCGGACTGTCGGCATTGACCACGCCCTTCTTCGACACCGAACCCTGGTCAGCGGTGGCGGAGAACTGGCCCTTGGTCAGTCCGTAGACGCCATTGTTCTCGACGATGTAGGTCATGTTCACGCCGCGACGGATCGCGTGCACGAACTGGCCGATGCCGATCGATGCGGAATCGCCATCGCCGGAGACGCCCAGATAGATCAGCTCGCGGTTGGCGAGATTGGCGCCGGTGAGCACGCTGGGCATGCGCCCATGCACGGTATTGAATCCATGCGCCTGGCCGAGGAAATAGTCCGGCGTCTTCGAGCTGCAGCCGATGCCGGAGAGCTTGGCCACGCGATGCGGCTCGATGTCCAGTTCCCAGCACGCCTGGATGATGGCGGCCGAGATCGAATCGTGGCCGCAGCCGGCGCAGAGCGTGCTGATCTTGCCTTCGTAGTCGCGACGCGTGAAACCGATGGCGTTGCAGGCCAACGTCGGGTGGTGCAGGCGCGGCTTGGCAAGGTAGGTCATGGTCGAACCTCCACGAAGGACGGATGCGGGAAGGCGTTCAATCGCCGCGCCCGCGTCACGCCACGTTCTCCATCTGCGCCGTCTTCGCTGCCGCTGCCGACTGCGCCAACGCATCGGCAATGGCGCCGGCGATGAATCGTGCGGTGATCGGCGTGCCGTCGTAGTGCAGCACCGCCACCAGGCGCGCCGGGTCCATATCGAACTCGTTGACCAGCAGCGTGCGCAGCTGGCCGTCGCGGTTCTGCTCGACGACGAAGACGCGCGCGTGCGCCTCGATGAAGTCGCGCACCGTGTCCGGGAACGGATAGGCACGCACGCGCAACGTATCCAGCGCGATGCCCTGTCCGGCCAGCAGTTCGATGGCCTCGGCCATGGCCGGACTGGTCGAACCGTAGAAGATCACGCCATGGCGCGCAGGCGGACCGGATTGCACGATCACCGGCTGCGGGACCAGCGACTTCGCGTTGTCGAACTTCTTCAGCAGCCGCTCCATGTTGTAGACGTAGTCAGGGCCGCGCTCGGAATACTGCGCCTGCGGGTTGCGCGACGTGCCGCGCGTGAAATACGCGCCCTTGTCGGGATGCGTGCCCGGCCAGGTGCGCCAGGGAATGCCGTCGCCATCGACGTCCTTGTAGCGCGCGAACTCGCGTCCGGATTCCAGGTCACCTGCCGTCATGACCTTGCCGCGGTCGTATCGCCGCGACTCGCCCCACTCGAACGGCGCGCACAGGCGCTGGTTCATGCCGATGTCCAGGTCGGTCATCACGAACACCGGCGTCTGCAGGCGATCCGCCAGGTCCAGTGCCGCCGCCGAGAAGGCGAAGCACTCGTGCGGATCCTCCGGGAACAGCAGCACGTGGCGGGTGTCGCCGTGCGAGGCATAGGCGCAGGCCAGCACGTCAGACTGCTGCGTGCGCGTCGGCATGCCGGTCGACGGCCCACCCCGCTGCACGTTGATGATGGTGGCCGGAATCTCGGCGAAATAGGCCAGGCCGATGAATTCGTTCATCAGCGAGATGCCCGGACCCGAGGTCGCCGTAAAGGCACGCGCGCCGTTCCAGCCGGCGCCGACGACCATGCCGATGGAGGCGATCTCGTCCTCGGCCTGCAGGATCGCGAAGCGTGCGTTCCCCGCCTCGTCGACGCGGTATTTCTGGCAATACTTCTGGAACGCTTCCGCCAGCGACGAAGACGGCGTGATGGGATACCAGGCGCAGACGGTCGCGCCGCCATAGACGCAGCCCAGCGCGGCGGCGGCGTTGCCCTCGACGAAGATGCGATCGCCGACCGCATCGGCCCGTCGCACGGTCAGGCCAATGGGGCAGGCCAGGTTCTGCAAGGCCCAGTCGCGGCCGAGATGCAGCGCCTTGAGGTTGGGCGGCAGCAGCTTTTCCTTGCCACGGTACTGCTCGGCGACCAGCGCCTCGAGGGTCGCGACATCCATGTCGAGCAGTGCGCTCAACGCACCGACATACATGATGTTCTTGAACAGCTGGCGTTGCCGCGGATCTTCCCAGGCGGCGTTGCACAGCTCCGTCAACGGCACCGCGATCACGGTGATGTCGTCACGGAACTTCGATTTCGGCAGCGGCTTGCTGCCGTCATGGAACAGATAGCCGCCCGGCTCGATCTCGGCGATGTCGGCGTCCCACGTCTGCGGATTCATCGCCACCATCAGGTCGACGCCACCGCGACGGCCGAGCCAGCCGCGTTCGGTCACGCGCACCTCGTACCAGGTCGGCAGCCCCTGGATGTTCGACGGGAAGATGTTGCGCGGGCTGACCGGCACGCCCATGCGCAGGATCGCCTTCGCGAACAGCTCGTTCGCCGATGCCGAACCGGAGCCGTTGACGTTGGCGAACTTGACGACGAAATCGTTGACGGCCCGCAGGGGCGATACGGCCGGGGTCATGCCGCCTCCTTGCGTTTCGATCGGCAACCGCCTGCATGGGCTTCCTGGAGCAGGAACTTCTGCATGTCCCAGGCCCCGGTCGGGCAGCGTTCCGCGCACAGGCCGCAATGCAGGCAGACGTCCTCGTCCTTGACCATCACGCGCTGCGTCTTCAGCGGGCCGGAGACATAAAGCGGCTGCGCGGTGTTCAGCGCCGGCGCGGTGAGGCGCTGCCGCACATCCTCTTCCTCGCCATTCGCGGTGAAAGTGATGCAGTCGGTGGGACAGATGTCGACGCAGGCATCGCATTCGATACACTTGCTGTCGGTGAACACGGTCTGCACGTCGCAGTTCAGGCAGCGCTGCGTCTCCGCCCAGGCGGTCGCCGGATCGAAACCCAGCTCGACCTCGACATGCATGCTGTCGAGCTTCCTGGCCGCTTCCGACCAGGGCACGGCGTAACGCTCGTCCGGCGACACCGCGTTGTCGTAGCGCCACTCGTGGATGCCCATTTTCTGCGAGGCCAGCAGCGTCTCCGGCGGCGGCCGCTGCGCCGGATCCCGGCCCTGCAGCAGCAGGTCGATGCTGATGGCGGCGGCGTGGCCGTGCGCGACGGCCCAGATGATGTTCTTCGGCCCGAACGCGGCGTCGCCACCGAACAGCACATGCGGCAGCGTGGACTGGTGGGTGACGGCATCGACGACGGGAAGACCCCACGGGTCGAACTCGATGCCGATGTCGCGCTCGATCCAGGGGAAGGCGTTTTCCTGGCCCACCGCGATCAGCACTTCGTCGCAGGCATGGAACTCGTCCGGCTCGCCGGTCGGCACCAGCTGGCGGCGCCCGTTGTCGTCGTACTCCACGCGCACCTTCCCGAAGGTCATGCCGGTGAGCCGTCCGCTGGCGTGGACGAAGCTCTTCGGCACGCGGCAGTCGAGGATGGGAATGCCTTCGTGCATGGCATCCTCCTTTTCCCACGGGCTGGCCTTCATCTCATCGAAACCCGAACGCACCAGCACCTTGACGTCGCTGCCACCGAGGCGACGCGCGCTGCGGCAGCAGTCCATGGCGGTATTGCCGCCGCCGAGGACGAGCACGCGCTTGCCGACCTGCGTGACGTGTCCGAAGTAAACGTTCGCCAGCCAGTCCAGGCCGACGTGGATCTGGCCAGCGGCCTCCTGGCGTCCCGGCAGGTCGAGGTCGCGACCGCGCGGCGCCCCGCTGCCGACGAAGATGGCGTCGTAGCCTTCCGCCAGCAGCGCGCGCATCGACCCGATGCGCCGGCCGGCGACGAAATCGACACCGAGATCGAGGATGTATCCGGTTTCCTCGTCGATGACTTCCTCGGGCAGCCGGAAGCGTGGCACCTGCGTGCGCATGAAACCGCCCGCCTTGGCTTCCGCCTCGAAGATCGTGACGCGGTAGCCCAGCGGCGCCAGGTCGCGCGCGACGGTCAGTGCCGAAGGCCCAGCGCCGACGCAGGCAATGCGTCGGCCGTTCCACTGCGCCGCCGGTCGTGGCATGCGCGAACGCACCTCGCCCTTGTTGTCGGCGGCGACGCGCTTGAGCCGGCAGATCGCCACCGGTTCCGGATGCCCGCCGTTGTTTTCCTCGACGCGACCGCGCCGGCAGGCCGGTTCGCAGGGACGGTCGCAGGTGCGCCCGAGAATGCCCGGGAACACATTCGACCACCAGTTCAGCATATAGGCGTCGTCGTAGCGGCCGGCGGCGATCAGGCGGATGTATTCGGGAACCGGCGTATGCGCCGGACAGGCCCACTGGCAATCGACGACACGATGGAACGTGTCCGGATGACGGATGTCGGTCGGCTGCACTGCGACCCTCCCGTTGCTGGCTGGCCGGTCGCGCCGGCCGCGCTTGCCGGGTCGAGTCTAGACCGACAACGGTGGATCCGGTTGTTGCGCTGCAATGCCGCCCTCAGGCGGCCGGACACCCGCTGTGCCCGCGGCCGCGCAGCAGTTGCGCCGCACCCAGCAGGCCCGGATGCGCATGCGTCACCACATGCACCGACACCTCACGCAGGTAGTCCCGCATGCGCCCCTTGTCGATCATGCGCGCCGGGAAATCGCTGGCGCGCAGGACCTCGACGAAACGCGGCACGATGCCACCGGCGATCACCAGCGTGCGTGCGCCATGGGTCAGTGCGATGTCGCCGGCGACGCTGCCGAGGATGGCGCAGAATCGCGCCAGTGCGGCGCCCGCCCATGCATCGCCACCGGCAACAGCGGCGCGCGTGACCTCGGCCGGCTGCCGGCGTTCGACGTCCGCCGCTTCGCCGCCGGCCGCGCGCGCACGCAGCATCTGGTCGATATGCGCCAGCCCGTCGCCACACAGCACGCGTTCGATGGAGACGCGTCCGTGGCGCTCGCGCAGTGAACGTTCGATGTCGCGCTCGATTTCATCGAGCGGCGCGAAGCTGGCATGTCCGCCTTCGGTTTCCACCACCTGCCAGCCCTGGCGATGGCCACCGGCGAGCAGCGCCACGCCCAGCCCGGTGCCCGGACCGATCACGCTGACCGGCCCCGACAATCCGTCGCGCTCCGGCCCGGCGATGTGCCTGCGATCGGCAGCAGCGAGCACCGGAACCGCATGCGCGACGGCGCCGAAGTCGTTCAGCAGCCGCACTTCGTCCAGGCCGGTGTGCTGCGCCAGCGTGCTGCGGCGGAACGACCAGTGCAGGTTCGTCAGCCGGATGTGATCGCGATCGACCGGGCTGGCCACCGCGATGGCGGCACGCGACGGCCGTCGCGGCAGGTCCTGGAGATAGGACGCCAGCGCCGACTCCAGGCTGTCGAAGCCGGCATTGCGCAGCGAGCGCGGTGCCAGCAGCGCCAGCGTGTCGGCATCCGGATCGCTGAGCGCGAAGCGCGAATTGGTGCCGCCGATGTCGGCAACCAGGTCCAGGCGCGACGCCCGCCGCAGCCGATCCAGATCGGCCGCAGGAAGGTCGTCGCGATGATCGTCCCGGTCCATGCCGTCTCCGCGCCCGCATGGTCGCGGAGGCGACCACTACCGTGCCACTTTAGCGGGCCGGGTCGCCGAATGCGCCCGGCCCGCCTGCTCACCCGGCGTGGAAATGCACGACCGAACGGATCGACTTGCCCTCGTGCATCAGGTCGAAGGCATCGTTGATGCGCTCCAGCGGCATGGTGTGGGTGACGAAAGGCGCCAGCTCGATCTTGCCGGCCATCGCGTCCTCGACCATGCCCGGCAGTTGCGAGCGGCCTTTCACGCCACCGAAGGCCGTGCCCTTCCAGGTGCGGCCGGTAACGAGCTGGAACGGTCGCGTCGAGATTTCCTGGCCAGCGCCGGCGACGCCGATGATCACGCTCTGGCCCCAGCCGCGGTGCGCGCATTCCAGCGCCGCGCGCATCACGTTGACGTTGCCGATGCATTCGAAGCTGTGGTCGACGCCCCAACCGGTCATCTCGACGATGACCTGCTGGATGGGCTTGTCGTGGTCGCGCGGATTCACGCAGTCGGTGGCGCCGAACTGGCGCGCCAGTTCGAACTTGGCCGGATTGGTGTCGATGGCGATGATGCGGCCGGCCTTCGCCTGGCGCGCCCCCTGGATCACCGCCAGGCCGATGCCACCGAGGCCGAACACCGCGACCGTGTCGCCTTCCTGCACCTTGGCCGTGTTGTGCACCGCGCCGATGCCGGTGGTGACGCCGCAGCCGAGCAGGCAGACGTGTTCGGGATTCGCTTGCGGATTCACCTTCGCCAGCGATACCTCCGCGACCACGGTGTATTCGCTGAAGGTCGAGCAGCCCATGTAGTGGTAGACCGGCTCGCCGTTGTAGGAGAAACGCGTGGTCCCGTCCGGCATCACGCCCTTGCCCTGGGTGGCACGCACGGCGACGCAGAGATTGGTCTTGCCACTCTTGCAGAACAGGCACTCGCCGCACTCGGCGGTGTAGAGCGGGATCACGTGGTCGCCCGGCTTGACGCTGGTGACGCCCTCGCCGACCTCGACGACGACGCCGGCGCCTTCATGGCCGAGCACGCAGGGGAACAGGCCTTCGGGATCGTCACCGGAGAGCGTGAAGGCGTCGGTGTGGCAGACACCGGTATGGGTGACGCGGATCAGCACCTCGCCCTTGCGCGGCGGCTCGACGTCGATCTCGACGATCTGCAGCGGCTGGCCGGGACCGAAGGCGACGGCGGCGCGTGATTTCATGGGACTCTCCTGCTTACCTGAGATAGGAACGGACCAGCGCGATGGCATCGTCGATGCTCGCCTGGCGATCGGCGGCGGACGCGCGCGGCGCGCCCAGTTCTTCACGGAGATGGCTTTCCAGCACGCCCGACATCAGGCCGTTGACGGCGCCGCGCAACGCGGCGATCTGCTGCAGCACCGGCGCGCAGTCGGCGCCGGCCAGCAGCGCGCGCTCGAGCGCGTCGACCTGGCCGCGGATGCGCCTGACGCGGGCAAGGACCTTGCGTTTCTCTTCCGGCGAATGCGGCACGCGCCACCCCGTTTATGATACTGGGGTGGAGTATACGCCAAGACGCAGGCGGGTGGCCCCACGGCCGGCGTCAGTGGGCTGTGCAATGGCGCCGGCGCGCCCTCAGTCCAGGCCGTCGAGCCAGGCGGCCGCGATGCGGGCGATCGGCGGGAAGATGCTTTCCTCGTCGCGCCAGGTGCCGGGGCTGTGCCCGCGTGATTCGTAGTAGGCGGCGACGACCAGCGGCGCGCGCCCCGGCGGCCAGGCCACGGCGACGTCGTTGAGCTTGTTCGCCATCGTCGGCGCAATGCCGGTGCCGGTCTTGTCGCCCGCCGGCCAGTGGGGTGGCAGGCCGGCGCGCAGGCGCCGCAGGCCGGTGTCCGTGGCGACCAGCCATTGCCGCAGCAGGTCGCGCGAGTCGGCGGACAGCAGATCGCCGGTCACCAGCGCGGCGACATGGCGCGCCATCGCGCAGGGCGTGGTGGTGTCGTGTTCCTCGCCGGGCAGGACGTGGTTCATTGCTGGCTCGAAACGGTCCAGCCGGGTGACGTCGTCGCCACGCGCGCGCCAGCTTTCCGTGACGCCAGCCGGTCCCCCGAGCTGGCGCAGCAGCAGGTTGGCGGCGACGTTGTCGCTGGTGAGCTGCGCCGCTTCAGCCAGCTCCAGCGCGGTCATCGACGTGACCCCGGCGTCGAGGCGCGCCTGGACGACTGGCGCATGTGGCACCAGATCCGCCGGCCCGAACGGAACAGGCGCGTTGCCATCCAGTTCGCCGAGCTCGACCGCGCGCAGCACCGTCGCCGCCAGCGGCAGCTTGAAGGTCGAACACAGGGCGAAGCGTTCGTCGCCGCGCCAGCGCAGTTCGGCGCCGGTCGCCGTGTCGAGGATGCAGACGCCGAGGCGGCCGCCGTGCTGCCGCTCCAGCTTGGCAAGCGCGTCGCCATGATCGCGTTGCGGACTCGTGCGTCCCGTTGCACAGGCCGGCAAAACGATGACCGGCACGGCCAGCAGCATTTTCAGGACATCTCGGCGGCTCAGGCTTCTCATGGCGGGACTCAGGCTATGGCGCCGACATCATCGCCGGCACTTGTGGCAATTCGCGGGCAGGCCACGCCCGCCGCCTAAAGGTGCCGAAACGCTCAGAGCTTGCGCAGGCGCACGCGCAGGTCGAACCACGCCGCCTGGCCGGTGACCGGATCGGCATGGGCGTAGCCGTCGGCGCGTCGTTCCGGGATCAGGTGGTTGAGCAGGAAACCGCGACGGAACTCCGGCGCGTTGCCGGCGAGTTTCCACGCACCCTTCTGCTTGCCGATGGCGTTCCAGGTCCAGACGGTGCCCGGCTCGACGCCTTCGTGCAGGCCGACCTCGGCCTCGATGGCCGCATGCGCGCTCTCGACGCGCACGCGCTCGCCGGGCTGCACGCCGTGTTCGGCCGCCGTGTCCGGATGCACGTACAAGACGTTGCGCGCGGCGATCTGGCGCAGCCAGCGGTTCTGCGAACCCCAGGCGTGGTACATGAACATCGGTCGTTGCGTAAGCGCCGACAGCGGATAGTCGTCGGCCGTGGCATCGACGTGTTCGAACGGCGCGTACCAGAACGGCAGCGGATCGAAGAAGCGTTCGACGCGTGCGCGTTCGGCGTCGGGCGGCTGCACCTCGCCGTGGCCACGCGCCGCAAGGCGGAAGCGCTGCAGGGTTTCGCCGTAGAGCTGGAACACCAGTTCCTCGCGCGATCCCCGGCCCTTGGCCGGCGGCAGGAAACCCAGTTGCTGCGCCCAGTCCAGGTAATCCCGGTTCGCCATCTTGTAGTAGAGGCCGGCCTCGGGAACGGGCGCCGAGAAGAAACAGTCGTCGGCCGCATAGGCCTCCAGCTGCGCCGGATTCGGCGCGCCCTTGCCGACCGTGTCGCCCTGCTCGCCACGATGGCCGATCAGCAGGCCGACGCCCGGCGCGCGCTCGTGGTTGGCGATGTAGTCGGCATAGCCGCCCGGATAACGCGCGCTGCCATCCTCGCGCACCATGCCCGGCAGGCCGAGGCGGGCACCGAGATCCAGCAGCACGTCCTGGAACGGCCGCACGTCGCGGTCCGGCGCGACCACGGGCTGGCGGATCGCATCGATGGCGGCGTCGGCTTCCGAGATCGGACGGTCCAGCACCGAGATGCAGTCGTAACGCTCCAGGTACGTGGTGTCGGGCAGGACCAGGTCGGCCCAGGCCACCATCTCCGAATCGTAGGCATCGACGTAGATGATGCGCGGGATGCGGTACTCGCCGGTGGCGGGATCGCGGTCGGCGAGCATCTTCTGCGTCTGCCGCGTGTTCATCGCCGAGTTCCAGCTCATGTTCGCCATGAACATGAAAAGCGTATCGACGGGATACGGATCGCCGGCCCAGGCGTTGCGGATCACGCTGTGCATCATCCCGTGCACGGCCAGCGGATGCTGCCAGGAAAACGCCTTGTCGAGGCGTCGCGGCTGGCCGTCGGCGTCGACCAGCAGGTCCTGCGGCGACTGCGGGTATCCCAATGGCGCCGCATCCAGGGTGCCGTCGGGGCGTCGCGTCTTGCCCGGGCGGTTGCCCGGCGGCGTGCCCTTCGGGTACGGCGGCTGGAAACGGTGGCCGCCGGGCGCATCGATGCTGCCCAGGAGCATCTGCAGCACATGCAGCGCGCGACAGGTGTGGAAGCCGTTGGCGTGCGCGGCGATGCCACGCATCGCGTGCATGCTCACCGGACGCGCGACGAAGCCTTCATGGCGGCGGCCATGCACATCGGTCCACGACTGCGGCAGCACGAAACTCTGCTCGAATGCGGCGTGTGCCAGTTCGGCGGCGATGCGGCGGATGGTGTCGGCCGGGATGCCGCAGCGTTCGGCGACCGCATCCGGCCCGTACTGCGGATCCAGGTAGCGCTGCGCAAGCAGCTGGAATGACGGTCGTGCGCGCCGTCCATCCGCCAGCGTGAAGTCGCCGACCACCGCCGGCTGGATGCCACAGCCCAGCGCATCGGCGAGCGTGCCGCTGCCGCGGTCGAAGCACAGCGGCCGGCCCTCGCTGTCGCGCGCGATCATGCCGTCGTCCGGCGCACCGCGATCGTCGATCACCAGCCAGTGCGCGTTGGTGTGGCGCACCAGGTAATCCAGGTCGATGCGGTCGGCACGCAGCAGCTCGTGGATCAGCGCCATCGCGAACAGGCCGTCGGTGCCGGGCCGGATGCCGATCCATTCATCGGCGACGGCGCCATAACCGCTGCGCACCGGATTGACGACGACGATCTTGGCGCCGCGCGCCTTCAGCTGTCCCAGGCCGAGCTTGATCGGATTGGAATCGTGGTCCTCGGCCACGCCCCACATCATCAGGTAGCGCGTGTGCGCCCAGTCCGGCTCGCCGAACTCCCAGAACGAACCGCCGTAGGTGTACATGCCGGCGGCGGCCATGTTCACCGAGCAGAAGCCGCCATGCGCCGCGTAGTTCACGGTACCGAACTGCTGCGCCCACCAGCCGGTCAGCGCCTGGCTCTGGTCGCGGCCGGTGAAGAAGGCCAACCGGTCCGGGTCCTCGGCACGCACGCGCGACAGCCAGCCGCTGGCGATGGCCAGCGCCTCGTCCCATTCGATTTCGCGGAAGGCACGTTCGCCGCGCTCGCCGACGCGAAGCAGCGGCTTGCGCAGCCGCGCCGGCGAATTGTGCTGCATGATGCCGGCGTTGCCTTTGGCGCAGAGCACGCCGCGGTTCACCGGATGGCGCGGATTGCCCTGGATGTAGCGGACCTTGCCGTCGCGCAGGTGGACGTCGATGCCGCATCGGCAGGCGCACATGTAGCAGGTCGTGGTCCTGACCTGGTCGCCGGTCGCGGAAGCTGGGGGAACGCGCGCCATCCAGTGTGATTCCTGCCTAAACGGCGGCAGTGTAACGCCGCCCAAGCGAAGTCTGGCGCCGCCATAACGAATACGCCTGGACGCGGCTGGCGCTATCGTTGGCAGTTCCAATCCCATCCGGAAGCCTGTTGTGAGCCGAATCCGTCCCATCGTCCTGGCCGTGGCCGTTGCCCTGGCCGCCTGTTCAAGCCCCGACTCCGCACCGACCATGACCGAGACCACGCCGACCGCGACCGGCACCGAAGCCGTCCAGGCCAACCCGCTGCTGACCGCTTCGACCCTGCCGTTCCAGGCGCCGCCGTTCAACCTGCTGCGCGACGAGCATTTCAAGCCCGCCATCGAGCAGGGCATGCGCGAGCACCTGCAGGAAGTCGCCGCGATCGCCGGCAACAGCGAAGCGCCGACCTTCGCCAACACGATCGAGGCACTGGAGCGCAGCGGCGAGACCCTGACCCGGGCCTACACCGTATTCGCCTCCCTGGTCGGCGCCGACACCAACGAGACGCGCCAGGCCATCGACGCCGAGATGTCGCCGAAACTGGCCAGCCACCAGGACGAGATCTTCCTCGACAAGGCGCTGTTCGAGCGCGTGAAGACGCTGTACGCGCAGCGCAACGAGCTCGGCCTCGACGCCGAGCAGGTCGCGCTGATCGAACACTACCAGCGCCGCTTCGAGCGCGCCGGCGCGCTGCTCGACGACGCCAGCCAGGCCCGCCTGCGCGAGATCAACCAGCGCGAATCGGCGCTGTCCACGCAGTTCAGCCAGCGCCTGCTGGCCGCCAGCAATGCCGGCGGCGTCCTGGTCGATGACGTCACCCAGCTCGACGGCCTCGACGAAGGCGACATCGCCGCGGCTGCCGAAGCCGCGAAGGCCGCCGGCCATGAAGGCAAGTGGCTGCTGCCGCTGCTCAACACCACGCAGCAGCCGGTGCTGGTGTCGCTGAAGAACCGGGAGCTGCGTGCCCGCGTGCTGGCGGCGTCGGAGCAGCGTGCCAGCCGCGGCGACGGCAACGACACCCGCGAGCTGGTGCGCGAGCTGGCCTCGCTGCGCGCCGAACGCGCCCGGCTGCTGGGCTTCGACAATTACGCCGCCTATGGCCTCGCCGACCAGATGGCCGGCACGCCGGAAGCCGCGATCCGCCTGCTCACCGACACCGTGCCGGCGGCGACCGCCAAGGCGCGCGCCGAGGCTGCGCGCATCCAGGCGCTGATCGACCAGCAGGGCGGCGGCTTCAAGCTGGCCGCGTCCGACTGGGACTTCTACGCCCAGCAGGTCCGCCAGGCCGAGTTCCAGATCGACGAGAACCAGGTCAAGCCGTATTTCGAGCTGGATCGCGTGCTGAATGACGGCGTCTTCTTCGCCGCCACGCAGCTTTACGGCATCACCTTCCGCGAGCGCAGCGACATTCCCGTCTATCATCCCGACGTGCGCGTGTTCGACGTGCTTGACGAGGACGGCAAGCAGCTGGCGCTGTTCTACGCCGACTTCTTCGCCCGCCCGAGCAAGAGCGGCGGCGCCTGGATGGGCAACTTCGTCGAGCAGAACGGCCTGACCGGCGCCATCCCGGTCGTGTACAACGTCTGCAACTACACCAAGCCGGCTGCCGGCCAGCCGGCCCTGCTGTCCTTCGACGACGTCATCACGACGTTCCACGAGTTCGGCCACGCCCTGCACGGCATGTTCTCGAACACGCGCTATCCGTCGCTGGCCGGTACCAACGTGCCGCGCGATTTCGTCGAGTTCCCGTCGCAGATCAACGAGCAGTGGGCGACGCACCCGACCGTGCTGGCGAACTACGCGCGCCACCACCAGACCGGCGAACCGCTGCCGGCCGACCTGCTCGGGAAGCTGATGGCTTCGCGCAGCTTCAACCAGGGCTACGCGACCACCGAGTACCTGGCCGCTGCGCTGCTCGACCAGGCCTGGCATGCGCTGCCGGCCGACGCCGCCGACATCGCCGATGTCGAGGCCTTCGAGGCCGATGCGCTGAAGCGTTACAACATCGACCTGGCCGAAGTCCCGCCGCGCTACCGCACGCCGTACTTCGCGCACATCTGGGGCGGCGGCTACTCGGCCGGTTACTACGCCTACTTCCAGGCCGAAGTACTGGCGCGCGACGGCTTCGCCTGGTTCACCGAGAACGGCGGCCTGTCGCGCAAGGCCGGCCAGGCCTTCCGTGACGGCATCCTGTCACGCGGCCACACCAGCGACCTGACCGAGCTGTACCGCGCTTTCCGTGGCGGCGACGCCAAGGTCGATGCGCTGCTGGAGTATCGCGGCCTCAGGGACTGAGCCCTGATGATGCGCCGTCGGGACGGCCATGCCGTCCCGACGTTCGCGTTCAGCGCACCGTTCCCGGTGGCTGCGCGAAGGTGCCGTCGAAGTCGTCCGCATCGCGATCTTCGCTGCAGCCGTAATGCTTGTTCCAGGCTGGCGAGAACGCGCGCCCGACGTTTTCACCGCCATTCAAGCGCCCACCGCAGGGCGCTTCCACCGGGGCATCCGGTCCGCCGCCGATCAGGCTGCCAAGGACCTGCACCACCTCGCCGGGCCCCATCCGCCGACGCATCCGCTGCTGCGGAATCACCGGATTGGGTGGCGCTTCGCCGGCGATTCGCGGACGCGTCACCGACGGCAACGCGGGCTGCCCGCGTCGACCGAAACCCCGTTCCACCGGATCGGATGGCCGCGCGAACGGATCCTCCGACGGCGCCACGCGCCATTGCGCCGGCGCCGGTTCTTCCGGACCGGCGATCACCGCCTCCATGCCTGCCGACGCTGGTGCGCGCTGCGCACGCGCCGGCGCAGGCACCGCCGGCGCGGCGAGAGGCTCAGGTCCAGTCGACGTATCGGTGGCCGAGGGCGACGCCTCTTCCGGCGCCGCAACGACTGCCGGTTCGGGTTCGGGCTCTGGCTGCGGCCACAGCGACAGATCGATCACCACCATCGCCTCGCCATCCGACACCGGCCGCGGCGCCGGGCGCATCGCATGCGCGAACAGCATGGCCATGAGCACATGGCCCGCCACCACCGTCGATGCGATCAGCAGACGCCCGCGATCCACCACCCCGCTCCGCTCCACTCGAAAAGGTGGCGAAGCCTAGCCGGCCCACCGTTAACGATTCGTCACGCCGGAAACCCGCGACCCCGCCCTGTCCACAATCAGCAAACGGCACACAAAGCAACGGCCGCTGCGATGATGCAGCCGCCGTCGTCGACCCGCGCCATCAGGCGACGGATGCGGTCGGACGGCGACCGCGGCGCGAACCGCGCAGCAGCCACCAGCCACCGAAGAGGATGAGCAGCAGCGGCAGCAGCGACGAGACGATGCCGACCACCACCGACAGGACCGCGCCGGCAACGGCACCGACGACACGGAACAGCAGTCCGACGACACCGAGCGCACCCGCCACGAAGGCGGCCGGGACCAGGGCGGCGGTGCGTCCGCCGAACAGGCCGGCCACGCCGACACCGATGCCGGCGAGGACGAGCAGCGGCCAGGCCAGCGCCGACAGCACGATGCCGCCCAGAATCAGGCCGATCACGATCGCCACGTCTCTCATCGCTCGTTCTCCTGTGCAGTCACGGCACCAGCCTGCAGGGCCGGGTCCGGGCGCGCACGTGCCGAAGGTCACCGCCCCGGGCTGCCGCTCGCGACCATTCAGTCCCCACGCTGCCCCTGGATGCAGGAAGCGTCACCGAAGGTCTGGACGACACGCGCGCACCCGGGATGAAACTGAATGGACAATGCGGAATTGCTGGCGCCAGGCGGGCGGCTGCCCTATGCTGCGTCGCGTCAGTAGCGTCGTCTTCCGACTTTCCTTGTCGACGCGGTCCTTCGACCGCCGTCCCGCCGATCGGTTACCGCCGCCACGCCAGCCCGGACAATACGTGTCCCGGCTGCTACCGATCATTGCGTCCGCAGCGCGGCTTCATCCAGGAACGCTCCGGACCGACACGCCAGCAGCCACTGCCGGTGTGCACTGGAGTTACCGACATGACATTCGATTCCCTCGGGCTCGCGCCCGAACTTTCGCGCGCGCTCAACGAACTGGGCTACGCGACGCCGACGCCGATCCAGTCCGAAGCCATCCCGCTGGTGCTGGAAGGCCGCGACCTGATGGCCGGCGCCCAGACCGGCACCGGCAAGACGGCCGCGTTCTCGCTGCCGGTGCTGCAGCGCCTGCTCACGGGCAGCGGCCGCCCGGCCGTCGCCGGCAAGAAGCCGCGTGCGCTGGTGCTGACGCCGACGCGCGAGCTGGCTGCCCAGGTCAATGAAAGCCTGCGCGCCTACGGCCGCCACCTGCGCGTGCGCACCGGCGTGATCTTCGGCGGCGTCGGCATGCAGCCGCAGATCGACACGCTGCGTCGCGGCGTCGACATCCTCGTCGCCACGCCGGGTCGCCTCATCGACCACATGGAACGTCGCACGGTGGACCTGTCCGGCATCGAGATCCTCGTGCTCGACGAAGCCGACCGCATGCTCGACATGGGCTTCCTGCCGGCGATGAAGCGCATCCTCGGCGTGCTGCCGCGCCAGAACCGCCAGACGCTGCTTTTCTCGGCGACCTTCGCCGACGAGATCAAGGCGCTGGCGCAGCAGTTCATGCGCAACCCGGCGCAGGTGCAGATCGCCGCGCGCAACAGCGTCGCCGCGACCGTCACCCACCGCGTCCATCCGGTCGATGCCGCGCGCAAGCGCGACGTGCTGCTGGAGCTGCTCAGCCGCGACAGCCGCCGGCAGACGCTGGTGTTCGCACGCACGAAGCACGGCTCCGACAAGCTGGCGCGGCACCTTGAAGCGCATGGCGTGCGCTGCGCGGTGATCCACGGCAACAAGAGCCAGGGTGCGCGCACGCGCGCGCTGAAGGACTTCAAGGACGGCCGCGCCACGGTCATGGTCGCCACCGATATCGCCGCGCGCGGCATCGACATCGACCAGCTGCCCGCGGTCATCAATTACGAGCTGCCGATGGTCGCGGAGGATTACGTGCACCGCATTGGCCGCACCGGCCGTGCCGGTGCCGACGGCCAGGCGATCTCGCTGGTCTGCGCCGCCGAGGCCGGCCAGTTGCGTGACATCCAGCGCCTTCTCGGTCGCGAAATCGACAGCGAAGTCGTCGAAGGCTTCGAACCGCTTGAAGCGCTGCGCATGGGTCATGGCGGTGGCGGCAACGCGCAGCGTCGCCCGGCCGGCAACCAGCCGTCGCGTCGCAACCAGCAGCGCCCGCGCCCCAACGGCCAGGCGCCGCGTGGCCGCGGTCGTGACGGGGGTGGCAACGGTCGCCCGCATGGCCACGGCCACGCCGCCGCCAAGCCGGCCGACGGCAGCCGCCGTTCGCATCCGGCCCGCGCCGCACGCGGTTCCTGACAACCCTGCCGGCGCCCGCCGGCAAGCGTTCGCCGACGATGGCCTGCCCTGTGCAGGCCATCGTCGTCTGGGCGGCAGCGAAGGCCCATCCGTGCATCGCACGGTTTCGTCCACTGGCCGCCGGGGTCCGGTGGCGGGCCGTGACCTGCGTTTATGCTCCCGACAGCGGTCGCCGGCCGGATGCCGGCACCGCCATCCGTCCGGCCGTTGGCGCCGGACGGTTCCGCACACTGTCCAGGGAGTCCACGCCGTGCTGCGACGCCATGTCCTCGCGCTGCTCTGTTGCCTGCCGCTGAGCGCGGTTGGCCAGGAGCGGCCCATTGCCTTCACGGGCGCCACCATCCTGCCGGTCAGCGGCGACGCCATCGAGAACGGGACGCTGCTGGTGCAGCGCGGCCGTATCGTCGCCGTCGGCACCGATGTCCGCATTCCTTCCGGTGCCGAACACCGCGATGTCTCCGGCAAGGTCATCATGCCGGGGCTGGTCGATACCCATTCGCACATCGGCCAGGCCGCCGGCGGCGACCGCAGCGCGCCGATCCAGCCGGACGTGCGCGTGCTGGATTCGATCAACGTGCGCCATGCCGGCATCGCCAAGGCCCGCGCCGGCGGCATCACCACGGTCAACGTCATGCCCGGTTCGGGGCATCTGCTCAGCGGCCAGACGCTGTACCTGAAGCTGCGTCGCGGCACGACGGTCGATGACCTCTCGATCCGCCTCGACGATGGCAGCCTCGCCGGCGGCATCAAGATGGCCAACGGCACCAATCCCATCCGCCCCGCCGCCCCGTTCCCCGGCACGCGCGCGAAGTCGGCGGCGCTGATGCGCGCACAGCTGGTCGCGGCGCAGGAGTACTGCGCGAAGATGGCCGACCGCAACCTGGCCGCCGAACGCAAGCCGGCGCGGGATCTCGGCAAGGAAGCGCTGTGCGAGGCACTGGACGGCCGGCGCATCGTGCACCACCACACGCACCGCCACGACGACATCCTCACCGTGCTGCGCCTGGCCGAGGAATTCAAGCTGCGCGTCGTCCTGCAGCACGCCGTCGATGCCTGGCTGGTGGTGGACGAGATCGCCGCCAGCGGCGCGCCGGTCTCGACGCTGCTGCTCGACAGCCCGGGCGGCAAGCTGGAGACGCTCAACGTCAACAGCGCGGCGCCGGCGATCCTCGAACGGGCCGGCGTGCCCACCGGCTTCCATACCGACGATCCGATCATCGACTCGCGCCTGCTGCTGCGCCAGGCGGCAATGGCCGTCCGTGCCGGCATGTCGCGCGAAGGCGCGCTGAAGGCGCTGACGATCAACGGTGCGCGCATGCTCGACCTCGACCGCCGCACCGGTTCGCTGGAGGCGGGCAAGGATGCCGACTTCATCATCCTCAGCGGCGATCCGCTGAGCGTGTACACGCAGGTGCTGGAAACCTGGGTCGAAGGCGCGCAGACCTTCAACCGTGCCGACCCCGACGACGCCCTGCGCGCGACCGGCGGTTACGGCGGCAGCCGCGATGCCATGGAAACGGATGTGCTGGAAATGGAGGGCGGAGTATGAAGCGCGCACTGGTCACCACCGGCCTGGGCCTGCTGCTGGCCGCCCAGGCCACCGTCGCGCAGGATCTCGCCGTCCGCGCCGAACGCCTCTATCCGGTGGCGGGTCCGGCCATCGACAACGGCGTCGTCCTGATCCGCAATGGCAGGATCGAGCGCGTCGGCCCGGCCGATCGCGTGCGCATTCCCGATGGCGTGCAGACGCTGGAAGCGCGCGTCGTCACGCCCGGACTGATCGACGCCCGCAGCGTCGTCGGGCTGGCCGGTTATCTCAACCAGCCACACGACCAGGACCAGCTGGAATCGTCGGCGCCGATCCAGCCGCAGCTGCGGGCCATCGATGCCTACAACCCGCGCGAGACGCTGGTCGGCTGGCTGCGCGAGCACGGCATCACCACCGTGCACACCGGCCATGGCACCGGTGCGCTGGTCTCCGGCCAGACGCTGATCGCCAAGACCTGGGGCAATTCCGCCGAGGCGGCGACGCTGCAGTCGCCGGCGATGATCGCCGCGCAGCTGGGCAGCGGCGCCTTCGGCGCCGAGGGCAAGAGCCCGGGCAACCGCAGCAAGCAGGTGGCGATGCTGCGCGCGCAACTGGTCAAGGCCGGCGAGTACCGCGACAAGCTCGCCCGCGCCAAGGCCGACTCGGCGCCCCCGCGCGACCTGGAGTTGGAAGTGCTGGTCGAGGTGCTCGACCGCAAGCGCCCGCTGCTGGTGACGGCATGGCGCGAACAGGACATCCTGTCGGCGCTGCGCCTGGCACAGGAGTTCAACTTCCGCCTCGTCCTTGATGGCGCCGCCGAAGCCTATCTCGTCGTCGACCAGATCAAGGCCGCAGGCGTGCCGGTGCTGCTGCATCCGACCATGGCGCGCCAGTACGGCGAGCTGGAGAACGCCAGCTTCACCACGGCGGCGGCGCTGCATCAGGCCGGCATTCCCTTCGCGCTGCAGAGCGGCTATGAGGGCTATGTGCCGAAGACCCGCGTGGTGCTGTGGGAAGCGGCGATCGCCGCCGCGAATGGCCTTGGCTTCGACGCCGCGCTGGCCAGCATCAGCCTCGACGCCGCGCGCATCCTCGGCATCGAGGACCGCGTCGGTTCACTGGAAGCCGGCAAGGACGGCGACCTCGTGCTGTTCGACGGCGATCCATTCGAGTACACCAGCCACGTCACCGCCGTGGTGATCAACGGCCAGGTGGTCAGCACCGTCCCGCGCTGATCGCGCGGACGCTTCGCCGGCGTGGCACGTCCCGTGCCGCGCCGGGGGCGATGTCCGCCGGGTTGTCCGCAGCGGTCGCGCCGCACCAACTACAGGCCCGGCAAGCGGGCTAGCCGGGCTTCGATGCGCCCGAACGGCGAGCGGTCGCGCCGCCTATGCGCTCCGTATCGGCCGCAGGTGGTCGTCGCCGGCGACCGGATGGTCGCCAGCAGCAGGCGATCAGGCATCGTCGGCGGGCGGGTCGGTGACGAGCCGGGGCTTCGATGCACCCGGACGGCCAGCGGTCGCGCTGCCTATCCCCGCCTTATCGCCCGCAGGCGATCGTCGCCGGCGACCGGATGGTCGCCAGCAGCAGGCGATCAGGCATCGTCCGCGGGCGGGTCGGTGACGAAACTCCAGAACGGCACGGCGGCGTCGCGCCAGCTGTCGGCGGTGTCGGCCAGCACGTCCAGCAGCATCCGCCACGACGCCGGATCGGCCTCCCGGAAGGCACCACTGTTGCCGATCACCAGCACGTAACCGCGCGCCAGCCACCACGACAGGTCGGCCAGGCAGTCGGCCAGCGCGTCCCAGTTGTCGCCGAACCACTCGGGGAAACGGAACACCGCAGCCATGCGTGCGAACAGGTCATCGCTGCGTCGGCAATCGGCCAGGTCCAGGCGCACGGTCGCGAAGTCCAGGCCGCGCGCCGCCGCGAACAGGTCCGGCCGCTCGCCCGGTTCGATGAAGAACACGCCGGCCTCGCCATGCTGCCGCAGCCAGGCCGTCCATTCGCCAAAGGTCATCGCGGCACCTCGAAGGATCGGAACGTGCGGTAGTGGTCCGCGGTGTACCAGAACTCGGTCGGGGGGTCGCCGCCAGTGACGATGCGGCGCGCGCCGCGGTCGCGCGAACCTGGCGTCGGCACGGTGTATTCGCGGTAATGGCCGCGCGCCCGCGAAGGCAGACGGCGCTCGCGGTTCTGGAACACGGCGCCATCCTGGCGATGCGGATGCGGCCCCCCGCGCAGGATGCGTTCGACGACCGCCGGCGCCTCCGGCGGCAGGAAAGACGGATAAGACCGCGCCGGCGTCGACGATGTCGCGGGCGCGGGATTCGACGGCGCAGGATTCGATTGCGCGGACTTCGATCCCCCGGGGTGCGAGGGCGCGGGATTCGACGACGTGGACTTCGACCGCCCGGCATTCGATGGCGCAGGACCCGGTGGCGCGGGACTGGATCGCCCGGGTTCCGATGGCGCCGGCAACGATGGCGCCGGTGCTGAAACGTCCGGCCGCCCGGCCGTTCCGGCAATCGACGGCGCGTCGTAGTGCTTCCAGACCTGCACCAGCACCAGCAGCGCCAGCACGGCGATGGCCAGCCAGCGTGGAAGCGGGAAATTGAAATCGCGTCGCATGCGGTTCGTCAGGCAGTCCCGGCCAGAGCATCCGTTCGCCGGCGCAACCAGTCGGGCGCCGACGGAACCATCATAGCGGCGCGGCCTCGGCACAGACCGGCGACGGGCAATGGTCGCGCGGACGGACAGAACGTGTAGCGGGCTGACGCCAAAGCCGGGCGCCGGAAAGCATCGCGCGGCGGTTGAGGCGACGAGCGACGGGGCACAGCCCGGCGCGCCCGGAGGCGCGCCGGCTGGCATTCGATGGATTGGAGCCGGCCTGTAAGCCGGGTTCTGTCGAGGACGGTCATTCCTCTGGGACGCGTGTCACCACGCGCCTCGTGCGGCCAACCCGGATCCGACGCGGGCCACGTCATGGGATCCCTATTCGGCCTTGCTCCAGGTGGGGTTTGCCGTGCCGGTCTGTTGCCAGACTCGCGGTGCGCTCTTACCGCACCGTTTCACCCTTGCCACGCATTCCCGGAGGAACCGTTCGGCGGTCTGCTCTCTGTTGCACTTTCCGTCGGCTCGCGCCGCCCAGGCGTTACCTGGCACCCTGCCCTGCGGAGCCCGGACTTTCCTCTGCCGCTTGCGCGACAGCGACCGCCCGGCCGACTCCAGCGGCAAGGATACAGGCAATCCCCGGCGAGCACCGGGACGCCCGTCATGCCCGCGCAGGCGCGGCATCCGCAAGCCCGAAGGTCGTCACGCCCGTGAAGGCGCGGCGTCCGCGGTCCCGAAGCCCGCCTTTCCCGCGCAGGCGCGGCGTCCGCAAGCCCGAAGGTCGTCATGCCCGCGCAGGTGTGGCGTCCGCGGTCCCAATGGCCGTCATGCCCGCGCAGGCGGGCATCCAGCGAACTCAGCCTCAGCGCAAGACCGGCTGGATACCCGCCTTCGCGGGTATGACGGAATCAGGGGCTCGTGTTGGCAGAGACGAAATCGGAAAGGTGACCGCAGCGACTGGTCAGAGATGAAATCAGGGAGGGGACGGCAGCGACTGACCTCCGCAGCGTGGAAAACGCAAACGTCCGCCGGATGCGATGAGCCGCCCTCCGCAGAGCCTGCAAGGGCATTCCCACCCGGAATCCAGGCATGCCGCCAAGTCGCGGTCTCCGCAATCCCGAAACCCGTCATGCCCGTGAAGGCGCGGCGCCCGCAAGCCCCGATGCCCGTCATGCCCGTGAAGGCGCGGCGCCCGCAAGCCCCGAAGCCCGTCACGCCCGTGAAGGCGCGGCGTCCGCGGTCCCGAAGCCCGCCTTTCCCGCGCAGGCGCGGCGTCCGCAAGCCCGAAGGTCGTCATGCCTGCGCAGGTGTGGCGTCCGCGGTCCCAATGGTCGTCATGCCCGCGCAGGCGGGCATCCAGCGAACTCAGCCTCAGCGCAAGACCGGCTGGATACCCGCCTTCGCGGGTATGACGGAATCAGGGGCTCGTGTTCGCAGAGACGAAATCGGAAAGGTGACCGCAGCGACTTGTCAGAGATGAAATCAGGGGGGACGCCAGCGACTGACCTGGTCAGCTTGGAAAACGCAAACGTCCGCCGGGTTCGAAGACCCGCCCTCCGCAGAGCCTGCAAGGGCATTCCCACCCGGAATCCAGGCATGCCGCCAAGTCGCGGTCTCCGCAATCCCGAAACCCGTCATGCCCGTGAAGGCGGGCATCCAGCGAATTCAGCCTCAGCGCAAGTTTCGGGTCCGGCAGTGCCGGTTCAGCCGGCTCCGCAGCGGCGTGGCCGAGCCGACTCCTGCTCAATCCGACCGCGGTGCCCCGGTCTCGAACCCGCAGATTTCGCCCCAAAGATCGGTCCAATCCGGATTGAGTTCCTCGATCAATCGCAGCTTCCATGACCGGCGCCACTTCTTGACCTGCTTTTCCCGGGAAATCGCTGACACCATATCCCCGTGCAGCTCGTACCAGACCAGCCGCGTAACGCCGTATCTCGCCGTAAAACCTTCGACGGCATGTTGCCGGTGTTGCCAGATCCGCTTGACCAGATCGCTGGTCACGCCGACATACAACGTCCCGTTCCTGTCACTGGCGAGGATGTAAACCGCTGGCTGCTTTTCCATTGCCATATCAACGGACATGTTGGGCCGCGTTGAGTAGGCACGGCTGGCAGTCCAAAGTCCACTCCGATGACTGTTCCGGCAGCCAAAACGCCACAACGGATCGTCATGCCCGCGAAGTCGTGACCTCCGCAATCCCTACACACGTCATGCCCGCCAAGGCGGCATGCCGTGAGTTCAGGCTCAACGCATGTTCCGCTGGATACCCGCCTTCGCGGGTATGACGGAATCAGCGGCTGGCTCGGTCGGAGACGAAATCGCCCGCGGTCCCGAAGGCCGGTCATGCCCGCCAAGGCGGCATGCAGTGAGTCAGGCTCAACGCAAGTTCCTCTGGATACCCGCCTTCGCGGGTATGACGGAATCAGCGGCTGGCTCGGTCGGAGACGAAATCGCCCGCGGTCCCGAAGCCGGTCATGCCCGCGAAGTCGTGACCTCCGCAATCCCTACACACGTCATGCCCACCAAGGCATGCAGTGAGTCAGGCTCAACGCGAGTTCCGCTGGATGCCCGCCTTCGCGGGTATGACGGAATCAGCGGCTGGCTCGGTCGGAGACGAAATCGCCCGCGGTCCCGAAGCCGGTCATGCCCGCGAAGTCGTGACCTCNNNNATGCCCGCCTTCGCGGGTATGACGGAATCAGCGGCTGGCTCGGTCGGAGACGAAATCGCCCGCGGTCCCGAAGCCGGTCATGCCCGCGAAGTCGTGACCTCCGCAATCCCTACACACGTCATGCCCACCAAGGCATGCAGTGAGTCAGGCTCAACGCAAGTTCCGCTGGATACCCGCCTTCGCGGGTATGACGGAATCAGCGGCTGGCCGGGTCAGGGAGGAACCCGATGAGGTGATGGCGGTGGCGGGCCGGACAGAGGCGGAATCGGAGATGTGATGGCAGCGGCTGGTCGGGTCAAAGTCAAAAACCGGAGAGGGGCCGGCGGCGGCTGGCGGGTCGGAGGCGAACCGGAAACTATCCGTCGTTGACCTGCGCCGACCTGATGACGCTGCCGATGACGCTGGCGGCCGGTTCGCCGCGGAGAGGTGCCGAGGACGTGAAAGGCTGCGCACTCCAGGCTTGGCGCGCGTGACGAAGCTGGAGCGCGGCGGCGCCAGGGTCGTCGAGAAGCCAACATCGGTGGGACGGCGACGGTCCACGAGGTCTTCCGGCTTATTGGACGGCGTTCGGCTCAGGTATCCGACGAATACAGCGCGCGGCGGGGTGCGCCGCTGAGTTCGGCGGCGATCTTGGCGGCGCGCGCCGGTGGCAGTTCGCGCGACAACGCGGCGTAGAGGCGACGGCCTTCGACCAGCGCGGCGGCATCGGCATCGGGATTGCCGGCGACCACGAGCACGAATTCGCCGCGACGCTGGTCGGCATCCGCGGCGAGGGCGGCGGCGATATCGACCAGGCGCTCGCCGAGCGTGGTTTCGAATCGCTTGGTCAGCTCGCGCGCGAGCACGGCCTGGCGATCGCCCCCGAAGACCGCGACGAGATCGTCCACGCATTCGACGATGCGGTGCGAGGACTCGTAGAACACCAGCGTGCGCGGTTCGGCCGCCAGTTCGGCCAGCCGCGACCGGCGCGCCGCGCCCTTCGCGGGCAGGAACCCCTCGAAGCAGAAGCGGTCCGGCGCGATGCCGGCGATGGACAGCGCGGCGATGCCCGCGCAGGGGCCCGGCACGGTGCGGACAGGAATGCCGGCCTCGCGCGCCGCCGCCACCAGGCGGAAACCGGGATCGCTGATCAGCGGCGTGCCGGCATCGGAGACCAGCGCGATCGACGCGCCGCCACGCATGCGCTGCACCAGCTGCACGCTTTGCGCCGACTCGTTGTGCTCATGGACGGCGAGCATCGGCGTGCCGATGCCGTAGCGGTCCAGCAGCACGCGGGTACCCCGCGTGTCCTCGGCGGCGATCAGGCTCACCTCGCCGAGGATGCGCAACGCGCGCGCGGAGATGTCCTCGAGATTGCCGATCGGCGTGGCGACGACGTAAAGCGTCCCCGCCGGGTCGGGCTGCTCCGCTATCATGCCCGTTGCCGGAGGAGACGTTGCGGTCATGAATTTCCAACCTGTTCACGCCGCACGCTGCGGCCTGCTGATTGTCGCTGTTTTCATCGCGGCCTGCGCCACGGCGCCGGGTTCGACGCCGGGCGGCAGCACGGTGAAACGCGCCGAGCAGGCCTGGGCGGCCGGCGACTATGCGACCGCCGCCGCCGAATACCTCGCCGCCGCCAGCCGCGGCAGCGCCCCGGATCGCGCCTACCTGCGCCTGCGCGCCGCGGAAAGCCATCGCCAGGCCGGCAACGTGCAGGGCGTTCGTGAGGTCGCCGGCAGCATCGCCCATCGCGACCTGCAGGGCGACGAGCCACTGCGCCTGGACCTGCTGCTCGCCGAAGTCGCGCTGTCCGACGGCGATGCCGAGCGCGCACTGACGCTGCTCACCGTGCCCACCGACCAGGTACCCGATCGCCTGCGCCCGCGCGTGCTGCGTGCCCGCGCCGATGCGCTCGCCGCACGCGGCGACAGCCTGGCTTCCGCGCGCGAACGCGCGGCGCTGCTTCCGCTGGTGGACGAGGCCGAGCGCGCCGATGCCATGCAGCGCATCAGCGCCGTGCTGGCCGACGTGCCGCCCCGCGAGCTGTATCGCGAGAGCGCCCGGCTCGGTCCGGAGGATCCGCTCAAGGCGCTGGCGGACCAGGCGCTGCGCGCGCACGGCATCACGCCGCCGCGACTGGTCACCGGCGGCCGTGATCCGATGGCGCCGCGCGAGCCGCCGCCGACCGATGCCGATGGCCGCGCGCTGTATGGCAAGGTCGCGCTGCTGGTGCCGCTGTCCGGGCAGATGGGCGTGCCCGGCCAGGCCGTGCGCGACGGCTTCATGGCCGCCTATTTCGCCGGCGCCGAACCGCGCCCGCAGGTCGAAGTGATCGACGCCGGCAGCACGCCGGAAAGCGCGCTGGCGGCCTACGAGCGCGCGCTGGAAAACGGCGCCGAGCGCGTCGTCGGCCCGCTGTCGCGCGAAGCCGTCAGCGCCGTGTTCAACCACCCGATCCTGCCGGTGCCGGTGCTGGCCCTGAACCACGCCGACGGCGTCAGCCCGCCGCAAGGCAGCGCGCAGTTCGGCCTGCTGCCCGACGAGGAAGCCCTGGCCGCCGCCGACCGCTTCCTGCAGCTGGGCGTGTTGCGTGTCGCGATGGTGTCGATGAACGAGGACTGGAGCGAGCGCAGCGCACTGGCGTTCCGCACCCGCCTCGAACTGGGCGGTGGCGAAGTCGTCGCCGACGTACGCGTGCAGCGCAACGACTACGACCTGCGCCGCCGTGCCGAGTCGATCAGCAACAGCCAGCCCGAAGGCGTGTTCCTGGCGCTGAGCGCGCAGTCGGCGCGCCTGCTGGTGCCGCAGATGAAGGCGCTGGGCGTCACCGGCACCTGGCTGGCGATGTCGCGCGTGTACGGCGGCACGCCGCTGCCGGCCGTCGATCGCGACCTCGACGGCGTCGAGTTCTGCGACGCGCCCTGGGTGATCGGCAGCGCCGTCGGCGTGCCCAGCCGCAACGAACTGGCGCAATCGGTGAACAACATCCAGGGCCCGGCGCTGCGCCTGTTCGCCTTCGGCATGGATGCGTACCGCCTGCTCGGCTACGTGGACTGGCTGTCGCAGCGCCCGTATTCCTTCATCCACGGCGCCACCGGCGAACTCAGCGTCGACCAGGCCGCGCAGGTCCGCCGCCAGCTGGCCTGGGCGCGATTCCAGGACGGCGTGCCGGTGCCCACCGATGGCGCCCTCAACTACACCGACTACTGAGGGCGCACGCGCGCCGCGCCGGTGAACGACCTCGGCGATCGCTACGAGGCACTGGCGCTGGCGCACCTGCAGGCGGCGGGACTTCGGCTGCTGGCGCGCAATTTCCAGACCCGCTTCGGTGAACTCGACCTGGTGATGCGCGACGGCGATGTCGTCGCGTTCGTCGAAGTGCGCTATCGCGCCCGCGCGGATTACGGTGGTGGCGCGGAGAGCGTCACCGCGAGCAAGCAGCGCAAGCTGGCCACCGCCGCCGCGCAGTTCCTGCAGGCGCATCCGCACCTGGCCAGCCTGCCCTGCCGCTTCGATGTCGTGGCGCTGTCCGGCGCCCCGGAACGCCCGGCCATCAACTGGCTGCGCAACGCCTTCGACGCCTGAGCCATGTCGCACGCTTTTCTCCACCAGCTTCGCTCGCACCTGCACGGTGACGCCCTGCAGGTCGACGACGAGGCGCTGCAGCGCTACGGGCGCGACGATTCCAAGCGCCAGGGCGAACCGCTGGCCGTCGCATTGCCGCGCACGCGCGAAGAGGTCGTCGCCATCGTGCAGGCCTGCGTCGAACACGGTGTCGCCCTGACCACGCGCGGCGCCGGCACCGGCACGACCGGCGCGGCCGTACCCGACCGCGGCGCGCTGGTGCTGTCGCTGGAGCGCATGGACCGCATCCTCGCCATCGATCCCGGCCAGCGCCTGGCCGTGGTCGAGCCCGGCGTCCTCAACCTCGCGCTGCAGCGCGCGGCCGGTGGACACGGCTTCTTCTGGCCACCCGATCCGGCCAGCGCCGACCGCTGCACCATCGGCGGCAACCTGGCCTGCAATGCCGGCGGTCCACGCACCGTGAAATACGGCGCCTCGCGCGACAACGTGCTGTCGATGGTCGCGGTCGATGGCCGCGGCCGGCTGTTCCACAGCGCGCGCCCGCTTGGCAAGCTGGCGACCGGCTACAACCTCACCCAGCTGCTGGTCGGCAGCGAAGGCACCCTGGCGGTCATCGTCGAGGCGACGCTGCGGTTGCAGCCGCAGCCGCAGGCCAGCCGTGCGCTGTCGGCGAGCTTCCGCGACGTCGAATCCGCCGCGCTTGCGGTCACGCGCATCATGGCGCAGCCGGCAACGCCCTCGGCACTGGAATTCCTCGACGGGAAATCGCTGCGCCTGGCACGCGCGCACGCTGGCGACGACGTGCCGGAAGCCGGCGCGTTGCTGCTGATCGAAGTCGATGGCGCTGGCGACAGCATCGACGGCCAGGCCGCGGCCGTGCGCGATGCGGTGCAGGTCGAGGGCCTGCTGGCCTTCGAAGCCGCCGGCGACCGCGCCCGGCGCGAGCGCGTCTGGGCGGCGCGCCGCGCGCTGTCGCCGGCGTTGCGCACGCTGGCCCCGAAAAAGATCAACGAGGACGTCGTCGTTCCGGTGCCGCGACTGCCGGAGCTGGTCGCCTTCCTCGACCGCCTCGAACGCGACAGCGGCATCCTCATCGTCTGCTTCGGCCATGCCGGCAACGGCAACCTGCACGTCAACCTGATGCTCGACCCCGACAACCCGGCACAGGCGGCCGCGGCGCCGGTCGCGCTGGCCAGGCTGTTCGAAGAAGTCGCGCGTCTTGGCGGCGCACTGTCAGGCGAACACGGCATCGGCCTGTCCAAGCGCGACTTCATGCCGCTGGCCGTGGACCCCGTCGCCCTCGACCTGATGCGCGGCCTCAAGCGCGTCTTCGACCCCGACAACCTGCTCAATCCAGGCAAGGTGCTGCCCTTCGCGGCCATCGCCGGACGCCTCTGACCGGGCGCCCCTGACCCGGCGCGCCTGGCCGGGCGCCGCAATCCAGCGAGCGCGCGCACGCCCCTGTCTTCATCACGCCTGCGCAGCGCGTCAGCAACACCGCGTCCTCCAATCTCGTCATTCCCGCGAAGGCGGGAATCCAGTGGCGCTTGCGGGGAGGCCATGTTCGCTGGATGCCCGCCTTCGCGGACATGACGGGCCATGGCAGCGCGGCGGCATCGGGAATGCCCCCATTCCCCTCATTCGCCTTACCCGCGAATAACCTGACGACCGCCTCACCGCAAGTCGTCAGACTCGCGCCGCCGACTCGGCAAAGTGCATGAGCGCACCGCACCCCCAACTCCGTCGCACCCACGCAGACGCATCGGCAACACCGCACCCCTTAAGTCGTCATACCCGACAACACCGCACCCCTAAGCCGTCATATCCGCGAAGGCGGGTATCCAGTGGCGCTTGCGCCGAAGCCATGTTCGCTGGATGCCCGCCTTCGCGGGCATGACGGGTCATGGCAGCGCGGCGGCATCGGGAATGCCCCCGTTCCCCTCATTCGCCCTACCCGCGAATGACCTGACGTCAGCCTCGCCGCAAGTCGTCAGACTCGCGCCGCCGACTCGGCTAAGTGCAGTCAGCACACCGCACCGACAACTCCGTCGCACCCACGCAGACGCATCGGCAACACCGCACCCCCTAAGCCGTCATACCCGACAACACCGCACCCCTAAGCCGTCATACCCGACAACACCGCACCCCCAAGTCGTCATACCCGCGAAGGCGGGTATCCAGTGGCGCTTGCGCCGAGGCTACGTTCCCTGGATGCCCGCCTTCGCGGGCATGACGGGCCATGGCAGCGCGGCGGCATCGGGAATGCCGCCGTTCTCCTGATTCGCCCTACCCGCGAATACGCATAAGCAACACCGCACTCCACTTCGGTCCCACCCGCGCAGACCCTCAGCAACATCGCACCCCCAAGTCGTCATACCCGCGAAGGCGGGTATCCAGTGGCGCTTGCGCCGAGGCCATGTTCGCTGGATGCCCGCCTTCGCGGGCATGACGGGTCATGGCAGCGCGGCGGCATCGGGAATGCCCCCGTTCCCCTCATTCGCCCTACCCTCGAATACGCATAAGCAACACCGCACTCCACTTCGGTCCCACCCGCGCAGACCCTCAGCAACACCGCACCCCCAAGTCGTCATACCCGCGAAGGCGGGTATCCAGTGGCGCTTGCGCCGAGGCTACGTTCCCTGGATGCCCGCCTTCGCGGGCATGACGGGCCATGGCAGCGCGGCGGCGTCGGGAATGCCCCCGTTCTCCTCATTCGCCCTACCCTCGAATACGCATAAGCAACACCGCGCTCCACTTCGGTCCCACCCGCGCAGACCCTCAGCAACATCGCACCCCCAAGTCGTCATACCCGCGAAGGCGGGTATCCAGTGGCGCTTGCGCCGAGGCTACGTTCCCTGGATGCCCGCCTTCGCGGGCATGACGGGCCATGGCAGCGCGGCGGCATCGGGAATGCCGCCGTTCTCCTCATTCGCCCTACCCTCGAATACGCATAAGCAACACCGCACTCCACTTCGGTCCCACCCGCGCAGACCCTCAGCAACACCGCACCCCCAAGTCGTCATACCCGCGAAGGCGGGTATCCAGTGGCGCTTGCGCCGAAGCCATGTTCGCTGGATGCCCGCCTTCGCGGGCATGACGGGCCATGGCAGCGCGGCGGCATCGGGAATGCCGCCGTTCTCCTCATTCGCCCTACCCGCGAATGACCTGACACCCGCCTCACCGCAAGTCGTCAGACTCGCGCCGCCGACTCGGCAAAGTGCATGAGCGCACCGCACCCCCAACTCCGTCGCACCCACGCAGACGCATCGGCAACACCGCACCCCCAAGTCGTCATACCCGCGAAGGCGGGTATCCAGTGGCGCTTGCGCCGAGGCTACGTTCCCTGGATGCCCGCCTTCGCGGGCATGACGGATCGGGTTTGGCGGGATGCGCCAGCCGCCCTGTGTTTGGCGGCGTGCCAGGGCGCGGATGCAGGCAGGTGGCGCCGAGGTCCGGCGGCGATGCAGTCAAGCGGCGGCGTCGGGGCGGGGATGCGGGCAAGCAGCGCCGTGGTCGGGCGGCGGTGCGGCTACGCGGCGGCATGCTCAGGCGGCGATGCGGTGCTGGTAGTAGGGGCGATGGCGGTCGTCGAGGATGGCCAGGCTGCGCGCCGGGTCGACTGCGTCGGGTGTCAGCCAGGCATCGACGTTGGCCTCGCGCAACGGAATGATGCAGCGGTCGTGCCCGGCCGCGGCCACTTCCGGCGGTGGCTCGTCGGTGATGGCGGCAAAGGAATACAGGTCCGGCAGCTTCCCGGCCGGGTCGGTCCAGTGCGACCACAGGCAGGCCACCAGCATGGGCTCGCCGTCGTCGGGGCTGAACTCCAGCACGCGGTTGCGGCCGTCCGGCCCCTCGACGTTCTCGTAGAAGCGATGCGCGATCACCAGCGCGTGCTGGTGGCCGAACTGGTGCTTCCAGAACCCCTGCAGGTTGTCGCGGCGCGCGTTGTAGGTGCCGGGGTACTTCGTGTCGTACCAGGCCGGCTTGCCCGCCGGGCGGCACTGGTAGCGCATCGGCAGGACAACAGGCCGGCCTTCGCGATGGATGAGCACCGGTGCCCAGATGCCGGGAAAGATGCGCGCATCGCGTGGCAGCGGTTCGCTGCGCCGCAAGTCTTCCAGGCGCGCCAACCCGCGCGCGACCTTGTCGCGGCCGATGCGGACGTCTTCGAGCGCCTTCTTCGTTTCGCGCACGAGCAGTCGGCGCTCGGCATCGGCGACACGCCGACGCTGCACGAACAACTCCTGCTGCAGGCGCGCGGCCTCGGCCGCATCATTCTCGACAAGCAATGACCGGGCCGGCGCCCAGGCCGGATCCGGGTCGGCGAGGATGGCCAGATCCAGACCGCGTGCCGTCTTGAAGCGCTCGCCCTCGGCACGCGCCCCATAGCGACGCACGAACTCCTGGATGTCGATGTCGGCACCGAAGCGCCGCACATAGGCCTGGAACCGCTGCTCGACCTGGGCGGAGTAGCACATGCGCGGAATCTAGCACGCACGGTCTTCAGTGCCTAAAAAGGCAGGGATCCAGTCCGCGCCAAGTGTTTTTCAACCGCCCCCAGATACCTCCCGACTAGGAGCTTGTTGCGCCGTTGCGTGTGGGATACTTTGGCCAGCGACCGACGCCTGACATTTCCGTATGAACTCTATGCTGCTTCGTTCAACGCTGGGACTGTTGGCACTACTCACCGTGGTGCTCGTCATCTACCTTCCAGTCCGGGATGCGGGCTATGTATGGGATGACTTTGCCGTTTTCGAGCAACGTGGCTGGCTATATAAAGGAGACGAATGGAAGCAATATCTGTTCACCGGATTCAATGATTGGCAGTATTACTTCAGGCCTTTGGTTGTAGGGCTTTTTGTTCTCCAGGCGCGACTGTTTGAGGGAGCGCCCGAGCCAATGCATCTCGTAACTCTTGGGATGCAGTTGATCAATGTGGCCCTAGTCTTCCTGCTTGCACGCCGTGTCGCTGTCCATCATAGACAGCACAACTTGTGGCTGCCTTTGTTCGCGGGTGTCTTTTTCGGCCTCCATCCAATGCTGGTGGAGACCGTTGTATGGATTGGATGCCAATTCGACCAGGTGCAGGTGATGTTCGCCCTGCTTGGATTGGTCGCCTCACTAGGCATCGAGCGCCGCTGGCTGCGTGCCGCCGTAGTTTCGCTCTGCTTCTTTGTAAGTGCCTGCGCGAAGGAGTCCGCGGCGCTGTATCCCGTCATCATTGTGGTTCTGGATTGGCTGATGCGCAGCGATCGAAACGACGCGCTGATTCAAAGAGCCAGGAACCTCTGGGTACGGAATTGGCCCGTCTATGTTTGCCTTGCTTTGACGGGCGTGACGTACCTGCTACTCCGACACGTGACCATGGGTTCATTGCTAGGCGGAATCCCGGTTAGCGAGTTTGTCCCGAGCCTCGCGCGAATCGATGAGATCGCCTACGTCTATCTCAAGTACTGGATGGTTGTCGCAGGAATCCCGTTTGAACTGAGTCCTATACATCCGGTCGAAGGCGTTGTCTTCGGGCAGGATTTAACCGCGATGCCGCTCCGAATTCTGGGCGCCCTCGCTGTCCTTGCAATCGGCCTCCTGGTTTTTTCAAGGCGCTTCGCGTTTACAGGCGCGGTCGTAGCTGTCGCAAGCGCGTATCTCTTTCCTGTGCTCGGATTTTTCCCAGGTCACTTCGATGGCAGCCTTTATCACGAACGATACGCGATAGGAGCAATCGCGGTGACCGCCGTGCTGCTTCCAGGCGTAATCAATGAATGGCGCCCCGCGTTTGCGCGCCTTCCGCTACTCAGGAAATTCTTCGGGCTTCTGGCCATTCTGTGGGTGGCCTGGGCGGCGCTCAACGTCCGGGTGACCATTCCCCTTTGGTCGAGTGACGTCGCGTTGTGGCGGTGGGCGTCTGAACGGCATCCGGACAACGCGATGGTCAAGGGAAATCTGATCAGCAACCTCACTGCACTTGGCAGGGTTTCGGAAGTACGCCACATACTCAATGATGCGCTTACACGGAACCTTGACTGCGACATCTGCTACCTCAATGGCTTCTCCTTTTCAGTGAGCCTGGGTGACCGCCCAATGGCTGAGATCTTGCGGGATCGGCTGAGCCGCTCCAGCGCTTTGGGAAGCGACCGGATAGTGACCTATTCGTACTATCTCTTCGATGGGTTCCTGGAGCTGCGCAACGGAAACCTGGCACTGGCGGAATCCCTGCTTCGACGCTCCCTCTCGACCGAAGCGGAATCATCATTCACTCATGTCCTTCTGACTGAAACTCTAGTCGCGCTGGAGCGCGCGGAGGAGGCACAGCACGCAGCAAAACGGGCCGTCGAAACGGCTTATCCTCCAGACGCTGCGGGAATTGACGCCATCACTGCCCGGATATTGCTAGGTGAGCAGATTTACAGCGCGCCGATGGTGTCCGGGCCAATCAGGGTGAGAGTTCCTGAGTAGCATCCGATTCTGTCTATCCAAATACGAATAGCGGACGCCACGAAGCCGCCGAATTCGGACGTCATCAGCGCCGTGAATTCGGCACCGGCGGAGTAGCCTGTGCGCCGATTCCCGCTGAAACACCGCCCCAGGGAAGGCGGGTATCCAGTGACTCTTGCGTCGAGGTTTCATTCGCCTGGATGCCAGCCTGCGCGGGCATGACGACCTCAGGGACAAGGACGGTGGCGGCGGTGTTCGCGTGAACGAGGGGCGGGGACAGAACCTGCAGCGGTCGAATGGGGGCGCCACAAACAGGAACGGCAGGCCCAAGTCCTGCCGTCTGTGTGTGGATCGCGGCATCGCCGCGTTGGCGGCGGCGCCGCGATCCGCGTGCGATCAGCCGATGGTTGCGGCCAGCTTGAAGATCGGCAGGTACATGGCGACGACGATGGTACCGACGATGCCACCGATGACCGCCATGATCAGCGGTTCCAGTGCGGTACTGAGCGTGTCGACGGCGTTGTTGACCTCTTCCTCGTAGAACTCGGCCACCTTCACCATCATGGCGTCCAGCGCACCGGCCTCTTCGCCGATGGCCGCCATCTGCACGACCATGTGCGGGAACAGACCGGACTGGCGAAGGGCCAGGTTCAGGGGATGGCCGACCGAGACATCGCTCACGATCTGCTTGGTGGCGTCCGAGTAGACGATGTTGCCGGTGGCACCGGCCACCGATTCCAGCGCCTCGACCAGCGGCACGCCGGCCTTGAAGGTGATCGCCAGCGTACGGGCAAAGCGCGCCAGCGCTGCCTTGTGCATGATCGGGCCGACAATCGGAATCTTGAGCATCAGCCGGTCGATGGTCCGAGCGACATTGCGCGATCGCTTTCGCGCATAGATCACGCCCATGATCACCGCAATAAACCCCAGCAAGAGCCAGTTGCCATGGGACTGCGTCCATTCGGAGGCATTGATCACCATCTGGGTGAAACCCGGAAGATCGGCACCGAAGGACTGGAACGCATCCTGGAACTGCGGGATGACGTAGATCAGCAGCATCGCCGTGATCAGCATCGAGATGAAGATCACGATGGCCGGATACATCAGGGCCTTCTTGATCTTGCCCTTGATGGATTCCATGCGTTCCTTGCAGTCGGCAATGGTGCCCAATACCGTGTCGAGCACACCGGCGCCTTCGCCGGCCTTGACCAGGCTGACATAGAGTTCGTCGAACTGGACCGCCTGCTTCACCACGCCGTCACGTTGAACATCCGTGGCAACTCGTACCGGCTCAAGGACAAGCTCAAGGCCGGACTCATCCGGTCCCACGACAACCCGACTTCACAACCGGGTGGGGAAATTTAGGTTGCCATAGTGGGAATATTCGAAATGCCATTGACACCAGGCCGGATCCGGGTCGGCGAGGATGGCCAGATCCAGACCGCGTGCCGTCTTGAAGCGCTCGCCCTCGGCACACGCGCCGTAGCGACGCACGAACTCGTGGATGTCGATGTCGGCACCAAAGCGCCGCACATAGGCCTGGAACCGCTGCTCGACCTGGGCGGAGTAGCACATGCGCGGAATCTAGCACGGTGTGAGCTTGGCTCTGAACCATATTCGCAAACGCACTTGTCCCCTAGGGAACCTCTGATTTATCCGCCCCGACAGCTACCATAACCCACCGCCCGCAGAATGTTCATCCGATGAAGCAGACCACCTTCGACTCCCCGGCCTACACGGCGAAGAAGAAGCAAACCCGTCGCGAGAAGTTTCTTGCTGAGATGGACCGGGTGGTGCCGTGGAAGGCGCTGTTGACGTTGATCGAAGAACACTACCCCAAGCGCGGGAAGGCCGGACGTCCGCCGATGTCGCCGGAAGTGATGCTGCGTATCCATTTCCTGCAGCAGTGGTACGCACTGAGCGACCCGGCGATGGAGGATGCCCTGTACGAGATCGAATCGATGCGGCGCTTTGTCGGGCTGGAACTCAACGTTGACGCGATTCCGGACGAGACCACGATCCTGAAGTTTCGTCGGTTCCTGGAGAAGCACGCGCTGGCGCCGAAGATCCTGGAGACGGTCAACACCGATCTGGCAGCGCGCGGCATGCAGATGCGCGCCGGCACGCTGGTCGACGCAACGATCATCCACGCGCCGAGTTCGACCAAGAACAGCAGCGGCGAGCGCGATCCAGGGATGCACCAAACCAAGAAGGGCAACCAGTGGTTCTTCGGCATGAAGGCGCACATCGGCGTTGATTCCCACTCGGGCCTGGTGCGCGTGGTGACCGGCACGGCCGCGAACGTGGCCGACGTCACGCAAATCGACACGCTGCTGACAGGTGAAGAAAAGACCGTACACGCGGACGCGGGCTACACCGGTGCGCACAAGTACGTGAAGGGCGAACAGGAGCTGCACATCGCCGAGAAACGCGGAAAGGTCAAAGCGATGGTGGAAGGTGCCTTGAAGGACGCGACGGTCGCGCTGGAGCGTCTGAAAGCGCAAATGCGAGCGCGGGTCGAGCACCCGTTCCGGGTGCTGAAGTGCCAGTTCGGTTTCACCAAGGTGCGCTATCGCGGCTTGGCGAAGAACACGGCGCAACTGCAGACGCTGTTTGCGCTGGTGAACTTGAGTCTGGCGCGCCGTCGTTTGGCAGCGGCCGCATGAGTGCGTCCGCGGACCGGCGAAACACCCGATCCGCGGCGAAAAGCGGCTCGAAAGAGCCTCAAAAGAGGGTCGGGCGAATCGATGGACCACAACAGAAGCGCGAATTCACGTCAAACATCCAAAAAATCGACTCGTGGGATGCCCAGGGATCAAGCAATCGCGTTGTTCAGAGCTTCCCTAGCCGATGCACAACCAATCTGCCCTACTGTAACCTCCAATACTCGGATGCCATGCAATTTGCATGGCAGCTCGCCGTTGACTCAAGCAAGAACGAACGTAAGCGTCCGGCAAGGACACCCCCAGCCCCGGATTCAATCTCGCCGCAGCGGCAGTAAGCTGTCGATGTCGCGATTGAGGGTGGTCGGCAGGT
>NZ_SMAF01000016.1 GCF_004343305.1 Pseudofulvimonas gallinarii | reverse complement strand
GCATGTGTTAGGCATGCCGCCAGCGTTCAATCTGAGCCAGGATCAAACTCTTCACTTGAACTTGCAGGCCCCGAAGGACCAATCTTGCAAAGAGACAACCTGAACTCCCAAACATTACTGTTAGGTGTCACTGACGTGACTCAAGTTCGGGTCACTCTGTATTGGTTACTTCCCCAATACAGGCGCCCGCACAAGTCACCTGCGCACACTGTCAAAGACCTTCCCCGAAGCCTCAGCTTCACGCTCAACCCCTTCCGGGGGAGCGCCCGAACCTCTCGTCCGGGGGAGCCGCACATTATAGACCAGCTTTCGAATCCGTCAAGCGTTTTGTTCGCCGACCTTTCCGCCTGGTCCGACCCGGCCTCAACAGGCACCAGATCAGCGGGGCGCGAATCTTACGTAGGGCGCGCGAAGGATGCAAGCATTCCGTGCCCGCGATGCGTAAAAAGTTCAGCGCCCGCATGGATGCCCTTGATTGTGCGGCGTTCCGGCGCAAATCTAGGTCCATGAAGACGGACTGGACGCTGTTCGGCAACACCCGGGACGAAGAGATCCCGTTGTTCAAGTCGGCACTGCTGATCGCGCTCGACGAGTATCCCGACCTGGACACGCAGTACTACGAGGACGTCTGCGACAACTGGCGGGCCAGCATCGCGCCGCAGGTCGAGCGCGCCACCTCTCCGATCGTCGCCCTGCAGGCACTGAATCGCTTCCTGTTCGACGAGCTGGGCTTCAGCGGCAACGACGACGACTACTACGATCCACGCAACAGCTACATCAATGATGTCTTCGAGCGGCGGCTGGGCATTCCCATTTCCCTTGCGGTGATGCAGATGGAGGTCGCCCGCCGGCTGGGCATGCAGCTGGAAGGCGTGGCGTTCCCGGGGCATTTCCTGGTGCGCCTGCCGGTGCAGGGCGGCGTCATGGTGCTGGATCCTTACCAGCGCGGCCGGTCACTGGACGTGGACGAACTGCGCCAGCGCGCCCAGCCGCACGTGGGCAGCGAGGACCTGGGTGACCAGCAGCTGCTGCGCCTGCTCGATCCGGCCAGCCATCGCGCCATCCTGACGCGCATGCTGCGCAACCTCCGTTCGGTGTATATGGAGCGCAACGACCTGGAGCGGGCGCTGCGTTGCGCCGACCGGCTCCTTACCGTGGATCCGACGCTGGCGGCGGAATACCGCGAGCGGGCAAGGCTCTACCAGTCGCTCGGCTACAGCAAGGGCGTCGTTGCCGACCTCTCGCAATACCTGAGCCTGGCACCGGATGCGGACGACAGCGCGACCGTGCACCAGATGCTGGTGGATGCACAACGCGGCCTGGTTCAGACGCGCATCAACTAGCGTCGGGGGCGCGCCGGGCGCGCAGCGTGATCTGACCGGCGGGCGGTCAGACCTCGATCATCTCGAAATCTTCCTTGCCGACGCCACAATCCGGACAGGTCCAGGTATCGGGGACATCCGCCCAGCGCGTTCCCGGCGCTATGCCTTCTTCCGGCAGCCCGTCGGCCTCGTTGTAGAGGAATCCGCAGACCACGCACATCCAGGTGCGGTAGGGTGCGTCGGCGTTGGCGTTGTCAGGCGTGGAACCGGTCATTTCAGGAGGGCGGGGCGTGTCAGGAAAGCAGTCATTTTCGCAGCTTCCGTGCGGGAGCGACAGCGCATGAAGGGCCCAAAGCTGCGCCGCGGCCTGTATGCGATCAGCCGCGAGACAGCCGACGACAGAGAACTGGTCGATTGGGCCGGTGCGGTGATCGAGGGCGGCGCTGTGTGCCTGCAGTACCGGGACAAGAGCGCCGACGCCGACCGCCGCGCACGCCAGGCGGCCGCGCTGGCCGCCGTGTGTCGCACCCGACAGGTGACACTCTTGATCAATGACGACGTCGATCTGGCGCGACACTGCGGCGCCGACGGTGTCCACCTCGGCGAAGACGACGGCGACATCGCCGATGCGCGCCGACGATTGGGCGAAAGCGCCCTCGTCGGGGTCTCCTGCTACAACCGGGCCGATCGTGCGCAGGACATGGCCCGGGCGGGCGCCGACTATCTCGCTTTCGGCGCCTTCTTCCCGTCGTCCAGCAAGCCGGGCGCACGCCGCGCCGACACTGCAATGCTGTCCGCGGCCCGTACGCTGGGCCGACCGCTGGTGGCAATTGGCGGCATCACCCCGGACAATGGGGGCGCACTCGTCGCGGCCGGTGCCGACCTCCTGGCGGTCATCGGCGGGCTTGCAGGGACGCCGGACCAGGCGCTCCTCGCGGCCCGACGCTACGCGGCGCTGTTCGAAGCCCTGCCTTCTGTCCCGTCTTCCTGACCCGATCACCATGACCCGCAATGCCGACCTGTTTGCCCGCGCCCGCCATCGCCTGCCCGGCGGCGTGAACTCGCCCGTGCGCGCCTTCCGTTCCGTCGGTGGCGAGCCATTCTTCACCGCCCGGGCCGAGGGTCCCTACCTGTGGGACGTGGACGGCCAGCGATACATCGACTACGTGGGCTCGTGGGGCCCGATGATCGCCGGGCACAACCACCCGGCCATCCGCGAAGCCGTTGCGCGCGCCATAGGCAACGGCCTCAGCTTCGGCACGCCATGCGAAGCGGAAGTCACCATGGCGGAAACGATCTGCCGCCTGGTGCCTTCGGTGGAAGTCGTGCGCATGGTCAACTCCGGCACCGAGGCGACGATGTCGGCGATCCGCGTCGCCCGCGGCGCCACCGGACGCAGCCGCATCGTCAAATTCGAAGGCTGCTACCACGGACACGGCGACGCATTCCTGGTCAAGGCCGGTTCCGGTGCGCTGACCTTCGGCCTGCCGGATTCGCCCGGCGTGCCGAAGCCGCTGGCGGACCTGACCCTGACCCTGCCATTCAACGATTTCGAAGCGGCCACCACGTTGTTCGAGCGCCACGGCGACGAGATCGCCGGCCTGATCGTCGAGCCGGTCGTCGGCAACGCCAACTGCATCCTCCCGCGCGACGGCTACCTGCAACATCTGCGGGAGTTGTGCACGCGTTACGGCACCATCCTGATCTTCGACGAGGTGATGACCGGCTTCCGCGTCGCGCTCGGCGGCGCCCAGGAGCGCTTCGGCATTCGTCCCGACCTCACCACGTTTGGCAAGGTGATCGGCGGCGGCATGCCGGTTGGCGCCTACGGCGGGAGACGTGACCTCATGGAACAGGTGGCGCCAGCGGGCCCGATCTACCAGGCCGGCACCCTCTCCGGCAATCCGGTGGCGATGGCGGCGGGACTGGCGTCGCTGGCACTCGTACAGGAGCCGGGTTTCCACGCTCGCCTGGAAGCAAAGACCATCGCGCTCACCGACGGATTGCAGGCAGCGGCCGATGAGGCCGGCCTGCCCTTCAGCACCACCCGCATCGGCGGCATGTTCGGCCTGTATTTCAATCGCGATCACGTGGACAGCTATGCGAAGGCCATGGCCAGCGATGCCGCGATGTTCAAGCGGTTCTTCCACGGCATGCTGGCGCGTGGCGTCTACCTGGCGCCGTCGGCTTTCGAAGCCGGCTTCATGTCCATCGCGCACGCCGACGCCGACATCTCCGCCACCATCGATGCGGCGCGCGAGACGATGCGGGAGATCGGCTGAGACACCTCTGCAACTGCAACTGCGACAGGAAAAAACGATGCCGGCTTGCGCCGGCATCGTCGTTCTCGACCGCGAGGTATCAGGAGCAGCCGGGCGCGGTCGCCCAGAAATCCCAGTCCTTGCAGCGACCTCCGTCATGCGTGTACGAGAGGCCGCGTATCGCCCGCACCTGCACGTAGGAATCATCGTGGCAGTTGTGGTTGTTGACGCCGGCGACGCCGTAGTTGCTGGAACAGGTATGCCTCGTTCCGGCGCCGGTCTGCCCCGCGGGCACGAAGCGGCTCTGCGGCAGCCGGTAGGAGCCCATGCGCGGCCCTGTGTACGAGCACTTCTGGCTCATGCCCGATCCGCCCGCGCAGGTGCCGTGGTTGCAGAAGTTGATCGTCGCCGTGACGCTGTAGGTGCTCGACGTCGCGGTCGTGAACAGGTGCTGGTAAACGCGCGTGGCCGAGTGCTCGGTGGGCCACACCAGCCACTTCTTGTGCACCTGGATCGCCGTGCGATAGCGGCCGGTGGCCTTGGCGACGACTTCGCCGGCGGCAACGACACCTTCGTCACGCTGTGGCAGCAGGTTCTCGGCCAGGGCACGCGCCAGCCGCTGCATGGAGGCCAGTTCGAGCTCGCTGCTGAATGCGACGCCGTAGGACGACTTGGCGCCCAGCGCCAGCGCGTTCAGCGCCATGGCGGCGGCGCCCATGTCCGAAGCGATGCCGTCGTGGATGCGGTTGTCGACGGCTTGGGCGGCCAGGACGTCATCCCAGCCCTCCGGCACCCAGTCGCCGCCGAATTCGGCGCCAAGGTTGCGCCCGGCACGATCCAGCACGCGTGAATAGACGTCGATGCGACCCGGTTCCCCGTCCTCGTTTTCCTCGTCGGCGCGGAAGAACTGGGCCGACTCGTAACCCAGGCCATCACCGAACCGGGCCTTCAGCATGCCGGCCTCGCCGCGCGCCAGCTCGATGCCGGCCGATGCAGCCAGGTAGAAGTCGACCAGTGCGCCGGTGTCCCCCGCAGCCGCCTTCACCTGCGAAGGCTCGAGCACCAGCGGATAGTCGAACGGCGAGCGCGCCGCCGAGCGCCCGACGGCATCGGCCAGCGCGGCCTTCTGCACGCTCAGCGCAGGATGCAGGTCGAACTCGGCAAGACCCGCGGAGAGCTCGCCCAGCAGCGTGGCGCTGGCCATCGCCTCCTTGACGGGAATGGCGACATCGCCCGCCGAGGATCCGCCGGTGGTGACCAGCGTGCGCGCCTCGGCATCGACGATCCGCACGCCGACAGCCGAGGGCGCGCCGGTTTCCGGATCGATCGTGGGGCGTGTCTGGAAATAGATCACCGCGCCGTCGGTGGCCGTGATCCGGCCCGCGATACCGAGTTCAGGATCGGCCAGGAAAAGCTTGATGTGATCCGGCGTGTCCGCGGGCTCGGGCGCCTGTCCAGGACTGCCGCCGACCCGCGGCGCAGCCACGACCATCACCGCGTGCGCCAGACCCAAGGCCAGCGCAGTGCAACCTGCCAGTTTCGTTCCGATCTTCATGGATGGATCTGCCTGTGCGATCGGACGGTTGCTGACGCCCCCTGCGGCAGACAGACTGGCTCCGATCAGGCCGGAACCGACGCTAGCATACGCCAGCGCATGGTTTTGCCAACTGTGCGGCATTTTCACAGTGCGCGTCCTGCACTGTGACCGGCGTGCCGTTTTTTCCGGTTACAGGAAGAGATCGGGCAGCAGCGGCTGGCCCGCCTTGACGGCATAAGCCTCCAGATCGGTGATGCCGGCCTGCGCCAGCACTTCATCGTCGATCAGGAACTGGCCGGTGCCGGCGCTGGCCGGTCGCGTCAGCACATGCCATGCGGCGTCCGCCATGATGTCCGGTACGCGGCAGTTTTCGGGATTGACGCCGGGAATCATCGCCAGGGCGGCGGTGTAGATCACGGTGCGTGGCCACAGGGCATTGACCGCGACACCATCGCGTGCCAGTTCCGGCGCCATGCCGAGTACCGCGAAGCTCATGCCCATCTTCGCCAGCGTGTAGGCCAGGTGCGGGGCGAACCACTTCGGATCCAGGCTCGGCGGTGGCGACAGCACCAGGACGTGGCCGTTGTCGGACTTCTTCAGGTAAGGCAATGCCGCCTGCGTACACAGGAAGGTGCCGCGCACGTTGACCTGGTGCATCAGGTCGAAGCGCTTCATCGGCGTGTCGGCCAGCGATGCCAGGTAGATGGCGCTGGCGTTGTTGACCAGGATGTCGATGCCGCCGAACCGGTCCGCCGCCTGCGCCATGGCCTCCTTCACGTTTTCCTCGTCGCGCACATCGACCTTGAGGGCCAGCGCGCGGCCGCCTGCCGCTTCGATTTCCGCCGCGGCGTCATGGATCGTGCCCGGGAGTTTCGGATTGGCGACGGACGACTTGGCGGCGACGACGATGTTGGCGCCATCGCGGGCGGCGCGCAGCGCGATCGCGCGGCCGATGCCACGACTGGCCCCGGTGATAAACAGGGTCCTGCCGGCCAGATTGGTCATGTCCTACCGCCTCGAACTTTGGAGACGGACGATTATGCCAGCGCCGCCGATGCGCATTGCGGGTTCATGACGCCGGCACTTCCAAGCTGAGCACTTCGATGCGGCTGATCTGGTCGCGTGCGATCGGCAGCCGCGCCGCGCCGCCGTAGCGGCTGATCTGAAGCTCGATGGCATCGGCCGTGCTCCCAAGCACGATGCCGACATGGCGGCCGCCGGCCACCGTGGCGATGCGCACCTGCTCGCCATGGTGAAGGCCGACATCGTCGAACTCGATGCGCCGGCTGACCAGCACGGCCCGGCGCGGCGGACCGCCGTCACCGGCAACGCCCGGGCCGGACGGCGCCGTGCCGCTGCTGCTGGCGAACTCGCGTTCCGGCTCCACCGGCGGCGTTTCGGGCAATTCCGGCAACGGCCGGAACTCGACGCGACTGGCCTGTGCGCCGATCGCTTCGACCGGCACCGGGGTACTGCCGGCTACCTGCAACGACAGGCCGAGGAGGCGCAGGCGGTCCTCCGGCGCGAAGTCGGCGTACTCGCTGAACGGCACCCCCGGCGCGGGCTCGGCCGAGAAGGTCAGGGTGCCGCCTTCATCCAGCCAGCCGCGGTAGGCGGCCCAGATCGGCTCGTCGGGCACGATGCCCATTCCGCGCAGCAGTTCATGCACGCGGCGAAGGTGTGCGGCGATGAAGTCACCGCCCTCCAGCCGGCTTCCACAGTGCGCGTTGCGCTGCATCAGCGCCTCGACGTTCTCGTAGCGCACCGTGCCCTTGTCGAGGCGCGCACCACCCAGGCCGCGTGACAGGATCGTCGTACGCTCGGATACATCGACGAAATCCAGCGCCGCCTGCAGCACGCCGGAGGGATACCGGTCGACGCGCAGGCCGACCTCGACGCGACGCAGTTCCGGCTGCCTGCGCCATTGCAGCGCGATGTCCAGGCGCGGATCCTGCCAGCCGAGTGCGGCGTAGTCCTGGTCGGAAAACACCGGGTCGGCCTCACAGCCTGCGGCCTCGAAAGGCAGCACCAGTCCCAGTGAACCGGCGCGACGGCGTAGAGAAGAAAGCAGCTCCGGGCCGGGGCGGAGGCCGTCGATGCGCAGGCCCAGGTGGCGCAGCGGCGTACGGTCCCAGCCAGCCAGCCAGCGCAGCATCCAGACGGGATCCAGCCGGTCCAGGGCCACGCGGTCGGCATGCAGGCTGAGCGTCTCGCGGCCTTTCACGGCCAGGCGCACGCCGCGCAGCGCGAGCCTGCCGGGCGGGAACGCCTCGACGGCCTCGAAGTCGAGAATCGCCACCGGCGCCACGGCTTCGACGACAAGCCTGACCTGCCTGCGGACTGCGGACCAATACACCAGTTGCAGCGATGCAAGAAGCAACGCGACGCCGATGATCGTCCTGACAAGAGTCTTCAGCACCTATGGGCAATCCAAGCCATTCCCCGGGGCACACGCTATGCGCATTCCCGGTTCATCGCAAGCGATGCCCGCACGGTGGCGACTGCGCGCGGAAAAACGTGATCGCGATCGCAGGCTGTCAGGGTGGCGGGTGAAACCGACGCCGCTGCGCTTTACTCGGCGGGTCCGGCGTCAGCGACATCACGGACGTTGATGGCGATCCGGCGCGGCTGCGGGGCCCCGTGCTGCTCCACTTCCATGCGCACGAGGCCACCCAGCATCTCCAGAAGCGTGCCGACATAGATGGCGCCATGCACCGTGCGGATGCGGATGCGCTGGCCCACCATCTCGTCGAGCTCCGCCGGATCGAACGCGGCAGGCGCATTCGCGGACACGCGCACGCGCACGCTTTCACCTGCCACCGGGACGGCGGTGTCGCTGCCGGTGCCGGCCGCGTGGAAGCTGGCGGTGATGGGCACCTGCGATCCGCGGTCGTGACGAAGCGTCGCATTGAGCATCTTCAGCTGGTCGTTCCAGCGCGCACTGCGGTATTCGCTGAGCGCGAAGCCGGCCTCCGGCGTCGCGAGGAACTCCAGCATGCCGCCGCGGGCGGCAAACGCCTGGTAGGTGGCGAGGACCGGCGCATCCAGGAACACGCCACGCGCTTCCAGTTCCTCCCGGACGGCGTCGATATGCCGGGCGATGAAAGAATCCACGGGCAGGCCGAGCCGGCGCGCGCAATATTCATTGCGACGGACCAGCATGCCGCGGTCACTGAAAGCGACATTGAGGCGTTCGATGCGTGGCATGGCACCGGTGCGTGCCAGCACCTGTGCTTCGATCCCGCTGGCGACCAGTTCGACGTCAAACCGCCCCAGCGGCGCCAGGTCGTAGGCGATCTTCGCCTCCACGCCCTGGCGCACAGGGGTAAAGCGCAGTTCGGCCTCGACGGCGGCGCTGTTCTGCAGCCAGCCCAGCTCGGCGTAGTCGGCGCCACTGAATCGCGCGGCGCTGTTGCAGCCGGTCGCCTCGAAGGGCGCCAGGTACCCCAGGCGGTTCAGCGAGTCGCGCATCGACTGTTCCAGGCCAAGGGTGAAACGCAGGCGCTGGACCTGCGCATCCAGCTGGGCGGCCGGCACGTCACCGGCGCCGGCGAACAGCAGGCCCAGCACCTGCATCGGACCCCCCAGATCCAGGGTCAGGCGCTCGGCGGCGATTTCCTCCGCCGGCTTTCCGCGGAGGCGCAGTCGCAGGTCGTTGATGCCGATATGACCATTGGGCCAGCCGAACGCACCGCGGTAGTCGAGTTCGGCAACCGGCGCCAGCGCCAGGCGTGCCTGCGCGAACCAGCGATTCGCGGCGTACCAGAAAAGGCCCTGGAGCACTGCCGCGACCAGCAGCAGCAACACGCCGAGTTTCAGATAGAAACGCATGCCAATGAATCCAGCGAATGCCCCCCGGCCCGGCAAAGCTAAGGTCTGGACGCGCGCGGCGCAAGCCCGTGCGGGCGTCAGCCAGCCTGCGCTGGATCGCGCGACAGCCAGGCCAGCAGCCGGTCCAGACGGTCACCGGCATCATCCAGCTGCAACAGCGCCTGCCGTTCTGCGTTCTGCATCGGCAGGCGCTCCGCCAGCCGGTACGACACCCAGTCGGCATCATCCAGTTGCAGGGCGTCCGGCAAGCCCTCGCCGCCGTTTTCCAGCAGGGTTTCCAGCAGCCGCACGAGCAGGCCGTGTTCGGCGGACACGGCCTGCGCCCCGTCGTGCAGCCATCGCACGGACGCGGTGATCAACCCGTTGTCACGGACACGGGCCACGCCGGTGTGGAAGCGCGTTTCGCCTTCGATGGTGATGCCGAGCAGGCCTTCGGGCAGGTGGTCGAAATCGACGATGCGGGCGCTTGTTCCAATCGCCGCCGGCGTCGCCACGCCGCCCGCCTCGTCGCCGTCGACGATCAGGCAGACGCCGAAAACGCTGCCCCCGCGAGCGCAGTCGCGGACCAGGTCCAGGTAGCGCCGCTCGAAGATGCGCAACTGCAGGCGCCCACCGGGGAACAGCACGGTGCGCAGGGGAAACAGCGGCAGTAGGGTTTCCGGCGTCGTCATGCCGGCAGCATAGCCCCGCCGCGAACCAGGATCAGCGCGCGGCGCAGCGTGTGTCAGCCGTCACGTTCGCGAAGCGCCTGCACGAAACGGCGCTGCACAGCGTCGAAGCCACCATTGGACATGAACACCACCGTGTCTCCCGGGCGCGCCTCGGCCAGCAACGAGGACAGCAACGCGTCGGCGCTGGATACCACGCGGCCACGACCGGACAAGCCGGCCAGCACGGGCGCCGTATCCCACGGCAGGCCCGGCCGGGCCAGGAACACGACGCGGTCGGCATCGGCCAGCGACGGCGCGATCTGTGCCGCATGCACGCCCAGGCGCATGGAGTTGCTGCGCGGCTCCAGTGCGACGATGACCCGTGTGTTGCCGACACTGGCGCGCAACCCTGCCAGCGTGGTCGCAATGGCGGTGGGATGGTGCGCGAAATCGTCGAACACGGTGACGCCGTCGACCGTGCCCAGGTGCTCCATGCGCCGCTTGGGCGCCCTGAAATCCGGTAGCGCCCGCAACGACAGCGCCGGATCGACGCCGATGGCCGCGGCCGCCGCGACCGCGGCCAGCGCGTTGAGCACGTTGTGTCGACCCAGCAGCGACCAGCGCACCTCGTCGAATTCGCGGTCCTCGTGGCGGACGCGGAACGCGGCGCCATCATCCGACGTCATCTGCACCTGCCAGTCGCCGCGGTCGATGCCGAAGCGTGCCACAGGCGTCCAGCAGCCCTGCGCCAGCACGCGATCCAGCGCCGGCTCGGCCGCATTCACGACCAGCCGTCCACGCCCGGGCACGGTGCGCACGAGATGGTGGAACTGCCGCTCGATCGCCGCGAGGTCGGGGTAGATGTCCGCGTGGTCGAACTCCAGATTGTTGAGCACCGCCACCAGCGGCCGGTAATGCACGAACTTCGCCCGCTTGTCGAAGAAGGCGGTGTCGTACTCGTCGGCCTCGACGACAAACGGCGCCCCCGGCGCACCCAGGCGCGCCGAGACACCGAAGTTTTCCGGCACGCCGCCGATAAGGAAGCCGGGCTGCAGGCCGGCCTGGTCGAGGATCCAGGCCAGCAGGCTGGACGTGGTGGTCTTGCCATGCGTGCCGGCCACCGCCAGCACAGGCCGCCCGGTCAGCACCCGATCGCCCAGCCAGTGCGCCCCGGAGTCGTAGGGCAAGCCGGCATCGAGCACATGTTCGACCGCCGGATTGCCGCGACTGAGGGCGTTGCCGATCAGCACCTGCCGCGTGCCGGCGGCGATGTGCCCAGGCACATAGCCTTCATGCAGGCGGATGCCCAGCGCGCGCAGCTGGTCGCTCATCGGCGGATAGACGCCGGCATCGCTGCCTTCGACGTCCATGCCGAGCTCGCGCGCCAGCGCCGCGACGCCGGCCATGAAGGTGCCGCAGATACCGAGGATATGCAGGGTCATGACCGCGTGGCTGTCAGGCGCCGGAAGCCGGCGAAGGCGACACCACCGGCGCGAACAGGACGACGATCAGTGCCATTTCGAGGAGGAACAGGCCGAGGCCGACGAGGATGCCCACCGGCAGCCGGATCTGCAGTGCATGGCGCCAGATGTGGCCGATGACGGCCAGCCGCCACAGCCCCATCAGCGCGACGATCATGTAGGCGGTGGGTGGCGACGCGCTGCCCTGCAGGATTGCCGGGTCGATCGGCCCGATGGCGATGCGCACCGGCGCGGCGACCGCCGCGAACAGCAGGCCGGATCCGGCCAGCGCCAGCAGCGTCTGCCAGTACCGGGGTTCGTGGCCAGCCAGCCGCAGCACCAGGCGCGTCGCGACCAGCGCGAACAAGGCCGAGGCGAGCACCGTCGGGATGACCAGCCCCATTGGCTCGCCGATGCGCAGGTTGGTGTACAGCTCGACCAGCACCGTCGCCAGCAGGCAGGCCAGCGCCAGCGGCGGGCGGTAGGGAAGATCCTGCGGGCCGCGCCGGAAAAGGCACAGTTCGATCAGGCTGACAGTGACACGCGGGGGCACGGCTCGCCTCTGCGGTAGGGAGGGGTCTGCGCGCCGTCAACGCCGCGCGGGCGCGGCGCACGGGCGGGTCCGCCGGCCGTCAGGCCGCGGTAACGCTGTCGCCGGCACCGATCGCGCCCATCAGGCGCGCCTGCACCTCATCGACCGTACCGGTGCCATCCACTTCCGACAGCTGGCGGCGCTGGCGGTAGAAGTCCGCCACCGGGGCGGTCTGTTCGGCATACACCTTCAGGCGTGCGCGCACCGTTTCCGGGTCGTCGTCCTTGCGGCCTTCCGCCGCGGCACGACCGGCCAGGCGCTCGACGATCAGTTCATGCGGCACTTCCAGCAGCAGCGCCATGTCCAGCGGCTGGCCGATGCGCTCGAGCATCGCATCCAGGGCATTGGCCTGGGCCAGGTTGCGCGGGTAGCCATCGAGGATGAATCCGGCACGCGCATCGTCCTGGGCGACGCGGTCTTCAAGCAGATCCAGGACCAGGTCGTCGGACACCAGCTGCCCGGCTTCCATCACCGACTTCACCTTCTGCCCCAGGGGCGTGCCGGCCTTGACGGCGGCGCGCAGCAGGTCGCCGGTGGAAATGTGCGGAACGGCCAGCCGATCCTTCAGCGTGGCGGCCTGGGTTCCCTTGCCGGAACCCGGCGGTCCGAACAATACGATTCGCATGTGTGTTCCAAAGTCCTGCCGGCGCACCGGGGGCACGCGTAGAATGGTTGAAAGGCCCCCGCACGCTAGCGCCGCGGGCACGATCAAGTCAAATCGAACCTCCCGGAAAACCCTGTCGACATGAGCACTCGCGGCAACCTCCTGTACGCCCAGTCCGGCGGCGTCACCGCCGTCATCAACGCCAGTGCCGGCGCGGTGATCGAAGCCGCGCGCCGGCAACGGCGCCGCATCGGCACCGTCTTCGCCGCCCGCAACGGCATCCTCGGTGCACTGCGCGAGGAACTGTACGACCTCGGCGGCGAGGACCTGGCGCAGATCCGCGCCCTGGCGCACACCCCCGGCGGCGTCTTCGGCTCCTGCCGCTGGAAGCTGCCGGCACTGGAGGCCGACCGCGCGCCCTACGAACGCCTGATCGAGGTATTCCGCGCCCACGACATCCGCTGGTTCCTCTACAACGGCGGCGGCGACAGCGCCGACACGGCGCTCAAGCTGTCGCAGATCGGTGCCGAGCTGGGCTACCCGCTGACCTGCGTGGCGGTGCCCAAGACCATCGACAACGACCTGCCGGTCACCGACTGTTCGCCCGGTTTCGGCTCGGCTGCCAAGTACACCGCCGTGTCCGTGCTCGAAGCCAGCCTGGATGTCGCCTCCATGGCGGAAACGTCGACCAAGGTGTTCGTCTATGAGGCCATGGGCCGGCATGCCGGCTGGCTGGCCGCCTCGGCCGGGTTGGCCGCGCGCAAGCCCGGCGACGCGCCGCACGTCATCCTGATGCCGGAAGTCGCCTTCGACGAGACGCGCTTTTTGGCCAGGGTCGAGGCCACTGTCGAGAAGATCGGCTGGTGCACGGTGGTGGTGTCCGAAGGCGTGCGCGACGGCGAAGGGCGCTTCCTCGCCGAATCCAGCACCCGCGACGCCTTCGGCCACGCCCAGTTGGGCGGCGCGGCGCCGAAGCTGGCCGCGCTGATTACCGATCGGCTCGGCTACAAGCACCACTGGGCGGTGTCCGACTACCTGCAACGCTCGGCCCGGCACGTCGCCTCGGCCACCGACCTGGCGCAGGCACAGGCGGTCGGCCGCGCCGCCGTGGACTACGCGCTGGCCGGCCGCAACGCGGTGATGCCGGCGATCAAGCGCGTGTCGGCATCGCCGTACCGCTGGGAGATCGTGCCGGCGCCGCTGGAGCAGATCGCCAATCGGGAAAAGATGATGCCGGCCAGCTTCATCAGCAAGGACGGCTTCGGCATCACCGCCGCGGCGCGGCGTTACCTGGCGCCGCTGATCGAGGGCGAGGCGGCGAGCAAATGGCGCGACGGCCTGCCGCTGGTGGCACAGCTGAAGCTGAAGCGGGCACGACGCAAACTGCCGGCGTGGAAGGGCTGAGCCGGCCATATACGGAGGACACCATGAAAAGCATCCTCGTACCGGTCTCCGTCGGCGAGCTGGCCGACAAGCTGTCGATCCTGCACATCAAGTCCGAGCGCATCGACGACGCCGGCAAACGCGCGCACATCCAGGTTGAAATGGATGTCCTGCGGCCGATCTGGGACCGCGTCGTCGCCGGCAACCCGGAACTGGCCGGCGAATACCTGCGCCTGAAAGCCGTCAACGAACTGATGTGGGACGTGCAGGACGGCCTGCGCGAACGCGAAGCCCGGCAGACCTTCGACGACGCGTTTGTGCGGCTGGCACGCGCGGTGGCACAGCGCAACGGCGAACGGGTGGCGATCAAGAACGGCATCAACCGCCTGTCCGGCTCGGCGTTGGTCGAAGAGAAGCAATACAAGGGCGGCGCCTGATGACCGCGACGATGCCCGCCATCGGCATTGACCGCGCAGCGGCGACGAAAAGGCGGCACTGGCGCAAGCGGTGGAGCGCATGGTCTGGCCGTGGATCGAGGACGGACGCCTGCGCGTCATCGTCGACCGCAGCTTTCCTCTGCAACAGGCGGCGCATGCACACGCCTGGCTGGAAAGCGGGCGCCACCATGGCAAGCTGGTGCTGACAACCTGAGCCCCCACGTGCGTCGTCGTACTGCTGGCACAGTCCGCGGTTACCATCGGCGCATGCACACACACGAACACCTGCCCGCCGCGCCGTGGGCTGCCGAGCCGGCCGAGCTGGCGCGCGCCCTGGCCAGCAACCGCGAAACCGGACTGTCCGCCGCCGAAGCGGCGCGGCGCCTGCAGCAACACGGCGCCAACGAGCTGGCGGTGGAACCGCCGGTGCCGGCGTGGAAGCGCTTTGCGGCGCAGTTCCGTGACCCGTTGATCTACCTGCTTATTGTCGCCATCGCCATCTCGGTGATCGCCTGGGCGGTGGAAGGCGCGCACGGCTGGCCGGTCGACGCGCTGGTGATCGCGGTGATCGTGCTGCTTAACGCGGTGCTGGGCTTTGCGCAGGAGGCGAAGGCTTCCAGTGCGGTGGCGGCGCTGGCAACGATGACGCAGGTGATGTCGTCGGTGCTACGCGACGGCCAGGTGCAGCGCATCCCCAGTCGCGAGCTGGTTCCCGGCGACGTGCTGCTGCTGGCCGAAGGCGATGCCGTCGGCGCCGACGCGCGGCTGTTCCAGGCGGCAGCGCTGAATGTGCAGGAAGCCTCGCTCACCGGCGAGAGCGCGCCGGTGGAAAAGGACAGCGCGGCGGTACCGCCGGACTGCGCCCTCGCCGAACGCACGTCGATGGTGTTCAAGGGCACCGCTGTCGGCCAGGGCAGCGGCCGCGCGCTGGTGGTCGCCACCGGCATGGCGACGCAGATGGGCGACATCGCCGGCATGCTTGAAGCCGCGGCGAAGGCGCCAACACCGCTGCAACGCGAGGTCGGCCGCGTCGGTCGCATGCTCGGCATCGCCGTGGTGCTGGTGGCGCTGGTGGTGATGGCAACCTTGCTGCTGGTCGCCGACATCGACGGCATGGGCGATGTGGTCACCATCCTGCTGCTGGGCGTGTCGCTGGCGGTGGCGGCGGTACCGGAAGGCCTGCCGGCGATCCTGTCGGTGGTGCTGGCTCTGGGCGTGCAACGCATGGCGAAGCGCCGCGCCATCGTCAAGCACCTTTCATCGGTGGAGACGCTGGGTTCGGCATCGGTGATCTGCACCGACAAGACCGGCACGCTGACCCGTTCGGAGATGACCATCCAGCGCGTGGCGACGGCATCCGGCGTCGCCCGCATCACCGGCGTCGGCTATGTGCCGGAAGGCGAAATCCTGGCCAACGGCGATGTCCCGCCCGCACCGGCGCAGCGTGCCGAGGACATCGTCGTGCTCAGCGGCGGCAGCCTGGCCAACAACGCGCAGCTGCGCCGCAACGCTGCCGGCGAGTGGGAAATCCTCGGCGACCCGACCGAGGCGGCGTTCCTGGTCGCCGAACGCAAGCTCGGCCTGCATCAACGTCGCCGGCAGCGTTTCGAGCAGCTGCGCGAGATTCCCTTTTCGTCCGAGCGCAAGATGATGTCGACGGTCAACATCGACCGCGAGCACGATGACGAACGGGTGCTGATCGCCAAGGGCGCGCCGGACGTGCTGCTGGAGCGTTGCACGCATGCCCGTGTCGGCATGAATGTGGTGCCGCTGGACGCGCCGATGCGTGAACGCATCCTCGGCGATGTCGCGGCGATGGCCGGCGATGCGCTGCGCACCCTTGGCGTGGCCTACCGGACCCTGGCCGACGGCGAGGAGGATGCCGACGACGACGTGCTGGAGCGCGGCCTGGCCTACGTCGGCAGCGTCGGCATCATCGACCCGCCGCGGGAAGAGGTGGCGGTGGCGATCGCGCAGGCGCAGCGCGCCGGTATCCGCGTGGTGATGATCACCGGCGACCATCCCGACACCGCCGCGCGCATCGCGCAGGAGCTGGGCATCCGTGGCGTCGACGAAGCCGGCGCGTTGTCCGGGCGCGATCTGGACGCACTGGATGACGATGCCTTCGCTGCCGCCGTGCGTCGCACGCCGGTGTTCGCGCGGGTAGCGCCGGCGCACAAGCTGCGCATCGTCGACACCTTGCGGGCGCAGGGCAACGTGGTGGCGATGACCGGCGATGGCGTCAACGACGCGCCGGCGCTGAAGTCCGCCGACATCGGCGTCGCCATGGGCATCAACGGCACCGAGGTGAGCAAGGAGGCGGCGGACATGATCCTCGCCGACGACAACTTCGCCACCATCGTCGATGCCGTGCGCGAAGGCCGCGGCATCTTCGACAACATCCGCAAGTTCCTGCGTTACCTGCTGTCATCGAACATGGGCGAGGTGCTGACGGTGTTCCTGGGCGTCGTACTGGCCGGGGTGATCGGCCTGGGCGGCGGCGACGGTGCGCTGGTGCTGCCGCTGCTGGCGACGCAGATCCTGTGGATCAACCTGGTCACCGATTCCGGGCCGGCGCTGGCGATGGGCCTGGATCCCACGCCGGACGATGTCATGGCGCGGCGGCCGCGGCGGCCGGACCAGCGCGTCATCGACGGCCGCATGCTATGGGCGGTGCTGCAGATCGGTCTGGTGATGGCGCTGGTGACGCTGCTGACCCTGGACCTGTACCTGCCCGGCGGCCTGATCGAGGGCGGGCGCAGCCTGGACAACGCGCGCACCGCCGCCTTCACCACGCTGGTGTTCGCGCAGCTGTTCAATTGCTTCAACACCCGTTCCGACCATGCCAGCGCCTTCCATGCGCCGTTCAGCAACGCCTGGCTGTGGATGGCGGTGGCCTTGTCGGCGTTGTTGCAGGTGGCAGTGGTGCACATCGGCGTACTCAATGCCGCCTTCGGCACCGTGCCGCTGGATGCCGGGCAATGGCTGACCTGCTTCGCCATGGCCAGCCTGGTGCTCTGGTACGGCGAACTGCGCAAGCTGCTGCGGCACCTGCTGCGCCGGCGCCGCAGGGCCAGCTGAGTTGCTCACGCACCTGTTCTGGTTGCTGACCGGGCTGGCGGCGCTGATCGCCGGCGCCGAATTGCTGACCCGCGGCGGCACCCGCCTGGCGGCGCGCCTTGGCATTCGCCCGGTGCTGATCGGCCTGACCGTGGTGGCGCTGGGCACCAGCATGCCCGAGCTGGCTGTCGGCCTGTGGTCGGCGGCCGACGGCGACGGCTCGCTGGCGGTCGGCAACATCGTCGGCGCCAACATCATGAACTTGCTGCTGACACTGGGCCTGAGCGCGCTGCTGCTGCCGCTGGCGATCCAGATGCAGAGCCTGCGCTTCGACCTGCCGATGATGACCTGCGCCGCACTGGTCCTGCTGGTGATGGCCTGGGACCTGCAGCTCAGCCGCAGCGAAGGACTGGTGATGCTGGTGATGGGTGCGACCTACCTGACGGTCCTGGTGCAGACCTCGCGCCATGAAAGCCGCGCCGTGCAGGCCGAGTTCGAGGCCGAATACGGCGCCGAGGCGCTGGCCGGCACCCTGCCCGAGGCGCGCGGACGCTACGCCCTGCTCAACGACCTGATGTGGCTGCTCGGCGGCATCGCCATTGTCGTCATCGGTGCCGAATGGCTGGTCGAAGGCGCCAGCGCCATCGCCCGCCAGTTCGGCGTACCCGAAGCGGTGATCGGCCTGACCATTGTCGCGCTGGGGACCTCGTCGCCGGAACTGGCCACCACCGTGGTGTCGACACTGCGCCAGGAACGCGACATCGCCATCGGCAACCTGCTCGGCAGCTGCGTGCTCAACATCCTGGTCATCCTGGGCATCACCGTGTTCTCGGTGCCGTCCGGCCTGTCGATCGATTCGCAGCTGTTGCGCGTAGACATCCCGGTAATGGTGCTCGCCGCGCTGGTGTGCATCCCGGTATTCGTCAGCGGCCGCCGCGTCGGCCGCCTCGAAGGCCTGGCGTTGCTGATCGGTTACCTGTCCTACATGGCCTACCTGCTGGTCGTGCGCACCTGAGCCACCGCGGGATGTGGCCAGGCGCGACCGGGCGCGGTGATCGTCGCCGCGCCAGCGCCCCGCCCGCTACCTCAGGCGCCGCGCGGCAGCACCGTCAGAACGCGGGCAATGAACTGATGGAACTCCTCCAGGTAACCCTTGAGGAACTTGGCGGTGCCGGCGTCGGCGATCTCGCCGGCCTCGTTGAGGAAACCGTCCTTGAACTGGATATAGGCCTCCGGCGAGTTCATCTGCGGTGAGTTGAGGAAACCCAGGATGCTGCGCAGGTGCTGCTGCCCGACCGCGGTGCCGATGGCGCCCGGCGAGGTGCCGATCACGCCCGAGGGAATGTGCTTGAAGGAGTTGGTGCCCCAGGGACGGCTGGCCCAGTCGATGGCGTTCTTCAGCGCTCCTGGAATGGAGCGGTTGTATTCCGGGGTGACGATCAGCAGCGCATCGGAGGATTCGATCGCCTTCTTGAAGTTGCGCCCGACCTCCGGGTAATCGGCGTCGAAGTCATAGCTGTAGGGCGGCAGTTCGGCGTAGGAGATTTCCTTGAACCGGAGCTGCTCCGGTGCCAGCTTGAACAGGGCGTGTGCGAGCTTGCGGTTGATCGACTCCGTGGCCAGGCTGCCGATCAGGTAACCGACGTTGTAGGTTTTCATGGTGGTTCTCCAGGCTTGGTGGGAAGGCATCGTCCGCGGTATCGGACCCCCGGCGTGCATGGACGGCACAGTGCCCCGCGGTGCACGGCGCGCGTCGATTGCTGTCGATCATAGACCCGTCACGCCAGTCGGTGGCATGGACGTTCAGGCACCGTGCCGGCTCCCGGCGATGCCCGCCGCCACGAGTCTGCCGGCACGGCGTCGCGGTAGTATCAGCACCATGAACTGCACCGCCGCCATCGCCGCCGCCTTTTACCACTTCGCCACCCTGCCCGATTACGCCGACAAGCGGGCGCCGCTGCAGGCGCTGTGCGCGCAACGCGCCGTCACCGGCACCATCCTGCTTGCCGCCGAGGGCGTCAACGGCACCATCGCAGGGGCGCCGGACGCGGTGCGCGCGGTGCTCGACTGGCTGCGTACCGATCCGCGTCTGGCGGCCATGGAACACAAGGAGTCACCCGCCGGCCGCACGCCGTTCCATCGCATGAAGGTGCGCTTGAAGCGCGAGATCGTCAGTCTCGGCGTGCCCGTCGATGTCGCCGGCAACGCCGGCACCTACGTCGACCCCGGCGACTGGAATGCGCTGATCGACGATCCGGAAGTCGTGCTGGTCGACACCCGCAATGATTACGAAGTGGCCATCGGCAGCTTTCCCGGTGCGCTGAACCCGGGCACACGCAGCTTCAGCGAGTTGCCCGCCTGGGTCGAGCAACATCCTGAACTGCGCGGCAGGAAGATCGCCATGTTCTGCACCGGCGGCATCCGCTGCGAGAAGTCCACCGCGTTGCTGCGCCTGCACGGCTTCGACGAGGTCTACCACCTGCGCGGCGGCATCCTGAAATACCTGGAAACCGTGCCGGCGCAGGACAACCGCTGGCAGGGCGAATGCTTCGTCTTCGATGAGCGGGTTTCGGTCGGTCATGGCCTGACGCAGGGCCCGCACACGCTGTGCCGGTCCTGCCGGCATCCGCTGGCAGCGGACGACCGTGCCTCGCCGCTGTACGAGGAAGGCATCGCCTGCGCGCGCTGTCACCACACCCTGGACCCCGGTCGCCGCGCCAGCCTGGCCGAACGCCAGCGCCAGGTCGCACTGGCGGCGAGCCGCGGCCAGCGCCATGTCGGCGCGCGCCTGGCCGGGGAAACACGTTCCAGCCCGACCGATAGCAAAAAGCTATCGGATCAGGTCGAACAATCGATTTAACGCCGTTGTCACCAGCCACTAGTCTGTCTGCTACACCCTTCGCCAGAGGAGCCAGCCATGAGCAAGCCCACCGACAACGGTCCGAAATGCCCGGTCACCCATCTGACCACCCAGTTCGGCGCCCCGGTGCCGGACAATCAGAACAGCCTCACCGCCGGCCCGCGGGGCCCGCTGCTCTCTCAGGACGTGTGGCTGCACGAGAAGCTGGCCAACTTCGTGCGCGAGGTGATCCCGGAGCGGCGCATGCACGCCAAGGGCTCCGGCGCCTTCGGCACCTTCACCGTCACCCATGACATCACGAAGTACACGCGCGCGGCGATCTTCTCGCAAGTGGGCAAGAAGACCGAGATGTTCGCCCGCTTCACCACCGTCGCCGGCGAACGCGGCGCCGCCGATGCCGAGCGCGACATCCGCGGCTTCGCGCTGAAGTTCTACACCGAGGAAGGCAACTGGGACATGGTGGGCAACAACACCCCCGTGTTCTTCATCCGCGACCCGCGCAAGTTCCCCGACCTCAACAAGGCGGTCAAGCGCGACCCGCGCACCAACCTGCGCTCGGCCACCAACAACTGGGACTGGTGGAGCCTGCTGCCGGAAGCGCTGCACCAGATCACCATCGTCATGAGCGACCGCGGCATTCCTGCCAGCTATCGGCACATGCACGGCTTTGGCTCGCACACCTACAGCTTCTGGAATGAACAGGGCGAGCGCTTCTGGGTGAAATTCCACTTCCGCACCCAGCAGGGCATCAGGAACCTGACCGATGCCGAAGCGGCCGAGCTGATCGGCAACGACCGCGAGAGCCACCAGCGCGACCTCTACGACGCCATCGAGCGCGGCGACTTCCCGCGCTGGAAGATGTACATCCAGGTGATGCCGGAAACCGATGCCGAAAAGGTGCCCTACCACCCCTTCGACCTGACCAAGGTGTGGCCGAAGGGCGACTACCCGCTGATCGAGGTCGGCGAGTTCGAGCTCAACCGCAATCCGGAGAACTTCTTCGCCGACGTCGAGCAGAGCGCCTTCGCGCCTTCAAACCTGGTGCCGGGCATCAGCGTGTCGCCGGACAAGATGCTGCAGGCACGCCTGTTCAACTACGCCGACGCGCAGCGCTACCGGCTGGGCGTGAACTACCACCAGATCCCGGTCAACGCCGCGCGCTGCCCGGTCAACAGCAACCATCGCGATGGTGCCGGCCGCATGGATGGGAACTACGGCAGCCTGCCGCACTACGAGCCCAACAGCTTCAACCAGTGGCAGGAGCAACCGCAGTACCGCGAGCCGCCACTGAAGATCAATGGCGACGCCGACTGGTGGAACTACCGCGATGACGACGACAACTACTACAAGCAGCCCGGCGACCTGTTCCGCCTGATGACGCCGGCGCAGCAGCAGGTGCTGTGCGACAACACTGCCCGCAACCTGGGCGACGCACCGGACTTCATCAAGCAGCGGCATATCGACAATTGCACGCGGGCCGATCCGGCCTACGGCGCCGGCGTCGCCGCCGCCCTGCAGCGCCTGCGGGCCGGCGCCGCGGAAGACCCCTCGCCCGCCACCGACTGAAACCCGCAACGGGCACAATCGGCATGCACGGCAGGCGTGGAGCAACCCTCCACGCCTGCCCACACCGTCGCCGCGCTCTTGTAGGCGGGTAGCTTGCTGCCCGCTGCGGCCGCCAGGCCGCTGCCAAATCCACCGCAACCCCCGACCAGAGAGCGTGCGCAGCAATCTATGCACCTACAAGAGCGAAGAGCGGCCAGCGCCGTCGCATCGTCGGCATCTCCGCGCTCCTGTAGGCGGGTAGCTTGCTGCCCGCTGCGGCCGCCAGGCCGCTACAGGCGGGTCAGTACGGCTGCAGCGGGCCCAGCGGGACGATGCCGGTCGGATTGATGCCGCGGTGGCTCTCGTAATAGTGGCGCTTGATGTGGTCGAAGTTCACTGTGGCGGCGATGCCGGGAATGGCCATCATGCGTGCGACGAAGGCACGCAGCCCGGGGTAGTCGGCAATGCGCCGCAGGTTGCACTTGAAATGGCCGTGATACACCGCGTCGAAGCGCACCAGGGTGGTGAACAGCCGGATGTCGGCCTCGGTGAGCCGGTCGCCAACCAGCCATGACCGCTGCGCCAGCTCACCGTCCAGCCAGTCCAGGGTAGAGAACAACGGCCGCACCGCCTCTTCATAGGCATCCTGGGTGGTCGCGAACCCGGCACGATAGACGCCGTTGTTGACCGCGTCGTAGACGCGCCCGTTGACGGCATCGATCTGCACGCGCAGCGATTCGGGACAGAAATCGCCCGGCCGTGCGCCCAGCGCGTCATAGGCGCTGTTGAACATGCGGATCAGCTCCGAGGATTCGTTGCTGACAATGCTGTCCGTCGCCTGGTCCCAGAGCATCGGCACAGTGACGCGCCCGTTCATGCCGGGGCGGGCGCGGGTGTACAGCTGGTGCAGAAAACGCGCGCCCATGACCGGGTCCGGGGTGACACCGGGTCCTTCCTCGAAGGTCCAGCCATTCTCCAGCATGCGCCAGTGCACCACCGACACCGGCAGCAAGTCTTCCAGGCCCTTCAGGGCGCGCACGATCAGCGTGCGGTGTGCCCAGGGACAGGCGAGACTGACATAGAGGCGGTAGCGTCCGGCCTCGGCACGGTGTCCACGCTGACCGTCCGGGCCGGGACCGCCATCGGCACTCAGCCAGTCGCGGAACGCCGCATCTTCGCGCTTGAAGCGACCGTCACCGGCGGTGTCGTACCAGCTGTCGTGCCATTGACCGTCGACAAGTACACCCATGGCGTTCCACTCCCGTGCAGTTCACTGCACACAGGGTAACGCCATGGGCCGGACGCTGTGGCCGCGGCCGGATCACTCGGCGGCGTTGGCGCTTTCGGCGATCATCGCCTCCAGCTCGTGCAGGTTCTCCTGCACGCGCTGCATGCCCAGCTCACCGCCCTGCTGCATCAGTCGCGGCATCAGGCTCACCGTCTTGATGCCCAGCGGCGTACGGTAGAACGCGGTCAGCTCACGCAGTTCATCAGCGGTGAAGGCTTCGGCGTAGATGCGCACGAGGTCCGGTTTCAGGCTGGCATAGCTCATGTGCTTGCGCAGGAAGCGGCGCATGCCTTCCTCGTGCTGGCGCAGCATGGGCTCCTGCTGGACCTGCGCGGACAGCACGGTGTCGATGGACTCGGCCAGCAGCTGCTCGAGGTTGACCGACTCCAGCAGTGCCTCGGCGGCCTGCAGTGTGACGTCGTCGGCCGCGCGCGCGGGCAGCGCGAAGTTGACTGCGGAAGAGAGGACAAGCAGCAGGTTGAGCAGGGTCTTCATGTCGGAGGCTCCGTGTGCAGGTGAAAGCATCGTACTGCAATGCAGCAAGAAAAAGCCCGGAAAACCCGGCATTTCCGGCTGCAGCAGACGTCACCATCTCCGCTCCGCCCTATGGCTATACTGGCGCGCGGCTTCGCATTCCAAGTTGTCGAACCCCAGGGAGGAAAGACCCACATGTTGGAGCAATACGCGATCTGGCTGGCGCTCGGGTGTGCCGGACTGGCCATTATCTACGGCATTTTCTCGGCGCAATGGATCCTCAGGCAGAACGCCGGCAATGAACGCATGCAGGCGATCGCCGGTGCGATCCAGGAAGGTGCCAGCGCCTACCTGCGACGGCAGTACACGACCATCGGCATCGTCGGCGTCGTGCTGTTCCTGCTCATCGGGTTCGTTCCGCAGCTGGGATGGACGACGGCCATCGGCTTCGCGGTCGGCGCCATTCTTTCCGGCCTTGCCGGTTTCATCGGCATGTTCGTCTCGGTGCGCGCGAACGTCCGCACGACGCAGGCGGCGACGGTCGGCCTCAACGAGGCACTGGCGGTCAGCTTCCGCGGCGGTGCCGTCACCGGCCTGCTGGTCGTGGGACTGGGTCTGCTCGGCGTCGCCGGTTATTTCCTGTTCGTGATCGGTGGCGGCCGTGACGCCCATGCCGTCGAATCGGCGCTGCAGCCGATGATCGGCCTGGCCTTCGGTTCCTCGCTGATCTCGATCTTCGCGCGCCTGGGCGGCGGCATCTTCACCAAGGGTGCCGACGTCGGTGCCGACCTGGTCGGCAAGGTGGAAGCCGGCATCCCCGAAGACGATCCGCGCAATCCGGCAGTGATCGCCGACAACGTCGGCGACAACGTGGGCGACTGCGCCGGCATGGCCGCCGACCTGTTCGAAACCTACGCGGTGACCATCATCGCCTCGATGCTGATCGCCGGCATCGCCTTCGCGACCTTCGGCTGGGCCGGCGTGATCTTCCCGCTGGTGCTCGGTGCGGCCGCGATCATCGCCTCGGTGATCGGCACCTTCTTCGTGAAGGTCAAGCCGGGCGGCAAGATCATGAACGCGCTCTACCGCGGCCTGGCCGTCTCCGGCGTGCTGGCGGCGATCGCGTTCTTCTTCATCGCCCGCGAGATGTTCCCGGTCGCGCTGGCGATGCCCCTGTTCTACTGCGCCATCATCGGCCTGGTGCTGACGGCCGCGCTGGTCATCATCACCGAGTACTACACCGCGACCGAGTACAAACCGGTGCAGGATGTCGCCCGCGCTTCGGTGACCGGCCACGGCACCAACGTGATCGCCGGCCTTGCGGTGTCGATGAAGTCCACGGCGGCACCGGTGATCGCCGTGGTCGCCTCGATCTGGGGCTGCTTCCAGCTCGCCGGCGGCGAAACCAGCTACGTCAACGGCCTCTACGGCATTGCCATCGCGGCCACCGCCATGCTGTCGATGGCCGGCATGATCGTGGCGCTGGACGCCTACGGCCCGATCACCGACAACGCCGGCGGCATCGCCGAGATGAGCGGGCTGCCGCCGGAGATCCGCGACACCACCGACGCGCTCGACGCCGTCGGCAATACCACCAAGGCGGTCACCAAGGGCTATGCCATCGGCTCGGCCGGCCTGGCTGCGCTGGTGCTGTTCGCCGACTACGCGCACAAGCTCAACTCGGCCGGCACCGCGGTGGATTTCCGCATCGACCGTCCGGACGTGATCATCGGCCTGTTGATCGGCGGCCTGATTCCCTACCTGTTCGGCGCCATGGCGATGCAGGCCGTGGGGCGTGCCGCCGGCGCGGTGGTCGAGGAAGTGCGCCGCCAGTTCCGCAGCATCAAGGGCATCATGGAAGGGACCGGCAAGCCGGAATACGACAAGGCCGTGGACCTGCTGACCAAGGCGGCGATCAAGGAAATGATCGTGCCTTCGCTGCTGCCGCTGGTGATCCCGGTGCTGGTCGGCCTGCTGCTGGGACCGGCCGCGCTCGGCGGCCTGCTGATCGGCACCATCGTCACCGGCCTGTTCGTCGCCATCTCCATGTGCACGGGTGGCGGCGCCTGGGACAACGCCAAGAAGTACATCGAGGAAGGCCACCACGGCGGCAAGGGCAGTGAAGCCCACAAGGCCGCGGTGACCGGCGACACCGTCGGTGACCCGTACAAGGACACCGCCGGCCCGGCGGTGAACCCGCTGATCAAGGTCACCAACATCGTCGCCCTGCTGCTGGTGCCGCTGCTGTAACGGCCGCGCGTCAGCCGCACCGGAAACCCCGGCCGTGTGCCGGGGTTTTCTTTTCCGGGCAGTCAGTGGCGGCCCTGGCCATCCCCAAGTCATGCCGCGTGCGGAAGGGTACAGGCGGCCCCGTATACTGGCGGCATGGCCAAGCTGTATTTCTATTATTCGGCGATGAACGCCGGCAAGAGCACGACGCTGCTGCAGAGCGCCTACAACTATCGCGAGCGCGGCATGCGCACGCTGATCCTGACGCCGCGTCTGGACGACCGCGCCGGTATCGGCACGGTCAGCTCACGCATCGGCCTGAAGGCACAGGCGCTGGCCTTCGGTGCCGACGACGACCTGCTGGCGCTGGTGCGCGCAGACATCGAGCAGCACGGCGAGCTGCATTGCGTGCTGGTGGACGAGTCACAGTTCCTCAACCGCGACCAGGTCTGGCAGTTGACCGAGGTCGTCGATGCCCTGCGCATTCCCGTGCTCGCCTACGGGCTGCGCACCGATTTCCGCGGCGACCTGTTCCCAGGCAGTGCCCACCTGCTCGCATGGGCGGACGAGCTCAGTGAGATCAAGACGATCTGCCACAGCGGCAGCAAGGCGACCATGGTGGTGCGCGTGGACGACAGTGGCCGCGCGATGACCGAGGGCGCGCAGGTCGAGATCGGTGGCAACGAACGTTACGTGTCCGTGAGCCGCGCCGAATTCAAACGCCTGACCCGTGGCGAAAGCCGTGTCCCGGCCAGCCAGCCACAGTTGCCGATCGACCTGCCGCTGTCGCAGCCCTGATCCACTTCGCAGCCGCGCGACCGCGACCGTGGCCGCGCTGGCGGCGATGGCCCGTTCGACCGGCGCCGACCCTAGCGCGGACAGTGGGTGGCCACATCTGAAAGCCGCGGCTGCTCGGCCGGCGATGCCCGGTCGGCGAGCCCGGCATGCAGCGCGCGTGCCTGCGCGCAGTCACCGGACCGCGCCAGGGCCTGGGCCAGTACCAGCCGGCCGCGCCGGATGCGCGGATGTCCGGCCGGGAACGCGGCTGCGGCGATCCCGTCGGCCTTGCGGGCATGCGCGAGGGCCTGTGCGAAGCGACCTCGCGCCAGTTCCACTTCCGCCAGTCCGGTCTCCACCGCGGCCAGGTCAGGATGGGTCTCGCCCAGTGTCGCGGAGATCGTCGCGGCCGCTTCCTCGAAGCCGCGCTGTGCAGGCTCAAGACGACCCTGCTCCAGTTCGATGAAGGCCAGTCCGCTCAGGCCGACCGCGTAGAGGTGGTGCTTTTCGCCCAGTGCCGTGCGCAGCAGGACCAGGCTTTCGCGCTGCACGGTTTCGGCACGCTCCAGCTGGCCGCCCTGGCGCAGCATGGAGGCATAGTTGCCCAGCAGCGTCGCCACGGTCGGATGCGACGGCCCGTAGGCGGCGCGTGCTTCCGCAACCGCCTGTTCCATGCGCGCCAGCGCCAGATCGGCGGCACCCCGTTCCAGCGCCAGGACCGCGAGCGTGTTGCTGGCCGTGGCGCGCTCTGGATGGCCGTCGGGAAACAGCGCCGACAGCATCTCGTGCGATTCCGCCAGGTAGCGCTCCGCGATGTCGACCTGGCCGCGGCGGCGATGCACGCCACCCAGGTTGGTCAGGCTGGAGGCGATGTCGACATGGCGCGGTCCAAGCAGCTGCCGCCGTGTATCGAGCGCGGCGGCGAGGTTCTCCGCCGCGGCATCGAGGTTGCCGCGCTGCAGCTGGATCACGCCGAGATCGTTGCGATTGCGCGCGACGTCGGTGTGGTGCTCGCCAAGGCGTCCGCGCTGGATGGCAAGCGCCTGTGTCATCGCTGTTTCCGCGCTGTCCAGTTCGCCGCGTGCGTATTCGATGCGCGCCAGCGCGGCCAGTGCTTCGGCCTGCTGCAGCTCGCTGCCGGTGGCCTGCTGCGCGATCGCCACGGCCTCGCGCACCAGTGCACCGGCTTCGTCCTTGCGGTTGCGGTCGGCCAGCACCTGCGCGAGCACGATGCGCACGTCGGCGGCGACGTCATCGCGGTCATTGGCGATGCGGGCCAGCGCCGGACGCAGGACCTGCTCGGCATCGTCGAAGCGTCCTTCGGCGTGGGCGACGCGACCGGTTTCCAGGGCATGGACGACCGGGTCCACGCCTTCGATCGCAGCGGCCTGTTCGAGCAGCACCGTGGCGCGGTCGTACCGGCCGAGCTCGCGCTGCACGCCGGCCAGCGTCAGCAGCAGTTCGGCGCGCAGGGCCGGTTCGTCGGCCAGGCCCTCCAGCAGCTGGCGCTCGCCGCGATCCAGGAGTTCCACGGCGGTGACTTCACGGCCCTGGGCCTGGTTGGGCGCGGCGCCGCGCAGCAGGTCCAGCAGGAAGAGCTTGACGCTTTCCGCCCGCAGCGCCTGCGTCTGCGCCTGTCGCGCCGCCTCGCCGGTCTGCTGCGATTGCCGCCACGTCGCCCAGATGCCGGCGGCCAGGCTGGCCAGGACCAGAACCGCGGCGACCACGCTGATGCGGTGGCGCAGCAGGAAGCGCTCGCTGCGGTACCAGAACGAATCCGGTCGCGCACGCACCGGGCGGTTGTCGAGGTGGCGGTCGATGTCCTCGGCGAATGCGGCCACCGAGGAATAGCGCCGCTGCGGCTGCGCATGCAGCGCCTGGCGCAGGATCATGTCGATGTCGCCGCTGAGGCGTCGGCGCAGCTGTGGCAGCGACAACCGCCGCCGCTGGGCCAGCGCCTCGGCATGTTCGCGACTGCGCAGCACCGCCGATGGCAGCCGCAAGGTGTCGTCGTCGCGGCGCTCCGGTTTCACGCCGACCAGCATCTCGTGCAGCAGCACGCCGAGCGCATAGACATCGGTCGCGGTCGTCGTCGCCTCGCCGCGCCACTGCTCGGGTGCGGCATAGGCCGGCGTCAGCCTGCGCCGCGACGTCTCCGTGACGGTGTGCGCGCTGCGCCCGTCCGGATGTTCGATCAGGCGCGCGATGCCGAAGTCCAGCAGCTTCAGCTTGCCGTCGCTGGACACCAGGATGTTCGACGGCTTCAGGTCGCGATGCACGACCAGCGCGCGGTGCGCGTGCGCGACGGCGTCGCAGACCTGCTGGAACAAGCCAAGGCGCGCTTCCACGGGCAGACGCCCGCGATCGCAGTACTCCGTGATCGGCACGCCTTCGACGTACTCCATGGCGAACCAGGGCACGCCTTCGCGGGTGACACCGCCGTCGATCAGCCGGGCGATGCGCGGATGCTCCAGGCGGGCGAGGATCTGCCGTTCGCGCAGGAAGCGCTGCTGCTCGAAGCGGTCGAGCATGCCGTGGCGCAGGACCTTCACGGCGACCTGCTGTGCGAAATCGCCGCCTTCGCGCTCGGCCAGGAACACGCTGGCCATGCCACCCTGGCCGATCATCCGGATCAGCCGGAACGGTCCCAACAGGCGCCCGCACCAGTCGGCGAGCATCTCCCTGTCCTCGTCCGCCACGTCGTCATCGTTGTCGACCAGCACGCGCGCGATGCGGGTGCTGCCGGCGTCCAGCAGGCCGGGACGCGTCGAGTCGACGATCAGCTGCGCCAGCGCCTCGCGCATGGCCGGCTCGAGGTCGAGGCTCTGCAGCCACGGATCGCGAAGTTTTTCCGGCATGTCGAGCGCGTCGTCGAGCAGTGGCGACAGTTCCGCCCAGCGCTGCTGGATGAAGTCGCGCACCGCGTCAGCTCATCGCGTGGTGGAGGAAGGCGCGCGCCTTGTTCCAGTCGCGATCGACGCTGCGCGTGGAGCGGCCGATGACCTCGGCGGTTTCCTCGAGCGAGAGCCCGGCGAAGAAACGCAGTTCGACCACGCGAGCCAGCGCGGGGTCGGCCTGTTCCAGCCGCGTCAGCGCTTCGTCCAGCGCCAGCATGTCGGCGGCCACCGCTTCGACGCTGGCCTCGCAGTTGTCCCAGTCGACGGGGATCTTGTCGCCACCGCGCTTGGCGGCGCCACGGCGACGCGCGTAGTCGACCAGGATGTTGCGCATGATGGTCGCGGCGTAGCCGAAGAAATGCGCACGGTCGCGCCAGTCGTTGCTGGCACCGGCGGACAGCCGCAGGTAGGCCTCGTGCACCAGCGCCGTCGTCGACAGCGTATGGCCGGCGTTCTCGCGCATCAGGTAGCGATGCGCCAGCGTCCGCAGCTCGTCATAGACCTGCGGCAGCAGCTTTTCCAGTGCGTCGCCGTCGCCCTCTCGGGCGCGGACGAGGAGCACGGTAATGTCGTCGGCCTGGGACACGTCGGGTTCCTGAGCGTTTGCGGCCTATGTTAGCGCCGCAGGCCGTGACGCGCTTCTCAGTGCTGGCAACGCGGGCAGTAGCAACTGGCCCGGCCGGCCAGCCGCAGCGAACGCAGCGGCGTGCCGCAATGGCGGCAGGGCTCGCCTTCGCGGCCGTAGACGGACAGCTCCTGCTCGAAGTAGCCGGGTGCGCCGTCCGGGTCGAGGAAATCACGCAGCGTCGTGCCGCCGCGCCGGATGGCATGGGCGAGGACCGCGCGCACCGCACCGGCGAGGGCATGGAATCGCTCGCGGGAAATCCGGCCAGCCGCGCGCAGCGGGTGGATGCCGGCCCGGAAAAGGGCCTCGGCGGCATAGATGTTGCCAACGCCGACGACGACCGCCTGGTCCATCAGGAAGACCTTGACCGGTGCGCGCCGGCCGCGCGACAGGCGCCAGAGGTGGTCGCCGTCGAAACCGTCGGACAGCGGTTCCGGCCCAAGGCCCTGCAGCAGCGGATGGATCTCGCCGCGTGGTTGCCAGAGCAGGCTGCCGAAGCGGCGCGGATCGCTCAGGCGCAGCAGGCGGCCGTCGTCGAGCAGCAGGTCGGCATGGTCGTGCCTGAGCGCCGGTGTGTCCGCCGGCAGGACCCGCAGCACGCCGCTCATGCCCAGGTGGACGAGCACGTCGCCGGGCGCGGTTTCCAGCAGCAGGTACTTGGCGCGCCGGTGCACGGCGCCGATCGCATTGCCCGGGAGTACCCCGGAGATCTCCGGCGGAATCGGCCAACGCAGGGCTGGCACGCGCAACTGGACGCCGGTGACTACCCGGCCGCGTACATGCGACTCGATTCCGCGACGCGTGGTTTCGACTTCCGGCAACTCGGGCATGTCCGGCAGCTTCCGGCCTTGCCGGCCGGACGGTCAAGCGTTGCCGGCGACCACGACCTCCTGCAGGGGCACGGCCACCCGAGCTTCCTTGGTGCAGCCCCGGCCATCCACGCTGCCGACGCGCAGGCCGAGCAGCACGCGGACGAGATCGCCATAACTGCGCGCCAGCTCCGCATACAGCGTGGCCAGGGCGCTGCCCGCGCGCTCGCCGAGCAGGCCGTAGGCGGTGCGTCCCACTTCCTGGTAGTAGCCGGCATCGACCCGGCGACGCGCGCGCAGCCCAGGGAACAGTCCTGCGATCAGCAGGCAGCGGTCGCCGACATCGCGCAGGCGATCGCTGCCGCAACGGCCGGGTTCGCCGAGCGCATCGAACAGTTCGATGGCCATGATGCGTCCGGACAGCGTCGCATCCCGTGCGTGCCGGATCAGGGTGAAGACCAGATAGCTTTCCTGGCTTTCGCTGAGCCGCACATGCAGGCGTTGCTGTGCCTGCTGCAGCTCGCTCTGCCAGACCTGGGCCGCCGTGCCTGTGGTCATCTGCATGGCCGTGTACTCCGTATTGCAAGTCGCCTGGACGAGCATCGACAGGACCCGGACGCAAGGCAAGCCAGCACTCGCCCCAACCTGCTGCTGACAAGGGGGCCGACCTTCGGGACGGTCCCGTAACGACTGCTTCACATGCGCGGGACGCGGCCGTGGAAAATGAACCGGACACTTATCCGGAGTCCCTATCGGAATGGAACTGGAAACCGGCTGGACGCTGCTGCTGTTCGTCGCGGTGGGGTTCGGCGCCCAGATCATCGATGGCGCGCTGGGCATGGCCTATGGCCTGATCTCGACTTCGGTCCTGCTGGCGCTGGGCGTGCCGCCGGCACAGGCCAGCGCCAGCGTGCACGCGGCGGAAATGGTCACCACCGGCATCTCCGGCGGCGCCCATGCCTGGTTCGGCAATGTCGACCGGCAGCTGTTCATGCGGCTGGTGGTGCCCGGCTGCCTCGGCGGCGTCGCCGGCGCCCTGCTGGCGTCGCGGCTGTCGCCGGACGTGCTGAAGCCGCTGGTGCTCGGCTATCTGGTGCTGATGGGCCTGTTCGTGCTCTGGCGGGGCTGGCGGCAGCGCGCGGCCCGGCGCGATGCACGCTTCGTCCCCGCCATCGGTGTGGGTGCCGGCTTCCTCGACGCCATCGGTGGCGGCGGCTGGGGCCCGATGGCGACCTCGACCCTGCTCGCCCAGGGCACGCCGCCCCGGCATACCGTCGGCAGCGTCAATGCCGCCGAATTTTTCGTGACCACCGCCATCACCATCGCCTTCGTCAGCGAGATGGGTTTCAACTTCGGCATGGTGACGCTCGGCCTGCTGCTCGGCGGCGGGCTGGCCGCGCCGCTGGCCGCCTGGGTGGTCCGGCATGTCCCGCAGCGGGGGCTGCTGCTGGGTGTGGGCGTCCTGATCCTGGCCATCGCCGGCATCCAGATCCTGCGCCTGGTCTAGCCGGGGCGGCGCGACAGCCGCCGCGGCGGGCCGCGGGTAGCGCCGGGATTGCCCCAAGGTCCGGGGTCGGGCCATCGCCGCTCGTGGCAGAATGCCGCGGATTGATGCGCCGGCGCGCGCGTCGCCCCCGGCATGGCATGAGGAGTTCCATGAGCGAGAAAATCTATCCCAGCGCCCAGGCGGCCCTGGATGGCCTGATCCAGGATGGCCATACACTGGCCGTTGGCGGCTTCGGCCTCTGCGGCATTCCCGAAGCGCTGATCGCCGCCCTGCGTGACACCGGCAGGACGGGACTGACGGTCGTCTCCAACAACGCCGGCGTCGACGGCTTCGGCCTCGGCCTGCTGCTGGAGACGCGGCAGATCCGCAAGATGATTTCGTCCTATGTCGGCGAGAACAAGGAGTTCGAGCGCCAGTTCCTCGCCGGCGAACTGGAGCTGGAGTTCACGCCGCAGGGCACGCTGGCCGAGCGCCTGCGCGCCGGTGGCGCCGGCATCCCGGCCTTCTTCACCAAGACCGGCTTCGGCACCATCGTCGCCGATGGCAAGGAAACCCGCGAGTTCGACGGCGAGTGGTACGTCATGGAACGCGGCATCCGCGTCGACGTCGCTCTGGTCAAAGCCTGGAAGGCCGACAAGGCCGGCAACCTGGTGTTCCGAAAGACCGCGCGCAACTTCAACCCGATGGCCGCCACTGCCGGCAGGGTCTGCGTCGCCGAGGTCGAGGAGATCGTCGAGGTCGGCGACATCGATCCCGACCACGTCCACCTGCCCGGCATCTACGTCGACCGCATCGTCCTGAACGCGCAGCCCGAGAAGCGCATCGAACAACGCACGGTGAGCAAGTAACCATGGCCTGGAATCGTGACGAAATGGCGCAGCGCGCCGCCAAGGAACTGCAGGACGGCTTTTACGTCAACCTGGGCATCGGCCTGCCGACGCTGGTGGCGAACTACATCCCGGAAGGCATGGACGTGTGGCTGCAGAGCGAGAACGGACTGCTCGGCATCGACCGTTTTCCCTACGAGGACGAAATCGATGCCGACCTGATCAATGCCGGCAAGCAGACCATCACCGCGCGCAAGGGCGCGGCGTTCTTCTCCAGCGCCGACTCCTTCGCGATGATCCGCGGCGGCCACATCAACCTGTCCATCCTCGGCGCCATGCAGGTGTCGGGCAAGGGCGACCTCGCCAACTGGATGATCCCCGGCAAGATGGTCAAGGGCATGGGCGGCGCGATGGACCTCGTCGCCGGCGTGAAGCGCGTCGTCGTGCTGATGGAACACGTCGCCAAGGGCGATGCGCACAAGATCGTCGCCGAGTGCTCGTTGCCGCTGACCGGGGTCGGCTGCGTCCACCGCATCATCACCGACCTGTGCGTGCTCGACGTGACCCCGGACGGACTCAAGCTGGTCGAGCTGGCACCGGACGTGTCTTTCGAGGAAGTCCAGGCCAAGACCGGCGTCCCGGTGCTGGCCTGAGCGCCACCCGGTCGCAACAGTCCGTCAGGCCTTCGCCGGCGGTGACGGGCTGTTCGCCGGCGTCCCGTCCGGCGAGCGCGGGCACTCCGCCACGCCATGCACGCTGACGCGGTTGCGGCCTTCGGACTTGGCGCAATACAGCGCGATGTCGGCGTGGATCAGCAGCGCATCCAGGCTGCCGCCGGGCGAAGGCGCGGCCATCGCCACGCCGAAGCTGGCACTGACGGAAAAGCGCGGGCCGGCGAGCGACGTATCGATCGATGAAATGGCCTCGCGGCAGCGGTTGGCCAGCACCAGTGCGGTTTCCACGTCGGCGCCGGCACGGAGGATCGCGAATTCCTCGCCACCCAGGCGGGCGAACAGGTCGCCCTCCCCGCACAGCGCACTCACTCGGCGGGCCACCTCGGCCAGCACCCAGTCGCCGCAGGCGTGACCGTGGCGGTCGTTGATCGACTTGAAAGCGTCCAGGTCGAACATGACCAGCGCCGCGGGGCGACCGCGTTGCGCGCATTCCTCGAGGATCTGCGGTGCGCGCTCGCTGAAGTAGAGGCGGTTGCTGATGCCGGTCAGCGCGTCGGTCTGCGCGAGGCGACGGAACCGCAACTGCTCGCGCTTGGTGAGGTAGGCCCACAGCGCGATGGACGCCAGCAGCACGACCAGCATCGCGATCGCCAGCCGGTTGTTGTTGGCGGCCTGCTTGTTGACCTCGCTTTCAAGCTCCAGCAGCTTGTTGCGCTGGTTGAGCAGCTCGATGGTATGCGTCTTCTGCAGGCTGTCGTGCTGGGCCAGCTGGTAGGCCAGTTCACGCGCCTTGATATCGTCGATATAGGCGCGATCGACGGCGGCCCAGCGCCGGTGGTGCGCCAGCGCACTGGCGGCATCCCCGCGCATCTCCGCCTCACGCGAGAGGACGCGAAAGGCGGTCACCAGCGGCAACGAAAATTCCACGCCCTCGCTGGCGTCGATCGCGCGCTGGGCGTGCCGCCGCGCGGCTGCGGCATCGCCGAGCGCCAGCCGGGCTTCCGCCAGCAAGGCGTGGTGTTCGGCAATGAGTCGCGGGTATTCGGAGCTTGCGACGGCGTCTAGGCGGCTCTCGAGCAGCCGCGCCGCAGCGGCCGCATCGCCGCCGTTGAACAGGACGCGTGCCTGGAAGCCGCGGACGAATTCCGAGAGCAGCTGTTCGCCATGCCGCTCGCACTCCTCGACACTGCCGTCCAGGCCACGGGCATCCGAGGGCAGCCGGCCCAGGGCGAACAGGGCTTCCAGCCGCATGATGCCGGCAATGCAGCGGCTGCGTCCGCTTGCCGGCTCGCCGAGGGTGATATCGACGTAGCGAAGCGCAAGGTCGTACTGGCCGGCCTGGTTGTAGAGGATGGCAGCGGCGAGGTAACCCTGGTGCCGGATGTTGGTGTCCTCGATGGCGGGAAGCATCGCCAGTGCCTGGTTCAATGCATCCAGCCCGGCCGCGAAATCCCGGGTCCCCGCGTAGTTGTTGGCGAGGAATGCCGTGGCGCGGAAACGCGTCGATACGTCGGTCGCTTCCGTCGCCAGCTCCCGCAGCGCGGCAATCGCCTGCGGGAACTGTCCGTCCAGCGACATGCGGTATATCTGCAGGTAACGCAGCTGCTCCAGCTGGACCTGCGAAGCCGCGGACGTCAGCTGTTCCATCCGTTCAAGCATTGAACGGAACGCCCGGGGGTCTGCCGACTTGACGTCGTCGGCACGACGCAGCAGTGCATCGAACTCATCCGGCACGACCGCAACGGACAGCGCGGCCGGAATGAAAAGACCCAGCAGCAGTGCCAGCAGCCGGGTCAGCAACGGGCCGCGCGGCGGAACCGGCCAGCGCAGGCAAACCTGTGTGCTGGCCGGTCCGGCTGCCTCGTCGGGAGGACGCGTCGGCTCCAGCAGGAGCCGACCGGCAAGATCACGATGCCTCATCGCGCCGTCATCGCTGTTGCGTTGGCATTGCAGGTATCACATCCACCCTCAGGCGGCAGCGCGCACCTCGCTGTCGGGCTTCTCGTCCTCCTGCGGCTGCTCGCCATCGGGCTCGGCGGGAGCGAGCACCATCATCATGGTCGTGCGTCCGCCGAGGGCCGCCGACAGTGCGGCGACGTCGCCCCCCATCAACGCCGCGCGCAACGCGGGGGCCAGGTCCAGGGTTTCCATCCGGCTCGCGAATTCCGCGGAATCCACCGCTCCGGCACCGATTTCGCGACCCAGCGACTCAAGTAAACGGATGACATTCGACATCTGGTACTCCTTCGTTTGATAGGGGTGACACGACACATCAACCCGCCGCCGGCGCCGGATCGACTTCATCCAGCCTGGCAATGCGGGACATCATGCCTGCATCGGGCCGCAGTGCATGCACGGGCGGCAAGACCAGGGTCGATTGCAAGCGCAATTCAGCGTCGGGCAGGTCACGTAGCGCCAGCACGTCGGCGCGCGGCCGCTGGATGGCCAGCGTGGCCGCTTCGTAGAGGGTGACCGCGTGGTCCAGCGGATAATCCTCCGACAACCGGTCCACCAGCAACGCGCGGTGCGCCCTGCCGCTGGCATAGCGCCGATGGCTGCGGTCGCCCGCAAGCGAGACCTGCCACAGCACCAGGTAGGCGGACGGGTCGATCCTGCGGCGGTAGAGCAGGAACTGGCTGGCTTCGAAATGGGCGCAACCGACCTCGCCTGGATCGATGCCGAGGTCCGCGTACAGGCAGTCCTCGGCGGAAATTCCCGGCTCCATCACGGCGGCGAAGCCTTCCGCGCGGGCCAGCGCGACAGCGCGGTGCGGCATGCGTGCGAACACGCCGGGATGGCCATAGAAGACGCCGCACACACGTCGGCCGGCACGCAGTTCGGCCATGATCAGGGCAAGCATCTCGTCGTAGGTGCGGTGGCGCGATTTGCCTTCGGCATAACAGGACTGAAGGCTGCGCACGTCGGCGTGCATGTCCTCGACCCACAGCTCGACCAGCGGATCCGACACGGCGGCGAACACGACGTCGGCTGACCGGATTTCGGCCTCGGCGCGCGGGCTCAGGTGGCCACCCAGCAACATGCCGAGTCCCACGCAGGCCAGTCTGCCGTTGGCGGCCATGATCTCTCCCAATCAACCGGACCGTTACGATACTTCATCGGCTGACGAAGTGGCGCCCCTCCATGCCTGCGCACTCAAAGTCCAGACGCGGCGACCTGCTTCGTCCGTCAACTCCGGCCGCTCCGTGAATCGCAATCGCCGGCATACCGATGCGGCGGCTTCATGTCCCGGACGATAACGCATCAAAAGGCGTGGGGCGCCCTGGTTTTCGATGAGCTCGGCGCAGACGCGACGCAATGCGGCGACCGCCCATCCCTGTCCCTGCCACGCGGGCAACAGCATTGCGCCCAGTTCGATGTCCGCCGCCTGCACGCGCCAGCCGACGAGGCCGATACGCCGTCGCGCCGGACCCAGCAGGATGGTCCAGCAATGCGCGCGCGGCGCGGGCCCGTGCATGGACGCGAGCAGGGCGTCGGCGCTGCGCAGGCCGGCACGCCGGTCGAGGGGCGGACCGACACGGGACATCAAGGCCAGGTCGGCGTAGATGCGCGCATAGAAGCGCCGGTCACGTCTCCCCAGCGCCCGCAGGCGCAATGGACCCGTTGACAGGACCGGCGACTTCACGGCACGGCCGGTCCCGCCTGCACGCTGTCCTGCGCTTGCGCCGGAGGGGCTTCCGGATCGACGCCGAGGAAGCCGCCGGACTGGCGACGCCACAGCGCCGCATACAGGCCATTGGCACGCAGCAGTTCCTCGTGGCTGCCGGATTCGACGATGCGGCCCCCGTCCATCACGACCAGGCGGTCCAGCACCGCGATGGTGGACAGGCGATGCGCGATGGCGATGACCGTCTTGCCTTCCATCAGCGTGTACAGCTGCTCCTGGATCGCCGCCTCCACTTCCGAATCCAGCGCCGAGGTCGCCTCGTCGAGCACGAGGATCGGCGCATCTTTCAGCAGTACGCGCGCAATCGCGATGCGCTGGCGCTGGCCGCCGCTGAGCTTGACGCCGCGCTCGCCGACATGGGCGTCATGGCCACGCCGGCCCTTGGCATCGACCAGATCCGGGATGAAGGCATCGGCATGGGCCTGGCGGGCGGCACGCTCGACCGCCGCCTGGTCGGCATCGGGTCGGCCGTAGGCGATGTTGTCCCGGATCGAGCGGTGCAGCAGCGAGGTATCCTGCGTGACCATGCCGATCGCCTGCCGCAGCGATTCCTGGCTGACCGTGGCGATGTCCTGGCCGTCGATCAGGATGCGCCCGCCGTTGACGTCGTAGAAACGCAACAGCAGGTTCACCAGCGTCGACTTGCCGGCACCGGAGCGGCCGACGATGCCGACCTTCTCGCCGGGCTGGATGTGCAGGTCCAGTCCGTCGAAAACCTGCACGCGCTCGCCGTAATGGAACTTCACCGCCTCGAAGCGGATGCCGCCGCGGCTGACGGCGAGTGCGGGTGCGCCGGGCACGTCGACGACGGCCGGCGGCTGGGTCAGCGTATTCATGCCGTCCTGCACGGTGCCGATGTTCTCGAACAGGCCGGCCACTTCCCACAGGATCCACTCCGACATGCCGCGGATGCGCAGCACCAGCGCAATCGCCACCGCGACGGCGCCCAGCGACGTCGAACCGGCCTGCCAGGCGAAGATCGCCAGTGCACCGATGCCGCCCAGCAGCAGGCCGTTGAGAGAATGCAGGCACAGGTTCAACCAGGTGACCATGCGCATCTGCCGGTGCACGGTGTCCATGAATCCCTGCATCGCGTCACGCGCGTAGGCTTCCTCGCGGCGGCTGTGGGCGAACAGCTTGACGGTCTGGATGTTGGTGTAACTGTCGACGATGCGGCCGGTCATTTCGGCGCGCGCATCGGCCTGCGCGGCACCGATGCGCTGCAGGCGCGGCACGAACACGGCCAGGATCGTGATGTAGCCGGCCAGCCAGCCCAGCAGCGGCAGGACCATCCAGCCGTCGGCGCGACCGACGAGCACCGCGGTGCCGATGAAATAGACGGCGACGTAGACGAAGACATCAAGCAGCTTGATGACGGTTTCGCGGATCGCCAGCGCGCTCTGCATCACCTTGGCACCGACGCGTCCGGCGAACTCGTCCTGGAAAAAGCCCAGGCTCTGGCCGAGCAGGTGCCGGTGCGCCAGCCAGCGGATGCGCATCGGGTAGTTGCCGAACAGGCCCTGGTGCAGCAGCAGCGAATGCGTGAACACCAGCAGCGGGTGGCCGAGCACCACCAGCGCCGCCATCAGCAGCAAGCGATGGCCGTGCTGGTCCCACATCGACTCGCGATCCGTGGCGCCAAGCCAGTCGACGAGGCTGCCCATGAAATCGAAGAAGGCGATTTCGACCACCGAGACCATCGCGGTCAGCACCGCGATCACGACCAGAAGCGGCAGCATCGGCCGCGAGTAATGCATCACGAACGGCAGGAAACCGCGCGGCGGCACCACCGGCGGGGCCGGCGGATACGGATCGACCAGCCGCTCGAAGAAGGAGAACAGGCGCATCGGGGTCACACCGGCATCACGTCACAAGGTTGGCGAGTATGCACGAGCGCGACCGCATGCCTGCTGAGCCGCAAAAAGAACCGCGGGCGACAGGCGCCCGCGGTCGGGGAATGCTCAGCGGGTTCCGGCGGCGCGGACCGGGAATGGCGGACGCGGCGGCGTCGTCCTCGGCGTGCGCTCCAGCAGCTCCAGGGCGACGGCGATGGCGCGGTCCAGCTGCGGATCCCGGCCGGCGGCGACATCGGCCGGCCACTGCTCGACCTCGATGTCCGGCGCCACGCCCTCGTTCTCGATGTTGAAACCCTCCTCGGTCAGGATCGCCAGGTTGGGCGCGGTGACCTGGCCACCATCGACCAGGGACGGGAACCCGAGGATGCCGACCAGTCCGCCCCAGGTGCGCTTGCCGACGATCGGTCCCAGTTCGAAGCGCCGGAACATCCACGGCAGCAGGTCGCCACCCGAGCCGGCCAGCTCGTCGGTGATCATCACCTTCGGGCCGTGGATGGCACCGCGCGGGCTGACCAGTTCGTCGCCGTAGCGCAACACCCAGCGCGCGATGAACGGCCGGCGCAGGATGTCGATGTAGTAGTCGGCGATCAGGCCGCCGCCGTTGAAGCGCTCGTCGATGACCAGGCCTTCGCGGTTGGACTGCGGATAGAAGTAGCGCTTGAACGCCGTGTGCCCGCCGGCGGCGGTGTCCGGCACATGCACGTAGGCCAGGCGGCCGCCACTCTTTTCGGTGACATAGCGCTGGTTGCCTTCGACCCAGGCCAGGTAGCGCAGCTGCGATTCGTCCTCGATCGGCACCACGGTCACTTCTCGGCTGCCGCGGCCATCGGCGTTCGGACCGACCGTCAGCCGCACCTGGCGGCCGGCGCGATGCTCGAACGCAGCATGGACGCTGGTCGGCGCACGCAGTTCGACACCATCGACCGCGAGCAGGAATTCGCCTTCACCGACATTCACGCCGGGGGTGCGCAGCGGCGCGCGCAAGGCCGGATTCCAGTTCAGGCCGCCGAGCACGCGCTTGAAGCGGTAGCGGTCACCGACCACTTCGTAATCGGCGCCGAGCAGGCCGACCTTCACGCGTTCCGGCTTGAACGCTTCGTCACCCGGCGAAAGGTAGCTGTGTCCGACCGCCAGCTCGCTGAGCATCATCTGGATGACGCGGTCGAGGTCGTTGCGGGTTGCCAGGTGCGGCAGGAAGGCGCGGTACTTTTCCCGCATCGCCGGCCAGTCGGCACCGTGATAGTTGTCCGCATAGAACCAGTCGCGGTTGATGCGCCAGGCCTCGTCGAGGATCTGCGCCCATTCGGCGCGCGGATCGACGCGCACGCCGATGCGGCCGAGGGCCAGCTTGCCCTTGCCCGCGGGCAGCTCGTCGGCGATATCGCTGACGAACCAGTCCTGCCCGATCTGCCAGGCGATGCGCTTGCCGTCACGCGACAGATGGAAGGCTTCGACAGCGGAGGCCAGCGTCTTCACCTCGCGGTCGCTGAGGCGGAAGCGCTTGAGCTCGCCCGGCCCGCCGAAGGCGGCGAACGAGGTATTGCCCTTCGTCTCGATGAAGAAGATCTCTCCGGAAGCGCCAACGCGGAGGCTGTGGCGGGTGCCGGTGCCGGCGGGCAGCGAGACGATGCGGTCACCCAGGCCCTCGGCGTCGATGCGCACGGTCGGCGTCGCCGGTGCATCCTTGCCCTTGCCGTCGTCAGCATTCGCGGCCGTCGCCACGGCGACTTCATCGCTCTGCGGTGGCACAGGATCCGGGCCGTCCGCACGCAGCGTGACCGCATACAGTCCGAACGTCATCGCATTGTCGATGCTGATCTGCGAAAACCAGTCCTTCAGCGGACCGGCATCGGTGGACGCGAGCACGTAGAGGAATTCGCCGCCCGGATCGAACGCCGGCTCCAGCATTTCCGACATGCCGTCGGTGATCTGGATCGACTGGCCGGATTCAACCGACCACGCATGCACGGTCTGCAGCAGGCCGGCGTTCTGCACCGTATAGGCCAGCCAGCGCGAATCCGGCGACCAGTTGGCACTCATCAGGAACAGTGGCGAGTAAACCGGTTCGGATGCGATCTTGCGGTTGCGGCCATTCGCCAGCTCGATCACCCACAGCGACTGGCTGTTGTCCTGGTAGGCGATGTAGCGTCCATCGGGCGACCACAGCGCACGCGCATAGGCGCCGGCGCCTTCGAGCCTGTAGCGACGCGGCTCACCGCGTCCGTCCTGGGCGCCCACCAGCAACTCGTACTCGCCGGAGACATCCGAGAACCAGGCGATGGACGCGCCATCCGGCGACCAGGCCGGTGAATGTTCGTTGGCGGCCGGCGTGTGCGTGAGCTGTCGCGGATCGCCCTTGTCCGCCGGCACGGTGACGATCTCGCCGCGGTAGTTGAAGACCATGCGCTTGAGATCAGGCGATGCCGCGGCCTGGCGGATCCACTTCACGTCGCTGGCCATTCGCGGCCGCGTTTCCAGCAGGTCGGACACCGCCGAGACGCGGATGCGCTCGACTTCTCCGCTGCCGGTATCCAGGCGATGCAGCGCACCGCCGTGTTCGAAGACGATGCCGCCGGCGTGATCGGGCGACGGTGAACGTACCGGGAAATCCGCCAGCGCCGTCAGCTGCGTCGCCCCGCCCGTGGCGGCGTCATGGCGGAACAGGTTGAACTCGCCGGCGCGGTCGGAATTGAAGTACAGCGTGTCGCCGATCCACAGCGGATCGGTATCGTTGCTGCCGCCCGCCGGCTTCGGAATCTCGCGGACCGAAAGGTCGGCCATGTCGAGCAGCCAGATGCGCGTCTGCGTGCCGCCACGATAGTTCTTCCATTGGCCGAAGGCATCGCGCTGCGGCGTGTACGCCAGCGTGCGGCCATCCGGCGACAGCGCCGCCTTGCTGCCGGACGGCACCGGCAACCGCGTGGGCACGCCGCCGGCGACCGGTACCGTGTACAGCGATCCCAGCCGGCGCACGGCCGTGCCTTCGTCGGACTCGTAGATCACCGACGTGCCGTCAGGCGTGAACCCGCGCAGCATGTCGTTGCCGGGATGCCAGGTCAGGCGACGCGGCTCGCCTCCGGTCGCCGGCATGACATAGACATCGAGATTGCCGCCGTAGTCGGCGGAAAACGCCAGCCAGCGCCCATCCGGTGAGAACCGCGGACCACGCTCGCGGCCGGGCGCGTGCGTCAGCCTGCGCGCACCACCACCGGTGCGTGCGGCCAGCCAGAGATCGTTGTCGTAGGTGAAAGCCAGCAGCGCGCCGTGCGCGGTGGGCTGGTCGACCATGCGTGTGTCCTGCAGGTCGATGGCGAATACGGGCAGCGCCAGCAATGACGTGGCGAGCAGCGTGGACAGGCGGCGCATGGTCCATTCCTCCATCAATGGTGCGACGAGCTTAGCCACGCGCCCGGGCGTCGCCATGTGCCGATCGCCATGGGCGTCGGCGTCCTCTTCCGCTCGCGCGGGCCGTGGCCGCTGCGGCCAGATGCGCCCGGCTCTTGCAGTCGCGCCACCCGCCCAGCCGTTGCGGGGCGCGGGACGGCAGGGCGCAGGTGACCCCGTGGCCAGGTCCGATCGGATCCGACTGGGCGGGGCTGCGCGGATGTTCGGGCCGGGCCGCCGTCTGTACGGGATAACCAGCGCCGTACTGTTTTTCGGGCATGCTGGCCGCACGCTGGCCCCGGACTGTTGCCGCCCGCGTTGATCGACGAGGCGCGGGCGGGTTCGCCGTCTGCGCTGGCAGCCGGCATTCCCGCGGATTTCCACCATCCGGATTGCGCGAAACATGCCTCTCCGTACCCACCCCAAGGATCCCGACATGAGCACGAAAATCGCCCTGGTCACTGGTGCCACCCGGGGCATCGGTCTTGAAACGGTCCGGCAACTGGCGCAGGCGGGCGTGCAGGCGCTGCTGGCCGGTCGCGACCGGGCCCGGGCGGAGGCGGTCGCAGGCACCCTCGCCGCCGACGGCCTCGACGTCAGTGCCATCGCGCTGGATGTCGAAGACGCGGACGGCATCGCCGCCGCCGCGCGCGAAGTGGAACAACGCCACGGCCGCCTCGACATCCTGGTCAACAACGCCGGCGTCCTGCTCGACCGCCCCGAAGAAGCCGGGATCGGTTCCTCACTGCAGGTCTGGCGACGCACGTTCGAGACCAACGTGTTCGGTCTGGTCGCGGTGACGCAGGCCTTCCTGCCGCTGCTGCGACGTTCGCGGGCCGGCCGCATCGTCAACGTGTCGAGCATCCTCGGTTCGCTGGCACTCCACAGCGATCCCGCGTCGCCGATCTACGACTTCAAGGTGCCGGCCTACAACAGCTCGAAATCGGCGGTGAACGCCTGGACCCTGCAGCTGGCGTGGCTGCTTCGCGATACGCCGATCAAGGTCAATGCCGTCCACCCCGGCTATGTGCGCACTGACATGAATGGGGGTGAAGGCCAGCTGTCCATTGCGGAAGGTGCACGCAGCAGCGTGCGCATGGCGCTGCTCGATGACGAGGGGCCGAGCGGCACCTTCACGCATGACGGCGCAACGCTGCCCTGGTAGTCGCCGCATGCTGGCCATGGCCGCGCGACCTGCACCCGCGCTGCGTCGTCAGACGAGGGCTACGGCCGTCGCCTGTTGCGATGGACTGCTGCCGCCGACAGCGGGCATCGCCCTCGCATCGCAGGCAATGTAACGCCGTGCCCCTACGGCCGGCATGCGGCGACCGAGACCGGCGTGCACGGCGTTGCCGACTCGACGGCACCACAGCCTGCAGAGGCCGCGCTCCGGGCAGCGTGCTGGACGCCGGCCGCTGACCGGTCCAGCGCCGTACAAGCGCCGTTATGGCAAGGCTGGATATGTTTGTCCGTCTCGCTGGCGGATGGCCGGCGCACCGCCCGACGACGCCCGATGCGAACCGCCTCGCCGATGCTTTCCAGGTTCCTCCTGTTTCCCACGCTCGCCCTGGCCGCAGGCTTCGCGCCGCTACCTGCCGATGCCCGTGACATCGTGGCCAGTGCCGGCGCCAGCACGACCAGCACGCACGACTACGTGACGGGCACGCTGTTCGTTGACGGCCATGGTGCACGCCGGCGGGCGGGCCGGTTCACCTGGCAGCCGATGCTGTCCGCCGGATGGATAGACGGTCGTGACCGTCCGCGCCTGGAAAACGATGCCTTCGTGGTTGCCGCAGGCACGCGCCTCGTGGACTGGTGGCGACGCGCGTTCGTCAGCTTCCAGTTCGGCATCAGCCACGACACCAATGACGCGCTGAGCAGCCACGGCCAGTTCCTCAGCAGCATCGGCTGGGAAGGCGACCGCGTCGTCTATACGCTGCGCCACATTTCCAACGGCAAGGTGTTCCCGGGCCCCAACCTCGGCGAAACCATGCTGCTGGTCGGACTGCGCTTCTAGCCGCTGTCGCTTTTCTCCCGCGCCCGCACTCGCTTTGTCTTCTTCGGTTTGCGGGACGGCGCTCCGGTATGGCGGGGGCCTGCGACGCCTGGGACGGACGTCACCCGGGTCGTTGTTTACCGTGGTCAAGCTCTCCGACACTGTGCGGGCGAGCCCTCCGCTGCGATTGATTCGAGTGCAGGCCGACGAGGCGCTTGGACGCATTGGCGGCCAAGTCTCCTCGCTGTACGCGGACACCGGCCGCGCTTCCGTGCGGATACGTAATGGTCCGCCGCGCTCCGCTGGGTCCGTCCGCGGTCGAAGGTGTTCCGGGCGCCGGACGGCTGCGGATGTCCGGCAACCAAGATGCGGTGCGGGTCCACGCCTTGTCCGGCCGTAGCCGGGTCGTACCCGTTGCCGGTGAGCGCCGCTTCCATCACCGCACCGCTGCCTGCGGCTGCGCTGCCTCCGGTCGCGGGCAACAAACGGCGCTGGGCGATCGATCCTTCCGGTGCCACCGCATCACCGTCACCGTCGAAGCGGTATGCCAGTGTGGCCCGCCCGCAGTCCTGTACGACCAGGCGCGCGTGCCCACCCTCTACGTCGTGGTCGGCGGCGATGCCGCAAAGTGGCCACCGCTGTTCACAGCGATGGCCATTCGGACCTCTTCATCGCTCGCCTCGACTTCGCCCTGCGCAGTGGATCAGCGCAATGCGGCCTGGGCCCGCCTACCCTCGCCTTCGAAGGTGACCCCAGCCGGTCGCCTCGGGCAGTTCGAATCCGTCGCAGTAGATGCCGTCGGCATGGGCGTAGGCACACGGAATCCAGGTCGGCACATCCAGCCACGCGCAATGCGCTGGCGACGGATCCTGCGTGCAGGCCAGCAGCACGCCGGAATCTGCAGCGGCGCCGTCGTTGAGTGAAGCGACGACCGGCAGCGGACCCGGGAACTCCATCGAGCCGCGCGGCCGGATGCCCAGGCGCGCCGTGACGACGTTCGGATTGGCGGCGGTCGGGAACGGCAGCGCGCCGCCGCTGCAGGTCACGACCTGGCCTGTCTGCCAGTTGCCGGCGGCACTGCAGCCCATCGTCAGTCCGGTGAAGCCAGTCGTGGCGAGCTGCCACTGGAAGCCCGGCGGCAGGCTGACCTGGAGATGGGTGCCGGTCGTTGGCGCCGTGCCGGTATTGCGGAACACGATGTTGATGCGCGCGCTCTCGTCATCGGGTTCGAAGACGGCCGGTGACGCCGTCATCTGGTCGATGCGCAGCCCGGGAGCAGGCGCGACCTCGATGTCCCGGTCCAGCACATCGCAGTAGTTCGGGAAGGCATCGTCGAGGCATTCGTCGAGCGTGATCGACTGCGCCGGCAGGTTGTCATCGACGGCCATGACGATGCGCACCGGTCCGAGCGGCGCATCGGCCGCCACGGCCACGGTCAGGCGCAGCTGCGCCTGGTGGTTGATCGCCCAGCTCCAGCCGGTGAGCCCGCCGCCAGTACAGGCGACATGCTGGCCGCCATCCGGCGCCGCCGCTGTCGTGCAGGTTGCCGGCGCCAGCGGAGTGGCGGCCCAGTGCGAGACATAGGTCATTCCCGGCGGGAGGCGGTAATACAGGCTGCTGCGATCGGTCGCGATGGGACAGCCGGGCACGCTTTCAGTGCACTTTATGATGGCGCTGTCGATGACGGCCTGCGTGCCGCGCAGGAACGGTCCGGCCAGATTCGTGCCGCTGGTCGTCGGCCGCAGTTGCGCGTTGAGGAACGGCGTCGGCTCGGCCTGTGCAACCGCAACGGGCAGCAGGATCGGCAGGCCGGACAGCAGTCGGCGGAACATGGCCTTCTTCCTTGATATGGCAATACCGCCAAGGTAGGCAGGCACGTTCTCGCCGACCATCCCCCGAATGCGGGGTCGCCACGCCCGCTGACCCGGACACAACCACGACGGGCGGTCCCGCGTGCGCAGCGCTACCGGCTCCAGACAGCGGTCTCAAGATCCCCACAAGGGCGGGCGCGACACCATCAATACGAAGATCACGACCACGCCGATGAACGCGGGCCAGCCGAGCGCGAACCACCAGCGCATCAGGCGGTGGTACTGCGGTGGCAGCGGCTCGCCACGCCGCCAGGCCGCCTCCGCCAGCGCGCGAACGCGCAGCTGGATCGCCACGACCGGCAGCCAGCACAGCCCGACCATGACGAACAGGGCGATGGCGAGTTGCAGCCATGGCTGCGTCCAGGGCCAGCCGACCAGCCGGACCAGCAACGCACCACTGACGAACTGCGCGACCACGGCAGGGGAAGTAAACAGCCAGTCCGCGAGCACCACATGGCGCGCGGTGACCGCGATGGCGGCCACCTCGCCACGCCGATGCGCCATCCACATGAAGAAGGCGGTGCCCAGCCCGGTCCCGAACAGCAGCGTGGCCGAGAGGATGTGGACGAGTTTGAGGAGGTGGTAAGGCTCCATCAGCTGCGCCTGCCTGTCGCGGCCGCCATCGCAATGGCGGCCAGGATGACGAAGTTCTTCAGCAGCCCGCCGAAAGGATCGAGCCACCACTGCGGCAACCAGAGGCCGATATAGATCGTGTAGGCCAGCACCGACAGCGCCATGGCGGCGAGGACGGGGCCGCGCCAGCGGTCAAGGACGAGCAGCAGGCCCAGGACCATGTCGACCACGCTGGCGGCCAGGCCGATCGCATGCGCCGCCGAAGGCGCCAGACCGGCCGGCGCGAACAGGGCCGCGACGGTTTCGCGATCCAGTGTGAAACCCACTAGTCCCGATGCTATCCAGGTCAGCGCCAGGACCCAGCGCAGCACCGGTGCGAGCGGATACAGGCGCGCGTGCCAGTGGTCGGCACTGCTGGCGGGTCGTGCGTTCAATGCCGAAGCAAGCGTTCGCGGTGCGAGATCCAGCGTCTGCCTCAAGCGCTCGGCCGAATCCGGTGTGGCGAGGCGGCCGCGCTCGAGCATGCGCCACATCGTCAGGCCGGCCGGGCCGCGGCCGAGCCATTCGCCGAGGTGGGCGCCCACGGTCGACAGCGCACGCGGCAAGCGCACGCTGCGGAAGGAACCGGCATCCAGCCATGTCCGCCATGCGGCCAGATAGTCTTTCAGCGCAAGCGTTTCCGGTCCGACGATCTCGATGCACTGCCGTGCCGCGGTGTCGCGTTCGACCGCCGCCACGACAGCCGCCGCCAGGTCCGGCAAGGCCAGCGGCTGGATCTTCGCGTCGCCGCCTGCAGGCAGGGGAATGACCGGTGCGGCGGCGAGGGCCCGCAGCAGGCTGCTGCCGCCATACGACCCATCGACGGAATAGACCAGGCTGGGTCGCAACACCACCCAGTCGAGGTCCATGCCCATCAACGCGGCATCGGCTCGGTGCTTGGCGGCGATGAACTCGCCGTCGGCCGGATCCCCCAGTGCGGAAACCTGTACGACGCGGCCTACGCCGGCGCTTTCGCAGGCCCGGAACAGCGCCACCGGCGTGCGCTCGTTGACCTGCGCGTGGGTGTCGCGCCCCCGTTCGCGCAGGATGCCGGCGCAGTTCACGACGGCATCGATGCCCGCCAGCCGGTCGCGCCACAGCGCAGGATCGTCATCGCGTGCGAAATCGCAGGCGATGCTTTCGACGCCCTGGAAGCGACTGTCGCTGCGCCCACCGCGCACGGCGCAGACGGGCCGGTGTTCCGCGGCGAGCAGGGCCGCGACCACCTGCGATCCGATGAATCCATACGCTCCGGTGACGAGAACGCGCATGGAAGCGTCGCCTGTTACAGGCGCAGGCCGCTGTGGATGGCGACGATGCCCGCGCTCAGGTTGCGGTAGGCGACCTGGTGCAGGCCGGCGTCACGCATCATCTGCGCCAGCGTCTCCTGGTCGGGATGCTTGCGGATGGACTCGGCGAGGTAACGGTAGCTGTCGGCATCGCCGGCGACGCGCTGGCCCAGCCAGGGCAGCACCTTGAAGGAGTATAGGTCGTAGAGCGGCTTCAGCGGCTCGGCGCGCAGCTTCGAGAACTCCAGCACCAGCGCCTTGCCGCCGGGCCGGAGCACGCGCTGCATTTCGCGCAGCGCCGCCGGCTTGTCAGTGACGTTGCGCAGGCCGAAGGCCATGGTCACCAGGTCGAAGCTGCCATCCGGGAAAGGCAGCGCCTCGGCGTTCAACTGCGCGAAACGGATGTTGGCGAACACGCCGCGGTCGAGCAGCCGGTCACGACCGACGCCGATCATCTGAGCATTGATGTCGCCGAGCACGACCAGGCCGGCATCGCCGACCCGCTCGCCGAGCAGCGCACTGATGTCGCCCGTGCCACCGGCCAGGTCGAGGACGCGCTGGCCGGGACGCGCGCCACTCGTGGCGACGAAATGCCGCTTCCACCAGCGGTGCAGGCCGGCCGACATCAAGTCGTTCATGCGGTCGTACTCGGCGGCCACCGAGGAGAAGACCTTGCCGACCAGACGCTGCTTTTCGGCCACCGGCACTTCGCGATAGCCGAAGTGGGTACTGGCCTTGTCGTATTCGCTCATGGCGGCAAGCTTAGCAGCCGGCTACACATGCCCGCGCCCCCGGCGGCGGCATGGCTGGACAGCGCACGGTCATGTGACACGCAGGCGCGGAGTGGCGCAGGCAGGACAGGCAGGCCTGCGCCCGCCCCGTCTGCGATGCCGCGTTCAGGCGCGGAGCGCCGCCTTGACCTTGCCCGACAGCACCTGCATGTCGGCGCGACCGGCGACCTTGGCCTTCAGTGCCGCCATGACCTTGCCCATGTCGCGGGCGCTGGTGGCGCCGGACTCGGCGATGGCTTCGGCGATGGCCGCATCGATCTCGGCATCGCCGAGCTGCGCCGGCATGTAGTCCTGCAGCACCAGGATCTCGCTGCGTTCCTGCGCGGCCAGGTCCTCGCGGCCGGCGCTTTCGAACTGGCCCAGCGAATCGCGGCGCTGCTTGAGCATGCGCTCGAGCACGACCAGCACCTGGCTGTCGTCCAGTTCGATGCGCTCATCGACCTCGCGCTGCTTGATCGCCGCCTGGATGAGGCGGATGGTGGCCAGGCGCGACTTGTCGCCGCCCTTCATGGCCGCCTTCATGTCTTCTGTGATCCGGGATTTCAGGCTCATGGCGAACTCCAGTTCAGGACAGGAACAGCAAACGACGGACACGACGAAACCGCCGGCTCCGATGCATCGGGCGGCGGTCTGTCGTCAACGTCCTCGAATCAACCAGCCCTCGGGCTGGTGAACCGGCGGCGCAAAGCTGCCGGCCGGTACGGGCGCGTCGGCGCGCTCAGTACATCCGCTGGCGCTTGGTGACGTCGCGCGACATGCGGCGCAGGTTGCGCTTGACGGCAGCAGCCATCTTGCGCTTGCGCTCGGCAGTCGGCTTCTCGTAGAACTCGCGCTTGCGGGTTTCGGCCAGGACGCCGGCCTTTTCACAGGTGCGCTTGAAGCGGCGCAGCGCGTACTCGAACGGCTCGTTCTCGCGAACTTTTACGGAAGGCATGAAAACTCCAGAAAATGGGCAGTGCGGGTTTCCCACTGCGGCGCCACGGCCTTTCGGCGGCGGAATCGGCTACAGTGACCACAACGAAACCCCGGCCGGGACCGGGGGCGCAGAATTGTACAGGCACCGATGAGCGAACGCAAAACCCCCGACCCGGGCAATCCCCTGGTGCTGGGTATCGAGACGTCCTGCGACGAGACCGGCGTGGCCCTGATCGATGGCCGCAACGGCCTGCTGGCGCACGCCCTGCACAGCCAGATCGCCCTGCATGCCGACTACGGCGGGGTGGTGCCCGAACTGGCCAGCCGCGACCATGTTCGCAAGCTGCTGCCACTGGTCCACGCCGTCCTGGACGAGGCCGGCGTCGATGCCGGCCAGCTCAGCGCCGTCGCCTACACCGCCGGCCCGGGGCTGGTCGGGGCGCTGCTGGTGGGTGCGGCCACTGCCCGTGCCTTCGCCTTCGGCCTGGGCATTCCGGCCATCGGTGTCCACCACATGGAAGGCCACCTGCTGGCGCCGGCGCTGGAAGCCGAGCATCCGGAACCGCCGTACGTGGCGCTGCTGGTGTCGGGTGGACACAGCATGCTGATCGAGGTGCGCGCCCTGGGCGACTACCACCTGCTGGGCGAAACGCTGGACGATGCAGCCGGCGAAGCCTTCGACAAGACCGCCAAGCTGCTCGGCCTGCCCTACCCGGGCGGCCCGCACCTGGCGAAGCTGGCCGAAACCGGCCGGCCCGGACGCTTCCGCTTCTCGCGGCCGATGACCGATCGGCCCGGACTGGATTTCAGCTTCTCCGGCCTGAAGACACAGGTCCTGCTCGCCTGGCAGAAACAGGATCAGCAGGACGGGCAGGTGCGCGCCGACATCGCCCGCGGCTTCGAGGACGCCGTGGTCGAGACGCTGGCGATCAAATGCGGCCGGGCGCTGGATGCCACCGGCAGCAAGGCACTGGTCGTGGCGGGCGGCGTCGGCGCCAATCGGCGCCTGCGCGCGCAGCTGGCCGAGCTGGCTGCGTCGTGCGGCGCGCGCGTCTATTTCCCGCGGCCGGCGTTCTGCACCGACAACGGCGCCATGATCGCGCTGGCCGGCCTGCGTCGCTTCCAGGCCGGTGACCTCGCCGGCGTCGACATTGGGGTGCGGCCGCGCTGGCCGCTGTCGGAACTTCGCCCGCCCGCGGCGGCGGCCTGAGTCCCCGGGGTTTCCCTTGCCGGCGACGGCGCGGGACAATGCCGGCATCGGCAACATGGATGAGGCATGGACACGGTATTCATCGAAGGCCTGCAGATCGAAACGACGATCGGCATCTATGACTGGGAGCGGCGCATCCGCCAGCCGCTGCGTTTCGACATCGAAATGGCCTTCGACAACACCGTGCCGGCCGGCAGCGACGACATTGCCGACACGCTGGACTACAAGGCGGTGTCGAAGCGGCTGATCGAATTCGTCGGTGCCTCCGACTTCGGACTGGTGGAAACGCTGGCCGAACGCTGCGCGGAAATCATCCGCAGGGAATTCGGCGTCGCCTGGCTGCGCCTGCGCCTGCGCAAACCCGGCGCCGTCCGCGGCGCCGATGCGGTCGGCGTGTGCATCGAGCGCGGGCGTCGTGCCACGCATGACTGAGACGAAGGCGACCACGCGCGCCTGGCTCAGCCTGGGCAGCAACCAGTCGCCGCAATGCCATCTCGCGGCGGCCCTGCGCGAACTGCGCGAACGCTTCGGCGAACTGGTGGTTTCACCGGTGTACCGCACGCGCGCCGTCGGCTTCGACGGCCCGGACTTCCTCAACCTCGCGGTCGGCCTCGACAGTGATCTCGACGCCGTCGAGCTGGACCGCTGGCTGCACGCGCTTGAGGACCGCCACGGCCGTCGCCGCGACGGACCGCGCTTTTCCTCGCGCACGCTGGACGTGGACCTGGTGCTGTTCGGCGACGAAGTCCGCGAAGGACCGGGCCATCTGCGCCTGCCGCGACCCGATCTCGTCCAGCATGCCTTCGTGCTGAAACCGATGGCCGACATCGCACCGGATGTCCGCCATCCCCTGCAGGGCGTGGGGCTGGCGCAACTGTGGGCCGGGTACACCGGCCCGCGCGACCTCGAGGTTGCGCCCGACCTGCCCGAAACGCCAGACAGCGGCCCGCCCGCTTCGCCTTGAATCGACTGGGACCATGACCGACTACTGGAACGGACTCGTACAGAACCACCCTTCCACCGCTGCGGCGGTGGCCCTGCTTGGACTGGTGCTGGTCGCCTGGCTGGCCAGCCAGCTTGGCCGCGGCGTCATCCTGCGGGCCTTCAGGCGTGTCGCCGAACGCACGAGCGGGCAGTTCGACGATGCGCTGATCGAATACCAGGTGCCGAAGCGGCTGGCGCAGATCATCCCTTCGGCGATCATCCAGTTCGGCGTGGTGCTGATTCCCGACCTGCCCGAAGCGGTCGTGGTGGTCGTCCGCAATGTGGCGTTCGCCTTTACGCTGCTGATGGCCATGCTGGCCGGTGGCGGCGTGCTGAACGCGGTCAACGCCACCTATGAGCGCCGGCACGCGCAGCGCAAGGGCACCATCAAGGGCTTCGTGCAGCTGCTCAAGCTGGCACTGTACGTACTGGGGTCGGTCGCGATTCTCGCCGTACTGATCGACCGCTCGCCGCTGATCCTGCTGTCGGGCATGGGCGCCATGGCGGCGGTGCTGATGCTGGTCTTCCAGGACACGCTGCTGTCGATGGTCGCCAGCGTGCAGATTTCGTCGCAGGACATCGTCCGCCTCGGCGACTGGATCGAAATGCCGCAGCTCAACGCCGACGGCGACGTCATCGACATCGCGCTGCACACCGTCAAGGTGCGCAACTGGGACAAGACCATCACCACGCTGCCGACGCGCAAGCTGATCTCCGAACCGTTCAAGAACTGGCGCGGCATGCAGGAGTCCGGCGGGCGTCGCATCAAGCGCGCGCTGCGCATCGACATGCAGTCGGTGCGCTTCCTGGAATCGGGCGAAGTCGAGTCCCTTCGCCGATTCCGGCTGCTGCGGCCTTACCTGGATGAAAAGGCCGCCGAACTGGCCGAGCACAACCGCAGGCTCGGCGATGACAGCGGATTGCCGGTCAATGCCAGGCGGCTGACCAACCTGGGAACGCTGCGGGCCTACGTGTTCGCCTACCTGAAGGCACACCCGGGCATCAACCACGACCTGACGCTGATCGTGCGCCAACTCGACCCGGGGCCGGAAGGCCTACCGCTGGAACTCTACTGTTTCACCGCGAGCACGGCCTGGGCCGCTTATGAAAATGTCCAGGCCGACATCTTCGACCACCTGATCGCGATCCTGCCGGAGTTCGGACTGCGTCCGTTCCAGGCGCCCGCCGGCTACGACGTCCGCGAAGCGGCGGCGGCCCTGCACGAGGCCAGGCCACCGTCCTGACCGGGTTCAGTCGCCGCGAAGTACGCGACCGTTGACCTCGGTCAGCAGCCGGACGACCATGGCGGTCTGCATGACGATGGAATCGCCATCCGCGGCCAGGACATCGCTGGCGGCTGTTTCCGTCGGAAAACAGGCACTGGAACGCGGCAGGATGCAGAAGCCCACCGACGTCAGGGTACTGCCTTCCACCGGCTGTCCGTCCACCTGCTCGGGCTCGAACTTCCATTCGAGCACCGATCTGGTGGCGGCGTTCACCAGCGACCTGTGCGCCTGGCTCGATTCGGCCGGTTCCGCGCGGGACACGCTGCCATCCGGAGCGATCCACAGGCACATGTGGACCACGCCTTCAATGCCACGCGACACGGCATGCCGCGGAATGCAGGGCCTTCCACGTAACAAGGCGGGGGCCGTTGCTGACATTGGCGAGTTCGAGCACGAAGCTGCCATCTTCGGCTTCCCGCGCATTCAACCTGTCACCGACATGGGTGCGGCTGGTCACGGCTTCACCTGCCCTGCGCGCGGGCTCGAATTGCCAGCCCGCGATTTCCTTCCGCATCGCCGCGGCGATGTGGGGTGGCAGCTCGTCCAGCAGCTCCACCCAAGTAACGCTGCCGGCTGCATCGACATCGACCGTCGCGAGCTTCGCCACGCGATAGACATCCGCGCTGGCCGGAAAAACCGCGAGCAGCGCGAGGGTGAGGATCCAGCCGCGCATGGGCAGACTCATTTTGTATCCAACGCCAGTATAGGCAACCTGCACCAGTTCGGACACCCAAGACACGGCAACGTGCTGCGGCTCACACTTGGAGCACACCCGCCGTTGCGGCGCATCATCGCGTGAACGAAATGACAACATGCCGGTCGCTACACTCGGGCAGTCTCAGCACAGCGGGGAAACATTGATGAACAGGATCAGGGTCAGATGCACATCACTGGCCGTTGGCCTGGCGCTGGCGGCCTCGATGCCTGCATTGGCGGAACTGCCGGCTTACAAGGCGTTCCAGTTGCAGGCGCGCACGAACCTGCTGGTGAACGACAACGGTTTCAACCTGCCTCCGGGCTCGTCGTTCAACAGCATTACCGCTTCGATCAACAACGACGGCTGGGTGGCGTTTCCGGTCCAGGTGGTCACCGCGCCCGGCAATCCCGCCGACATCGGCGCCGGCATCTGGCTGGGCCGGGATGGCGCCGGCGGCATCGTCCGTCGCCACGATCCGCCGAACGACTGGATCAGTGATCGCATCGGCCTCAACGAGGCGGGCAAGGTCGGCTATGTCATCCACCAGGGCGGCACCGGCTACGGCATGTGGCTGTACGACCCGGCCTCCGGGATCTCGACACAGGTCGGGCTGCTGCCGCTGACGCCCTCCACGCTGAGCAATGTCTCGCTCGGCGACGACGACGTGTTCGGTTACCAGGGCATGTTCGGCGGTGGCCGCGGCTTCGCCTCGACACGCGCACAGGCGGTGCCGGGCGACTCGGTTGCCCACGTCTACGACAGCACCGTCGATCCCACCAGCCCGTACAACTACCTTTATTCGCCGTCGATGAACAACCATCGCCTGATCGCGGGTAAGGTGAATGTCGGCACCGGCTCGGACTTCACGAAAGCGGAAATCCGCCTGTTTGCGCCGGACGGCAGCAGCGAGCGTGTCGTCGCCGACGTGGGCCTGGACCCTTCGTCGCCGTTCAGCGGCTTCGACAACAGCCTCGCGGTCAACGACGCCGGCGCGGTGGCTGTCACAGCACGTCTCGCGGCCGGCAATGTCCGCGCCGTGTACCGCTTCGACGAAAACGGCGCCACGGAGATCGCCCGCGTTGGCGCCGATGGCATCGTCAGCATCGAATCGTTCGCGCCAGCCATCAACAATGCCGGTCTGGTGGCCTTCCGCGCCACCGATGCAGTCGGCCAGGCCGTCTATGTCGGCGACGGCAGCGGGCTCGTGCGCGCGATCGGAAAGGGCGACGTCGTACCGACGGACCTGGGCAGCGCCCAGGTCGGGCAGCATGACGCCTCACCGGTGTTTGGCGGCGCGCCGGCCATCAACGACCACGGCGATGTTGTCGCGGTTGCCGGCCTGCATCCGGAGGGCGACAACCAGGTGGAATGGGGCAGCGGCGTGATCGTCGCCTATGCCGCGATCAACGACGTGCTCTTCGCCGATGGCTTCGAGCAACCGCCGGTGCAATGAGCTGGATCGTGAAAGCGCCAACGACAGGCAAGGCGTCGGCGCTGCCGGATGGTGCCTGTTACAGCAGCTGCGGGTTCATCCGCCACACCGTCCAGTTCAGGGCGGAGGCAAAGCTGATCCATGCCAGGTAGGGCAGCAGCAGCGCCGCCGCCAGCGGCCGGAGCCGCCAGAACGCGATGATCGTGAGCACCACCAGCACGATGAGGACGACGATGTCCGCAAAGGCGGCGCCACCCAACCGCCAGGCGAAGAACAGCCAGCTCCACAGTGCGTTCACGGCCAGCTGGACCAGGAACAGCGTCAGCGCCGTCGATGCGTCGCGCCAGCCGCGTTCGCGCCAGACCAGCCAGGCGGCGATCGCCATCAATGCATACAGCACCGTCCAGACCGGACCGAAGACGTCGCCCGGCGGCGCCCAGTCCGGCCGCGCCAGCGTTGTGTAGAAGGTGCTGGCGCGGATCGAAGCGACGCTTCCTATCGCCGCTGCCGCGAAGCACAGCGCCAGCCAGCCGGCCAGCCCGAGCATCTGTTTCCTGCCTGGCATCGTCATCGCTCGCTCCTCGTCATGCACGATCGCGGTCGTGCCTGGATGGATGTCGCCCGCCGTCCGTACCAGACATCGCGCCTTCGGGAAGGTCGACATGCCACGGACCCGTGCAACGGCCTGGTCCGGTCGTCGCCGACACGTTACGTTCCGCTCCGCCACCGGAAGCTGAACTGTGCAGCCGAGTGGCGTCCGCGTCCCGTCAGCGATGCACCGTGAGCAGGCGCAGACCCAGCCATACGGCGAACACGCCGAGCCCCATACTGGCCCCGGCGTAGAGCGCCGCATTGACCGCGTCGCCTCGTCGAAGCATCTGCACCGTCTCCAGGCCAAAGGCGGAGAAGGTCGTGAAGCCGCCCAGCACGCCGGTGACCAGGAACAGTCGCGCGTCCGGGCCGAGGGCGTTGAAACGCTCGGCGGCACCGGCCAGCACACTGACGGCCAGGCAGCCCGCAACATTGACGACAAGCGTGCCCCAGGGAAAGCGGTCAGTGCCCGCCACCTGGACGATCCAGGCGGCAAGGGCATAGCGCGCGACAGCGCCGAGAAAGCCTCCGGATCCGACAAGCAGGACAGCGTGCATGGGTCACCCCTTCAACAGGCGAACCGCTCGAAACCGGCTCGCGAAATTCCCGGCCGACCGCCGACCCAGGCATGTCGTGGCACCGGCAGCGCGGCGCCGAGTATGCACCGGTGCGGCAAGGCCTGCGAGGGAATCCATGGCTTGCCCCGGGCCCGTGTGCGCCACGCCACGCGGGTGCGGCCCGCGCCGGGCGTGTCACGCCCGCTTTTTCGGCGGCAGCGGCCCAGGGACGGGCGCCGAAAAGGCCTTGCTGTAGATGCCGGAGGCGTCGAAGCAGCAGACGCGCTTCTTGCCGCTGGCCAGCATTCCGCAGGCGTCCCGGATACGCTTCGCCCGCGTTTTTTCCAGCTTCGCGGTCGTGATCCAGTGGATCCAGTCGACACGCGCAATCGGGGTCGCCGCCGCCCATGTCGCACGCGCCTCCGGAATCTCGACAAGCGCCGCCGCGAAATCGGCAGGCAACTCGGGATCGGGTTCGGGATCAACCGGCTGCAGCCGGAAGCTGGCGGTCTCTCCCGCCTGGTTGCCCGATGCCTCCAGCACGGATTCGGGAAGGCGCAACCAGTGGCTGCCACGGCCATCCGGTTCTAGGGTCACGCGGAATGCATGTGCCGCCAGCGTGACATCGACAGTCATTCGTCCACGGCGCGGAAGAAGCGCACTGGCTTCCATGGGAAGGACCGCGAAAGCGAAGGCGGCGCCTTTCTCCGCCGCCAAGGCACGGCACAGCAATGCCTCGAACCGGATCTGTTCCTGATCTGCCATGGCCGGTTGCGTCAGCGGTCGACAATGCCCAGTTTGGCGCGCAGGCGCTCGTTGTCCAGGTGCTTGCTGACATCGAAAGGCTCGCACTTGCCGCTGGCCGAGGTGAACTCGATGGGTCCGGCTGCGCGCGCGACCGCCAACGCGCGTCGGTTCAGCGCCGCGTTGCGCTTGCCGATACCCATCAGTGCGGTGGCCATCGCCAGCCGGACACGTTCCGGCTCGTCGTCGATGCTGGCGGCAATCCGATCGATGTGACCAAGGAACCAGTCGTCGGCCGGGGCCTTGCGACCGCTGGACTTGGATACCTCGTAAAGCAGGCCATAGCCACAGTCGCGCCGCACCGGATCGTTGCTGCGTGTCCAGGCATCGGCCAGCTCGACGACGAAGGGCGTACGCGCCAGCGTGGCGTCGCAGGAGACGAAGACGTGCGCCAGCTGGCCGGCATCGACCTGTTCGACCTGCTGCTCCGCCTGTTCGCGCGTGATCTGCGCCGGATCGTCGATCAGCAACGACAGCACGCGTGCTTCGTGCAGGTCCGTGTGCCAGAGCGCCTGGGCCAGCGCGCGGTCGCGGCCGATCGATTTGCCGATGGCGCGCAGCCGCGTCAGGCCGATGCCGAAGCTGCGCAGCCCGCCAGTCCGGATCCCGCCGTCGCCCCACCTGGCCATGCCGCGTTCATCACGCTCGGCCTCAAGGCGAGAGAGCACTTCCTCCAGGGTCGGCGATTTCGCTGGCGTCATGACGGTCTCCGAAAATCCAGACGGGCTGCTGGCGTGTGCTGCCGCTCGCCCGTCAGCGCGGTGCCATGCCGGGTCGTATTGCCGGCAGCATGCGCCCGACGCACGCCCCGCTGCAAGGGAGATGCTGGCCGCGGCCCGCGGAGGACCACAACAAAGGCGCGGCATGCGCGTACGCGGCCGCGCGCGGCAGGGCCGCAACCGTGGTGCATCGGCACCCACTGGCCTAAGCGGATACGGCACGCGGTCGGCGGCCAGTTCCGCCCTGACCTCCTGCGGCTCTCGTCGCGGCAATGGATTCGACGCGATCGCCGGCCCTGGCGCGTATGCCGGCGGCCGATGCGGGTCAGAGACCGCCGTCAGCTTTCCTCGTCGTACATGAAGACCCGAAGTTCCTGCGGGCAACGGCAGGCTTTGGCAAGCTTCGCCGCCCACTCGAGGGCCGCGTCCCGCGTCGGCAGCTCGAGGATGCAGAAGCCGCCGTTCAGATGACGGGAGTGCGGATGCGTGTCCGGGCTGTGGTGGCCATCGGGATGGATGGTCACAGGCGCCACGGCGTCGTCAAGGCCGCCGGCGAAGACATAGACGCCCGCCCATTTGGCTTCACGGATTACTGCATGGGAGTCGGCGACGACTGCGTCCATGTCCTCGGCATCGATCCTCATTGCCGCCGACGGGAAGGAAATCAGGTATTTCGCCATGGCCAGCTCCACGCAGGTTTCGTGGACTTCATTGTCGCACCGGCAGCTAAACGGTTTGTTCGCCGATGCACGGCCGCCCATACCACTCCTGTGTCGCCTCCATCACCCGCTTGCCGACCGTAGCCCGCGGGCGGCGGTGGGGGCGTGAAGTCCGCGCGCCTCCCGCAGTCCGGCGCCCGCATCCAGGCCCGGTGACAGCACCGGGCAGACATGACACACCTGCTTGCGCATGACGGGTTGAGCACGGTGTCGTCCGGCCCGCGGGAATTGCCGGGCCCGAATTGCGCATGAACTCGCGGGGGGGAATGTCCGCGCTTCGGCTCGAGTTCCATCCGCCTGTGCGATGCAAGGCGCCCGTTGCACCCTTTCCGGAAAGGACTTGCCGGGCCCGGGCGCATGTTCGCCGTCACGGGCCGGCCTGACCAGCGCACCCACCTCGACGCCCCTGTCGTCGGGCGCTTGCGCCGCTTACCGGTCCTGCCGCTGGACCACCGGTGTGGACGTCCCCAAGCCATCGCTCGGCCTCGCGCGGATGCCGGAACTCGATCCAGCGCAGCTGCGGATAGGCGCCATTCTGGCGCAGTGCCGCAAGCTCGCGCCGCCGCCGGCGATGGGTGGAGATCACCCAGAGCAGTATGGAATCGCGGGACAGGAAGGCTTTACGGAAGCTCTCGCGGTTGCCGTGCCATAGCGGCTGGCCGGACAGGCAGCGGGTTATCGTCCTCTTGAGCGCGCGCCAGAAGACGCGTGGGAACGAATAGTCGAGCCAGATCACCGCGGTCGCACGCGGCCACAGCAGATCGCGGATGGATCCGTAGTTGCCGTCGGCAATCCAACGCCCGCCGGACGTCGCCTCGAGAGCCAGCCCGCGGAACTCGGCGGCGGGCTTCGCCCGCCAGTCGGGCCCCCAGTACAGCGCGTCCAGTTCGATACGTGGGCATTCCAGGAGAATCGCCAGCTTGCTGGAAAAGGTGCTCTTGCCCGCGCAACTCGTACCGACCACGACGACGCGCTGCAATTCGCCAGGATCACCCACAGGGGGCGTCAGCGTCGTGGCAAGCCAAAGGCCGCCATGCAGCCGCCCGCCAATGCCGTCGGCACCCGCATCGCACGGTCAGCCCCAGAGGCCGAAGATCAGTCCGAACAGCAGGAACTGCGCGACGTGGTAGCCGCCATCGATCATCCAGAGCCTGAAGGTACGCTGGGCAAACTGGTAATTGATTCCGAAACTGGTGGCGACCAGACCGAGGCCGGCGATCACCCCCAGCTCCATAGCCCGCGCCAGGCCAGGTGCAGGACCGGCGAGGTATCCGAAGCAAGCGGCGGCGGCCAGCGAGAATACGAAACTGACGCCGAAAACCTTTCCCGGGTGACCCGGTGCGGCCGGACTTCCGTTTTCGGCATTCCACGCCTTGCCGAACAGCATCGGCGAGTACCACAGCCCACCGATGACGAAGCTCGAGACCGCGGCCAGCAGCGCAACCCACATGTTCACGGTGAACTCCTTTTCCGACCGCCTTCACCTTGCCACGGAAGCGACCGGAATGGCCAGTCAAACTGGGGACAGCGATCGGCGCCTGCCCTTGCCGTGTGTCGCCGTGAGGCCACGGCCAGCCAGAGCCGGACGGCAGGGCCTGTCCGCGTTGTACCGGGAACCAGCCCGGCATCAACGACGCCCACGGCAAGGACGGGCGGTCGCCGCCTCAGCGGTCATACGGCAGCTCGTCCGGATCGATCCCAACGTGGTCCGGCTCCGGCATCGCCTTGAGACGGAAGGCGCGGACATGGCTGTGTCCGAGCAGCAGCGCCCTGGCGATTCGATGCATTCCGTCCATGACCTGGCCATCGGGTGAAAGAATGACCGGATAGGCCAGGTCTGCTGCTTCGACCAGGCGCATGTGTTCCACCAGCTCCCGGCAAGTCGGCCCGGCCTGTCCCATGCCGAACCAATAAGGCTCGTCCAGCTCCCGGATGGCGGACAGGGGCACGTCTTCCTTCGGCAGGCCTCTGCAAAGTTCGATGAGCCGATGTACATCCCAGGCCATCAGGCCGGCTTCGCCCCGGCGGAAGTGGTACTGCTTTCGCATTGACGGATACCTCCGGTTCGGATTGCGGATGGCTGGCCGGATAGGGACGCCGCGAGGCGTCGCACGCCCGATGTCGGTGGGGCCAAGCTGTCAGGGTCAGTCGCTGGATTCCGGAGGAAACGGGCAGTCGCACGGGCACGGTCCTGAAAGCGCCGGTTGGAACAGAAAACGGCTGGCCTGCTCGTGCATGGGTCACTTTACCGGCTGCAGCAGGTCCCACAGGTTGCCGTAGAGATCGACAAACACGGCGACGGTCCCGTAGGGCTCTTCCCGCGGCGCCCGCGCGAAGCGCACACCCCTGGAACGGTAGGCCGCGTAGTCGCGCCAGAAATCGTCGGTGTAAAGGAACAGGAACACAGGGCCACCGGCCTGATTGCCGATGTGCGGCAACTGTTGCGGCGAGTCGGAACGCGCCAGCAAAAGCCGCGCTTCCGACGAGCCCGGAGGCGCCACGACTACCCAGCGTTTGGATTGCTCCGGCACTTCGGCGTCCTCGGCGAGTGTGAAACCGAGAGTGCCGACGAAAAGTCGATGGCTTCGTCATAGTCGCGAACGACCAGCGAGACCAGACCAAGTGACTGCTTCATGCGCTTCCTCCAGCACGACTGCCGGGGAAGTCGACTTTGAACCGAACAAGCCACCCTCAGCGCATCGGGACTGACCGTGGATTGCCTGCAGTCGTGCCCCGTCCACTCGTCGGGGCGTAGGACCCGTGCGCCCGACGGTGCGTGGGAAGCGCGCAATCTGACACCGGCTGCGTGGTCGACAGGGTACCCCGGATCGTGTCTCGACCAGCGAGCCAGGCCGTGCCCCGGAAGGCTACCGGCCTGGCCTGTGTTCAACAGCGGGAAGACAGACGGACCGTCAGGGCAGCAGGTACCACATCCCCGATTCGTCGATGTAGTACACCATCGTGTTCACCAGTACACCGTTGTCGTCGTAGATGTACTGCGTACACATCTGGTGCGTTGTACCGGGATACGGCTGGAATGGCACGCATTCGGTCACGATGTTGATGCGTGGCGCAGCGTGCGTGGAGGCCGGAAAAACAGCGACTGTCGCGACCGCCAGGGTCAGCAGCGTCGAAGCAAGCAGTGACTTGACCATACTCGAATGTCCCCATGTTTGTTTTGAATGCGCCACATGAAACCCTTTCATGTAACGCATTTGCAGACTATCAGGGGACGCTGGTCCGGTTTGTGATTCGTCTAACGCCTGGATTGAGGCCTGATTCTCCAGGTCAGCCCCATCGCTTCGTGATCGTCGACGGGAGAGTCCCGGAAACCGGCGCGTCCGGACTGGCGCCAGGAAAACGATGACCTGAGGCGGTCACCCTGTTTCCGCTTCGGTCCGGGAGCGACCACGCATCGATATCGCGCCGGATATCCGCCGTGTCCGGTGGGCGACGTAGAGGCCCGCGACAGCGATGGACACCGGCACCAGCGACGGACCGCCGGGCGTGGACATGAATGCGAGGCCGAACCAGACCAGTGCCCACGCGGAAAATGCGGTAAAGGGCCAGGTCACGATCTGCGCGAGCGTAGACACATGCCGCCATTGGCTGGCCAGCGCCGCCGACAGCGCCAGCGCGCCGACTGACAGGGTCCCTACCAGTGCGGCCAGCGCGAGCCAGTCGACCCCTTGTAGAACCAGCAGCGCACGCAGCCGCCAGCCGCTCATCGCCACCCACGCGGCCAGGCCGAGGCCGGCCCCGGCCCACACCACGGCGAGGGCCGGTCTTTCCAATCGAGATGACGCTGTTGCGGAATTCATTGTGCCAACCTTCCCGGATCCGATGCTGAAGAATGATTCATTGCCGCCGTCCCCCGATGCCCGGTCCGACGAGGGCACCAGGGCCGGTGGAGGGTGGGCCGACAGTCCGGTCGGCGGGTGGCCTCGATGAAGGCGGCGACCATGGCGCGAAAGATCTGCCTGGTGACGGCCGGACCGGCGACCAGGTCGTTCGCCATTGCCGCAACCTTGCCGATGCCCTGCACCCCGCTCGCCGATGCGCGCAGATCGTCAACCGATTGCCTGAACGCAATGGCCCGCGTCACGTACTCACCCCGCTTCCCCATCACCGCGACGCCCTGCCTGTCGATCCAGTCGATCTCACGGTGCCCTTTGCCGATGGTACCGCAGGACCTGATGGCGTTGACAGCCATGGACATGAAGTTTCCGCGGTGGACCGTCGATGGGCGCGCGGTTCATATGGGGTGGTCTGTAATCACCCACTGGTTTCCTGCTCAGGTGTGACTTGCCAAAGGAGACACCGGTGAGCCAAGTATGGACGGCGAAACCAAGCGTTGGACAGCGCACGGGAAGTCGGTGCTGGTGATGGAAATCATCGGAGGGCGCACCCGCGTTGGCCGGGCGCCCATGCCGTTCCACCGCACGCCTTCACAGGTCGAGCGAGGGGCTGAGCAGGCCCGGCCGGCATGGTGTCCGTAAGCTGAGCATCTGGCAAGAAGTGAGATGAGTCCTTAGTGCCGATAGCATACTGAACAGGCTCTTCAACCCAAGAAAAGAAAATCTTCCGGCATCTAACGCCTAAGTTAAGCCGAGACGCGTAGTGGAGCAAAGCACATGGCAAGCTTTTCCTGCCATGTGCTTTGCGTAACGAAGCGGCGTCGGCTTGAATGATCGAATGGACTCCCCCCGCGTCGCCACACGGCTTCGAAGAGCCAGACAGGAGCATAGTCTCCGGACACAGGATCACGAGAGGAGTCCGCCATGCACGCTACCAGCAAATCCCCCGCTGTTGAATCTTCCGCCGTCATGCTGGCGGTCGACCTGGCCAATGACGTGTTCGAGCTGGCCTTTGCCGATGGGTCCGGTCGCATCGTCGCGCGCAAGCGGCTCAGGCGCGGGGCGTTTGCGCAGTGCCTGGAGAACCGCACACCGTTGCGCATCGTGATGGAAGCCTGCGGCTCTGCCCATGCATGGGCGCGGCGCTTTGCCCGCCAGGGCCATGATGTCCGGTTGCTGCCGGCGCAGCATGTGCGCCCGTATGTGCGTCGCAACAAGACCGATCGCGCCGACGCCGCCGGCTTGCTGGAAGCGGCGCGCTGCGGCGATATCCGTCCGGTGCCGGTGAAGACGCCCGAGCAGCAGGGCACGCAAGGGCTGCATCGTGTCCGCGAACACCACAAGGCCGAGCGCACCGCCGCGATCAACACCGTGCGTGGCCTGCTGCGCGAGTTCGGCTTCGCCATTCCCGCCGGGGCGGACAAGGTACGCCCGGCCGTGCTGGCGGCACTGGAGGATGCCGACAACGATATTCCGATGGCCCTGCGTCACGCGCTGGCCGGCATGCTTGATCGCATCACTGCCTGCCAGGACGCCATGGCCGGCATTGAGAAGCAACTGGCCGAGATCGTCCAAGGCGATACCCGCAGCCAGCGGCTGATGACCGCCAGCGGCGTCGGCCTGATCACCGCCACGGCGATGAGCGCGGGCATCGGCGACTTCGCCCGCTTTCCTTCCGGTCGCCACTTCGCCAGCGCGCTGGGCCTGACCCCGCGCGAGTATTCCAGCGGCGGCAGTCGAAAGCTCGGGCGCATCAGCAAGCGCGGCGATGTGTACCTGCGCACCCTGCTGATCCACGGCGCGCGCTCTGCCCTGATGGCGGCACACAGGGCGCAAAAACGCGGCCAG
>NZ_SMAF01000015.1 GCF_004343305.1 Pseudofulvimonas gallinarii | reverse complement strand
AGCGCCGCTCGCGATACCTTGCGTCCGTCTCTCTTCATGTCGGGTTGGACAGCACTGGCGGACATTGGTTCCCTAATTTACTGACTTATGAGTAAATATCCTGTGAACGGCACTGTCATCGTGAGTTTAGAAGGCCGCGCGCAAGCTGTGCGCCGTTGGAACCGCCAACCCCCTGGACCACACGAGGAACCGCACCATGAACATCATCCGCAGCACCACGCTCACCCTTGGCCTGATCGCCGCCGGCTTCGCCTTCGCCCAGCCCGGCAGCGCTGGCCTGGGAACGACCGAGATCCTGCAGCGCGTCGAGCAGGCCGGTTTCACCGATGTCCGCGACCTGGAATTCGATGATGGCCTGTGGGAAGTCAAGGCCCGCGACCGCGACGGCCGCAGGGTTGAACTGCTGGTCGATCCGGCCACGGGCGAGATCATCGATCCGCGCAGCACGCCGGCGCTGGGCGCCGCCGACATCCGCAGCCGCCTGGAAGCCCAGGGCTACACCGCGATCCGCGACGTCGAATATGACGACGGCCGCTGGGAGGCCGAGGCGGTCAACGCGGCCGGCCAGGCGGTGGACCTGAAACTGGATCCGCGTGACGGCCGCGTCCTGAGCGAGAAGGTCGACAACGACTGATGCGCCCGTGCTTCGACCGGCACCCGCCGGTCGGCACCCGATGGCCCGGCCGCGCCTTGCGCGGTCGGGCTTTTTCTGGAAGGACGATCACGCCTCGGTCGAGGCGTGTCGACGGCGTACCGTCAGCCGGCGTCCCGGCTGGGATCGGCCAGTTCCAGCGAACGCAGCAGCACGCCGGCCTGGGTGCGGTTGCGTACGCCCAGCCGTTCGAAGATGACCGTCAGATGCGCCTTCACCGTGCGCTCCTGGATGCCGAGGACGTCGGCGATCTGCTTGTTGAGCCGGCCTTCGGCCACCAGCGCAAGCACGCGATGCTGCTGCGGCGACAGGCTGGCCAGGCGACGGGTCACGCCGTCGTCGTCACCGCCGCTGCGTTTCAGCGCCTCGATTTCGCGGCGCAGGCCATCGGGCAGGTAGTCGCGACAGTCCAGCACCGCCGCCAGCGCCTCGCCCAGCTGCTCGGGGCTGGCGCTTTTCGGAATGAAGCCCATCGCGCCGCATTCCAGCGCACGCGCGACGGTGCGCGGATCGTCGTGCGCCGAGATCATCACCATGGCTACCGCGGGAAATTCGGCGCGCAGTGCCGCCAGGCCCATCAGCCCGCGGCTGCCGGGCATGTGCAGGTCGAGCAGGACCAGGTCGACATCGCCTGGGTGGCGCAGGCTGGCGACGGCTTCGTCCAGCGTGCCGGCTTCCAGGACAACCGCGTTTCCGACCTGCTCGCGCACGGTCTGTGCGAGGGCGCGCCGGAACAGTGGATGGTCGTCGGCGATCAGGACGGTGGTCATGCGTGCAGGATAGCTGCCCGATGGTGCAATGGCCGCCCCGATCCATCGCGTTATCCTTGCAGGATGTCCCTGGAGACCCGCCCATGCTTCGAATTGCCGCCTGCCTTGCAACGCTTGCCGTTGCCGGTTGCACTGCCGCGCCTTCGCGCGACGTGGCCCTGAACCCGCTGCCGGGGCTGGAAGGAGAGGTTGTCGTCACCCGGCATGCCGGCAACGACGACCTGATGACGGCCGGCCTTGGACTTGAGGGGCTGCGCCAGATGCTGCCGCCGGCCTCGGCCGATGCCGATGCGGCGGAGTGGCGTCGCCGGTCGATCTGGTCGAGCTGGCGCGGCATTGCCGACCTGCGTCCGGGCAGCCTCGACGAACTGGCGACGGTGCCGGGTCGCGAGTTCTCGGCGCAGCTGCGCCTGCCGGGTGACAACGAGCCGCACCGCGTGGTGATGCAGCTGCCGGATCATTTCGACGTGGCGAATCCCTGCCTGATGGTCGCGCCGGCATCGGGTTCGCGCGGCGTCTACGGCGCCATCGCCGTGGCGGCACCTGTCGGCCTGCCGCGCGGCTGCGCGATCGTCTATACCGACAAGGGCGCCGGCAGCGATTTCCGCGAGGCCGGCGCGGATGGCATCTACGTGCCGCACGCCCACAACGGCGACAACCCGGAAGCGCGTTGGGGCGAACACGTCCTGGCCGCGGCACGTTTCGGCCTGGCCATCCTTGATCGCGAGGGCCTGCGCCGTGAAGCGTTCACCGCCGGCAACGTGCGCGTCATCGCCACCGGCATTTCCAACGGGGGTGGTGCCGTCCTGCGAGGCGGCGAGCTCGACAGCGAAGGCCTGCTGGACGCCGTGGTCGCCGCGGCGCCGAACATCCAGCCCCGCTGGACCGGCATGCGTCCGCTCTTCGACTACGTCACCGAGGCGGCCCTGTACCAGCCCTGCATGCTGGCGGATGCGGACCGCGCCGAAGCCCCGTTCGTGACGCCGGAGCTGCGTGAACAGGGTGCGCGTCGTTGCGCCTTGCTGCGCAGCGCCGGCCTGCTCGATGCACGCACCGCGGCGGGACAGGCGCGCGAAGCCGGCGAGCGCCTGCGCGTGGCCGGCTGGGACGAAGGCGCGCTGCAGCTGGCCGGCCAGAACATCGCCTTCGATGTCTGGCGTGCGGTCGCGGTCACCTACGCCAGTGCCTATGGTCGTTACGGCGTCGGCGGCCATCCCTGCGGCTTCGGATTTGCCATGCTCGACGCCAACGGCCGTCAGCGTGCGGCCACCGCACTGGAGCAGCAGCTGTGGCGCAGCGACGGCAGCGGTATTCCACCGACCGCCGGCGTCGCCATCGTCGATCCCAGCGCCGGCGGCGAAGATCCGCTGCTGCCCGGCCTGATGTGCCTGCGTCGCCTTTGGACGGAAGAGGGGCCCGATGCGCGCCGCGTCCGCGAGGGCGTCGACGCGGTCGCCGCCAGCGGCCAGCCGCGCGTGGCGGATACGGTGATCGTCCACGGCGCCGACGATGCGCTGATCCCGCCGGCCTTCACCAGCCGCCCTTACGCGGCGATGGCGAATGCCCATGGTCGTGCGGTGACCTATGTCGAGGTGCCGCGCGCGCAGCATTTCGATGCCTTCCTGCCGTTTCCGGCCATGGCCGGCTACGTGCCGCTGCTGCCGGAGGTGTGGCGACAGCTGGCAGCGGCTGTGGACGGCAGTGCCGCGCCCTGATCCCGTAAGGCCCCGGGCGGATGTGGTCCATCCGCCCCGCGGCGGTTTCTGCGCCGAGGCCTGCCTGCCGTTCCACTGGCCCGGTGCCGACGTGTCTTCACGGCAGTGATCCAGCCGCCGCCGGTGCGCCCGGCTGGGCCTGCAGCAGCGCTCGCAACGCACCGCCGACCGTCACCCGACGCGCTTCGTCGATCCGCACCGGAAACCGGTCATGTCCCCTCGCAGCACCGTGCCGGTTTCCGCTACGCTGGCGGCAATGGAATGGCATCTTCAATGCCCGGATGGCCGGCGCCTGACCCTCGCAGCGGATGTCGACATGCTGGTCGGCGCCGCCGGCAATGCCCAGTTGAAGCTGCCCGCGCTGCCGGACCGCTGTGCGCTCCTCCAGCGGCGCGGCGATGATGTCTGGATGCAGGTGCTGGCCGCTGACACGCAGGTCGGCGTCAACGGCCGTCCGGTCCAGCATCTTTCACGACTGCGCGCCGGCGACCGCGTGTGCTTCGGCAGCAGTTGCATCGATCTCGTCGCCGCCGGGCGCGGAGTCCCCGGGACGGATACCGTCGCCGACTTCTTCCTGCGCGTGCGCAACGGCGCCCGCAGCGGCAATGTCCATCGCGGGCCGGTGCTGCACCTGGACGACCACGGCGAAGTGGTGTCCGCGGCTGCCGGCGTGGTCGGACTGATCCTGGTCGAAGGCAGCGTCCGCCTGGATCCGAACGGCTCCGCCATCCGCCTCAACGGCACGCCGCTGAAGGAAACGGTCACCGTCGTCGATGGCGACCAGCTGCAGATCGGACAGCGCCGCTACATCGTCGAGACACTGGCTGCGCCACCGCCGGAACAGGCGACGCAGCGACTGGAGGTCGACGACATCCCGCTGGTCGCCGATGTCGCAAGCGCCAGGCCGGCGGCACAGCAGGCCGGCGGCCTTTGGGGACTGATCGTGCTGGCGGCGGTCATTGCCGGCGCCGTCGCCATCCTGCTGTACTTCAACAACGCCTGATCCCGACGGTTCCCGACGCCGTCCGCACCGGCGGCTCAGGCATAATCGCCGCTTCCTTTCGAGCGTTCCCGGTGCCTGCCGCCATGACACGAGCCTTCAATTTCAGCGCCGGTCCGGCTGCGCTGCCCGATGCCGTCCTCGAGCGCGTCCGCGACGAGATGCTGGACTGGAACGGTACCGGTGCATCGGTGATGGAAGTGTCCCATCGCGGCGCCGCGTTCGAGGCCATGGCTGCGCAGTCCGAACAGGATCTGCGCGAGCTGCTGGGTATCGGCGACGACCATGCCGTGCTGTTCCTGCAGGGCGGCGCGACGCAGCATTTCGTGCAGGTGCCGATGAACATCGCCCACGGCGCCAGCGCCGATTACGTGATCACCGGCCACTGGGGCGCGCGTGCGGCGAAACTGGCTTCCCAGGTCTGCAGCGTGCGCATCGCCGCGAGCAGCGCCCAGGGCGGATTCCGCGGCCTGCCGGCGGCTGGCGACTGGCAGCTGGATCGCAATGCCGCCTACGTACACATCACGCCCAACGAAACCATCCACGGCGTGGAGATGCATGGGCTGCCCGATACCGGCGCGGTGCCCATCGTCGCCGACATGTCGTCGACGCTGCTTTCGCGGCCGCTGGACATCTCCCGCTATGGACTGATCTACGCCTGCGCGCAGAAGAACATCGGTCCTTCCGGACTGGTGCTGCTGATCGTCCGCCGCGACCTGTTGTCGCGTGCGCCGGACAGCCTGCCGGAGATCTTCCGCTACGACCGCCACGCCGCGCAGCGTTCGCTGCTCAATACGCCGGCGACCTTTTCCTGGTATGTCTCCGCGCTGGTGTTCCGCTGGTTGCGCGAGCAGGGCGGCCTGCAGGCGATGGCGCAGCGCAACCAGGCCAAGGCCGCGGCGCTGTATGCGGCCATTGACGGCTCCGGCGGCTTCTACCGCAACGAAGTCGACCCGGCCGCGCGTTCGTGGATGAACGTACCGTTCCAGTTGCGGGATCCGGGACTGGACTCGACGTTCCTGGCCGAGTCCGCCGCCGCCGGCCTGATCGGCCTGAAGGGCCATCGTGTCGTCGGCGGCATGCGCGCCAGCCTCTACAACGCCATGACCATGGCCGGTGTCGGGCAGCTGGTCGACTTCATGGCCGATTTCGCGCGCCGTCACGGCTGAACGGGCGACTCCTTCATATCGGACCGTTCTGGTACCATTTCGCCATGATCCACGTCGACGCCCGTGCCCGGGCCTATTTCATCCGCCTGCTCGAACAGCAGGGGCCGGACATCCTCGGTATCCATCTGAGCGCGGTGGCGCCGGGAACGCCCCGGGCCGATGTCGCGCTGCGCTACTGCGAAGCCGTGGACCTGCGCGGCGACGAGTGGGAAGTCGATGTCTGCGACGGCTTGCGACTGTATGTCGATTCCGACAGCGCGCCGTTCCTGGACCAGGCGGAAATCGCGCTGCGCAGCGAAGGCACCAGCGAGCAGCTGAGCATCCGTGCGCCAGGACTCAAGGCCAGCGCGCCGGCCGGCGACGCCAGCCTGGTCGAGCGCGTGCGCTGGCTGATCGAAAGCGAGATCAATCCGCAGCTCGGCAACCACGGCGGTCGTGTCGCGCTGGAGGAAGTCACCGCGGACGGCGAGGTGGTGCTGCGCTTCGGCGGCGGCTGCCAGGGTTGCGGGATGGCCGACGTGACCTTGCGCGACGGCATCGAGAAGCGCCTGCGTGATGCCTTCCCGGAAATCAGCGCCGTGCGCGATGCCACCGACCACGCGCGCGGGCAGACGCCTTATTACCGCTGAGTGATCGTCGTGCGCCACGGCGTGTCGCGCTGCCGGCGTGGGCGCTAAGAGCCCCTGAAACGGAAAAGGCCGCCCAAGGGGCGGCCTTCCTGTTGCCGGCGGGCGACGACGCGATCACTTGAAGTGGCTGAGGTCGTCCAGCGAACCCTTCTGCGAGGCGAAGTACGCCGCCAGGTCGTCGATGTCCTGCGCGGTCAGCGTCGCCATGAAGCCCTGCATGATGACGTTCTGGCGCTCGCCGGTCTGGTAGGCGCGCATGGCCTGCGACAGGTAGTCGGCGTACTGGCCGGCGATCAGCGGATACTGGGGATCACCGATGCCGTTGCCGTCGACACCGTGGCAGGCCTGGCATACCTGCGACTTCTCGCGGCCACGTTCGGCGTCGCCGGCGGCGAAGGCCGGGGCGTTCAGGCCGAACAGGACCAGCGCGCTGGCGACAAGGATGGCGCGGGACATCATGGTGCTTCCCTCAGGCTGGCCAGGTAGCTGGCAACGTTGTCGATTTCTTCGGCGCTCAGGGCTTCACCCTGCGCACGCATGGTCGGATGGGTACGCTCGCCCTTGCTGTACGCGGTCAGCGCGGCCACCAGGTAATCCCGGTTCTGGCCGGCGATGCGCGGCACGTGATAGTTGGGGTAGGCGTTCTTGTAGCCCGCGATGCCATGGCAACCGGTGCAGGTGTAGGCGAGCTGGCGGCCGGCATCGAGGTCGGCGGCGTGGGTTGTGGCGGCCAATGACAGGGCGCCGGTGGCGACGATCAGCGGAATCAGCTTCATGCTGCGGCGTTCCAGGACGGGGCGGACGAAAGCGGGAAGTATAGCCAGCCCGGCGCTTTCCCCCAAGCCCTGCAAGCCGGTCCGGTCCCGGATGCGCGCCATTTCACCACCGCGCGCGGTGGGCGGGGTCGCGCCAGGGTGCCTCGCGCAGCAGGCCGGGGCGTTCTGCTATTCTCCGCGCCCTTCCATCCCACTACGACAAAGCAGGAGAACGGTCATGGGCAAGGGCGACAAGAGCACGCGGCGCGGCAAGATTTCGGCGGGCAGCTACGGCATCGCACGTCCGCACAAGGCGAAGGCGGCGGTGGCCACCAAGGCAGCGGCCAAGCCGGCTGCGAAGACGGCCGCTCGCAAGAAGGCCTGATCACGCTCGCGCGCTCCGTAGCGCGAACGGAAAAGGGCGGCCATCGGCCGCCCTTTGTTTTTCCGGCATGCGGATCGGCGATCAGTCGCCGAATCCGTTCGCGAAGATCACGTCGCTGACGACCGGGCAGATGTCCTTGAACAGGCAGGCCGCCCATTCCGGATGGTCGATGAAGGGATTGCGGTTGCCCTGGTAGCTGTACACCACCTCGTTGCGCAAGCGCTCCTTCTCGTCCGGCGGATCCTGTTCGTGCCAGGCCAGGATCACGTCGAGCAGGCCCATATAGGCGCGCCCGGTGCCGTTGTTGGCGGTGTTGGTGCCTTGGATGAGGCTGGTGTTGTTGGTCAGGATCAGGTCCGGCTCATGCCAGCCGTTGGCGTGCGTGCCGCCTTCATAACGGATGTCCATGTACATCACCGCGCGGGCGACGTCGCCGCGACGGCCGACCCAGGTCTCCCAGAGGTTGCCGTTGAACCAGTTGGAGTTGCCCGGGTGCGTGCCGCTGCCGCCGCCCTGGCCGTCGTTCACCAGCGTCGTGCGCTCGGTGCAGCCGCTGTTGCAGGTGCCGAAGTACTTGTTTCCGCGGTCCGAGTTGTAGCCGACATGCGACAGCATGAGCATGTGCGTGTCGGTGTAGGCGTGGCTGTTGCCGCTGTTGGGGAAGCCCAGCGAATTGGGCCAGGTGTGCTCGCGGTTGTACGGGCCCTGGCCGCCACCGAACTTGGCCATGCTCTCGTTGCGGTAGATGTCGAGAATGCGCGTCGGATCGGCGGGATCTTCGTCCGCCTTCTCGAGGATCTCCCAGGTATCCGGACCGCTGCTCGACGAATACGGGTACCACTGGTGGTCGTCGATCACCTCGTGCAGGGTCGCGCGCAGGGTGGCGGCGCTGGTGGCGACGACGCTGGCGTAGTAGTCGCCATTGTCGGACGCGGTCGTGAAGGTCCAGGTGTAGTCGGCGACCATCGGGGTCGGGACGCCGTCAAGGTCGATGACGTGGTCGGCATCGACGAGAACCGTGCATGTTTCCAGGGCAGCGAAGTCGCTGTCCGGATTGACCACGTACTGGGTCGGGCCGCCGCTGATGCTGACGCTGACGTTGCCGCTTTCATCGCAGCTTAGTTGCAGCCAGCCCGGCTGCGTGGTGACCGGTTCGCTGAAATCGACCTGGATATTGGCGCTGTGCGCAACGCCGCCGGCGCCGACAGCGGGAATGTGATGGGCCACGGCCGGCGGCAGGTCGGCCTGGGTGGTGAAAGTGTGGCTGACGTTGCCGGCCATGGCGTCCGGCGTGCCGTCGCGGTCGGTGACCAGGGCGCCCGTGACGGTGACGGTGCAGGACTCCAGGTTGAGCACGGCGGTCTGCGCGGTCGCCTGGTAGCTGGCGTCCGTGCCGGAAATTGAGAGCGCGATCGGGCCGGAGGTGGCGCAACCGAGCGTGATGGCGCCGGGTGCAAGGTCGACGGCCTCGCTGAAAACCGCATTGATGACCGGCAGGGTGGACACGCCGATGGCGCCATTGGCCGGCGTCAGCGAGTTCAACTGCGGCGGCACGTCCACCGCGGGTGCGAAGCTCTGGCCAGGGTTGCAGGCACCGAAGGAGGCGGGAGCGGGCGGCTGCCAGGTGAAGGACTCATAGCCCGAGCCGCCGCTGCCGGCCAGTGCGAGTGAATGGCCCACCGGCGTGCTGCCCGGCTCACTGACACCGATGTCGGTGCCGACCATGCCCTGGGCCGGGCCATTGGTTGCCGTGAAGCTGCCTTCGTAGGTGAGGAACTGCACGACGCCCTGCGGGCTGACCAGGGCCAGGCCGTCCGGCGATCCGTTCTGGATCTGCGGGTTGCTGCCACCCGGCAGCGCCACCACCGTGCCAAAACCCGAGCACTGGTCGGGGATGGTGCCGGACAGGGGGATGGTGTCGTAGACGGTACCGTTGGAACCGTTGTAGAGCACGACCGACCAGCCGGTCAGGCTGGTGCCGGCCGGACCGGCGATCTCCACGGCCTCGCCGACGTCGACGTCGACGTTGTCGTAGTGCAGCTCGTTGATGAACACGGGCGTCGTGCCCGAGACAAAGGCGGACGCCGCCGGCGCGGCGACAAGCAGGGCCGCCGGCAGCAGCCGGCGCAGGGCACGGTACATGGAGATCTCCGGTTGAGCGGCGCGCAGCATAGCAGGGCGGCCGATGGCGGGCCGCCGGGCGCCGGCCGGAATCAGTCGCCGTTGTTCTCTTCGCCGCCCTCGGCGTCTTCACGCGCCTTGCCCACCACCGATTCGTTGAGGCTGAGGAAGTGCGCTTCCAGGGCGTCGCAGGCGGCGGCGTCCCCTTCGCAGCGGATATCCATGCGCAGCACGATGCGGTCGCCTTCCTCGACGACGCTGCGCTTCACTGCCGCCGGATGCGCGGGATCGGTCTCCGGCGCGAAGGTCCACAGGGTTTTTCCGGCGCGGTCCTCGATGGTCAGCCAGCCGTCGGCGCGCGACATGGCGACATCGCTGCGCGCGGCCAGCGCGGCGCGTGCCGCTTCCACCGACGGATAGCCGATGTCGCCTTCATCGGCGAAGGCGGCGGTGCCGTTGATCAAGGCGAGCGTGAGCAGGGTGGCGATACGAATGCGCATGGCAGTGTCCGGTTGTTGCAGGGGCCGAACGCTAGCACAGGCCCGGCGCCGGCAAGCGCCGGACCACGCGCACCGTTCAGCCGGGATCGAAGCGTTCGCCGGCCTGGGCACGCCGCGCGATGTCGCGGATGCGTGCAAGCAGGGCCGCCAGGCCATTGCTTCGCGTGGGCGACAAGTGGCTGCCCAGTCCGATGGCGCGGATGAAATCCGGTTCGGTCGCTTCGATCTCGGCGGCGTCGTGGCCGCCCCCGTAGACACGCAGCACGAGTGCGATCAGTCCGGAGACGATCGCTGAATCGCTGGCAGCGTGGAAGTCCAGCCGTTGCGCATCGCCTTCGGCGACGATCCACACCATCGACTGGCAACCGTGAAGGCGATTGTCCTCGTTGCGCCAGGCATCGGGGAAAGGCGGCAGCTTGCGCCCCAGATCGATCAGGTACTGGTAACGCTCGCTCCAGTCACCGAACAGCGCGAATTCCTCGGCGATGGCGGCCTGTGCCGCGTCGATGGCGCTGGACATCAGCGGTTCCAGCGCCAGCGTGCGCCGTCGGCGCCGTCCTCGACCAGCACGCCCAGGTCCGTCAGCGTGCTGCGCAGTTCGTCGGCGCGGGCGAAGTCCCGCGACTTGCGTGCCGCCTCGCGTTCGGCGACCAGGGCGTCGATCCTTGCCGCGAGCTCGCCTTCGCCTTCGTCCCCGGAGGTCGCTCCGCGTTTGAACCACTCGTCCGGCGTCTGCTGCAGCAGGCCGAGCAGGGCGCCGGCGTCGAGCAGTTCGCGCTTGCGGGCACGACGCGTGGCCTCGTCGCCGGCGCGGCGCGCCTCCGCGGCGATGCCGGCCAGGTGCGCCAGCGCTTCAGGCGTGTTGAGGTCGTCGCACAGCGCCTGCAGGATCGAAGCAGGCGGGTCGCCCGCTTCGCCGGCGTCCACGTCCGCGAGGTCGCGCAGCGTGCCGTAGAGGCGGTCAAGCGTGCGGATGGCCTGCTCGACGGCTCCTTCCGACCAGTCCAGCGGCTGCCGGTAATGCGCCGACATCAGCACGTAGCGCAGCGCTTCGGGGGGATAGGCGTCCAGCAGGTCGTGAACCAGCGTGACGTTGCCCAGCGACTTCGACATCTTGCGGCCACCCATGTTGAGCATGCCGTTGTGCAGCCAGTAGCGGGCGAAGACCTTGCCGCCATGCGCGCAGGTGCTCTGGGCGATCTCGTTCTCGTGGTGCGGGAACTGCAGGTCGATGCCACCGGCGTGGATGTCGATGGTCTCGCCCAGGTGGGTTGCCGCCATCGCCGAACATTCGATGTGCCAGCCTGGCCGTCCCCGTCCCCAGGGGCTGTCCCAGCCCGGCAGGTCCGGCGTCGACGGCTTCCAGAGCACGAAGTCGCCGGGCGTGCGCTTGTAGGGTGCGACCTCGACGCGGGCGCCGGCGAGCATTTCATCGGTGGAGCGGCGCGAGAGCTGGCCGTACGCCGGATAGGTGGTGACATCGAACAGCACGTGGCCGTCGGCGGCATAGGCATGGCCGCTGGCGATCAGCCGCTCGCACATGGCGATGATCTGGCCGATGTGGTCGGTGGCATGTGGCACCACGTCGGGACGATCGGCGCCGAGACGGTCCATGTCCTCGTGGTAGGCCTGCGCGTAGCGGTCGGTGATCTCGGAGATCGGCACGCCGCGCTCCGCCGATGCGGCGTTGATCTTGTCGTCGACGTCGGTGATGTTGCGGGCATAGACGACGTTCGGATACAGGCGCCGCAGCAGCCGCACCAGGAGCCCGAAAACCACAGGCGGCCGCGCGTTGCCGATATGGACGTAGTTGTAGACCGTCGGTCCGCAGATGTAGAGCGTCACCCGCTGCGGGTCGAGCGGCTGGAACGGTTCGAGCTGGCGGCTGAGGCTGTTGAAAAGATGAAGCTGCATGGAGGCCCCGGTTGGATGGTCAAACTGCGCGACGGCGGTGGCTGGCACGGGCCAGCCCGGTCAGGGCGGCACGTGCATTGGTGCGCAGCAGCAAGGGGCAACTTTAGCAAACGATCCGCTGCAGGGACGAATTATCAGCTGCCGTTCATATTCGTTGGGCTTGAATGCCCGTTGCTCACAGCTCCTGACGCCAGGACGGCGAGGCGATCCAAGACATGCATTCGAGTTCCCGAGTTGCCTGCGGTACTGCCGCCTCCTGCCTGATTCTCCTCTACTCAGCAACCGCCGTTGCCCAGACGCCCCGGCCCGCTTCGGCAGGGGCGGTCGAGGACGCCTATGTCGAGCACGTCACGTACACCTATGCGCAGGTGCTGCGCGTGGTGCCGGTGTTCAGTGAGATACAGGTGACGGAACTGCGGGAAGACTGTACGGCCCTGAATGCTTCGTCTGCGAATGCGGCAGCGGAGCGGGAGCCGCCTGTCACCACCGTCCCCGGCGGTCGCATGGGCGCCGTCGGGACACTGCTGCAGACGGGGTTCGCGGCAGCTGCGCCGGCACCACGCCAGGCATTGCCCGAGGAACACACGGCCGAACCCGAAGGCTGCCCGCTGGTTGACGATGTGGTGACGGTCACCCGCCAGGAGGGCTTCGACGTCGAATACCGCTACCGCGGTGAAGTGTTCGTATCCCGCCTCGACCATGATCCCGGCGACCGCCTGCGCATCCGGGTGGCGGTCGTTCCAGCGGCCGAAACGGCGACGGGCGCTGGCAGCTGGCAGGTCGCCAGTCCCTCGCGCTGACGTACTGGACGCGCCCGGCTGAAGCGCCGGGCGCATCGCCTGTTTCCCCGGGATCAGCGCTCCGCAACCCCGAGCTGGTCAAGCACGAAGGCATATTCCTCGGCGGTTTCGCGGTAACGCTGGAAACGACCCGACTTGCCACCGTGGCCGGCTTCCATGTTGGTCTTGTACAGCAGCGGCGCGGCGCCGGTGGCGGTCGCGCGCAGCTTCGCCACCCACTTCGCCGGCTCCCAGTACTGCACCTGCGAATCCCACAGCCCGGTGGTCACCAGCATCGCCGGATAGGCGGTCGCGCGCACGTTGTCATACGGTGAATACGACAGCATGTAGTCGTAATACGCCTTCTCGGCCGGGTTGCCCCATTCGTCGTATTCGTTGGTCGTCAGTGGAATGGATTCGTCGAGCATGGTCGTGACCACATCGACGAACGGCACATGCGCCACCAGCACCCGGTATTTCTCAGGCGCCAGGTTGGCGACCGCGCCGATCAGAAGGCCGCCGGCGCTGCCGCCCATCGCGGCGACGCGGTCCCTGGCGACGTAGCCTTCCGCGACCAGGTGGTCGGTGACGGCAATGAAGTCGGTGAAGGTATTGCGCTTGTCGAGCAGCTTGCCGGCTTCGTACCAGCGCCGACCCATTTCCTCGCCGCCGCGTATGTGGGCGATGGCGAACACCATCCCGCGGTCCACCAGCGACAGCCGCGCGGTGCTGAAATAGGGGTCCATCGACATGCCGTACGAACCGTAGGCGTACTGGTACAGCGCGGCACTGCCGTCACGCTGGAAGCCCTTGCGGTACAGCAGGCTGACCGGAATCTTCTCGCCATCGGCGGCCGTGGCCCAGGTTCGCTCGGTCACGTAGTTGTCGCTGTCGAAGCCGCCGAGCACGGGTGCGCGCTTGAGCAGGCGGCGTTCGCCGCTGTCCATGTGCACCTCGTAGATCGATTCCGGCGTGGTCAGCGAGCTGTAGCTGTAACGCAGCCACTCCGAATCCTGTTCGGAGTTGACGTCGATCTCGGCGACATAGGCCGCCTCGTCGGCGCCGATGTAGTCCTCGCGCGCTCCATCCCAGCGCCTGATGCGCACGCGCTTGAGCCCTTCGCTGCGCTCGCCGATCGCCAGGTGGTTGCGGAACAGTTCGAACTCCTCGATGTAGACGTCGTCGCGGTGGCCGACCAGTTCACGCCACTTGCCGCGATCGGCGATGTCGCTGTCCGCCGCTTCCATCAGGCGGAAGTTCGGCGCCTGCCAGTTGGTGCGGATGATCCAGCGGTTGTCGATGTGGTCGGCGTCGTATTCGAAGTCGCGCTCGCGCGCAGCGAGCACCGTGAACGGCTGCTGCGGCTGGTCGGCGGCGACGTAGCGCAGCTCGTCCGACACCGTGCTGGAGCTGTGGATGACGAGGAAGCGCTCGTCACCGGTCCTGCCGATGGCCAGGTAATACGATTCGTCCGGCTCTTCATAGACGAGCACGTCCTGGCTGGTCGGCGTGCCCAGCCGGTGGCGCTTGACGCGCTTGCCGAGCAGGGTGTCCGGATCGTTCTCGATGTAGAACAGGGTGCTGTCGTCGGCAGCCCAGACCAGGTCGGCAGAGACGCCTTCGATGCGGTCGTCCAGCATCGTGCCTGTTTCCAGGTCCTTGAAGCGCAGCACGTACTGGCGGCGGCCGATGGTGTCTTCCGCCCAGACCAGCCAGCGGCCGTTGTCGGAAACCTCGTAGTCGCCGATCTGGAAGAAGCCATGGCCTTCCGCCAGCGTGTTGCCGTCCAGCAGGATTTCCTCAGGCGCCGTCATGTCGCCGCGTCGACGCGCGTAGACCGGATATTCCTGCCCTTCGGCGAAACGCACGTAGTACCAGTAGCCGCGATGGCGGACCGGCACGGAACTGTCGTCCTGCTTGATGCGGCCGACAATTTCGCCGTACAGCTTTTCCGTCCGTGGCGCCAGCCGTTCCATGTGACGGTGGAACCAGGCGTTCTCCGCGCGCAGGTAGTCGAGCACCTTTTCGTTGCTGCGCGAATCGTCGCGCAGCCAGTAATAGGGATCGGTGCGCGAGCCGGCCGGCGCCTCGACGACATGGTCGATGCGCTCGGCGACGGGCGGAAGATCGGCGGCAGCGGGGGCGTTGTCGTTCACGGATTGGCAGGCTGTGATCAGAAGGGGAAGGCCGAGGGAAAGCAGGGCGGTCCGGACCGCCGGATGCAGTGACATGGTGGTTTTCGCTTGGAAAAAAGGAAGTCTAACGCGGTTCGCTGTCGGACAAGCCGGCGGCCGTGACGTGCCCGAAGCCATCCTGCCAGCTGCCGGGCGGACCCGGCAGTGCGCAGAGCGCCCGGCTCTCCCGGATGAACCGTTCGCGCGGCAGCGTGCGGGCGCCCAGGCTTTCCAGGTGCGCCGTGTGCATCTGGCAGTCAAGCATCGGCATGGCGTTGCGATGAAGGAACCGGCACAGGCCGAGCAGCGCCACCTTCGAACCGTTGTCGGAAAGGCTGAACATCGACTCGCCGAAGAACATCCGGCCGATGGCGATCCCGTAGATGCCGCCGACGAGGCAATCGTCCCGGTCGTACACCTCGACGCTGTGCGCATGTCCCCGTGCGTGCATGCGCCGGTAGGCGGTGGCCATCGATGGCAGGATCCAGGTGCCATCCTGGCCCCGCCTTGGCGTGTCAGCACAGTGCGAGATCACCGCGTCGAAGCGGCAGTCGGCGCGCAGGGTCCAGTCGCTGCGGCGCAGGAAGCGGCGCAGGCTGCGCGAGACGTGGAAACCATCGCTGGGCAGCACCATGCGTGGGTCCGGCGCCCACCACAGCAGGGGCTGGCCTTCGCTGAACCAGGGGAAGCAGCCGTGCCGGTAGGCGTTGAGCAGTCGCGGCACCGACAGGTCGCCGCCCCAGGCCAGCAGGCCGTCGGGCTCGCGCAGCGCGCGCTCCACGGGTGGGAACGGCGAGGCCGGGTCGTCATCAAGCTCAGTCAGGTGCATGGGCAAAGGGAGACCGCTCCAGAAGTCCGTCGCGCCACTCGGAAACGGCGGCGCGTTCGTGGCGGAGCGCCTCGCCGATGCGCGCCTGCATCGGCGCGTCGCACAGGTGATGGTAGGACCGGGTCAGCATCGGCAGGAAGCCACGAGCGAGTTTGTGTTCGCCCTGCGCACCGGGCTCGAACACGGACAGCCCGCGCTCGATGGCGTATTCGATGCCCTGGTAATAGCAGCACTCGAAATGCAGGCCTGGCTCGTCGTAAAGGCTGCCCCAGTAGCGCCCGTACAGGCGCGTGCGGCTGTGCAGGAACAGCGCCATCGCGACCGGCGGGCCATCCGGCGCACGTGCCAGTACCACCATGGTCTGCGCCGGCAGCGCTTCGCCCAGGTGCCGGAAGAAGCGCTCGCTGAGGGCAGGGTAGTTGCCCTTCTCGGCAAATGTGCTGACGTACAGCGCATGCACGAACTCCCAGTCGCGCGCCTCCAGTCCGTCGCCGCGCAGGCGCTGGAAGCGCCAGCCGGCGCGGTACAGGTGCTCGCGTTCCTGGCGGATGTTCTTGCGCTTCTTGTGGCTCAGCTCGGCCAGGAACTCGTCGAAGTGGCCATAACCCCGGTTGTGCCAGTGGAACTGGATGTCGCAGCGGTGCAACCAGCGCGGATCACGATCCAGCTCGGCGCTGCTGGCGTCATCGCTGAAGTTGACGTGCGCGCCGGACAGGCCCAGGCGCGAGGCCTCGGCGATCAGCGCGCTGGACAGTGCCCGCGCCAGCTTCGGTTCCGGACGCGTGCCGGTCAGCAGGCGCGCGCCGGTGATCGGCGTATAGGGCACGGCGCAGAGGAGTTTCGGGTAGTAGCGGCGCCCGGCGATCTCATGCGCCTGTGCCCACGACCAGTCAAAGACGAATTCGCCGTGCGAATTGCTTTTCAGGTAGGCCGGGGCTGCGGCAACCAGTTCGTCCCCGCGGTACCAGGCCAGGTGCCAGGGCTGCCAGCCGACCTCGCTGCGCACGCAGCCGTGCCGTTCCAGGCCGGCCAGGAAGGCGTGGCTGAGGAACGGGTCATCGTCGGGCCGCAGGGCATCCCAGCGGGCCGGTTCGATGTCATCGAGTTGCGGATGGATCCGTAATTTCAGCGACATGCCTACAGGCTACGACGATCAACGTACATTGACCGTCGCAGCCGCATTCGGTTCGTCGCGTATTCAGCCCTGATCGAGGAAGCGCTCGGCATCAAGCGCGGCCATGCAGCCGGAGCCTGCCGAGGTGATCGCCTGGCGGTATACGGAATCGGCCACGTCGCCGGCCGCGAAGACGCCGGGCACGCTGGTCTGGGTCGCCAGTCCATCCAGGCCGGTCTTCACCACCAGGTAGCCGCCGGCGCGCATGTCCAGCTGGCCGTCGAACAGGCCGGTGTTGGGGCTGTGGCCGATGGCGACGAAGAAGCCCTGGACGACCAGGTCGCGGCTGGCGCCACCCTTGACCGGGGCGATGCGCACGCCGGTCACGCCGGAGTCGTCGCCCAGCACCTCTTCGACGGCGTGGTCCCAGATGATCTCGACCTTGCCCTCGCGTTCGCGGGCGAAGAGCTTGTCCTGGAGGATCTTCTCGGCGCGCAGCTTGTCGCGGCGGTGGACCAGCGTCACCTTGCGGCAGATGTTGGCCAGGTAGAGGGCTTCCTCGACGGCGGTGTTGCCACCGCCGATCACCGCGACGTCCTGGTTGCGGTAGAAGAATCCGTCACAGGTCGCGCAGGCGGACACGCCGCGGCCCATGAACGCCTGTTCCGAAGGCAGGCCAAGGTACTTGGCCGTCGCCCCGGTGGCGATGATCAGGGCATCGCAGGTGTATTCGCCGCTGTCGCCCTTGAGGCGGAACGGGCGCTGCGACAGGTCCGCTTCGATGATGTGGTCCAAGACGATCTCGGTGTCGAAGCGCTGTGCATGACGCAGCATCCGGTCCATCAGGTCCGGACCAACCAGTCCCTCGACGTCGCCCGGCCAGTTGTCCACCTCGGTGGTGGTCATCAGTTGTCCACCCTGCTGCAGGCCGGTGATCAGCAACGGCTTCAGGTTGGCGCGCGCGGCGTAGACGGCGGCGCTGTAGCCGGCCGGTCCGGAGCCCAGGATGAGCAGCCGGGAATGCTTGACGGTCATATATACTCTCCGCCCGTTGTAATCCGGGCCAATGGTTCGGCGGGAACGCACCGCGAAGGTGCAGATACGCCATCAGCATGGGGCCCGTTCGCCAGCCAATCAAGACCGGAGTCCTTTCCATGCGTATCGGTATTCCCCGCGAAACCAAGACCCTCGAAGGTCGCGTCGCGCTCGTTCCCGCAGCCTGCGGCGACCTGGTCCGCCGTGGCCATGAGGTCTGGCTGGAAAAGGACGCCGGCATCAAGAGCGGCTTCAGCGACGACGCCTACACGCGCGTCGGCGTGAAGATCGCCCCGGACGCGGCGGCGCTGTACGAGAAGGGCGAGCTGATCGTCAAGGTCAAGGAGCCGATCGCCGGTGACCTGCAGCACCTGCGCAAGGACCACCTGCTGTTCTGCTACCTGCACCTGGCGGCCGAGCCCGAGCTGACCCGCAAGCTGCTCGAGATCGGCCTGACCGGCGTCGCCTTCGAAAGCGTCGAGTTCGACGACGGCACGCTGCCGCTGCTGGCGCCGATGTCGATCATCGCCGGGCGCATCGCCACCCAGGTCGGCACGCACCTGCTGCACCAGCCGGCGGGCGGCAAGGGCAAGCTGCTCGGCGGCCTGCCGTCCACCGAGCGTGGCAAGGTCGTGGTGCTGGGCGCCGGGGCGGCCGGCGGCAACTCCGCAGCGCTCGCCGCCGCCGGTGGCGCCAATGTCATCGTCTTCGACAAGCGCCAGGACCGTCTCGCGGAAATGATGGCGATGGGCCCGAACGTGACGGCGCTGTACCCGTACGAGGAGTATGTTGCCCGCGAAGTTACGGATGCCGACCTGATCATCGGCGCCGTGCTGATCCCGAGCGCCCGCGCGCCGCGCGTGGTGACCGCGGAGATGGTGCGGTCGATGGAGCCGGGGACCGTGATGGTGGACATCTCCGTCGACCAGGGCGGCTGCTTCGAGACGACGCGCCCGACGACCTGGGCGAACCCGACCTATGTCGAGCACGGCGTGACCCATTTCGCCGTGACCAACATGCCGGGCGCGGTGCCGAAGACCTCGTCGGAAGCCATCTGCGCCGCGATCCTGCCCTACGTGCAGAATCTGGCGGCGGGCGACGTCTGGCGCGAGGGCACGTCGCTGGCGCGCGGCATCAACGTCGAGGCCGGCAAGCTGGTGCACCCTGCGCTGCAGGGCATGCTCTGAGAGACAAGGCAGCGAATGCGGCGCGTCGCCGTTGCCGCGACGTGATCGTGGCATGATCGCCGCAGAGGTCGACTGACATGCCACCATCGAAAGCACGCGCCGCCGGCGACGACAAGCCGCTGTTCTCCGACACCATGCAGCGCCACCTCAAGGACGTGGCGCTGCTGCTGTTGATGCTGGTGGCGCTGTACCTGCTGCTGTGCCTGATCAGCCACCACCCGGACGATCCGGGCTGGTCGCACGCCGGCACCGGCGGTGATGTCCGCAACCTTGGCGGCGTCGCCGGCGCCTGGCTGGCGGACCTGGCGTTGTATTTCTTCGGCTACGTCGCCTGGACGCTGCCGCCGCTGGTGCTGTGGCTGGGCTGGAACATGGTGCGTCCGCGCGCCGACGAGTCGCGCTTCGATCCCAGCCTGCGCCTGCTTGGCATGCTGATGTTCCTGCTCACGGGCAGCGGACTTGCGCACCTGCATCTGGCGGCCAGCGTCAACCTGCCGGCTTCACCGGGCGGCCTGCTCGGGCAGCTGCTCGGTGGCGGCCTCGCCAGCGTGCTGGCGCACACCGGTGCCAGCCTGCTGCTGCTGACGATGTTCCTGGCCGCGGTGACACTGGCCTTCGGCATCTCCTGGCCGAAGGTGATGGACGCCCTCGGCGATGCCGCGCTGCGGCTGTTCGCCTGGACGATGACGCACCTGCGCCGGCGCGAGGACCGCAGCGCCGCCAAGGTCGCGCGCAGCGAGCGCGAACAGGTGCGCAAGGCCGATCGAAAGTCGCGCGCCGAGCGCGAGCCCATCGTGATCGCCGAGCGGCCGGTGGAAAAGCCGGCCAAGGTCGAACGCAAGCGCGAAGTGCAGATGCCGCTGTTTCCCGGCAGTGGCGGCGAAGGCGACCTGCCGCCGCTGTCGCTGCTCGACGAGCCGCGTGCGCAGCCGGCGGGTTATTCGCCGGAAGCGCTGGAGGCGCTGTCGCGCCAGGTCGAACTGAAGCTCAAGGACTTCCGCATCGAGGCGCGCGTCGTCGGCGTCTATCCCGGCCCGGTGATCACCCGTTTCGAACTGGAACTGGCACCGGGCGTGCGAGCCAGCCAGGTGTCCAATCTCGACAAGGACATCGCCCGCGGCCTGTCCGTGGTCAGCGTGCGCGTGGTCGAGGTCATTCCCGGCAAGACCACCATCGGCCTGGAGATTCCGAACGCGCAGCGCGAGACGGTGTATTTCCGCGAGATCCTTGATTCGGATGCCTATTCGCGCGCCGGCTCGCCGCTGTCGATGGCGCTGGGCAAGGACATCGGCGGCATTCCTGTGGTCGTCGACCTGGCCAAGATGCCGCACCTGCTCGTTGCGGGTACCACCGGCTCGGGCAAGTCGGTCGGCCTGAACGCCATGGTGCTGAGCCTGCTTTACAAGGCCACCGCCAGCGACGTGCGCATGATCATGATCGACCCGAAGATGCTGGAACTGAGCATCTACCAGGGCATCCCGCACCTGCTGGCGCCGGTGGTCACCGACATGAAGGAAGCGGCGAACGCGCTGCGCTGGTGCGTCGCGGAAATGGAGCGGCGCTACAAGCTGATGGCCGCGCTCGGCGTCCGCAACCTGGCCGGCTACAACAAGAAGGTCCGCGACGGCAAGGCCAGCGGCCAGCCGGTGCTCGATCCGCTTTTCCGACCCGAGGACGGCGCGGCGCCGCCGGCGCTGGACAACCTGCCTTTCATCGTCGTGATGATCGACGAGTTCGCCGACATGATGATGATCGTCGGCAAGAAGGTGGAGGAACTGATCGCCCGCCTGGCGCAGAAGGCGCGCGCCGCCGGCATCCACCTGATCCTGGCGACACAGCGTCCCAGCGTCGATGTCATCACCGGCCTGATCAAGGCGAACGTGCCGACGCGCATCGCCTTCCAGGTATCGAGCAAGATCGACTCGCGCACCATCCTCGACCAGAGCGGCGCCGAGACCCTGCTCGGTCGTGGCGACATGCTCTACCTGCCGCCAGGCACGGCGTCGCCGGAACGCGTGCACGGCGCCTGGGTGGACGATCACGAGGTGCATCGCGTCGTCGAGTTCCTGCGCCAGCGCTTCGGCGAGCCCAGCTACGTCGAGGGCGTGCTCGAGGAAGTGCAGATGATGGACAACGGCCAGCTCGTCGGCGCCACCGGCCTGCCCGAGGATGCCGATGGCGACGATCCGGAATCCGACAAGCTGTACGACCAGGCCGTGCAGATCGTGCTGGAGTCGCGGCGTGCGTCGATCTCCGGCGTGCAGCGTCGCCTCAAGATCGGCTACAACCGCGCCGCGCGCCTGATCGAACAGATGGAGGCGGCGGGGCTGGTTTCGCCGCCCTCGCACAACGGCAACCGCGAAGTGCTGGTGCCGGCGCGTCCGAAGGACTAGATGCCCGGCCGGTGATGAGGGGGCGGGCGGCAGCCTGAATGCGCGGCGTCCCGCCGCGGGCCCGGCCACGCGACGGCCGCGGTGACGCTGCTAGAGTCTCGCCAGCGGAACTGCGGGCCGGAGAAACGATGCGACGACTCTGTACGGTAATGATGGCGATCGGCCTGGCGGCCACGGGCGGCAGCGCCTTCGCGCAGGCGCGTGCGAAGCTCGACCGGTTCGCCGATGGCCTGGTGTCCTTGCAGGGCCGTTTCGAACAGCAGGTCTACAACGTCGATGGCAGCCTGCGCGAGCAGTCCGAAGGCGACCTGGCGATGCGTGCGCCGCGGCAGTTCCGCTGGCAGTACCGCACGCCCTACGAGCAGGTCGTCGTGGCCGACGGCAGCCACGTCTGGCTGTATGACGTCGATCTCGAGCAGGTCACCGTGCGTCGCCAGGCGGACGAGGAGGCGCAGAGCCCGCTCGTCGTGCTGACCGATCCGGCCAGCCTCGATGCGCGCTATGAAGTCGGCGAGGGTGGTCGCAGCGACGGGCTGGACTGGCTCAGTCTGACGCCCAAGGAAGGCGACGACGGATTCCGTGAGGCGCTGCTCGGCCTGGGTGACAACGGCCTGGAACGCATGCGCCTGGAAGACAGCCTTGGTGGACGCAGCGAGATCCGCTTCAGCGGCTGGCAGCGCAATCCCGACCTGGATGCGGGTCTGTTCCGCTTCGTTCCGCCGGACGGTGTCGACCTGGTCGGCGATGTCGACAGCCTGCCGGATATCCGGCCCATTGAGGATTGAGCGAGGAACCTGGCGTGTCGAACGAACAACCTTCCGTCGCCGTCCTGTTCTTTCCCCAGGCCGTCGAAGCGATCGGTGGCGCCCTCGGCGGACACCTGCGCGATGGCGAACAGCTGGGTCCGCATGTGCTCTGCCGACAGGTGAACAGCAATGGCCCGTACTTCGAAATGACTTTCGAAGGCCGCGACGGGGCCGGCAACGAGGTCGAGATGCAGGTGATGGTGCCGCACGGCTACATCCGCCTGGTCATGTCGGTGCGTGGTGACGACAGCTTCGGTTTCGCGCGCTTCCGCCCGGGTGGCGTCGTGCCGCCCGCAGTGGCCGAAGCGACTTCATCGGCTGGACCCGCATCCGGTTGACCGGTGCCGTCCGCTGGACGGTCGCCCTGGGCAACGACCGGCGATTTCAACCGTCCAGCCACCTCGGCACGCACCACGCAAAGCACACCGGCACGGGATCCCCGGGCCGCGGCCGTTGAGAGCGCCAGGCCTCACCGGCTGGCGGCCCCGGCGCAGGTCTCCGCATCGGTGGCAGGGATCGTGGCTGCCGGGATCGACCGGCGCGGCAGCGAAGCGACTTCGCCACAGGTCCCGTCACTCAGCGGCGGTTTTGCCGAACCGGCAGCAGGGCGTGCATGCTATGCGCCCCCGCCGGCCACGGCGCGAACCGGACCCCTGTCTCCGCGATGACCAACTACGACCAGTACGACAGCCTGCGCCCCATCGAATGGCGCGGTGACCACCTGCGCCTGCTGGACCAGCGGCTGCTGCCGGCGACGGTGGCGTGGCTGGATTGCCGCAGCGTCACCGAGGTGGCCGATGCCATCCATGCGCTGGCGGTCCGCGGCGCGCCGGCCATCGGCATCGCCGGCGCATACGGCATGGTGCTCGCCGCGCAGGCGTCCTCCGATCCGGCCGACCTGGTGACCGCGGCGCAGACGCTGGTGCAGGCCCGTCCGACCGCGGTCAACCTCGCGTGGGCGGTGCAGGGACTGCTGGCGTCCGCGCAGTCCGAAGGGCACGTCGACCCGGCTGCGTTGCTGCTGCGCGCGCAGTCGATCGAGCGCGAAGACCTTGCAGCCAACCGGCACATGGGCGAACTCGGTGCCGCGCAGATCACAGGCGGCAGCGGTGTGCTGACCCATTGCAATACCGGTTCGCTGGCGACGGCCGGTTTCGGCACGGCTCTGGGCGTGATCCGCGCCGCCTGGGCGCAGCAGCGCCTGTCGGCGGTGTTCGCGACGGAAACGCGTCCGTGGCTGCAGGGCGCGCGCCTGACCGCCTGGGAACTGCAGCAGGACGGCATTCCGGCAACGCTGATCGCCGACAGCGCCGGCGCGCACCTGATGTCCACCGGTCGCGTCCAGTGGCTGGTGGTCGGCGCCGACCGCATCGCCGCCAACGGCGACACCGCCAACAAGATCGGCACCTGCCAGCTCGCCATCGCCGCCCGCCATTACGGCGTGAAGGTCATGGTGGTGGCGCCGTCCAGCACGGTCGACCTCGCCATGGCGAACGGCCGTGACATCGAGATCGAGCTGCGCGATGAGGCCGAGATCACCCGGCTGGGCGGGCAGCCGACGGCGGCGCCCGGCGTGCGTGCCTGGAATCCGGTCTTCGACGTCACTCCGGCAGGGCTGATCGACGCCATCGTCACCGAGCGCGGCGTCGTCGAACAGCCTGCGCCGGGCGCATTGGCGCAGTTGTTGTCACCGTGACCCGTCTGCTGCGCTTCGGCGTCGGCGGCGTCGTCGGCTTCCTGGTCGACAGCGGCGTGCTGTATGCGCTGATGGCGGTCGGGCTGGGTCCGTACGCGGCGCGCGTGCCGTCGTTCCTGTGCGCAGCCACCGCCACCTGGCTGATCAACCGCTACTGGACGTTCGCCGACCGCCGCAGCCTGCGGCGCGGCAGTGAATGGGGTCGCTACGTGGTGGCGATGATCGCCGGCGGCGTGCTGAATTACGCGGTCTATGCCGTCCTGGTCGGCCACAGCGAGGTGGTGCGGACATGGCCGGTACTGGGGGTCGCGGCCGGTTCGCTGGCCGGCATGGTGCTGAACTTCCTCAGTTCCTGGTTCCTGGTCTTCAAGGCGCCGGCACGGCAGCCTTAAAGACAGCGTGAAACAATGGCTTACGTTCGGGCGGTCGCCCGAATGTGCTAGAATCCACGGCTTGATCACAGCGCATTTCCAGATCCGCCATGGCTGGCGGACGGGACGCGCTGTTGCCCGTGACACCGTTGAGGAACCCTGATGGCAGATCACGCCAAGGAAGTCATCCGCGTCAACATCGAAGACGAGATGCGGCAGAGCTATCTCGATTACGCCATGAGCGTGATCGTCGGTCGCGCCCTCCCGGATGTGCGTGATGGCCTGAAGCCGGTGCACCGCCGGTCGTTGTATGCGATGTACGAGCAGAACAACGACTACAACAAGCCGTTCAAGAAGTCCGCCCGCATCGTCGGTGACGTGATGGGTAAGTACCATCCGCACGGCGACTCGGCGATCTACGACACCATCGTGCGCATGGCGCAGCCGTGGAGCCTGCGTTACGTGCTGGTCGATGGCCAGGGCAACTTCGGCTCGATCGACGGGGACGCGCCGGCGGCCATGCGCTACACCGAAATCCGCATGTCGAAGCTGGCGCACGAGCTGCTGGCCGACATCGACAAGGAAACGGTGGACTTCGGCCCGAACTACGACGAGTCCGAATCCGAACCGCTGGTCCTGCCGACCCGCGTGCCCAACCTGCTGATCAATGGTTCGGCCGGCATCGCCGTCGGCATGGCGACCAACATCCCGCCGCACAACCTCAACGAGGTGGTGAAGGCGACGCTGGCGCTGATCGACAATCCCGACATCAGCATCGACGAGCTGATGGAACACGTTCCCGGTCCGGACTTCCCGACCCACGGCATCATCAACGGCGCCGCCGGCATCCGTACGGCGTACCACACCGGCCGCGGCCGTATCCTCATCCGCGCCCGCACCACCATCGAAACCGACGAGCGCAGCGGTCGCGACGCGATCATCATCCACGAGCTGCCCTACCAGGTGAACAAGGCGAAGCTCATCGAGCGCATCGCCGAACTGCACCGCGACAAGAAGATCGAGGGTATCGCCCCGGATGGCCTGCGCGACGAGTCCGACAAGGACGGCATGCGCGTGGTCATCGAGGTCAAGCGTGGCGAGTCCGCCGAGGTGTTGCTGAACAACCTGTACCAGCAGACGCCGATGGAATCGGTGTTCGGCATCAACATGGTGGCGCTGGTCGACGGACAGCCCAAGCTGCTGACGCTGAAGGAGATGCTGGAAGCCTTCATCCGGCACCGCCGAGAAGTCGTCACCCGCCGCACGATCTTCGAGCTGCGCAAGGCACGCGCCCGCGCCCATGTGCTGGAAGGCCTGACCGTCGCACTGGCGAACATCGACGAAATGATCGAGGTCATCAAGACCTCGCCGACGCCGGCCGAAGCCCGTGACCGACTGCTGGCGCGGCGCTGGGAGCCGGGGCTGGTGCGCGCGCTGCTTTCCGAGAAGGGCGCCGACATCTCGCGTCCAGAAGACCTTGCCGAGGGTGTTGGCCTGCACGACGACGGCTACCAGCTGTCGGAGACGCAGGCGAAGGAAATCCTCGACATGCGCCTGCACCGCCTGACCGGCCTGGAGCAGGAGAAGCTGACCGACGAATACCGCGAAATCCTGCGCACCATCGAGCGGCTGGTCGAGATCCTGACCAATCCCGAACGCCTGATGGCGGTGATCCGCACCGAACTGGAAAACGTCGTCGCCGAATTCGGCGACGAGCGCCGCACCGAGATCCGCATCTCGCAGGAAGACCTGCAGACGCTGGACCTGATCGCCGAAGAAAACATGGTCGTCACGCTGTCGCATGGCGGCTACGTGAAGAGCCAGCCGGTCGCCGCCTACCGCGCGCAGCGTCGGGGCGGCCGCGGGCGTTCTGCCACGGCGATCAAGGAAGAGGACTTCGTCGAACAGCTGTGGGTGGCCAATACCCACGACACGCTGCTGACCTTCACCAGCAAGGGCCGCGTGTTCTGGCTGGAGGTGTTTCGCATCCCGCAGGCCAGCGCGCAGTCGCGCGGCCGGCCGATCATCAACTTCCTGCCGAACCTGGACGAGGGCGAGAAGATCAACGCGGTGCTGCCGGTGCGTGACTATCCGGAAGACCGCTATGTGTTCTTCGCCACCGCGGCCGGGGTGGTCAAGAAGACGCCGCTGTCGGCGTTCTCGCGTCCTCGCAGCACGGGCATCTGGGCGATCTACCTGGACGACGGCGACAGCCTGGTCGACGTCGCCCTCACCAATGGCAGTGACGACATCCTGCTGTTCGGTTCGCATGGCAAGTCGGTGCGTTTCGCCGAGGACGAGGTCCGCCCGATGGGCCGTACCTCGCGCGGCGTGCGCGGCATCCGGCTGCCGGACAACGAGCGCGTGGTGTCGATGATCGTGCCGACGCCGGAAGGCGACATCCTCACCGCCACTGCCCGCGGTTACGGCAAGCGCACGCCGCTGCCGGAGTTCCCGCGCAAGGGCCGCGGCACGCAGGGCGTGATCGCGATCCAGACCAGCGATCGCAATGGCGCGCTGGTGAGCGCGGCGCAGGTGGCGGTCAGTGACGAAATCATGCTGATCTCCGACCAGGGCACGCTGGTGCGTACCCGCGTCGCCGAAGTGTCCCAGGTCGGCCGTAATACCCAGGGGGTCACGCTGATCCGCCTGCCTGAAGAGGAATCGCTGATCGGCGTGGTCCGCGTCGATGCCTTCGACAGCGAAGAGGGCGACGACGAGGACCTGTCCGTCGATGCCGCCGATGGTGTCGAAGCCGGCGCCGGCGAGGACAGCGAAGGCGTGGACGGTGAAGGCGAGGGCGGTGCCGCGACTCCGGCGGCCGCCAATGACGGCGACGACGCCTGACGACGTCGCCGGCAATCCGCCCCGGCCGGAAGGCCGTGGCGGGCCGTGGCGGCTGTCGATCCCTGGGCTTGAGCGGTGGCGTTGGTGAAGCGTCGCCAGCGCGCATGGCTGGCGCTGGTGCTGCTGCTGTTGGCAGTGCTGGTGGCCTGGATCCTGGCCGGATCTGGCCTGCTGCCCGTTGACCTCCAGGGCGCCGCGCCGCCGCGTTGAGCGGCGCCAACTGTGCAGTCGGCCGGGATCAGTCCCCGAGCGCGGCCAGCATGGCCTCGGCGCTTGAAACCTTGAACTCCCCGGGCGCTTCGACGTGCAGTGACACCACTTCGCCATTGCGCGCCAGCAGGGCGAAACGCTTTGCGCGCAGGCCCATGCCGTAACCCGTCGCGTCCAGTTCCAGGCCCAGCGCGCGCGTGAAGTCGGCGTTGCCGTCGGCGATCAGCATCAGGCCCGCGGGCACGTTCTGCTGCCGGCCCCAGGCTTCCATGACGAAGGCGTCGTTGACCGCGAGGCAGGCGACATCGACGCCGCGGGCCTTGAACGCCTCATAGTGCCCGACATAGCCCGGCAGATGCTTTGCGGAACAGGTCGGTGTAAACGCGCCGGGAACGGCGAACAGGACCACCGTCCGGTCCTTGAACACGTCATCGGTACCGGCATCCTGGATGCCGTCGTGGACAAGCTTGAACTGCGCTGCGGGAAGGGTGTCGCCAACCTTGATGGTCATGATCGTGGTTCCACGGGGTGAGCGCTGGATGATAGGGCAAAGTCCATCGCCGGCCCGCCTGCTGTGCCCGTCGCACGGCCGGAGACGCCGCGGTCCCTACAATGCGGCAACCTTTTGAAGATTTCCCGACCATGATCCCATCCGATACCCCCAGCCTGCTCTTCGCCCTGCTCCTTGCGCTGACCGCGACCGTCGTCGGCGTGGTGCTGGCGCTGCGGCTCGGCAGCCGTGCCGGTTTCGAGCGCGGCCGGCAGAGCCGCGATGTCGAAGTGGCCACGCTGGCCGGCGACCGCGAGGCGCTGCGCCACGAACTGCAGCAGGCCGAGTCCGCCGTCGAGCGCAGCCGCTCACTGGCGGACGACCTGCGCCGGCAGGTGGAGCGGCTGGGCAGCGAACGTTCGGCCTTCCAGGTGCGGTCCGAACGGGTCACCACGCTGGAATCGGAACTGGCGGAACTGCGCGGTCAGCATGCCCAGGCCATGCAGGCGGTGGCTGAGCTGCGGGCTCGCAACGAGGAACAGCAGCAGGCTGCCACGGCGCGCCTGCGCGACCTCGAATCGGCGCGCGAACGCATGAAGTCGGAGTTCCAGGCCCTGGCCAGCGAGATCCTGGAGGACAAGGCGCGCCGCTTCAGCGAACGCAACAACGAGCAACTGGGCAGCCTGCTCAATCCGCTGCGCGAGCAGATCGGCGATTTCCGGAAGATCGTCAGTGACGCCTACGAAAAGGAAAGCCTGGCGCGCGTCGCCCTGCAGAGCGAGGTGCAGCAGCTGCGTGAGCTCAACCTCAGCCTCAATGCCGAGGCGCGCAACCTGACGCGTGCACTGAGCGCGGACAGCCGCAGCCAGGGCTACTGGGGCGAGCTCAAGCTCGAGCGGCTGCTGGAGATGGCCGGCCTGGAGAAGGGCCACCAGTACATCACGCAGGAGAGTTTCCGCGATGGTGAGGGCGACCTGTACCGCCCCGATGCGGTGCTGAAGCTGCCGGGCGGGCGCGACATCGTCGTCGATGCCAAGGTCGCGCTGACCGACTACCAGCGCGCCTGCGCCTGCGAGGACGACGCCGAACGCGATCGTCACCTGGGCCAGCACGTCGCTGCCCTGCGCCGCCACATCACGCAGCTGGGCCAGAAGGATTACAGCCGCCTGGACGGCCTGTCGGCGCCGGACCTGGTCTTCATGTTCGTGCCCGTGGAAGGCGCCTTCCTGGAAGCGCTGCGTCGTGATCCGGCGCTGTACGACGACGCCCACCGGCGCCGCATCATCCTCGTCGGCCCCAGCAACCTGCTCGCTTCGTTGCGGCTGGTCGCGCAGATCTGGCGCACCGAGGACCAGAACCGCAATGCCCAGCTGATCGCCGACAAGGCCGGCGCGATGTACGACAAGTTCGTCGGCTTCGTCGATGACCTGTCCAAGCTGGGCGACCACCTCGACCGTGCGATGCGTGCGCAGCAGCAGGCACTGGGCAAGCTGGCCCGCGGCCGCGGCAACCTGGTGCGCCGCGCCGAGGAACTTCGCCAGCTGGGCGTGGCGCCCGGCAAGCAGCTGCCGGCGTCCCTGCTGGACCAGTCCGATTCCCGCGAGCCCGGAAACGAAGAAGGCGCGGACATCTCCGCGCCTTCCTCCAACGGCTGAACTGCTGCGGCGGCTCAGCGCGTGCGCAGCTTGCTGTGCCAGTAGCCGTAGCCGAAGTAGATCAGCATGCCCAGCGCGGTCCAGCCGACGAAGATCGGCCAGTGCTCGGCGAACGGCGGCACGAACAGGTACAGGCACGCGGCGACGCCCAGCGGGCAGACCAGGATCGCGCCCGGCACACGGAAGGGCCGCTTCAGGTTCGGCTGGGTGAAACGCAGGATCAGGACGCCGGCGCAGACGGTGGCGAAGGCCAGCAGCGTGCCCATCGACACCATTTCGCCGAGCAGGTTGATCGGCAGGAAACCGGCGAGCACGGCGGCGGTCACGCCGACGATGATCGTTCCCATGTAAGGCGTCTGGTACTTCGGGTGCACCTTGCCGAACACCTTGGGCAGCAGTCCGTCCTTGGCCATGCTGTAGAAGATGCGCGGCTGGCCCATCAACATCACCAGGATCACCGACGACAGGCCGGCGATCGCGCCGATCTCGATCAGCGTCTTCAGCCAGAGCAGGCTCGGATAGGCTTCCAGCGCCGTGGCCACCGGCTTCGCCGTGCCCAGCTGCGAGTAATGCACCATGCCGGTCAGCACGGCACAGACGATGATGTAGATCAGGGTGCAGACCGCCAGCGAGACCAGGATGCCGATCGGCATGTCGCGCTGCGGATTGCGCGCCTCACCGGCGGCCGTGGAGACGGCGTCGAAGCCGATGTAGGCGAAGAACACGATCGACGCGCCGCGGACGACGCCTTCGAAGCCGTACTGGCCGGGGCCGGTGTTCTCCGGGATGAAGGGCACCCAGTTGCTGGTATCGACGAACTGCAGGCCGAATGCCACGAACAGCAGGATCACCGTGACCTTGATGGCGACGATGATCGAATTCACGAACGCCGACTGCGTGATGCCGACGTAGCACAGGCCGCTGATCGCAGCGATGATGAGGACGGCGGGCAGGTTGATGATGGCGCCGGTTCGGATGAACTCGCCGCCGACCACCGAGAACGGGGCCATTGCCAGCGTATCCGGCAAAGCCATGTTCATCGTCCCCAGCAGGCTGTTGAGATAGCCCGACCAGCCGACGGCCACCGTGGACGCGGCGAACAGGTATTCGAGCACCAGGCACCAGCCAATGAACCAGGCGACGAATTCGCCAAGCGTTGCGTACGAGTAGGAATAGGCGCTGCCGGAGACCGGCATCATCGAGGCGAACTCGGCGTAGCACAGGCCGGCGAGGGCGCAGGCGAAGCCGGCCATGACGAAGCTGAGGACGATGGCAGGGCCGGCGTGCGCCGCCGCCGCCTGGCCCGTGAGCACGAAGATGCCGGCACCGATGACCGCGCCGACGCCGAGCATGACCAGCTGGGTGGCGGTCAACGTGCGCTTCAGCGAGCCCTCGCCGGCAAGGGATCCTTCGACGGGTTCACCGGCATCGACGTGCGGTGCGGGTGTGATCGGCTTGATGGCGAATAGACCTTTGAGCATGTGCTTGACCACCTGTCAGGTGTGTTGAAATCGACTGCCGGCGTGTTGACCGACTCCTCCCTGCCCAGAGGCAGACCGCCGAACGCTACGGCAGCAGCGCGCTCAGGGCAAGGGGCGGCGCGGCGAAAACGGCCGTCCGGGCGACGCGCGGGCTGTTCCCGGGCACGCCGAAAGGGCATCCTCCGCAACCGCCTGCCGCTTTCTCTTCCTCACAGTGATGTTCGATCTCAGCCGTGAACTGGCCGACTATCTGTACCGCCATCCCGGGGACGCTGCCGCCGTCGAGCTGTTCCGGGCACTGGCGGCCGGTGCCGATCCGGAACCGTATGGGCGCAGCGGCAGGCACGGCCATTTCACCGGATCGTCGCTGGTGTTGGGCATCGATGGACAACGGACGCTGCTGACCCACCACCGCAAGCTGCAGCGCTGGTTGCAGCCGGGCGGACATGCCGATGGCGACAGCGACCTGCGGCGCGTCGCGCTGCGTGAAGCCTGCGAGGAAACAGGCCTGCCCGGCCTGCGCATCGAGCCGGCGATCTTCGACCTGGACCGGCACTGGATTCCGCCGTACCGCGAAATGCCCGGGCACTGGCACTACGACGTGAGATTCCTGGTACGGGCAACGGAAAGCGAGGCCTACATGGTCAGCGACGAATCGGACGACCTGCGCTGGTGGCCACTCGCCGACGTGGGACGTGGCGATTTCGATCCTTCCCTGCAACGCATGGCACGTCGAGCCCGCTTGCTGCCCGCCGCCGGCTGAGCGACGGCTTCATCTCAAAGCCACTGCGATTCCAGGTCGTTGCCCCAGGCTTCCAGCTGGTCCAGCAGCGCCAGCGCGCGGCCGTCCGCCTGCACCCGGCAGGCGGCAATGGTCTGCCGGTACTCGGCCAGACCGAATGGTCCGTCGCGGCCCTGTGACAGCGGGTGGGTGCCGTGCAGGCGCTCAGCGACAAACTGCCGCCAGCGCTGCTGCTCGGCATCGTCGAGCGTCTGCGGCCAGTTGCGCGCGCGTCGCCGGAAGAGCAGCTCCACGTGCCGGGGCTGTTCGAATCCGAAATCCTGTCCGTGCAGTTCCGTTGCCGGCATCCGCCGCGCGCGATCGAGGCGTGCGCGTTCGGACGGGCTGGGGAAGCCGCCGCGGTACAGGCCCAGCTCGACGTCTTCGACCGCACCGTCGGCATCGCTGCGCTGCATGACGCGCGCCAGCTTGTCGGCAAGTCCGGGCGTGGCGAGCAGGCGCTGGCGGTTGGCTTCGCAACGCTCAGGGTCGAGGCCGATACGTGCAAGATCCACGTTCTTCAGCACGCTTGCCGGTGCGAGCATCGGGCAGCGGTTGACGTACACCGCCTTGATCGCCGGCCGTTCGATGTCCTCGGGCAGGTCGGCTCGCGGGGTGAACAGGCGATCGCGCAGCTCATCGACATCGTTGTCGATCAGGATGCCGGGATCGGCCATCAGGTCGACGACGACCACGCCCTGGTCGCTGTCCGCGCACGGGCCCACAGGGAGTACCAGCGAGGTGCATCCGCGCTCGGCCGGGAATTTCTCCGAGGTATGCAGCAACGCGTTGCCGGACAGCCAGTCCAGCATCCCGCGCACGCGGCGCTTGTCGCGCAGGCCCAGCGCGTAGTTCCACAGTTTAGGCTGCAGACGGCGGATCAGGCGCGCCAGGCCCAGCGTCGCATAGACGTCGCTGAGCGCATCGTGGGCGCGTTCCTGGTCCAGCGCATTGGCCCGCGCCAGGTGCTCAAGGCGGAAACCCGGTTTGCCGTCCTCGCGGACGGGCCATTCGATGCCTTCCGGGCGCAATGCGAAACACATCCGCGCGAGGTCGATCAGGTCGAAACGCGAATTGCCGTTGGCCCACTCGCGCGCGTAGGGATCATGCAGGTTCCGCCACAGCAGGTGGCGCGTCACGGCATCGTCGAAGCGGATCGAGTTGTAGCCAAGCGCGCAGGTCCCCGGATGGCTCATCAGCTCGTGGATGCGGTCCGCGAATTCCGCCTCGGGCACGCCCTCGCGCTGCGCCTGCTGCGGCGTGATGCCGGTGATCAGAGTGGCCTGCGGCTGCGGCAGACGGTCGATCGCCGGCTGGCAGAACCAATTGACCGGTTCCTCGATGATCTCCAGGTCGGCGTCCGTGCATACGGCAGCGAACTGCAGCGGCCCGTCGCGCGCCGGATCCGCACCCGAGGTTTCGTAGTCGTGGAAAAGGAAACGCGCGCTCATGGACGTCCCGGATTGACCGTGGACGGCGCGAAATCCGTCGCGGCACTCACAGGCCGAGCGCTTCGGTCTGGTCGGGCAGCAGCTGGAAGCGGCGGCGGGCCGCCTGGGCCGGCGTCCTGCCTTCCAGGTGTTCGGTGGCCAGCGTGGTCAGGTGCAGCGACAGTTCGGACGGCGAGCGGCTCAGGCCCTGTTCCCAGGCAGTGCGCAACTGCACGGCGTAGTCCTCCAGGAAAACGAGCGCGGTGCGACCCCCGGCAGGCGCGACGTGCATCGGCTGCATGGCGTCGCGCTCCAGCCGCGCCAGGTCGGCGGGAAACCGGATGGCGAGCAGCAACTCGTAGAGCGCCGCCGGCAGGCGTTCGAGGAGATCGTCATGCGGTTCGGCCAGCAGTGCGACGGGCAGGCGCGCATGGTCGCTGACCGCAAGCACCATCCGCACGGGTGCGAGGGGCACGGGCATGGCAGTCCATGCACCCAGCCGGTTGTCGTCGGACGCGGACTGGCCGCTCGCCGGCAGCCTGGAGAACAGTTCCTGTGTGCAGAACAGCGTAGTCATCGACGGGCACCTTGGGTTCCGGGTGCCCATCCTAGCAAGCGCGGGCTGAGATCAATCGCGGCCCGGCCGGCAGATGCGCGTGCCGATGCGCGGCGCACAGCGTTCGTCGGTTCCCAGGAGGAAGTCGAACGACTGCTGGAACTCGCCGGCGTCACCCGGGGCGAAACGCCAGCGTTCGAGCGCGTCGATCGTCGCCTTTTCGAACGGGCCGGCGGGATTCGCAGACACCACCCTGATCTCCCGCGGGTAGCCGTCCGCATCGACGCGATAGGCGAGCGTCACGCTGCCTTCGATGCCGTCCAGGCGTGCGTCGCGCGGATACGTCGGCTGGACCTGGCGCATGACACGTGGTTTGCGCGCCATCGGCGTCCGGCTTGTTTCCGGGGCCGCGACCGCGGATTCAGGACCGTATTCCGTGGCCGGCGGGGACACCGCACCCGCATCGAAATCAGCCGCGGCCATTGGGGTCACCGGATCGGCCTGCATGTTCGCGACCGCCGGCGGGGCGGGCACGCTCGTCGTGACGGCCGGTGCGGCCAGGACCGGTGCCGGAATGACGAAGTCGCCAGCGACGGGCGCCTGGACATCCACTGGTGCAGGCGTCGCCAACGTCGGCAACGCGGGTGCGTCGGCGGACCAGTCGATGTCCGGCGCGGCGATGCGCGGCGGTTGCGGTGCCGCCAGCGCCAGATACACGGCCTGGAACTCGGGGCGGGCAATGCTGAGCAGGCGCGAGGTCTCCGAACCGCCCAGGCCGAGGACGGCCACCGCGACGGCCGTGAGTGCCAGCAGCAGCGGCGCACGCTCCCGCCCACTGTGGCCGTCGGTGGGCAGGTCGAGGATGCGGTGCACGCGCTCGCTGAGCTCGCCACCGGTCGCGGTCAGCAGCGGGACCGGCACGGTGACGCGCTGGCGGAACGACTCCGCGGTGCTCAGCGCGCGTGCGTACTTGATGCGGTCGATGTCCATCGCGACCACGAGGTCGTCGCACAATTGCTCGCGCGTGCGCTCCAGGTCCTTGCAGATGCGATGGACGACCGGGTGGAAATACAGCAGCGTGCGGGCGAGCAGCGCCAGCGAATTGCCCAGGAAATCGGCGCGGCGGATATGCGCCAGTTCGTGCGCGAGCAGGGTTTCAAGCTGGTCGCGCGGCATGCACAGGGCGAGTGCGGTCGGCAGCAGGATGACCGGACGCAGCCAGCCGTAGACGCCGGCCGTGGTGATGCGTGCGGTCAGCCGGAGACGGACCGGGCGGGCGACGCCGATGCGACGGATCTGCCGTTCAAGCATCGCCAGCAGTTCCGGTGCCGGATCACTGCCCAAGCTGATCGCCCCGCGCAGCAGGCGCCAGTCGCGCAGCAGTCGGAAGGCGATCGCCATTGCACCGGCAAACCAGGCGAAGACGAGCAGGTAGGCCCAGTTCGCGCTGCTGCCGGAACCGGACGGTGTCGCGATGACCTGCGGTGAAACGTCGGCCGTCGCCATCACCGCCGTGGACGCGACGCCCTGCGCAAGGGCAGGGGTTGCGGCGACTGCCTTTTCCGCACCGTGCAGCTGTTGGAAAGTGATGACGGGAAGTGCGAGGACCACGAGTAGTGCGGCAAGTGCGAGCGCATGCTGCTGCCGCGTCGTGCCGGCCCAGCGGCAGGCCAGCAGGTAGATCACGCCGACGATCGCCCCTTGCCACAGGAAGTGCAAAAGCGTCCAGGCAAGGGTCTGGCTGAGGGTCTGAAGCGTCTCCCAGGGCATGCGCGGTCACTCCTTGTGTTCGCTTTCCAGGCGGTCGAGAAGGGCCCGGATCTCGGCCAGTTCCTCGCTGGAAGTCGGCGGTGCGGTGCCCAGCGCCTGCAGTACCAGCTGCGAGCTGGAGCCATTGAAGACCCGGTTCACGACGTCGCTGAGGAACCGGCTCTGGGTGCTGGACTGGCTGACCGCGGCACGATACGTATGTGCCCGTGCCGACTCGTCGCGTTCGACCAGCCCCTTGCCGTGCATGATCTGCAGCAGCTTGAGGGCCGTCGTGTAACTGGAATCGTCGGCCTGGTACAACGTGTTGAAGATCTCGCGCACCGTGCAGGGCCCTTTCATCCACAACACCTGGAGAATGGCCAGTTCAGCCTCGGTCGGCTTGTTGCTGGGATGTCTTCCCATGGTCGCTCCCACATCGGCATCCGGAAACGGCCGATCGGGAAGGATCGTACGATGTTTGTCGTAAATGTCAACCGGCGCTCCCGGCACGGGCGAGGAGGGCGCGGCCGGCTCGACTCTGGCTGGTCCGGTCCAGCTCGGCGGAAATCCAGCCACCGACCTGCGCCAGGGCCTCGAGGTCGACGCCCGTTTCGAGGCCCAGTCCGTCAAGCATGTAGACGACGTCCTCGGTGGCGACATTGCCGGTGGCGCCGCGGGCATAGGGGCAGCCGCCGAGTCCGGCGACCGAACTGTCGACAACGCGCACGCCCGCTTCCACGCAGGCAAGGATGTTCGCGAGCGCCTGGCCCCAGGTGTCGTGGAAATGCACGGCCAGCGCCGCCATCGGAACCTGGGAAGCCACCGCCACCAGCAGGGCCGCTGCCTTGCGTGGTGTGCCGACGCCGATGGTGTCGCCCAGCGAGACCTCGTAGCAGCCCATTTCATGCAGCGCGGTGGCGACGCCGACGACGTCGGCAACCGGCACGTCACCCTGGTATGGGCAGCCGAGTACCGTCGAGACATAGCCGCGGACGGCGACGCCGGCTTCCACGGCGCGGGCCAGGACGGGGCGGAAACGTTCCAGCGAATCGGCGATGCTGGCGTTGGTGTTCTTCAGGTTGAAGGCCTCCGAGGCGGCGGTGAAAACCGCCACTTCCCGCGCGCCCGCCGCAAGCGCGCGCTCCAGGCCCTGGAGGTTGGGCACCAGCACCGGATAGCTGACGCCGGGCCGCGGATCCAGGCCGGCCATCACTTCGGTGGCGTCGGCCATCTGCGGCACCCACTTGGGATGCACGAAGGCCGTCGCTTCGACCGTCCTCAGGCCGGTCGCCGCCAGCCGGTCGATCAGTTCGATCTTGGTGCGCGTGGGAACGAGGGTCTGCTCGTTCTGCAGGCCGTCACGCGGGCCGACTTCGACTATACGGATGCTGGGCTGGGACATGGGGGCTCGTGCTCAGGTGGCGGAACGCATGCATTATGCGGGCAAGGCGGGGATGCGGTGACCCGGCGCGACGTGCATGCGGTGTGCCGGCCGAAGCAGGGTTCGCAGAGGGGGCGATGATGGAGGCGATGACGGGGGCGATCGGCCGGCGCGCAAACCGGACGGGTGCAGCCGTTACACTCCGCCCATGTCGCACAACACCTTCGGCCATCTTTTCCGCGTGACCACCTTCGGCGAGAGCCACGGACCGGCGATCGGTTGCGTGATCGACGGTTGTCCACCCGGGCTGGCGATCGCGCCCGGCGACTTCACGCGCGATCTCCAGCGCCGGGCAACGGGACGCAGCCGCCACACCTCGCAGCGCCGCGAGGCCGACAGCATCGAGATCCTCTCCGGCGTTTTCGAAGGCGTCACCACTGGCACGCCGATCGCGCTGCTGATCCGCAATACGGATGCACGCAGCCGCGACTATGACGACCTGGCCAGGGTCTTCCGTCCCGGGCATGCCGACTTCACCTATGACAGGAAGTACGGCATCCGCGATCACCGCGGCGGTGGCCGCTCCTCCGCCCGTGAAACGACAATGCGGGTCGCCGCAGGCGTTGTCGCCCGCAAGTACCTGTCGGAGCGCTTCGGCATCCGCGTGCGCGGACATGTCTCGCAGATCGGCGAACTGCGGCCGACGCGCTTCGATTCCGATGCCGCGGAAGGCAATCCGTTCTTCTGGCCGGACCCGGACATGGTGCCGGCGCTGGAGACCTATATGGACAGCCTGCGCAAGTCGGGTGACTCCATCGGCGCCCGCGTCGACGTGGTCGCCGAAGGCGTTCCGGCGGGCTGGGGCGCGCCGCTGTACGGCAAGCTGGATGCGGAGCTCGCGTCGGCGCTGATGGGCATCAACGCGGTCAAGGGCGTCGAGATCGGCGATGGCTTCGCGGTGGCGGCTCAACGCGGCAGCGACCATCGTGATGCGATCGGCCCGGAAGGCTTCGCCAGCAACCATGCCGGCGGGATTCTGGGCGGGATCAGCAGCGGCCAGGCCATCACCTGTTCCATGGCGCTGAAGCCGACGTCCAGCCTTCGCCTGCCGGTGCAGTCGGTGGATCGCGACAACGCCCCGGTCACGGTGGAGGTCAAGGGTCGCCATGATCCCTGCGTGGGCATCCGCGCCGTGCCCATCGCCGAGGCGATGGTTGCCCTGGTGCTGCTCGACCAGTACCTGCGCCATCGGGCGCAATGCGGCGGACCATGAACGGGGAGTCGGACGGCTTCCGCCGGAACGCCCGCGATTTGCCACAATCGACCTTCATCCTCATGCCGCTGCCGCCGACGCCCGCGGGCGCGGCGGCACGCATCCCTGTGCAGTGACGGAAGCATCCATGAGCAACAAGAACTATCGGGTCGCGGTGGTCGGTGCCACCGGGGCCGTCGGTGAAACCCTGCTGTCCATTCTTGCGGAGCGCGGGTTCCCGGTCGGGGAACTGGTCGCGCTGGCCAGCGAACGGTCGGCTGGCGACAGTGTGCGCTTCAACAACCGACCGGTGACGGTGCGCAACCTCGCCGACTTCGATTTCGCCGGCGTCGATTTCGCCTTCTTCTCCGCCGGTGGCAGCGTGTCCGCCGAACATGCGCCGCGGGCGGCGGCGGCCGGCGCCGTCGTCATCGACAACACCTCGCACTTCCGCAACGACCCGGACGTGCCGCTTGTCGTCAGTGAGGTGAATCCGCATGCGCTTGCTGATCGCCCGCGCGGCATCATCGCCAATCCGAACTGCTCGACGATGCAGATGCTGGTTGCGCTGGCGCCGATCCATCGTGCGGTCGGCATCGAACGCATCAATGTCGCCAGCTACCAGTCGGTGTCCGGGGCAGGGCGCTCGGCGATGGAAGAGCTCGGCAAGCAGACCGCGCGGCTGCTGAACTTCCAGGATCCGGCACCGGAAAGGTTTCCCGTCCAGATCGCCTTCAACCTGATCCCGCAGATCGACAGCTTCATGGACAACGGCTACACCCGCGAGGAAATGAAGATGGTCTGGGAAACGCGGAAGATCCTCGAGGACGAACACATCCAGGTGAATCCGACCTGCGTGCGCGTGCCCGTGTTCTATGGCCATGCCTTGGCCTGCCATATCGAAACGCGCGAGAAGATCGATGTCCAAAGCGCGCGGGTGCTGCTGTCGGCGGCGCCTGGCGTGGAACTGGTCGACGAGGCCGTGCCGGGCGGCTATCCGACGCCGGTGAGCCATGCCGCTGGCACCGATCCGGTTTATGTCGGCCGGCTCCGCGAGGACATTTCCCATCCCCGCGGACTCGATCTGTGGGTGGTGGCGGACAACATCCGCAAGGGCGCCGCGCTGAACGCCGTTCAGGTGGCCGAGCTGTTGCTTCCACGTTAAGAATTCGCTAGGGTCCACCATCGCGGTGGACCTGGATCTTCCAAAAAAGATCAGATGTGATCTATAGTTGCGGCCAAGTCATGAGAAGGCTTCGTATCAGGGGCGTCCGACGTGGGCTTCTGAGGCAGGGCCAGGGGGGTCAATAAAAATGAAAATCCGTGTCCTGTTAGGGGCTTGCCTGATGGCGGCGTTGTCGAGCGCCGCGTTTGCGCTGGGACTGGGCGAGATTCTCGTCAAGTCCAAGCTGAACCAGCCGCTCGATGCCGAGATCGTCGTGCGCGAGGCGACGCCGGGTGAAGCCGAACAGCTTGTCGCCAAGCTGGCCAGCCAGGAGGACTTTGCTCGGCTGGGCCTGGAAAGGGCGCGCATGCCTGTCATGGTGCGTTTCGACACCGTCAAGAACGACCGTGGCCAGACGGTCATCCGGGTTCGCAGCGACGAACCGGTCCGCGAGCCCTTCCTGACCCTGCTCGTCGAAGCGAACTGGAGTGGCGGCCGCCTGCTGCGCGAATACGGTCTGCTCCTCGATCCGCCCATCGCCGCACCTTCCAGCAGCATCGCCCGCGTCGCACCGCCGCCGCCGGCCCCTGCGCAGACCCAGGCACTGTCCGAGGCGCCGCTGGTGTCGCAGGACGTGCCGCCCATGGAGACCGTCGCCGAGGCGCCAGCGCCGGTCCGTAGCGAACCTGCTCCGGCCCCGGCACCGGCCCCGGCACCCGCGCCGGCCCCGGCACCGCGTTCCAGTGCACCGCCACCGCCCGGTTTTGCCGCACCGGCCGAGCAGCGCCGTCCGTCGTCCCCGGCCACGGCCCCGGCCCAGGCGCCGGCTCCGGCCGCGGCGACTGTCGCCAGTGGCGACAGCTATACGGTGCAGCGTGGTGACACGCTGAGCAGCATCGCCCGCAGCTATGCCGAATCGGCCGGGGTGACCGCGAACCAGATGATGCTGGCGATCCAGCGCGAGAATCCGCGCGCCTTCTTCAATGACAACATCAACGCATTGCGTGCCGGCGCGGTGCTGCGCATTCCGGATGCCGACCTCGCCGCCAGCGTCCGCGCCAGCGAAGCCAGCGCCGAAGTCCGCCGGCAGAACTCCGGCTGGACCGGTGTCGCCTCGCTGGCCGACGCCGGATCGGGCCGGCCGACCGCGAGCCAGGGACGTCCAACCGCTCCGGCGGGCGATCGTCTGGAACTGCTGCCGCCCGGACGGGACGGTTCGGGTGAACAGGCGGCCGGCCGTGCCGGCGCCGATCAGGGAGGAACCAACGTGGCTGGACTCCAGTCCGAATTGCAGCGTGCCCGTGAAGACCTGCGCAGCCGCGACCAGGAGCTCTCCGAGCTGACTTCGCGCGTGCGTGACCTTGAAGAGCTGAACGCCAAGAATTCGCGCCTGCTCGAGCTCAAGAACACCGAGCTGGCCGAACTGCAGCGCCGCCTCGCCGAGGCGACCGCAGCGTCGACTGCGCCGGCGGCGACGGCAACGCCTGCTCCGGCCGTCGAGCCGGCGCCGGCGATTGAGTCCGGGACCATCGTCGATCCGACGTCCGCCCCGGTCACTGCGGACGAGCCGGTCGCGACCGCCACGGCTACCGCCAGCGAGTCCGACGGCGGCGACAGCGACGCCGCCGGGCCGGAGGAAGCGGAAGTTGCCCCGCTGGCCGGCAGCGAAGAGCAGAGCGAAGCCGACTGGGCGTCCGAAGCCACCGCCGGCAGTGAGGATCCGTTCGCCGGCGAAGAGGCTGAAGGCGCTTCCACGGCCGACACCTGGACGCCCGCAGAGCCGGCAACCGCAACCCCGGCACCGACGCCCGCCCCGACGCAGGCCGCGCCGACGCAGTCCGTCCAGGCACCCGCTCCGGCCCCGGCCGGGACCGATCCCTGGTACATGAATCCGCTGATCCAGGGCGGCGCGCTCGTCGCGATCGCGCTGGTCCTGCTGCTGGTGCTGCTCTCCGCCCGCAAGCGCAAGCAGGCGCAGGCTGTCGAGGAAGGACCGCGCCGTTCCGTCGCCGACCTGTTCGGCGAGAACGCCGCGGGCGCCGACGACGCGGTTGCCGCCATTGACGACAGCCTGGCCAGCGAGACGCAGGCCCTGGTCGACCAGATCGAGGCCGACCCGAACGATTTCGGCGCCTATCTGGAGCTGCTGAGCATCCATTACTCCAACGGCGATGCCGAACAGTTCGAGTACTGGGCGCAGCGCTTCCACGACCGTCCGGGCAGCGAGATCTCCGAGGAATGGCAGAGCGTGCGGGTCATGGGCAACGAGCTGCTGGCCGGTCATTCGCTGTTCGCCAGCGCCGCGCAGCCGGACCGTCCGGTCTGGTCGTCCGAAGAGGAAATCGACATCGGCCTGCCCGATCTCGACGAACCCGAGGCGACGCCGGTCGAAGCCGTGGTGGAGGCGCCGAAGTCGTCCGTCGTCCACGTCCATGACTTCAGCGGTGCATCCTTCGATCCGTCCGAGGAGAAGGTCGAGGACCTCGGGGCGGAGGTCGAGCCGATCGCCTTCGATCCGTCGGCCTTCAGTTCGGTCCGCGACGCCGAGCCTGAACAGGCGCCGACATTCTCCGAGCCGGCTGCCTCCGCCGAGGACGACGCCGGTCTGGAGTTCGTCAGCCACAGCGGTGACGACGACCTTGGCCTGCGCCTGCGGGAGGAGATCGACAGCTTCGCTGCGGAAGAGCCGGTTGCACCGACGGCGACCACCGCTGACGACAGCGACGACCGCTTCGCTGAAGACAGCAGTGGCGGCCTAGACGACGCCGCGACCAAGCTCGAACTGGCGCGTGCCTACCTCGACATGGGCGATCCGGAAGGCGCCCGGGCAATGCTCGAGGAAGTGCTCGGCGAGGGAGACACCTCGCAGCGCGAGGCGGCGCGGAAGCTCCTCGCGTCCCTGTGACGGCAGCGCCGTTGACTGGCCGCCAGCGCATTGCGCTGGCGGTCGAGTATGACGGCAGCGGCTTCCTCGGCTGGCAGCGGCTCAGTCACGGCCCGACAGTCGAGGGCGTCCTGGAAGCCGCCGTGGCGCGGGTCGCCAACGAAGCGGTCGACATCCAGGGATGCGGCCGCACCGACGCCGGTGTCCATGCGATCAACCAGATCGTGCATTTCGATACCACGGCCGTGCGGCCCATGCGCGGCTGGATCCTCGGCTGCAACAGTAACCTGCCGTCATCGGTCGTGGTGACCTGGGCCGGTATCGTCCCGCCGGAGTTCCACGCGCGCTTCTGGGCGCGCCGCCGCCGCTATCGCTACATCATCCTCAACCGCGCGGTGCGACCGGCACTCGGTGCCGGCTACCTGACCTGGGAGCGACGGCCGCTTGATGCCGGGCGCATGCACGAGGCGGCACAGGCGCTGATCGGTGAACATGACTTTTCAGCCTTCCGTGCCGCGGCCTGCCAGGCCCGGCACGCCCGTCGCCGCATGCACGAGGTCGGCGTTCGCCGCGAAGGTGATCGCGTCGTCGTGGAGGTCGAGGCGAACGCCTTCCTGCACCACATGGTGCGAAACATCGTTGGGGCGCTGCTTCCGATCGGCCGCGGTGACCGCGATCCCGGGTGGGTTGCCGAGCTGCTGGCCGGACGCACGCGCATCCGCGAAGTGGTGACCGCGCCGCCGGACGGCCTGACGTTCCTCGGGCCGCGCTATCCGCGTGGCCTGGGTCTACCCGGTTGGCTGGAGTGCGACGATCCGCTGTGAATGCGCAGCCGCCAGCGATCAAGTTCTGCGGCTTGACCCGGGTGGCCGACGTCGAGATCGCCTGTGCCCTCGATGTCGACTACATCGGGTTCGTTTTCGCGCATGGCAGTCCGCGGCGCGTGGATCTGGCGCGGGCGGTCGAACTGGCCGAGGCTGCGCGCCGCCAGCCGCGGCAGGCACGGATCGTCGCACTGGTCCGCGACAGCAGCCCGGGCGACGTGGATGCCGTCGTCGCCGCCGTCCGCCCGGACCTGTTGCAGTTCCACGGCAGCGAGGACGAGGCGTCCTGCAGCCGCTTCGGCATTCCGTACTGGAAGGCGCTGGGCGTGCTCGGCGTTGACGATGCGCAGGCGCACGTTGAAACCAGCCATCCCTCAGCCGAGGCGCTGCTTCTGGATGCCCATGCGCCCGGTGGCGCCGGCGGCAGCGGACATGCCCTGGACTGGTCGCAGTGGCCGCGGACGCCACGCCGGCTGGTCCTTGCCGGCGGCCTGCGCCCGGACAACGTGGCAAACGCCATCACCCTGACACGACCCTTTGCCGTCGATGTCTCTTCCGGCATCGAATCGGCGCCAGGTGTAAAGGATCCGCAGCGCATGGCGGCATTCGTCGCGGCCGTGCGCGCTTGCGACCACTGAACGGCGCCGCTATCCCGCAGCGCAGCAGATCGTGAGAAACTTGCCGGCCCTGTTTCCTGTCCTGACGGATTGCCGTGACCGACCCCATCGATTTCCACGCCTGGCCCGACGCTGACGGCCGTTTCGGTGGCTTTGGCGGCCGCTACGTCGCCGAGACGCTGATGGCGCCGCTGGCCGAACTCACGGCCGCCTACGAGCACTACCGCATGGATCCGGCGTTCATCGCCGAGCTCGACCGTGACCTTGCCGAATACGTCGGCCGGCCCAGTCCGATCTATCACGCAGAGCGCCTCAGCCGCGAGGTCGGCGGCGCGCAGATCCTGCTCAAGCGCGAGGACCTGAACCATACGGGTGCGCACAAGATCAACAACACCGTCGGACAGGCGCTGCTCGCCAAGCGCATGGGCAAGCCGCGCGTGATCGCCGAGACCGGCGCCGGCCAGCACGGCGTCGCCACCGCCACGGTGGCCGCCCGACTGGGTCTGAAATGCGTCGTCTACATGGGTGCCACCGACATCGAGCGGCAGAAGATCAACGTCTACCGCATGAAGCTGCTGGGCGCGGAAGTCGTGCCCGTGACGGCCGGCTCGCAGACGCTGAAGGATGCGCTCAACGAGGCGCTGCGCGACTGGGTCACCAACGTCCATGACACCTTCTACATCATCGGCACCGTCGCCGGGCCGCATCCGTATCCGAAGATGGTGCGTGATTTCAATGCGGTCATCGGCCGCGAGGCGAGGGCGCAGATGCAGTCCCGTTACGGCAAGTTGCCGGATGCGCTGGTGGCCTGCGTCGGCGGCGGCAGCAACGCCATCGGCCTGTTCCATGCCTTCCTCAACGACGCCGGCGTGGCGATCTATGGCGCAGAAGCGGCGGGCGACGGCCTCGACACCGGCCGCCATGCCGCGTCGCTGGCGGCTGGCCGCCCCGGCATCCTTCACGGCAACCGCACCTACGTGCTGTGCGACGACGCCGGGCAGATCACCGAAACGCATTCGGTCTCGGCCGGCCTGGACTATCCGGGCGTCGGTCCGGAGCACGCCTGGCTGAAGGAGACCGGTCGCGCCACCTACCTGGGTGTTGATGACGGCGAGGCACTGGCCGCGTTCCATACGCTGGCACGCACCGAGGGCATCCTCGCGGCGCTGGAATCCAGCCACGCCGTCGCGCTGGGCATGCGCCTGGCGCGCGACATGCGTCCGGACCAGGCCGTGCTGGTCAACCTGTCCGGTCGCGGCGACAAGGACGTGCACACCATAGCTGCCCGCGAGGGAATCGAACTGTGAGCGCCACCGTCCACAACCGCATCGATGTCCGCTTCGCCGCCCTGCGCGAGCAGGGACGCACGGCATTGATTCCCTTCATCACCGCCGGCGACCCGTCCATCGAGGCGACGCTCGCGGCGATGAAGGCCGCGGTCGCCGCCGGCGCCGACCTGATCGAACTGGGCGTGCCGTTCTCCGATCCGATGGCGGATGGACCGGTGATCCAGAAGGCCAGCGAACGCGCCATCGCCGCGGGTACCGATGCGCCGGCGGTGTTCGAACTGGTGAATCGCTTCCGTGCCGGGGACACCTGCACGCCGGTGGTGCTGATGGGCTATCTCAATCCCGTCGAGATCCATGGTCGAGAGCGGTTCGCCCGCGAGGCGGCTGCGGCCGGCGTCGATGGCCTGTTGCTCGTCGATGCCCCGCTGGAAGAGGCCGCGCCGTTCCAGGCACTGCTGTCCGAACAGGGGCTGCACCAGATCCTGCTGGCGGCGCCCACCACCGGCGGCGAACGCCGGGCGCAGCTGGCGTCGGCGGCCACCGGATTCATCTATTACGTCGCCTTCGCCGGCGTGACCGGTGCCGCCCGTCTGAATGCCCAGGCCGTTTCAGCGCCGGTCGCGGCGCTGCGCGAACTGGCAAACGTCCCGGTGGTGATCGGTTTCGGCGTGCGCGATGCCGCTTCGGCGCGCGAGGTGGGTGCGCTGGCGGACGGCGTGGTCGTCGGATCGGCGCTGGTCGAGCGTATGGCCACGGCCACCGATCCGGCGACCGCTGGCGCGACGGCCGGCGAGTTCCTCGGATCATTGCGCGCCGCGCTGGATTCGACCGCGAAGTAGGGGCCGCGCCGCGACGGCGGTGCGGTTGCGGCAATTTCCCCGGTTCGGGTCGCACAGGCACTGAATCATTGCAGGGGTATCCGTCCCGGCTGCGGTGCGCCCTGAGGGCATCCTCGTCAAGGACATCAGGGCGCCGGCCGACGGGAGCGCGTTTTGCGGCCATGGGGCGGGACATTGAGGGCGCCGGTGCCAGGTCGATCACGCAGCGGAAGGTGGCCGCTGCCAACCCCGTTTTCACGGAACCTGCGTTGGATCCGCCACTATCGAGCGGCGGAGGTGACCATGAACCGATCTGTGAGGACTGCGCTGGTGTCGGCCGTCATCGGCGTGACGGGTTGCACCGGCGTGAAACCCGCCGGCTCCATGGGCGCCGGGCCTGTCGAAGAATCTCCGCGGGCATCGCTGGCGTCGGCACAGCCCGGCCTGCCGGCCTTCGCGAGCGAGGAGGCCTTCGAGGCGTTCCTGGCGCACTGGGCGGAAGAAGCCGGGAAGCGTCGGCGTGAACAGCAGGCGCGCCACGCGGAAATGCTGCAGTCGTCGGCGCCCATGCCGCCACCGGCACCCGCGTCCGTGGCCGCGCCATCCTCCGCCTTCGAGCCGCCTTCGGCCGGATCGATCACCAACCTGCAGACCCCCGGTGTTGACGAAGGGGGCATCGTCAAACGCCACGGCGACCACCTGGTAGTGCTGCGACGTGGTCGGCTTTTCACCGTGCGCATCGGCGGCGACAGCCTGCGTCCGGTGTCCACGGTCGATGCCTTCGGCCCCGGGATCAACCCGGCAGGTGCCTGGTACGACGAAATGCTCGTTGCCGGCGACACCGTCGTGGTCATCGGCTACAGCTACGCGCGTGGCGGCACCGAACTGGTGCGTTTCAGGATCGATGGCGATGGGGCGCTGTCCTACCGCGATACCTGGCACCTGCGCAGCAACGATTACTTCTCGTCGCGCAACTACGCCAGCCGCCTGGTCGGCGAGACCCTGATCCTGTACACGCCGCTGTACGTCAACGCCTGGAACATCCAGCGCCGCGACTTCATGCCGGCCGTCCGGCGCTGGAGCGCGGATGCCGGGCCCGACGACTTCAAGCGCCTGTTGCCGGCGACGCGCTTGTACCGTGCCGACGAAAACGTCGATCCCTTCGCCGGCATGGCCTTGCATACCGTGGTGCGCTGCGATCTGGGCGGCGACGATCTCGATTGCTCGGCCGTCGCGGTGCTTGGTGCGGCGGGTCGGGTGTTCCATGTATCCGCCGACTCGGTGTTCGTGTGGACGACCCGGCATGGCGGCGCCGCGGCCAACTCCTCGATGCTGGTGCGCATTCCGTTGGATGAAGGTAAGCCGACGGCGTTGAGGACGCGCGGCGTGCCCATCGACCAGCTGTCCTTCCAGCAGGGCAACGACGGTCACCTCAATGTGATGCTGACGCAGGCCGGCGCGGGCGAAGGCATGTGGGGCGAGGCGACGCAGGACGGCGAACTGGCCTTGCTGCGGGTCGATCTGGGCATGTTCGGCGACGGCCGGGACGAAGCGCCGGCGAACGCCTACCGGCGCCTGCCCGGCCAGGTCGACGGCCCGATGCAGAACCGCTACATCGGCGACTGGCTCGTGTATGGACATGCGAGGAATCCGTGGGCCCGGGCCACGGACAGCAAGGCCAGCGGCATCGCCTATGCCGTGCGCCATGCCGGAGCGGGTGCGGTGCAGGCGGTGGTGCTGGGTCACGGCGTCGAACGTATCGAGGCGATGGGTACCCACGCGATCGTGGTCGGCAGCGCGAAGGCGGACCTGCACTTCTCCAGCCTGCGCATGGAGGCCGGTGAAGTCGCCCTCGCCGGCGTCTACGTGCAAGCACAGGCTGCGCAGGGTGAAAACCGCACGCATGGCTTCTTCTACAAGGACGAAGGCGGCGGCAGTGGCGTCGTCGGCCTGCCCGTGATCGGGCAGCCACACGGCAGCCGGATGCAGTCCCACCTGTCCGGGTCGGCTGCCGTCCTCTACCTGCGCAACCGCGATCTTGACCTGTCGCCGCTGGGGGAACTGGCGGTCCGGTCGGCCGGCACGGTGAACGATCATTGCCGGGCCAGCTGCGTGGACTGGTACGGCAATGCGCGACCCATCTTCATCGGCGACCGCGTCTTCGCGCTGCTGGGATACGAACTGGTCGAGGGCCGCATCGAAAGCGGCCGCGTCGTGGAACGGCGGCGCACGAATTTCGCGCCGTCGGCGCTCATCACCGACTGAGCTGAAAAGGACGGCATCCGTGGCCCTTGCCGCGGATGCCGTCGCCGTTTGGCTCAGCTGTCAGGAGACCGCCGCCCGCGCACCAGCCAGACCGCGAACACGGCGGCGGTGAAGAACATCATCAGGCTGTAGACCGCGGCTGGGATGGACATCGTCGCGTTCTGCAACACGTTCAGCGCAATGAAGATCGCCAGTGTTCCGTTATGGATGCCGATCTCCATGGCGATCGCGATGGCCTGCCGGCGCGGCAGCTTCATCGCAAGGGGCGCCGCATAGCCGACGCCCATGCTGGCGAGATTGAACAGCAGGCAGGCCAGGCCAATGGCGGCGAAGTAGGCCAGCAGCGCCTGGTGGGCCTGGACGACGGTGGCAACGATCAGCAGCACCAGGACCAGCACAGACAGCAGGCGGATCGGTTTTTCCATGCGCACGGCGAAGCCGGGTGCGCAGGCGCGGATGACCATGCCGATCGCCACGGGCAACAGGATGATCGCCGCCACCTCGATGATCTTCCCGACCGGGGGCGGGATGTACTGTCCGGCACCGAGGAACCAGCGCAGCGACAGATCCAGGATGACCGGCAGCGTGACCAGGCAGAGCACGCTGTTGACCGCGGTCAACGTGATGTTGAGCGCGACATCGCCGCGTGCCAGATGGCTGTAGATGTTGGCGGTGGCGCCGCCCGGCGACGCCGCCAGCAGCATGAGACCGACAGCCAGCTCTGCCGGCAGGTCCAGCAGCAGGGCAAGTCCGAAGGCGGCCCAGGGCAACACGCCGATCTGCAACACCAGGCCGATGATGACCGCCCGCGGATAGCGCGCGATGCGGCGGAAATCGTCAAGGGCGAGACCCAGGCCGAGGCCCAGCATGATGATTCCCAACGCAAGCGGCAGGAGCAGCGTCGTCAGCAGCGTCGATTGCATTCCCGGATCTCCCTTCCCGTGGATTCGTTTCACGATCCTCGCATACCGATGGCGGTTCGGCGTGCTGCATTGCGTATCCCGCCCCTGACCGACGCCAGGCAATCCGTTTCGCCGTTGACCGGAGCGGTGCCGGACGCTCCGGTCGCGTGGCGCTGAAACGGGCGCCGCACGGCGGGGCCGCTTGGGTGCGCCGTGGCGGAAGCAGTGTGCGTTCGCCCATGCCGGTTCCGCCGCCGGACCTTTGCCGCGCTAGACTGCCGCGGCATCGCGAGGAGGCCAGCATGTCCATTGTTCTCTACGGTTCGCCGAGTACCGCTTCCCTGGTCGTCCACTGGTTGCTGATCGAGCTGGACCTGCCGCACCAGCTGCGCCAGCTCGACTTCGCGAAACGCGAACAGAAATCCCCGACCTACCTGCAGATCAATCCGCAGGGCAGGGTGCCGACGCTGGTCATCGACGGCCAGGTGCTGACCGAAGCGGCGGCGATCATCCTGCACCTGGCCGATCTGCATCCACGCGCAGGCCTGGCACCCGCTCCCGGTTCGCCCGAACGGGCCCGCTTTTACCGCTGGGCCTTCTTCTGCGCCAACACGCTGCAGCCGGCCTATCGCGACTGGTTCTATCCCGAAGAGCCGGCAGGACCCGAACATGTCGAGGCTGCGAAGGCGCAGGCGCGAAACGATATCGAGGCGGCCTGGCAACACGTGGCCGATCATCTGCAGGTCCATGGTCCTTTCCTGCTCGGCGAACAACGCTGCGTCGTCGATTTCCTGCTGACGATGCTGATGCGCTGGTCGCGCAACATGCCACGGCCGACGGACAGCTGGCCGGTACTGCAGGCCTACGCCCAGCGGATGAAGGCGCTGCCGTCCTTTGCCGAGGTCTACCGTCGCGAAGGCTTGACGGACTGGACCTGACGCTGCGCCTCGCACGCCTGCAAAGGTCCGCGCCAGGCCGGTTCAGGCCCGGCCCGTCACACTGCCGGCATGGTCCTGCCATCGCCGCCTCGCCGCAGCCTGTCCGGCTGGCTGTTCCTGCTCTGCCTGCTGTTGCTGGCCTGGGCGCTCCGCAGTGGTCACCTGGTGATCCCCGATCGCTGGAACCCGTGGGCGCCGCTGGACATCGAGGCGACACCGAACCTGCTGACGCGCTTCAAGCTGCAGCGTGCCTCGGGCGATCCGGAAGCGTGCCGTGCCGCGCTGTCACGTTCCGGGTTTCGTGCCACGTCATTGCCCGATGCGGTCACCGGGCCGGGCTGCGGATTCACCCATGCGTTCCGGATCGAGCGGATGAACGTCGACGTCGGCGAGGCGTTCGCGCTGGGTTGCCCGGCCGCGCTGTCACTGGCGTTGTGGGAACGCCATGTCATGCAACCGGCGGCCGATGAACACCTGGCGTCGCCGGTGGTGAAACTGGAGCACCTCGGCTCGTACGCCTGCCGCAATCTCTACGGCGAAGACGGGCGGCGACGAAGCCGCCATGCGACCGCGGATGCGCTGGATATCGCCGGCTTCGTCCTCGCCGATGGACGTCGCATCCGCGTGCTGGCGCACTGGACGCCAGCGGACAGGGCCAGCGCATCCTTCCCGGGCGTTGTGCCTTCCAGCAACGGGGATCACCCGGACGCGAACAGCCGGTTCCTGCGGGCGCTGCGCGACGGCGCCTGCCACTATTTCGATGCGGTGCTGGGCCCGGACTACAACCGGGCGCATGCCGACCATTTCCATTTCGACCGGGGTGCGGCGCGCATCTGCCGGTGAACGGGCTCGACGGTCCTATTCCGGCCGTCGAAGCCCATGCAGAACGACTGCGGCCGGCCATGCGATGCATGGCAGCCGGCTCGAGCGGTCTTGCTGCCCACCCGTATGGCGCAATGCCGCGGACTGGGTGCCCGTGGACCGCGCCATCGTCGCAACGCGACTGTTGCAGGCACTTCGGTCAGGTAGGCGACGTGTCCTTGCGGGTCGGCGATTGCATCCGTCGCCGCGCGGACCAGCCGCCGCCCTCCTGGCGCGCGCGTTCCAGCATCTGCCGGGCATGGGCATACGTGGCCTCGGTCAGTTCCACGCCGCCGAGCATGCGCGCGATTTCCTGCAGCCGCGCTTCGTCATCGAGCAGGTCGAGCTGCGTCCGCGTGTGGCCTTCCTGCGCTTGCTTGTGGACACGGATGTGCCGATGGCCCTGCGCCGCCACCTGCGGAAGATGGGTCACGCACAGCACCTGCGCATGGCCGCCCAGGCGACGGAGCTTCTGCCCGAGGATCTCGGCGACCGCGCCGCCGACGCCGCTGTCGACTTCGTCGAACACCATGGTCGGCACCGGGTCGTCGCCCAGCGCCGCCACTTCGATCGCCAGCGCGATACGGGAAAGCTCGCCGCCCGACGCGACCTTGCGCAAGGGGCGCAACGGCTGGCCCGGATTGGCGCTGACCAGGAACTCGCAGCGTTCGCTGCCCATCGGATCGGGGACGCCGTCGCCGGTGTCGTCCAGTTCGATCCGGAATGCGCCGCCGGCCATGCCCAGTTCGGCCATCAGCGCGGTGACCTGCGCCGAAAGGCGTGCCGCCGTGTCCCGGCGTGCGCGCGACAGCCTCGCCGCCGCCTCGCGCCACGACGACAGCGCCCCGGCCTGGCGCGTGTCCAGTTGTGCAAGGGCTTCACCGGCGTTTTCAGCGGACGCCAGTTCTTCCGCAAGGGCGTCGCGACGTTCCGCCAGTTGCGGCACGGGGACGCGGTGCTTTCGTGCCAGGTCGTGCAGGCGCGACAGCTGCGCGTCGATCTGGGCCAGGCGATCGGGATCGAGGTCGGCACCGTCGAGATGACGGTCCAGTGCCTGTACCGATTCGCGCACTTCCACTTCCGCCGCGGCCAGCAGTTCGATGACGGCGCCCAGGCCGGGATCGCCGCCAGCGGCGTTCTCCAGCTGCTGGCGGGCGCGCACGAGCTGGCTGAGTACGGCGCCTTCGTCGTCGAGCAGGCGTCGCGCGTCGGCGCAGGCGGCCAGCGTGTCGCCCTGGTGCGACAGGCGGTGATGTTCCTGTTCGAGCTCCGCCAGGGCCTCGGCGGCGAGCGCATGGCGCTGCAGCTCCGCCAGTTCATGGCGCAGGTGGTCAAGGTGGCGCGGATCGCTGCCACCCTGGCGGGCGAGTTCCTTGCGCTGGCGCTCGAGGTCGCGCCAGGCCCCAGCCGTCCGGGCGACCTGCGCCAGCACCGTGCCATGGTCACCGTGGCGATCGAGCAGGTCGAGCTGGGCGGCGCGGTCGAGCAGCGCCTGGTGTTCGTGCTGGCCGTGGATCTCGACCAGCTGCGTTGCCAGTTCCGCCAGTGTCTGCGCCGGCACCGGACGGCCATTGATCCAGGCCCGCGAGGCGCCTTCGCTGCGGATGACTCGCCGCAACAGGCACTGGTCGTCGTCATCGAGATCGCGCTCGGCCAGCCAGGCGCGCACCGCCGGCAGGGCGGCGAGATCGAAGGCGGCGGCCAGTTCAGCGCGCTCGCAGCCGGCGCGCACGACGCCGCTGTCGGCGCGCGTGCCGGACAGCAGCAGCAGCGCATCGACCAGCAGGGACTTGCCGGCACCGGTTTCGCCGCTGACCACGGTCAGGCCGGCACCAAGGGTGAGTTCAACGGCTTCGACGATGGCGAAGTCGCGGACGGTAAGCTGGGTCAGCATGGCCGGCATTGTAAGGGTGGGCGCGCCCGGTCCATGCATTCTGGCGCCGGCGGCTGTCTCAACCGGTGAGCACGCTTGGAAATCGCCCCCGGGTGCACCATATTTGACCCGGAACCCCTCTGAAGCCGCGCATGACCCGTCCCGCCCAGTCCGACCTGCTCGATTCCCGCTCGCGGCGGCTGCTTCGCGCCCTGATCGCCCAGTACATCCGCGATGGACAGCCGGTCGGGTCGCGCACGCTGGCCAAGCAGTCCGGCCTGGACGTGAGCCCGGCGACCATCCGCAACGTGCTGGCCGACCTCGAGGAGATCGGGCTGGTGGCGGCGCCGCATACCTCGGCGGGCCGGATCCCCACCACGCAGGGCTATCGCGTGTTCGTGGATTCGCTGCTCGAAGTGCAGCCGCTGGCCGAGCGCGAGATCGAGCGCCTGCGCTCCGAACTGGGCTCGCCGGCCGGGACCCAGGACCTGCTGAATTCGGTGTCCGGCCTGCTGTCGGCGGCGACGCACTTCGTCGGCCTGGTGACCGTGCCGCGTCGCGAGGCGTTCGCTTTCCGGCACATCGATTTCGTGCCGCTGGATGGACAGCGCGTGCTGGTCATCCTGGTGTTCACCGACAACGAGGTGCAGAACCGGGTGATCGAGACGGCCCGCCCGTACAGCCGCTCCGAACTGGAGCAGGTCGCCAACTACCTCAACGCCCACTACGCCGGCCTCAGCCTGACGCAGATCCGCCAGCGCCTGCTGAGCGAACTGGACGAGGCGCGCGTGGCCATGAACGCCACCATGAAGACGACGGTCGAGATCGCCGGCGCCGCCCTGGACGTGGCCACCGGCGAGGACGTGGTCCTCAGCGGGCAGACCAACCTGATGGGGGTGCAGGAGCTGGCGAACGTCGAGCGCCTGCGCAACCTCTTCGATACCTTCAACCGCAAGCAGGAACTGCTGCAGCTGATGGACCGCTGCATCCACGCCCGTGGCGTCCGCCTGTTCATCGGCGAGGAATCCGGTGTCGGGCCGCTGGACCAGTGCAGCCTGATCGCCGCCCCCTACGGCAGCGAGGGCCGCATCCTCGGCGTGCTGGGTGTCATCGGACCGACCCGCATGGCCTATGAACGCGTCATTCCCATGGTGCAGGCCGCCTCGCAGGTGCTCTCCAGCGTCTTGAATGGCGGCCGGCCGGCCCAATAAGACAGGACAACCATCGAACAGGGCGCTGCCGGCCGAGGCGGGTACGGCGACGTCCTGCCCAGACCTATGGAAGACGACATGAACCACAGCCAGCAGCACCACGACGAATCCTTCGAAGACCAGGACGCCCAGTCCAGCCTGGATGCCGCCGAGCAGGAGCTCGGACAGATCGAGCAGCAGCTGGCGGCCGCGCGCGAGGAAGTGCTGCGCACGCGTGCCGAGATGGACAACCTGCGCAAGCGGCTGATGCGCGAGATGGAGGCGGCCCGCAAGTTCGGCGGCGAGCGCATCCTCGGCGACCTGCTGCCGGTGGCCGACAGTCTTGAGCAGGGCCTGGCCGCGGTCGGCGCCGACGATCCGGCCCGCGAGGGCCTGGAGCTGACCATGAAGCAGTTCGCCAGCGCGCTGGAAAAGCACGGGCTGGCCCAGATCGACCCGGCCGGCCAGGCCTTCGATCCGGCCGAACACCAGGCCATTTCCGCCCAGCCCAGCGCCGAGCATCCGGAGAACACCGTGATCGCGGTGCTGCAGAAGGGTTACCGCCTGCACGAGCGCGTCCTGCGCCCGGCGCTGGTCGTCGTCGCCAAGGGCGCCGACTGACCGCCGCACGAAGCGGCGACGGGCGCTTGAAACGGCTTGCGGACGCCCCATTTCCCGGGACAGACAGAGACATTGCGGCCGGCAACGGCCCCGACATTCGGAGCAACAGACACATGGGCAAGATCATTGGTATCGACCTGGGCACCACCAACTCGTGCGTGGCCATCCTTGAAGGTGGCAAGGCGCGCGTGATCGAGAACGCCGAGGGCGATCGCACGACGCCGTCGGTGGTGGCCTTCGGCAAGGATGGTGAAGTGCTGGTCGGTCAGCCGGCCAAGCGCCAGGCCGTCACCAATCCCAAGAACACCTTCTTCGCGGTGAAGCGCCTCATCGGCCGCAAGTTCACCGACGCCGAGGTCAAGAAGGACATCGACCTGGTGCCGTATTCCATCGTCCAGCACGACAATGGCGACGCCTGGGTGGCGAAGGCCGACGGCAGCAAGCTGGCGCCACAGCAGGTGTCGGCGCACGTGCTGATGAAGATGAAGAAGACCGCCGAGGACTTCCTGGGCGAGCCGGTCACCGAGGCGGTGATCACCGTGCCGGCGTACTTCAACGACTCGCAGCGCCAGGCGACCAAGGAAGCGGGCAAAATCGCCGGCCTGGACGTCAAGCGCATCATCAACGAGCCGACGGCGGCGGCGCTGGCCTACGGCCTCGACAAGTCGCTGGGCAAGGACCGCAAGATCGTGGTCTATGACCTGGGCGGCGGCACCTTCGACGTGTCGGTGATCGAGATCGCCGAGATCGACGGCGAGAAGCAGTTCGAAGTGCTGGCCACCAACGGCGATACCTTCCTGGGTGGCGAGGATTTCGACAGCCGCCTGATCGACTACCTTGTCGACGAGTTCAAGAAGGAGCAGGGCATCGACCTGCGCACCGATCCGCTCGCCCTGCAGCGCCTGAAGGACGCTGCCGAGCGCGCCAAGATCGAGCTGTCCAGCGCGCAGCAAACCGACGTCAACCTGCCGTACATCACGGCCGACGCCTCCGGTCCGAAGCACCTGAACATCCGCGTCACGCGCGCCAAGCTGGAGTCGCTGGTCGACGAGCTGGTGCAGCGCACGCTGGGGCCCTGCCGGACGGCGCTGAACGACGCCGGCCTGAAGGTCTCCGACATCGACGAGGTCATCCTGGTCGGCGGCCAGACCCGCATGCCGAAGGTCCAGCAGGCGGTCTCGCAGTTCTTCGGCAAGGAGCCGCGAAAGGACGTCAATCCCGACGAGGCCGTGGCCGTCGGTGCCGCGACCCAGGGCGGCGTGCTGTCCGGCGATGTCAAGGACGTGCTGCTGCTGGACGTGACGCCGCTGTCGCTGGGCATCGAGACGCTGGGTGGCGTGTTCACCAAGCTGATCGAGAAGAACACCACCATCCCGACCAAGAACACGCAGGTGTTCTCCACCGCCGAGGACAACCAGAACGCCGTGACCGTGCATGTCCTGCAGGGCGAGCGTGAACAGGCCCGCTACAACAAGTCGCTGGCCAAGTTCGACCTGGCGGGCATCGATCCGGCGCCGCGTGGCATGCCGCAGATCGAGGTCACCTTCGACATCGACGCCAACGGCATCCTGCACGTGTCGGCCAAGGACAAGAAGACCGGCAAGGAACAGAAGATCGAGATCAAGGCCGGTTCCGGCCTGTCCGAGGCCGAGATCCAGCAGATGGTCCAGGACGCCGAAGCGCACCGCGAGGAAGACCAGAAGTTCCAGGCGCTGGTGGCGACGCGCAACAAGGCCGACGGCCTGGTGCACGCGACGCGCAGCGCGCTGAAGGAGCACGGCGACAAGGTGCCGGGCGAGCAGATGGCGGGCATCGAGGGCGCGCTGTCGGACCTGGAGTCGGCCATGAAGGGCGACGACCAGGCGCTGATCGAATCGCGTATCGGCGCGCTGGAGACGGCGGCGCAGTCGCTGGCCGCGGCGGCGGCTGCTGCCCACGGTGGTGGCGATGCCGGCGCCGCCGGCGCCGCCTCGGCCCAGCAGGACGACGTCGTCGATGCCGAGTTCACCGAAGTGCGCGACGACGACAAGAAGTAATGTCCACCGGGGGGAAGCCGGCTTGGCGGCTTCCGTGCAACGGGTGGTGCGATCGCCCACCCGTTGCGACGATTGACGGACACATTGCTTCCAGAACGAACCGGGGCACGCCCGCGAGCCGCAGAACGCGGCTCGCGGCGTTTGAAGGACCAACGATTACCCGGCCTGCCGCAAGACTCAAGCCCGCCTGACCTGCGCCCATGAAACGCTGCTATTACGAAGTCCTTGGCGTCGAGAAGACCGCCACCGAATCCGAACTGAAGACCGCGTTTCGCCGTCTCGCCGCCAAGCTGCATCCGGACCGCAATCCGGGTGACAAGGAAGCCGAGGAGCGCTTCAAGGAAGTGAAGGAAGCGTACGAGGTCCTGGGCGATGCCGGCTCGCGGCAGCGCTACGACCAGTTCGGCCATGCCGGCGTGAACGGGCAGGGCGGCGGTGGTGCCGGCGGCTTCAACGACCTGGGCGACATCTTCGGCGATATTTTCGGCGACATCTTCGGTGGTGCGCGCGGCCGCCAGGCGCGTCGCGGCGCCGACCTGCGCTACGTGATCGAGCTGGATTTGGAAGAAGCCGTCTTCGGCGTCGAAAAGGAAATCCACTTCCCGACGCGCGTGGTCTGCAAGCGCTGCAAGGGCTCCGGCTCGGACGACGGCAAAGTCGAGACCTGCGACACCTGCGGCGGTCATGGCCAGGTGCGCATGCAGCGCGGCATTTTTTCCATGCAGCAGGCCTGTCCGCATTGCGGCGGCAGCGGCCGCAGGGTGGTGAATCCGTGCTCGACCTGCGATGGCGACGGTTACGTCGAAGACGAGAAACGCCTGTCGGTAAAGATTCCTGCCGGCGTCGATACCGGCGACCGCATCCGTCTGGCCGGTGAAGGCGAGGCCGCGGCGGGCGCTCAGCCGGGCGACCTTTACGTCGAAGTACAGGTGCGTGAGCACGAGATCTTCCAGCGCCAGGGTCGCGACCTGTTCTGCGAAGTGCCGATCCGCTTCTCGCAGGCGGCGCTGGGTTGCGAACTGGTCGTGCCGACGCTGGATGGCGAAGCGGTGGTCAAGGTGCCGCCGGAAACCCAGACCCACCGTCTTTTCCGCCTGCGCGGCAAGGGCGTCACGCCCGTGCGGGGTGGCGGTGCCGGCGACCTGCTGTGCCGGGTGGTGATCGAGACGCCCGTGAACCTCACGCAGGCCCAGCGCGATCTGCTGCACCAGTTCGAGTCGACATTCGGCGAAGACGCTTCCCGGCATTCGCCCCGCGAGAGCACCTGGGTCGATGCCGCCAAGGCGTTCTGGAACCGCATCAGGCCGGGCTGACGAAGGCGCTGCCGAGATTACGGCAGGTTCCGGCGGCGACATTGGAGCGGCTCCGGCATTCCGGTGCGGGCGGTACGTCCAACCGGCATTCCATGATGCCGTGACACGGTAATAGACTGGCGCCGGAACGATTCTCCCCGGGAGATCATGCGTGGGTGAGCGCCGCGGCGGCGAGGCCGGTCAGTCTGGATGCGTGGAAAGCCGGTCCGGTGATCGCGAGCGGCCGTCGGACGCGCTGGACGCGCGTGCGCTGCGGATGGCCAGGCAGGGCCTGGATGTCGACATCGGCGACCGTGATCGCTGGCTGTCCGAGCACTGCGGGCAGGACAGCGAGTTGCGCGACCGCGTACAGCGCCTGCTTGCACGCGCCGACGCCATCACCCGCACCGTTCCCGCGGGCGGGCGTGGCGACGCCACGCTGGGCGGACTGGCGGTTCCCGACGGTCGGGTCGGTGCCTATCGCCTGATCGAGTGCATCGGTCGCGGTGGAATGGGAGAAGTCTGGCGAGGCGAACGCTGCGAGGGCGGCTTCGAACAGACGGTCGCGATCAAGCTGATGCTCGAAAGCAGGGCGGACTGGCTGCGGCGTTTCGGGCGCGAGCGGCAGATCCTGGCGCGCCTCAATCATCCCAACATCGCCCATCTTGTCGATGGCGGCGTCACCGGATCAGGCCTGTCCTGGCTGGCGATGGAGTTCGTCGAAGGCGAAACGATCACGCGCTGGTGCGACCGCCAGCGCCTCGGCATCGAGGACCGCGTGCGCCTGATGCTGCCGGTCTGCGCCGCGGTGCAGTTCGCGCACCAGGCGCTGGTCGTCCATCGCGACATCAAGCCGGCCAACATCCTCGTCGATGCCGAAGGCCGGCCGCGGCTGCTCGATTTCGGCATCGCCAAGCTGATGGACGAAACGGCGTCCAGCGAAGCGTCCACCCTGATCATGACGCCAGCCTACGCAGCGCCCGAGCAACGCAGCGGCGAGGCCATTACGACGGCGACCGATGTCTACCAGCTGGGCGCGGTGCTGTTCGAGCTGCTCAGTGGCGAGCCGTTGGAAGCGCCTCGGGCACGTCCGGGTGAGGAGGGGCTTTCGCAGCCGGGCGGCAGCGGTCCACAGGACGAGGCCGCGAGAAAGCGGCGCGCCGGACTTCGCGGCACGTCGCCGCAACGCGTTGCCGCCGTGCTCAATGGCGATCTCGGCAGCATCCTCGCCAAGGCGCTCGCGTTCCAGCCGGGCGACCGCTACGGTTCCGCGCGCGAACTGGCCGATGACCTGCGCAACTGGCTGGACAACCGGCCAATCCGCGCGCGACGGCTGGGTACCGCCTACCGGATCCGCAAGTTCCTCCGCCGCAACCGGCTCCCGGTGGCCGTGACGGGCATACTGGCGGCCGCACTCGCGGTGTCGCTGTTGTTCGCCTGGCAATGGTTCCAGGCAGAGCGGCAGCAGCAGCTGCGCAGCGAGAAGATCCTCGGTTTCATGCGCGAGCTGTTTTCCGCCAACCACCTGGAGGAGACGGAAGGGCAGACCCTCACGGTGGCGGAGCTGCTGGATGGTGCAGCTGAGCGCATCGACCGCCAGTTCGCCGACGACCCCGCGTCCCGCGCCGTGCTGCTGACCGAACTGGCCGATGTCTATCGCAGCCTTGGCCGCTACGAGGAGTCGTTGCGGTTGCTGGACGTGGCCCTGCAGTTGCAGCGACCGTGGCGCGCTGTGGCGCCGGACGATTACCTGCAGACCCTGGCGACGGTCGGCTACGTCAGGCTCGAGCTTTATGGCTACGAGGAAGCCATCGGGCTGGCGGAGGAGGCGTTGGCGCTGGTCGGCGACGACGCGTCGGTCAAAGCCGCGCACTGGCGATTCATCTTCAAGGGCATCCTGGCCGACGCCTTGGCCAGTTCCGGTCACCCGGCCGAAGCCGAACCGCTGTACCAGGATGTGCTTGACGCCAGCAATGACGCCCATGCCCCGCCGCGGCGCCGCGCCATTCGACGCAGCGACTACGCCCATATGCTCTTGCGCATCGGCCGCGGGCCTGAGGCCATCGAGCAGTTCGACATCGCCGAGCGGATCCTCCTGGAGGATCCATCGACGTCGAAGGTCAACCTGCTGGTCATCCAGACCAGTCGCGCGCTGGCGCACCTGACCATGGGCAAACCGGCCCGTGCGGTGGAGGCCTATGCACAGGCGCTGCCGGAGATGGAGCAGATATTCGGCGAAGGCCACAACCGCACCACCATCGTACGCAGCCAGATGGCACAGGCGCTGATGGGAATCGGCCGCTACCGGCAGGCGCTCGAGCTGGTCGATCACAACCTGCAGTTCATGGAGGCCTCCGGTGCCGTGGTCGAGAAGGACCGCGTGCTGGTGGCGAAAGGGGTTCGTCCGCGCCTGATGATCGCCAGCCTGCGCGCGGCCGAGGCACTGCCGGAGATCGAGGAGGGCATGGCGTGGCTGCAAGAGCGAACGGAGGGTGCGTCGTTCGAAACCGCGGTCCTCGGCAGCGTCCACGCCGCCGCACTGGTCGAGCTGGGCCGTTTCAGTGAAGCGCGGGAGGTGCTGGATCGCGCCTATGCCGAGATGCGCGAGCTGCGCCAGCTGACTGCCGACCAGTTCGATCCGCTGATGGAGGATGCGGTCGGGCGGCTGGCGCTGCTGGAAGGACAGGCGCGGGAAGCGGCGGTCCATTTCACCAACGCGCTCGAGACCTATGTGGCGCAGGTCGGCGAGGACAGCCCGCGAACGGCGCGCGCCCGCGTCCACCTTCTCTGGACCGAGCTGGTGCAGGTGCCGGATCGTGACCGGCTCGAGGATCTGGAGCGTGCGCGCCAGCGGCTCGCCGTGGCGCTCGAGGTGCCCGACGCGGCGCCGTTGTGGCAGGTGGACCTGCTGATCGCCGAACACGCCGCGCACCTGGGGAAGTCGCCACCTGATCCGGCCAGGGTGGAGCGTTCGCGGCAGGCACTGCGCGAGGAAAGCGGGCTGGACGTGCTACCGCCCTTCAAGGGCATCAGTTCGATCTGACGACAGCGGCCGCGGAACGTCTCGCTCCTTCGTCGGCGACGCGCCTTCAACCGCCACGTGCGCAACGATGGCGGGCAGTGAACCGTTGCCGCCCGCCTGCTATCCTGAGTCCATACGCATTCGTATGGATCCCATGATCGAATCCCGAACCTTCTCCCTGTGCGCGGACGACGGCCACGAACTGGCCGCGACCCACTACCCGGCTCGCGTGCCGGTGCAGGGCGCCGTCGTCATCGCGTCGGCCATGGGCGTGTCCCAGGGCTACTACCGGCCGTTCTCGGAATGGCTGGCCGGGCAGGGCTGGCATGTCCTGACTTTCGACTATCGCGGCATCGGTCGCTCGCGTCGTGGCCCGTTGCGCCGGCTCGAAGCCGACGTCCTGACCTGGGCACGCCGGGATTGCGCCGCCGCGGTCGACGCCGCCGCCGCATTGGCGCCCGGCAAGCCGTTGACCTGGATCGGCCACAGCCTGGGTGGGCAGCTGTTCGCAATGGTGCCGAACCGTGATCGCGTCGATCGCGTGCTCACCGTTGCGACCGGCAGCGGCTACTGGCGGGAGAATGCGCCGGCACTGAAGCGCGTCGTCTGGTGGCTCTGGTACGTCGTCGTTCCGGTGGTGTTGCCTCTGGCCGGCTATTTCCCCGGACGGCGGTTGCGCAAGATCGGCGACCTGCCGCGTGGTGTGATGGCGCAGTGGCGGCGCTGGTGCCTGCATCCGGACTATGCCGTCGGCATCGAGGGCGACTGGCTGCGCGAAGCCTACGCCAGTGTCGGACAGCCGATGACGATCCTGAGCTTCTGCGACGACGAGTACATGTCCGAACGGAATACCGTCTCGCTGCACGCGTTCTATGCGAATGCGGCGAAGACATGGCGGCGCGTGGATCCGGCCGGATCCGGCCTGCGCCGGATCGGCCACTTCGGCTTTTTCCGCAGCGAACCCGGCGGCGCGGTCTGGGAAAAACTGGTCCTGCCGGCGCTGGATGGCTGAGCCGGGTCGCCGCGCAGCCTCGGTCGGCCATCACGGCGTCGGCGTGCAAGCGGAGATCTGGATCTGGTTCTTGCCCAGCTGTTTGGCGCGGTACATCGCGTGGTCGGCGCAGCGCAGCAGTTCACTGGCATCCGTGGCGTGCGTTGGATAGACGGCGATGCCGATCGACGCGCCGAGCGCGGTGTGGTCGGCATCGCTGCTGGCGCGAATGCGCTGCATCAGGGCTTCGGCCTGCGCCAGCGCCTTGTCGGGCAAGGGCTCGTCGCGCGCCAGCACGGCGAATTCGTCGCCACCGATTCGCGCCAGCCAGGCGCTGCCGCCGGAATGCTGTTCCAGGCTGCGTTCGGCGAGCAGCGCGAAACGGATCAACGCGCGGTCACCGGCATCGTGGCCGATGGTGTCATTGACCTGCTTGAGGTTGTCCACGTCGAGGAACATCAAGGCGAAACGCGATCCCTCGGCCCTGGCGCGGGCGACGTGTTCGGCCAGTGCCTCGTCGAAGGCGCGCCGGTTGGGCAGGCCCGTCAGCTTGTCCTGATAAGCCTTGCGCGCCACGCTGCGATGGGTTTCCGCAATGCGCTGGCTCATGCGTTCGAAGACGCGCTCGAGCTCGCCGATCTCGTCGCGACGGCCGCTGTCCAGCTGGTAGTCGCCGTACTGCCCGGCCTCGATCTCCCGCGCGACCGTCGCCAGGCGCTGGATCGGCCGGACGATCCAGCGCTGGATGATCCAGCCCGAGGCCAGCGCCAGCACGGTGCTGAAGGCCAGCAGGAGCGTGAGGCTGCCGATGCGCTGCCGCGATGCATGCTCCAGCGTCGCCGAGAGGCGCTGGTTGCCGCTGGCAACGGTGTGGTTCAACTCGTCCAGTCCGAACCGCGTCAGCACGCCACCGAGCACTTCGTCGCCGATGCGGATGCGCAGCGCCGCGGTGATGACGCCGTCATCGCGCTGGACCTGGACTTCGTCGCTGGCCAGCGCGGCCTTGACCAGGTCCAGGCTGAGCGAGGATCCGTACGTGGAGATGTCATGGCTGCCGTCGTGCACGACGCGGCCCTGGCTGTCGAATACCAGCGCCGCGGTCATCGGCGGCTGCCGCAGCGTAGCCGCCAGCTGCTCGCCGATGGAGCGCAGATCGAAATAGTAGAGGTCGTTTGTCAACGCGTCGGCGAGGTGGCGGATCAGGGCGATGCCGTGGGCCTGTGCGACCTGCGATACCAGCTGGGTCTGCACTTCGCTGTTGAGGGCAAGCACCTCGCGCCGGCTGCTGCGTTCCTGCATCAGCAGCAGGAACAGGGCGCCGAGGATCACCAGCGTGATCGCGGTGCTGGCGACCAGGACGCGGCGGCGCAGTCCCTTGCCGGCGATCATTCCACCTCCCGGTGCACCCGCACGAGACCGTCGCGCAGGCGTTCCAGCTGCAGTTCGTGGACGTCGTCCAGTGGCAGGAAACGGGTGGCGCCGAAGAACTCGCGCATTGCATCGGCGGCGTCGGGATCGTCGGCGGCCGCCAGCAGCAGCTGCCGCAGCCGTTCACGGACGCGTCGGTCGAGGTCGGCGCGGACCAGCTCCAGGCCGCGCGGCATCGCCCGGGTTTCGTGGATGACCTGCAGCTCGCTCTTCACGCTTTCTGGCAGCGTGCGCGGGTTGTCCCAGCCCAGGCTGCTGATGACGCCGGCGCTGACCAGGCCTTTCGCCACCCAGATCGCGGTGTTCGCTTCCGAGCGCGAGAACAGGTAGCCGACCGCCTGGCCCTGCGGAGCGTCGCCGATCGCGGTCAACGGCTCCAGGCGAAGACCGTTCTGCAAAAGTTCGATGACGGGAACGAGATAGGCGCTGGTGGATGCCACATGTTCGAAGGCGATGCTGCGTCCGGACAGCCCCTCCAGCGAATGGATGCCGCTGTCGCGCCGGACGAAGAAGAAACTCCGGTAGGCGCTGACGCCGCTGCGCTCGGTCAGCAGCATGGCCTGCGCGCCAGTGAGGTTGCGCAGCTCGACGGCCATGGCCGGCGTCTCCGTCACCCAGTCGACGCTGCCCCGGCGCAGGTAATTGGCCATCTGGCGTGCGTCGCGGGCCATCAGGATGCGGCCCTGGCGGATACCGACGTCGCGCATGCGCGGGACGACGTAGTCGAGCAGGGGCTTGAGCTGTGCGTAATGGTTGCGTGGATCGTCGGAGATCCGGCCGAGGGTGAGCACATCCGAGGCGGCCACCCTTGCCGCGGCGACGAGGGCGAACACTGCGACCAGCAGGACATGCAGGCTCCTGTGCGACGCGAGCTGGGCCATCGGCTAATCCCTTCTGGACGCCGCATAGTGTAGCCAGAACGTGGTGATCGTCCGCAGCGTCGTCCAGTCATGCCCGGCCCGATCGCGGCCTCGGCCGGCCGGACCCGGGCCCACCGGTGCCGGCGCCGGCCCCGTAGAACACTCGCGTTGCCGCGTCAACCGCAAGCGGCTTTTGACGCTGCGCACCATCGGACCGACAATAGCGGTTCCTCCGGCCCGCCAGTGCACGCATTCGGTTTCGCGTGCAGGCGGCAGCCGCCCGTGTTCGCACGTACCCAGGAACCCCATCGATGAACTTCCACGAGTACCAGGCCAAGCAGTTGTTTGCCGAATTCGGCATACCCGTTCCCGCCGGACAGCCGGCAGCCACCCCTGAAGAGGCGGTCGAGAAGGCCCAGGCCCTGGGTGGCGACGCCTGGATGGTGAAGGCGCAGATCCATGCCGGTGGTCGTGGCAAGGCGGGCGGCGTCAAGTACTGCAAGAGCCTGGACGAAGTGAAGGCGGCCGCTGCCGGCATGCTCGGCACGAGCATGGAGACCTACCAGAGCGGTGGCCGCGCGCTGCCGGTGAACCTGGTGCTGGTCGCCGAGGCCACCGACATCGTCAAGGAGCTGTACCTGAGTGCCCTGGTCGACCGTTCCAGCAAGACGGTCAGCTTCATCGTCTCCGCCGAAGGCGGTGTCGAGATCGAGAAGGTGGCGGAAGAGAACCCGGAGGCCATCCACACCGTCGAGGTGGACTACATCGAAGGCCTGCAGCCGTACCGCTGCCGCGAGATCGGTTTCGCGATGGGCCTGACCGCCAAGCAGGTCAACCAGCTCACGAAGATCATGACAGGCATCTACAACCTGTTCATGGCCAAGGACCTGTCGCTGGTGGAACTGAACCCGCTGGCGATCGTCAAGGGCGGTGACCTGTACGCGCTCGACGGCAAGGTCAATTCCGACGACAACGCCGATTTCCGCCATCCGGAACTGGTCGCCATGCGCGACGAGTCGCAGGAAGACGCCACCGAGGTCGAGGCCGCCAAGTACCACCTCAACTACGTCACCATGGACGGCAACATCGCCTGCATGGTGAATGGCGCCGGCCTGGCGATGGCGACCATGGACGTCATCAAGCTCAACGGCGGCGAGCCCGCCAACTTCCTCGACGTCGGCGGTGGCACCAATGCCGAACGCGTCAAGGAAGCCTTCAAGATCATCCTCGCCAATCCCAGGGTGAAGGCGATCCTCGTCAACATCTTCGGCGGCATTGTCCGCAATGACCTGATCGCCGAGGGCATCATCAACGCGGTCAAGGAAGTGGGCTGCACCATCCCGGTGATCGCCCGCCTGGAAGGCACCAACGTCGAGCAGGGCCGCAAGCTGCTGGCCGATTCCGGTCTGGCCATCCAGACCGCCACCGATCTCAACGACGCGGCCAAGAAAGCCGTCGCCGCCGCTGCCTGAGGAGCCGAACACCCATGTCCGTTCTGGTCAACAAGAACACCAAGGTCATCTGCCAGGGCTTCACCGGCTCGCAGGGTACTTTCCATTCGCAGCAGGCCCTCGACTACGGCACCAGGCTGGTCGGTGGCGTGACGCCCGGCAAGGGTGGCAGCGAGCACATCGGCCTGCCGGTGTTCAACACGGTCGCCGAGGCCGTCGAGGAAACCGGCGCTGACGCCAGCGTCATCTACGTGCCGCCGCCGTTCGCCGCCGACGCCATCCTGGAAGCCGCGTCCGCCGGCATCCGCGTCATCGTCTGCATTACCGAAGGTATCCCGGTGCTGGACATGCTTCGCGTGCACAACGTCCTCAAGAAGAACTACGAGGACACCTGGCTGATCGGTCCGAACTGCCCGGGCATCATCACGCCGGGCGAGTGCAAGATCGGCATCATGCCGGGCCACATCCACAAGCCGGGCAAGATCGGCATCGTCAGCCGCTCCGGCACGCTGACCTATGAAGCCGTCTTCCAGACCACGCAGGTCGGCCTTGGCCAGAGCACCTGCATCGGCATCGGTGGCGATCCGATCCAGGGCATGAACTTCGTCGATGCGCTGACGCTGTTCCAGGACGATCCGCAGACCGAGGGCATCATCATGGTCGGCGAGATCGGAGGCAGCGCCGAAGAGGAAGCCGCCGAGTTCATCGCCGACAACGTCACCAAGCCGGTCGTCGGTTTCATCGCCGGCGCCAGTGCCCCTCCGGGCAAGCGCATGGGCCACGCCGGCGCCATCGCTTCCGGCGGCCAGGGCACGGCCGAAGGCAAGTTCGCGGCGCTGGAGAAGGCCGGTGTCACGACGGTGCGTTCGCCGGCCGACCTCGGCGCGGCCATCGCCAAGCGCCTTGGGGCCTGACCTACGCAACCTGCCGCAATCGCCTCGCCAGGCGGTTGGCACCAAAGCCAGCCGCCACATCGCCGTCACGAAACGTGCCGGCCCGCAGCGTGACATTCCGCAGTGCTGAAAACGAAACGCCCCGGCAATGTCCGGGGCGTTGCCGTTTGTAACAATTGATTTGCCTGACCGGTGAGACAACGCTAAGCGACCGGCGGTGACACCTTGTTGCGGCGAATCGATCAGTGTTGTCGCAGCGGCAGCAGCGAGTCGACGTCGCGATCGAGCGTGACTGGCCGTATCTGTGGATCGACGCGACCTACGTGAAGGTGCGGGAAGCCGGCCGGATCGTGTCGGTGGCCGTGATAATCGCTGTGGGAGTCAACGCGGATGGCCGCCGTGAAGTGCTGGGAATGGGGGTGGGTGCGTCGGAGGCCGAGCCGTTCTGGACCGCGTTCCTGCGCAGCCTGATGCGTCGTGGCCT
>NZ_SMAF01000014.1 GCF_004343305.1 Pseudofulvimonas gallinarii | reverse complement strand
GGAGCTGCTCCATCAGCATCCGCTCGCTGCGGATCGAGTAGAACAGCTGCAGCAACTGCGCCCGCATCAGCTTCTCCGGCGCGATGGAAGCGCGGCCGGTGTCCGCATACAGCGTGGAAAACAGGCCGCTCATGCGCCCAAGCGCCTCGTCGGCCAACGCTCGAATGGATCGGAGCGGATGGCTCGCCGGCACAAAGTCGGCAAGCTTGGCCACGGTGAACAACGACTCCTGGGTGACATCTGCACCACGCATCGCACGCCCTCGCTATACCTGAGTGCGGTATCGCAAATCGAAGGCGGCAAAGCAAGCGCTGGCGCGGGAGAAAAGCAACAGGCTGCTAGGCCTCGGCAGACGATCTCCCCACCATCTACATCGGCCCGCCGTCGATCAACCCGCTAGCGCCCGTGGCAGGGGAGCCCATCTTCATACGCTTCAAGACCGGGCCCTGTGTGGCCATTTTCGATGGCCCGGACGATACGGACATCACGCTGGGTGGTTCGACAGTCACCTTTGTCGTCGACGGGATACGTTGGAGCGATCCGATCCTCTGTATAGCCAATTTCACCACCAGGGTCTTCCTGATCAACGCCTTTCCACCTGGCAGCTACACGCTGGTCGCGCAATTGCGTTACCAGAATTTTTTCGGTCAGCTCATCGTAAAGACATTCGGAACGGTGGACTTCGATGTAACCGGAAGCCCGGCTATTCCCCCTCGGCCCGTTCCCACGTCGAATGGCTACTGGCTATGGCTGCTTACGACAGGCATCGTCGTATTGACAGCGCGACATCGCAGGCGATGGTTGAGCATCGAGAGACCGATTTCAATGGTTCCGGCGAATCGATACGGGCGATAGGGCTTGGTCGTTGCCAAGTGGACATCCGATACCTTTGCGGGTACGGTGGCCCGTCTCAAGCAGCCGGAGATCGATCATGAGCCCGTTGCGCGCTGCCTTGATTGCCTTGCTGTTTTGCGCCGCCCGTCTGGCAATGGCCGGCGATCCACCGGTCCTCCATATCGGGCCGCCCTCTCTCGAACCGCAAGCGCCGGTTGCCGGTGAGCCCATTTTCGTGCGGTTCCGTACCGGACCTTGCGTAGGCATCATTGACGGTCCCGACGATACCGATATTTCGCTGGAAGGCTCAACCATAACTTTCATTGTGGATGGAGTGCGCTGGAACAATCTCACGTTCTGCTTGGCTACACCCTGGCATCACAGCTACCCTCTGGGCAACTATCCGCCTGGAAACTATACCTTAATAGCACAACTTAGATATAGATCATTCTCTCCTAATATAATCACGGAAACATTCGGGACCATTGACTTCAGCGTCACGGGGGCTCCAGTCGTACCCCAGCCGGTTCCCTCGTCGGACGGGTATTGGCTGTGGCTCCTGATCGCCGGAGTCATGATTCTGGCAGCACGGCGCTGGTTGATCCGAAGCGGAGCGCCCGTCATTCTGTTCGCGGCGTTGAGCATCGGAGGCGATTCTCCCGCGTTGGCGCAATCCGAGTCCTCGAACAGACTGCATGTTCTGTTGAGCTCGGATATCGACCCCGCCCAGGTCGTCGAAGCGTGGCGGGACGATGTGCCTTTATCCAAGCCCGACCTGAGTCATGGACAACCCCTGCTGGTCACCTATCTGCTGCCCTTGCGGGCCGAAGGCGACTTCAAGGCACGGTTGCTGCTTCATCCGGACACACCGAGAGCCAAGCTCGAACGCTATGTGGTGATCGTGTACCCGGACCATACCAACCTGGATGACGTGATGGCGACACTGGAGGAAGAGCCCGGCATCGACGCCGTTGGAGCGCCGCAGCCGTTGTCCTTCTCGGGGGCGAGCCTGACCCATTTCACGGTCGAGACCAGCCTGGGCATGGCGGACGCTGGTACGCAGCAGTACGGGTGGCAGGCGCTCAACATTCCGGCGGCATGGCGTTGGGCAGGTGGTCACGGCCTGATCGGCTTGGTCGATTCCGGCCTGGCGACCCAGCATCCGGAACTGCGCGCGTTCACGCCTGGCGGCAGCTTCACGCGGGGCAATTTTCTGCCGGTGTATTCGCTGGATGTGGGCCGCTGGGTCGGACCGCCAGGTCAGGGTGGTCAGGATGTGGACACCAATGTCGATGAGCGGCAACCGGAGTTCGTGCACGGAGCACCCCAATGCCCGCGTGATCCGAATGGATTCGCATCCATCGACTCTGTTGGTCATGGCACTCATGTGGCCGGCCTCGCCGAGGCCAATGCCTACGACGACAGCGGTTTTGCCGGCACCTGAAAGCATTGCGGAATCGGCATGTGGCGCGTGGTCTACGCCCTCTGTGTCGACCCTCACGGAATATTCCCTGCTACAAACTACCATGCAACTGTTGCCGCCATCACTCACTCAACCGACTACGGCATCGAGATCGTCAACCAGAGCTTCGGCGGAGACTGGCAAGACCCCGATCCTTGTGCCGTCCTGCAGGACAAGGAGCCGCTGTGTGTGGCGTTGGACTACATCACCACTCGGGATGTTGTGACGGTCGCTGCGTCCGGCAACGACCGCAATTGGCTGAACTTTCCGGCACGCGATCCGCGCGTGGTCGCCGCCGGCGGCTTCCAGGAGGGCCTGCAGCTGTGGGACGACCATCCGAACTGTCCCAATCCTCAATTCGACACCGAATGCGGGTCCAACTACTCGTACTTTGCGTGGAACCCCAAGCAGGAAGTGGTGGCCTCGGCGCGCAAGGTGCATGGCCTGACCTACCCCGGCTTCAACTGGAACACCCAGTACCTGTGCGGCGATAGCTTCGGGCCTGGCCCCGGCAACGACGGCTACGGCCATTGCACCGGCACCTCCATGTCGGCGCCGCAGGTCTCGGGGCTGTTCGGCATCCTGCGTTCGGTGAATCCGCTGGTGCTCGTAGGCAACCCGGAACAAGTGCTGGTGCAGGGCGTGCGCAACGTGCTCGCCAACACCACCGTGGAGGCGCAAGCCAGCCTGCCGTGGGGACAGCACCTGGGCTATGGGCGTCCGGATGCCGAGGCGGCGGTCAAGCGCATGCTCGGCAAGACAGCTGGCGTGACGGTGCGCAATCGCGCCACGCCGCTGTTCGCCATGTACGGCCCTGGATCGAAGGACTACGCCTATACCACCTCGCCGCAGACGGCCGTCGCGCTGCTACTCAACCAGGCGGCCAATTCCAGCCCGAGCGGCGCGATCGTTACGGGCTATCCGTCGTTTCCGCCCGACCCATTGCTCGGACCCGGCGATATCCCGCGCGCGGACATCTTCGTGATGACCACCGAATACAAGACCCGTGCCAGCCATCCTGACCTGGTGCCGCTGTACCTGTTCGATCGTAGCCGCCATTTTCCGGTGGGCTGCAACCCGGGATCGCCGAGCTGCAACGTGCACAACCGCGACTACCTGCTGGCTACGGGGCACGCCGAGGTCGAAGCGCTGCACGCAGCCGGCTATAGTTATCGCGGCCTCAATGTCTACGTCTACCAGCGCTGCACACCGGAGCCGGCCTGCATTCCGGAAGGCGCGCAAAAGCTGTGGCGCAAGTGCAAGACGGCGGACGACGACTGCGCCCTCTTTCTGGAGGGCCAGCGCCCGGGCTACGAATCGATGGGCTACACGGCAACGCTTCCCGCCGGCTACCCGCAGCACATCGGCTACGCCTATCCGAACATCGACAGCGATGGCGACGGTCTGGTCGATGGCTTCGAACGCCTGATCGGCACCAGCCCGACGCTGTTCGATACCGACGGCGACGGCATCGGCGACGGCGTGGAGTTCCCGCTGGCGTCGGTATCGGTCGCCGATCCGTGCGCGGGACCGCTGGCCTGGCGCTGCCCGGCCGACTGGTTGTTCGCGAACGGCTTTCAGCCCTGATGCCGTGTCGTTGCCGCTGAGCGCGCCGGCGCGGGCGGGTACAATGCCCGCTGCCTTCCGACCGCCTGCGCACGCATCTTGACCGCCTCCCAGCCCGCTTTGATCTTCGCGCAGTATCTCGAACTGACCAAGCCCAAGGTCGTCGCGCTGCTGGTGTTCACCGCCGTGGTCGGCATGCTGCTCGCGGTGCCCGGCCTGCCGCCCTGGCAGCCTGTGGTGTGGGGCACCATCGGCATCGGCCTGGCGGCCGGTTCGGCTGCTGCGATCAACCACCTGCTGGACCGCCGCATCGATGCGGTGATGGCGCGCACGCTGCACCGTCCGCTGCCCAGTGGCCACCTCGGTACCCGCCAGGTGCTGACCTTCGCGATCACCCTAGGCGTCATCGCCATGCTGGTGCTGGTGTTCCTGGTCAACCTGCTGACGGCGGTGCTGACTTTCGCCTCGCTGATCGGCTACGCCGTTATCTACACCGCCTACCTGAAGCGGGCGACACCGCAGAACATCGTCATCGGCGGCGCCGCCGGCGCCGCGCCGCCGGTGCTGGGCTGGGTCGCCGTGACCGGCGAAGTGCACGCGCATGCGCTGCTGCTGTTCCTGATCGTCTTCGTCTGGACGCCGCCGCATTTCTGGGCCCTGGCACTGTACCGGCGCGAGGACTACGCACGCGCCGACATTCCGATGCTGCCGGTGATCTACGGCGAAACCTTCACGCGCTGGCACGTGCTGTTCTACACCGTGCTGCTGGTGATCGTCACCGTGCTGCCGTGGCTGACCGGGATGAGCGGCCTGTTCTACCTCGGCGGTGCGCTGGTGCTCGGCGCCGGCTTCCTCTACTACGCGGTGCGCCTGCTCGATCCGCCGAACGAACAGTTCGCCATGCAGACCTTCGGCTACTCCATCGTCTACCTGATGGCGCTGTTCGCCTTCCTGCTGCTCGACCACTACCTGCTGCCGGGTGCGCCCGAGCTGGTCTGGCATTTCCGTCCGGAATAGCGCTTTCCGGACGCCTGCTTGTTTCCGCATACGGTTGCGCCATGATGGGCGCACCGTGAGGATGGGGAGACGAACATGGCCGGCAGCAGGACACCGGTTTTCGCGCTGTTGCGCCGGGCCATCGCGACGTCGATGGCGGCCGGACGCAGCGGACTTCCGCTGGACGAGTTCATCGACGCCACGGTCGAGCGGCGCAACGGTCGCCGGCAATTCCTGCGCCAGGCCGGTGCCGGACTCGGCGGTCTCGCACTGGCTGCCTGTGGCGCCCTGCCGAAGCAAACGGTGCCGATAGCGAACGATCGCGAGGTCGTGATCGTCGGCGCCGGCGTTGCCGGACTCACTGCTGCATGGCGGCTGCGCCAGGCAGGCGTACGGGTCCGCGTGTACGAGGCGAATACCCGCGTCGGCGGCCGCGTCTACAGCCTTCGCGGCCACTTTCCGGAGGGCCAGGTGGTCGAGCTGGGCGGCGAACTCATCGACACCTCGCATGTGCGCATACAGGCGCTGTGCCGGGAATTCGGACTGGAACTGGATGACCTGCTGGCGGATGGCGAGGGCCTGGTGCCGGAGACCTGGTACTTCGGCGGACAGGTCCGCGGCGAGCACGAACTGGTCGAAGCGCTGGCGCCGCTGGCCGAGGCCTTGCAGCGCGACCAGGCGCGCCTGCCGGATGACGACGTCACCTGGCGCGCGCCCCATGGCCTGCACGACCTGGACCGCATGACCATGGCGCAGTGGCTCGACAACGCCGGCGTCGACGGCTGGTTGCGCCGCCTGGTCGACGTCGCCTATACCACCGAGATGGGTGCCGAACCGGAACTGCAGTCGGCCTTGAACCTGATCGACTTCATCAGCGTCGACACGCATTTCAGCATCTTCGGCGAGAGTGACGAGCGCTTCCATGTGCGTGGTGGCAACGACCTGATCGTCAGCGCACTCGCACAGGAACTCGATGACGTCATCGAAACGGCAACGGTGCTGGAAGCGGTCGCAGAAAGCCGTTCGGGCGGCTACACGCTCAGCTTCCGCCGCGACGGTGGCAGTCATGAAGTCCAGGCGGACATCGTCGTGCTGGCGCTGCCGTTCACGACGCTGCGCCGCGTGCGCATGGAGGTGGCGTTGCCGGCGGAAAAGCGTCGCGCCATCGACGAGCTCGGCTATGGCCACAACGCCAAGCTGATGATCGGCTTCAACCGCCGCGTCTGGCGCGACCACGGCAGCACCGGCAGCCTGTTCACCGACCTGCGCTGCCAGAGCACCTGGGATACCAGCCGGGCGCAACCGGGGCAGTCGGGCATCCTCACCAACTTCACCGGCGGCCAGCATGCGCGCGAGATCGGCAGCGGACCCCCGAAAATCCAGGCCGATCTCGCCGTGCTGGATCTCGAACACATCTATCCCGGCGTCGCCGCAGCGCGCGAAGGTGCGCGCGAAGTGCGCTTCCATTGGCCCAGCCAGCCCTGGGTGATGGGCTCCTACGCCTGCTACGCGCCCGGGCAATGGACGACCCTGCGCGGTGCGGCGGGCGAGCGCGTCGGCGGACTGCTGTTCGCCGGCGAACATTGTGCGCTCGCCAATCAGGGCTTCATCGAAGGTGCCTGCGAAACCGGCGAGCGGGCCGCCAGCGAAGCGCTGAGCCTCCTTGGAGTCGCGACGGCAACACGGACAGCGGTCCTGACACGCAGACCCGCCTGTGCCACGGCCGCATAGTCGCGGGCGTCGACGGAAAGCGACGATTGTTCGGGCCGCTGTCGGCAATGGCCGGATTCGCTAGCCCGGCGAGTGCGCGGCTGGCGTCGAGGCGGCAAAGACATCCATCCTGCCGGCACGGCGGACGCGACTGTCGTGGACGATGACGCCGCGGCGAGAACAGGACATTGCAGGCGGGCAAGGGTTGGAGACGGCAGCGACGGCCGATTCGTGTTGAAGACCGCAATGGCGATCATCCTCGACCGCGTTGTCCGCCCCGTGCGGGCGCCCGGAACCGCACCGCATCGCGCAGGCGAACAGGCCCGACCAGGCGCGCGACGGGCGCAAGACGGCGGGCATCGGCACATGGCATTTCAACCTCGAGGCCATCAACAACGAGGTCATCGGCGGCAGCCGGATGCAGGGTCGCGCGGCGGCGCTGCAGTGCCGTATCGGCAACGGCCGCAACCCCACCCTCAGGGAGGTGACCGGCGGTGGCGCGTGCTGCCGGCAGTGACGGCGCCGATCGGACCCGGGCGTGAAACGGGCTGAAGACAGGGATTGGAAACACCAACCGGAAACGCCAGCGCGGCGCGCCACTCGGCTGCGGCGGTTACAATGCACGTCCTGCTGCCGACAAGTGCGTCGGCACCGCCCCCTTCCTGCCTTGCTACGTTGCCACCATGACCCGTCTTCCACCGTGTCCGCAGTGCCAGTCCGCCTTCACCTATGAGGACGGACTGATGTTCGTGTGCCCCGAGTGCGCGCACGAGTGGACCGCCAGCGACGCCGGCGAAGCGGCCAGCGACGAGCGCGTCGTCAAGGACGCCAATGGCAATGTCCTGGAGGACGGCGACAGCGTAACGGTCATCAAGGACCTCAAGATCAAGGGTTCATCCCTGGTCGTGAAGGTCGGCACCAAGGTGCGCAACATCCGCCTTGTCGATGGCGACCATGACATCGACTGCCGCATCGAAGGCATCGGCGCGATGCAGCTGAAGTCGGAATTCGTGCGCAAGGCCTGAGCCGGCGGCGGCACGTCGCGCCGCAAGGCGCCGCCCAGTGGCCATCGGTGCGCGAGGTCAGTCGTGGGCTGGCGCGCGCGCGATCGCCCAGGCCCGCACCTGGGTGAACCCGGCCCGGGCCAGGACGCGTGCGCACTCGGCCAGCGTCGCGCCCGTGGTCATCACGTCATCGAGCAGCGCCAGCGCTGGCCGCTCGTCGCCGAGCCTGCGCAACGCACGCGCATTCACCGCGAACGCCGCGCGCACGTTGCGCCGCCGGCCGGCGGCATCGAGGCGGGTCTGCGCATCGGTTGCGCGCGTACGCTCCAGCAGGTCCGGAACCAGGCGCACGCCATCCAGCCCGGCATGGATGTCGCGCGCCAGTTCCAGCGCCTGGTCATAGCCGCGCTGGCGCAGCCGTTGGCGGTGCAGGGGTACGGGCACGAGCAGCGCAGGAATGCTGTCGCATTCCTCTCGGGCGTGCTCGACGAACAGGCGGGCGAGGCTGCGCCCCGCGGCGAGGTCGCCATGGAACTTGAAGCGCGTCACCAGGCCGTCCAGTGGCCACGCGTAGCGCAGCGGGGCGAAGCTTCCTGCAAACGGTGGCGTATGGCGAAGGCAGCGTCCGCACAGCGGTTCCGACTGCACCAGCGGCTCGGCGCACCGCGGACAGGACGGCGCATTGGCGACAAGATCGGCGCGACAGCCCACGCACAGCGATGCCGCATCGACATCGCCGGCGCCGCAGATCACGCAGCGCGCCGGCAGCAGCCACGACGTGCTCCTGTGCAGCAGTCGTCGCCACGCGGGTTTGCGGTTGACTTGGAGGTCAGGCGTTTTCACACTGCCGCCCAGTCTATCGCCAACACTTCCCATGTCCGATTTCCAACCGCGCTACAACTGGACGCGCGAGCAGGCGCTTGCGCTGTTCGATCTACCCTTCCATGAACTGCTGTTCCGCGCCCACGCGGTCCATCGGGAAAACTTCGACCCCGGGCAGGTCCAGGTCAGCACGCTGCTGTCGATCAAGACCGGCGCCTGTCCGGAAGATTGCGGCTACTGCCCGCAGAGCGCGCGTTATCGCACCGGACTGAAGGCCGAGCGCCTGATGCCGCTGGAGCAGGTCGTGGAAAAGGCGAAGGTGGCGCGCGACAGTGGCGCGACGCGCTTCTGCATGGGCGCGGCCTGGCGCACCCCGCGCGACAAGGACCTGCCCGCGGTGGCGGAAATGGTCGGCGCGGTGAAGGCGCTGGGACTGGAAACCTGCGCGACGCTGGGAATGCTCACCGCCGCCCAGGCTGAGGCACTGAAGGCGGCGGGACTGGACTACTACAACCACAACCTCGACACCTCGCCGGAGTACTACGGCGAAGTCATCACCACGCGCACGTATGACGATCGCCTGCAAACGCTGGCGCACGTACGCGATGCCGGCATGAAGACCTGCTGCGGCGGCATCGTCGGCATGGGCGAATCGCGCATGGACCGCGCCGGACTGCTGCATTCACTGGCGACGCTGCCGGCGCACCCGGACTCGGTGCCGATCAACCGCCTCGTGCGGGTGGCCGGTACGCCGATGGCCGAGGAAGCCGAGCTCGACGCGCTGGAGTTCGTGCGCACGATCGCGGTCGCGCGCATCATGATGCCGCGCTCGATGGTGCGCCTGTCTGCCGGTCGCGAATCCATGAGCGATGAACTGCAGGCCTTGTGCTTCTTCGCCGGCGCCAATTCGATCTTCCACGGCGAGAAGCTGCTGACCACCGGCAACCCCGACACCGAGGCGGACGAACAGCTGTTTGCACGACTGGGTATCCGTGCCATGCCCGCCGCCAGCGGTTCACTGTCGACGACGGTCCACGCCGACATTACCGAGGCGGCATAAAACCCCGGGCGCGGCCGGGTGTTCCGGCGTGCCACGGCAAGGCACCACGCGGCTATTTGAGCGTGGTGCCGACCTGGCCCCACCAGGGCCGGACTTCGCAGGCCAGTCGGCCGGCCTCGACGGCGGGATCGCGGGCGCAGATCGCCTCGACTTCCTCGCGCGAGCCGGCATCGTAGATCTGGATGCCGCGCCAGTCGCCGTCATCGCCGAAAGGCCCGGCCATCACCAGGCGTCCGGCCTCGTGTTCCGCCGCCATGTGCGCCATGTGTCCGGCCTGCAGCCCGGCGGCGCGCTCCGGCGTGATCGCTTCACCGCGGCGCGGGCCCTTGCTCAGCATCACGAACCAGTACTGCTTCATGCCTTCGGGCATGCCGCTGGCGGCCTGGGCGGCAGGCGCGGCAGCCGGGGCCTCCGCGACCACCGGCACGGGCGCAGCGGTGAAAGCCAACGAGCACACCGCAACCAAGACACCGCGATACTGGCTGACCATGGCGATTCTCCCATCCCGTGAAGCGATTCTGGCGCAGGCAACGCCAGTCGTACCAGCCGGTTCAATGGTCCGGCAGGCTGTATTCGAAGTCGTAGAAATGCGCGCCGCCTTCCTCGATGCGGATGCGAAGCGTGCCGCTCAGGCCCGCCAGTTCACCGGTGCCCGATCCCGGGATCACGGTGATCGACTGCCGCTGCGCGCCGCCATCCATGTGGCAGTTGTGCTGGAAGGCGAAACTTCCCCTGCGGCCGGCCAGCGTGCCGGATACCCTTTCGATCGCCACGTAGGCGCCGGACCCCTCGACGGGCGAACGGTTGAACAGCATCACCCCCAGGCCGGTGGCCTCCAGGGCGCCATGGAAGCGCTTGTCGAAACGCATGCGGCCGAGGACTTCCGCCTCGTCGCTGTCTTCGACCGGCTGCGGTGCCAGATTGACCTCGAAAGGTCCGTGTACGCGGTGAGTCATGGTGGGATCCTCGGCGGAAGCGGCGGAAGCGGCGGAAGCGGCGGAAGCGGCGGAAGCGGCGGAAGCGGCGCACCCAGACACCAGCACCGGTACGAGCGCCCGCAGCGAAAAGGTCGGGGCCATGTCTCTATCATGTCGCCTGCAGGGACTTCATGACAGCAGGCGATGGCCGCTCCGGCTAGGAAAAACGCGACAGCCGCACCGGGACCCGATCCCGGCCCGGCCAGCGGGCTGCTGTCGCCGGCGCCGGTTGACGGCGTGCATGCGCACCGGCGCCTGCCGCCACCGCCGCACCTTGCCGACCGGGTTCAGCATTTCTGGAGCGTGCGTTGGGACCGCCGTGGCCTGCCGCCCTTCCGCGCCGGCACGCTGCCGCATCCGAACGTGCACCTGGTCGTGGGCCATGAGAGTGGCGCGATACACGGGATCGCGACACGCCGCTTCGAAACCCTGCTGGCGGATCGCGGCCACGTCTTCGGGATCAAATTCCGGCCGGGCGGCTTCCAGTCGTTCCTGCGCGCCCCGGTAGCGACGCTGCGTGATCGCCGGATCGGCATCGGCGACGTGTTCGGAGAGGGCGGCCGCCGCTTCGAAGCCGCAGTGATGCCAGCACCCGATGGCGAGGCGTGCATCGCGCATGCGGTGACGATGCTGGCGGAGGATCTGCCCGCGCCGGCTGCCGACAGCCTGCTCGCCGGCGCCATCGTCGGCGACATCGCTGCAGATGTGGGCCTCGTCGCCGTGGCGCAGGTGCAGCAACGCCGTGGCATGACCCTGCGCAGACTGCAGCGGCTGTTCCAGCAGTACGTCGGCGTCGGTCCGAAGTGGGTGATCAACCGCTACCGGCTGCACGAAGCGATCGAGCGCCTGCGTGCGGGTCGCGGCGTCGCGTGGCCGGAACTGGCGCTGCAGCTGGGCTACTACGACCAGGCGCATTTCATCCGCGATTTTCGCCGCCTTGTCGGCTGCACGCCGCAACAGTTCGAGACCACGGTCGCCGGTGAGGCAAGCCAGCACCCGGACGGAAACCCCCGGGCATGAGCGGCGTCGATGTCATCGCGCGACTGGTTGCCGCCGCCGAATCACGCGCGCGCGACGGACTGGGCCGCCGCTTGCGCACCATCGCCAACGGCGACCCGACGCATGTCATCGTCGACGGGCGTCGGCTGCTCAACTTTTCTTCCAACGACTACCTCGGCCTGGCCGGCCATCCGGCGCTCGTGGCGGCCCTGAAACAGGCTGCCGGAGAACACGGTGTCGGTGCGACCGCGGCCTCGCTGGTCTGCGGGCATCGCCGTCCGCATGCCGAACTCGAAGAAGCGCTGGCCGACTGGACCGGCCGCGACCGTGCGCTTCTGTTCAGCACCGGCTACGCCGCCAATGTCGGCGTCATGCAGGCGCTGCTCGCCGCCGGTGACTGCTGCGTGCAGGACCGCCTCAACCACGCCAGCCTGATCGACGGCGCCCGTCTGGCCGGCTGCGCCCTGCGCCGCTATCCACACGCCGACGTCGAGGCGGCGCGCCGGCAGCTGGCGCTGTGCGAGGACGGCGGCGCGATGCTGGTGAGCGATGGCGTCTTCAGCATGGATGGTGACATCGCCCCGCTCGCCGGACTGGCTTCCTGTGCCGCTGAAATGGAGGCGACCCTGATGGTCGATGACGCCCACGGCCTTGGCGTGCTCGGGGCGGAAGGCGCCGGCAGCGTCGTCGAAGCGGGACTGGATGCCTCCCAGGTGCCGGTGCTGATGGCGACGCTGGGCAAGGCGCTCGGAACAGCAGGTGCCTTCGTCGCTGGCGATGGCGATTTCATCACTGCGCTGGCGCAGTTCGCGCGCAGCCATGTGTACAGCACCGCGCCGCCGCCGGCGCTGGCGGCGGCGGCGCTGGCGGCGGTGTCGATCGCGCGCCGCGAACAGTGGCGCCGCGAGCGGCTGGCCGCGCTGGTCGAACATTTCCGCAACGGCGCGCAGGCCATGGACCTGCCGCTGCTGCCGTCGCGGACCCCGATCCAGCCGCTGTTGCTCGGCGGCGCCGAACGCACGGTGGCCGTGTCCACGGCGCTGGAGCGCGACGGTTTCCTGGTCGTTGCGATCCGGCCGCCGACGGTGCCGGCCGGCCGCGCACGCCTGCGCATCACCCTGACCGCCGCCCACGACTTCGGGGACGTCGACAAGCTGTTGCGCGCACTTGCGAAGGCGATGCGGGACAATGGCGGTCCCTGACGCCGCTTCCGGCGTCGCCTGTATCCCTCAACTGCTCGATTCCGACGTGTTCATCGAAACCACGGGCACCGGCCCGGACCTCGTCCTGCTGCATGGCTGGGGCATGCATGGCGGCATCTTCCGGCCGCTGCGCGAACAGCTGGAATCACGCTGGACGGTGCATATCGTCGACCTGCCGGGCCATGGACGCAGCCGCCAGATCGCAATGCCGGAGACACCCGCCGACCTGGCCGCCGGGCTGCTGGCGCGCCTGCCGCGCGCGGTCTGGCTGGGCTGGTCGCTGGGCGCACTGGTCGCGCAGCAGGCGGCCATTTCGGCGCCGGACCGGGTGCCGGCACTGGCGGTGCTCGCCGGCTCGCCGCGCTTCGTCGTGGCCGATGACTGGCCGCACGCCGTCGATGCCGCGGTCTTCAAGCTCTTCGCCCAGGACCTGGCGCAAGACTGGCGCGGCACGGTCGAGCGCTTCCTTGCGCTGGAAGTGGTGGGCAGCGCGCACGCGCAGGACGAACTGCGCGACCTGCGCGCGCAGGCCTTCGACCACGGCGAGCCCTCGTCGCAGGTGCTTGCGCGTGGTCTGGAATGGCTGGAACAGACCGACCTGCGCGCCGCGCTGCCGATGCTGCACATGCCCAGCCTGTGGATCGGCGGTCGCCGCGACCGCCTGGTGCCGGCAGAGGCCCTGCGCGCTGCGGCCGCACTGGCGCCGCGGGCTCGCGAACGGGTGATCGCCGGCGCCGGGCATGCGCCCTTCCTCCATCATTCGGCCCTGATCGCGCAGGCGCTGGATGAACTGGCCGGCGCCGCCGACGACGACGGCGGAGGCGCTGCCGCATGATGCCGCGTTACGACCGCCGCCTGCTGCGCGCGCGCTTCGCCGCCGCCGCCGACCGCTACGACGAGGTCGCCGTGCTGCAGCACGAAGTGGAATCGCGACTGCTGGAATCCGCACTGTCGCTGCAACCGGAGCCGCAGCGCATCGTCGATGTCGGCTGCGGACCGGGTCGCGCGCTGTCGATGCTGCGCCAGCGCTATCGCCGGGGCTCCGTGCTCGGCATCGACCTGGCGCTGCCGATGCTGAGGCGGGCACGCAAGGCCGGCGGCTTCTGGCGTTCGCTGCCGGTCGCCTGCGCCGATGCCTGCGCGCTGCCACTGCCCGACGGCAGCGTCGACCTGCTTTTTTCCAGCCTGTGCCTGCAATGGGTGGACGACCTTCCCGCGGCCCTGGATGAATTCCGTCGCGTGCTGCGTCCCGGTGGTCGCCTGCTGCTGGCAACGTTCGGACCGGACACGCTGCTGGAACTGCGCGAAGCCTGGGCTGCGGCCGGCCGCATGGCGCAGGTCAGCAGTTTTCCCGGCATCGCCGTGCTCGGTGACCTGGTGATGGCGCAGGGTTTCCGCGATCCGGTTCTCGACCGCGACCTGTTCACCCTGAGCTACGCGGCCGTGGATGACCTGGTTGGCGAACTGCGCGCCATCGGCGCCAACAATGCCCGCAGCGATCGTCCGCGCGGACTGGCCGGTCGGCAGGCGTGGCAGGCGATGCGGGAACACTATGGGTTGCGCCGTGACGAGGACGGCCGGCTGCCAGCCACCTACGAGGTCATCTACGTACAGGCGCGTGCGCCGCAGGCAGGTCAGCCGCGCCGCAGTGCCGCAGGCGAGATCGCGACGATTCCGGTGAGCGCCATCCAGCGGCGACCGCCACGGCCTGCCGGCTGATCCTCGCGCGATCCGCCGGGCGTCCGGCACCCGATCCGTGATCCGGACATGACGACGCCCGCACAAGGCGGGCGTCGTTGCGTGCATCGGAGGTCCGGACGGGTCAGTCCAGGCGCAGTCCGCGACGGTTGCTGTCGCGGCGGCGGTTTTCCTTTTCCTGGTACTCGGCTTCGCAGCCGCGGCTCTGCTGCACCATGGCGCAGCTGAGGTAGTCGGTGATCTCGACCAGCGCCGCGCGGATGGCCTTGCCGGCCGGCGTATTGCGCTCGTTGGCCAGGCTGCCACCAAAGCCGCCGCGGAACACGCCGACGCTGACGCCGCCGCCGCTGCTGCGGCCCTCGACAGTGCGCGAGAAGGCCACTTCGCCGGTGCTGGCATCGACGACACGCAGGTCGACGGCCAGATAGGCCTCGCTGCGCTTGCCGCCCAAGGAGATGCCGCGGAAGCTGACGCCGCCACCGGTGCTGGCGGTGTTTTCCTCATAGGCGGACACCGTGCCCATGATCAGGTACTGCGCGCCGGTCAGCTCGCCGGTGGCGGCGCCGGTGCCGGAACGCACGCGGCCGGACGCGGCCAGGTCCTGCTCGGACAGCACGGCGCCCAGCTTCTCGCGTTCGACGACGCGGAAGTCACCCGTCGAGGACAGCTCATTGGCCAGCATGCTGCCCAGCTCGCGGCCAACGCCGCCACGCCACCAGCCGGCGCCGGTGTCGTTCTGGAAATCGGCCACGGCGACGACCGGGCGGTGATTGCCGCGCTGTGCGTACGCGGCGGAGGTGGTGCCCAGGCCGACAAGGGCGAGGATGCCGGCAACTAGCAACTTGTTCATGTTCGGTGACTCCCAAAGTTAAGACGAATCCGTACCGCCGTGTGGCGGCTCGTTGCCGGTGGCGACCCAGCCTAATCGTCTCGGCAACGGCGATTCTAGCGCCAGAGGCCACCGGGACGTCGGACGGGGCCGGCGCCGGTCCGGCATTGCTTGTTAGAAACGTGGAAACGAAGGGAAACACGTCACAGCAGGTCGGCCGCATTCAGCCGACATTCGCAGGGCGGTCGGATCCGGCTTCGGCAACCGGGGTTTCGGCGGTGCCTTCGCTGCCGGTGGGGGCCGCCAGCGGCGTGCTGACGCGGCGCTTCAGCAGTGCGCTCATGCAGGAGCCGGCCACCACCATGGCGGCACCGATCCAGCCCAGCGTGTGGATGGATTCGCCGCCGAGCAGGTGCGGCAGCGACCGGTGGACGAGCTCAACCGTGGCCATCGCCAGAAGGGGCGTCAGCGCGAGAATGGCGCTGACGCGAGAGGCCTCCCAGTGCGCAAGCGCCTCGGCGAAAGCACCGTAGGCAGCCAGCGTGTTCACCGCCGCGAACAGCACCATCCACAGCGGCACGCCGGCCAGCGCCAGCACGGCACCGAGGTCGGCGAACGGCGCCAGCACCACGCTGGCGGCGGCGTAGATCACCACCAGGATCGTCGCCGATCCCAGGCGGTTGAGCAGCTGCTTCTGCGCCAGCGCATACAGTGCCCACGACAGCGCGCCCAGCAGGACAAGCGTGCTGCCGAACACGTAATGCCGGTTGCCGTCGCCACCGCCCAGCTGGTCGGCGAAGAACAGGCACAGCCCGACCACGATCGCGACCATGCCGAGCCATTGGCCGGTCGAGTAGCGCTCGCCGAATACGGCGATGCCGCCCAGCGCCATCAGCAGCGGCGCCGCCTGGATCAGCAGCTGGGCATTGCCGGGCGTGGTGAACTGCACGCCGAGCAGGTAGAGCAGGTAATTGCCCATCAGCGCCGCCGCGGCAAACAGCAGCAGGAGCCAGTGGCGCCCGGGCAGCCGCCGCAGCCCGCCCAACCGTCCGCGCACGCCCAGCCACGCGCCGAGCACGATGAACGCGAACAGGAACCGCACCCAGGTCAGCGTCAATGCGTCCAGGCTGCCCAGGGCGATCTTGAGCGCCGCGGGCAGCGTTGCCCAAAGGCCGGCCGTCAGCAGGGCCAGGCTCAGCCCGAGCTGCCAGCGACCGGAAGTGGTGTGGGTGGCCATGGCCGTTTCCAGAGAGTGGCCGCGCACGCTAGCACCGGCCCAGACAGGCAACAATCGATTCAGTAGCTATTCAACGCGGCACGCCTACGGTTGGCCGACAACCCGAGGAGGGAGTGTCGCATGCGCCGGCTCGTCATCATCCTGTTCGCCGCCGCACTGGCGGCCTGCACCACCGTCGAGCACCGTGACTACGGGTATTACGGCGGCAGCGGCGACTACTACTACGGATATGAACGGGACGTGCGGTGGTACGACCCTTACGATTCGCTGTTCTGGGGTCTGCGCTACAGCTATTACGACCCGTTCTTCTATCCGCACTTCCATTACGGCGTCACCTACTTCCCGCGCTACTACGGCTGGGGCATGGGCTGGTCGTCCTGGTATGCGTGGCGGCACTGGCATCCGTATTCGCCGTACTACGGCAGCTACTGGGACCACTACTACGACTGGTGGCGCTACCAGCCGCACCGCGGCACCGACCATCTGGACCGCCGCATGGCCGGCCGCCGGGCCGGCACGCAGTCGAACGCCGGCAATGATCCAGCCCGCTTCGGCAGTGCCCGCAACGCGGCCGAACGCATGTCCCGGATGGGCCGAACGGGCGGTGCCGCGGTGCCGATCCGCCATCGTGCCGGCAACATGGGTGCGACCGGCGCCTATCCGTCACGCGGCGCGGCGGCTTCGTCATCGGGACAGCGCGGGTACGAAAGTGGTCTGCCTTCACGCAACTACGTTCCCCGCGACCGCGAGCGGGGGCGAAGCGGCCTGCCTGTCCTCGGCAGCGACGCCTTCGGACCGGCGCCCGCCCGCGAACGGCCGTGGCGAAGCGGCGGCTCCGCGTTGCCTGACGCGGGACGCGGGCGTGGCCTGCCGGCACCGGAGCGGCCGATGCGCGGCCAGGTGATGCCGGAGAGCATGCCCCGGGAACGCACCTTCACGCCCGCCACGCCGGGCCGGGCACCGCGGACGGAAACGCGCGGCACGCCGGCGCCGAGGCTGGAGCGGCCGACGCCGTCCACGCCTTCACCACGCGCCGCTGGGGAGGCCCGCAGGACGCCCTCGCGGAGCCGGGATCGCGACGAACGGTGACACCTCAAGTGTTTGAATGCATTGGGTTTACAAATGTTTGCAATGGGTTGGAGCGGGCAGGGCTATAGTCGGCTCCGTTTCGTGTTCAACCAAACACTGACGCCCGGTCCCCCACGGTTGCAAGGATTCCCCCCTGTTCCTGAAACCTGACCGGGCGTCAGCCTTTTTTGGCCCGACGCCTTGAGCGGCACCCGTTGAGCTGACCGCGAAATCCCGATCCGTAACTGACGGTGCGTCATGCGATCAGTGCGGACAGGTTGCATTTCCGGCCAGGGCCGTGCATAATCCCGCGCCTTTCCGCCATCTGGCGGTATCCCTTTTCGTCTTCGAGGTTTCCCATGGCCAGAGTCTGCCAGGTGTCCGGTAAGCGCGTGCAGACCGGTAACAACGTGTCCCACGCCAACAACAAGACCCGCCGCCGCTTCCTGCCGAACCTGCATGAGCACCGGTTCTGGGTGGCGAGCGAGAACCGTTACGTGTCGCTGCGCGTGTCCAACCACGCCCTGCGTACGATCGACAAGAAGGGCATCGATTCGGTGCTGGCCGAGCTGCGTGCGCGCGGCGAACGCATCTGATCAGGAGACGCGACCATGGCTTCCAAGCGCGACAAGATCCGCCTGATTTCTTCTGAAGGCACCGGTCATTTCTACACGACCGACAAGAACAAGAAGAACACCCCGAACAAGATCGAGATCAAGAAGTACGATCCCGTTGCCCGCAAGCACGTGATCTACAAGGAAGGCAAGATCAAGTGACTTGAGGCGCCTGGCGCCACGAGTCCTCCCCGCGAAGGCGGGGATCCGGAAAGCCCGCCGCAAGGCGGGCTTTCTGTTTTCCGGCTGTTGCCACCAACCATCCGGGCAAACGCCGGGATCCTGGGCTGCGCCGCCGCGCCGTCCTGTGGTTTTCCGGCAAGCAACGCGTCTGCGCGACCTGCACGGACCGCGCGAAGGAACGCGCAGATCGGTGCCGGTCACGGGCGGTTGCACACGCCAGCGGAATCCAGGGCAGGCGTTCCCCGCATGCATCGGCAGGGCCTGCCCGCAGGCATAGCCCGATCAGCCGCTGCGCGGCCGCTTTGCCATCCACGCCAGTGCCACCAGCGACAACACCGCGGCCGCGCTCAGGTAGTAGCCGACGGCGGCGATGCGTGGCGTTGCGCCAGCCAGGTCGCGACGTAGGGCGCCAGCGAGGCGCCGACGATACCGGCCAGGTTGAAGGTCAGGGAGGCGCCGGTGTAGCGCACCGCGGTCGGCCAGCGGGCCGCCAGCGCGGTGCCGAGCGGCCCATAGGTCATGCCGATCAGCACGAAGCCGGTGGCGAGCATGGCGAAGACCCTGCCGTGGCTGCCGCCCAGGAACCACGGACCGTACAACAGTCCGAACAGCGCGATCAGTGTCGCCGCCAGCATCAGCGTGCGCAGCGCACCCCAGCGGTCGGCAACCAGCGCCGAAACCGGTACCAGCAGCGCGAACATCAGCACCGCGCCCATCTGCATCTGCAGGAATTCCGTGCGCGAATAGCCCAGCTGCTGGGTTGCCCAGCTCAGCGTGAACACTGTCATCAGGTAGAACACCACGAAGGTGACGGTGGCGCCGAGCGTGCCCAGCACAAGCTCCAGCGGGTCGCGGCGCAGCACATCCATCATCGGCACGCGCACGCGTTCGTTGCGCGCGATCGCCTCGGCAAAGGCAGGCGTCTCGTGCAGGCTCAGTCGTACCCACAGGCCGACCCCAACCAGCAGGGCGCTGGCGATGAACGGCACGCGCCAGCCCCAGGCCATGAACTGCGCCTGGTCCAGGGTTGCTGCCAGCAACAGGAACGAGCCGTTCGCGAACAGGAAACCCAGTGGCGCGCCCAGCTGCGGGAACATGCCGTACCAGGCCCGCTTCTGCGGGGGCGCGTTCTCGACCGCCAGCAGCACCGCGCCACCCCATTCGCCACCAAGCCCCAGGCCCTGGCCCAACCGGCACAGCGCCAGCAGCAATGGCGCGGCGACGCCGATCTGCGCATGGGTCGGCAGCAGTCCGATCAGCACCGTGGAGATGCCCATCGTCATCAGCGCCGCGACCAGGGTCGCCTTGCGGCCGACCCGGTCGCCGAAATGCCCGAACAGTGCCGAGCCCACCGGCCGCGCGAAGAACGCCAGCGCGAAGGTCGCGAACGACTGCAGCGTCGCCGAGGTCGGGTCGCTGGACGGGAAGAACAGCGTCGGGAACACCAGCACCGCCGCGGTGGCGTAGATGTAGAAGTCGAAGAATTCGATCGTGGTGCCGATCAGACTGGCGAAGAGCACGCGCCGGGGCGTGTTGACCTGCTGCGACGTCATGGAATGGCTGCGCGGACCGGAAAGGCGGCAGTGTCGCAGGAAAGCCGCAGCGTCGGCAGCAGGGAACGGCAAAGGGCGAGGTCGTGTGCGCGTGGTCCTCGAAGATCCCGCCACGCACGGGAGCGACACGGGCGGAAACACGAAGGGGATGATGGCGCGCGGCGCGACGCGGGACGGTCTCGTGGCACCGCAGCGATCCGTTCGCGGTCGCTGACCAGAGATGCCGAACTGGTGGAGGACGCCGCAGCGGGTCCGGCACCGGGTAGGGAGGATCGGGAAGGCCGGACCTGTGCGATGCATTGCGCGTGGGCCCCGAAACAGCTGCGGCGACGGAAACCGTCGCCGCAGCGGAAGTGTGTGGTGATGGCCGGCGGCGGTCAGCCCGCCAGGCGGTAACCCTTGAGGCGGTCCGCGAACTGCTGCAGCGCGCGGATGCCCGTGGCTTCCGCATCATGGCACCACTCCTGCAGCGCCTTCAGAAGGTGCTCGCCACCGACGCCGCGGCGCTCGTACAGCGACCGGAGGCGCTGGCGGAACTCCCACACCGTGTGCAGCGTCGGGCGACGCGAGAACCAGCGCTGGTCCGCGCCCTCAAGGCGGCTCTGGAAGGCGAGCGCCTTGCGTGCCTGGCGGCGCCAGCGGCGCATCGACGCGCCGGCGCGCTGGGCTTCTTCCTGCACCACCGGCACGACGACATTGCGGAAGTAGTCGGTCATGACCTGGAAGCGGTGCACCAGCACGGCGCGCAGCGTTTCGTGGTCGGCCTGGCCGCTGACCTCGTGGCGTTCAAGCACCGGTGCGACGCGACGGATCTTCGCCAGGCGCAGCACCGACAGCGCGCGCAGCACCATCCAGCCGATGTCGAACTCGCCACGGCGCAGTGCGAAACGCGCCGAGCTCGGGAACGCATGGTGGTTGTTGTGAAGTTCCTCGCCACCCAGCAGCACCGCCCACGGCGTCAGGTTGTGCGAGCGGTCGTCGGTATCGAAGTTGCGGTAGCCCCACCAGTGGCCGAGGCCGTTGACCAGGCCGGCGGCGAGGATGGGGATGACCAGCATCTGCAGCGCCCACACCGCGATGCCGGCGACGCCGAAAGCGGCGAAGTTGATCAGCAGCAGCAGGGCTGGGCCGAGGATCTTGAAGCGGCTGTACACCTTGCGCTCGATCCAGTCGTCCGGCGTGCCGTGGCCGAACTGGTCAAGGATGTTCCCGTCCTTCGCCGCTTCCGTGTAGAGCGCGACGCCGTGGACCACGACCTTGCCGATGCCGTGGAACTGCGGGCTGTGCGGATCCTCGGGCGTCTCGCAACGGGCGTGGTGCTTGCGGTGGATCGCCACCCACTCCTTGGTGTTCATGCCCGTGCTCATCCACAGCCACAGGCGGCAGGGATGGCTGACCAGGCCGTGCAGGTCGACGCCGCGATGGGCCTGGCAACGGTGCAGGTAGAGGGTGACCGAAAGGATGGTCAGCTGCGCCGCGATCGCGAAGTAGAGCAGCATCCAGGGGAGCGAGGCGCCGGTAAGGCCGCCATCGAGGAACGAGAGAAGCGTGTCGAGCATGTGTGTTCTGCAGAAGGACTGAGCGGCCACTATAGCTGGATATGGCGTGACCAGCGGATTGCAGGCTTGCGCCGGTGCACTGGGCTTCACGCTGGATCGTCCGGCGGCGCATTGACGCTGCCGCACCCTCACCGATACGCTTCCCGCCTTGCCCAGGCAACCGGAGCTGTGCCGTGGAAATCACCATCAACCTCAACAACGAAGACCTTGAGCACTTCCGCCGTGCCATGCAGCAGGCGGTTGCGCGCAATTCGGGGCTGTCCGCCCCGGAGGTCTGCGCCCACGCCACCGCGCTGCTGGAGCGCGTGCGTGCGACGCGCGTGCCCGACTTCGTCGCCGAGCGCATGCGCCGGCTGGTCGCACTCATCACCATGGTGCAGGACGAAGCCTGGCCGTTGAACGAGGAGGAGCGCAGCCGCGCGCTGGGCGCGTTGAGCTACTTCGCCGAGCCGCACGACGACATCCCCGACGCCCTGCCGGTGTTCGGCTTCCTCGACGACGCCATCATGATCGAGCTGGTGCTCCGCGAACTGCGCCACGAGCTGGAGGCCTACGGCGAGTTCTGCGTGTTCCGCGCCTCCGAGGCGTCCCGTGGCGGCGACACCGGCGGCATGCACCGCGACGCCTGGCTGACCCAGCGCCGCGACGAACTGATGGATCGCATGCGCCGCCGCCGTGCCAACGCCGGCACCTACGCCAGCACCAGCCCGTTCTCGCTGTTCACCACGCGCTGAAACCGGCTGAGAACCACCGTTTGACGGTCCGCGGCCGTTCAGGCTGCGGACCTTCGCCACTTCCCCGGCGCTGAAAACGGCTGCTATAATTCCGCTGCTTCACAGCAGCCTGTTCCGAATTGTCCATTCCACCCGAGCCACCGACCCGCATTGCGGGACCGGCCGGCCCAGGTGGTATCGGGCTGCCCGGAACCGGCGCGAATGTCGCGTCGCGTAGCGCCGCCACCCTGGCCATCCCGGGGCGGGCCGGCAGCCACCGACCGGCCACGCACAGGCGGAGCCGCGCATCGTGCGTCCGCTCACAGGTTTAGATGGTCATGCCGATGTCGCAATCCAACCGAGCCAGCGCCGGCGCCCCGAGGGGCATGCCCGCGAGCCGTGGATTGGGGCCCTGGCATATCGCCATCCTGGTGGCATCGCTGCCCTGGCTGATCAAGGGCGCCTTCTGGGCACTGGCCGCCGCCGTCGGCGGGCTGGTGGTCGTGACGGGCGCCTGGCTGTTCGGCCGCATCGCCCTCGGCGGTGGCGTGCAGTCCTCATCAGGCGCAGTCGGAAGGCTGCTGACCGGTTTGATGTTGAAGTGGGTGGTGGTGATCGGTGGACTGGCGGCCGGCGTGGCGCTGGGGCTGCCACCGATGCCGGTCCTGACCGGCGTCATCGCCGCCCTGGTAGCGCAGATGCTGGCCATGACTGGCCGGCCGCAGGCAAGCAAGGCTCACTGACATGGCAGCTCACGGCGAACTGACCCCGACCTCGTACATCCAGCACCACCTGCAGAACCTCACGGCGCAGGTCGGCGAGGGCAGCTTCATGACGCTGCACGTGGACACCCTGGTCACCTCGCTGGTGATGGGCCTGCTGGTCGTCATGCTGTTCTGGCTGGGCACGCGCAAGGCGACCGCCGGGGTGCCGGGCAAGTGGCAGGCCTTCGTCGAGATCATGCTCGAATTCGTCGACAAGCAGGCGCGTGACACCTACCACGGCGCCAGCAAGCTGGTGACGCCGATCGCGATCACGCTGTTCTTCTGGATCCTGCTGATGAACATGCTGAAGTTCATCCCTGCGGATTTCATCGCCGTGCCGCTGTCCTGGGTTGGCGTCGAATACTGGAAGCCGGTGCCGACCGCCGACGTCAATGCCACCCTCGGCCTGTCGATCAGCGTGTTCTTCCTCATGCTGTTCTTCGCCCTGCGTTCCAAGGGACTGGGCGGATTCACCAAGGAATTCCTGACCGCGCCGTTCGGCAAGTGGATGATGCCTTTCAACCTCATCCTCAACATCGTCGAATGGCTGAGCAAGCCGATTTCGCTGGCGATGCGACTGTTCGGCAACATGTTCGGCGGCGAGATCGTCTTCCTGCTGATCTGGGTGCTCGGCGGCGCCGGCCTGCTTGGCCTGCTCGGCGGCGCCACCTTCGGCCTGGGCTGGATGATCTTCCACCTGCTGGTGATCCCGCTGCAGGCGTTCATTTTCATGATGCTGTCGATCGTTTACCTGAGCCTGTCCGAGGACTCGCACTGAGTCCGGGCGGCACGACCCCGCGTTCCCTGTTCCACCTCCTTTCACCACCTTTACCAAGCAATCCGTTTCGGAGAAAACCATGGAAACTTTGACCGCCCTCGCTTCCGTCCAGGCCTCCACCGTTCTGGCCATTGGCATCATGATCGGCCTGGCCGCGCTGGGCGCCGGCCTGGGTCTGGCCATCATGGCCGGCAAGTTCCTCGAGTCCGCTGCCCGCCAGCCGGAGCTGATCCCGGTCCTGCAGGTCCGCATGTTCATCACCGCCGGCCTGATCGACGCCGCGTTCATCATCTCGGTCGCCGTCGGCCTGCTGTTCGCCTTCGCCAGCCCGTTCCTGGTGGGCGGCCTCGCCGTCGGCTGATCCGGCCGTGACGGACGCGCCGCGCAACCCGCTCGCCGGGCCGCGCGGCGCCAGGCAAACATGGAGCCGCGCGGCGATCGCGTCGTCCGGCTCCTGATCACAGGCAGAGCGCACCCATGAACCTCAATCTGACCCTTATCGCCCAGGCGTTGGCCTTTGCCGGCCTGATCTGGCTGATCGCCACCGTCGTCTGGCCGCCGCTGCTCAAGGCCATCGAGGAGCGCCAGCAGAAGATCGCCGAGGGCCTGGCCGCCGCCGACCGTGCGAAGGCCGACCTCGCCGCCGCCGACCAGCGTGTCGAGGAAGAGATCAAGGCCGCCCGCTCGAAGGCCGCCGAGATCCTCGACCGCGCCCACGCGCAGGCGAACCAGATCCTCGACAAGGCCAAGGCTGACGCCCTCGCCGAGGCCGTGCGCCAGAAGGCGGCGGCGGAAGCCGAGATCGGCAGCATGCTGCAGTCGGCGCGCGAGAACCTGCGCACCCAGCTGGGCGGCCTGGCCGTCCTGGGCGCCGAGAAGATCGTCCGTCGCGAGATCGACGCCGCGGCGCATCGCGCGCTGATCGAAGAGCTGGCCAGCGAGATCTGACGACATGAGCGCGAACGCCCAGACCCTGGCCCGTCCCTACGCCCGTGCCGCCTTCGAGCTGGCGCGGGCCGATGGCGTCCTGGCCGACTGGTCGCAGCGCCTGCTGTTCTCGGCGACCATCGCCGAGGACGAGCGGGTCGCCGCGTACCTGGCCCATCCGGGCCTGAGCCAGGCCGAGCAGGTGCAGCTGCTGCTGCCGGAAGGTGACACGCCGGACGGCGTCTATGGACGCTTCCTGGCCACGCTCGCCGAGAACCGCCGCCTGCCGCTGCTCTCACAGGTCGCGGCGCAGTACGAGCTGCTGCGTGCCGACGCCGAACGCGTGGTCAAGGCCAGCGTGCTCTCGGCGGTCGCCCTGGAGCCGTCGCAGATGGAAACCCTCAAGGCCGCCCTGCGCCGCCGCCTCGGCCGCGAGGTCGAACTGCGCAACGAGATCGACCCGTCGGTCATCGGTGGCGCCGTGATCGACGCCGGCGACGTCGTCATCGACGGCAGCGTGCGCGGGCGACTGGCCAAGCTGCACGGCGCGTTGACGCATTGATTCCACGAATTTCCGATTGAACGCGGCGCGCGGGAATGGCGCCGGACCAGAGGCTCAAGCCATGCAAAGCACACTCAACCCGTCCGAAATCTCCGAGCTGATCAAGAACCGCATCGCGCAGTTCAAGCTCGGTGCCGAGGCCCGCAACGAAGGCACCATCGTCTCGGTGTCCGACGGCATCGCCCGCATCCACGGCCTGGCCGACGTGATGCAGGGCGAAATGATCGAGTTCCCGAACGACACCTTTGGTCTGGCGCTGAACCTGGAGCGCGACTCCGTCGGCGCGGTGATCCTGGGTGACTACGAGCACCTGCGCGAAGGCGACAAGGTCAAGACCACCGGCCGCATCCTCGAAGTGCCGACCGGTCCGGAACTGCTCGGCCGCGTCGTCAACGCGCTGGGCGAGCCGATCGACGGCAAGGGCCCGATCAACGCCAAGGTCACGGCACCGGTGGAGAAGGTCGCGCCGGGCGTGATCTGGCGCAAGAGCGTGTCGCAGCCGGTGCAGACCGGTTACAAGTCGGTCGACTCGATGATCCCCGTCGGCCGCGGCCAGCGCGAGCTGATCATCGGCGACCGCCAGACCGGCAAGACCGCGATGGCCATCGACGCCATCATCAACCAGAAGGGCACCGGCGTTAAGTGCATCTACGTGGCGATCGGCCAGAAGGCCTCCTCGATCGCCAACGTCGTGCGCAAGCTGGAAGAGAACGGCGCGATGGGCCACACCATCATCGTCGCCGCCACCGCTTCCGAGTCGGCCGCGATGCAGTACATCAGCGCCTACTCCGGCTGCACCATGGGCGAGTACTTCCGCGACCGCGGCGAAGACGCGCTGATCGTCTATGACGACCTGTCCAAGCAGGCCGTCGCCTACCGCCAGATCTCCCTGCTGCTGCGCCGCCCGCCGGGCCGCGAGGCGTATCCGGGTGACGTGTTCTACCTGCACAGCCGCCTGCTCGAGCGCGCGGCCCGCGTCAACGAGGAATACGTCGAGAAGTTCACCAACGGCGAAATCAAGGGCAAGACCGGCTCGCTGACCGCGCTGCCGATCATCGAAACCCAGGCCGGCGACGTCTCCGCGTTCGTCCCGACCAACGTGATCTCGATCACCGACGGCCAGATCTTCCTGGAAACCGACCTGTTCAACGCCGGCATCCGCCCGGCCGTGAACGCCGGTATCTCGGTGTCGCGCGTCGGTGGCGCCGCGCAGACCACGATCATGAAGAAGCTGTCCGGCGGCATCCGTATCGCCCTGGCCCAGTACCGCGAGCTGGCTGCGTTCGCGCAGTTCGCCTCCGACCTCGACGAGACGACCCGCAAGCAGCTCGAGCGCGGCCAGCGCGTCACCGAGCTGATGAAGCAGAAGCAGTACGCGCCGATGTCGATCGCGCAGATGGCGCTGTCCATCTACGCCGTCAACGAGGGTTACCTGGACGACGTGGCGCTGAACAAGATCGCCAGCTTCGAATCCGGCCTGCACGCGCACCTGACGCACACGCAGGGCGAGCTGGAGAAGAAGATCGTCGACACCGGCGCCTGGGACAAGGACATCGAGGCCGTCTTCAAGAAGGTCATCGAGGACTTCAAGGCAACCGGTAGCTGGTAAGGATTGGCCCGGGATCCGGCTCGCCGGATCACCGGACTGCATGGACGACGCGGGCCGCGGCCGCAGGGATCGACATCCCGACGCCGCGCCCACGACAAGGGTCCCGAGAGAAGAGCAATGGCTGGCGGCAGAGAAATCAAAACCAAGATCAAGAGCGTGCAGAACACCCGCAAGGTGACGCGCGCGCTGGAAATGGTCTCGGCATCGAAGATCCGCAAGGCGCAGGACCGCATGCGCGCCTCGCGTCCGTACGCACGCCTGATCCGGCAGTTGATCAGCCACATCGGCCAGGCCAACACCGATTTCGTGCACCCGTTCCTGACCCAGCGCGAGGAAACGCGCCGCGTCGGCTACATCGTCGTTTCCAGTGACCGCGGCCTCGCCGGCGGCCTGAACTCGACGCTGTTCCGTCGCCTGCTCGCAGACATGAAGTCGTGGCAGGACCAGGGCGTCGAAGTGGACGTCGTCTGCATCGGCCAGAAGGCGACGGCGTTCTTCCGCCGCCTGAAGGTGAACCTGCTGGGTTCGGTCACGCACCTGGGCGAGCGCCCGCAGCTGGAGCAGCTGGTCGGCGTCATGTCGATCATGCTTGACGGCTACAGCGAAGCCCGCCTGGACCGCGTGTTCCTCTGCTACAACGACTTCATCAACACGATGGCGCAGAAGCCGCGCATCGACCAGCTGCTGCCGCTGCCGGTCGAGGAAGCGCTGGAAACGCGCCATGACTGGGACTACATCTACGAGCCGGACGCCGAGACCGTGCTCAACCAGGTGCTGACCCGTTACGTGGAGTCGCTGGTGTACCAGGCGGTGCTGGAGAACCTCGCGTCCGAGCATGCCGCGCGCATGGTGGCGATGAAGTCGGCCTCCGACAACGCCACCAAGCTCATCGACACGCTCAACCTCAGCTACAACAAGGCGCGGCAGGCGGCGATCACCCAGGAGATTTCGGAAATCGTCGGCGGCGCCGCCGCGGTGTAACAGCAACAGCGGGACTCGGACCCGCGACGCCGGACCAGGACGAGCCGCTGACAGCGCTTGGAAGGTCCCGCGAAGCGGACAACGAGGCCCGGAGCAAGGGAACACGGCAAGGCGAATCCTCGCTGCACCGGGTCCCCGAGTCCCGAACCAGAAAGTACCAACGGAGTTCCAACCATGTCCCAAGGCAAGGTCGTACAAATCATCGGCGCCGTCGTCGACGTCGAATTCCCGCGCGAGAACGTGCCGAAGGTGTACGACGCGCTCAAGATCCAGGGCACCCAGATCACCCTCGAAGTCCAGCAGCAGCTGGGCGACGGTATCGTGCGCGCCATCGCGCTGGGTTCCACTGACGGCCTGAAGCGTGGACTGGTCGCCGAGAACACCGGTCGCGCCGTGTCGGTGCCGGTCGGTGCAGGCACCCTCGGCCGGATCATGAACGTGCTCGGCGAGCCGATCGACGAAGTCGGCCCGATCCAGGCAAACGAGTTCTGGGAAATCCACCGCGCCGCCCCGACGTTCGACGAGCAGGCCGGCGGCAGCGACCTGCTGGAAACCGGCATCAAGGTCATCGACCTGATGTGCCCGTTCGCCAAGGGCGGCAAGGTCGGCCTGTTCGGCGGCGCCGGCGTCGGCAAGACCGTCAACATGCTCGAACTGATCAACAACATCGCGACCCAGCACTCGGGTCTGTCGGTGTTCGCAGGCGTCGGCGAGCGTACCCGCGAAGGCAACGACTTCTATCACGAGATGATCGAAGCCGGCGTCGTCAAGCCGGACAACTTCCCGGAATCGAAGGTCGCCATGGTCTACGGCCAGATGAACGAGCCGCCGGGCAACCGTCTGCGCGTCGCCCTGACCGGCCTGACCATGGCCGAGTACTTCCGCGACGAGAAGGACGCGTCGGGCAAGGGCCGCGACGTGCTGTTCTTCGTCGACAACATCTACCGCTACACGCTGGCCGGTACCGAAGTGTCGGCGCTGCTGGGCCGCATGCCGTCCGCCGTGGGCTACCAGCCGACGCTGGCCGAGGAAATGGGTGTCCTGCAGGAGCGCATCACCTCGACCAAGACCGGTTCGATCACCTCGATCCAGGCCGTGTACGTGCCCGCGGACGACCTGACCGACCCGTCGCCGGCCACCACCTTCGCGCACCTTGACGCCACCGTCGTGCTGTCGCGCCAGATCGCCTCGCTGGGTATCTACCCGGCCGTGGACCCGCTGGACTCGACCAGCCGCCAGCTCGACCCGAACGTGATCGGCAACGAACACTACGAGACGGCGCGCCGCGTGCAGGCCACGCTGCAGAAGTACAAGGAGCTCAAGGACATCATCGCCATCCTCGGCATGGATGAACTGAGCGAAGAGGACAAGCAGGCCGTGTCGCGCGCGCGCAAGATCGAGCGCTTCTTCAGCCAGCCGTTCCACGTCGCCGAAGTCTTCACCGGTTCGCCGGGCAAGTACGTGTCCCTGAAGGACACCATCCGCGGCTTCAAGGCGATCTGCGACGGCGAGTACGACCACCTGCCGGAACAGGCGTTCTACATGGTCGGCGGCATCGAGGAAGCGGTCGAGAAGGCCAAGAAGATGGGCGCCGCGGCCTAAGACCCCGCGACCGCGTGGAGCGGGGCCCGCTCCGCTCCACCGCACCGAGGAACCCGAATGAGCACCATCCGTTGTGACATCGTCAGCGCCGAGGACGAAATCTTCCACGGCAACGTCAGCCTGGTCGTCGCCACGGGCGAGATGGGCGAGCTGGGTATCGCGCCGCGCCACGCGCCGCTGATCACCCGCCTCAAGCCGGGCTACGTGCGCGTCGTCCTCGAGAACGGCGAAAGCCAGGAGTTCTACGTCTCCGGCGGCATCCTCGAGGTGCAGCCGCAGGTGATCTCCGTGCTCGCCGACACCGCGATCCGCACGAAGGATCTCGACGAAGCCGTCGCCCGCAAGGCCAAGGAAGAAGCCGAGCGCGCGCTGGCCAACCGCGGCCAGGCCATGGACGTCGCCGAAGCCCAGGCCAGGCTGGCCGAGGCGGTGGCGCAGCTGCAGGCGCTGGAGCGCCTGCGCAAGAACCTGAAACACTGAGCAACACCCCGGGCAACCACAGGCGCGCGACGATGCCGGCTTCATGCCGGCATCGTCGCCTTGGCCTCCGGATTCATCCTCTGCGCCGGCGCCGCGGACCGGCACGCCCCAGCGCCGGCACGTGCCGCTGCGAACAGGCCCCGTCCAGCGCCGGCCGAGCGCAGCCAAACCAGGATCGCTGACCCACCGTGGCCATCACTTCGCTCTACCTGCCGCCGACCCTGCGCCGCCCGATCCCGTTCGCGCCGCGCGACCACCTGCGGCGGGAAAAGGCCATCGAGCTCTACGAGGCCGGTGAACATCGCGCCGCCATCGACGAGGCCATCGGCTACCTGCTGCTGCCCGGCCAACCCGCGCCCGACCTGACGAACACGCCGCTGTGCCTGGTCCAGGGCACAGCGCGGGTGCGCCTGCACATCGAGGACGAGCGCCTCGTCGTGCGCGCCGTGCTCGGTGCGCTGTCGATGGAAGGCAGCGCCACCGCCGCGCTGCGGCACTTCCTGTCCAGGCTCTCCGGTACCGGCCAGCTGTTCCAGCCGCGCCTGCGCGGCGAAGTGGTGTCGCTGGAATTCGAGGAGCGCCTCACGCTCCTGCATCCGCACAAACTGATCGAGGTCGTGCAGCGCCTGGCCGAAGCGGCCTGCAATGCCGACAGCTGGCTGGCCGAGGATTTCGGCATGCAGGCGCTCGACCGCGAGGCCGTGCAGGCGCTGGACGAGGCCGACGTGCGGATGGCGCTGGAGATCTGGCGCACGCACTGGGCCGCCGTCGAGGCGATGGTCGACGAGGTGCGCCGCTACCGTTCCAGTGCGCTGCTCAACCGTGTCGCCGACTTCGCCTACAGCCAGGTCATCTACGCGCTGCCGCTCAATGGCGGACTGCCCGAGCGCCTCAACGACGCCAACACCATCTACAGCGATCGCGATGAACAGCCGGCACGGCGGCTGGCGATCCTCTCCAAGTCGGTCAAGGAAGCGCGGGCGCTGCCCGACGGCGACCTGGTCGCCAGCCTCGGCCATGTCGGCTACGCGATCAATCCGATCAGCGAAGGCAATGCCGGCCTGCTTGCCAAGGTCCTCAGCGGCAGCCAGCGCGAGCAGGCCATCGCCGACTACCACGCCGCCGGCCGCAGCTTCGAATCGGCGCTGTACCAGGCGGTCGATTTCCTCTACCTGCTGGCCTGGTTCGTCTGGCCGCCGAGCGTCGAGGAAGCGCTGCGCGAGGCGCTGGACCAGGCGTCCGGGCGGCCGCTGCGGGAAGCCGCCGACCTGATGCGCGCGCGTGCCGCCGCCATCGTGCGTGCCCACGGCCAGGGCGAGGACAGCGCCGATGCCATCGACGGCGGCTCCGCATTCGAAGGAGCGTGGCAATGACAGCGCAGGTCTTCGACGCCATCGACCAGCTTGGCGTGTTCCAGGTCTATACCGGTAACGGCACCGGCACCGGTTTCCTCATCGATGAACGCCACCTGCTGACCAACAGCCATGTGGTCGCGCCCTACCGCGAGGTCGCCGTCGAAATGCGCGACCGCTCGCGCGTACTCGGCACCGTGCGACGCGTGCACCCGCGTCGCGACCTGGCCATCGTCGAGCTCGAACGCCCGATGACCGAGCGTGTGCTCGAACTGGCCGACGAGGACGTGCAGCGCGCCAAGCAGCCGGTGCACATCCTCGGCTTCCCCGTCGGCCTGCCGCTGTCCCTGACCGAAGGCGTGGTCTCGCATCCACGCCAGCTGCTTGACGACCAGGTGTTCATCCAGACCGACGCCGCCATCAATCCGGGCAACTCCGGCGGCCCGATGCTCGACGACGCCCAGCGCGTGGTCGCCGTCACCTGCAGCAAGCTCGATGCCGCCGAATCCGTCGGCTTCGGCATTCCGGTCGCCGACGTGCGCGCCTTCATTGCCGGCTTCCGCACGCAGACCGAAGCCTTCGGCCTGCACTGCCCGGCCTGCGAGGAGCTGATCGCGCAGCCGACGCGGCATTGCCCGAACTGCGGCACGCGCCTGGACGAGCACGACGACTGCGGCGACTTCTTCCGCAGCCCCGACCTGCAGCCGGTATCGGAATTCGTCGAAGCCGCGCTGCGCGCCGCCGACATCAATCCGGTGCTCGCGCGCCACGGCGAACTGAGCTGGTCCTTCTACCGGGGCAGTGCGCTGGTGCGCATCTTCTGCTGCTGCGCCGACCACGTGAACTTCTCCTGCCGCCTTGCGCAGCCGGGTCGCAGTGGCCTGCGCGAACTGTTCGCGCACCTGCTGTCGCACGAGCACGCGCCGTTCTTCTTCGACCTCAACGGCAGCATCATCCGCTTCAACCATGTCGTGCACATGGCCGATGTCTTCACGCCGTCCGAGCATCCGGCGCTGATCGCCCGCGTCGGCGAATTCATCGCCCGCGCCGACGCCGCCGACGACATCCTCATCGAGCGCTTCGGCTGCCAGCCGGCGCCGGACACGATGATCGACCGCCTCGACAGCCCGGACCATGGCGCCTGAACGGCGCTGCTGCACTACGATTGACCGCACATCGACCCAAACGGAACGCGTCGCATGAGTGATGCCCTGCATGTCGTGATCCTCGCCGCCGGCGCCGGCAAGCGCATGGTCTCGGACCTGCCCAAGGTGCTGCATCGCATCGCCGGGCGGCCCATGCTCGACCACATCCTGCAGGCGGCGCGGACGCAGCGGCCGGCGGCGATCCACGTCGTCTACGGCCACGCTGGCGATGCGGTCCGTGCGGCCTTTGCCGGCGACGCAACGCTGGACTGGGTGCACCAGGCCGAGCAGCTCGGCACCGGCCATGCGGCCTCGCTGGCGTTGCGGCACATTCCCGACGATGCCCGCGTCCTGGTGCTTCTCGGCGACGGTCCGCTGATCACGCCGGCGACGCTGTCGGCGCTGGTTGCCGCCGGGCGCGGATCACTGGCCGTGCTCGCCGATGTCGTGCCCGACCCTCGCGGCTATGGCCGGGTGATCCTCGACGCGCAAGGGCGCGTCGCCGCGATCGTCGAGGAGCGCGACGTCGACGATGTCCAGCGCGCCATCGACCTGGTCAACACCGGCGTCATCTGCGCCGCTGCCGTCGACCTACGCGACTGGCTTGCGCGCATCGGCAACAGCAACGCCCAGGGCGAGTACTACCTCACCGACATCTTCGCGCTGGCCGCCGTCGAAGGCCGTCCGGCCGAGTGCGTGCGCTGCCTGGAACCCCTGGAAGCCGAAGGCGCCAACGATCCCTGGCAGCTGGCGCAACTGGAACGCCGCTACCAGCTTCGCCAGGCGCGCGCGCTGTGCCTGGCTGGTGCACGGCTGGCCGATCCTGCGCGCATCGACGTCCGCGGCAACGTCCGCGTCGGCCGCGACGTCGAGATCGACGTCAACGTGATACTCGAAGGCGAAGTCGAACTCGGCGACGGCGTCCGCATCGGACCGTTCTGCCGCCTGCGCGACGTCCGCCTCGCCGCCGGGACCGAAGTGCGCGCGCACTGCGACCTGGAAGGCGTGGTCGCCGAAGGCGCCGTCCACATCGGGCCCTTCGCGCGCCTGAGGCCCGGCACCGAACTGGCCGCCGGCGTGCACATCGGCAACTTCGTCGAAACCAAGGCGACGCGCATGGACGCCGGCGCCAAGGCCAACCATCTCACCTACCTGGGCGACGCCAAGGTCGGGGCCGCCGTCAACGTCGGCGCCGGCACCATCACCTGCAACTATGACGGCGCCAACAAGCATCGCACCGTCATCGGCGCCGGCGCCTTCATCGGTTCCAACAGCGCCCTGGTGGCGCCGGTCATCATTGGCGAGGACGCCACCATCGGCGCCGGGTCGGTCATCACCCGCAACGCGCCGGCCGGCGCGCTGTCCGTGGCGCGCGCCCGGCAGACGACCGTGCCGGGATATGAACGACCGAAAAAGCCACGCTGATCGCCGGCCGCGGCGCCTGCCTATAATCGCGGACTGTCCCGCCCGTGAACCGGAGTCGCCATGTGTGGAATCGTCGCAGCCTGTGCCCGGCGCAATGTCGTCCCGGTCCTCGTCGAGGGACTGAAGGCGCTGGAATACCGCGGCTACGATTCCGCCGGCGTGCTGGTTGAAACCGGCGACAGCTTCAGGCGCGCCCGCACCCAGGGCAAGGTCCGCGAACTGGAAAACTTGCTCGCCGCCGATCCCCTGGACGGCAGCACCGGCATCGCGCATACGCGCTGGGCCACGCACGGCGCACCGAACACCCGCAACGCGCATCCGCATGTCTCCGGCGACCTCGTTGGCGTCGTCCACAACGGCATCATCGAGAACCACGCCGAGCTGCGCGACGAACTGGTCGCGCGCGGCTACCACTTCGACACCGAGACCGACTCCGAAGTCGTCGCACACCTCGTCCACGCACATCTGCAGGATGGCGACGACCTGCGCACCGCAACGCAGCGCGCGGTCGCGCGCCTGCATGGCGCGTATGCCATCGCCGTGGTCAGCGCCGGCGAACCGGGCCGGGCCATCGGCGCGCGCCAGGGCAGCCCGCTGGTCGTCGGCGTCGGTGAAGGCGAGAACTTCCTCGCTTCCGACGTGCAGGCGCTGATCCGCACCACGCGTCACTACATCTTCCTCGAGGAAGGCGACCTGGTCGATATCGACCGTGACAGCGTCACCGTCATCGACCGCGACGGCAACGAAGTGCAGCGACCGGTGAAGGCCAGCGAGCTGAGCGCCGATGCCGTCGAGAAGGGCGAATACCGCCACTACATGCTCAAGGAGATCCACGAGCAGCCGCGCGCGATCGCCGACACGCTGGAAGCGCGCATCGCCGCCGACCACATCCTGCCGAACATCTTCGGCGTCGATACCGAAACGCTGCTGCGCCAGGTGCGCTTCGTACAGATCGTCGCCTGCGGCACCAGCTACCACGCCGGACTCGTCGCGCGCTACTGGCTGGAGGAGCTCGCCGGCATTCCCTGCGCCGTCGAAGTCGCCAGCGAATACCGCTACCGCCAGACCGTCGTGCCACCGGGCACGCTGTTCGTGGCGATCTCGCAGTCCGGTGAGACCGCCGACACGCTGGCGGCGATGCGCGCCTCGCGCAGCCGCGGCCACCTCGGCGTGTTCGCGGTCTGCAATGCGCCGGAATCGTCGCTGGTGCGCGAAGCCGACCTGGTGCTGATGACGCGTGCCGGTCCGGAAATCGGCGTCGCCTCCACCAAGGCCTTCACCACGCAGCTGGCCGCGCTGGCACTGCTGTCACTGGAACTGGGCCGCATCAACGGACTCGACGACGCGACCTATCGCCGCCATGTATCCGAGCTGGCGACGCTGCCGCGCGTGATCGGCGAAACGCTGGCCATGGAGCCCGCCATCGCCGCGCTGGCCGAACGCTTCGTGCACAAGCAGCACGCACTGTTCCTCGGCCGCGGCACGCACCATCCGGTCGCGCTGGAAGGCGCGCTCAAGCTCAAGGAAATCTCCTACATCCACGCCGAAGCCTATCCGGCCGGCGAGCTCAAGCACGGTCCGCTGGCGCTGGTCGACGACCACATGCCGGTGATCGCCGTTGCGCCCAACAACCAGCTGCTGGAAAAACTGAAGAGCAACCTGGAAGAGGTCCGCGCCCGCGGCGGTGAACTGTTCGTCTTCGCCGATGCCGACACCGGCCTGTCCCTGGACGACACCCGCGGCCAGATCATCAACATCGGCGCCGGCGGCGACTTCATCGCGCCCGCCGTGTTCACCGTGCCGTTGCAGCTGCTCGCCTACCACGTCGCCGTGCTGCGCGGCACCGACGTCGACCAGCCGCGCAACCTCGCCAAGTCGGTGACGGTCGAGTAACCACGGACACCGCGGTGCGCGGCTGTGCAGCCGGCAGCCCGCGGCGCAGGCCGGTGATCCCGAACTTCGCAGTTCCATGCCGGACTGAACAGGCCACCGCTTCGATGGCGCCGGTTGCGAACGCGGGCCGGGTGGTTGGCGTTGGCGCCCCACCAGCAGCGCGACACGCCGTGGTCGCGGGGCCGTCGTCAGTCGTCGACGGCGAGCGGCGAAAGGCGGCCGTGCCAGGCGCTGCCGGTCCGGGCGAGCAGCTCGTCCCGAAGCGTGGACATCTCCCTTCGCATTGACACCCGATCCTCCGCCGGCAAGTGGCCGACGCTCTGGCTGGGTCGGGATCGGCGCCGGCGGCCGCCAGTGTCTGGCCTCTTTTTCCGGCCACCAGTGCGCCGATATACAGGAGTTCGGCGTCCTGGCCGGATGCCACCAGCCAGGTTCGCAGCGCCGACTCCGCGGCACCGGTCAGCGCCGGGTCGGGCTCACCAGCCCAGCGCAGGGTTGCGCTGGGCCGCATATTGAGCAGTGCACGTCGGGCCCGCCAGGAGTGAGGAGGATGCCATCGCGGTATCGACCGCCACGACGAACCCGCGTCAACGAAAACGTTCTGCAATGGGCCCGCGTCCACTGCAAGGCCGACTAGACCCAGGTCGGCATCGATGGTCCGGGCCCTGCCGGCGCGTATCGGCAGTGATCGCGCGTGCCAGTGGGGCGCCCCCTGAATGCGGAACACGGGCGGGCAGCGCGATATGCTCCCGGTATGAGCGATCCCCAAGCGTTTGAACGCGTCGATGCGCTGGTTGACGCCGCACTCGAGCTGCCGCCCGAAGCCCGCGCGTCCTGGCTGCGCGATGCCTGCGGAGAGGATGGGGTCCTGCTCGAACAGGCGTCCCGCCTTCTTTCCGCCATCGACGCGTCCGAAGGGTTTCTCCTGACCGGTCCACTTCCGGCGTCTGCGTCGCTACCGCCGCAGCTGGGTGCGTGGCGACCGGAGCGTCTGATCGGCCGTGGCGGGATGGGCGAGGTGTGGCTGGCGAGGCGTTGCGATGGTCGCTTCGAGCAGACGGTGGCGATCAAGTCCCTACCAGCGTATTTCAGTCCCGCGGATGTCGAGCGGTTCCTGGCCGAACAGCGGACACTGGCGCGTCTGGAGCACGAAGGCATTGCCCGGCTGATCGATGCCGGCATCGGGCCGGAACAGCGGCCCTACATGGTGATGGAGTACGTAGAGGGCACCGACATCGTCGGCCATTGCCGGGAACGCGTGCTACCGCTGGCGCAGCGACTGGCACTGTTCCGGCAGGTCTGCGCGGCGGTGGCCTTTGCGCATCGCCATGGTGTGGTTCACCGCGACCTGAAGCCGCAGAACATCCTGGTCAACCGCGATGGTCGCGTGCGATTGCTGGACTTCGGGATCGCGCGGTTGCTCGACGACAATGCGCAGGATCTGACGCAACAGACGCGCGCCCGCTTCACGCCGCACTACGCCGCGCCGGAACAGCTGGCCGGCGGTACGGAATCGACCCTGACCGATGTGCACGCGCTGGGACTGGTGCTGTACGAGATGCTGGCCGGACGCGGACCATGGCAGGCGTTGCTCGGTGGAAGCCAGCTTGTTCTCGTCCAGCGCATGCTCGCCGGGCCGCCGGTCGCGCCCAGCGCCGCAACGGTGGATCCCGTGGTCTCCACTCGCCAGCTGCGTGGCGATCTGGATGCCATCATCGGCAAGGCGCTGCGACCGGAGCCGGACGCCCGCTACGCATCGGTACTGGCGCTGGACGAAGACATCGCCCGGCATCTGCAGCATCAGGCCGTCGCCGCGAGATCAGGGGCGCTCAGCTATCGCCTGCGACGTGCGTTGCGCCGGCATTGGCTGCCAGTGGTCGCCACCACTGCGGTGATACTCGGCCTGGCCGTCGCACTGGTGATGGTCGCATTCGCGCACCGGCAGGCGGAGTTCGAACGCGATATCGCCCGCGTCGAGGCCGCTCGTGGCAAGGCGGTACGTGACTACATCGGGCACATGTTCCGCAACGCCAGCCAGCAGCAGGCAGGCAGTGCGCCGCTCACCGCCAAGCAGGTCCTCGACCAGGCAGCGGCACGCATCGGCGACGAGTTCGCCAGCGATCCGTCCACCGCAGCGCAGGTGATGCTGGAGCTGGGCGAGCTGCATCTGTACATCGACGACTATGTCGGTGCCGAGCCGCTGTTGCGCGGCTGGCTGGGACTCGAACGGTCTGTCGATGACCCGGTGGCGGCGGCCAGTGTCCGCTTCGCGCTGGCCGAAACGGTGTTCCGCATGGGTCGGACCGAGGAGGCGCAGTCACTGCTGGAACAAGCTCAGGCATTCTGGCGGACAGACCCGCGGCGCTACGTCGACGAACTGCTGACCAGTCGCATGCTGGAATCACAACTGCTACGGCGAAGCGGGGACATCCAGCGCGCGATCGAGGTGCTGGAGCAGGCTGTCGTCGAATCGCTGCGTCGCCACGGACCCGAGAATTTCCGTGCCGCGGCCATGCACACGAATCTCGGCGCCGCCTATCTGGATGCCGGTGACCTGGAGGCCGGCATCGACCGCTCGCGCAAGGCGCTGGGCCTGTTCGAGCGGCTCGGAATGGGCAGCGGCAACGACGCGTTGAATACGCTCAACAACCTCGCGGCCGGCTACTACCGCGCAGGCGACCTGGACTCGGCGGAACAGTGGTTCGCGCGCGCGGTGGCCTTGCGACGCGAGGCCTTCGGGCCGTCCGCGGCGACCGCCGCCCTGTTGAACAACTATGCCCGGGTCCTGCTGCAGACAGGACGGCTGGCGGCGGCTTCGGACCTTGCCAGTGAAGCCGCCGGGATGGCCGCCACCTATGCCGGCGAAAGCAGCATGCTGGCGCTGTCGACACGGTTGTTGGCCGCAGAGATCGATCTGGCCGGCGACCCGGCATCGGACCTGGCGTCGCGGCTGCTGCAATTGCAGAAGGACGTCGACACCCATTTCGGCGAGGAACATATCCTGTCGGCGCGCGTCACGCTGACGCGCAGCCAGCATGCGGCCACGACCGGAGACATCGCGGCCGCGACACAACAGCTTCAGCAGGCACGGCAGCGGCTGGAAGCCCTGGGTGCACCCGCTGCCAGCTTCCTCAACCAGGCGGATACGATCCAGGCGCTGTTGGAACGCCGCACAGGCACAGACGTGAGGCGCTGAGAACGGCCCTGTCAGGCCGAGGGCCCGCCGCACGCCAGTCAGGAATGCTCATCCACTGCCGCCGGTGCAGCCAACCGCTGATACAGCCAGGCACGTGCTTTCAGCCAGTCTCGGCGGACCGTCCGTTCATTGACACCCAGTGCCTGCGCGGTCTCCGCTTCGCTCAATCCCGCGAAGTACCGGCATTCCACGACCTGTGCCTGCCGGGGACTGAGGCGGTCCAGTTCCTTCAGCACCTCATCCAGCGCGAGCAGGTCCGGGTCCTGGCCGTCGATCGCCGGCTCCGCACTTTCGGGAAGGGCCTCGATCGGGAGCGCGGTGCCGCCGGGCGCGCGCTTCATCGACAGCCGGGCCCGCGCGTCATTGACCAGCACCTGGCGAATCGCCATGGCCGCCATGCGCAGGAAATGCGTGCTGTCGTTCCAGCCGCGCGCGCTGCGTAGCTTGAGCCAGGTTTCGCTGACCACCGCGGTGGTGCACAAGGTGTGGCCGGCGCCGAGCCGGTAACGCTCGCGTCGGGCCAGGCCACGCAGGTCCTGGTAGAAGGCTTCGACCAGTTGTGCGAACAGCAGAGGGTCGACGGCGGCGCCGGTGACGGTGTCGAACGCCCGGGCCGGCACGATCTTGTCTTCGGATGGATGGGTCGACATGGTCCCAGTGTGCCACGCCCGCGTCGCGTACACCTTGGCACCAGTCGCGGATGCGCGGTCGTCGTGCATCCGTGATACCTGAAAGGATCCCTTGGCACGGGCATTCCTGTCACATCCGCCATCGCCAGAATGACGGGCGGCGGAAGGTAAGTCGGTGAGGCCCCGCAGGCGACGTGCCGGTAAATCTTTCCGGCGCAGTGAGGGGCTCCGATGCTTCACAACACCGCGCAACCATACCGACCACGGAAGTGGCCGTCATCCCCGCGAAGCCCGCTCGTCATCCGCGCGAAGCCGCCTCGACATCTATGAGAAGCCGCATCGTCATCCGCGCGAAGCCGCCTCGCCATCCCCCAAGGCGGCGGGTCATCCGCGCGACCCCGGCTCGTCATCCCCGCGAAGCTGCTTTGTCATTGCAACGAAGTCGGCTCGTCACCCCTGCCACGCCAGATCGTCACTCCGCGAACGCGGCTCGCCATCCCCCAAGGCGGCTCGTCATCCGCGCAACCCCGGCTCGTCATCCCCGCGAAGGCGGCGGTTCATCCGCGCGACTCCGGCTCGTCATCCCCGCGAAGGCGGGGATCCAGTGCTGCGCATCAGGATCGCTGGATTCCCGCCTCCGCGGGACGAATCGCGTGGCCGTTGGATCAGTGGCGGCCAGCGCCAAGGCGCGGCTCGGCCGCCGCGTATCGCGCAACTGATTTTTCCTGCGAGGATGTCTATGGCTCGCCAGATCCCAACGAGTCCAGCAGCACGGCAAGCGCCTGGTCCAGCGTCGCGTCGGACGCTTCGCCATGGCAGATCCGATGCGCTCCACGGTCGAGGCAATCGCCGCGCACGGCAGGCCAGTGGCGCGGATTGAGTTCGATCACCTGGATGCCCTCCGCGCCGGAGCGGAACAGCGTCGCGGAGGCAATGGACGCAGTCGTGCCCGCCGCCGTCTCGTGGAAGAACGGCTGCGTCAGCGACCAGCCGTCCGGCACCACGAGGCGCAATCCCGTTTGCGCGTCCGTGTGCGGACAGCCACGCGGCTGATCGCTGCAGGCCACCACCGCGACCTGCACTAACCCATCCGCATCTGTCTCCGCGTCCTGCTCTCCAGCGAGCGGTATCACGAATTCGTTAGTCTCGCCTGGCAGTATCTCGACGATGCGGCTGAACACGACTTCGCCCGGCGCCAGCGCCCTGACCTCGTAGCGCCCAGGCTCGAACTCGCCTTCGCCCACGACCGTCGCCTCACTGGGCGCCCAGGCTTCAGGCGACACCGCCGCATCCAGCGGAAGCGCCGACCACCACAGCGGCGACTCCGGAAAGCCGTCCGGAATACGGAAGCGGGCACGCACGGGCGGCAAGTCGTCCTGGCCCGGTGTCGCCTGGACCGCCGCCGCGGCCTGTCTTGCCAGCTCGGCGGTGCCGGAGCGGTCGCTGTCCTGGAACGCCACACCAACGCCGAACCGTCGTGCGAACAGGACCTTGTCAAGCCTGGCAGACAGGTAGCGAAGCTCATAGATGCCCGGCTGCGCCGGTGCGGCCAGGCGCATCTCACCGCCACGATGCAAGGCATTTCCCCAGTCGTATTCAAGCTGTCCAATCGGGTCGTCCGGCCGCGCAATGACCACACGTTCACCCAGCTGGTCCGGTCCGCGCCAACGGATCACGAAACGTTCGGCCGGTGCGACCGTGCCGACAGCGTCGAATCCATTGCGGGCCGGCACGACTGTTATGGCCTGACGGGCAATGATCGTTCCATCATGCGCAACCATGATCAGGTCGTAGTCGCCCGGTTCACCGGGCGCGGCGCGCGACACCGGATTGTTCCCAGATTGGCCTGCGCCGCCGACGACGCGGAAGGACGCGCTGACGTCCGGCTTCCCCGCGTCGCGCGCGGTAAAACCGGCGAAGTAGTCCGGCGGAACGCGGCCACGGTAGCCGATTCGATACGTATGTCCGGCCTCGCCGTGGGGGCCGATATCGAAGTAGGCCGGAGCGGTCGGCGCCTCCGTGTCGATTTCAACGGCCGGCTCAAGGTCGGCAATCACATCGAGCGCCTGCGCAAGTTCGTCGCCACTGCGCGGCGTCAGCAGCAAGCCGCCGGTTGTCGTGCTGACGCAGGCCAGCGCCGCCGCCTGCGCGTCACTCAGTCCGAAGCCGACGACGTGTGCGCGCAGGCGAATGCCCTGACGTGTGAGACGGGCGGCGAGCGCGCAGGGATCGGCGTCGCAGGTTTCAAGGCCGTCCGTGACCAGCACGATGTCAGCGGATTCGGCAGAAGCCGGTATGAGATCCGCGGCGCGCTGCAAGGCCTCCGTCAACGGTGTCATGCCCACGGGCCTGATCCGGTTCAATTGTCCGGCCACGTCGGCGGCCTCGTGGACACCCACAGGCACCAGCTCTTCGATATCCCGGCAGTCGCCTCGCCGGTTGTGCCCGTAGGCGACAACGCCCAGCGGCACCGCAGCGTCACGCCGGGCGAGAAATTCACCCAGCACACGGCGCGCGACTTCGACCTTCGTCGTTCCGTCCGCCAGCTGGCCCCACATCGAGCCGGAGGCATCGTAGACCAGGACGGTGACGCGTCCACCGCCCGGATCCGCATGGGCACGCGTTGACCACGGCGCGACGAGAGCCGCACACAGCGCGATCACCGGGGCCACCGCTCCACGCCTGCGCTGCAAGCCCGCGAGTCCATGAAAACCCGGGCGCGCCATCAGATCGCCCCCGCTTTGAACTCGAAGCGACCGCGCACCCTGAGGGTCTCGCCGTCGTCGGTGACGTCGTCGCCGCTCGCGCGCAGTTTTCGCAACGTGGCATCGAAACGGCCGCCGATCCGCGCCATGCCGGCTCCGGCCAGTGCACCGTCTTCGAAGTGCAGGTGCACCGTTCCGGAGACCGACCGCCAGCGCGTGTTCCTTCGCCCGGGTATCCCCTGCAGAACCACTGCCGGTCCCCGGCTGTCCGCTCCGTCCAGCGTCAGTGTCCGGCTTTCGCCGTCGATGTTCAGCAGCCGCAGTTCGACGATGCTCATCTCGCTTCGGCCGATCCAGCCGCCCGACATCGTGACGTCATACCTGGGGTCGGATGGGTCGCCCTGGAAGCGTTGCCCGAAGCTGCTTGCGGTATCGGCGCGATAGGTCTCGCCATCGATCTGCAATTCGATGAAGTTGGCGTCGTCGTGGCGACGGTCGTGGCGGATCGGGCCCTCTGCGTCGGCAGCCTGGGTGGCGGCCGTTCCGCCTGCCTGCGGCGCGTGGTCGCCGTCAGTGCAGGCGCCCAGCGCAAAGATCAGGGCCGCTGCGGGAAGGAGGGCGCGGCAGGCGTGTCGCATAAGCATTCTCTCAGGTCGGCGATACCCGGAATAACGCCTGCGCCTGGAAAAACCGGACAGGCGCGCCGCGCCGATGGCCGAACGCGAAGGGCACGGTCGACATGGTGGAATGCGCAGGGCTCTCGCCGGCGCGTACACCGACACTTCGCCTGCCTCGCCGCGATCCACGCGATCCGCCTAGCGGTCGCCGCAAACCGCGAACCGCTGTCGCCTAACGCTGGAACTGGAAGCTGCCGCTGACGGGCAGGGCCCGGCCACCTTGCACAGGCGTGTTCCCGTCTGGCAGCAGTTCCTGGAAAAGACCGTCGAAGGTGCCGGAGGCACGACTGACCGGATGCGTGCGCGGATCCTCGATGTCGAAGTCCAGTTCCAGGCTGCCCGAAACCGAACGCCAGCGCGCGCCGTCCAGACCGGGAAGGCCGGACAGGATCAACGTGGCCGACTCCTTGGCCGCGTCGCCAAGGGGGAAGCGATGCCGCGCTGCCGCCACCTGGAGGATGTCGAGCCGGAGCTGCCCCATTGTCGACCCGTCCAGCCATGAACTGGTCAGTTCCAGGTCAAAGCGGGGATCCGCCGGATCATGCAGATACGTATGGCGCAGGCTGGTGGCGACGGTCGCGCGCACCGGTTGGCCGTCGACGGTCAATTCAATCCGGCTGCGCGGCGTCCTTTCTCTGGCGCGCGCCGTGGGTGGCGTGGGTGCAGCGGCCAGTCCGGGACCTATCGATGTCTCGGCCGCGTCAGGGCTTTGGCCGCAGGCAACCAGAACCGGCGCGAACACGGTGAAGAGGCGGCTGGGAAGACATGGATTCATGTCTGCGATTTCCGTGCTGTGGCTGGCTGTTTAACGCCGCCAACACCGGAAAGCGGACATCGACCGGAACATCACGGCTCGATGTCCGGGATCGACCAGGAACGGTGTTTAGACAGACACACGGGCAGCGCGCGCCATACGCCGCGGCCACGACAGCCCTCTTCCCGGAATACGACATGTCCAGACCGACCCTTTTCGCCGCTGTTCTGATCGCTGTCGCATCAGGCCAGGCCCGAGCCGACACCTTCACCGTGACGTCCACCGCCAGCGTCGGCCCGGGCACGCTTTACCAGGCGATCGACGATTCCAACCAGATTCCCGGTCCACACAGCATCGCTTTCGATCTGCCCGCGGACAGTGTCATAGCGATGCAGCACCAGCCGGTTCCGGTCATCAGCAGCGTCCTGAGCATCGACGGCGCCAACGTGCCTGGTCTGGTCCTTGATGGCGCCGACGTCGTGCGGTTGTTCCATGTCGCCGGGCCGAACAGCGAGTTCACCCTGGCGAACATCGAGGTCCGGCGGGGCCGTGGCAGCCGGCGCGGCGGATGCCTGTTCGTACAGGCGCCCACGAAGACCACCGCTGGAAAGGTGACCCTGGACACGGTGGTCATGCGCGGCTGCCAGGCGGTTCGCAACGCCAGCAACGAGACCGTCTCGGGCGGGGCGATTTACCTGGAAGGGCGGGACATGTCCGTAATCAACAGTCAGTTCCTCGACAACGAGACCTATTCTGTGGATCCCGGTCTGGCCACGGTCGCGACCGGTGGCGCGATAGCCGTTGTCATCGAAAGCCAGCACACCGTACTCATTCAGGACAGTCAGTTCATCGCCAATCGCGTGACCGGTTCATCCGCAAGCGGAAGCGGCTGCTGCCGCGCCAAGGGCGCAGTGATCGATGCCTCCGGCAGCGGTTTGATCGTAGTGGAGGGCAGTCGAATCATCGCCAACCAGGGGCGAACGCTCGATTTCAGTACAGACATGGGCGGCATCATCAAGTCGACCATGTCGACGTCCCTAAAGAACAACCTGTTCTTCGACAACGATTCGATCGGCACGATGATCAATCTGGAGATGGGGTGGAGTCCAGGCTCCTTTGTACGGATCCACAACAACACGCTGGTCGCCAACCGGACGGAATTCGGCACATCCATCTTTCTGTACGCCGTGGCCGATGCATCGCTGATCAACAACACCTTCCTGTCATGGATCAGTCCGGGACACCCCCTTCCACATCTTCGCGTAGCGGGCCACGGCACGACGCCGAATGCGTTGATTCTCGGCCACAACCTGTTCGGACCCGCCGACAGCCGCTGGCCAGACCCGGCGCGACCGCTTTGCCAGATCCACGAGGGCGTGGATGTCGAACACCATCACAACCAGATCTACGGCGCCGCGAACGACTGTGGCCCTACCCTTGATCCGGATGCCGCCGACCTGCGCATCGAGGCCCTTCGCGACAATGGCGGCCTGGTGGAAACGGTGTCGGTACTTCAGGGGAGCCCAATCCTCGACGCAGGCAATCCCTTGCCGCCGCTGGCCAACGACCCGACCCGCTGCCAGACCAATGACGCCCGCTACTTTCCGCGACCACGCGACGGCGACGGCGACGGTGAGGCCATTTGCGATGTCGGCGCCTGGGAGTCGCAGCGCGAGGCGCCCCTGTTCCGGGACGACTTCCAGCCGGTGCTGTGGCGCCCGGAACCTGCAGCAGCGGCCTTCTGACTCAGGCCTGCCCTCTTGACGGCGCATGCGCCGCAAGTCCGTACACGCCGGCCAGCCCATTACGCCGACAACGCCCGCCCAGCCGGGCGCAGCGTCCGCGCCGGCATCCCCGACCAATCTTGAGATCACCCCCATGCAGCTTCGTTATCGCCTCGCTTTCCTGGGCACACTGGTCTGTGCAACCACCCCTTTGCCAGCCGCCACGTTCACCGTGACGACCAACGCAGACAGCGGCCCCGGCAGCTTTCGCGAGGCCATCTCGCTGGTCAACGCAACGAGCGGAACCCATACCATCAACTTCAGCCTTGCGCCGACGACGGTAATAACCATCACGTCCGATCTGCCTTTTATCCAGCGCGACTCCGTGATCATCAACGGCGCCGCCGTGCCGGGTCTCGTGATCAGCGGTGGCGGAAGCGCCCCGCTGTTGAGGATCGGGTCGAACAACAGGTCGCTGGCCGTGAGGAATCTGATCTTCCAGGACGGCCTTGGCCCCGAGGCGGGTGGCTGCCTCGCCGCCATGGCACCCGTTGCCGCCAATGCCGGCATCGTTCTGAATGATGTCGAGTTCCGACGTTGCGCCACGACGGCTCACTCGGGCCGCTCTCATGGTGCCGCCATGTTCGTCTACGACCGGAATGTGACGCTCGGCAACGTCAGATTCGAAGACTCGCGGACTCTGCCTGCGGGAGCGCAGGCGGCCAATGACACGCGAGGCGGCGCCCTTCATGTCGAGGCCTTCAGCGTCCGGCAGTTGACGATCGATAACAGCCGCTTCACAGGCAATCGCGCAACCGCCGCCGATGGGCGGATCGCCAGGGGAGGAGCGATCCACATCAGCGGGCCGTACAACACCTTGATCGACCGCAGCCGTTTTGTCGACAACCACGCCTCCGGCACCATTGATTCCCGTGGCGGCGCGATCCATACCGAGGCTGCCGGCAGGCTCGTGATCGAGAACAGCCTGTTCCATGCAAACGTTGCGGACGGGCAGGGAACGGTGTACGCGCAATCGGTCAGTGGGGAGTTGCATGTCCGCAACAGCACTTTCGTGGGCAACATCGGTGGTGCCGCCGTAGTGGGCCAACATCCCATGATCGCGATCCGCAACAACAGCTTCGCCGACAACAACCCGATGATTCCAGGCGGGGCACAGCAGCTGAGTCTGACCGGCACGGCTGCGACGGGCGCCACGCCGATCACCATCAGCAACAATCTCATGATCCCGCTGCTCGGCAACACCGATCTGCAATGCGCCACGCTCGGCGCCATCACGCTCGTCGCCGGCCACAACATCGTCGCCGGCCACATGCAGGGCTGCGGACCGGAAAACACTACGCCCCTCAACGCGCTGCGCATCGAAGCGCTCCGTGCCGACGGGGGTACCGTCGAAAGCCTGACCTTGCGCGCTGGCGGCGCAGCCCTGGATGCGGGCAATCCGGTGCCCCCTTCCGTGCCCGACCTGGCCGCCTGCATGACCGTGGACGCGCGTGGCGTCTCGCGGCCCAAAGATGGCGACGCCGATGGCAGCGCCCGCTGCGATGCTGGCGCCTGGGAATCCGACGGCGAAGCGCCCCTCTTCCGCGACGACTACGAGCCGGTGCTGTGGCGACCGGCGTCCTGATTCGTGGTGGCGCTGGGTTTCACAAGGTCGGCACCGGGACCGGCTTTCCGGCCGCGTCCAGCGCGATCATCGTGAACTGGCCGCAGGTGCACAGGCTTCGTTCACCGGTCAACAGGTCTTCGCCGACAAGTTCGACATCAACCTGCATCGAGCTTCGACCGGTGCCGGCAATCCGTGCAATCGCCTCGACCATCTGTCCCTGACGGATGGGAATCCGGAAGTCGACCCGTTCGGAGCGTGCCGTCACGACAGTGCGTCGCGCATAGCGCGACGCAACGATGAAGGCGACCTTGTCCATCCAGGCCAAGGCCTGGCCGCCGAACAGCGTTCCGAGGTGATTGGTATGGTCCGGGAAAACGATTTCCAGCAGGCGGGCTTCTCTCGGCCGGTCCGGCTCAGAAGGCATGATCGAAGCTCACGTCGCCTTCTACGCCGACCTGGTAGGCGGAGACGCGGCGCTCGAAGAAGTTGGTGACCTCCTGCACGTCCTGCAGATCCATGAACGGGAACGGGTTGCGTGATTCGAAATGCTTCGCAAACCCGAGCTGCGCCAGGCGCTGGTCGGCGCAGTATTGCAGGTATTCGCGCATATCCCTGAGCGACATGCCGGCGACGCCGCCGGAAAGCGTGTCCTCGGCGAAACCGTATTCGCACTCGACGGCCTCCGTCAGCATGCTGACGACCTGAAGCCGAAAGGCATCATCGACGAGATCCGGCTCCTCCTCGCGAGCGGTGCGGATCACTTCAAAGGCGAATGCCATGTGGCCGCTTTCATCGCGGAACACCCAGTTGGTCCCGCTGGCAAGTCCATGGAGCAGGCCCCGTGAGCGCAGGTAGTACACGTAGGCGAACGCGGCGAAGAAGAACAGACCTTCGATGCAGGCGGCAAAGCACACCAGGTTGAGCAGGAACCGACGGCGCTGCTCGCGGGTTTCTATGCGCTGAAGTGACTGGATCGAATCGATCCACTTGAAACAGAATTCCGCCTTCTTCTGGATCGACGGAATAGTGTCCACGGCCGCGAACGCCTTTGCCCGTTCAGCCGGGTCAGGCAGGTAGGTGTCCAGCAGGGTGAGGTAGAACTGTACGTGCAGCGCTTCTTCGTACAGCTGCCGTGACAGGTACATGCGTGCTTCGGGGGCGTTGATGTGCTGATAGAGGTTCAACACCAGGTTGTTGGAGACGATCGAGTCCCCGGTGGCGAAAAAGGCGATCAATCGTTCGACAAGATGGCGCTCCGCCGGCCCGAACTTGTGCCGGAGATCGTTGACGTCCAGCGCGAAGTCGACCTCCTCGACCGACCAGGTATTCCGGACGGCATTGCGATACATCTCGTAGAACTGCGGATAGCGCATGGGCCGCAGCGTCAGCTCGAAGCCCGGGTCGAGCAACAGTCGACGATCTGAAGTGCTCATTGGCAGGCCTCGCAGCTTTCCGGATTCTCCAGCGAGCAGGCGAGGGCTTCGGTCGGCGTATAGGCGGCTGGCGGGGCGGCCGCGCCGGCGCTGGCGACGGTCGCCTTGGCGATCCGCGTGGCCGGGCGGGAGCGAAGGTAGTAGGTCGTCTTCAGCCCACGCTTCCATGCATACATGTACATCGACGACAGCGCGCCGATGCTCGGGCTCTCCATGAAGAGATTGAGCGAGGACGACTGGTCAATAAACGCGCCGCGGTCGGCCGCCATATCGATCAGCGAACGCATCGGCACCTCCCAAACCGTCCGGTAGATCTCGCGCAGCGGCACCGGAATGGCGCCGATGGACTGGATCGACCCCTCGGCCTGCTTGATGGTGTCGCGAATATCCGCTGTCCACAGGCCCAGCCCTTTCAGTTCGTCGACCAGGTAACGATTGACCTGGAGGAAGTCGCCGGAAAGCGTTTCGCGTTTGAACAGGTTGCTGGTCTGCGGCTCGATGCATTCGTAGCAGCCGGCTATGGACGCGATCGTCGCCGTTGGTGCGATGGCCAGCAGCAGGGAATTGCGCAGCCCGTGCTCGCGGATGCGGGCACGCAACGCATCCCAGCGCGCCGGGTCTGTCGGCATGACACCCCAGGCGTCGAATTGCAGCTCGCCGTCGGCAGCACGGGTTTCGGCGAAGCTGGGGTGCTTTCCAAGCAACATGGCCAGTTCGTTCGAGGCGTCGAGTGCGTGGAAGTAGATCTCTTCGGCAATGCGTGCAGACAGCGCCCGGGCTTCGTCGCTGTCAAACGCGAGCCGCAGCTTGAAGAACACGTCCTGCAGACCCATGACGCCCAGACCCACCGGACGCCAGCGGAGGTTGCCGCGACGCGCGGATTCAATTGGATAGAAGTTGAGGTCAATCACCCGATCAAGTTGCCGCACGGCCAGTCGGACGGTATCGCCGAGCTTTGTGAAGTCAAATTCTCCGTAGACGTCGAAATGACGCGAGAGGTTGATCGAACCCAGGTTGCAGACGGCGGTTTCGTCATTCGACGTGACTTCGAGGATTTCCGTGCACAGGTTCGACAGATGGATCACGTTGCCGCGCTTGCCGGTCTGGTTGCTGGCCCGGTTGCATTTGTCCTTGAAGGTCATCCATCCATTGCCGGTCTGGGCCAGTGTCCGCATCATCCGCGCGTACAGATCGCGGGCACGGACCGTGCGCAGCGCCTTGCCGTTCCTCTCAGCCTGCGCGTAGGCCTGTTCGAAGGCCTCGCCATAGAGGTCGGTCAACTCCGGTACGACGCGTGGGTCGAACAGCGACCATTCGGCATCGGCCTCGACTCGACGCATGAACAGGTCGGGCACCCAGTTGGCGAGATTGAGGTTGTGTGTGCGACGTGCCTCGTCGCCAGTGTTCTCGCGCAGCTCGAGAAATTCCTCGATATCGCCGTGCCAGGTTTCAAGGTAGACGCAGGCTGCGCCCTTGCGTTTGCCGCCCTGATTGACGGCGGCAACGGAAGAATCAAGGGTCTTGAGCCACGGCACGATTCCGTTGCTGTGGCCATTCGTGGAGCGGATCAGGGAGCCGCGGGATCGCACGCGCGTGTAGCTGACGCCAATGCCGCCGCTGAACTTGGAGAGCTGTGCGATGTCGCCGTACCGTGAATAAATGGACTCGAGGGTGTCCTGCGGCGAGTCGAGAAGAAAGCACGAGGACAGCTGTTCATGGGTGGTGCCACTGTTGAACAGCGTTGGCGAACTGGGCAGGTATTCGAGACGCGCCAGCCGCAGATACAGTTCGAGTGCCTGCGGCACGCCTTCGCTCAAGGCACAGGCGATGCGCAGGAAAAACTGCTGCGGCGTTTCGATGACCGTGCGGGTATGCGGGTGACGAAGCAGATAGCGGTCGTAGAGCGTGCGCAATCCGAAGTAGTCGAATTCGCGATCGAGGACCGGGTCGATCGCATCGTTGAGCTTGCGTGCGTTGGCCTGGACGAAGGCGAGCAGGCGGTTATTGATCAGGCCGACTTCGTGGCCGCGTGCAATGGACTGCGAGAAGGCGTGGATTTCCTGTCCGGACACTTCTTTCGCTATCACGCTGGCGAGCAGGCGTGCCGCCAGACGGCTGTATTCCGGCTCTTCGCCCGTCAGCAGTGCGGCGGTGCGGATCGACAGTTCATCCAGTTCGCGCGTGGTTGCGCCGTTGTAGAGGCCGGAAATGGTGCGAGTGGCCACCCGCATCGGGTCGACCGCATGCAGGCCTTCCGCGGCGCGCGTCACTGCTCGGACGATCTTGTTGAGGTCGACAGGCTCACTCGCGCCATTGCGTTTCGTTACACGCATGCTGGTGACGGTGGGCGGCGGGGTCAGCGCGAACGCGGATTCGGCACGCGCGCCGGTTTCCGCCTCGCTGACAACGGGGCTGACTGGGGTCATCGGAACTTCTCCATGCAACGCACGGTCCCGCGCCTGTCCCTCGAAGGCGTGGTTGGCAGGGATGACAGGAGGGTGTGGCGACACGGAGACACAAAGCGCGGCCTCTGTTTCGCCAGCCATCTCCCCCCGGAGATCCGCGGCCGGCACCGCGCGGCGTGCATGCGCGCGGCTGTCGGCAGGTCTTCGGACTTACGGGCGCGAAGCCTGAGCTTCTCCTGGTCCGCCGCTTCCCAGGGTTTTGGCCCCAGTGCTGATGGCGGGTTCGTTCCCGATTACCGCTGCGGGGCAGTGCCGGAATGGCCTCGAAGGCGCCACCGACTTCCCTTTTAATCCCGGAGGTTGCGCCTCCAGAAACCGACGACCACAACATAATGGGCGCATTGTGCTTCGTCAACACGATATGTGGTGTCTCGTGTCTTGCAGGGCGAGAAGTACCTTGCAGCCACTGCCTTCCGGTGGATGTCGCTGCCGTTCGAAGCCTATCTGGCGCGTCACAACACCGCTTGGGCTGGCCAGGCGACACTCGCTCGGCCCCGCCTGGGTGATACTGCGTGGAACACGAGTCGGGAGCGGGGACCCTTCCTGTTCCGACCGCTCACACACGACCTCAAGAGGACCGATCCATGTCGACTCTCGCCTACGGTGCGCACGCCGCCGACCGGAAACTGGAACCGATGGCCATCCAGCGCCGCGCCGTGGGCGCCGCCGATGTGCGCATCGACATCGCCTACTGCGGCCTGTGCCATTCCGACATCCACCAGGTCCGCTCGGAATGGGCGGGCACGAAATATCCCTGCGTGCCGGGTCACGAGATCGTCGGCCGGGTCGCCGAGGTCGGCTCGGCGGTGACGTCATTCAAGGCGGGCGACCTGGTCGGCGTCGGTTGCATCGTCGACAGCTGCCGCCATTGTGCGGAGTGCAATGACGGGCTGGAGAATTACTGCGACCGCATGGTCGGCACCTACAACGGGGCGACGCCGGATGCGCCGGGCCACACGCTGGGCGGCTATTCGCAGCACATCGTCGTGGACCAGCGCTACGTGCTGCGAGTGAGGCATGCGGAAGCGCAGCTGCCCGCGGTGGCGCCGCTGCTGTGCGCGGGCATCACCACCTGGTCGCCGCTGCGCCACTGGGGCGTGAAAGCGGGCATGCGCGTCGGCATCGTCGGCATCGGCGGCCTCGGGCACATGGGCATCAAGCTGGCGCATGCGCTGGGCGCTGAGGTGGTGGCATTCACGACATCCGAGTCGAAGCGCGCCGCAGCGATGGCACTGGGTGCGCATGAAGTCGTGGTCTCCCGCGATCCGGATGCGATGGCGGCGCAGCGCGGCAAGCTGGACTTCATCCTCAACACCGTGGCGGCGCCGCATGACCTCGACGCCTTCCTCGGCCTGCTGCGTCGCGATGGCACCATGACCCTGGTCGGCGCGCCGGCGACGCCGCATCCGTCGCCAAACGTGTTCAACTTCATCATGAAGCGCCGCGGTCTTGCCGGTTCGCTGATCGGTGGCATTCCGGAAACGCAGGAAATGCTCGATTTCTGCGCCGAACACGGCATCGTCGCCGACATCGAGCTGATCCGTGCCGACCAGGTGAACGAGGCCTACGAGCGCATGATCCGCGGCGACGTGAAGTACCGCTTCGTGATGGACAACGGCACGCTGGCGGCGGGTTGATCTTCCGCGGTGCGGGTAAAGTCATCCGCACCGCCCATCACTTCGAAATCCCCACGTCTGTTCGCTGCCGGCGCTGGACGGCTTCGCCCCTGGTGCCCTCCGCTCACCTTGGACCGGCGGACGCACCTGTTCGGCGTATTCATCGCGCCACAACCGGCGCGCCTGCGATCAAGCTCCGGGCACGAATGCGCGTCCGCAGGTCGCTTCAGTCCGCCCGACGCGGCAGCCGCCGTCGCGGTGCCTGCGCTTCGCGCTCCAGCATGGCGCGCACGCGCGCATCGGCGTCGCGCATCAGCGTCGGAATCTGCTGCGCCTCCGGCAGGTTCTTCCAGTAACGCCGCGGCATCTCCTTCTGCATCAGGCGCGGATTCAGGCGCGCCGGATTGAAGATGTGGGCGAAATAGACCTGCCACAGCGGCTCGGCGTCATCGTCGGCCGGCGCGTCCTGGCGATTGCCGCCGGGGCCGAACTGCAGAATGTCGCCATTCCAGCGGACGCTGCGCTCCGGTGTCACCAGCGTCCAGTCCATGCCGTTGAAGCGGCGGGCGAAGAACGGCGCGACGCGATCGACGATGTGGTGTTCGGGCTCGAACCAGGCGATGTAGCGTTCATCGGCAGCCGGGACGATCCGGAAGCGCACGAAGGCCTTCATCTTGTGGCAGTCCCGGCTGACCGCCCTGGCGAGGTCGGCGGCGCGGCGCGTGTCCGGGTCGGTCTGGATCGCCAGCAGTGCCGGCTCGCCGTGCGTCAGCCGCCACAGCATTCGGTAGAGCAGGGCATGCCGTTGCGGATGGCGATGGCAGAGCACGGCGCCGGCAAGCTCAAGGAACGCCTTCGGTACACGGCGCCCTGCCGCGTCGGCATCCTTCACTGGCTGTGTCGATATATCCGGTGCTGAAAGCAGGTCGCCGCCATCGCCTGTATGCCAGTGCAGGTGCTCGGGCGCAATCTCGGCATCCAGGGCGGCGCGCGCCGCACGGCGCCACGATGCGCAATGCCAGCGGCGCTTGCCCCAGGGACAGGATGTCCTGAGGGCACAGAAGGCCCGGCCAGAAGCGACCCGGCGAGAGGCCGGGCAGCTTCATCCGCGCGACTCTCGCTTCATCGCGGCCGGGCGGCACCACGGGCGCAGGGGCGGGGACGCAAACGGGAGCGCACGGGAGCATCGGCTATGCTCACAGGCTGTGCAACAAGCCTGTTGTCCGTGGAGATCGCATGAACCCGAGTTTCCGTCACACCCTGATCGCCGGCGTGCTGGGCGTCGCCGGCACCGTCATGGCCGCGCTGCCGGCGCGGGCCGCGAATGCCGACGCGCATTCCTACGCCCAGCCCGATGTCGTGCGCGTGAGCCATATCGACCTCGACCTGAGCGCCGATTTCGACGCCAAGGTGCTGCATGGCCATGCCGACCTGCACCTGGAGTGGCAGGACCGCTCGGCACGCGAGCTGCGCCTGGATACGCGTGAACTCACCATCGAAAAGGTCGAGGTCAGTCGCAACGGCCGGCGCTGGCGCGAAGCCGGTTTCGGCCTGGCCGATGCCGACGCGATCCTCGGCCAGCAGCTGAGCATCGCCATCGAACGCCAGCAGCCGAAGATCGTGCGCGTGCATTACCGCACCGCGCCGACCGCCTCCGGCCTGCAGTGGCTGGATGCGGTGCAGACGCTGGGCAAGGCGCAGCCCTTCATGTTCTCGCAGTCGCAGGCGATCCATGCGCGTTCGTGGGTGCCACTGCAGGACACGCCGGCGGTCCGTTTCACCTACGCCGCGAAGCTCGCAGTGCCGCCGGGCCTGCTGGCGCTGATGAGTGCCGAGAATCCGCAGCAGCCCAGTGAAGACGGCCGCTACCGCTTCCGTATGAGCCAGCCGATCCCGTCCTACCTGATGGCGATCGCCGTCGGCCGCCTCGCCTTCGAGGCGATCGGCGAACGTGCCGGCGTCTATGCCGAACCGGAGCGCCTGGCGGCATCGGTGCACGAGTTCGCCGACACCGAGCGCATGATCGGCGTCGCCGAGTCGCTGTACGGCGACTATCGCTGGGGCCGCTACGACCTGCTGATCCTGCCGCCGTCATTTCCCTATGGCGGCATGGAGAATCCGCGCCTGTCGTTCATCACGCCGACCGTCATCGCCGGCGACCGCAGCCTGGTCGCGCTGATCGCGCACGAGCTGGCGCACTCCTGGTCCGGCAACCTGGTGACCAACGACAACTGGAACGAGTTCTGGCTCAACGAAGGCTTCACCAGCTACGTCGAGAACCGCATCATCGAGGCATTGTTCGGCGCCGAGCGCGCGAACATGGAATTCGTGCTCGATACCCGCGGCCTGGCGGACGATTTCCGTTCGCTGCCGGTGTCCGAGGACCTGCAGCGCCTGCGCCCCGACATCAGCCGGCTCGACCCGGACGCGGTCTACACCACCACCGCCTACACCAAGGGTTCGTGGTTCCTGAAGTACCTGGAGCGGCGTGTCGGCCGCGAGCGCCTCGACGCCTTCCTGCGCAGCTACTTCGACCACTACGCCTTCAAGAGCATCGGCACCGACACCTTCCTGGACTACCTGCAGGCGAACCTGCTCGCCGATGCCGGCGATGCCGTGCCGGCCGCCGAACTGCAGGCCTGGTTGAACCAGCCGGGCATTCCCGAGTTCGCGCCGGTCTACGAGGCCAGGGCCTTCGCCGCCATCGACGCCGCGCGTGCCGGCTTCCTCTCCGGCGACATCGGCGCCGCCGGCCTGCCGGGCAAGGACTGGAACACGCACGAGTGGCTGTACTTCCTCGACGGCCTGCCGCAGGAGGTGGACGGCGAACGGCTGGCGGCGCTGGACGAGGCCTTCACGCTGACGCGCACCGGCAACAGCGAAATCGCCTTTGCCTGGTTCCAGATCGGCATCCGCAACGGCTACGCGGTGATCCGCCCGCAGCTGGAGCGCTTCCTGATGGAAGTCGGCCGCCGCAAGTTCGTCGTGCCGCTGTACCGCTCGCTGGCCGCACGCGACGCCGATCGCGAATGGGCGAAGTCGGTGTTCGACAAGGCACGCACCGGTTACCACCCGATCACCACCGGCTCGGTCGAGGAGGTATTCGCCAGGGCCGCGAACCGGTAACGGAAAACGAAAAGGCGGCCGCGAGGCCGCCTTGCCTGCAAGTCCGGCGGGGTGCTCAGCGCACGCCGCCGGATTTTTTTGCGCCGGCCTACTGGCGCTGTGCGGCCAGTCCGTCACCGGCGGCGCGGAACTCGCTGGTCGGACGCCACTGCGGCCAGTCCTCGCCCGACGCGATCACGTTGCCGACGTTGAACAGCACGTCGAGGTCCTCGACCACGCCGCGCAGGTCCCAGGACGGATCGAACTCGTCGGCCGGCTTGTGGTAGCGGTGCTGGCCGTAGTCGGCGGCCTGGGCGTGACCGTATTCGACGCCCTTCTCGACATGGTCCGGGCCGCCCTTGGCGTAAAGCGCCGGCACGCCCTTCTTGGCGAAGTTGAAGTGGTCGGAACGGAAATAGAAGCCGTTCTCCGGCGTCGGTTCGGCGCGTGCCTCGCGCTGCGACGGCTTCAGCGCTTCGACCAGCAGGTCGTCGAGGCTGGAGTTGCCGAATCCGACCACGGTCATGTCGCGGGCGGGGCCGATCACGCTCATCGCATCCAGGTTGATGACGGCGGCGGTCTTGTGCAGCGGGAACAGCGGATGCTCGGTGTAGTAGCGAGAGCCGAGCAGGCCGGATTCCTCCAGCGTCACCAGCAGCAGGATGACCGAGCGCTTCGGCGGCGAGGCCGCGAAGGCCTCGCCGATTTCCAGCACGCCGGCCACGCCGGTGGCGTTGTCGATGGCGCCGTTGTAGATGCCATCGCCGCCCGGTGCCGAGAAGCTGCGACCGAGGTGGTCCCAGTGGCCCATGTAGAGGACGTATTCGTCCGGCCGCTCGCTGCCTTCGATGATGCCGACGACGTTGTTCGAGGTCGCCTCGCGGATCTGGTTGCGGATGCTGCTGCTGGCCGTGACGCCTTCCAGCGGCACCGCCGTGAAGCCCTTCTGCTTTGCTTTCGCGCTCAGCGCGGCGAGGTCCTGGCCGGCCTTGGACATCAGTGCCTGCGCCGCATCATTGGTGACCCAGCCTTCGATCATCAGCTTCGGCGAGCCGTCTTCGCTGGAGGGCAGGTCGTACTGCGGACCGGACCAGCTGTTGCGCACCACGTCCCAGCCATAGGCGGCCGGCACGGTGTCGTGCACCAGCAGCGCGGCGGCGGCGCCCTGGCGGGCGGCTTCCTCGTACTTGTAGGTCCAGCGGCCGTAATACGTCATGGCACGGCCACGGAACAGCATGTCGGCGCCTTCGGCGGCGTCGTAGTCCGGATCGTTGACCAGGACGACGACCGTCTTGCCGGCGACGTCGAGCCCGTCATAGTCGTTCCAGCCCAGTTCCGGCGCGTTGATGCCATAGCCGACGAACACCACTTCGCTGTTGGCGATGCTGGCTTCGGGAATGGTGCGGCGGCTGCCGACCACCATGTCGTCGCCGTAGGCCAGCGTCTGCGTGCTGCTGTCGGCGAACGAGAAGGTCAGCGTGGTTTCCGGGCTGCCGGTGATTTCGACCATCGGCACCGGCTGGAAGTAGCTGTCGCCGTTGCCCGGCTTGGCGCCGATGCGCTTGAGCTGTTCGGCGAGATAGGCCGTCGTCCTGCGTTCGCCGTTCGTGCCTGGGCCGCGGCCCTCGAAGGCATCGGACGACAGCGTGCGCACGTGCTCGGCGAAATCCTCGGCGGTGATCTTCTGCGAGAACGTGTGCGAGGAGCCGCTGGCTTCATCGCCCGTCGCGGCAGGGGTGGCGGGAGCGGGTGCGGCCGTCTGCGGCGGCGCAGCCTCGCGCTGGCAGCCGGCCAGCAGTGCGGCGGCGATCGCGGCGGCGATCAATGGATGTCGCATGGTGTAACCCTCTGTCTGGAAGGAGGTGTCGCCCGATTGTAGGCAACTGGCCCGGAGGCACCCGGTTCGCGGGCGAACCGGTTATGTTGTAACCGCCGGACAGCCTGCCGGGCTTCGCCCCGTCCTTCCCTTGCCTCGACTCGGCGCAGCGCCGGGCATGCCCCCGGCGCCGGAGTCATGCGGCTTCAGCGCGACGGCGGTTCACTGCCGCTGAAACGCTGCGGCGTCGCGCCGGTGACCGTGCCGATGCGCGCGCTGTCGTGCACGTAAAGATGCACGGGGCGCTCGAAGGTCAGCGTGCCGTTGACCTGCGCCCCCGGGCCGATCACCACGCGCGGCGCACGATCCTCACTGACGCGGCCCGACGGCTTGCGCATCAGCAGTCCGCCATCGACCACGCTGTTGCCGCCGATCAGCACCGAGCCGTTGCTGCTGCTCAGCAGGCCGGCCACGCGGGCACCGTCCAGGGTGATGGTGCCGTTGACGTTGCCGAGCCCGCCGTTGATGGTCGCGCCAGGCAGCGCGGTGATGGCACCGTTGGTGGTCCGGACATCGCCGCCCACGACCACATCCTGACCCAGCCGGACCGAGCCGTTGACGGTTTCGACGGAGTCGGCGCGTGCGCCGGTGGCCATCGTGACGGCGCCATTGGTGGCGCTGACGTCGGTGGCGACGGCCCGCTCGCGCAGGGCGACGCTGCCGTTGACGGTGGACACCTTGTCCCGCGTCTCGCCGACGCCGATGGTGATATTGCCGTTGACCTTGCGCAGGTCGTCGGCGGCGACGGCGCCGCAGGCCAAGGCCGCGACCAGGCAGGCGGCAAGGCAGCGACGCGCTATGCGCGCGGACTGGCGTCGGGATGGCGTCATGGACATGGCGTACTCCTTCGTCGGGCTGACGGATGCTGGGATGCCGGATGCGGCGCCAGGGTTTGCAGGCGCCGGACAGGGTGGCGATGCAAGGCCGGGCCTGGCGACCCTGCCATGGCAGCCGCCGCGGGGCCACTGTACGCTGTCCGCTCGTTCGCGCATCCAGGGGATCACGATCATGCGCCGCCGGACTGTCCTGTTCGCCTGCTTCGCCGCCATGGCAGCGCCGCTGGCAGCGGCCGACATGGATATCGATGCCCTGTGCCTGGACTGCCATCGCGGTGGCGGCGGCGGCCGCTACCAGGCGCCGGTGATCGAAGGGCAGCATGCGGCCTACCTGGCCGCCCAGCTGGCGCGCTTCCGCGAGCGCCATCGCGACAGTTTCCCGATGTCGCCGGTGGTGGCCGGACTCGATGACGCGCAACTCGACGCGCTGGCCCGGGTGCTGTCGGTTCGTGACTGGCCGGCCGTCGCAGGCGAACCGCCGGCGGCGCGCATCCGCCGTGGCGCGGCGCTGCCGCTCGCCGACGGTTGCGAAAAATGCCATGGCGAAGGCATGGCGGGCGCTGCGGAAGCGCCGCGTCTGGCCGGGCAGCAGCGGGGTTACCTGGAGCGCCAGCTGCGCGCGATGGCAGCCGGTACGCGCACACATCCCGAACCGTCGCCCGGCGGCGCGGACCTGTCCACGCGCGACATCCGCGACCTCGCCGCGTGGCTGCAGGCAGGCGCACCGCCGGCCGGGCGGTGATCGCCATGGCTGGCGCCTTACCGCCGGCGAACGCCACGCACTGCCGGGAGCGCTGATGTTTCCGGCCCTGCGAGAACGCCAGGCGCTGGCGCTGTCGGTCGCCGCCGCGCTGCTGACAATCACCCTCAAGTTCGGGGCCTGGTACCAGACCGGTTCCGTCGGCCTGCTGTCGGACGCGCTGGAGTCGCTGGTCAACCTGGCCGGCGCCGGCTTCGCGCTGATGATGGTGATCTACTCGCAGCAACCTGCCGACCGCGGCCATCCCTTCGGCCACGGCAAGGCCGAGTATTTTTCATCGGGATTCGAGGGCCTGCTGATCGCACTGGCGGCGGCAGGGATCTTTGTCTCGGCGATCCGCCGCCTGCTCGCGCCGCAGGCGCTTGAAGGACTGGCCTCCGGCCTGACGCTGACGGTCGCCGCCACGCTGGCGAATTTCATCGTCGCGCGCATCCTGCTGCGCAGCGGCCGCAGCCATCATTCGATGGCGACCGAAGCGGACGGTCGCCACCTCATGACCGATGTCTGGACCAGCGTCGGCGTCATTGCCGGCGTCGCCGCCGCCTGGGCCAGTGGGCGGCACTGGCTGGATCCGGTGGTGGCGATCCTGGTCGGCCTGAACATCCTGCGCGAAGGCTGGCACCTCGTGCGGCGCTCGTTCGACGGCCTGATGGATGGCGCGCTGCCCGACGCCGACATCGTCCGCATCAGCGATGTGCTGGCGCGGTGCTGCCCGGAAGGTGCGCGCTTTGCTGGCCTGCGCACGCGCAGCGCCGGTCGATACCGCTTCGCCTACGCCGAGTTGCATGTACCCGTGGACTGGCCGGTCGGCCGCGCCCTCGAACCGGTTGCGCAGGCCGAACGCGAACTGGCGGCCGTGGGCATCACGTTGACCGTTCGCCTGCGGCCACCCTGAGGCACGCGCGGCGACCGCGTCCGGGCAGTCACCACGCGCCCGGCTGGAAGCCGTTAGAGAAAATGGACTCAGGCCCGGCCGCGGGCGTGGACCAGCAGGTGACGACCAGCCGCTTCGGCAACGGCGTTGCCGAAGTCATGACGCAGGCGGGTCCTGCCTGCTGTCCGCTGCCCTGGCATCCGCGTTCCTGACGTCCCCTGCCTGCTGCCCGACTGTAGCGCGCCGATGTGGCGCAGGTCCGATGGGCGAAGCCAGGATCATGCGCCCGCTGCCCTTCACGCGCATGCCTGTCGCGGTGGACGGGGACGTGTCGGACGCGCCGGACACCGGAGGCCGGGACCGGGGCCCTGCGGGCGATGTTAACCGTCTTCGTTGCCGGCGACGGCGGCCAGCAAGGCTTCGCCATAGCGCTCCAGCTTGCTGCGGCCGATGCCGGCGATGCCGGCCAGCGCATCCAGATCGCACGGTCGCGCCTCGGCAATCGCGCGCAGGGTGGCGTCGTGGAAGATCACGTACGGCGGCACGCCCTGTTCGCGCGCACGCGCCGCGCGCCAGGCGCGCAGGCGCTGGAACAGGCCGTCGGTGGCTGCATCCGCCGGCGCAGCCGGCGCGCCGCGACCGCGCGTCCGGCCGCCGCGGGCACGGGCCTCCGGGTCCACACGCAGATGCACCACCGCTTCGCCACGCAGCACCGGTCGCGCCGCCTCGGTGAGCCGCAGGGCGCCGTAGCCGTCGATATCGACATCGAGCAGCCCGGTGGCGACCAGCTGGCGGAACACGCTGCGCCAGCGACGTTCGTCCAGGTCCTTGCCGACACCGAAGGTCGGCAGTTGCTGGTGTCCGTGCTGGCGGACCTTGTCGGTGTCGCGGCCGAGCAGCACGTCGATCAGGTGCACCACGCCGAAGCGCTGCCCGGTGCGGAACACGCAGGACATGGCCTTCTGCGCGTCGACGGTGGCATCCCGATGCCGCGCCGGCTCCAGGCAGTTGTCGCAGTTGCCGCAGTCATGCAGGTAGTCCTCGCCGAAGTACGACAGCAGCGTCTGCCGACGGCAGCGCAGGCTCTCGCAGTAACCGAGCAGGGCATCGAGCTTGCGCCTTTCGACGCGCTTGCGTTCCTCGCCGGCCTCGCTGCTGGCGATCATCTCGCGCAGGGTCACCACATCGGCGAGGCCGTAGCACAGCCAGGCCTCGCTGGCTTCGCCGTCGCGTCCGGCGCGCCCGGTCTCCTGGTAGTAGCCTTCCATCGATTTCGGCAGGTCCAGGTGCGCGACAAAGCGCACGTCCGGCTTGTCGATGCCCATGCCGAAGGCGATGGTCGCGACCATTACAACGCCATCCTCGCGCAGGAAGCGGCGCTGGTGTTCGGCGCGGCGCGCCGCATCCATGCCGGCGTGGTAGGGCAATGCGGCCAGGCCCTGCCCGCACAGCCAGTCCGCGGTTTCCTCGACCTTCCGCCGCGACATCGCATAGACGATGCCGGACGCGCCTTCGTGCTCGCGCAGGAACGACAGCAGCTGCTGGCGCGGATTGTCCTTGACGGTGACGCGATAGCGGATGTTCGGACGGTCGAAGGAGCTGGCGAACTGGCGCGCCCCTTCGAGGGCCAGCCGCTCGACGATCTCGCGGCGCGTCGGCGCATCCGCGGTCGCGGTCAGCGCGATGCGCGGCACGTCTGGCCAGCGCCGGTGCAGGATGTCGAGCTGGCGGTACTCCGGGCGGAAGTCGTGGCCCCATTGCGAGACGCAGTGCGCCTCGTCGATGGCGAACAGCGCGATCCGCGAGCGGTCGAGCAGCGAAAGGCAACGCTCGCCGAGCAGCCGTTCCGGCGCCACGTACAGCAGGTCCAGTTCGCCGGCCAGCAACTGCTGCTCGATCCTCGACGCGGTTCCGGCATCCAGGCTGGAGTTGAGGAACGCCGCGCGCACGCCCAGCTGGGCCAGCGCATCGACCTGGTCCTGCATCAGCGCGATCAGCGGCGACACCACGATGGCGGTGCCCTCGCGCAGCAGCGCCGGCACCTGGTAGCACAGCGACTTGCCGCCGCCCGTGGGCATCAGCACCAGCGCGTCGCCGCCGCCGGCCACATGTTCGATGATCGCCTGCTGCTGTCCGCGGAAAGCGCGATAACCGAACACGCGCTGCAATACTTCGATGGCCGTCTCACTCATCCGGCAAGGCTAGCAAATACCGACGCATCACTGCCGGCGCGTACCGTGCAGTGTTCACAACCAGGCACAATGGATGTTGACGGAGGCGGCCCTGGCCAGGATGTGATCCGCATCGATGGCAGGGACGGCAGGCGCCAGGGAGCACGCTGCCGGCTGCCCGAACCGCTTCTGCCAGCGGCATCGCCTGCCTCCGTGATCGACGGCGCGCCCGTGTCGCCGGGACTCCCCCGGGGCTGGACGCCGGGCCGCCAGTGCCGCATGCGGGACCGCTGGCAGGTTCCGGCCACTTTTTGCGATTTCCATGTCCAGGACCTGACGGCGGGCGGTCGCCGGGTCGTCGGGCCTGGTTGCCTTCGACGCGGATCGCCATCCGGTGCGAGCCGGCGGCCGCGCGTCGACAGGTGGACGGAGGACGGGAAGCGTCGCCCATCGGCGGCACCCCAGCAGAAGGGAAACGGGTGCATGAAAGTCTGGACGGGCGTGTTGCTGCTCTCAGCGGCCATGGTGACGGCCGCGGCAACGGCGCTGTGGATCGGTGTCCGACAAATACCCGGGGCGGACGGCGTCGGGCTGGCGGACGCGGATGCCCTGCTGTCGGGACCGTCCCGCGCGTGGACGGGGCCTTTCGAGCCGGCCGGCGCGGAATACGGGCCGCTGCCACCGGCCGGAACCCCGTTGCGAGAGATCGAGGAAACGCTGTTGGCGCGCCTCGCTGGCGGCGACGTCCGCGCCGGCTGCCGCCTCTATCACGAATATAGACGCTGCGAGACGCTCGACACGGTCGACACGCTCCTGCAGGCGCATGGAGAGTGGGTGCTTGAAGAAGGCGGCGAGGAGGACCAGGCGGATTTGTTGATCGCAGGCCAGATCGTCGAGGAGCGACTCGGTCCGACGCGCTCGATCTGCAAAGACTTCGGTGTGCCGGATCCGCGCAGGTACCACGACGTGCTGCTGCAGGCGGCACGACTCGGCGATTCGCGGGCAATGGTGACGTATGCCTCGACAGCCGGCAGCCCCGACGATGACTTCGTGCGCGACGCCGAGCATCTCCTGGTGTGGCGCCAGCTGGCCGAACCTTTTCTCTACCGCGCCCTGCACATGGGTGATCCGGTGGCGCTGAGGACGTTGGCGGACGCGCGGACCAGCAGCGAACCGTTGCTCGGCGCCCTGATGGATGACGATCCGGTCGAGCCGGCCGCCGCGGCGCTGGTCCTGCAGCGCCTGGATTTCGCGATACAGGAGGGCACGGCGGATATACGGGGGCTGGATGCGTCGCAGCGCGCGCGGGCAATCGAACTGGCCGACACGATGTACAGGTTGCATTTCGCGACGGTATCCACGGATGAACTCGGGCGGCGCCGGTACTGGAACATCAGTGAGCCGGGCATCGAATACTGCGATTCACTCTGAGCCGCGAAGTCGCGGAACGATCACCGAGGACGTCAACAGGAACTTTGACCATGAACAGACCGGACTGGTTACGGATCATTCTCCCGCTGGCAGCATCAGTGGCGGTGGGGATACTGGCAAGCCCGCCCGCGCGGGCCGCGTCGGACGCGGCCGCCACCGGAGAAACCGGCCCCCAGGCGGACTGGCCCTCCTCGGTTCGCGCCGGTGTCCCGGGCGGCCGGGATGGCCTCACCCGCCTCGCCGATATCGAGGATGAACTCCTTGCCGCCCTGCAGGCCGGCGATGCAAGGGCGGGATGTCGACTGGCGGCGGCCCTCGCGGACTGCCGTTGGCTGGAAAAGCAGGCTGAACTCGCCGCCGCCGACGACGCGGGCCTGCCTCCCGATGATGGCGACACCATGCTGCGGGACCTGCGGGAAATGGAGGTTTCCGCCGCACGCACGTGGCTGGAGTTCATGGACAAGGACGTCAAGGCCTGCGAAGGCATCGGTGCCGAGTCCTATGAGCGCTACCACGATATCCTCCTCGGGACAGCGCGTCTCGGGGACAGGCGCGCGATGCTCCAGTACGCGGAAAGCGCGGGATCGATCGATGCCGCACTCGATCCGCTTGCGGCGCCAGACCTTGTCCGCCATCCGGAGCGCCTCGTGCGATGGAAAATCGAAGCGCCCGTGATGCTGTATCGCGCGCTTGCACTGGGAGAAGCCGAAGCGATCGAAGTGCTGTTCCGTGCCTTGACGTCAGCGGAAAACATGCTTGACCGGCTGATTCCGGACGATCCCGTGGAGGCGACGGCCATGCTGATGCTGGCGCGCAGCATCGGCTACCCGGCGCGGGGCATGTGGCTTCCGGAACTGCCGGAGACCGACAAGGCGCGGGCGCAGGCACGGGCGGAGCAGATCCGTCGCGAGTACTTCGCCGACTACCAGCACGCGCTGCGACCGCCGCCGTCGGTGGAGCAACTGGGCGGAGAACGCTCGGACTGCAACAGCCTCGGGCAGTGAATGCGACCTCAGCGACGACCGCGCAGGTCGATGAAGGCCAGGAACTCGTTGCGGGTGCTGGGATCGTCGCGGAAGCTGCCGAGCATCTGGCTGGTGACCATCGAGACGCCGCGCTTGTGGACGCCGCGTGTGGTCATGCACTCGTGCGCCGCCTCGATCACGACGCCGACGCCACGCGGCTTGAGGACGTCGTCGATGCAGTGGGCGATCTGCGCGGTGAGCTTTTCCTGTACCTGGAAGCGGCGCGCGAAGGCCTCGACGACGCGCGCGAGCTTCGAGATGCCGACCACCTTGTTGGTCGGCAGGTAGCCGACGTGGGCGCGGCCGATGATCGGCGCCATGTGGTGTTCGCAGTGTGACTCGAAGGCGATGTCGCGCAGGATGATCATCTCGTCGTAGCCCTCGACTTCCTCGAAGGTGCGACGCAGGAAACCCTCGGCATCCTCGCTGTAACCGCTGAACCAGTCCGAATACGCCTTCACCACACGCTTGGGCGTGTCCAGCAGGCCTTCGCGCGTCGGATCATCGCCGGCCCAGCGCAGCAGCGTGCGGACGGCGTCTTCGGCCTGTTCGCGGGTGACGGGTGAATCGGGCTGGGACATGGCCTGCACTCTCCAAGGCGATGGCGTAATGGTAACCCCGCGCAATGCCGCGCGGGCAACGGGCGCCGATGCCGGCCGCCTTGCGCAACGCCGGGCGATCTTCCGGGTGCGGATATACCCCGACGGATGGCGGGGTGCCAGCGATGCCGGCGCGCGGGCACGCCTCGCGTCGACGCCCAAGGCGGTTCGCTGCGCGCCACCGCTGCGTCGCCCCGACGCGCGACCGTGCACGAATGTGTGCGCCGGAAATGACAAGGCCTCCCGAAGGAGGCCTTGTCGTGGTTGCGGACAGTGATCTAGGGAATCGTGATCGGATTGCCCGCCGAGTTGTACCAGTACCGGACGATGGTCATCGGGAAGCCGCCACCGGACGTGGTGTCGAGCTCGGCGTAGCCATAGTTGATCTGGTTGGTGACCGGGTTGCGGAAGCGGAAGCCCAGATAGCCATGGGTGCCGGCACGCCAGTCGGCCATGTAGACCGACATCGAGTTTCCGTCCACCGCGTCGAACGTGGCCGCCGGCCCGATGACCGTGCCGGAAGGCAGGGCCGCGTACTTGCCGCCTACGACCATGCCGGCGCGATCCAGGGTGTCGTCATTGGGATAGAACCAGAAAGAGAGCAGGTTGCCCGCCTGGCTGTAGGGGTTGATGTCGTAACCGGTTTCGGTATCGCAATTGCAGGTGGCGCCGGTGAACCAGTTGATCGAGAAGCCGGTGATGCCCACCGCTGAAGTGACCGTGTGGTTCACCACGCCGCTGTCGACGATGTCCGGGTCGACCGCGGCGCCGCAGCTGCCGTCTTCACCGTCTTCGAAACCGCTGCAGAAGATGGCATCCGGACGCGGCGGTTCGCCGGTGATCTCGACCTCCACCGAATCGGAGTTGTTGCTGCCGTTCGGATCCGGATTGGCGGCCGAGGCCTCGACCGACACTGTCACCGGGCCGGTTTCCGTGGCCACCACGTTCGCCAGCACCGTGACCGCCGACGCGGCGCCGTTGTTGAGCGGATTCGCGTAGGCGCAGTTGACGAAGTCGCCGGACGGCGAGCAGCTCCAGCCGGTGCCGGTTGCGCTGGCGAAGGCCAGGCCGTCCGGCAGCGACACCGAGACCGATACGTTGCTGGCGGCACCCGGACCGCTGTTGCTGACATTCGACACGATCGACAGCTGTTCGCCGATATCGACCGGATCCGGCGTCGCGGACAGCGTGACGGCGATGTCGGCGTCGTCCAGCGGCGTGCCACGGTAGCCGTCGAACACTTCCGGCGCGGTGCCGGCCGGATCGAGCCAGTTGCTCAGCCGCGTGGCGTTGGAGCCGCCGCCGTTCCAGCTCTGGTAGATGCGGCCATACCAGTCCTGCGTGTTGCTGGAACAGGACGCGTAGCCGCCATGCAGGGTGCCGATCAGATGGCCCGACGGCGCGAACAGCGCCGAACCGGACGAGCCGCCCTCGGTGGTGCCGTGCTCCCAGTTGCCGATGCGGTAGTGCGAACCGGAGGCGGACGCGGCGTCACTCAGGTACGAGGTGACGGAGAGCGAATCGTCATCCTTGGAGATCCGCTTTTCGTGACCGGCCGGATGATGGATGGTGACCGCGCCGGTGACCTGCGGATTGCCCGGCGTCGCCAGGTTGCGGCGATCCCAGCCGACGAAGAACGGATCTTCCGACGGCGGCACCGGCGCATTGAGTTCCACCAGGCTGGTGTCGTTGCTCGAGTAGGTCATGCGCAGCGTGGCGCCGTTCGAGAACGTCGCCGGTCGCGGCAGCGACGAGCCGCTGGCGCCGGAGCCCGGCGTGCGGCAGGTCGCCGACTGGTAGTTCCAGTAGACGCGCATCGTCTGCGCGACCTCTTCGGTGCTGACGCAGTGGTTGGCGGTCAGGAAATAGGGCACCGGCGTGCCCGCCGTGTTGGCGACCAGCGTGCCGGTGCAGACATAGTTGCCGTTCGGGCGCGTGAAGATGTACTGGCCGACGCCGTCGATCTGGTCGCCCCAGGTATCGCCGAGCGGGCAGGCGACGTCGATGTTGCAGGCACCGGAGGTGATGGTGTCCGGGTGGTCCTGCAGGCCGAACAGGCCGCGGTACCCGTAGGTCACGCCGGCAAGGTGCAGGTTGATGCCGTCACGCTGCGCGCTGTCGGCCACCACTTCCAGGCGCAGGCGCTCGCCCGGGACCAGCGCGGTGTAGTACTGGCCGTCGGCGAGCGCGTCACTGCCGCGGATCGGACCGAGCACGTAGCTGCGGTCGGCGTTGGACAGATACAGCTCGGCGCCTTCGGGAAGCTGGAAGCGCGAGAAGTGCAGGTCCAGCGACACGGCGTCCTCGGAGGCGATGTCCAGGGCCCATACGCTGCGTCCATCGACTTCGGTCCACGCGCCGCGACGGGCAGCGCCGCCATTCAGCAGGGCCTGGTCGACGCGCTGGACGTCACCGATGCGCAGCGGCTGGCCGATCGCCTTGCTGTCTTCCTCGACGAGACGGCGCACATCGGATTTCGGAATCGTCAGCTGGGCGACCTGCAGGTCGGACTTGAGGTAGGCGCTGGGCAGCGCAGGAGTGTCCGCCCAGGACACCGGAAGTGCCGACATCAAGCCGGCGGCAAGGAGCGTGCGGAACAACATTGCCGGTAAACCTCCATCGTGTGCGGTAGGAGCCTGGCCGCAGCGAACGGATGTGAAAAAAGCGCGTTGCGCGTTGGCCAGGCGGTCAAGTGTAGGGGTCACTTTGTCGCCCGAACTGGACGATGGGGTCCTGAAACAACACGTCGGACCCGTCGTCGTCAAACGCGCATGGCGACTGGAGGGCAATGCGTGCCGAACGTCGCAAAGCCGACATCGGGGGCGGGCCGGCTGAACGGCCGGCGACGCCACGGGGCCGGCAGATGCAATCCGGGGCGGCGGGCGCTATCATTTCGCGCTCGCTTGATCTCTTCATCCGAAACAAGGGATATATCGCCGCCATGAGCAGCACCCTCTTCACCTCCGAATCGGTGTCCGAAGGTCATCCGGACAAGGTTGCCGACCAGATTTCCGATGCCGTGCTCGACGCCATCCTGGCGCAGGACCAGCGTGCGCGCGTGGCGTGCGAAACCATGGTGAAGACCGGTGTCGCCATCGTTGCCGGCGAGATCACCACCAGCGCCTGGATCGACCTGGAAGCGCTGACCCGCAAGGTCATCCTCGACATCGGCTATGACAGCTCCGACGTCGGCTTCGACGGCGCCACCTGCGGCGTGCTCAACCTGATCGGCAAGCAGTCGCCGGACATCAACCAGGGCGTCGACCGCAAGAAGCCGGAAGAACAGGGCGCGGGTGACCAGGGCCTGATGTTCGGTTATGCGACCAACGAAACCGACAGCTACATGCCGGCGGCGATCCACCTGTCGCACCGTCTGGTCGAGCAGCAGGCGAAGGTCCGCAAGAAGAAGAACTCGCCGCTGCCGTGGCTGCGTCCGGACGCCAAGTCGCAGGTCACCCTGCGTTACGAGGATGGCAAGGCCGTCGCCATCGACGCGGTGGTACTGTCGACGCAGCATGATCCGGGCATCAAGCAGAAGGATCTGGTCGAGGCCGTGCGCGAGTACATCCTCAAGCCGGTGCTGCCCGCGAAGTGGCTGCACAAGGGCACCAAGTTCCACATCAATCCGACCGGCAAGTTCGTCATCGGTGGCCCGGTGGGCGACTGCGGCCTGACCGGCCGCAAGATCATCGTCGACACCTACGGCGGCTGGGCCCGCCATGGTGGTGGTGCGTTCTCCGGCAAGGATCCGTCCAAGGTCGACCGCAGCGCCGCCTATGCCGCGCGCTATGTCGCCAAGAACGTGGTCGCCGCCGGCCTGGCGGATCGCTGCGAAGTGCAGGTGAGCTATGCCATCGGCGTCGCCGAGCCGACCTCGATCTCGGTCACCACCTTCGGCACCGGCCGGATCAGCGACGACCGGATCGAGAAGCTGATCCGCAAGCATTTCGACCTGCGTCCGTACGGCATCATCAAGATGCTCGACCTGGTGCACCCGATCTACCAGCGCACCGCCAGCTACGGCCACTTCGGCCGCAAGCCGGAAGCGGTCACCTACACCGATGCCAATGGCAAGCCGGTCACCGCCACCGCGTTCTCGTGGGAGCAGACCGACAAGGCCGAGGCGCTGCGCGCCGCCGCCCGCCTGAAGTAATCGCGGCGGCTTCGTTCGCCGCCACCGCCCCGGGCTGCCACGCGCGGCCCGGGGCGTTTCAGCCCGCCATCGCCTCGAATTGCGAGACGATATCGCGCAGGGTCGTCGGTGCCGCTTTCAGCGAAGCGCGCGCGCGCTTTTCCCAACCCGTTCCGCGCGAGGCCAGATCCGTCCAGGCTTGCGCGAGCAGCTCGGGCGCACGCTCCAGGTGCCATTCGATCAGCGCCAGCGCCTGCAACACGTCCTTATGGTATTTGACATGCCGCGGCCCGCGCTCGGCCGCCACCAGCAACTTGTGCAGGCCATAGCGGGCCGGGTCGGGCAGGTTGACCATGCAGGCGTTGGCGCGGTCCAGCAGTACACCATGCCCCGGTCGTTCCAGATCGAACTGCTGCTGGCGGCGACACTCGTTCCGCCGACCGAATCTCTCTACGACGGCGTGTACCTTGTGCCCGAGACCGCAGGGGAAGTCGTCCGGTTCTACATCGACATCGGCGGTAGTTGGAACACGATCACCCCAACCGCCGCCGCGCGGATCGGTGCGCCCGCGCGTCTCACAGCGAAGTCATCTCGGCGCGAGTGTTGCCGGGTTGATCAAGCAGATTCGGCGAAAACGATGCGCCCGCGGCTGAGGTCGGTGAGCGCGCTGCGCAGCGCCCCTTCGTGGCTGGCCGGAAGCTGGATGCGCAGGTGCAGGCCGTTGGCGCCGTAATCGTGGCCGAGTACCTGGCCACCATGTGTGGCCAACGCAGCGCGCGCCGCCTGCTCCAGCGCGAAGTCGATGACGAACGACAACGCTGCCTGCTCGACGATGGCTTGTCGCGCGGCACGGCGCAGGCACTCGCTGGCGCAACCGCCGTAGGCGCGCGCCAGGCCGCCGGTACCCAGCTTGATGCCACCGAACCAGCGCGCCACACGCACGGCGACGCGATCCAGTCCCTGGCCATCGATGGCGGCGAGGATCGGTTTGCCGGCGGTGCCGCCGACTTCGCCGTCGTCGTTGAAGCGGTAGTCGTTGCCGATGCGGTACGCCCAGGCGTTGTGGTGGGCATCGGCAATGCGCTGCGCGTGCAATACCTCAACCGCATGATCGACGTCGCGAACCGGCATCGCCAGGGCGACGAACCGGCTGCGATTGACTTCGAGGGTGTGCTCGGCGATCTGGGAGAGTGTTTCGCTCATGCACGTCCATGATGCCCGATGCCAGCGGATCGGCACATCGACGCGCTTCAATGCCGCCTGTGGCGTAATCCGAAGACCGCCTGGCAAAGCGCGCAGCACAGCTGCGGTCATGATCCCGCGTGGCCCCTGGCGCCTGCAACGTCCGTGGTTCAGAACATCGGTGTCGCTTGCCGGGCCATTCGGTCCGGGCGGCACGGTGTGCACCTGCCGACTGGAGTCCTTTCATGATCCTGCCTCGATTGACTGCTGTTGCCGGGCTGGTGATGGCCGGGCTGACCTGCGGCAGCGCCGATGCCGCGACCTGGTGCGTCGGCACCAGCGGCGAGCTGTACCAGGCGCTGCTTGCCAGCAGCCTCAACAGCGAGGCCGATGTCATCCGCCTGCAAGCCGGCACCTACACCTCCGGGTTGCCGGAAGGCTTCACTGCCAGCATCACCGGTGGCGGGCTGGAGCTGTCCGGCGGCTGGTCGAGCGGCTGCATGTTCCGGTCGCGCAGCGCCCGCAGCACCATCGACGGCCAGTATCAGCGGACGGCCCTGCGCATCGGTGGCACCCCGAACGCGCATCGCACCGTCCGCATCACCCAGCTTTCCTTTGTCCGCGGCGTCGGCAATGAGTTCGGCGGCCTGTCAGTGTCGGGCAGTGGCAGCGCCACCGTGGAGGTGGAGATAGAACGCTGCCGCTTCCACGACAACACCAACAGCGATCCGGACGACTACATCGGTGGCGGCTTGTACCTCAACGCCGATGAGATCCGCGTGTTGGGCAATGTCTTTACCGACAACCACGCCGGTGTCAGCGGCGGCGCGGCGGCGTTGACCTGTTTCGGCGGGCTCGGCGCTTTCAGCAACAACACCGTCGTGCGCAACACCGCAGCCTTCGGCCAGGCGACCGTCACCGGTGGCGTCAGCCTTGGCGGCAATTGCCAGTGGGAGGTCGCCAACAACATCCTCTGGGACAACGAAGGCCATGACCTGCATGTTCCGGACAACCGGGCGGCGCTGCGGCACAACAATCTCGACGACCTGCGTGGCGTGCCGGTTGCCAGCAGCGGCAATATCGCGGTCGATCCGATGTTCGTCAGCGCCGGCATCCTGCGCCTGCAACGCGCCTCGCCGCTGATCGACGCCGGCTTCAACGAGGCCTTCCTCGGGCTGCCGCAGTACTCCTACGACGGCGGCATCCGTATCGCCGGCCCGAACATCGACATCGGTGCCTACGAGCTGGACACCTTGTTCGCCGACGATTTCGATCCGGTTTTCATCATCGGCGACGAAGGCGACTGAAGCGGAAAGCGCCAGGACAAGTTCCGTCTCAGCGGAAATGTGGCGTTTGATCCAGTCCTGCGAACCTTCGCGCCGCACCGCGGTGCGCCGTGGGCGCATTGCGATCCGGCGGCGACGGTGCCGCCAGTACAGCGTGACATTAGAGCCGTCGGGAACGCGGCCGACCCGCTGATGGCCGAGGGCTTCGAGGGCTGTGTCCCCGGGCTGTCGGGCAGCGCCGGCGCGCGCTCCCCGGCAGCAGGCGGACGATCGCCTCAGTCAGTCTGAAGTGCGCGCGCCGGATGGATCTGAACGGGCTGCAGCGGGTCGAAGCCGTCGCAGAAAATGCCGTCGGCGAAGCCGAACGCGCAGGGTACATGTGTCGGTACGTCCAGCCAGGCGCAATGCTGGGGCGTGGGATCGTCGGCGCAGGCCAGCAGCACGGCGGGATCGGGGCTGGCGCCATCGTTGATCGAGGCGACCACCGGCAGCGGGCCGGGTGTCTCCATGCCGATACGCGGCCGGACGCCGAGGGTGAGCTGCACGGTGCCGGACGTCGTGGCCGGCAGGCCGGCACCGCTGCACGTCACCGTCTGGCCGGTGTTCCAGGTGCCCGCTGCCGTGCAGGTCAGGGTCAGCCCGACGGTGCTCGTGTTCGCCGGCAGCCACTGGAAACCAGGCGGCAGGCTCGTCTGCAGATGGGTGGCCGTGGAGGGCGCATTGCCGTTGTTGCGGGCGAACAGGACGATACTGGAGGGATGGTCGGGTTCGAAGACCGCCGGATAGAACACGGGATTCTGGAACAGCAGCACCGGCGCCGGAGCGGGGGCAATCGAACTGGTGTAATCGTCGCAGTAATTCGGGAAAATGTCGTCCAGGCACTCGGCCAGGGTGACCGAGTTCGCCGGCAGGTCCTCGTCGACGGCCATCACCAGGCGGATCGCGCCGAGCGGCGCGTCCACAGCGACGTTGACGTAGAGCAGGAGCTGGGCGCTGGAGTACGAGCCACCCGTCACCGCGCCGCCGGTGCAGGCGACGTACTGCCCGCCGCCCGGCGCCGCGGTGACGCTGCAGGTGGCCGGATTCATCGGATTGCTGGCGGTGTGGTGGTCGTAGGTCAGGCCGGGTGGCAGCAGGAAGTACATGCTGCTGCGCGCGAAACTGGACGGGCAGCCGGGCACCGTGTTGAGACAGCGGCTGATGCCCGCCTGGATGCGCGCCTGGGTTCCGCGCAGGAACACGGTGCCGGGCACCGTGCCGCCCGAGGTCAGTTGCGCGTTGAGGTAAGGCGTCGGGGCCGCTGTCGCCTTCAGTGACGGCAGCAGGCACAACAGGGCGATCAGGACAGGGCGCAGCATCGCGGGACTCCGGCGTGGCGAGGATACGCAGGCTAGGCGTCCACGCCGCGCAGCGGCACCCCGCGAATGGGGGAGTGGCGTGGACAGGGCGACCGCATGCGATTGCCTGGGGGACCCCCCGACGAGCTCCGGACCCTGCGGTGCCCGCCGCGGCATGCGCGCCTCCCGGCCGCCGCACCGCTGGCGAGCGTTGATCTGATGGCCACTGCGCAGACCGACGACGACTCCAGCCCGTGGTCCCGATGACGCGGATGCTGTCACCTCGACAACGAGAACACGATCACAAGAAAAACTGACTGGATGGCGCCGAACTGCAAAAAGTTGTTACGAATCTCGTTTTGACGGCGAATCCGTCCGCATTTTCGTCTCGGCGTCCAGTTGGCCGGCTAGTATCCGTCCGCATCGATAGCCACCTCGGCGAACGGCGCCAGAGGGGTCGATGGGGAGAACACCACTATGCAAGGGGAATACGATCTCGGGATCGTCCTGGTTTCCTATCTGGTTGCCGTACTGGCTTCGTTCACCGCGCTGGAGTTCGCCGGCAAGGTGCTGCGTCCCGGACGGCGTATCTGGCCCTGGGTGCTGTCCGGCTCTGTGGCGATGGGCACCGGCATCTGGTCCATGCATTTCGTCGGCATGGAGGCGTTCAAGCTGCCCATCGACATTGCCTACGACATTCCACTGACGATCCTGTCCTGGGTCGCCGCCGTGGCGGTCTCGGCGCTGGCACTGTGGGCCCTGTCGAGGCTGCGTTCGCGCAGCAACCGTCTCGACCCCCGGATTGTCGTCCCTTCAGGCCTGCTCATGGCCGCCGGCATCTGCACGATGCACTACAGCGGCATGTACGCGATGGGGATGTCACCGGGCATCACCTACGATCCGGTTCTGCTGGTCGCCTCGTTCCTGATCGCGGCCAGCGCCTCCGTCGTGACCTTGATGATCGCAGTCGCCCTGCGCGAGATCACCCGGCTGAGCCACCTGCTCTTGCGCATCGGCGCGGCGCTGGTCATGGGCGTGGCCATCGCCGGCATGCATTACACCGGCATGGCGGCCGCGAGTTTCGCGCCGGACGCATTGTGTACGATAACCGGTGGCCTGGAGGCGGGCTGGACCGTGGGACCGGTGACCCTGGTGACGGCGATCATCCTGGTCGCGGCACTGTTGTTTTCCTACCGCGACACACGTGCAATCCGTCTGCGTGCGGAGCAGGAGCGGCTGGCGCAGTTGGAAGCCGAGCGTCGTGCGTTCGAGGACCCGACGACCGGCTTGTACAACCGCGCCTGGCTGACACGGGAACTGGCCAACCGGCAGGTGCTGGAAGGCGAACGCATGTCGGTCGTGCTGCTGGAGTCCGCTACTGCACTGTCGGCCTCCGCAGCGCGCGCATTGGGCGCCTGGTTGAAACAGACATTCCCCAATGCCAGCGCGGCCGTACTCCAGCCCGGCGTGCATTATCTCGTGGTCGAAGGGGACGGTGGACCCGCCGTCCGGCAAATGCTTCTGGCCAAGCTGCCGAACAGCCACCTGGCGACGGCGGCTCAGTGGCGCGTCGGCATCGCCAGCTGCCCGGAACATGCACGCACGCCGTTCCGCCTGCTTTCGGTGGCAAGGTCGGTCGCCGACGCAGTCGTCGAGCCGGGAGAAGCGGCGCTGGCCTGAAGGGCCCGGCCGGGTGCGCGGCAGCTCGCTGCACGCACCCGGCATGCGAGTTCGCGAGCCCGCCCCGCTGCATCCCGGCGCGGCCGACGTTGACGCCGGGCGGGCTGCTACCATCGCGCGGCCATTGTGGACGAACGCATGAACGGAAACGCAGGGGACCGCCGGCCGCTGAAGACGCGCGGTGCGGGTTGGGCGCGCGCATTGGCAGGCGGCCTGGCGCGTTCGTCGATCACGCCGAACCAGATCTCCACGCTCAGCATCGTCTTCGCACTCGCCGGTGCTGGCGCGCTGCTGTACTGGCCTTCACCCTTCGCCTTGCTCCTGTGCGCGGTCTGCATCCAGTTGCGCCTGCTCTGCAATCTGCTTGATGGCATGGTCGCCATCGAAGGCGGCAAGTCGACGCCGGCCGGTGCGCTGTACAACGAGTTCCCGGACCGCATCGCCGATTCGCTGTTCCTGGTCGCGCTGGGACATGCCGCCGGCGAGCCCTGGCTGGGCTGGCTGGCTGCGCTGCTGGCGGCGCTGACCGCCTATGTCCGGGTCACCGGTGGCAGTCTCGGCCTGGCGCAGGACTTCCGCGGCCCGATGGCGAAACCGCAGCGCATGGCGCTGATGACCCTCGCCTGCCTGGCGGCGATGGTCGAGTGGTATTGGCGCGGCACGACGATGTCGCTGCTGGTCGCCGCCTGGATGATCGCCATCGGCAGCGCGCTGACCTGCGTGCTGCGCACGCGCGCGATCGCCGGCCAGTTGCGGGCGCGACAGCAGGGCGCCGCATGATCGCGCGCCTGCTGGTCGGCCTGGTGAAGCTGCTGTTCGGCGCCTATCCGCGCTGGCTGGGCAATGCACCGACGATGCGGCAACGCATCTACTTCGCCAACCATGCCAGCCACCTCGACACGGTGACGCTGTGGGCGGCGCTGCCGCCGGCGCTGCGACGGCAGACGCGACCGGTGGCGGCGCGCGACTACTGGGCTGGCGGCGGACTGAAAGGACTGATCGCGCATCGTGGCCTCAATGTCGTGCTGATCGATCGCCAGCGCGAGCAGCGCGAGGGCGACCCGCTGCAGCCGCTGTACGACGCGCTCGATCGCGGTGATTCGCTGATCCTGTTCCCGGAAGGCACGCGCCACGACGATGCCGAGCCGCACGAATTCAAGGCCGGGCTCTTCCACCTGGCGCGTCGTTTTCCGCAGGTGGAACTGGTGCCCGTCTACCTCGACAACGCACGTCGCTGCCTGCCCAAGGGCAGCTGGTGGCCGGTGCCGCTGGTCTGCTCGGCACGCTTCGGCACGCCAGTGGCCCTGCGCGCCGACGAGGACAAGACCACTTTCCTGGCCCGCGCCCGCGCGGCCGTTCTGGCGTTGATGGCATGAACACCCTGCGTACGTACGTCGATGGCGTCATCGCCCAGACACCACCGGCGTTCTGGTGGCTGATGGGCGGCATCCTCGCATTGCTGGTAGTCGCCAGCGTGATCGGCGCGACGCTGGCGTCGCGTCGCCCCGGCAACGCCGTGATCGACAACCTCAATGCGCGCATCGCCGCCTGGTGGTGGATGGTGGCGGTGCTGACCGTGTGCTTCCTGCTGGGGCCGACGGCGACCATCGTCGTTTTCGCGGTGACCTCGTTCCTGGCCCTGCGCGAATTCCTCAGCCTGACGCCGACGCGCCGCGGCGACCACTGGGTGCTGGTGCTGTGCTTCTACGTTGCCATCCCGCTGCAGTTCTGGCTGATCCACAGCGACTGGTATGGGCTGTTCGCCATCCTGATCCCGGTCTATGCCTTCGTGCTGCTGCCGGCGGTGGCGGCGCTCGCGGGTGATACCGACCAGTTCCTGGAGCGCGCGACCAAGGTGCAGTGGGGCCTGATGCTGACGGTTTACTGCATCAGCCACGCACCGGCGCTGCTGATGCTCGACATCCCCGGCTTCGAGGGCCGCAACCTGCTGCTGCTCCTGTACCTGCTGCTGGTGGTGCAGATCAGCGACGTGCTGCAGTACGTCGCTGGCAAGCTGTTCGGACGCCACAAGCTGGCGCCGTCAGTGAGTCCGTCCAAGACCGTCGAGGGCCTGGTGCTGGGCGGCGCGGCCGCGGTCGGCATCGGCGCCGCGCTGTGGTGGGCGACGCCGTTCACGCCGCTGCACGCTGCCGGGTTGTCGCTGGTGATCGTGCTGGCCGGCTTCCTCGGTGGACTCGCGCTGTCGGCGGTGAAGCGCAGCCTCGGCGCCAAGGACTGGGGCGCGATGATCGAAGGCCACGGCGGCATGCTCGACCGCATGGACTCCGTGTGCTTCGCCGCGCCGCTGTTCTTCCACCTGGTGCGCTACGCCTACACCTGAGCCGCTCACGCGCGCGTGGGCTGATCGCTTCCGGACACGGCGACTGTCCGCTTCCGATATCCGGGCCAAAGCGACATAAGGCGCCGGTGAAGCGTGTGCCGGCCATGACCATCTGCACGGGAAGCCGGTGCCGCGCGCCGCAAAAGTGGACGCCATCACCGGAGTCCACCCATGTCCCGTCTAGTCAGCAGCGCACGCCTCGCCATCCGCGGCCTCGTCCGCAATTGCCGCGCTTCCCTCGTGATGGTGGCGACGCTCGCGATCCTCATTGCCGTTCTCTGCGCGCTCGCTTCACTCGGATACAACCTCCTCGTCTCGCCCTGGACCTATGACAGCAACCGCTTCGGCGTGCTGCGCCACGGCGTGGCCGGCTCGACACAGGAGCGTTACGGTTTCGCTGCCGACGAGTTCCGACTGATCCGTGACGCCGGCCTGTTCGATGCCGTTGTCGCCAGCCAGCGTGTGCCGGTCGCCTACGGTGACGGCACCGGCTCCGCTCGTCCCAGGATACTCGTTCGCACGACGCCCGATGCCTTGCGGGTGACGGCGGCGCAGCCCCTGCTCGGCCGCTTCGTCGGGGCTGGCGAATCGGGTGCGGACAACCGGGTCGTGCTTTCGCACGAGCTCTGGCTGGACCGTTTCGGAGGCGATCCGCAGGTGCTGGGCCGGACACTGCAGCTGGACGGCAGCGCCTACGAAATCGTTGGCGTGATGCCGCCGAGGTTCCATTTCATGGGCGGCGACTTCTGGTCCGCGCATGTGTCCGACCTGGAGCGCGACGACTCGCCGGAGACACGTCTGGTGCTCAACGTCGCGCTGCCGCCCGGCACGCGCGTCGACCAGCTCGGGCCGCGGCTTCAGGCGCTGGCGCAGCGGCTGGTCGACAATGCCGCGCCGGATCGCTATCCGCGCGGCTGGCAGATCACCGCGCTGCGCGTCATCGATGCGGTGACGGGACCGCAACGGCCCGCGGTGATCCTCGTCGTGGCCGGTGCCGGCCTGCTGTTGCTGCTCGGCGTGCTCAATGTGGCCGCGCTGCTGGTGGCGCGCCAGATCGCCGATTCGGCGATGCTGGCGACGCGACGCGCTCTTGGGGAATCGGCAGTTCGCGCGGCAATGGTCGCCTTCCTGGAATCACTCGTCGTCGCGTCCGTGGCGGTGGCGCTGGCGGTTCCGCTGGGCCAGCTGCTGTTCGAACGTTTCGTCGGGCTGGTCGCCCTGGAATGGGTGCCGCGCGAGCTGGAAGGCGCCTTCCGGTACTCAACGCCGGCGCTGGCCGTGCTGCCATTGGTCGCGCTGGCGACGGCGGCGGTACTGACCCTCCTCCGGCTTCCAGGGCTGCTGCGCATGGATACGCGGACGGTGATCGGGGGCGGCAACCGCGCAGGCACCCGTCGTGGCGAAATCAACGCGACGCGCTGGCTGTCGGGGCTGCAGATCGCCATGGCGGCCGCGATCCTGGTCGGTGCCCTGGCGATCGGCGGCGGTGCGAACTCGCTGCTGTCGCGCGACCTCGGTTTCGATCCGCGGGCGACGCAACACGCGATGCTTTCGCTGCCGCGCGCCGATATCGCCGATGGCGTGGCCCGCGTGGCGACGCTGGAGCGGATCGCCGACGAACTGCAGCGACGGGGTGCCCATTCCGTCGCCTTCACCAGTGCCGCGCCGATGCAGCGCTACTCGCGCAGCGGGATCATCAGCGACGCCTCGGGCGCGGAACTGGATGATGACGTGCCGATCGATTTCCACGCCGTGCACGGCCGCTTCGGCGACGCCCTGGGCCTGCGCATCCGCGAGGGCCGGATGATCGATGCGGCCATCGACCAGGACCGCGCCGAGCCGGTCGCCGTCATCACCCGTGCGCTGGCCGAACGCCTGGCAGCCGAAGGCAGCGCGGTCGGTCAAAGCATCGTCGCCGCGGCCGCCGGCGGCGAAGCGGTCCGTCGCCGGATCATCGGCGTCGTCGACGACATCCTGCATGAAAGCCCGTTGTCGACGATCCGCCCGACGCTGTTCGTGCCTTACGTGCAGGACGCGGCGAGCATGGCCGGCGGTGGCGGCCAGGTCGTGCTCGTCGTCCGCTGGCGGGCGGCCGCTGCGGGCGTGGAGCCGGCCATGGACGGGAGCCGCGTGCAGGCCGCGGTTGCCGCCGTCGATCCCTGGATCGCCGTGGGCGAGGTGACGACGATGACGACGCGCGCGGAGCGCAGCATCGCCGGTGTCACCCTGGCCTCGCGCCTGTTCGCAGGCTTCGCGCTGCTGGGCCTGCTGCTGGCGTCGATGGGCATTGCCTGCGTCGCCGAACTGGTCGTCGCACGGCAGCAGCACGGGATGGCCGTGCGCGCCGCATTGGGCGCGTCGCCGCGCCGGCTGCTGGCGCAGGTGCTGCGCGGCAGCCTGGTCATCGCCGTGCCCGCGGCCGTCGTCGGCACGTTGCTGGCCTGGATGCTGGATGGCGTCCTGGCCGGCGCCATTCAGGGCCGCGCGGATATCGGTCCGCTGCTGGCCCTCGGCACCGCTTCGATCCTGCTGGCCTGCGCACTGGTGGCGACGATCCTTCCGGCGCGCAAGGCCATGCGCATCCAGCCGCTGGCCGTGCTCAAGGGCAGCTGACACCACGGCGGCTGCGAGATGTCGGGCGGCGCTGCTGGCGAGTGGGCCCGGACCTGTCCTGGGGTCCAGCCGCTGTCGGCAGCGCCACGTCCACGTTCGTGTCCATCGGACGCACTGCGCCCGGTCCTGGCCACTGCCGTCGCCACGCCGACAGGAAGGTTTGTGGCTGCCTGCATGCCTCAACCCGGCATCGGCTGGCGTCAGGTCGGCAGCAGACGGCCCCGCGCCAGATCCGGTCTCGTCGCATCGTGCGGACGGGCCGGCCTGCCAGGCATGGCAACCGTGATGGATTCACGGCGGCCTGGCTGCAGGCGGATGGACACGCGGAGACCCGCCATGGCGTGGCGGTCAGGGCTTCTGCCGTCGCCACGGATGGCGCTCACTGCGGTTAACCGGCATCCATCAGCGCCGGGTCGGCGCTGATGGATGAAGATGTGCTGCCGGTCGCCGGTAACGCGCGTAGGGCGCGCATCAGTGACGGTCCTTTCGTCGTGGAGGCTGCTGTCCGCCCGGTGGCGTGCCCGAGCTGACCACTAGCAGCCTGTTGAAATTCGGTCAGACGAAGCCCGCGAGTTCTGCGGTTCTGGTGTTTTCGTGGCAATCAGCCGCCGATCAATCGCTTTTCCAGCCTTGAAGCAGGCCAATTCCTGACTTCCGGGCGCGCGTCTCCCGCACGGGTCGCCATCAGGCGGCCCCCGCGGTGATCAACTTGCGTAGACGGACGAGATTGCTCGCCGCCATCCCAAGCTGGAACAGTGCCTCGACCTTCG
>NZ_SMAF01000013.1 GCF_004343305.1 Pseudofulvimonas gallinarii | reverse complement strand
GTCACCGAGCAGCTGCGGCCGCGGTTCCCGAAGGCTGCCGAGCTGATGGACCGGGCCGAACACGACGTGTTGGCCCACATGACGTTCCCGAGGGAGCACCGCGCCAAGCTGCATTCCACCAACCCGCTGGAACGACTCAACGGCGAGATCAAGCGGCGGACGGAGGTGGTCGGCATCTTCCCCAACGAAGCGGCGATCTACCGCCTGGTCGGGGCGCTGCTGCTCGAACAAACCGATGAATGGACCATACAGCGCCGCTACCTGACGCTGGAAACCTTGGCCACCATCGGCGACACTTCCACCGTCAACTTGCCAGCCGTGGCCAGTTGACCAAAGCCGACGCCCATGTCGGCGCGATGACGACTGTTACACCACGGATTGGGACACGATCATCGGGAAGATCGGCGAGTAGCCCAGCATGCCGTTCGCTGCCGCGCAGGCAGCTCAGAAAACCCGGAACTGGCCATACGGCTTCCCTGTCCCGCGCACAATGCCGGGCGAGCGGGGCGTTACGGCTGCCGGAAACGAAAGAAGGCCCGCATTTCTGCGGGCCTTCGAATGCTGGCTCCCGAGGTCAGGCTCGAACTGACGACCCCCTGATTAACAGTCAGGTGCTCTAACCGGCTGAGCTACTCGGGAACGGTCAGGCGCGAAATTGTGCCGACAACTTCGTGGTTTGGCAAGAGGTCGGGACGGCTTTCGCGTCGATGAAGGTTTTCTTCATCAAAGGGGTTGACGGGTGGTGGGCGCTTCCCCATAATTCGCCGCCTCGCGCCCGTAGCTCAGCTGGATAGAGTACCAGGCTACGAACTTGGTGGTCGGAGGTTCGAATCCTTCCGGGCGCGCCATACGAAGAACGAAGGCCAGTCGAAAGACTGGCCTTCGTTTTTTTTCGGCTGCAGGATTTCGCCCCAGGAATTTCGTTGCTTCAGTTTGCCGATCGCGTGTCGACCGCGCTTGCGCAGGCGTGTGCTCCGCGATCATGCGTGCGGCGTCTTCGCCGTCGTCCTGGCAGCCAGTGCGGTGTCTGCGGGAAGGTGGCGCCGTGCGCCTCCTGGCGCCCGCCGACTGGCTCCGGGACGGCCTTCGCGCTAAGGTTCCGCTTCTGTCCATCGCCATAGCCACGATCTATGAACTGGTTGTCGAAACTCATGCCTTCGCGGATCCGCACCGAGACCAATGGTCCGCGTCGCGGTGTCAAGGAGGGCGTGTGGGAGAAGTGCGAAGGTTGCGGCACGGCGCTGTACCTGCCGGAGCTGGAGCGCAACCTCCATGTCTGCCCGAAGTGCGACCATCACCGGCCGATCCGCGCGCGTGCGCGCCTGGAAGCCTTCTTCGATGCCGGTAGCACCGTCGAGATCGCCGCCGGTCTGGAACCGGATGATCCGCTGCGTTTCCGCGATGGCAAGAAGTACAAGGACCGCCTGGTCGCCGCACAGAAAAATGTAGGCGAGAAGGATGCCCTGGTCGCGATGCGCGGCATGCTGCATGGCCGGCCGCTTGCGGCCTGTGCGTTCGAGTTCGCCTTCATGGGCGGTTCCATGGGCTCTGTCGTCGGCGAACGCTTCGCGCGTGCCGGCGAAGTGGCGCTCGAAGAGCGCATTCCACTGGTCTGCTTTTCGGCCACCGGCGGCGCACGCATGCACGAAGGCCTGTTCTCGCTCATGCAGATGGCGAAGACCTCGGCGGTGATCGCGAAGATGCGCGAAGCGGGCCTGCCCTACATTTCGGTGATGACCCATCCGACGACCGGCGGTGTTTCCGCGTCGCTGGCGATGCTGGGTGACATCAACCTGGCCGAGCCGAAGGCGCTGATCGGCTTCGCCGGTCCGCGTGTGATTGCGCAGACCGTGCGCGAGACCCTGCCGGAAGGCTTCCAGCGCAGCGAATTCCTGCTCGAGCATGGCGCCATCGACCAGATCGTCGATCGCCGCCGCATGCGCGACCGCGTCGCGCAGTTGCTCGCACTGCTGCAGGGCCAGCCGGCGCCACTGTCGAACGCTGCCTGAGCGGCCGTTCCTACCCACTGATTACCGATCCGACGGAACCCCAAGATGTCCCAGGAAATGCCAGACCGCCTGAGCAGCGACCCGCGCAGCCCGTTCCACGACGCCGACCTTCTCGAGCGCGGCGTCGGCATCCGTTTCAATGGCGCCGAGCGCCAGGACGTGGAGGAGTACTGCGTCAGCGAAGGCTGGATCCGCGTCACCTTCGGCAAGTCGCTGGACCGCCGCGGTCGTCCGATGACGATCAAGCTCAAGGGCGACGTCGAGCCTTTCCTGCTCGAGCAGTCCTGAGTCCCGCCAAACGCCCCGATCCGCGGCGTTCAGCGCCCATGGACCTCGAGCAGTGGCTGGCGCGCCTGGAGCGCGCGCACCCGCGCGGCATCGACATGGGACTGGAGCGCGTTGGCGCCGTCTGGAAGGCGCTGGGCGCGCCGCGGCCGGCGACCCGCGTCATCACCGTCGCGGGCACCAATGGCAAGGGTTCGACGGTCGCGTTCATCGAGGCGGCTGCGCGCGCTTGCGGGCTGCGCGTCGGTGCCTACACCTCGCCGCACCTGCTGCGCTACAACGAGCGCATCCGCATCGACGGCACCGATGCCGGTGATGCCGGCATCGTCGCCGCCTTCGAGCGCATCGAAGCCGCCCGCGACGGAATCAGCCTGACCTACTTCGAAACCGGCACCCTTGCGGCGCTGCTGCTGATGGCCGAGGCCGGCCTCGATCTTGCCGTACTGGAAGTCGGCCTGGGTGGTCGCCTGGATGCCGTGAACATCATCGACGCGGATGTCGCGGTCGTCACCACGGTCGCGCTCGACCACCAGGACTGGCTGGGCGACACCCGCGACCTGATCGCGCGAGAAAAGGCAGCGGTGGCACGCAAGGGCCGCCCACTGGTGGTGGGCGAGCGCGAGGCGGTGCCGGCACTGGTCGAGACCGCCGCCGCGATCGGCGCGCGCATCCTCAGGCTGGGCGTCGATTTCGATGTGCTCCCGGCGTCAGCGGAACAGGGCGAAACCGCGCAGTTCCTTTCCGCGCCACTGGCTGGCGACGCTGCCATTCCATTGCCGGCATTGCCGCTGTCCGCACCGGTCCAGCACGACAATGCCGCGACCGCGCTGGCCGCCTTGCTCGCACTCGACGCCGACGCGGGCGGCCTGGGCACCCTGGAAGCGCGCCGCGCCGCGGCTGGCCTGGCGCAGGCGCGATTGCGTGGCCGGCTGCAGCGTGTCGCCCGCGACCCGGATGTGCTGGTGGACGTCGGCCACAACCCGCAGGCGGCGCAGGTGCTGGCGCACTGGCTGGGTGCCCAGGGGGATGGCCCGGCCACCGATGCGGTGTACGCGGGCCTTGCGGACAAGGACATCGCCGGCGTCGTGTCCGCCCTTCGACCGTATGTGCGCCATTGGCATCTTGCCGGCCTGCCGGAGGGTGGCCCGCGCGCGCTGTCCGTGGAAGCGTTGGCCGGACGCGTGTCCGGGCCGCTGTCCGGCGCCCGTATATCCACCCACGACGACGTCGCCGCTGCGCTGGAATCGGCACGCGGCGGCGCCGGGAAACAGGGCAGGGTGCTGGTGTTCGGCTCGTTCCTGACCGTCACCGCAGCCATGAAGGCGCTGGGCGCCGACGCCTGAACCGTGTGCCCGCGGTCACGTCCGGTGTGCTGGCGCGCGCGGTGACGCATCAGCGGGCGCGGTTATACTGGCGAACATGGAGCAGACCCTGAAGAAGCGCCTGATCGGCGCCAGCATCCTGATCATCGCCGCGGCGATCTTCCTCCCGATGTTCCTGGCCGGGCCGCCGCCGGGACAACAGGCTGGGCAGACGCTGTCCCTGGATCTGCCGCCGCCACCCGACCGTGACATGTCGGAGGTCCGCCTGCCGCTCGGTACCAGTGCCGGCGACAGCGTCGATCCGTCGGCCATCGTTGCCGTCGAAGTGCCGCCCCGGGGCCAGGTCGATGCCGCGCCGGAAGAAGATGTCCAGCCGGCGCCGACACCGGCACCGGCCTCGGCGCCGAGGCCTGCCTCACCTGCAGCGACCGCGCCAGCGACTGCCGCCAGTACGCCCGCGCCGGCATCCGCGCCTGCAAGGCAGCAGGCGCCCGCCGCCAGCGCCGGCGGGCGTTTCTGGGTGGGCCTTGGCAGCTATGGCCAGGCCGCGAATGCCGACCGCGTGGTGAATGCGGCGCGTGGGCGCGGCATCGACGTCGCGCGCGATACGGTCACCCGGGAAGGCCGTGAACTGATCCGCCTGCGTGCCGGGCCATGGTCAACGCGTGCCCAGGCCGAACAGGCCCGGCAACTGCTGATCGCCGCCGTTCCGGACGCGCGACCGACCATCGAGGAAAGCGACAGTACGCCGACCGCCGACGCGCCGGCCACCGCCGTGAGCGGCGCCGGTGCATGGGCGGTGCAGGTCGGTGCATTCAGCACACAGGCCAACGCCAACCAGCTTAGCGAGCGCCTGCGCGGCGCCGGCTACCCGGCGTTCGTCGAACGCCGCGGCGAAAGCTGGGCCGTGCGCGTGGGTCCCTATGTGCGGCGCACCGAGGCCGAGGCGCAGAAGCAGAAACTGAAGAGCAGCCAGCGTCTCGACGGCATGATCGTCGCCCACTCCGGCTGAGGCGGCGCGCGTGTCCGCACTGAATGGTGCCGACTGGGTGATCGTGGCCATCCTCCTGGTCTCGGTCGTCATCGGCCTGTGGCGCGGATTCATCCGCGAGGTGCTGTCGCTGATCGTCTGGATCGCGGCGGTCACGGCGGCGATCCTTTTCGGTGCCGACGTCGCGGCGTTCTACGCCGACTGGATCAACGTGCCATCGGTGCGCGTCGCCCTCGGCTACGCCACCGTGTTCCTGCTGGTCTTCGTCGTTTTCGCACTGCTGTCGTGGCTGGTGACGCGACTGCTGCGCGGCGGCGGCCTCAGCGGCACGGACCGCATGCTGGGGCTGGGTTTCGGACTGCTGCGCGGCGGCCTGCTGGTGGCGGTACTGGTCCTTCTGCTCGGGTATACACCGATGCCGCGTGACCCGTGGTGGCAGGAATCGCAGCTGATCCCTCGTTTCGAGCCGCTGGCAGGATGGGTTCGCGAGCAGCTGCCGGATACGCTGGCATCGCTGCAGGCGCTGTCGCCACCGGAGCAGCTGCCGGTGAAGCTGGAAGCGAAGCCGAAGCCGGAACCGCCCGAACGCGCGGCGCCTGCCGCCACGCCCACCCACGAACACCGGTCGGCCGGTGGTTTCTGAATCCCCCGGAGCGCAAGCATCATGTGCGGAATCATTGGAATCGTCGGCAAGTCGGATGTCGCGGCCGCCCTCTATGACGGCCTGACCGTCCTCCAGCATCGCGGCCAGGACGCCGCCGGCATCGCCACCGTCGATGGACCGCGCCTGCGCCTGCACAAGGGCAATGGTCTGGTGCGCGATGTGTTCACGCCGCCGGAGATGTCGCGGCTGACCGGTTCCGCCGGCATCGGCCATTGCCGTTATCCGACCGCGGGTGCCGAGAGCGCCGACGAGGCGCAGCCGTTCTACGTCAACTCGCCCTACGGCATCGCGCTGGGGCACAACGGCAACCTGACCAATGCCGAGGAAATCCGGCAGCAGCTGTTCGCGCAGGATCGCCGGCATATCAATACGTCCTCGGACTCCGAGGTGCTGCTCAACGTGTTCGCGCATGAACTGGCGATCCAGGATCGCCTGGACGTCACCCGCGACCAGGTCTTCAAGGCGGTCGCCGGCGTGCATTCGCGCTGTCGCGGTGGCTACGCCGTGGTGGCGCTGGTCCTTGGCCATGGCCTTGTCGCCTTCCGTGATCCGCACGGCATCCGCCCGCTGGTGCTGGGGCAGCGCTGGACCGCGCAGGGCATGGAATACGCGGTGGCGTCGGAAAGTGTGGCGCTGGATATCCTCGGTTTCGAGCTGCTGCGCGAAGTGCGCCCGGGCGAAGCGGTGCTGATCGGTTACGACGGCAGCCTGCACACGCGCCAGTGCGCCGAGGCGATGCCGGCGCCGTGCATCTTCGAGTACGTGTATCTGGCGCGTCCCGATTCGATCATCGAAGGCATCTCGGTGTACCAGGCGCGCGTGCGCATGGGCGAGCGCCTGGCCGAACGCATCCTGCAACTGCGCCCCGACCATGACATCGACGTGGTGATGCCGATCCCGGATACCGCGCGCAGCGCCGCGCTGGTGCTGGCAGCGCGCCTGGATGTTCCCTTCCGGGAAGGCTTCGTCAAGAACCGCTATATCGGACGCACGTTCATCATGCCGGGGCAGGGCGAGCGCGCGAAGTCGGTACGCCGCAAGCTCAATGCCATCACCCAGGAATTCAAGGACAAGGTGGTGCTGCTGGTCGACGACTCGATCGTGCGCGGCACCACGTCGCGACAGATCATCCAGATGGCTCGTGATGCCGGTGCGAAGAAGGTCTATTTCGCCTCCGCCGCGCCGCCGGTCCGCTATCAGAATGTCTATGGCATCGACATGCCGTCGTCGCAGGAACTGATCGCCCACGGTCGCACCAAGAAGCAGGTGCAGACGCTGCTGGGCTGTGACTGGCTGGTCTATCAGAAACTCGGCGACCTGGTGGATGCCGTGCGTGGCGAGCGCGCCGACCTGCCGCGTTTCGATACCTCGTGTTTCAATGGCGAATATGTCACCGGCGTGGAAACCAACTATCTTCGCGAGCTGGAATTGAGCCGCTCCGACGAAGCCAAGGAAGCGCGCCGCCTGTCCGGCTGAGCAGCGAACTTCCACAGGGGACGACGTGCAGATGGAATCCGTGTTCGACGCGGCGTGGCGCTGCCTGATGGCGGCGCAGCCGGCCGAGAAGCTGTCCTTGACGCAGGCCGCTGTCGCGGCCTGGCGCGACGGACGGCTTTCCGTCGAACCGGTAACGACTCCGCCGCAGCGGATCGCGCAACCGGGCCGGCCGGAACGGCCCCGCCTGGTGCCGCCGCGGGAGCTGCCGCAGCGCGGCCTGGGCAGTGCCGAAGGACGCGCGGCGTTGATCCACGCCATCGCACATATCGAATTCAACGCCATCGACCTGGCCTGGGACGCGGTGTACCGCTTCCGCGACATGCCGCGCGCGTTCTATGACGACTGGATCGGCGTCGCCCACGACGAGGCGCGCCACTTCGGCCTGCTCTCGCGCCGGCTGGCCGACTACGGCTGCCTGTACGGCGACTTCGATGCCCACAATGGTCTGTGGGAAATGGCGCTGCGCACCGATGGCGACTGCCTGCTGCGCATGGCGCTGGTGCCGCGCGTCCTCGAAGCGCGCGGCCTGGACGTCACGCCGGGCATGATCGAACGCCTGCGCAGCGTCGGTGATGCCGAAACCGTCGCCGTGCTGGAAGTGATCCTTCGCGAGGAGGTCGCGCATGTCGCCGCCGGCACGCGCTGGTTCCACTGGTGCTGCGCCCGCCAGGGGCTGGAACCGGAATCGCATTTCGAAGCGTTGATGCGCAGCCAGCGCCCGGCGCTGAAGCAACCCTTCAACCGCGACGCCCGCATCGCCGCCGGATTCTCCACCGCCGAACTGGAAGGCCTTGAAAGGATGACCACGGCATGACACGGCGCCGGCTGCTCTACGTCGCGCTGGTCCTGATGGCATGGCTGGTCGTGCTGGCCGTGCTGATGCCCTTGCCGCTGTCTTCGCCGTTCACGCCGGCGAAGGTCGAAACACTGGCGGGGCGCAGCTTCATGCCGGTGATCGGGCAGGCGGCGCAGGGCGAGGGAGGCCTGGACATCCGGTCCATGGATGTCGATGAGGGTGCGCTGCAGGTGCGGCCGCTACGCGGCATTCGAGCCGACGACTTCTCCGTCCTGCGTTACCGCTTCGACGATTTCCCGCGCAACCTTGAACTGGTGCTGGTTTTCCGGACGCGCGAGCAGCCTGGCGACGTACGCACCGTGACCATCCCGACCGTGGTGTCGGGTGTCGGCGCCGTCGACCTGTCCGCCATCGGTGCCTGGCAGGGGGAAGTGGTGGAGCTGGGGTTCGCGCAGTATCCGGGGCCGCAGTCGGTGCCGCCGGCCTCTGCGTTCCGGCCGTTCACGCTGGTGGAAGCGCAACTGTGGTCGCCGTCCTGGCAGGGGGCCTGGGCGGCGCGCATGCAGGACTGGTTCGGCGCCCGCAACTGGGCGCTGCTGTCGCTGAGCGCGCTGGGGCCGGACTCTGCGCTGCCCAAGGGACGCTCACTGGTTGCACCCGTCGTGCTGTGCGCCGCCGCGGCACTGCTGTTGGGCATCCTTGTACTGGGTTGGCGCGGTGCGACCGTGCTCAGGCCGGCGCTGGTGATCGTCGCCCTCGGCTGGCTGCTGCTGGACCTGCGCTGGTTGCACGGTTTCCATGCCCGCCATGCCTCGACGCAGGAGATCTATTCGGGCCTGTCGGCGGAAGAGCGACAGCGTCGCCTGCCCGACCAGGTGCTTTACGACTCGGCGCAGATGGTTCGTCGCGTGCTTGGCCGGGAAGACCGCAACCTGCGCGTGTTCGTCGATGCCGGCTCGGATTTCCAGCGCGCGCGCCTGCTCTACCACCTGCTGCCGATGAATGTCGCACCGGTGAACATGGTGGGGCTCGGTACGGCCGCGCAGCGCGCCGACGCGATCCTCGTGCTCTACAACGTGCAACGCCTGAGCTTCGATGCCGCCAACGGCGTGCTGGTCGGTGGCGGCGAACAGCTGCCGGCCGTCGAGCTGTTCGACCTGGGGCCGTTGCGTGTGTACCGTTTCCTGGGGGCCGGGCGATGAGTGTGATCCTGGCCTGGCTGCTGGCGTTGTCGACCGGCGTGCTCGTCATGCGGGTGTTTTCGGGGCGGCCGCGTTCGCCCTCGGCCTGGCTGGCGACGCTGGGACATGCCGTGCCCTTGGGCCTTCTGGCCTGTGCGGCGGTCGTCGCCTTTCCGGGCGCTTTCGGATGGCGCAACCTGCCCGAGGGGCTGTGGTGGTGGCCGGTCCTGCTGTTGCCGGTCCTGTTGCTGGTGATCGGGTTGGCGCGGGTGCCGGAAACCGTGGCACGGCCTGGGCGTGCGGTCATCGACGACCTCGTTCCGGCGCGCTGGGCCTTGCCGGTCATGGCCGTGCTCCTGTTGCTGATCGCCGTGCGTGCGACCTGGCTCTACCAGGAAGCCTGGCTGCGTCCGCTGTTCGGATGGGACGCGTGGCTGGCGTGGAGCGCCAAGGCCAAGGCCTGGCTGCTCGGTGCCGAAGCCTTGCCGTTCGTGGACGGCCCGCGCTGGCTGGACGTCGCAGATGGCAGCGTCCGCACGTCGCTGGCGCATGACTACCCCGAACTGCTGAGCTGGCTGCAGGTTTGGATGGGTTCGTCGGCGGGTGGCTGGCACGAGCCGGTCATCAACCTGGTCTGGCCGACGTTGTGGCTGGCCCTGCTGGCCGGCTGCTACGGCCAGTGGCGGGCGCTGTCGGTACCGCCCCTGACCGCGGTTGCCGGTGCCTACGTGCTGGCGTCGCTGCCGCTGGCGAATGTCCATGCGGCGCTGCCCGGCTACGCCGACCTCTGGGTGGCCACGCTGTTCGCCTTTGCCGTTCTTGCCACGCTGCGCTGGCGCGAGGAAGGCAACCGCCGGCAGCTGCTGCTCGCGATCCTGCTGGCCGCGCTGCTGCCGGCGATCAAGCTGGAAGGCATGGTCTGGACCGCAGGCGTGCTGGCGCTGATGCTGTGGTTCGGCCTGCGTGGCCGGCGCCTGGTCCTGCGCACGGGAACCGTGCTGGCCTGGGTGGCCGTGCTGCTCGGGGTGTCGTGGTGGTGGCAGCTGCCGTGGCTGCGCCAGACCATCGAACTGTTCTCGCTCGGCCAGGGCGGCAGCGTCAACAATGTCCTGACCGCCACCGGCGCAGGCCTGTTCACGCAATACAACTGGCATCTGCTGTGGTACCTGTTGCCGCTGGTGGTGATCTGGCGTCGACGCGCCATGCTGGCGAATCCCTCCATGGTGGGCGTCGGGCTGCTGCTGGCCGGTGGACTGGGTCTGCTGCTGGTGCTGTTCCTGTGCACGCAAGCCGGTCGATGGGCGGAGAGCTTCACCGCGATCAACCGGCTGGTGCTGCATATCGCGCCGCTGGCGGTCAGCTTCATGGTGCTGTTGATGCGTCGTCGCCAGGCGGCTCCACGGATGGTTGGAACCGGCGCAGCCTGATCTTCTTCGGCGGACGGCCGGGAAGTCGTCCGCATGCTCGATGGGTCCTTGTCGACCGTGGTCGCGGCCATCCCCCTACGCGGTGTGGAGTGTCGTGGTGGCGGCGATGGAATGCCGACCTGTGGCCGCTTCCGGCCGCAGTGCCTCGCGTGTTCGCACGGTCGCCACGCCGGCATCCCGCTGTCGCGGTCGTGTCCTCGCCAGCTTGGGCAGTGCGACGGCCCGGGTCTGGACGCGGCGGGGCCGAGGGCGTGGGGCCGACGGCCCATGATGCTGGCGAAGCCGGCTTCGCCGTTATCGCCGTTATCGCCCTGGCGGTTGCCGTCCGGGGCACGCGAGCGCGAGCCGGGCCCGGAACAAGCCCAGGTCAGGGCTGGCCCAAGACGGGGCGATCGGAGGACGCGTCAGGTACTGCTTTTCACAGTGCGGCGCGGTAGGTCGCCGACAGGGCGCTGGCGACCGCATCGATACCGAAGCGGGTGACGAAACGCTGCCGTCCTGCCGCCGCCATCGCCGCCAGACGCGCGCGATCCTGCGCGAGTTGCGTGATGGCTTCGGCCAGTGCCGCCGGATCCCCGGGCGGCACGATCACACCGGCCTGGTCGCCGACGACCTCGGCCATGCCGCTGCCCTTGACCGCGGTCGCCAGGCAGGCGGTACCGGCGCGCATCGCTTCCAGCAGCACCAGGCCGAAGGCTTCGCTGCGTTCGATCGACGGCAGGCAGAGCAGGTCGGCACTGGCGACGGCACGGTCCAGCGCGGCGTCGTCGAGATGGCCGACGCACTGGACGCGGCCGGCGAGCGCGCGTTCGCTGATCCGCTGCTCGATGGCGCCGCGGCGTTCGCCGTCGCCGACAAGGACCAGCCGCACGTCGTCGGGAACCCGTGCCATGGCGTCGACGAGGTGCTCGATGCCCTTGTAGTAACTGAAACGGCCGACGAACAGCAGGCGCAGGCGGGTTCCGTCGGGCCAAAGTGCTGATTCTTTCAACGCCGTGGCCCGATCCGGCAGGCCCAGCGGATGCACGACCACCTTGTCCTGCCAGCGCCGCAGCGGCTGGCTTGACGCCGCATAGGCGTGGCTGCTGGCGATGATCGTACGGGCGCGGCGGAGCACCGCCGTTTCCAGCGGGCGATAGATCCGGTATAGGGCGCGCAGGCGCCAGTCCAACGCGTCCACGGGAACGTCGGCGTGCCAGTGCACGATCCAGGGCAGCCTGCGCGCCGACGGCAGCATCAGGGCCCAGAACGCGGACGGGTTCGGCAGGTGCAGGTGCAACAGGTCCGGTTTCCAGCGCCCGGTCATGCCTTGCAGGCGCATCGGCCACGAGGGGCTGACCGGCGTGAACGCCGGGGTGGCCAGGACCGGTGTGCGCAGTGCCGGCGAGCGGCCCTGGCGTCGCAGCATCGGTCCGGTGTATCCCGGCTCGGCATGGACCAGTGCGGCACTGGCGACGCCGTGCAGGCGCAGTGCAGGCATGAGTTCGCCGAGGAAACGCTCGATGCCGCCGGGGCAGGGCGGCAGGAACTTGCCCAGATGCAGGACGCGCAGCGGATCGCCGCGCTCAGCCGCCGTCGCTGTCATGGTCGCGGCGGACCGGGGGCAATCCCTGGCGCGAGCGAAGTTCGGCCAGTTCCTGTTCAAGGATGGCCAGCTTCTGGCTCAACCGGCGCACGGTGCGCTCCTGTCGTGAACGCTCCAGGTCGGAGACCAGGCTCTTGATCAGCAGCGCCGCGATCGCCAGCAGGCACAGCAGGATGGGCGGGTAATAGATGCCGACCGCCTGTCCGACCCAGTCGATGCTGGCCGGAACGATCGCGACGATGATGATGAGCACGGCCAGCAGCAGCCAGCCGAGCGCGTAGGGCCCGTGCAGGTGGTCGCGCCGGACCAGGAACAGGATGGTCCCGGCCAGGCTCAACCCGACGACGAGGCTGAGGATCGACAGCGTCATGACGGCGCTCCGGCCGGCAGGCGGCGCTTGATGCGTGCCAGGCACAGCACGGTGGTGTGGATCATGTATCGGCTGACCTGGAACCAGTTGGAGAACACGCGCGACCGTCCGCACTGGCGCGGCTGCATCGCGACCGGCAGTTCCTCCAGCCTGAGGCCCTGTCCGGAGAGCAGCAGCAGCACGCCGATGTCCTGGTAATCCAGCAGGCTGGCTTCCGGCCGGGCCAGCAGCGAGATGGCCGACTCGCCGTAGGCGCGCAGCCCGGAGGTGACGTCGATCACGCGCAGGCGCGTCAGCATCCGGAAATAGGCCCAGGCGATGCGCTTGGCCAGGCTCAGGCGTTGCGGGCAGGTGCCGATGACCACGTCGGAAACAGCCAGGCGTTCACGCAACCGGGGCAGGGCTTCCGGCGGATGCTGGCCGTCGGCATCCAGCGTCAGCACCTGCGTGTAGCCCTGCCGCCAGGCCCAGCGCAGCCCGGTCTGGATCGCACCCCACGCGCCCAGTCGCGTCGGCAGCACCAGGACTTCGGCGCCGGCGGCGCGTGCGCGATCGGCGGTGTCGTCTTTCGAGGCGTCGGATACCACCAGGATCGGGCAATCGATCGCCGCCCGCGTGCATGCCACCACCTCCGCGATGGTCGCGGACTCGTTGAGGGCTGGAATGACGATCAGGCAGGTCGGGCGCACACGGCAGGAGGAAAGTGGCAAGCGGTCGATTGTCCCGGCCCGCTTGCCGAAGTGTCAAACCGGAGGAAGGCCCGTCGGCCGGCCAGGCCGGCGGGCGCGGGGTGGCGGGTGCGGGCAAGCCCGCCGTCTCGAACACGGCCGGTCGGGGCGCTATCCGGTCGCCGTGGGGCATCGGCTGGCTTCCGCCGGGCCGGTACGGGCGCGGCCGCCCTGGTTGACGATGATCGCGCGGCCCTGTCGCCAGCCACGTCCGTCACACAGCGTGACCGTGATCGGATTGCCGAAGGCGCTGCCATCGCTTCGGTAGACCATCAGGGGTCGCCCCACCGTGGCACGGCCCATCACGCCGGCGGGCAGTGGGCCGTGGCCGGCGGTGACGCGCTCGCCCGGATCCAGCGTCCGGTTGCGGTTGTGGTCGTCGTAGACCAGCCAGCCGTACTGCCAGTCCAGTCCCCCGCTGCAGCGGCGGCCGTCGAGGCTGGGACAGACGATGACCTGGGTGACCTCCGATACGGCGCGCATCCGTGCGTGCTGGAAAGCGGCAATCAGGCTGTGGCTGGCCGAGCGCATCCGCGAGTTCGCCTGCATGTCGCGGAAGCCGGGAATGCTGGCGCCGGCGAGGATGGCTGCAACAGCCAGGGTCGTGACCATTTCCACCAGGCTGAGGCCGCGCTGGCGGGGCGGTTGGGAAAGCGGGGCGTGCGGTGTCGTGTCCATGCGGTCATGGTCCGTCACCGCTGTTCAGGCGTCGTCGGCATGTTGCCGTCCCATGTGTAGGAAAATCCCGGCAATGAGCATTGAACATTCCGACCGGTTCCAGCTTGTCTCGCCCTACCAGCCGGCGGGCGACCAGCCCGAGGCCATCCGGCGCATGGTCGAGGGCTTCCAGGCCGGACTGGCGCACCAGACGCTGCTGGGGGTGACCGGATCCGGCAAGACCTTCAGCATCGCCAACGTCATCCAGGCGGTGCAGCGCCCGACGCTGGTCATGGCGCACAACAAGACGCTGGCGGCGCAGCTGTACGGCGAGTTCAAGGCGTTCTTCCCGCACAACGCTGTCGAGTATTTCGTCAGCTACTACGACTATTACCAGCCGGAAGCCTACGTGCCGTCCTCCGATACCTATATCGAGAAGGACAGCAGCATCAACGAACACATCGAGCAGATGCGCCTGTCGGCGACCAAGGCGCTGCTGAGCCGCCGCGACGCCATCATCGTCGCCACCGTGTCGGCGATCTACGGACTTGGCAATCCGGAGGAGTACTACAAGATGGTCCTGCACATGGTGCGCGGCGAACGCATCGAGCAGCGGGACCTGATCCGCCGGTTGACCGAACTGCAGTACACCCGTGGCGACCACGAGCTGCGCCGCGCGACCTATCGCGTCCGGGGCGAGGTGATCGACGTGTTCCCGGCGGAGAACGACGAGGAGGCGCTGCGCATCGAGCTGTTCGATGGCGAGATCGAGAACCTGGCGCTGTTCGATCCGCTCACCGGCGAGGTGAAGCGGCGCATTCCGCGCTACACCATCTATCCGAAGTCGCATTACGTCACCAGCCGGCAGACCGTGCTGCAGGCCGTGGAAACGATCAAGGTCGAGCTGGCGGACCGCCTGAAGGAACTGACCGACCAGGGCAAGTTGCTGGAAGCCCAGCGTCTCGGCCAGCGCACGCAGTTCGACCTGGAGATGATGGCCGAGATCGGCTACTGCAACGGCATCGAGAACTACTCGCGGCACCTCACCGGACAGCAGCCGGGCGAGCCGCCGCCGACCCTTTTTGACTACCTGCCGGCCGATGCCCTGCTGGTCGTCGACGAGTCGCATGTGACCATTCCGCAGATCGGCGCGATGTACAAGGGCGACCGCGCGCGCAAGGAAACGCTGGTCAACTTCGGCTTCCGGCTGCCTTCGGCGCTGGACAACCGGCCGTTGCGCTTCGACGAATTCGAACGCCGCGCACCGCGCACGATCTACGTCTCCGCCACGCCGTCACGCTACGAACTGGAACACTCCGGCGATGCGGTGATCGAGCAGGTGGTTCGTCCCACCGGCCTGGTCGATCCCGAGGTCGAGGTCCGTCCGGTCGGGACGCAGGTGGACGACCTGCTGGGCGAGATCAAGCTGCGCGTCGCCGAGGGCGACCGCGTGCTGGTGACGACGCTGACCAAGCGCATGGCGGAAAACCTCACCGAGTACCTGGCCGAGAACGGCCAGCGCGTGCGCTACCTGCATTCGGACATCGATACGGTCGAGCGCATGGAAATCCTGCGCGACCTGAGGCTTGGCACCTTCGACGTGCTGGTCGGCATCAACCTTCTTCGCGAAGGCCTGGACATGCCCGAGGTGTCGCTGGTGGCGATCCTCGACGCCGACAAGGAAGGCTTCCTGCGCTCCAGTGGTTCGTTGATCCAGACCATCGGCCGTGCCGCCCGCAACGTCCGCGGCAAGGCGATCCTGTATGCGGACAGCATCACCCGCTCGATGCGCCTGGCTTTGGATGAAACCGAGCGTCGTCGCGCCAGGCAGATCGCCTTCAATGCCGAACACGGCATCACGCCGAAGTCGGTTCGCAGGGAAATCGCCGACATCATGGAAGGCGCGCGTGACGACACGCGGGCCGGCAAGACCGGCAAGCACGTCAAGCGCTTCGGGACGGCGGTGGCGGAACCGGTCACCGATTACGCCGCCATGGAGCCGCAACAGCTGTCCGCACGACTGAAGAAGCTGGAAGCGCAGATGTTCAAGCATGCGCAGGACCTGGAATTCGAACAGGCCGCGCGCGTCCGCGACGAGATCCAGAAGCTCAAGGCGGCCAGTCTGATCGGTTGAGCCGGTCGGGCATTGGCCACCATCGTGGATGCTTTATCCGGATACGGATGCGATCGTGCCGGGTTGAAAAGTAGACCGGCGGCTGGGCCGTGCCGCAGCCGCCGGTCCTGGCATGGGAGGGTCAGCCTTCGCCGCGCTCGAAGTGGCCATCAAAGATCCTGTCGGCAACGGGGATCTTTCCACAGCGTGGCGGCAGGTTGCGTCGGGTCCAGGCGGTCGGGTAATCGTCCGTCACCGTGTAGTCCACGACGTAGAGCGTGTGCTCATAGCCGGTGTTGGACCGCTCGGTCAGCTTGAACGCATAGGGTCGGACGTTGTAGGCGCACGCCCCAGCCAGGCTCTGGTCGGTGAAGCCGGCCATGGCGCCGCCCATCTCCAGCTCCGAGGTCCAGAAGGTCGTCGAGGAGTGTTCCTCCGTGACACCGCTGGTGTATTCATAGGCGCCGCCGGTGGTGATCGACGCGAATGGCAGGCCCGTGGTCAGTTCGAACTCGGCACCCGCGCGCAGCGAGCTTTCGAAACTGGTGTCAGTGCCGATGATGTCGGTGGTAGCCTCGCTGAGGTTCCAGCTGTGCGAGCCGCTGCCGCCCAGGGTTTCCAGACCCCAGACATTCCACGTTGCCAGGGGAGCATGGTTCGTGCATCGGGTCAGGAAGGTGCTGTCTTCCGTCCAGACCGGATCGCCGCCAGTGTCGCGGCCCGTCCACAGCATGTAGCCGCGCACCTCGATCTGGCGGAAGCGGGAAATCACCGGATCCCAGACCTTGGCGTAGAACAGGCCGTCGCCCTGGGTCGGGTCGCACACCGCCGCTGGATAGACAGGCGGGTCGCGGTGCACGTCGCCGAACACCTGGATCAGGCCAAGGTCCAGGGCAACCGGATCCGGTCCCGGATGCTGGAGACGGATGTAGCGGAAGCGCATCGGATCGCCGGGTTGGGCGCCATCCGGCCCCGCCGTGTGGTGGCGCGTCCAGATGTTCCAGCGGTCATAGACCATCTCCATGACGTTCTCGGGCTGGAAGACCCGCACATCGGGACCGGACGGAATCCCGTTCGCCGGCATTGGCGTCGTCGATGCGTAGACACGGAACCCGCGCAGGCCCGCGGCGAGCTCGCCGTTCGCCGGGAACACGCGGATGTTGGTGACGTCGTGTACCCCGCCCAGGTCGATCTCGACGTAGGGTTGAACCCGGGTCGTCGATTTCACCGGCGTGCTGAAATGACCATCCGTTGCATTTTCCGCGCCGGCTCCGGGCAGGAAGCTGGCATTACTGGAAACGGGACGGAACAGGGCGATGTTCGCCCAGTCGCGGTTCAGCGGCGTCCATGACGGCGGCGGATTGCCATTGTTGACCTGCGCCCATTCGAGCGGAAGGTGGCGGTCCCAGTGCCCCGGGTCGCTGGCGCTGATGGAACCGGTGGCCCCATTCATGACAATGCGTTCGCAAATGCGCAGCATGCTGTCGGGATCGACACCGGCGTTCGCCTGCCGGACGTCATAGAGGTAGCAGTTGAAACGGTTCGTCTCGGTGACCAGCAGGCCGTCGCCCTGTTCCTGCGAATGCGCCTGCGACAGGGCATGGGCGTTCTCGCTGCCGACCATCGCACCGTGGGCGGCCTGGACGTTGTAGCCGGCCGTGGCCTTGATGTTGGCCCCCAGGCCGAGGGGCTCCACGCCCAGATTGATACCGACGTAGGCGGAAACGTCGTGCGAGGTGAAGGTGCCGTACCGGCTTTCGACCGAGCTGCCGCCACCGGTGGTGCGTCCGATGCTGGCCGAGCGCGACGCGCCGTCCTGCAGGCGTTCGAAGTGGGGCGGAATCCAGATCAGATTGCGCGCCTGTGTTTCTTCGACGCGGCGACAGTCGGTGCCCACTTCCGCAAAGACCGAATCGCCGTCCAGATCCGCTCCGAGTGCGAAGACCTTGTGCACGCCACTGTTGGAGTACGTGCCACTGGCGTATTCGAAGCGGTGCTCGCCTTGCAGGACCAGTCCCAGGCTGTTGTCGTTCTGCAGGTTCCAGATCGAGTGCACCATGCCGGAGGGGCTGAAGCTGGTCTGGTCATAACTGGCCACCGACATGATCTCGGGGATGCCGTCGCGGTTCATGTCATCGACCGACACATGGACATGGTTGAACCGGGACGAATTGTTCTCGTCCCGCGCGTACGTCGCCCGGTACACGGGATCCCTCTGGATCTGGAACAGCAGCTGTTCCGGATCGAGTTCACCACCACCTTCATTGGCGTCGGCGTCGATGTTGATCGTCAACTCCTTGTAAGAGTAGGAATTGGTTCCGTTCCAGTCCTGCTGGATGTTGAGCCTCACGGTGCGCGCGCCATTGCTCTGGAATGTGTGCACCGGATTGATGTCGTCGGACGAATTGCCGTCGCCGAATGTCCAGCGGCTGCCCCCGTAATAGGGGAACGGGCCCGGTCCACCACCCACGGAGATGTCCGTAAACCGGACGGACCTTCCGCTGCGCCAGTACCGGAACGCCGCCGTCAACTGGTAGTCGACCTTGTAGACACTGGTGTCGAGGAAGTGCGTGTCCTGGCGGACCACGTCATGGGTGAATACGATTTCGGCCTTCGGGTCATGGTCGACGTTGCCCACGGCGACAGCCCAGTCTCCCCAGGTCGAATGCTGGGTGCGGACGATATGGCTGTAGTCGTAGTCCACGTGGGCCGGTGCACCGGCCGGGCGCGCCATTTCGATGCCGGTGATGTCGCCATTGGCGTTGCGGACGTACCGGAAGTGGTGGACCCGCTGTCCAACTACGTTGCCATCGGATCCCTGCGGCAGGTACTCCATATGGATGACCAGCTCCGCCGCCGCGCTTCCCGCCACGTCGCCGGCATCCACCGTCATCTTGCGGATGCCGGTATTGCTGATGGTGTCGTCGCCGTTGCTGTGGCCGAAGATGTTGCTGACAGGCGTGGTGAACGTCTGCACCTCAAGGTCGGGGCTGCCGTCCTGCGCCTGCAGGAAATGGTAATTGAGCTTGCGGTTCAGGCCGTTTCCGCCATGGTCGGTTTCCGTGACCAGGACGATCTGGTCACGCCCCTTGAGCAGGAAGTCGCCGACGGCGATTCCCACCTGGCCCACTTGTGAGGTTGGCGGCACGAAGGTCCATACCCGCCATCCGCCTGGCTCAAGACCGCCGTCGGCGCGGCCCGGTGCAACGGAAATGCGGACATGGTTGTTGTTGCGCATGCGCGTCATCATCACCAGGTCCCGGATGCCGTCGTCGTGGCCGAGGACGTTTCCGGTGGCGAACTCGAACTGGTTGGAAAACTGGGTCTGGCCTCCACTGAAGGTACCCAGTTCATTGGCAAATGCCAGGTCGATCTGGTTCGAGTCGGGACTGGTGCGCTGGAACTGGCCGATCCGGACCATCGAGTGGTTGCTGCCGGCAGGCCAGCCGGCGGCGACCCAGACCTCGTCAGTGCCGTCGCCATTGAGGTCGGTCCGCAGGGCATGCATCAGGTCGGTGCCGGCGAAGTGCGGGACGGTCCAGATCGTGTCCATGACCGGGAAGGGTGGCGCATCGTTGTTGCCGGGGGGGCGCTCCAGGGCCCATTCGCGGAGCCGGCCCAGGTCCCCGTTGGCGGCGCCCTGGTTGTACGGCACCAGCGTCACCATCTCGGCGTCGCGACCCAGGGTGAGCTGGTAGCCGAAGGGGGTTCCGTCACAGGGAATGTCGGCGCTGGGCGCGAAGGGCGGCAGCGACTTGGCCGGGTCCTGTAGCCCGGCGGCGGCAAGCACCGGGCACAGGAAGCCGGCGAACAGCGTGGCCAGCTTCCGCGCAAGCTCTGGCCGGGTGCGTTGCGGAGTCTGTCCGTTGCGCGGCTGGGCCGGCCGGACCGGTGTTCGTATTGATAACTGGCGGATGGTCATGGTGGTGGTCCCCGTGGTGCTGACAGTGATGTCCGAGAAGGAGGTGTGCCCCTCAACCACGGAAAGCGCGAGACCTGGAAAAAAACTATCAGTCCATCCGGCGCGGGCCTGGCGCCCGGAAAACTTCTGGACAGCGAAGGCCGATGCGCAGACCGCGGACAGGTGATCCGGCGCATCACACGCGCTGATCGATGCCTGCCGGAAAAAGAAAAAGGCCGGTCGCCCATGCGGAGGTGCGACCGGCCAAATGCCGACGGGGGGGTCGACGAGGAGTTGGCGGCAGTTTGTCCGCCTGGGGTCTCGCCGGTTGCGACAATCGGGCTTGCCGGCGTGACAGCGGCTTTTCGGCCGCGGTGTTGGTTTACGGGTCCATCAGGAAGTCACCGCCCCAGCGCCTGCGAGGGCTCGCCAGGAGGGGGCCGCACGGCGCAGGGAACGATCGACCCATGCACGGGCAGCGGGTCCGGCAGTTGGATACGCCGATCTTCCATTGCGGCGTTGGGGGACGCACCCGCCCGCACCACGGGAGCGGCGGCCGTGTTTTTCATCCCGGCAGCCTTCGTCTTTCCGGGTAAACGCATTCGAAGGCGTGATCTGTCGTCTCTTCTGTACGGGTTTCCACAGCGTGCGCTGGCTGGAAACAATCGAGGCGACATGACGCGCCTCATGCCGGGGTTGCCGCGCGGCGTTGGCATCCGGATGTCGATGCCGGCAGCGCGCCCCATCGCTTCGGGGTGCCCCGCGCGGCGCCAGGCTGTCTTGAGGCGGTGGCTGGGGATTCAATGGAACTCGAAGGACCCGACGAAAATCACATCGAAAACACCGCCCGGCCACTTCGGCGTCAAGGCGACAAGTCCACAGATGTCGCCACCGAGGCCGGGTTCTCCGGTGGCCACAACATAGTAGGCGCCTGGCGGGAGGCTGCCGTCGATAAACATGGGTTCACCGGGCAATGCCACCGCGACCGGTTCGCTGCTCGTGCTGCAGGGTGCTGGCACCAACAGGAATACGGCTGGGAAGTCCGCGTCAACCGAGATGGTGCCGTTGCCCATTCCCGCGCTGATCGTGAACGCGTACACGACATCACGATGGGGGATCCACAGCGATCCCAATACCGGGAGTGAATTGGTGGCCAGGCAGGTATTCGCGTGGTTCACCCCTTCCGTCAGGAGCAGGGGTGCTTCGCATGTCTGTGCGGCAGCGGACCAGGTGAACATGGTGCTGGATGCCGCGACGAACATTGCAGGCAGCGCCAGCGCGTACTGGCGTGGAATGACTCGGCACATCTCCATTCTCCATTGGCGGGGGGAATGAACGCCTGTCTGAAGCGCCGGCACTTCGTCGAGTGCTGACGGGGCCGCGCCGACGGGGTTCATTCCATCCTTCGCCAGAACGGGCCTGAATGTGCCAACCGCTTGCCGCGTTCAGCATCCCACCGGTGTCGGCGTCGTTCCGCAGACGTCGAGGGTCAGCAACACGTCTTCCTGCGAGCTGCGGAAGATCACGTCGTTGTTGACCAGCAGTACCGGGGTGGCCGGATAGCCGACCACGCCGACGTCGGGATTCACGCGGAACCGGACCGGGTGGGTGCCCGGGTGCGGGATCGTCGACACGAGCGGAATCAGGATTTCCAGGAAGAAGCCACGGTGCATGCCCCAGGAGCCGCCACCAAAGCCGCCATTGGGTGCGCTGATGCGTAAGCCCTCCAGACCGGGAGGGAAGAACTGCGGGCAACCGTAGTCGGGATCCAGGCCAAGGTTGTGAAGGCGGGGTGCGGGATTGCTCTGGCTGGCCGGCAGGACGGCGAAGCAGAATGCGGGGTCGTTTGCCGACGTCGCGGTCTGCACGCCGGGCGGCAGGATGAGCTCGAGGCCGACCGCGCTGCCCGTGCACGGATTGCCCGGATGGCTCATGACCAGGTGGACGTAGAACACCTCGCCGACCGCCGGGGTTAGATTCGGCGGCCGCAGGGTGTAGCCGGCGTAGGCCTGCGTGCGGACTTCAAGGATGGGCGGACTGGTCAGGCAGGCGAAGTTCTGCCCGATACTGGAGATCAGGCCGTTCCACCAGGGCAGCACGATGAAGGGTTCGGCGGGGAAGCCGCGGGGCTCGACGGTGTAGGCGCGGGCGGTCGGCGCGCACAGGGCGACGGCGAGCAGGGCGGCAAGGATACGCAGGCTCATGGCTCCTCCGGATTCCGATGGCGGCCGGAATGGCCGCTCAAACCGTCACTACGGAGTCGCTCCGGCGAAGCTATCGCGCCGCCGGCACGGAAAAAAACGCAGCGGTGCCCGGAAACGAAACAGGCCCGCACATGGCGGGCCTGGTCGTGTGTCCTGGTGGGCGCGACAGGGATCGAACCTGTGACCCCTACCATGTCAAGGTAGTGCTCTACCGCTGAGCTACGCGCCCGTTCGGGGGCGCGAACTATAGCAATGCCCCGGACCGGAGGGCAAGCACAACTTTCATCCGGTGGCCCGGTGCCGGTTCAGAGCGACTCGATGTGCCGGATCATCCTCTGGCGCATGGCTTCGTCCGGCAGGCGTCCGTAGGCGGCGCCCATGTTGTCGACCATGTGACGGACGCGACTGGTGGCAGGCGTCGCCACCGTGACCGCCGGGTGGGAAGCGACGAACTTCAGGAAGAACTGGCCCCACGAGGTCGCGTCGAATTCCGCGGCCCATTCCGGCAAGGCCTTGTCCTTGACCTTCTCCCAGAGTCGCGTCCGGCCGAACGGCGCATAGACGAGCACCCCGATGCCGCGTTCCTGCGCCAGCGGGAAAATGCGCTCCTCCATGGTGCGGTTGTCGATGGCGTAGTCGATGCCAATGAAGTCGAGCGGTTCGTCGCGCATCACCTGTTCCAGTTGCCCGTATTGCGGCGCGAAGGTCGTGGTGACGCCGATGTAGCGCACGCGCCCGGCCTCGCGAAGCGACTTGAGCAGGCCGAGCTGGACCGGCACGTCGCCCAGGTTGTGCACCTGGATCAGGTCGATGGGCCGCTTCCCGGCGCGCTCGAACGAAGCCTCGACCTGCGCCTTGGCCGCGTCGGGATCGGCGGCACCGCCGCCGCGCGGCGCGACATTGAGCTTGGTGGCCCAGAACAGCCGGTCGGTCAGGCCCAGGTCGCGGGCGATGGCGCCGGCCACCTGCTCCGAGGCGCCGTAACTCGGCGCCGTGTCGAAGACCGTGCCGCCGTGTTCGACCATCGCCGACAGCACCTCGCGCAGCGCTTGCGCGTCCTCGCTGCCAGCGACCCGGGAAAAGGTGGCGGAACTGCCCAGGCCGACCACGGGCAGCCGTTCGTCCTTGCCGGGGATCGCGCGCGTGATCAGCGGGCCGCGGCCCGAGGCGCCGCTTGCGAACAGTGCGCCGGGATTGAAGGTCAGCGCCGCACCGGCGGCCAGCGAGAGCTTGAGATAGTCGCGTCGGTTCATGGTGAGGGACTCCTATCGACGGCAGCGGAGAGGGTGGGCGGTGCCGCCGGCGGGCCCGCCAGCGACGATGCGTAGCGGGACTGCCAACGGCCCAGCCAGAGGCCCAGCGCGGCCCAGGCCAGCGCCAGTGGAACGGCGACGCTGGCCAGGGCGGCAAGGCCGAGGCCCAGCTTCGCCAGCGCGCCTTCGAGCTGCGCACCGGCGAGGTCTCCACCACGGTACACGAAGGTGTCGATGAACGCCTTCGACTTGTACTTGTCCTCGCGGCTGACGACCGTGTACAGGGTTTCCCGTGCCGGCCGCGTCAATGCGCGCTGTATCGCCCGGAAAGTGGCCTCGAAAACGATCAGCGCCGCCAGCGAACCGGCCATCACCAGGCCGGCAAAGCCCAGCGCCATCGTCAGCGGAAGCAGCGCCAGGGTCGCGGCGACTCCGATGCGTTTCATCAGGTGGCCGGCGATCACGGCCTGGATCAAAAGCGTCGCCAACTGGGTGATCATGTCGATGTTGGCGAAGATCGTCGTGCGCAGGTCGGTATCGTCGCCCAGGGCCGCCACCATCTGCAGGCGCGTGAAATACAACAGCGTGCCCATCAACGTCATCAGCAGCACATAGCCGGCGATGCCGGCCAGATAGGGTGAATTGAACACGGCCTTGAATCCGGCCCAGGCGCTGCCGCCGATGAGTGCATCCGCGTGCGGCCGGCCCTGACCGGCCGGCGCGTCGGCGCCTGGCGCCTGGCTGGCCGCCAGCCGCCAGGCGCTCAAGAGCGCCAGAACCAGGAACGCCGCCGAGATCAGCAGCAGGGCGGCGGTGCCCAGCGGTTGTGCCAGCTGGCCCGCAAGCCAGGGTCCGAACACGGCACCCAGCGTGCCGCCCACCGCGATCAGGGCGAAGAAGCGCTTGCCCTGGTCCAGCGTGAAGCGGTCGGCCATGAGTGCCCAGAACAGCATCGTCGCGAAGAGGTTGAAGACGCTGAACCACACGTAGAATACCTGTCCGCTGGTGAGGCCGATCGAACCCGGCGCCAGCGTGATCAGCAGGTAGAAGCCGACCAGGCTCAGGGCGAAGAACAGGTAGCTGGCGGCGATGAAGCGCAGGCGCCGGAAGCGGCTGACCAGCCAGCCGAACAGCGGATTGACCATCAGGGTGGCCACCGCTGTGCCCACGAACAGCCAGCGTATGGACTCGATGCCTCGCTGCATGCCCAGCGCGTCGCGCGCCGGCCGCAGCATCATCAGCGCGGTGAGGACGCAGAAGAAATAGAAGCCGGCCCAGAGCACCGGCACCACTTCCTCGCGACGCACGTTGAACAGCTGTTGCAGGTATCTGCGCATCCCGGATCCACCCTGTCGTCCGTGGACAACCTAGCGAGTGCCCGTCCAGCCGGCCAGCGCCGAAAGGCATGTCCGGCTGCAAACGCGATGAAACGGTGCTTGGCGTCGGCGACCGGTCCGACGGCGGGCTCCCGGTGGGCGGGAGCCGTCGCGGTTGTCCGGTCTACGGCCGCGCTGTAAGATTTCCACCGATTTCGCGTGGCGCCGCAGGGTGCCGCATCCAGCCGCACAGGAGCCGTAGTCCGAACGGACACGATCACCATGACGCGAACCGACAGCCCCGCCTGATACCGACTGCCGACGCGTTGCTCCCGGAAGGCGCGCTGGCGCCTTTTTTGTTGCCCGGAGTTCCCCATGGTCACGATCACGCTTCCCGACGGCAGCCGCCGCGAATACGAACAGCCCGTCAGCATCGCCCAGATCGCCGCCTCCATCGGCGCCGGCCTGGCCAAGGCCACCGTCGCCGGCAGCGTCGATGGCCGCCTTGTCGATGCCAGTGATGTCGTCGACCACGACGCCAGCATCCGCATCATCACCCCGAAGGACGAGGAGGGCGTCGAGATCATCCGCCACTCCTGCGCCCATCTGGTCGGCCACGCGGTCAAGCAGCTGTTCCCGACCGCGCGCATGGTCATCGGACCGGTCATCGACGACGGCTTCTACTACGACATCGCCTACGAGCGCCCGTTCACGCCGGAGGATGTCGCCGCGATCGAGGCGCGCATGCGTGAACTGATCGCCCAGGACTACGACGTCGTCAAGAAGATGACCCCGCGCGCCGAAGTCGTCGAGGTCTTCAAGTCGCGCGGCGAGGACTACAAACTGCGCCTGATCGAGGACATGGGTCCGGAAATCACGGCCATGGGCCTGTACTACCACCAGGAATACGTCGACATGTGCCGGGGGCCGCACGTGCCGAACACGCGCTTCCTGAAGGCATTCAAGCTGACCAAGCTGTCCGGCGCCTACTGGCGCGGTGACGCCAGCAACGAACAGCTGCAGCGCATCTACGGCACCGCCTGGGCCGACGAGAAGCAGCTGAAGGCCTACATCCAGCGTATCGAGGAAGCCGAGAAGCGCGACCACCGCAAGCTCGCGCGCCAGCTCGACCTGTTCCACCAGCAGGAAGAGGCGCCGGGCATGGTGTTCTGGCACCCCAGGGGCTGGGCGCTCTGGCAGGTGGTCGAGCAGTACATGCGCCGCGTCTACAGGGAATCCGGTTACCAGGAAGTGAAGGCGCCGCAGATCCTCGACGTGACCCTGTGGAAGAAGTCCGGCCACTGGGACAACTACAAGGACAACATGTTCTTCACCGAATCGGAAAAGCGCGAGTACGCGCTCAAGCCGATGAACTGCCCGGGCCATGTGCAGATCTACAACGCCGGCCTGCACAGCTACCGCGACCTGCCGATCCGCTACGGCGAGTTCGGCGGCTGCCACCGCAACGAGCCGTCCGGCGCGTTGCACGGCATCATGCGCGTGCGCGCGTTCACGCAGGATGACGGCCACGTCTTCTGCACCGAGGACCAGGTCGAGGCGGAAGTCACCGCCTTCCACCAACAGGCGCTGAAGGTGTACAGCGCCTTCGGGTTCAGCGACATCGAGGTGAAGATCGCGCTGCGTCCGGAATCACGCCTCGGCGACGACGCCACCTGGGACAAGGCCGAAGGCGCGCTGCGTGCCGCGCTGTCGTCGTGCGGCGTGGCCTGGACGGAGCTGCCCGGCGAGGGTGCCTTCTACGGCCCGAAGATCGAGTACCACCTCAAGGATGCGATCGGCCGCGCCTGGCAGCTGGGCACCATGCAGGTCGATTTCATGATGCCGCAGCGCCTGGGCGCCGAGTATGTCGACGAGCACTCGTCGCGTCGCCATCCGGTCATGCTGCACCGCGCGATCGTGGGTTCGATGGAGCGTTTCATCGGCATCCTGATCGAGCATTACGCCGGCTTGCTGCCAGCCTGGCTGGCGCCGGTCCAGGCCGTTTGCCTGAACATCACCGACGCGCAGGCCGATTATGTGACCGGAGTTCGAAAAGCCCTTGCAAATCAAGGATTCCGGGTCGAGTCGGATTTGCGGAACGAAAAGATCGGCTATAAGATTCGCGAGCACACCTTGCAGAAGGTGCCCTACCTGCTGGTCGCGGGCGACCGCGAGAAGGAGCAGGCGACCATCGCGGTGCGCACGCGCGGCGGGGAGGACCTGGGAGCAATGCCGCTCCAGGCGTTCATCGACCGGCTCAAGGCCGAGTCGGTGCAGGGCTGATCCCGCCGCATATCAATCATTCTCTGGAGGAACTGCGAATCAGCACTGTCAACGACAAGGGCAACCGCCGCAACGAGGATATCCGCGTCCCGCGTGTACGCGTGATTGACGCCGACGGCGAACAGGCCGGAATTCTGTCCCGCGCCCAGGCGCTGGCCATGGCCGAGGAGGCCGGTTTGGACCTGGTGGAAATCCAGCCCAATGCCGACCCGCCCGTCTGCCGCATCATGGACTATGGCAAGTTCAAGTTCGAGCAGCAGAAAAAGGCCAGCGCGGCCAAGAAGAAGCAGAAGCAGGTCGAGATCAAGGAAGTCAAGTTCCGTCCCACCACGGACGAAGGCGACTACCAGATCAAGCTGCGAAACATGCGCCGGTTCCTGGAAGAAGGGGACAAGGTCAAGATCACGATCCGGTTCCGTGGCCGCGAGATGAGCCACCAGGAACTCGGTCTGGCGAAGACGCAGCGCATCGAAGCCGATCTCGGCGATGACATCGTCGTCGAGCAGCGGCCGCGCCAGGAAGGTCGCCTGATGGTGATGATGATCGCCCCGAAGCGCAAATAAGCCTCGGGTGGTTCCGTGAACCCGGCTTCGGCCGGGTTTTCGCCCGCCCGGGCCAGGCCATCGCGCTGCCCAGGCGGCGCTGGATTGCCGGTCCGGCCGCGTCGACGCGCTGCGGGCATGGCACGCTGCCGGTGCGCCGCGCCGCGCCGTCAGGTCAGGGCCGGCGCGCCCCGGGTCGGCCGTCTCCCCGCCGGTTTTCGTCCCGGAAACTTGCGCAAAGTCCTGATAAAGCTGCTATCATGTGCGGCCCGCTGTCCGCGCGCGCTGGATCCCATGGTCCGGTGAGGCGTCCTGCGGGGCAATTCGCCGAACCGAGTCGACATGGAAGTGCGGTCAAGGCCGCCACTTGGAACGGTATCGAACTAGATCGCTCCAGGAGCATTAGCAATGCCAAAGATCAAGACCAACCGTGCGGCGGCCAAGCGCTTCCGCAAGACGGCGTCCGGCAAGTTCAAGGCCGGCCACGCCTTCAAGAGCCACATCCTGACCAAGAAGTCGACCAAGCGTAAGCGCGGTCTGCGTGCCACCAACCACGTACGTGCCGAGGACGCAGGCCGCGTCCAGCGCATGCTTCCGTATCTCTGAGGAGGGTTGAACCATGGCACGAGTCAAGCGTGGTGTCGTTGCGCGCCGCCGTCACAAGAAGGTCCTCAGCCGTGCGAAGGGCTATTACAACGCCCGCCGCAAGGTTTTCCGCGTAGCCAAGCAGGCCGTCACCAAGGCGCAGCAGTACGCCTACATCGGCCGCAAGCAGAAGAAGCGCAACTTCCGTGCGCTGTGGATCGTCCGTATCAACGCGGCTGCGCGTGAATTCGGCCTGTCCTACAGCCGCCTGATCGCCGGCCTCAAGAAGGCCGAGATCAACATCGACCGCAAGGTCCTGGCGGACCTGGCCTTCCACGACCTGAAGGCGTTTGGCGCCATCGCCGAGCGCGCCAAGCAGAGTCTTGCGGCCTGAACCGCATACATGCCTGCCGCTGACGCGGCAGGCCGATGACTGCTGGCGTGGGGATCGGGTACACCGATCCCCACGCGCATTTTGGAGACCGGAAAATGTCCAAGCCGGGACTGACGCTGGACAATGCCAGGGAAGCGATCGCGGGCGCCGACGGCCTTGAGGCGCTGGAAGCCTTGCGTATAGCCCTGCTCGGCAAGCAGGGGCTGCTGACCGCCGAACTCAAGGCATTGGGCGGATTGTCGCCCGAGCAGCGCAAGCTGCGTGGCGAGGCGGTCAACCGTCTCAAGAGCGAACTGACCGAACTGCTGGCCGCTCGCCGCGACACGCTCGAGCAGTCGGTGCTGGCGCAGCGCCTGGCGACGGAACGCATCGACGTCACGCTGCCCGGCCGGCGCGGTGACATCGGCGGCATCCATCCACTGACGCGCGCGCTCGACCGCATCATCGACATCTTCGCCCGCTTCGGCTACGACGTCGCCGAAGGGCCGGAAATCGAGGATGACTGGCACAATTTCGAGGCACTGAATTTCCCGCCGGACCATCCGGCGCGCGCAATGCACGACACCTTCTACTTTGGTGACGGGCGCCTGCTGCGCACGCATACCTCGCCGGTGCAGATCCGTGCCATGAATGGCCGCAAGCCGCCGATCCGGCTGATCGCGCCGGGCAAGGTGTACCGCAGCGATTCCGACCAGACGCATTCGCCGATGTTCCACCAGGTCGAAGGGCTGGTGGTGGGCGAGGGCATCACGCTGGCCGACCTGAAGGGCACGCTGTCGGCCTTCCTGCGCGGCTTCTTCGAGCGTGACTTCGAGATGATGTTCAAGCCCACGTACTTCCCGTTCGTGGAGCCCGGCGCCGATGTCGTGATCCGCTGGCAGCTGCCTGACGGGTCCAGCCGCTGGCTGGAAGTGCTGGGCGCCGGCATGGTGCATCCGCGGGTGCTGGAAAACTGCGGCATCGATCCGGAGCGCTATTCGGGCTTCGCCTTCGGCATGGGCGTTGAACGCCTGGCCATGCTGCGCTACGGCGTCACTGACCTGCGCGCGTTCTTCGAGAACGACGTGCGCTTCCTGCGGCAATTCAATTGAGTCGGGCCGTTGCAGGGCGGTCGGGCCGGGCTTATTGCCCCGCGCCCGTCGCGTGCACCGGCCTGCGGTAAGCGGAGCGGACCGCAATGAAATTCAGCGAGAACTGGTTGCGTGAGTGGGTCGATCCGGGCGTCGACCGGGAGACCCTGTGCCGACGGCTGGACATGATCGGCCTGGAGGTCGAATCGGTCGCCGAACTGGGCGCCGGCCTCGACCATGTCGTGGTGGCGCAGATCGTCAGCGCCGAGCGCCATCCGGAGGCGGATCGCCTGCAGGTCTGTCAGGTCGATACCGGCCACGGCTCCGTGCAGATCGTCTGCGGCGCTCCGAATGCCCGTGCCGGCCTGAAGGCGCCACTGGCGCAGATCGGCGCCGCGCTGCCCAACGGCATGGCGATCAAGGCGGCGCGCCTGCGCGGCGTCGAATCACAGGGCATGCTGTGTTCGGCCCGTGAACTGGGACTGGACCAGGACGCCACCGGCCTCATGGAGCTGCCCGATGATGCGCCCGTCGGGACGCCGCTGGCCCGGTACCTGGCGCTGCCGGACGCCAGTATCGAGCTGGGCCTGACGCCCAACCGCGCCGACTGCCTCGGACTTCGTGGCGTCGCCTACGACGTCGCCGCGAGCTTCGGCCGCCAGGTCGCCATGCCGGCGATCGAACCGGTGGCGGCTGCCCATGACAGCCAGCGCGGCGTCCGCCTGGATGCGCCCGCGCAGTGCCCGCGCTACTGCGGCCGCGTGGTGAGCGGCATCGACGCCCGTGCCCGTACACCGGTCTGGATGGCCGAGCGCCTGCGGCGCGGCGGCATCCGCCCGATCAGCATTGCCGTGGACATTACCGCCTACGTCATGCTCGAGCTCGGCCAGCCTATGCACGCCTTCGACCAGGCGCGTCTGCAGGGCGACATCCACGTCCGCGCCGCCAGGGCAGGCGAGAAGATCACGCTGCTGGACGGACGCGAGGTCGAGGTTGACGAGGGTTTCCTCGTTGTCGCCGACGACGGCGGCGCGGTCGCCCTGGCCGGCATCATGGGTGGCCTTGACAGCCGCGTGACCGACGACACCGTCGATGTATTCCTGGAGTCCGCGCACTTCGTGCCGTCGGCCATCACCGGCCGTGCCCGCCGCCTGGGCATGCACACCGATGCCTCGCACCGTTTCGAGCGCGGCGTCGATCCGGAACTGCCGCGTCTGGCCATCGAGCGCGCCACGGCGCTGCTGACGGCCATTGCCGGGGGACAGCCTGGCCCGGTGGTGGAGGCGGTGAGTGCGTCGCACCTGCCCAACCGCGCGCCCGTGGCCCTGCGCCGCGCTCGCATCGGTCGCCTGCTGGGCGTCGAGGTCGCGGATGCGGATGTCGAGCGCGTCCTGTCGACGCTGGGCATGAGCGTCGCGGCCGACGGCGACGGCTGGCTGGTCACGCCGCCGAGCTGGCGCTTCGATATCGCGATCGAGGAAGACCTGATCGAGGAAGTCGCCCGCATCCACGGCTACGACCGCATTCCGACGCGGGCGCCGGCGGGCGAACTGGCGCCGGCCCTGCCCGGCGAAGGTCGCCTGGCCGATTCGCGCCTGCGCTCCACGCTGGCCGCGCGAGGCTGGCTGGAGGCTTTGACCTTCGCCTTTGTCGATGGAACGCTGCTGGATCGCTGGCTGCTGTCCGGCCCGCGCGTGGAGCTGGCCAACCCGCTCTCGGCCGAGCTCGCCGTGATGCGGCCGTCGCTGCTGCCCGGCCTGGTGCAGGCGCTGGCCTACAACCGCGCGCGCCAGCAGGACCGCGTCCGGCTCTTCGAGCTTGGTCGCAGCTTTCATCAGAAAACTGATAATTTTTCAGGTGAAATCGATCAGCTTGCTTTGGTCATGGCCGGTCCGGCCGATGCCGAGCAGTGGGGCGCAGCGCGGCGCCCGGCGGATTTCCACGATCTCAAGGGTGACCTCGAAGCCCTGATCGCCCTGGGTGGCGATGGCCGCCGCTGGCAGTTCGAGCCGGCTGCCGATGTGCCCTGGCTGCACCCGGGCCGCTCCGCCCGCGTGCTCCGCGACGGCGTGGTCGTCGGCTTCGCGGGAGCGCTGCATCCGGCGGTACAGAAGGCCCTGGACCTGGGCAGCGATCCGGTCCACGTCGCGGAAATCGAGCTGGACGCGCTCCGGCAGGCACGCGTGCCCGCCGCGACCGGCCTGTCCCGGTTCCCGCAGGTGCGGCGCGACATCGCCGTCCTGGTCAGCGATGCGGTAGCGTATTCGGCACTGCAGGGCGCGGTCAGGGAGGCCGTGGGCGAGCTGCTGGAAGACCTCGTGGTGTTCGACGAATACCGCGGCAAAGGTTTGCCTGACGGATTGAAAAGCATCGCCATGGGCTTGATTTTGCGGAACCCTTCACGCACTCTTACCGACGAGGATGCTGACCAGGCAGTCGCTTCGGCGGTGCAGGCGCTGAACAAGGCATTCCAGGCTGAACTTCGAGGGTAGGGGGAATGACGACGACGCTCACCAAGGCGGAGATGGCGGATCGATTGTTCCAGGATGTCGGGCTGAACAAGCGCGAGGCCAAGGAATTCGTCGATGCCCTGTTCGAGACGCTGCGCGGCGCATTGGCGCGTGGCGAGCAGGTCAAGCTGTCCGGCTTCGGAAACTTCGAGCTTCGCCAGAAAAACCAGCGTCCCGGCCGCAACCCGAAAACAGGTGAAGAAATCCCCATATCTGCCCGTCGCGTCGTGACTTTTCGTCCGGGTCAGAAGCTGCGTGCACGGGTAGAGACCTATGTTGGACCCGACCAGCAATGACGAATTGCCGGCGATCCCGGCGAAACGCTACTTCACGATCGGCGAGGTCAGCGAGCTCTGTGCCGTCAAGCCGCACGTGCTTCGCTACTGGGAAACCGAGTTCGCCAGCCTGAAGCCGGTCAAGCGGCGCGGCAACCGGCGCTATTACCAGCGCCAGGACGTGCTGATGATCCGCCAGATCCGCTCGCTGCTTTACGAACAGGGCTTCACCATCGGTGGCGCCCGCCAGCGCCTGGAAGGCGAGCAGGGCCGGATGGAGTCGTCCATCGTCCAGCAGCTGGTCAAGCAGCTGCGTCTGGAACTCGAGGAAGTCCTGCAGATCCTGCGACGCTGACCGCAGGGAACTGCGGCTGCGGCTCGCGGTCCGAATCCGCCATGACTCGCACAGCCTTCCATCTCGCCGTCGTCGTGGCCTCGCTGATCGGCGCCAGCGACGTATCTGCCCAGTCGTCCAACAAGCCGGCCGTTCTCGGCGGCGGCCGCTTCGTGTTCGGCCAGATCAACGAGTTCAATGCCGACCAGTACATGCTGGATACGCAGACCGGCCGCCTCTGGCGCCTGGTCGATACCGCCGACGGCCAGAACAGCGTGCTCGAGCCGGTGCCCTATGCGATGCCGGATGGTCGCACGCAGACGATGCCGCCAGACGCAGAGGCGGAAGCGGCCGCCGCCGCCGCCGCGGCCGCACAGGCCGCTGGCGCGCACGGTGACGAACTGCGGCCGCTGGTCCCGCTCCCGCGACGCTGACCGTTTCCGGCCATCCGCGCCGTGCCGGATGGAACCGTTCAAGGCGCCTTCGCTTTCCGCGTGCCGACAGGCCCTTGCGTGGCATGGCTGCTGACCCGGCTGTGCTCAAGCCGACACATCCGACGGCGCAGCCGGCCGCGGATCCCGAATTGCACCGAACCGCGGGGTCGCCATGCCCCGAAGGGGTCCTGTGCAATCGTCATCAACGAAGCCGGCTGGTGGATGGACAACCGGTACAAAGGCGGACCTGCATAAGAGCGCCGGCCGCACACGTTTTCACCGCCTGTCTCGCTTCGGCGGGTCCCGCCTTGGAGACTGTTCAGGCAGCGCCGGGTTTGCTAGACTGCGCCGCTCAATCGAAACCTCGGGGCGTAGCGCAGCCTGGTAGCGCACCACGCTGGGGGTGTGGTGGTCGCGAGTTCGAATCTCGCCGCCCCGACCAGTTTCGATCTGTCCCATTGCCCGGTCGCCCACTGTCACCGGGCACCTCGCGAAAAGGACTGGCATGAGCGAGCAGCGCGCGCTGTATCCGGAAATCGAACCCTACGACAGCGGTCGGCTGCAGGTTTCATCCCTCCACACGCTCTATTACGAACAATGCGGCAATCCGGCCGGCAAGCCGGTCGTATGCCTGCATGGCGGTCCGGGCGCCGGCTGCTCGCCGAAGATGCGCCGCTTCTTCGATCCGAAGCGCTACCGGATCATCCTGTTCGACCAGCGCGGCTGCGGACGTTCGACGCCACACGCGGAGCTCACCGACAACACCACCTGGCACCTTGTCGAGGACATCGAGCGCCTGCGCACGCACCTGGGCATCGACCGCTGGCAGGTCTTCGGCGGCTCCTGGGGTTCCACGCTGGCGTTGTCCTATGCGCAGCGGCATCCCGAAGCTGTGACCGAGCTGGTGCTGCGCGGCATCTTCATGCTGCGTCGCTGGGAGCTGGAATGGTTCTACCAGAAAGGTTGCGACGCGCTGTATCCCGATGCCTGGGATGACTATCTGGCGGCGATTCCGCAGGTTGAACACGGCGACCTGATGGGCGCCTACTACCGGCGCCTGACGTCAACGGATCCGGCGACACGTCTGGCCGCAGCCGTTGCCTGGACGACCTGGGAAAGCCGCACCAGCTTTCTGCTGCCCGATCCGGGGCACGTCGCCGCGACACAGGCCGACGAATTCGCCCTCGCGTTCGCGCGCATCGAGTGCCACTACTTCGTCAATGGTGGCTTCTTCGAAGTCGACGGGCAGCTGCTGCGCGACGTCGACCGCATCCGCCACATTCCGGCGACCATCGTGCAGGGACGCTACGACGTGGTCTGTCCCATGCGTTCGGCCTGGGATCTGCACAAGGTCTGGCCGGAAGCCGATCTGAAGATCATCGATGCCGCCGGACATTCGGCTTTCGAACCGGGCATCGCCAGCGCCCTGCTCGCCGCTACCGACGCCTACGGCCGCTGAGCGAAGTTCCGCCCGGAAGGGAGTGGGGGCTGAACCTCGGCGCAGGACTAGGCGCGGTGCTTCAGCCTGAAGCCGGGAGCGCGTCGCGCCAAGGCTGCGACGGTGAGGTTGTGGTGGTGCCGCAGGAGTGCGATGCCAGCGGTGGAGTTCGATGCACACCGGTGCTGGCCCGGGTGACGCCGGCTACGCTGTGGCGGGTCCGGATGTGGACGGGCATGCCAGGGAGGCGGAGTGATGACGCAGGCGATGGATGCGGAGGGGCTCAAGCGGAAGCTCAAGGCGGCGGGCGAGACGGCACCGGAAGCCTGGCGGACGCGCCTGCATCGGGCGATCAGCTGGCTGGGTCGGGCCGAACGCGACGGTGATGACACCGACGCGCGCTTCATCTTCCTCTGGATCGCTTTCAACGCGGCTTACGCCAGCGAGTTCGCGCACGAGCAGAGCGAGCGCGATCGACTGCGCGCGTTCTTCGCCATGCTGCTGTCGCGGGACGCCGGTCAACGCCTCGCCGGTCTGATGCTGCGGCAGTTCAGCGGGCCGGTGCGCGTGTTGATCGAGAACCGCTATGTCTACGCGCCCTTCTGGCGTGCTTTGCGGGACCACGACAGCAGCGGTCGCTGGGAAGAAACGTTCGCGGCCAGCCGCAAGCTGGCCACCGCGGCAGTGATGTCAGGCGATACCGCGACCGTTCTTTCGATCGTGTTCGATCGCCTGTATGTGCTGCGCAACCAGCTGCTGCATGGCGGCGCGACCTGGAACAGCGCGGTGAACAGGGCCCAGGTGCGTGACGGCGCCACGATCCTGTCGCATACGGTTCCTGTGATCGTCGATCTCATGCTCGAATGTCCCGAGGCCGATTTCGGGGCGATCCAGTACCCGGTGGTTTGACCCGGGATGCGTTTGATGGCCGCGCTTCCGGGGAACGGGGAAGGGGCAGTACGCGCCGCATGACCCGCGGCAAGTCCCGGTCGCCGCTTCGACCTCGGGCCGAGGTGTCAACCGGTCCCGGCAAAGCGTCGCCGCGTGGCGGTTTAACGTCCCCTTGTCATGCGGTATTCGCGGCGAACCTAAGATGGTCGCCATGAACATGGATGCACACATGACCACGGGATCCGCTTTCCAACCCGCCATCATCGCGCCGTGGAAGGGCATCCACACCATCGACACCGCCCAGGTACGGCCGCAATTCGCAGCCGCCTACCTGGTGGAAGGGGATGGCCGCGGCGCCTTCATCGACTGCGGTACCAACCATTCTGTACCGCACATGCTGGCGGCGCTTGAGCGCGCAGGGATGACGGCCGGGCAGATCGACTGGCTGGTCCTCACGCACGTCCACCTCGATCACGCCGGCGGCGCAGGTGCACTGCTGCCGCATCTGCCCAATGCCCGCGTCGTCGTGCATCCGCGCGGTGCGCGGCACATGATCGATCCTTCGAAACTGACTGCCGGGGCGACCGCGGTGTATGGCGAAGCCGCGATGCAGGCGATGTACGGCACCCTGCAACCGGTCCCGGCCGAACGCGTCGTCGAAGCCGGCGACGGCCATGTCGTCGAACTCGCCGGACGGCCGCTGCTGTGCCTGGATACGCCCGGCCACGCCCGTCACCACATCGCCATTCACGATGATGTTGCCGGCGTTTTCTTCACGGGCGATACCTTCGGCATTTCCTATCGCGACTTCGACACCGGACAGGGGGCTTTCATTTTTCCGACGACAACACCGGTGCAGTTCGAGCCCGAGGCGCTGCATGTGTCCATCGACCGGATGCTGGCATTCCATCCGCGGGCGATGTTCCCGACCCATTTCGGCCGGCTGGACGAGGTCGAACGGCTCGCCGCCGACATGCATGCGGAAATCGACGACATGGTGGCACTGGCACGCGCTTGCGCCGATCGCGACGATCGACACCTGGCATTGATGGACGGGCTGCGCGCCCGGCTGCTGCGGCGCGCCCGGCAGCACGGCGTCACGCTGGACGAGGCGGTGATCGACGAGCTTCTGGGCGGTGACATCGAGCTGAATGCGCAAGGCCTGGCCGTTTGGCTGGACACCAGCCGCGCCTGAAGCCCGACCGGGGACGCTCCAGGTATCGCCGGTTCTTGCCGGACCCGTGTTGACAGGAAAAACAGACGGCCGTGGCGGAAGCTTGCCTCAGCGCGCGGTGTAACCGCGCAGCCGCGATTCGGTGCGGTCGCCGTCCTCGACCTGCAGCATGCGCACCACGACATAGTTGCGTGCCGGATCGACCCACGTGACCGTGCTGCGATCGTCATCATCGCGGACGCGTTCGACGCGGAGCGTGCGCACCGGCCCGCCCGGTGATTCGAGGGTCTCCTCGCCGGTTACCCGGAAGCGCCAGTCGCGCAGGCCGTCGGCGTGCGCCACCTTGAGCGTGAAGTCGGTTTCGCCGCGCGCCAGCATCGCCGCCACGCTGACGCCGCTGCCGTAGCGGTCGGTGGCGCCGGTTTCCAGCGCATGCGTGTGATCGCCCTTGCGGTCCTTCAGGTGATAGCGCTGCGCGCTCCAGTCGTACGCCACTTCGACGCTGCGGTTGCCCAGCGTCGCCTGCTGCTCGTAGGTCGAGCGCATCGGCCGCGGCAGGTCGTCCTGCCACTGGAAATCCATCGACTGCTCGACCTTCAGGCCGACCATCCAGGCCATGCCGCGTTCACCGGCGGTCTGCGAGCGCCAGGTCCACGTCTCGCCCTGGCGGATCAGCTCGGTATGGCTGGAGCCGATGGCCTTGCCATTGCGGTGCACTTCGTAGTCGGCACGGTACGGCGCGAGCGGTGTGTTGTCGGCGAGGACGGGCGTCGCCACCGCGGTGGCGAGGAGACTAGCGAGCAGCAGCGTCGTTATCGGCAACCAGGACATCGTCGTCATTCAAGCGCAGGGGAGCGGCGAGTGTCGCGCCACTGAACTGAATGCCGGCTGGCGTCAATTGCACGTCGCCGGCGGCGACCAGTGCGATGGCCGCCACCATCAGGGCATGCTCGCGCAGAAGCAGCCGCTGCGCCAGCGCGTCCGGCGTGTCGCCGGCGAGCACGGGAATGCGCACCTGGGCGATCACCGGTCCGGCATCCAGCTCGGGAATCACGTAGTGGACGCTGGCGCCATGTTCGCTGTCGCCGGCCGCCAGTGCGCGGGCGTGCGTGTCCAGGCCGGGATACTTCGGCAGCAGCGACGGATGGATGTTGAGCATGCGTCCTGGCCAGCCCGCCACCATCGTCGGCGACAGGATGCGCATGAAGCCGGCGAGGACGACCAGGCCCGGCGAGTGCCGGCGCAGTTCGGCATCCAGGGCGGCATCCATCGCCTCGCGGTCGGCGAAGTCGCGCTGGCGCAGCGCGAAGGTGTCGATGCCTGCGGCCGTCGCCCGATCCAGCGCCGCGCAGTCGGGCTTGTTGCTGCCGACGACGACGATCCGGCCCGGCAGGCGACCGTTTGCCTGCGCGTCGATCAGGGCCTGCAGGTTGCTGCCGCGCCCGGATACCAGCACGGCGATGCGTGCTGCGGCCGTCATCCAGCGAAGCGCACGCGCTCGCCACCGCTTTGCGCGGTGACTTCACCGATCACCCAGCTCGGCCAGCCGACACGGTCCAGATGCGCGCGCGCGCCGTCGACGGCAGAGGCCGGCAGGATCAGCACGTAGCCGATGCCGCAGTTGAAGGTGCGCCACATCTCCGCATCGGCGACCTTGCCGGTGCGCTGCAGCCAGTCGAACAGGGCTGGACGCGTCCATGCATGCGGGTCGATGCGAAGGCCCAGGCCTTCCGGCACGACGCGGATGATGTTCTCGCTCAGGCCGCCGCCGGTGATGTGCGCCATGCCATGCACGGCGGCACCGGTGGCCAGCAGTCCGAGGATGGGTTTGACGTAGATGCGCGTCGGCTCGAGCAGGCGATCGGCCAGCGACGCGCCATCGATGTCGCGCCTCAGGGCATCGCGGTCCAGGTCGACGATGCGGCGGATCAGCGAATAGCCGTTGCTGTGCGCACCGCTGGAGCCGATGCCGAGCAGCACGTCGCCGGGCTGGATCCGGCTGCCGTCGTGGATGGCGTCCTTCTCCACGGCGCCGACGCAGAATCCGGCCAGGTCGTATTCACCGTCGCCGTACATGCCGGGCATCTCGGCGGTTTCGCCACCGACCAGCGCGCAACCGGCCAGCTCGCAGCCACGGGCGATGCTGGTGACGACCGCGGCGGCGGTGTCGACACTGAGCTTGCCGCAAGCGAAATAGTCGAGGAAGAACAGCGGCTCGGCGCCCTGGACCAGCACGTCGTTGACGCACATGCCGACCAGGTCGATGCCGATGCCGTCGTGGCGGTCCAGCTGCTGCGCCAGCTTCAGCTTGGTGCCGACGCCATCGGTGCCGGAGACCAGGACGGGATGCTTCCAGCGTCCCGGCGGGATCTCGAACAGGGCGCCGAAGCCGCCCAGTCCACCCAGCACTTCCGGGCGGCGGGTGCGGGCGACGGCGGGCTTGATGCGCTCGACCAGGGCATTGCCGGCGTCGATGTCGACACCGGCGTCGCGGTAGCTCAGGCCTGGGGATTCGCTGTGGCTCATGCGAGGACGCCGGCAGTCGGAAAGGGCGGGCATGATACCAGCCCGGCGCGCGCAGCCGGCTGGTTGGCGCCCGTGCAGGCGGGTTTCCGCTGCTGCCGCGACAGGACGCCGCGCCTTACTGGAAATCGCGGCTTTCGCTGCGCAGGCCGGGAAGGCGGTCGCTGAGGTTGTAGAGGCGTTCGGCGATGACATGCCGCACGCCTTCGGCGAACTGCAGGGTGCCGCGCACGCCGAGCAGCGATGACTCCAGCAGCGCACGCCGGTCGCGCAGGGCGATGGCCGGCCAGACGATCAGGTTCACCAGGCCGGTTTCGTCCTCCAGGGTGACGAAGGTGACGCCCGAGGCGGTGCCCGGGCGTTGCCGCGTGGTCACCAGGCCGGCGACGCGCACGGACTGGCCGTGGCCGCGATCTTCCAGATCCTTCGCGCGCAGCACGCCGCGGGCGTGCAGGCGCGGCCGCAGCAGCTGCAGCGGATGGCCCTGCAGGCTGAAGCCCAGGCCGGCGTAGTCGGCGTGGATGTCGTCGGCGAAGCCTGGCGGTCGCAGGGTGACGCGTGCTTCGCGGGCGCTGTCGTCGGCCAGCGCCAGGCCGCTGCGTGCCGCTTCGGTGCCGGCGATCGCCCAGGCGGCACGATGACGGTGGCCGGCCAGCTGGCGCAGGGCGCCGGCCTGGGCCAGGACCTGCAGCGTGCGCCGGTCCAGTCCGGCGCGGCGGGCGAGGTCGCCGACATCGCGGAACGGCGCCTGTGCACGGGCGGCGAGCAGTCGTTCGATGGCTTCGCAGCCCAGGCCGTTGACGCGATCCAGGCCCAGCCGCAAGGCCAGGCGGCCGGTGGCATCGGGTACCAGCAGGCTGCCGGCGCCGCTGGCACGCACGTCCACCGGCAGCACCGGCACGCCATCGCGTCGCGCCTGTGCGACCAGCTGCGCCGGCGCATAGAAACCCATGGGCAGGCTGTCGAGCAGGGCGGCGAAGAAGATCGCCGGTTCGTGGCATTTGAACCACGCCGAGACGTAGGTCAGCAGCGCGAAGCTGGCAGCGTGCGATTCCGGGAAGCCATAGTCGCCGAAGCCCTTGATCTGCTCGAAGATGCGTTCGGCATAGTCGTCGTCATAACCGTTCGCGGCCATGCCCTCGAGGATGCGCGTGCGCCACTTTTCCAGGCCGCCCCGGCGTTTCCAGGCCGCCATCGAGCGGCGCAGCTGGTCGGCTTCGCCCTCGCTGAAGCCGGCGGCGACCATGGCCAGCGCCATCACCTGTTCCTGGAAGATCGGCACGCCCAGCGTGCGGTGCAGGACGCCTTTCACCGCTGCACTGGGATAGTCCACCTTTTCGGCGCCGCTGCGCCGACGCAGGTAGGGATGCACCATGCCGCCCTGGATCGGGCCGGGGCGCACGATGGCGACCTGCACCACCAGGTCGTAGAAACAGGCCGGTTTCAGGCGCGGCAGCATGGCCATCTGCGCGCGCGATTCGACCTGGAACACGCCGATGGAATCACCGCGCTGGAGCATGTCGTAGGTGGCGCGGTCGTCGGCGGGAATGGTGGCCAGTTCCAGTGGCCGGCCGCGCAGGCGCGTGTAGCTGTCCAGGCAGCGGCGCAGGCAACTGAGCATGCCCAGCGCCAGCACATCGACCTTCAGCAGCTTCAGCTCTTCCAGGTCGTCCTTGTCCCACTGGATGATGCTGCGTTCGGCCATGGCGGCGTTTTCCACCGGCACCAGCTGCCACAGCGGCTGGTCGGCGATGACGAAGCCGCCGACATGCTGCGACAGGTGCCGTGGCAGGCCGATGAGCTGCGGCAGCAGCCACAGCAGGCGGCGGATCAGCGGCGATTCCGGATCGACGCCGGCTTCGCGCAGGCGCAGATCGATGTCGACGCCGCCCTGGCCGCGCCCGAAGGCATGGCTGAGCGCGTCCTGCTGGTCGCGCGACAGGCCCAGCACCTTGGCCAGTTCGCGCACGGCACTGCGCGGTTGCCAGCGGATCACGGTGGCGGCCAGCGCGGCGCGCTCGCGGCCGTACTTGCCGTACACGTACTGGATGATCTCCTCGCGCCGTTCGTGTTCGAAATCGACGTCGATGTCGGGCGGCTCGTTGCGTTCCTCGGAGATGAAGCGGCCGAACAGCAGCTGGTGGTGTTCGGGATTCACGGCGGTGATGCCCAGGGCATAGCAGACCGCCGAGTTGGCGGCGGAACCGCGGCCCTGGCAGAGGATGCCGCGCTCGCGCGCCTCGCGGACAATGTCCTGCACGGTGAGGAAGAAGGCCTCGTAGCGCAGGCGGGCGATGATCGCCAGCTCGTGTTCGATGCGCGCGTGGATCGCCTCCGGCAGGCCCTGCGGCCAGCGTCGCCGCGCGCCTTCGGCGGTCAGCGCGCGCAACCAGGACGTGGGCGTGTGGCCGGCGGGCACCAGTTCGCGCGGATACTGGTAGTGCACGTCGCGCAGGTTGAAACGGCAGCGTGCGGCGATGCGCAGGGTTTCGGCGAGCAGGGCCGGCGGATGGATGGCGGCGAGTGCGCGCCGGCTGCGCAGGTGGCGCTCGCCATTGCCGAACAGGCGCGTGCCGGCTTCGGCCAGCGTGGTGTTGAGCCGGATGGCGGTAAGCGCATCCTGCAATGCGCGCCGGCTGCGCAGGTGCATGTGCACGTCGCCGCTGGCGACGCAGGGCAGGCCGTGCATGGCGGCGAAATCGAGCAGCTGCCGCAGGCGCGCTTCGTCGTCGTGTTCGCGATGCAGTTCCACCGCCAGCCAGGTCCGGTCGGGGAACCGCGCACGCAACCATTGCGCTTCATCGGGATCGGGGTGCGTGCCGGGCAGCCACAGTGCCAGCAGGCCGGTGTTGTCGCCGTCTTCGAGATCGCCGCGCTGCAGTTCGTACCGGCCCTTGTCGCAACGGCGCCGCGCGGTGGTGATGAGCTGGCACAGGCGCTGGTAACCGGCGAGGTCTTCGCAGAGCAGGACGCAGCGCAATCCGCAGGCGAGGCGGAAGCTGCTGCCGACGATCAGTGGCAGGCCGGTCCGTTCGCTGGCTTCCAGGGCGCGCACGATGCCGGCCAGCGTGCACTCGTCGGTGATGGCCAGCGCCGCATAGCCGAGTTCGCGGGCGCGTTCGAACAGCTCCGTGGCGCTGCTGGCGCCGCGACCGAAGCTGAAGGCGGACAGACAATGCAGTTCGGCGTAGCCCGGCTCCGGAGACGGCGATGTCGCGGTGCAGGATGCATCGGTATGGGCATGGGGGATCGCAGCGCGCCGTGTCCTGTGCAGCGGCGTGACGGTCGCCGCTGCGGACGAGTGGGTGCGCATGTCTTTGCCCGTCGCGTCCGCATCGGCACGCGTTTCAGGCGCTATGCGTGTGCCGTGTGTTTCTTGCGCGGCAAAGCCAGGATCTTTCCCGGCGTGATGGCCATGCCTGCCATCACCCGGTCGTGCCTGTCGTGGTGCCGTGGGCAGGGCGATGACGCGGGCGGAGGCGGGTGCGGCCTCACCGTCATGCGAACCAGCCATGCAGCATCCAGCCTTCGCGCCGGCCGGGCGGGCAATAGGCCCAGGCCCGTTGGCCTTCGCGGGTTTCCACCACGTAGTAGTCGCGGCGCACGTCGCCGCCGTCCCACCAGCCGCTTTCCAGCCGCTCCGGGCCGGAGACGATGCGCAGCGGCGGCTGGCGCAAGGGCACGGGTCGCGGCAGCAGCCACACCGGTCGGGTTTCCGCCAGTTGCCGTGCATGGCCGATGGATGCGCTGCCGGTGCGGGGTGACGCCACCGGGATACCGCTGTCTCGGTCGAGGGCGCGCAGGGTGCCGGCCCGTTCGGGGCGGTGGTCGGCGCTGACGACCGGCTCGAGGATGGCGCCATCGCCGAGTCGTGCACGCAGGCGTTCCAGCAGCAGCGGCCAGTCGCTGGCATCCGGCCGCGCCTGTGCGAACAGGTCGGCGATGGCGGGACGGAAGGGCGGCAGCGCATCGGCGATCAGGCCGAGGCCGGCTATGGGCGCCGGCAGCGCTACCCGTTCCAGGCGCGCGCGGGTCAGTTCCAGAAGACGCGCCGGATCGCGCTCCGCACGCAGCAGGCCTACCGGTACGGTGGTCACCGGCCGGTCCTCGTGCAGCAGCAACAGGCGGAAGTGCTGCACGCCGCCGTCGCGGGCATGCAGGACGACGGCCAGTTCGTTGAGCAGGCGTCGCAGCGCGAACAGCAGCGGTTCGATGGCCGTGGGCCGGGCATCGAACTCCAGCGTCGATTCGAAGTGCGCCGGCGGTTGCCAGCGCGGCAGGGGATCGGGTGCACGGCCGTACAGGCGGTCGAGTTGCGCCAGTGCTTCCGGGCCGATGCGCCGGCCGAGGCTGTCGCGCGGCAACGCCGCCAGTTCGCGCAGGCGCAGGAAGCCCATGGCGCGCAGGGCGGCGCTGGCGCTGGCCGCCAGGCCGGCCTCGACGATGGGCAGCGCATCCAGATGCTGCTGCAGCCGGACCTCGTCCTCGACCACCAGGCCGTCCTGCCGTCGGGCCAGCAGCCAGGCGGCGCGCGGACGCGGTGCGAGCGCCAGGCTGGCTTCCAGTCCCAGCCGCGCCAGGTCTTCGCGCAGCAGGCGTTCCAGGTTGGGCCAGCCGCGGAACAGCTTCAGGCTGCCACCCACTTCCAGTGCCACCGCTTCGGGCAGTTCCAGGCTGACCTGGTCGCTGTAGCCATAGGCCCAGGCGCCCAGCAGTTCGTGCAGTTCACGTTCGGCGGCCGGATCGCGTCGTTGCACCTTCAGGGCCGGGCACAGTGCGCGTGCCGCCGGCAGCGACTGGCCGGGGCGCACGCCCGCCGTCGATGCGGCAGCCGAGCAGGCGAGTATCCAAGGCCGGTTTTCCGCCCCGTCGCTGACGGCCAGCAACGACGGTGGCGAGGCCAGGCGTCGCTGCACGGCCGCCAGCGCCGGTGCGCGAAGATGCAGACAGGCCCACAGTGGCGCGCGCATGTTCACAGGGCGATCTCCTCGGCCGGCGGCGCCAGCAGGCCTCGGCACTTGTCCAGATGGATACGGATGGAATCATGGTCGCGGCGCACCGACAGCCGGATCGGTGCCGGGCTGGCGTCGACAAGGTGGCGGCGGTGGCGGAAGACGAAGCCATGCCCGCGCCCGGTTTCCGCCGCCAATTGCAGGCGTCGCGAAGCGGTGATGCTCAGGTTCGCCGGCCACAGCAGCACCGCCGCGCAACTGCCGGCGCGCAGGCACTGTTCGGCCGCCCACAGCGCCTGCCGATCGCTGTCGGGCTGGATGACGCGCTGTCCGGCCGGTGGCAGGCCCTGCGCATCCAGGGCCGGCGCATAGGGCTGGTATGGTGGCGCGATCCAGATCACCGGCCGTGCCTGCCGTGCCAGTTGCGCCAGCGCAGGCATGACCACGCGCAGCTCGCCGACGCCATCGCCCTCGTGCAGGATCTCGCACAGCATGCCGACCGGCCAGCCGCGGGCGGGCAGCAGGGCATCGAGCCCGGCATGGCCGGTGGGCAGCGCCGGTACCGGGGCGGTGCGGCGGCGACCGCGCCACACATCGCCGCGGACGGGCAGGGCCAGGACGGAGCTGTCAGCCATGGCCGCATGTTCAGCCGCGACGGATGACGCCGACATGCAGGCCTTCGATGGCGAAGGCCTGCCGGTCCGGATCGACCGGAATGGACGCGTAATCGGGATTGGCCGGCAGCAGCGCGTAGTGGCCGTTCTTCAGTCGCTGCAGGCGCTTGACGGTGATCTCGTCGTCGAGGCGGGCGACGACGATCTGGCCCGGCTCCGCCACCGGCGTGCGATGCACGGCGATGAGGTCGCCGTCGAGGATGCCGGCGTCGCGCATGCTTTCGCCTTCGACGCGCAGCAGGAAATGCGGCCGCGGCCGGAACAGCGCGCGGTCGATGCTGTAGCGGCCGGCGATATGGGCATCGGAAAGGATCGGCGCACCGGCGGCCACCCGGCCGACCAGCGGCAGGTTCAGCAGGTCCGACTCACCGGCCTCGGTTGTCGCTGCGCCGGCTGGCGAATGCAGCACGCGGATGCCGCGTGAGCGCCCGGGTTCCAGCGCGATGGCGCCCTTGGCCGCCAGCGCGCGCAGGTGGTCCTCGGCGCTGCGGGCCTGCGAGAAGCCGAAGGCGCGGGCGATCTCGGCACGTGTCGGCGGGTACCCATGCTGCGCCTGCCAGGCGAGCAGGAAGTCGAGGATGGCTTGCTGGCGGTCGGTAAGGTCCATGCCACATATTCATGTGGTTGCCGCCTCCGGCGCAAGTGCCCGCCGCCCCGATCCGTCTCACTGGCCGCAACGGTGACAGATGGCCGACTGTACGGTAGAGTACCGTACATGGAGGTTCGATATGACTGTAGCTGCTGACCGTCTCGACTTGCGCCTAAGCGTCGAGGACAAGGATCGCCTGCGCCGTGCTGCCCAATTACAGGGATTGCCGGTGGCCACCTTCGTGCGTGTGGCGGCTTTGCGGGAGGCGGACACTACCTTGGCCCGTTCTGCCAAGAGCCGTCGCGGCGGGCTGGCCGCCCGCTTGCGTGGTCGTGCAACCGCCGGCATGAGCACCGATGAAATCATGCAACTGACCCGTGGCGAATGAAGCATCGTGAAACGTGTGCTTGTGGACGCCAACGTCCTGCTGGATGTGCTGACAGAGGATCCAACGTGGTATGACTGGTCAGCCGGCCATCTGGAGGCTTGTGCTGCCGAAGCCGAACTGTGCATCAACGCCCTCATTTATGCCGAAGTCTCGGTAGGGTTCGAACGTATCGAGGAACTGGACGAGGCTCTGTCCCTTGATACTTTCACTCGTCTGGAGCTGCCCTGGGAGGCAGGCTTCCTTGCCGGCAAGTCTTTCTTGCGATACCGACAGGCCAGGGGTGTCCGCACCTCACCGCTGCCGGATTTCTATATCGGTGCGCATGCCGCCGTAGAGGGCATGGTGCTGCTGACACGGGACGCCAGCCGGTATCGCACCTACTATCCGAAGCTGGAACTTGTCTCTCCCAAAGCAGGACGCTGACTGCATGCAACTGCCTCAACTGATCGCCGAAAAATTGGCTCGCTGGCGTGACTCCGGCTATTCCCATGAGCAGTATCCCGCGATAGCCGAGATCCTGGACTGGCTCTCTGGCCGTGAAGCCGGAAGGCCGCCATTCCTGCGTATCCCGCAGCAGGCTATTGGTGTTGGCCGCAGCCTGGATCGCGAGGTCGGGTGACCAAGGGGTCGGCACATTCGTTCGGAGCACCCGCTAGAACGCCAGCCGGCTGTGGGCGCAGGCGGCCGCGCGGGCAGCGATAAGTGGAACGCGGTGGGCGACGAGCTGATCGCCCTGGACTTCACCCTGGACCCGACCTTCACCATCTACCAGGCGACCCGCGACTTCATGCGCGCGCGCACCGCCGAGTGGCACCAGGACTGCACGCTGCCCGTTGACAGTCTCGGCCAAGGCGTTGTCATAGCTCAGTCCGGCGTGGTCCAAGCCAGGGTCACCGACTGGCGTACCATGGTAGACAGCGTGATGATCGACACCGATTACGACGGCGTCGTGTTCAACGTGGTCCACGCCGACGTGCCCGCCCGCAAGGCCGACTTCGTGGCCGGCGAGTACACGCTGGACGTACCAGAGGGAGGGGCGACCGTTGCGGTAAAGATCACCGACATGCTGGGGGAGGAGGTCCTGACGACGCATGTGGTCTAGACTGCGAGAATATTGGCCCAGGTTGTATGTGTCCGGTGATCCCATGGATCCAGGACGTGTTCACTACAAGCGACGCCCGAGTGGTGAAATTGGTAGACACAAGGGACTTGAGTAATTGAGCCTCCGGGGGGAAACCTCCGGAGTGAAGCCCGTCAAAGTCGGTGAAAGCCCTGGATGCTGTGGTATCCGAGCCAACGCCGAGCCAAGCCCGGTGCGAGCCGGGAAGGTGTAGAGAGCAGACGGCGGGCACCTAAAGCCGGACATGGCCAAGGTGAAGGCGTGCTCCAGCCCACGAACAGCGCATTCGCGCTGGCGGCGAAAGCCGAAGTGGGACGAAAATCCCTCGACCTCGCGGTTATGCCGGTTCGAGTCCGGCCTCGGGCACCAGCCAATTCGGTTTGGCCAACAGACGTACCATCATGGACTGGGTGCGGTCCGTCTCGCCGGGTGCGACGGTGCGCTTGAAGCGGGGAATGATCTCCCTATGATGGGGACATGACCACCTCGACCCTTACCGAAGCCGCCCCGCAACTGGCGGTGCGCGACGAGCAGGTGCGCCGGGACCTGGCGCGGACGCTGGTGGCGCTGTTCGCGCGCTGGGAACTGACCACGGCCGAGCAGATGCTGCTGCTGGGTATGAGCCCGGAGAGCCGCAAGCTGGTGCGCGCCTACCAGCGCGGCGACCAGCCGCTGCCGGACAGCCGCGACTGCCTGGACCGCGCCGGCTACCTGCTCGGCATCCACAAGGGCCTGCGCCTGCTGTTTCCCGAAGACGAAGCGCTGCGCTGGAGCTGGGTGAAGCGCCGCAACAGCGCACTGGCCGGCGAACGGCCACTGGACGTGATGCTGGCCGGCGGACTGATCGGCATTGCCCGCGTGGCGCGGCTGGTCGATTTCCAGCGGGGCCAGTGATGGCGCTGCTGGATACGCTGACGCGGTTCGACGGCGATGTAGTTCGAAACATCACCTCGCTGCGGCATTCGCAGAACCTGTTCGACGACCTCGTGCCGGATACCGGGGCGCAGTCGGCCGCCGTGCTGGCGGAAATGGCCGTGCGTCCCGCCGGCCGTGGCGTGATCCAGCGTGGCCTGGCGTATTCGGAAGCCGTGCTGTACCCGTTCACCGCCGATGCCATCGTCGGCAGCCGCTTCGCCGATGGCACGACACGTGCCTGGTACGGCGCGCTCGACGAGGCGACGGCGCTGGCGGAAACCTGTTACCACGCGCTGCAGCAGGTGCTGGCCATCGAAGGTGTCGAACAGCCGGTGATCCGTCATCGCTGCGTGTACCTCGTGCACGCCGCCGGCCTGTTCGTCGATGTGCGCGGCAAGGAAACGGGGCATCCGGAACTGGTCGCCAACGACTATACGGCCACACAGTCGATCGGCCATTACCTGGCGCGCCAGGGACAGGCCGGACTGCTCTATCCCTCGGCGCGCTGGCGTGACGGCGACTGCCTGGTGACATTCCGCGAGGATCCACTCGGCAACGCGCGGGTCAGCCATTACCTGACCTACCGCATCGATCCGGTCGCCCGGCATGTGGACGTGGAACGACAGACCGGCGTGCTGCACACGCGGCTGTCGGAAGGCGATCTGCGCCGCTAGCCATGGCGCCGTGAATCGAATCCATGCGATGGGGCCGAAGCCCCACGGCCGATGCGTGCGTCGATGTCCCGGGGCAGGCAGCCGCTTCGATCCGTGGAACCCACGCTCGCAGACGTTCCGTCCCGTGCGTCGCGTGCGCATCCGCGTCGCACGTCGATGCGCGCATCGGTGTCCGCAGCGCCCGCACGGGCTATCGCGGGTCACGCTCGGGAGACCAATGTCGAGCACCGATGCGCGCGGGGTGCCCCGGCCGGCGCGCGGCCAATATGCGCATCACGCGCAGGAATCCAGTCTCGTACCCCGCGCATCACGCGCAGAAGATCAGGCGCGGTACCCCGCGCATCACGCACAGAAGACCAGGCGCGTCCCCGGCTGCGTCCGCGCGGATACGCCGGCTCAACGCCGACGCAGGCGCTCCGCCTCGCGCATCACGCGCAGGACATTGCCGCCCCACAGCTTGGCGATCTGTTCTTCGCTGTAGCCGCGGCGCATCAGTTCCCAGGTGACGTTGACGCTTTCGCTGGCGTCATCCCAGCCCTGCACACCGCCACCGCCATCGAAGTCGGACGCAATGCCGACATGCCCGATGCCGACCAGCTTCACCGCGTAGTCGATGTGATCGACGAACTGGCGCACGTCGACGTCGCCATGCTCGCTGCGCAGCTTTGCCAGCTCGGCCTGGTAGGCGGCGATGTCGGCCTCAGTGGCTGATTGCCAGCCATTGGCGAAAAAGCGTTCCCGCAGTGCCACCTGGCCTTCGGCCACGCCCGGGCTGAGGTCGGCCACGTAGCTGCGGAAGGCGACCATCTGCGCGACGCCGCCGTTGTCCCGGATCGCACGCAGCTGTTCATCGTCGAGGTTGCGGGCATTGGCATAGTGGCCATGGGCGCCGGAATGCGAGGCGATCACCGGCGCCCGCGACAGGGCGGTGGCCTCCATCATCGAACGCTTGCCGACGTGCGAGACGTCGATCATCACGCCATGGTCGTTGAGCGCCTTGACCAGTTCGCGGCCGAGATCGCTGAGGCCGGTGTCCTCGCCGTCGCCCAGCCTTTCCTGCGGATTCGAGCTGCCGGCGAACTGGTTGTGGCCGATATGCGTCAGGCCTACATAGCGCACGCCGCGTCGTGCCCAGAGCCCCACGTCGGCGACGCTGTCACCCAGTGGATACGCGTTTTCCATGCCCATGACGACGACACGACGACCGCTGGCGTGGATGGATCCGATGTCGTCGGCGCTGCGTGCCAGTCCGACCTGGTCGGGATAGGCGCGCACGAAGCGCTGGATCGCCTGGTAGCTGTTCTCGGCCTGCCCACGGGCGCCGGCATAGCCTTCGGCGGTCAGCGGTCCCTGGCCGGTATAGACGATGAGGAAGACAGCGTCGAGGTCGCCGGCCCGCATCTTCGGCAGATCGACCTGCGCGCGCGTGAGTCCGCCTGGATCGAGCTGGTGGGTCGCGTAACCGCGGCCGATATCGACATGCGTGTCGAGGGTGAGGACACGCGAATGCAGCGCCCAGGCATCGGCCTCGCTGATGTCGAGGTGGTCGCGCCCGGCGAAGGCGGACAGGGCGAAAAGACAGGCGGAAACCAGGGCCAGGGTGGAAGGCAGGCGGCGGATCGTCTTCATGGCAACTCCGTGGAAGCTGGAACCAGTCTAGTGGCCGGCACCAGCAGGCCGCCCTCGGCACGCCGCGTGGAGCGGGTTGCGGAACGCAGGCAAGGGTTGCGTCGGCAGGGGCCTTGCCGCGAGCGGCGGCAACCGGCCGGGCGCCGGATCGATCGCGGCGGCGCGCATCCGCTGCCGGGTGCGTTGTTTCAGACAGCCTTTTCCCAGCTCGCCACCGGTCCGGGCACCCGATGGAACAGCGGATGGCAGTCCGGCCCGGGCGTGCCTGCCCAGCGTTCATGGACGGCGGGACTGCGCACTTCAAGCTTGCGCAGCAGGTGTGTCCATTCCAGCGCCAGCTGCCCACTGCTGACCGCGATCGATTCGACTTCACGGACCGGGCCGATCTTGCTGCGATCGAAACGGTAACCGCGCGTGCTGGCTTCCTCATGCACCGCCGCGAGATAGGCGTTGATGGCGGAGCGCGGCTGCGGATGGGCCTGGAACCGCTGCAGTTGCGGATGGTGGCGATAGCCTCGGGTTTCCCCGCGCAGCACGGCCTTGGCCAGTAGTGCCTCGCGCCACAGCGCCACCAGGCCAGCGGGATCGAGATGGCGCGGATGCAATGACCACAGGCGCATGGTCAGTGCTCCGGGGCCACGGTCGCGAGGGCGTCGACGTCGGCCCCGACGATCAGTTCGAGATGGCGGGTGATCGTTTCAACCGGCCAGTCCCACCAGGCCAGCGCTTCCAGGCGCGCCACTTTCTGCGGATCGAAGCGCTGGCGGATCGGTCGCGCCGGATTGCCGCCGACGAGGGTGTACGCCGGCACGTCGGAGGCGACGACGCTGCGTGCCGCGACGATGGCGCCGTTGCCGATCTTCACGCCGGGCATGATCAGCGCCTCATAGCCGATCCACACGTCGTTGCCGATCACCGTGTCGCCACGACTGCCCAGGCCGGAGCGCTCCGGCATCACCTTTTCCCAGCCATTGCCGAAGATCTGGAACGGATAGGTCGACAGTCCATCCATCTTGTGGTTCGCGCCATTCATGATGAACCTGGCACCGCGCGCGATGGCGCAGAAGCGACCGATCACCAGCCGGTCGCCGATGAAGGGCAAGTGGTAGAGGACATTGCGCTCGAAATCCTCCGGGTTTTCCGGATCGTCGTAGTAGGTGTACTCGCCGACGATGATGTTCGGATTGCGGATCGTGTTGCGGATGTAGCACACCTGCGGGAATCCCGGCATCGGGTGCGGGTTGCTGGGATCGGGTCCGGTCATCGAGAGGTCCTCGGGTTCGTAGCCAGATGGTACGGGCAGCACCGGACAGGCGTTGCCCCTCGATACCGGGAACGCGGGCGGCCTTCCGGCCGTGGCCCGTCGCATCGCCGGGCGACCTCGCGACGGCACGGCCTGCCGCAGTGGCGACCCGCATCCGGCGGTCGCCCGATACGCCCGTTTTCCATCACCGGATGTTGCGCATGCACATCATCCGCGCTTGGGGCCGGTGCCGCGCCTGATTACCATCGGACTTCCACGGGAGGAACAACTGAATGCGGATTGCTCGATCACTGGCATGGTCGCTGGCGCTGTGCGCGCTGCCGGCCTGGGCGCAGACGGTACCGAAGGTGTTGCTGGTCGGCGACAGCTGGGCGGCACAACAGTGGGAAGACGGCGTGCACGCGCTGGTGTTCGCGGCCCATGATGCCGAACGGTTCGGTGTGGTTGGCGCGACGACGACGGAGAGCGGCTCGACCGCGGCCGAATGGGCGGCACCGTCAGGACTGGCGTTGATCAGCCAGGCGCTTGACGCCAATCCCTCCATCGACACCGTGCAGCTCACCATCGGTGGCAACGATTTCCTCGATGCCTGGTCGGTCTCGATGTCGCCGCCGGATGCCGCGGCGCTGCGCCAGTAGATCCGAGACGACCTGGACACCGTGATCCACCACATCATCGACACGCGGCCGCAGGTCGAGATCGTGATCAGCCTGTACGACTACCCGAACTTCCGCGACACCCTCAACAGCCTTGCCGGCATCGCCGTGTGCCGGCCGCTGCACCAGTCGATGGGCTCGCCGACACCGGCCAGATCAACGAAGCCATGGCCGATTTCGAATCCGACCTGGCCAGCCTGACCGCGCATCCGCGCGTGCGCCATGTCAGCCATGCCGGGCAGATGCAGTTTACCTTTGGCGTCGACACCTTCGCTCCGGGTGATCTTCCGCCGCCGGGTGACCCGTCCCGACCCAGTCCGGTGACCGCCATGCGCGACCACGGCTTTGTCGGGCGCGACTGCTTCCACCTGACGCCGTCCGGCTATGACGTGCTGGTGCAGAACCTCTACGAGAACTACTTCCACGTGCGTTTCGACACCCTGCTGCGGACGCCGTTCGAATAGCCACGGGCGGACTCGGAATTTTCCGAGGCCGCATTCGGAAAATCGCCGATGACCCGGGCGATAGCACCGGCCAGCATGTCCGCGCTGGCCTGATGTCCTCTCACTCTCCGGCTGGCACGATCCGGCACCCCCTCGCCGGGTCATCGTCGCGCGATTACCGCCCACCGGGACCGGATTCCGGGTGGGCGGCTTTTTTGCGTGATCGGCTGGACGAGACCGGACCCGGCAGGGGCTCGCACTGCAACAGCGCTGCGATTCCCGAAGGATGCCCGGGGACACGGAAAATTCCGATGCCGGAACCGGAATCGCCCGATTCCCGATCGGCACCCCTCGGAGAATCCTGTCACGGTCGGATTCGGCGGAGTCCGGCATGGCAACACCGGTAACGCGGCCCGCGGCGGCAACGTCGCGGGCCGTTTCCTTCCGGCTCACACTTCTGCACGTATCAACCGGAAGGGGCGGCCGGTCCGCGCAAGGCCGGCGCCAGCCCGAGCCTGGCCGCCGTCTGGTCGATGTTGCGCCGCATGAATGCCGCCTCGATCGCCTGTATCGTGGTGACCGGCCACGCCGGCCGGCCATCGCACGCGTCGCACGATGTTGAAACTCTGGTTCCGCATTCCCTTCTGGCAGCGTGTCCTGGGCGGCTTCGTCCTCGGCGGGCTGGTCGGCTGGCTCCTTGGTCCGGCAGCCGCCACCTGGCTGCAGCCGCTGGGTACGCTTTACGTCAACCTGATCAAAATGATCGCCACGCCGCTGGTGTTCTTTGCGGTGATCAATGCCGTGGCCAGCCTTCATGGCCAGCGCAGCATCGCCGGCCTGGCCGGTCGCACCTTCGCCTGGTTCGTGGTGACGGCGCTGCTTGCGGTGGGCATCGGCCTGGCGGTTGCCTGGATCCTGCAGCCCGGTGTCGGCGTCGGCGAACTGGTGCCGGTCGACAACTACACGCCGCGAGAGGTGCCTGGTGTTGCCCAGGTGCTGCTCGACGTGGTGCCCTCCAATCCGTTCGCGGCGCTGGCTGAAGGACGCATCCTGCAGGTGATTTTCTTCGCCGGCCTGCTCGGTTTCGCGCTGGTCAGACTGGGCGAGAAAACCGCGCGACTGCGCGCGCTGGCCGGCGAGGCCAGCGACCTGATGATCCAGGTGACGCGCTTCGTGCTGGAATTCACGCCGATCGGAACCTTCGGCCTGATCGCGGCACTGGTCGGCACCTATGGTTTCGAGCGGCTGCTGCCCCTGGCCGATTTCGTCGTCGCCCTCTACCTGGCCTGCGCGCTGCACATCGCGCTGGTGTACAGCGGCCTGCTGGCCGCGCATGGGCTGAATCCGCTGCGCTTCTTCCGCGGCGCCGCGCCCGGCATGCAGATCGCCTTCGTCACCTCGTCCAGCTTCGCCTCCATGCCGGTGGCGATGCGTTGCGTCAGCGACAACCTGGGTGTCGACCGCAACTACACCGCCTTCGCGGTTCCGTTGGGCGCGAGCATCAAGATGGACGGCTGCGGTGCGATCTATCCGGCGCTCGCTTCGGTTTTCATCGCACAGTATTTCGGCATCGAACTGAGCGTGCCGCAATACCTGATCATCGCCATGGCGTCGGTGCTGGGCAGCTTCGGTACCGCCGGCGTGCCGGGAACGGCCGTGGTCATGGCCACCGTCGTGCTGAGCGCGGCCGGGCTGCCGCTGGAAGGCCTCGGGTTCCTGCTCGCCATCGACCGCATCCTCGACATGATGCGCACGATGACCAACGTGACGGGACAGATGCTGGTGCCGGTGCTGGTAGCACGGGAAACCGGCCTGCTGGACCGGGCCGTCTATGAGCAGGCCAGCGCCCGCGCCGGCCTGCAGGCCGACGACGACGGGATCGCTAGACCGGACTGAACAGCGCGAACAGGCCGATCACGATCAGCAGCCCGGCCGCGAAGACGTCGAAGATGCGTGCGGCGCGTTCGCCGTGGCGGCGGATGACGGCATAGGCCGAGAAGCTCAGCGCCAGGAACCACAGTGCGGTGCCGAGGAAGATGGTGACGACCAGGATGCCGGTATCGACGTAGTTCACCGGGTTGCTGGTCAGGCCCGCCGCCGCGAACACCGCGAAGAAGGTCAGGGCGATGACCGGATTGCCGAGCGTCAGCGCCAGTCCGGCGAGAAAAGCCTTGCGTCGCCGCATGGGCCGCTTGTCCACCTCGCGCGGCGAGTTGTAGGTCTTCTTGATGTGGATGATCAGAGCCACGCCGATGATCAGCAGGATGACGCCGCCGCCGGCGCGCAGGGGCCATTGCCATGCGTTGAGGACGTCGGTGATGGCGGTCAGTCCGAAGCCGGCCATCGAGGCGAAAATGGCGTCGCCGAAGGCACCGCCCAGTCCGGCGAAGAATCCGTTCCAGGGGTGATAGGCCAGCGCGCGCCGGATTACCAGTACGCCGACCGCGCCCACCGGCGCCGAAACGGCGATGCCGATGATCAGGCCCTTGGCGGCCAGGATCAGCCAGTGGAGGAGTTCGGTCGGCATGCGTCCGGCACGCGTCTTACAGGCGGCTGTAGGACCACGACTGCATGCGGCCGTCGCGGTAGGGCATCACGCCGTGGAATGGGCGCGGATCGTCGTCGAAGACCAGCGGCAGGAAGTGCCGGTCGCCTTCCCACATCGGCAGGGTCATCAGGCGGTCGCGCGGCACCCATTCGAGGGTGCCTTCGTGGTTGCCGGCATGCGCCGTGCCCTCGAAGGCGGTGATCAGGAAGATGAAGCCCATCCAGTCTTCGCCATTCTTGCCGAAACCGGGCCAGTTCAGCGTGCCGCGCAGGTTCATCGCCGTGCATTCGATGCCTGCTTCCTCGCGGATCTCGCGGACCATGCCGGCCATGATGTCCTCACCGGCATCCAGCTTCCCGCCCAGGCCGTTGTATTTGCCCAGGTGCTGGTCGTCCTGGCGTGCGTTGCGATGGATCATCAGCACCTGCTGGTGATCGGGCGACAGCACGTATCCGAGGGTGGCGACGATCGGCGTGTACGACATGGCGGGACGCTTGACGCGGCGCAATAGGGTAGCACCTGCGCCAGCGCCTCCGTACAACAGACGGATCCAGAACAGCACCGGCGGGGCATGAAATGCCCTGCCGGCGCTGCGGTTGACCGTCCGCGTTGCAACAACGTTTTCTATGAAGTGTTCGCGGCTGCCGTTTCGACGATCAGGGAATGATAGTGGCCGACCAGCTTCGCCCCTTGCTGGACCAGTCGGTGTCGATCGTGTTCTACGACCTCACCACCGTGCGCATTCATGGCGAAGGCACGGTGGACGGCGATGTGCGCGCCTTCGGCCTCAGCAAGGAAACGGGCGGCATCGCGCGCCAGTTTGTGCTGGGCGTGATCCAGACGGCCGAAGGCTTGCCCATTGCCCATGAAGTGCATGCCGGCAACATCGGCGAAGTCGCCACATTGCTGCCGGCCATCGAGAAGGCCATCGGCCGCTACCAGATCGACCAGGTCGTGCTGGTAGCCGATCGTGGGCTGCTGAGCCTGGACAACCTGGCGGCCGTGGAAGCCACGAAGACCGCCAGCGGCAAGCCCGTGAACTACATCCTGGCTGTGCCCGCGCGCCGCTACACCGACTTCGGTGAGCGGGTGGCGGCCATGCGCTTTGCCGAGGGGATCGGCGAATCGACCTGGGAAGGGCGGCGACTGATCGTCGCTGACGATCCTGATCGCGCTGCCGCGCAAGCCGCCAAGCGTCGCGCCTTGATTGAGGACATCGAAGCCGAAGGCGAGCGCATGGCCCAGCGGCTGGACGCTGCCGATGCGGGCACCTCGCTGCGCGGGCGCAGGTCGACCGATCGGCGTGCGTATGTGCGTTTTTGCGAACAGGTCAAGAAGGCGGGCTTGAGCCGTATCCTGAAAGCCGACCTGCACGCCGACCGCTTCAGCTTCGACCGCGACGAGGCCGCCTTGGCGCAGGCCGAACAACTGGACGGCAAACTGTTGCTGGTCACCAACACCGACTTGAGCGCCGGCGAGGTCATTGCCCGCTACAAGGCACTGGCCGATATCGAGCGCGGCTTCCGGGTACTCAAGAGCGACATCGAGATCGCCCCCGTGCATCACCGCCTGCCCGAGCGCATCCGCGCACACGCCCTCATCTGCTTCCTGGCGCTGGTCATCCATCGCGTCATGCGGTACAAGCTCAAGGCGGCCGGGCACCCACTCTCACCGAACGCTGCACTCACTCTGCTGCGCCAGATCCAGCAGCAACGCGTCCAGATCGACGGCACACCCGTCACCGGCATCGGACGCCTTCAACCCCAGCAGATCGAACTGTTCGAGGCACTCAAACTCCCCACGCCCAGCACACAACCCGCCTTGTAGTGGCATTTTTGCACCGCGTGCATCAATGCGATCAACGGGTTACGTGATTAGCTGCGGAACTTGGGTTCGCCGTTGTGCGTGGGGTCGTACCACGAGCCGCTCTGGCCGGCGTGATCGGCGACTTCGCGGCCGGTGACGCCGTGCGGGGTTTCGCAGCGGGTGCCCATCACCCGGGCCAGGCGCTGAACGTCGAAGGTCTGGCTCTGGTTGAAGGCGTTGTAGCTGAACTGGCCGCGGTCGCAACTGCTGAAGCGCAGGCTGGCCGAGCCGACCGCTTCGCGGATCACGTCGTCGGGATCGAAGGCCGCGCCAAAGCGCGCCACGCGTCACCACCAGCTGCGCGAAGTCGATGCGCTGGCCATCATCGCCATCGGGCACGATCTGGCCGGTGGCGGTCAGCCAGCGTTGCCGGCCCTGGCTGTCGTAGGTGAACCAGTACAGCCAGGCGCTATCGGGGCCGCGCAGTTCCAATACCCAGCCCTCGCCGCTGCGGTCGGTGGCGTACCAGTGGCCGGCGTGGCCGGAACGGACAGGCATGGCAGCCTGCGCCATGCCGCACACGATCATTAACACAAGGGCCGGCCACGTCATTGGGCGCGTGTTCGCAGAGGACGTTGTGGTGTGAACGTTCATACCGATTTCCTGATCGCGTGGATGGCCTGGATAAGAGCAGGTCGAAGCCAATGCATCAAGGTTCTTGTTGGGAATGTGTTGTCATGCTCTGACGATACGAGTCGGCTGGGGCAGGCGTCGGCAGCATGGCGCGCCTGTTTGCTTGTTCGTATAACCTTAGGAGTCGGTCGTGATAGATTTGCCTCACTTCGCGAGCGCGATGTCGGCTCGGCGGCTGGCGGCTGCTGCCGAACACCAGATCGGATTGGCTGCGCGACCGTGATCCAGGCTGGTGATGGGCCGTCCCGGAGTCGCCGCTCAAAGCATCGGCGCGAAGAGGTTGGCGGTGCGGCACGCGAGTCGGCGCCAGTAGCCGGCGTTGCGGAACTCGTCGAGGCTGATGCGCTCGCTGCGTTCGAAGTCCTGCTCCAGCATCTGCGCAACCTCAAGCGAGAGCTGCGCATCGACGCACAGCGCCGAAATCTCGAAGTTGATGAAGATGGACCGGTGGTCCAGGTTGGCGGCGCCGATGACGACCAGACCGTCGTCCGCCAGGGCCACCTTCTGGTGCATGAACCCGTCGGTCCAGCGGTAGACATGCGCACCGCAGTTCGCCATGTCGGCCAGATGTACCTGGCTGGCCAGCTGAACGGCGAGGTTGTCGTTCTTCTGCGGCACCAGGATGCGGACATCGACGCCGCGCATCATCGCCAGGCGCAGCGCGTGCAGGACTGGTTCGGGGGGCACGAAGTAGGGCGTGGCCAGCCACAGCCGCTCGCGGGCGTTGTTGATGACGGCCAGCCAGCTGAGCAGGCATTCCGGCTGCGGATCGGATGGACCTGTATGCCAGACCAGCACGCGCGCCTCGCCGTCGTCCTCCGGCACGATGTGGAACTTGACCGGCGGCAGTTCGTCAGTGGCCCAGAACCAGTCCTTGAAGAACGCCACCTGTGCCTGTGCCGCGGCCGGGCCGTCGACGCGCAGATGGGTGTCGCGCCAGAAGCCACGTTGCGGATACTTGCCCAGGTAGTCGTCGCCGACGTTGACACCACCCAGGAATGCGCAGGTGCCATCGACGACAACCACCTTGCGGTGGTTGCGGAAGTTGATCTGCAGGCGCACGCCCTTGCGACCCGGATCGAACGGAAAGCAGGCGATGCCGCAATCGCGAAGCGGACGCAGGAAGCGATCGCCCAGGCGATAGCCGATCTCGTCGTATAGGAAGCAGACCGTCACCCCGGCGCGCGCGCGCTCCATCATCGCTTCCTGGAAACGGCGGCCGATTCCGTCGTCGCGGAAGATGTAGAACTGCACCAGCACGAACCGGCGGGCACTGGAAATCGCCGCCAGCATTTCCTCGAAGGCGGCCTCGCCGTCGATCAGCAGCCGGGTGCGGTTGCCGCGGGCGAAGCCACCGGCACCCAGGCGTCGGGCGAGGGTATGCAGTTCGGCGAAGCGCTCGTCGGGCAGGTCCAGGTAACTCTCGACGGTCTCGAACTCGGCCAGGCGCGTCGCGGCGCGCGCCATCACTCGATTGCGGCGGCCGACATAGCCCTCGAACTTGCTGCGTCCGAAGACCCAGTAGAACGGCAGGGTCAGGAAAGGCATCAGCAGCAGGGCCAGTACCCAGGCCATCGATCCCTGGGCGGTGCGCGAGAACAGGACGGCGCGCGCGGCACTGAGCAGCGCCAGCACGTAGACGGTGATGACGACCAGTGAAACCAGGTGTTCCCGCAACCACTCGGTCACTGAGCCTGACATGGGGCTGCGCTCGTCTGATGGGGGTCGCAGGATGGTATCAGCCGGATCCGGCCAATCCCGAAGCGGCGGTCGGGACGAGGCCGTGCCGTTCGGCAACCGGTCGTGCTGCCGGGTGCTGCTTTGCGGAGCGCCGGACTCAAACCCCCGCACTCCAGGGAAAAAACGCATTCCCGCGCCTTGAATGCGGCCATTCCTATGCGAACCAGTTTGACAAGGCACGCCGAACCAGAGCGGGTGCCGGTACTGGATGCCGCTATGCCGGCATCAGGGAAGCGGCTGGCCAGCGCTCCAGCCCAAAGACTCCATCCGCGCCAGCAGGCCATCGACATGCTGGCGGCCGGCCGTGCTGTGCACCGGCAGGACCACGACGTCCCCTTGGCGCGCGCTCGCGAGCAGCCGGCGCACCGCGGTGGCCTCGTCGAGCTCGACCTCGATGCGGTCCGCGGCCACCCCGTGCGATGTCAGCGCTGTGGTCAGGATGGCTGCGACTTCGCCCTCGGCGCGACCACGCTCGTAACCCTGGATGTCCTTGAGCACGACCAGGGCCGGCGAGAAGCGCGCGGCGACTTTGCCTAGACGGGCGATATCCTCGTCTTCCCGGTTGCCGGCCTGGCCGAGCAGCAGGCGCATGCCGGCCCCGTCCCGGCGTTCGCGGTCGGCCAGCGCGAGCAGATGTCCAAGGCCGTCCGGGTTGTGTGCGTAGTCGAGCAGCACCACCACGTCGCCCAGCTGCCAGCGTTGCAGGCGGCCGGGATTGTCGCGGCGATCGCTGCCGAAGCGCGCCAGTGTCGCGGCGATGACGCTGGCGTCCACGCCCATGTGCAACGCGGCCAGCGTCGCCGCCGCGATGTTCGAGATGTTGTGTCGCGCCGTGCCGGCGAAGGTGACCGGCATGGCGGCGACCTCGCCGAAGTCGTGTTCACAACCGTTGATGCTGGCGTGCAGGTGGCCGTCGCGGACGCCGCAGGTCGCCGCACCGCTCGCGCGGCGCACCGCCAGCAGCGGTTCGTCGAAATCGAGCGCGAACCAGGCAAGCGGGCAGGGCAGTCCTGGCGCGTGGCGACGCAGCTGCGGGTCGTCGGCATTCACGACCAGCGTGCGCCGCTCATCGAGCGCGCGGGCGACGGTCAGCTTCACCATCGTCAGGTCGTCGAGGTTGTGGATGCCGTACTCGCCAAAATGGTCCGGCTGCACATTGGTCACCACGGCGACGTCGGCGCGTCGCAGCGCCAGGCCACGGCGCAGCAGTCCGCCGCGCGCGGTTTCCAGGATGGCGGCTTCGGCGGCGGCATTGCGCAGGACGGCGCGGGCGCCGCCCGGGCCGGAATAGTCACCGCCTTCGAGCAGCTCGCCATCCAGGTACAGGCCATCCGTGCAGCTGTGCACGGTGTGGCGGCCGTTGTTGCGCCAGATCGAGGAGAGCAGGCGAACGGTCGTGGTCTTGCCGTTGGAACCGGTCACCAGCGCGGTGGGAATATCGTGCAGCGCCGACCAGTCGATGTCGGCTGGACGCGGTGCATCGTCGAGCGCCCAGGTACGGCTGCCCGTGCCGAGGCCGATGGACACCTCGTCGTCATCAACCAGGAAGGCCCGCTGCGTCTGCAGGGCCGCGTTTTCCAGTTCGTGCAGCAGAGGCCGCTGTTCGGCGCGTGCAGCCGCCTGCAATGTCTGCATCGCCTGTTCGGGGTTCCAGAGGGCCGGATGGCCGGGCGCGAACGGCACTGCGCCCGGGTCAAGACTGCCGTGTTCATGCAGGCTGGCCAGCCACGCCCATTCGTTGACGTCCGCTGCCGCGTACAGCTGGTCGAAGGGCGCGCTGAAGGCCAGTGATGCGCCGGAGTGGTGGCGCCGGATCACGAGATCGCCGTCCGGCCAGCCCAGCGCCTGCCGAGCTTGGCCGATTCGCGCCTGCCAGCCGGCCAGCAGCGTTTCCGGCACCGGCGCCCCGACCAGCGTTTCCAGCGCCGCACCGGTGCTGGCGAAATACAGGTTGGGGCCGGTCAGTCGGCGCGAGTCGTCGAACGGCGATGGCGCGGCATCGGTCATCGTGCGGGTCAATCCGGTCTGCTTTTCACGGGTCGGGCCGGCCAGGCTGGCCGGCCCGCGGCTTCAGTCACTTTCTTCCTGCGGCGCGTAACGCAGGCCGCGTTCGTCGCGGATCATGCCTTCCAGGTCGAGCGCCGGCACGGGGTCTTCCATGGCGTCGTCGCTGACGAAGCTGGCCGGCGGCGGTGCCGGTGCACGGGACGCTTGCGCGCCTTCCGGACGGAACTTGGTGATCTGCTTCCAGGAACGCGCCAGTGCATCGGCGAAGATCACGATCAGGTCGCCCGGCTGGCCCATCTGCAGGGCGGCATCGATGGCCTGCTGTTCGTCGGGAATCACCGAGATCGCGTCATCACCGACGCCCTTGTCGCGCAGGGCGCGGGCGAGCAGCAGCGGCACCTCGTCGCCGTCACGGCCGCGCAGGTTGTCGTCGCGGCGCACGATGTAGTGGTCGAAGCTGCCGGCGACGGCATGGCCGATGGCTTCGATGTCCTCGTCGCGGCGGTCGCCCGGACCGGCGACGACCACGATGCGGCGGCCTTCGACATCCAGGCGCTGTGCCAGCTCGGCGATCACGCCGACTGCGTGGGCGTTGTGCGCGTAGTCGAACAGCACCTTGAACGGATGCTCGTCGAACACGTTCATGCGGCCCGGCGCCTGGAAGAACGTGGTGTCGAAGGTGCGGAGGCCGAGGCGGATCGCGTCCAGCTTGATGTCAAGCGAATACGCCATCGCGGCTGCGAACATCGCGTTCTGCACGTTGTGGAGGGCGCGGCCTTCCAGCGTGGCCGGGATCAGGTGCGTCCACAGCAGCGGGATATGGCTGCCCTTGTCGTACAGCGTGATCATCTGGCCGTTGACGCCAGCCTCGAGCGCGCAGGCGCGGCCGCCGGCGCGGATGTGCTCGCGCACCAGCGCGTTGGACGGGTTCATCGTCACGTAGCAGATGGTCTTCGCGTCGGTATAGCCGGACATCTTCAGGACGTTGGGATCATCGGCGTTGAGGACAGCACAGTCCTCGGCCACTTCGACGACGACACGCTTGATCTCGGCGAGCTGTTCCAGCGTGTTCACGCCCTTCAGGCCGAGGTGGTCGGACTGCACGTTGATGACGGCGCCGACGTTCACGCGCGTCACGCCCATGCCGGCTCGGACCAGGCCGCCGCGCGCCGTTTCCAGCACCGCGATGTCGACCGTGGGGTCGGAAAGCACCATGCGCGCCGAAACCGGGCCGGTCATGTCGCCCTCGACGGTACGCTGGCCGTCGATGTAGACGCCATCGGTCGTCGTCATGCCCGGCGTGTAGCCGGCCATCTTGGTGATGTGCGCGAGCATGCGCGTGGTCGTGGTCTTGCCGTTGGTGCCGGTGATCGCCGCGATCGGCACGCGCGAAGGCGATCCCGACGGAAACAGCATGTCGATCACCGGGCTGGCGACATCGCGCGGCGTGCCTTCGCTGGGTGCGACGTGCATGCGGAAGCCAGGCGCGGCGTTGACCTCGCAGATGCCACCGCCGACGCGACGGTAGCTTTCGGCGATGTTGGGCGACAGGAAGTCGACGCCGCCGACGTCCAGGCCGATCGCACGCACGGCGCGTTCGGCCATGTCGCGGTTGTCGGGATGGATGATGTCGGTGACGTCGGTCGCGGTGCCGCCGGTCGAAAGGTTCGCGGTGGAGCGCAGGTAGACGACCTCGCCGTCCCTGGGCACCGACTCGCTGGTGTAGCCCATGCGCTCGAGCATCATGTTCGCTTCGCGGTCGAGCTGCAGCTTGGTCAGCACCTTCTCGTGGCCAACGCCGCGGCGCGGATCCTGGTTGACGATCTCGACCAGCTCGGCGACGGTGCGCTTGCCATCACCGACCACGTGGCCCGGCGTGCGCCGCGTGGCGGCGATCAGCTTGCCGTTCACCACCAGCAGGCGATGATCGTCGCCAGGCAGGTAGGTCTCCACGATCACCGACCGGGAATGCTCGCGCGCGGCCTCGAAGCCGGCGCGCACATCCTCGTCGCTGCTGATGCCGATGGTGATGCCGCGGCCGTGGTTGCCGTTGTAGGGTTTGGTGACGACCTGGCCACCGAGTTTGCGCGCCGCCTTCACCGCGGCATCGGCACTGGTCACCAGGATCTGCTGCGGCACCGGCAGGCCGAGGTTGGCGAGGATGCGGTTGGTCTCCTCCTTGTCGCCGGCCAGTTCGACGGCGATGTACGGCGTGCGCCCGGTGATCGTCGCCTGGATGCGCTGCTGGTACTTGCCGTGGCCGAGCTGTATCAATGACTGTTCGTTGAGGCGCAGCCAGGGTATGTCGCGCTCGCGGGCGGCGCGCACCAGGGACGCCGTCGATGGACCCAGCGCGCGGCGTTGCGCGTACTTGATGAAGCTGTCGCGCTCGTGTTCCCAGTCCCAGTCGTCCGGCACGATGCCGGCGGGACGAAGGCCGGACGGCAGCAGCGAGCTGAGCAGGCGCAGCGCCAGCTCGCCTGCGGCAATGCCTTCCTCGCGCTGTGCGTATTCGTAGACCACCGAATAGACACCGGGCCGGTCGTCGATGCTGCGCGTGCGGCCGAAGGTGACATCCTCGCCGGCGATGTTCTGCAGCTCGATGGCGACATGTTCGAAGACATGGCCCAGCCAGGTGCCTTCATCCTCGCGCATGCGGCGGATGAAGCCGCCGGGCTCGCGATAGGAGCAGCCATGTTCGGCGAGGCCGGGCAGGCGTTCCACCAGTGCGTCGATGAACGCCGGTCCGAGACGGGCGGTCGGCCAGTCCTCCAGCGGACCCAGATCCAGCTCCAGCCGGATCACCGGGAAGTGCGCATACTGCGAAGGGCCGACGTAGACGTTGCGATTGAGTATGCGCATGGGACTGTCCTTGTTCGATTCGATCAGCTCTTTCGTGGGCTCAAGGTGCCGGCGGAAGCCTTTCGGGTGTGCAGGTTGAAGGTGGCGCCGGCGGTCAGGATGTGCACGGTCAGGCCGAGCAGGCACACCGGTTCGTTCTCCGCCACCTGCGCCATCGACGAGAACTGAAGGCCACCGGCATCGACCACCGTGACCGCGCCGGAGCCTTCCACTTCCAGCGTGTTGTCCGGCGCGATGAAGGCGGCGGTGTCCTCGTCCAGGCCGATGCCGACCGCGAACGGGTTGTAGGCCATCGCCGCGACCAGGCGGCCGAGGCGGTCGCGCTGGCGGAAATGCTGGTCGATGATGAAACGGTTGGTCAGTCCGAGGCCTGGCGCCAGGCGCACGCTGCTCGCTGTTGGCGACGAACCTTCCTGGCCGAAGGCGATCATGTGCTCGCTGAGAATGCCGGCGCCGGCGCTGGTTCCGCCCACGGTCATGCCCTGGGCGTTGCGCACGCGGATCAGCTTGGCCACCGGCGTGCCGCCGATCGTGGTCGACAGCCGCAGCTGGTTGCCGCCCGTGAAGAACACGCCGGTCGCCCGCTCGATGCGCTTGAGGCGGTTTTCCTCCTCGCAGTCGCGACGGGTATCGAAGTCCAGGATCTCCACGTCGCGCGCGCCCAGCTGGCGAAACAACCGGTCGTACTGCGTGCCGGTTTCGACCAGTCGGCTGGCCGTGGGAATCACCACGATGTCGGCATCGCTGCCGCCGCACACATCCAGGAATCGTTTGAGGACTTTCGGATTGGCTTCCTTGTCTTCAGCACCGCCGATGGGAACGATCCATCCGCGCTGCTGCCCCTCAGCTACCTTGCTCGGCATCCACTGCTCCATTCATTACATGTCATTGTCGAACCGGCGGGGCCGGTTCCGGGTGTCCTTTGTTCACCCTGAATCGTGCTCGAACATACCACGACGAACCACCTGTCCGTCACGCAGGTGCAACAGCCCGCCGATGATCACGTCGCAGGCATGGCCGGCCTCATCCAGCACGACCAGATCGGCGTCCGCACCAGCCTCGATCCGGCCCTTGCCGCCAAGGCGCAGCAGGTCGGCAGCGTTGCGGGTATAGGCCGGCAGCACGTCAGCGAGGGCCACGCCGCGCGCCAGCAGGGCACGCAGGCTTTCCAGCAGCGCGCCGGACTCGCCGACGCCCATGCCGGTGACCCGGCCTTCGGCGTCGAAACAGGGCAGGCAGCCGCCGGCATCGGAGCTGATCGTGACCCGGTTCGGTGGCGCGCCGCTGTCCAGGTAGCGCATCAGCGCATCCTCGGCCGACCACGCGTCTTCGCCGTCCTCGACCGGGAACGCGGTGATGTCGACATGACAGCCACGGCGGGCCAGGTCGATGGCTTCGGCGAACAGCGCCTTGCGCCGGTTGACGTGGGTGGGATTGAACACCCGCGCCGGCAATTCGGTTTCGTCCAATGCGCGACGTACCAGCTCCAGGCCGCGTGGACCATCGCCCAGGTGCAGGTGCAGGATGCCGGCCTTGCCGGTCATCAGCCCGGCGACATGGCATTCCGAGGCGATGCGCAGCAGCTCGTCCAGGGTCGGCTGACTGGAGCGGTGATCGCTGATCGCCAGTTCGCCGACGCCGAGCAGGCAATCGATGAACACCAGATCGCTGCGCACCGCGCCGGTCAGCGTGACCGGTGGCAGGTGGTAGCCGCCCGCGTAGGCGAAGGCGTTGAGTCCTTCCTCGCGCAAGGCGTTGACGGTTGCCACCAGCTCGCGAGGTCCACGCGAAACATCATCGGTGCCCAGCAGGCCGACCACGGTAGTCACGCCGGCCCGGGTGTAGCGCGACAGCTTCGGCGCCGGCACGCGGCTGGCGAAGCCGGCCTCACCGCCACCGCCGGTGACATGGACGTGCCCGTCGATCAGGCCGGGAATCAGCCGGCGACCGCCCAGGTCCAGCGTGTCCACGTCCAGCACCGGTGGCAGTTCCAGATCGGTGCTGCCCATCCAGATGATGCGACCACCGGCCAGCAACAGATGCTGGCGACCCAGCGGCTCGGGGGCGAAAACGTCGGCGTTGCGGATCAGGATCGGTTTCATCGCGGCAGCGTGGCGAGCGCGCGCGGCGCCGTCAAGCATCCGCGCACCCGCACGCTCAGGATATGCCGCGGCTTATTCGATGACCACCGATACGACCCTGTAAGCCAGCTCACGCTGATCCGACGAATCGCCGGCTGCGGCCGGCTGCCACACCCGTTCCGCGTGGATGCGCAGATCGCTGTCGCGGCCGCTGCGTCCATCAACCGGCAGGTTGATCGTGGTGACGTCGCCTGGCGACAAGGTGTAGTCGTGCGACTGCTTGTCCAGTTCGAAGCGCAGCGTCTGGTTGCCCGCCAGTTGCGGCGGCGCCCACAGTTGCAACCGGAGCGAACGGGCAGGGCGCGTGGGCACCAGTCGTGTGGCGAGCGCGGCGCCGGCCCAGCCGTCGGGCCACAGGCCGGTGCAGCCGTCGGGCTGGCTGACGAAGCCTTGGATGTCCAGGCGCTGGCCGCGGCGGGCTTCGTCAAGGGCAGCTTCCAGCTCGCTCAGCTGTGCGCCGAAGCGCAGCTCGCGATCGTAGAGATAACGGAGTTGTCCGCGCAGGCGGGCGAAGCGGTTGCGCAGTTCGCGCAGGTCTGCGTCGTCGAGCGTCCGTCCGGCCTGCCAGCCATCGGGCATCAGCGGCGGGACGTAAACGGTGGCGTGCGGTGGCGCGGTCTGCGTGGCCGGCCGCTCGCGCGTATACAGATAGATGGCGAATGACTTGCGCGACAGGTTCGGCGTGTTTTCCGGCAGATGGATGGTCGGAAAACCGTGCCAGGAGTGCTCGCTGGTCTCGAAGATCACGCACTGGTTGAACAGCGGCGGCACCTGGACTTTTCCTTCCGCGCGGTCGCTCCACGGGTCGGCATGCAGCTCCAGCTGACCGCCCCATTCGGCTTGCCAGTCGGGATTGAGGTAGATGATCAGGTTCAGGCGACGGTGCCAACGCGTGCGCGGGTGGTAGTTGAAGTCGACATGCACATCCAGGCCCTGACCATCGACGTTTTCGTGGGTGCCGCCGCCAAGGTAGTCGGGGTCATAGAGCAGGTCGGGAATGCCGGTGATCCGGGACACCAGCGACAGAAATTCCTCGCGCTGGATGAGGGCATCCAGTTGCCGATAGCTGTCGGAAATGTCGCGCACGTCCATGCGCACCGCCTTGCCACCCACCTCGCCCATCTCGTTGAGCGCATGCCGCTTCTCGAAGTCGGGGAAATCCGCGAGCAGCGACTGGCAGAAGGCCTCGTCAAGAAAGTCGGGAATGACAACATGCGGGAAGGGACTGGCCGACGCGAAGTGCTGGGCGAGGGCGTCCACACGGTCGGACAGGGAGGCGGCCAGGACAGACATGAAAGCTCCGCAAGGGGCAACGAATCAGGGGCGACGATTGTAGCCGCGGGGCGGCGCTTCAGCCGGTCAAATGCGAAATAGTGACGTTGCGCGAGGTTATGGCGCCCTGGTGTACTTGCTCGGCGCTCCTGTGGCGTGTGGGCGCGGGCACCTCCTGTATCCTCGACGCCACATTCATCGCGATGGAAACGACGTGACCCAGGAACAGACGATCGCCAGTCACATCCAGATGCATGGTTGGCATTGCCTCCATGTCGCCGCATCCAGCGACGACGAAGATCCGTTCAGTTGCTCCATCGGGTTCTGGGCCACCTTCGGAGCGCCCGAAGTGCTGGTGTTCGGTCTGCCCGAAGCGCACGCGCATGCCGTGCTGATGGCCTGCCACCAGCGCCTGCAAAACGGCGGAACATTGCAGTCCGGCGTCAAGGACGACAGCATTCTCACCGGCGGTTATCCGGTCGTGTTCAAGCCGTTGCGCGCCGACCAGTATGACGAGTACCTGGGCACCGCCATGCGCCACTACGACGACCAGCCGTTCCCGGCACTGGTGATGTTCCTCCCCGATCGCGAGTACCGCTTCGCCTGGGATGCCGGCTACGAAGGGCCGGCGGCGCGTGAGGCCGTGCGCATTGTCGAATCCGTGGATCCGCACGGCGCAGACTGATGGCCGGGACGCGGGGCACGCCATGACGCGCGAGGCATCTCCGGTCGGCGAGGATGCAAACACCGACACCACGCCAGAATCCGACGCGGACGCCCCGGCGCGAACGATCATCGGCTTTCTGCGCAGCATCGGGATCGTGGTCCGCGAAGGCGACGTATCGGACGATGCCTTCCTGCCGGGGCTGCGCATCGAAACGGGCGAGCTAGTAGTCGACCTGGCGAAACTGCGCTGGCCGGGGGACCTGCTGCACGAGGCCGGACATGTCGCGGTCACCCCGGCGAACGAGCGCGCTCGCCTCACTGACGATGTGGACGGCCAGGTCGCGGCGGCACACGCCGGCGAGGTCGAAGCGACCGCGTGGGCCTACGCGGCGACGGTGGCATTGGGTCTGTCGCCGTCAGTGCTGTTCCATGCCGGTGGCTACCGCGGCAAGTCGCAGGCGCTGATCCTGACCTATTCGATGGGCGTGTATCCTGGCGCCCACGGCCTCGCGCAGGCGGGCATGACCCGCGTTGGCGAGGCGGCGCGGCAAGAGGGTGTCGAGCCCTATCCACACATGATCAAGTGGCTGCGTGGAGATTGATGGGCGGTGACCGGCGGCGGATGCCGGATGCGATGGCTGCCGGCGCGCCATCCATGGCCGGTGGAGCAGGTCCCGGTCGTTTGGCGCCGTCCCCGGCGGCAGACCACGCCGTCACTGCCTGGCCGCCGGCGTGGTGCGCCCCGCCTCAGCGGCGGTAGATGACCACGTAGCCGGATCCCAGTGTCGAAAGCAGCGCGTTGCGCATGGGCGCTCCGATGGCCATGCGGTCGCCATCGATAGCCAGGCCGTCGCCGAAATAGTCACCGGCGAAATCGGGGTTGTAGGCGAAGAATCCGGTCTCCTCCCAGCGCACGGTGACCAGGTCCGGATCGACCAGTGCATCGACGAGTTCGGGACGGCCGCGTACATCCATGGCCCAGGTACTGACCACGCCTTCCATGAGCGCCGGCTCGTCGGGCAGGCTGAAGTGGAAGACCGGTCCGCGGTCGTCCAGCTCGACCTCGTTGACGAACTGCGGGCCCGGGCCGAACGGCATCTGGTCGCGGCAGAGGATGCCGATCTCGCGCAGGTTCTCGCTGCCGGGCAGACGCTGCAGCAGGCGGACCTCGGTGCGCCAGATGTCTGTGGCGCAGGGTGAGTCCGGGTCGTCACCGAACATCTGCATGGTGGTTACCACCAGCGAGTCGTTGATGGCGATGTCGGAGAACGCCGTCTTCATTCCGCGCAGCGGCTTCTTCAGCGCGAGCGGGCCCCAGCCGGCGGAGGTCCGGGCGGCGGTGTACACACCACTTCGCCCGAGTGTGACCAGGGCATCCAGCGGCTCGATGCAGTCGCCGACGCAGCCACGCAGGTCGAGATCGACCTGCGAGCCGAAGCCTTCCGGTTCGTTGCCGGGGCGGATCGGGAACGGGACCTGCGGCGGCAGCACCGGTGTTTCCTCAATGACGAATGCTCCCGCCCAGCGCCAGCTGCGGATACGCCCGTGGCCCTGGGCATAGCCGGACTCGCCGGCGATCACCACGCCATTGCGCATCGCCACCGAACTGCCGAGCAGGCCCGTGGCGCTGCCATCGCGGATACCCGCGATCGCCCAGTGCTGCAGGACGGGGTTCCAGCGCAGGAAGCTGACCCGGCCCGTGTACAGGTCATCACCCGGGGTGGCGTCATAATGGCTCCATCCGACCACCATGCTGTCGCCGTCGATGGTGATCGACGTGCCCGGGCCGACATTGCACAGCGTCTGCACATGGCGGTACTGGTGATCGGTGCCGAGCCGGTACATGAGCACGGCACCCGGCGGGCCACCGGAGCAGTGCCAGAAGGGCACGCCGACGGCGAGCCAGTCCCCCGACAGCGCCACCGTGCGCCCGAAGCCGGCTTAGGCGTTGATCTGCTGTGCTGTCTCGAACGGGGGCAGGATCAGCTGCTGCAGTTGCCAGGGCTGCGCCTGCGCGGTCGCGGCGGCCAGCCCCAGGGTGGCGGCGAGAAGCGGACGGGTGGCCAGGTTCATGGTGTCTCCGGAGTGATGGCTTGTACCGGGACACGGCAAATGGACGCAGCAGGGGCCAGGTGACCAGGGCGCTTCGCCTGCGTCGGGCGGCGCGTTAGGCTAGACGGCATGGACAGTGCGACAGGGAAGGGAGGCGGCGTGCGCAGGCAGTATGGGCCGGAGGTGCCACCGGTACGACGTCGTGAGCTGTTCGCCTGGGCCTGCTACGACTTCGCCAACTCGGGCTACACCACCGTGGTCATCACCGCGGTGTTCAATGCCTACTTCGTCGCCGTGGTCACCGGCAATGCCAGCTGGGGCACGCTGGCCTGGACGTTGGGGCTGTCGCTGTCGTACGCGCTGGTGATCATCGCGGCGCCGGTGCTGGGTGCGTATTCCGACCGCCGCGCCAACAAGCTGCAGCTGCTGTGGATCACCACCATCGGCTGCGTGCTCAGCACGGCGGCGCTGGCGCTGTGCGGGCCGGGCGATGTCTGGCTCGCCCTTGTGCTGATCGTGGTGTCCAATCTCGCCTACAGCCTGGGTGAAAGCCTCATCGCCGCCTTCCTGCCAGAGTTGGCCGCCGACGAGTCGATGGGTCGCCTGTCGGGTTTCGGCTGGGCATTCGGCTATGTCGGCGGACTGCTGGTGCTGGGCATCTGCCTGGTGTGGATCCTCGGTGCACCCGGCCGCGGCGTGACCGATGACGTGGCCATACGCCAGACCATGCTGATCACCGCCATCGCCTTCGCAGTGTCGGCAGTACCGACGCTGACCCTGCTGCGCGAACGCTCGCAGCCCACCGGGCAGGCCACCGCCGGCATGGTTGCCACCGCGCTGGCCGGTCTGAAAAGTTCCATCGCCAGCAGCCGCGACCTGCCGGACCTGCGCCGCTTCCTGATCTGCATCGTCTGGTACCAGTCCGGCGTGGCGACGGTGATCACCCTGGCGGCGGTATTCACCACCCAGGCGCTGGGTTTCAGCACCCAGGAAAGTATCGTCCTGGTGCTGGTGGTGAACGTCACCGCCGCCGTCGGCGCCTTCGTGTTCGGACTGGTGCAGGACCGCCTTGGCCACCGCCGCACGCTGGCCATCACGCTCGTCGGCTGGCTGCTGGCGATCCTGCTGTTTTTCCTCTCCGATGCGCGCTGGGTGATCTGGACCGCCGCCAACTTCGCCGGACTGAGCCTGGGCGCCTCGCAGTCGGCGGGTCGCGCACTGGTCGGCTACCTGTGTCCGCCGGAACGCGAAGGCGAAATCTTCGGCCTGTGGGGCCTGGCGGTGCGCGTGGCGATGATCCTGGGGCCGCTGAGCTACGGCTTCGTCAACTGGTTCAGCGGCGGCAACCACCGCATCGCCTTGCAGGTCACCGCGCTGTTCTTCGTCGTCGGACTGGTGCAACTGTTCCGCGTCGATGTCGTGCGCGGCCATGCCCTGGCGCGGCAACCGGCTGGCGGAGGCGCGGACAGGTTCGCCCCTCTGCCGCTCGGCAATATGGCCGAAAATGTTGCTCAAACCACGCCCGGCCAAGCCCGGACGTGACCAATTGTTGGCCAGTCACGTTGGAAGAAAAGCCGCTGGAATCAGCGGTTCGAGTTTTTCCTGATCTGGTCGGCCGGCAGGAATCGAACCCGCGTCCGTGCATGAGATTCGCTCGAAAGGCATTTTCCCGAGGTCGCACCTCTGTCAAATGGCCGTTGGAACGACATCGCCCGGATCGGGTGGTCAAGTTGACTTGCCTGGCTCGGCGCGGCCGCTGGTCGGGCAACCCGCGCCAAACGACCGTTGAAAGTACGCGATACCGGCGTTCCGGCAAGTTGATAAGTCCTGCTGGCTGCTGCGAAAAGCGGGGGTTGACAGGTCAGAGTCAGCGGACGATCAAGCGGTTTTCCCCGCGGATCGGTCACCGAGATGGCCGTTCAAATTCGTATGCTTCTCTGGTCCGGTTCGATTCCGGGATCCGGGAATCGAACCCACGTCCGTCCCCCCGACCAGGAGCACACCCATTCACACCCACTCCGGGGTAAGGCAGCCCGGGGTGCGGGGAATCGCACCTTCTATCGCCGCATTATATGCGGTGAATAACTTGCGCATGCGGAGAATGAAGCCCATAATCTCCGCATGAACAGCGGCGATTACAAGTACATCTGGCAGGCCAGTGACTGGCCGGACTGGCGCTTCGACCTGGCGGCGCTCGCTGGCCCTATGGCGGATGTGAGTCGTGCTCAAGGGCTCTTGCTGGGGCGTCTGGCCGACGTGGGCATGGCGCTGCGCGATCAGGCCAGCCTGGCGGCGCTCACCGAAGACGTGGTCAAGACCAGCGAGATCGAAGGCGAGCAGCTCAACGTCGAATCCGTGCGCTCGTCCATCGCGCGCCGGCTCGGCGTGGACATCGGGGCGTTGGCTCCAGTCGATCGTCATGTCGAAGGCGTGGTGGAGATGGTGCTCGACGCCACGGTCAACTGCGCGGCGCCAGTGACCCGCGAGCGGTTGTTTGGCTGGCACGCGGCGCTCTTTCCCACCGGTTACTCCGGCCTTTCCAAAATCAAGGTCGGCAGTTGGCGCGACGATGCCAGTGGCCCCATGCAGGTGGTCTCCGGTCCCATCGGCCGCCAGCGCGTGCATTTCGAGGCGCCGCCCGCCGATCGACTGGAGACCGAGACAGGTCGTTTCCTCGAATGGGTCAATGCGGACTCGGGTGAGCCACCGCTCGTCAAGGCGGGGCTTGCCCATCTGTGGTTCGTGACCTTGCACCCGTTCGACGACGGCAACGGCCGTATCGCCCGGGCCATCGGCGACCTGCTGTTGGCGCGCGCCGACGGCAGCCCGCAGCGCTTCTACAGCCTGTCGGCGCAGATCCAGCGGGAGCGCAAGGCCTACTACGATATTCTGGAGCGCACCCAGAAGCGGTCCATGGACGTCACCGAGTGGCTGGCCTGGTTCCTCGACACCCTGCATCGCGCCGTCGATCAGGCGCAGCACACCCTCGACTCTGTATTGGCCAAGGCGCGGTTCTGGCAGCGCTGGGCAGCCACACCTTTGAACGAGCGACAGGTGAAATTGCTCAACCGGCTACTCGATGGCTTCGAGGGCAAGCTCACCAGCAGCAAGTGGGCGGCGATCGCCAAGTGCTCGCCAGACACGGCGCTGCGTGACATCAACGACCTGCTCGCGCGCGGCGTGCTGCGGAAATCGGATGCAGGCGGGCGCAGTACAAGCTATGTGTTGGACGATGCTCCAACGGGGGGGGGGCGCGCATGAAGAAAGACGCAGACGGTAATCCCCCCGGAACTAGGGGCGCTCAAAAGTAGAGTTAAGCGGCCATGGCCAGCCGCTGTTTGGGGTTGAGTCCGTCCCGTCTCGCATCCGGCGCCAGGAACCGCCTGAAGGCCGTTTTCTTTGGTCGCTCGGCCCTCGGTCGCCCCATCCATGCAGTGACCAACCACAACCCATCGACCCGAAACCCGCATAAAACCAGGGGGAAGCCTCGCGAACGCTCGCGAGGCCATTAGAGAAAAACCGAGAACAGAGAGGCGAGAAGGGGCGAAAACGAGGCTGTGAGCATACCCACCGCTCGCGAGGCCATGCCCGGAAACCGCGCCAACATTGGCGTTTCAGCCAAAAAAAATCCCAACCGATAAGGGTTGGGATCTTGGTGGCGGAACACGGAACCGAACCCGCGTCCGTTTGCCGAGTTAAGTAGTAACGCCTTGGCCTTGAGGGCGTGGATTCGACGATTTGTCCGCTTCGATTGCTTGCTCAGCTACAAGCAGTGGCGCATGATATCATCATTTTGATCATGTGAGCCGGCTACCAATGGACAAACATAAAACCAATCACAGTCTTTCGGTCGTCCGTCGTGGATGAGGAGCCTTCGGTGACCCAACCCCCGCGCGTCGAGAGCTTGAGCCACGCCCAGCGCGAGCGGCTGGCCTACATCGACTTCCGGCTCTACTTCTTCGGTGAGATTGGTCGCCCAGGGCTGATTGAGCGCTTTGGTGTGGCGCCTGCAGGGGCGACACGCGATTTGGCGCTGTACCGGGAAATCGCGCCGCAGAACATCACCTTTGACGGTAGCAACAAGATCTACCGTATCGGGCAGGCATTCTCCCCGCTGTTCGATCACGCATCGCAGCGCGTGCTGTCCGCGCTGGCTCTGGGCTTCGGCGATGGGGTGAACGGCGCAACGCAGCCGCTGCTGCCGTGCGAGTCACCCACCGCTCTGAGCAATCCCAGGATGGATGTGCTGGCCCCGGTCTGCCGGGCGATCCACGCCAAGCGGCCAATCGCCATCCGCTACCACTCGATGAGCAGCGGTGAGTCCGAGCGCGTCATCGTTCCCTTCGCGCTGGTGGACACCGGCCTGCGCTGGCACGTCCGGGCCTTTGATCGCAAGAGCGGAGAGTTTCGGGACTTCGTCATCACCCGTATCGAAACGCCAACGCTGCTCGACGAGGAGCCACAGGCCAACGAACGTCCGGACAACGACATCCAGTGGACGCGCATCGTCGAGCTGGACTTCGTGCCGCACCCGCGTCTTGAGCGCCCCGAGATCATCAAGATGGACTACGGGATGACCGACGGCTCAATCCGGATGCGCGTCCGTGCCGCCGTCGCGGGCTACATGCTGCTGCGCTGGAGCGTGGACTGCTCGCCCGACCATCGCCTCAAAGAAGAACAGTACCGCCTGTGGCTCAGTGATCCGCTGGCCTTGTATGGCGTCGAAAACGCAAAACTCGCGCCGGGTTATCGACCCCCAGTCGGCGCTTTGAAGAAATAACAACCGACGATCGAATCAGGAACAACAGAATGACAAGCAACGAACAACGCGCCGCGCTACAGCGCAAGATCTGGGATATCGCCAACGACGTGCGCGGTGCCGTCGATGGCTGGGACTTCAAGCAATACGTGCTGGGCACGCTGTTCTATCGCTTCATCAGCGAAAACTTCACCGATTACATCACCGGCGGCGACCCGTCCGTCAATTACGCCGCCATGGCGGACGATGACCCTAACATTGCGGCCGCCAAGGATGACGCCATCAAGACCAAGGGCTATTTCATCTACCCCAGCCAGCTCTTCGCCAACGTCGCCGCCAAGGCCAACACCAACGAAAGCCTGAACACGGACCTGGCCAACATCTTCAAGGCCATCGAAGCGTCGGCCAGCGGCTACCCCTCCGAGCATGACATCAAAGGCCTGTTTGCGGATTTCGACACCACCAGCAACCGCCTGGGCAATACCGTCAAAGACAAGAATGAGCGCTTGGCCAAGGTGCTCAAACGTGTGGCGGAACTGGATTTCGGCGGCTTCGACGCCAGCCATATCGACCTGTTCGGCGACGCCTACGAGTTCCTGATTTCCAACTACGCGGCCAATGCGGGGAAATCCGGCGGCGAGTTCTTCACCCCGCAGCAGGTCTCCAAGCTGATTGCCCGGTTGGCGATGCATGGGCAATCCAGCATCAACAAGATCTACGACCCGGCCTGCGGTTCGGGCTCGTTGCTGCTGCAAGCCAAGAGGCAGTTTGACGACCACATCATCGAAGACGGCTTCTTTGGGCAGGAAATCAACCACACCACGTACAACCTGGCGCGGATGAACATGTTCCTGCACAACATCAACTACGACAAATTCAACATCCAGCTCGGCAATACCCTGACCGAACCGTACTTTGGCGACGAAAAGCCCTTCGACGCCATCGTCTCCAACCCGCCGTATTCGGTGAAGTGGATCGGCAGCGACGACCCGACACTGATCAACGACGAACGCTTCGCGCCGGCCGGTGTGCTTGCGCCCAAGTCCAAGGCCGACTTTGCCTTTGTGCTGCACGCGCTCAGCTACCTCTCCAGCAAGGGCCGCGCTGCGATCGTCTGCTTCCCCGGCATCTTTTACCGGGGCGGTGCCGAGCAGAAAATCCGCCAGTATCTGGTGGATAACAACTACGTCGAAACCGTGATATCGCTGGCGCCCAACCTGTTCTACGGCACCACCATCGCGGTGAACATCCTGGTGCTGTCCAAGCACAAGACCGATACCACCATCCAGTTCATCGACGCCAGCGACTTGTTCAAGAAGGGCACTAATAACAACCTGCTGATGGATGCGCACATCGACCAGATCATGGCTGTGTTCGACAGCAAGGCCAACGTCGATCATTTCGCCAGATCCGTGCCGTTCGAGCAGGTGGCGGCTAACGACTACAACCTGTCGGTCAGTAGCTACGTGGAAGCCAAGGACAACCGCGAAGTGGTGGACATCGCCCAGCTCAATGCCGAACTGAAAAACACCGTTGCCCGGATCGACCAGTTGCGCAAGGACATTGATGCCATCGTTGCGGAGATCGAGGGCGAGGAGTCGAAGGTATGAGCGGCAAGAACTTCTTGGAAAAGCTGTTAGATGGTGCTGAAGTTGAATGGCTGCCATTAGGGGAATTGGCCCAGATCTATGGCGGCCTTACCGGAAAGAGTAAATCTGACTTCGAAGGCGGAAACGCTAAATATGTAACTTACAAAAATATCTTCGCAAACAAAAGTGTTGACTTCTCTGCCATCGAGTGCGTCAAAGTGTCTGATTCAGAAAGGCAGAATGAGGTTAGGTATGGCGATGTTCTTTTTACCGGATCATCCGAGACCGCGGATGAAGTCGGGATGTCATCAGCCGTCACGACGGACGTTGCAGGCGCTGTTTTCTTAAATAGCTTTTCATTTGGAGTTCGATTTAAAAAGGATATTCCGATAACTCCTGGGTTTTCAAAGCATCTTTTTCGCAGCAGCTTCATGAGGTCTGAAATTGCCAAGATGGCAAGTGGTGTCACCCGCTTTAATGTATCTAAGGATCGTTTCAGAAAAATCCTCGTACCTATCCTTTGTCCAGACAACCCCCAAAAATCGCTTGAAATCCAGGCCGAAATCGTTCGCATACTGGACAGCTTCACCGAGCTGACCGCCGAGCTGACCGCCGAGCTGACCGCCCGCAGAAAACAATACAACTACTATCGCGATCAGTTGTTGAGTTTTGAAGACGACGAAGTGGAGTGGAAAACGCTGGGAGACGTTGCGGAAGTTCGCAGCGGCTGGGGCTTTCCCAACGCCTATCAGGGCCATGACGGAGGCCCGTACCCGTTCTACAAGGTCAGCGACATGAACATCGTTGGGAATGAAACAACGATGCAGAAGGCCAACAATTATGTTGATGCAGAGACGATCCGGAAACTCGGGGTAAAGCCGGCACCTGTGGGGACAGTTATATTTCCAAAAATCGGCGCTGCCGTGGCGACGAACAAAAAGCGTCTTCTTTCCGTGCCATCCGCATACGACAACAACGTGATGGGCGTGATCCCGGGAAGCGAAATAATCGACCGGTTCCTTTTCTATTGGATACAAACGTTCGATCTGAGGTCGGTGGCAAATGATTCTGGTGCTGTACCATCGATCAGAAAAAGCGAGATGGAAGGCGTGCTTATTCCCATCCCCCCACTTGCCGAACAAGCCCGCATCGTCGCCATCCTCGACAAATTCGACGCCCTGACCAACTCCATCACCGAAGGCTTGCCCCGCGAAATCGAGTTGCGCCAGAAGCAATACGCGTATTACCGCGACTTGCTGTTCAACTTTCCCAAAGCTGAAACCGCTTCCGCCGCCAGTGCGTAAAGGGATACGGCCATGCCAAGATACCAGCTCACATTGCGCGACCAAACCACGGAATTCCTGCTCTACACCGCCCCGAATGGCGCGATCAAGGTCGAGGTTCTGCTTGCCGACGAGACCCTTTGGCTGACCCATAAGCGCATGGCGGAGTTGTTTGGCGTGGGTGTGCCTGCCGTCTCCAAGCACCTGAAAAACATCTTTGAAAGTAATGAGCTAAACCCGGATTTAGTTATTTCCATTTTGAAAACAACTGCCGAAGACGGCAAAAAGTACCAGACCCAGTACTACAACCTCGATGCGGTCATCTCGGTGGGCTGCCGCGTCAATTCGGCGCAGGCTACACAGTTTCGTATCTGGGCCACCCAGCTGATCAAGGAATACATCATCAAGGGCTTTGCCATGGATGATGAGCGGCTGAAAAATGGCCGTTACTTTGGCAAGGACTATTTCCGTGAACTGCTGGAGCGGGTGCGCTCGATACGTGCCAGCGAGTGGCGGATTTATCAACAAATCACCGACATTTTTGCCGAATGCAGTATCGCATCGAATTCGATTTCGATCGCACCGTGAAAAAGCTGCTGAAAAGGAAGGGTGCCGAAGAATGAGTGACTACAAGACCATCGCCGAGTCCCGGAATTTCATTGTTCTGGATAGGTATGAGCCGGAATGGAAAGTTGCCGAGAACTACCAGAGCGAAAGCGACCTGGAACGGGAGCTGATCCAGGATCTGGTCAATCAGGGCTACGAGTTTGCTTCGTTCATCAAGTCGCCCCTCGATTTGCTGGCCAACGTGCGCGTGCAGCTGCAGGCACTCAACGCCGTTCAGTTCACCGAGGGCGAATGGATGCGCTTTGTGGAAACCTGGCTGGACAAGCCCAGCGAGGGCATCGTTGAAAAGACCCGCAAGGTTCACGACGACTACATCCACGACTTTATCTTTGACGATGGGCGCATCCAGAACATTTACCTGCTGGACAAGAAGAACATCGCCCGCAACAAGGTGCAGGTGATCAAGCAGTTCGAGCAGACGGGCAGTCATGCCAACCGCTATGACGTGACGATTCTGGTCAATGGCCTGCCGCTGGTGCAGGTGGAGCTGAAGAAGCGCGGCGTGGCGATCCGGGAAGCCTTCAACCAGGTGCATCGCTACAGCAAGGAGAGCTTCAACAGCGAACATTCCTTGTTCAGGTATCTGCAGCTGTTCGTGATCTCCAACGGCACCGACACCCGTTACTTTGCCAATACCACGCAGCGCAACAAGAACAGTTTCGACTTCACCATGAACTGGGCGAAGGCGGACAACACGCTGATCAAGGACCTGAAGGACTTCACGGCCACCTTCTTCCAGAAGCACACCTTGCTCAATGTGCTGCTGCATTACTCGGTGTTCGACGTCAGCAACACGCTGCTGGTGATGCGGCCTTACCAGATCGCCGCCACGGAACGCATTCTGTGGAAGATCAAGAGCAGCTATCAGGCCAGGAACTGGAGCAACACGGAAAGCGGTGGCTTCATCTGGCACACCACCGGCAGCGGCAAGACCTTGACCAGCTTCAAGGCAGCGCGCCTGGCCACTGAGCTGGACTTCATCGACAAGGTGTTCTTCGTGGTGGATCGCAAGGATCTGGACTATCAGACCATGAAGGAATACCAGCGTTTTTCACCGGACAGCGTCAACGGCTCGGACAGCACGGCGGGCCTGAAGCGCAACCTGGAGAAGGACGACAACAAGATCGTCGTCACCACCATCCAGAAGCTCAACAACCTGATGAAGAGCGAGGCCGACTTGCCCATCTACGGCAAGCAGGTGGTGTTCATCTTCGATGAGTGCCACCGCAGCCAGTTTGGCGAGGCGCAGAAGAACCTGAAGAAAAAGTTCAAGAGGTTCTACCAGTTTGGTTTCACCGGCACGCCCATTTTCCCGCAGAACGCACTGGGCGCCGAAACCACGGCCAGCGTGTTTGGCCGTGAGCTGCACGCGTACGTGATCACTGATGCGATCCGCGACGAGAAGGTGCTGAAGTTCAAGGTGGACTACAACGATGTGCGCCCGCAATTCAAGGCCATCGAGACCGAACAGGACGAGAAGAAGCTGAGTGCGGCGGAGAACCGGCAAGCCCTGCTGCACCCGGATCGCATCCGCGAGATCACCCAGTACATCCTGAACAACTTCCGGCAGAAGACCCACCGCCTGCAACCGGGCAACAAGGGCTTCAACGCCATGTTCGCCGTCAGCAGCGTGGATGCGGCCAAGCTGTATTACGAGTGCTTCCGGGAGTTGCAGAAGAACAGCGACAAGCCGTTGAAGGTGGCCACCATCTTCTCGTTTGCTGCCAACGAGGAGCAGGATGCGATTGGCGATATCCAGGACGAGAGCTTTGATGTGTCGGCCATGAACAGCAGCGCCAAGGAGTTCCTGAGCGCGGCCATCGCCGACTACAACGCGCTGTTCAAGACCAACTTCAGCGTGGACAGCAATGGCTTCCAGAACTACTACCGCGACCTGGCCAAGCGCGTCAAAGAGCAGGATGTCGATCTGCTGATTGTGGTCGGCATGTTCCTTACCGGTTTTGATGCCCCCACGCTCAACACGCTTTTTGTCGACAAGAACCTGCGCTACCACGGGCTGATGCAGGCCTATTCGCGCACCAACCGCATTTTTGACGCCACCAAGACCTTCGGCAACATCGTCACCTTCCGCGATCTGGAACAGGCGACCATCGATGCCATCACCCTGTTTGGTGACAAGAACACCCGGAACGTGTTGCTGGAGAAAAGCTACAAGGAGTATATGGAAGGCTTCACCGATGCGGCCACCGGTGAGGCGCGCCGGGGCTTCATGGATGTGGTGCGGGAACTGGAAGAGCGCTTCCCCGACCCTGCCGCCATTGAGAAGGAGGCGGACAAGAAGGCCTTCGTCAAACTGTTCGGCGAGTATCTGCGCGTCGAGAACGTGCTGCAGAACTATGACGAATTTGCCAGCTTGAAGGCGTTGCAGAGCGTCGATCTGACGGACCCCGCCGCAGTGGAAGCATTCAAGGCTAAACATTACCTGAGCGATGAAGACCTGACCGCGCTGCAGGCGATCAAGCTCCCGCCAGATCGGAAAATTCAGGACTACCGCTCGACCTACAACGACGTGCGTGACTGGCTACGCCGCCAGAAGGCAGGGGACGAGAAAGATAAATCGACCATCGACTGGGATGACGTGGTCTTCGAGGTGGATCTCTTGAAGTCGCAGGAAATCAACCTCGACTACATCCTGGAACTGATCTTCGAGCACAACAAGAAGACCAAGAGCAAGTCTGAACTGGTGGATGAGGTGCGGCGTGTGATCCGGGCAAGCCTGGGTAACCGCGCCAAGGAAAGCCTGGTGGTGGACTTTATCAATCAGACCGACCTGGACCAGCTTGGCGACAAGACCAGTGTGATCGAGGCTTTCTTCACATTTGCGCAAGCGGAGCAGCAGCGCGAAGCCCAGGAGCTGATCGACAGTGAGAGCCTCAACGCCGAGGCCGCCAGGCGATACATCACCACCTCACTCAAGCGTGAGTACGCCAGCGAAAACGGCACGGAGCTCAACGCGCTTCTGCCCAAGATGAGCCCATTGAACCCGCAATTCCTGACCAAGAAGCAGAGCGTGTTCCAGAAAATCGCCGCCTTTGTCGAGAAGTTCAAGGGCGTGGGTGGAAAGGTTTACTGATCAGTCAGAAATATAGGCGACACTTGTATGCCCGAAGAACGAGCGCGCCAGGTCGGGCCGGAGCTTGATGTCGGACAGTTGCGCATGGACCCGATCGGCCAGCTTCTCGCCACTACGCAGCGGGCTTCGCGCGACCCCGGTT